>NZ_CP035807.1:0-1222579 GCF_008329945.1 Thiospirochaeta perfilievii | reverse complement strand
AGATTCACAACCCTATTATATGTAGTACTTTTAACTTCTTTTAATTTATTATCTGATACTACAATCTACTGGGGAAACAACCGCAATAAAATATCCATTGACATAAGTGATGAGGGGATATGGTCCCCATTATATTTTGATGTTGACCAGAATAGTAATATACATATCCCTGACTTTTTTAAAGGAAGAGTTGCCATCTTTACACCAGAAGGTGAATTACTAAAAGAGATTAAAATAAAAGAGGGAATATCTTCTAGAATGAATTACTTCTCCTTAAACTCTAATAACACGTACACCACTTACGACAACTATTCTCTATACCTACTAGATAGTAATGGTGGTGTTATCTGGACTAAGGAGTATGGACTAGGTTCCATTCCTAATAAAATTTTCAGCGATGAGTTTGGAATATATATTGCTTTTAATAGCAACTATTACTTTAACTCATACAATGAACCAGCTAATTCTACTCTAGAGGACTTATTTGAATCAAATAGCTCACAAATTATTTATAAAGATGAGACTAAAACAATATCTGTTAAAAATAAAAAAGTAGAGATTCTAGATTTTGAGAATAATGTAAAAAATATTGCTATCCCTCAGAATGGGATTCTTGGTACTGGTTACTGGGTAATCTATGGTGAAGATCATAGCCTCTACTCATCTATTCATAATAAAAAAAGTCTAATCATTAAAAAACTGGATTAATATAACCAAAGTTATAACTCCATTCTCTTTACAGTGTTTTCGTTGTTAGTAAGAGGAGGATGAAGTTTTCGTAAATACCTCTGTCCTTTATCATATCTTTCTGGTTGATAGTAAAAAAAATTATTATTGTGTCATCGCATTATATGTGCTATTTTCTATTAAAATATAATATAAAAAAATAAATTGATATAGAAATTAATATAAGTATCAAATACTAGGTAGGAAATAATGAATAAGTTTTTAGTCTCTCTTTTGTTGTTGTTGTTGTCAGTTAGCTTTCTTTATTCAAATGGTATAGCTGAAACTGAACAGTATCCTGTACAGTTCTCTGATGAAGACTCTAGCCCAGAATTATTAGTTAATAGAAATGGTGATATGCATCTCTTTTACATAGCTGGTTTAGAACTTGTCCAAGAAGTGAAAAAAGATAAATCAGATAATTTCGTCATTGTAAATCATAACTTGTTCGATAATGAAAAAATTGATAAAATAGAATCTTTAAATTTGAGTAGGAATAGTTCTTCACTTCTGGTTTTTACAAAAGATGGACTAAACAATAGTGTGTATTTACTTAGGTTTTTTGACGAAAACCTTGAAAAGATTAAATTAGTTGATAATGCAGTCGGTGAAAGTATTGAAGATTTCCGTATTATTGAAAATACTAGGACAGATTATTTGATAGCCTATAAAGTTAATGAAGTTCTATATCTCAAATCATATAATGATAATGAAGATATCAATATTGTTGTTTCGAATGATGTGTCACATTACAAAATTGATTTATTACTTCTAAAAGATAAATTTATATACCATGGGTTCATTATAAAAAATGACTTATCAATTAATTATTTTACTTTTAATAATATTGAACTGTCATTTTTACTATTAGATGACAATGTATTTTCTGAAAATCTTCATGTTACATTGATGAGTAATCCTTTGAATCAAAATAGGATATTAATTTCTAAGAAATATGGATATGAAATTTATCAAATTGATGATCTACTAACAAACTATAAAAGTGATTTTGTTAAAAATATTTATGATTCATACAGTATTTATTTTGAAGATGATCTAATCAAATCTTTTTCATATAAAGACTTAGATGGAGTCTTATATATTGACGAAAGTAACATTGTAGAAGATGTTAGAAAATATTTAGTTCTTCAAGATACTGTATACTATATAACTAAAGATAATTTGTTTTATAAATATTGTGTCCTTGATGGAAAAGTATCCGTCATTTTCTTGGGCAGTTAAAGCATAATCTTATTAACTTCTACCATATCACAATTCCAAGGGGTGAGGTGTTCCATCGATTCACCTTCTGAAAGTAAAACTACATTTTCAAAAAGCCACTTTAAATACGCGTATGGATTTAACCCATTAAGTTTAGCAGTTTCAATTATAGAGTAGAAAAAACATAGAGATTCTGCTCCTTCAGGACTTCCAGAAAATAAGAAGTTACGTCTACCCATAACCATAGGTTTTACGACTCTCTCCGCAGCATTATTATCTGGAGTTAGTTCAGCACAATCTAGATAGTTAATGATTTTATCCCACTGTCCAAGAGTATATTTCACAGCTTTTCCGAGCTTACTTTCTGGTCGAAGATTTACAGCCTTCTTGTCCAACCATTTTTTAAGGTCTTCTAAAAGAGGTTCAACCTGCTTTCTTCTGTCTGCAATAAACTCACCTGGAGTCATATTCTTAGCCCTTAGTTTTTTTTCTACGTTATATATCTTTTGGATCTTATTTATTACAACATTAGACTTATTTTTCTGTTTAGAAGCAACATAAGCATCGTACAAAGCACGCCTTGCATGAGCTAAACAGCCTACGTGAATAATATCATCATTGTCTTTAAATATTTTATCGTACCCGGGATATCCATCAGACTGGACAAAGCCGGAGAATCCTTGTGTGAAATCCTTTATATAATTGGCATTACGCGATCTATTATATTCATATAAAACAATTTCAGAGCCTACTGGACCTCCACGGGAGACCCAGATATATGAATTGCTTGAATCTAATTTCCCATCTTCTCCATGAACTTTTAAAACGGTTTCATCCATCTGGAGATAATTACCTGTTTTTATGTGGGTTTTCATAATATCATAAAGTATTTGAAGCTTTTTATATGCTTTTATAGTCCAACTAGACATATTTTGTCGGCTTATTGGGATTCCAAACCGTTCAAATCTCTTTTCCTGCCTATAAAATGGAAGATAGTCACAAATTTTATTAGTCAGGATATAAGCAAGAAGTCCTGCTGTTATTATACTACCGGGTATTAATGATGGAGCTGCAGGAGCAATTCTGAAAACTGGTTTCTCTTCATCTCCAGAACCTTCACAGTTTCTACAAGCATATTTAGGTCTTATATGTCTCTCTACATATACTTTTTCAGGTATAACCTGAATTCTCTCAGTTACAACCTCATCTATTTTCACAAGCTCATGACCACAAGCACATTTTTTATCTTCTTCTGAAATATCATGAATTATATCTTTTCTTGGAAGTTCATCACTGATAGGCTTTCTTCCCGGTTTTTTCTTTTTATATTCAGAAACAATAATCTCTTCATCAGGCTCCTCTTCCATTGGAGTTTCTTCAAACTCCTCAAAGAGTTCTTTTTGAAGAGGCATCTTTTCACTAGATTTGCCGAAATGTTTACTTCTTAATAAGCGAAGTTCATCTTCTAAAAGAGTAACCTTATTCTCAAGAGAATCTATATATTTTAAAACTTCCTCAGGTAATTCCTGCTTGTTAATATCTGTCATTACAAAAGAATTCTACAATTTTAATAATAATTATAAAACCCCTTTAGTTCATTTCTTTAAACTTTATTTCTTTATGGGCTTTCCAAAAATCAATACCATCTAAAAGTAGCTTTAACTGTTCAAAAGTTATTTCTTGAGCATCTTCCTCAGTCATTGGCCATGGGAACTTATCTTTTTCTAGTTTTTTTTGCCACATACAGAATCCATTTCGATCCCAGTAAATACACTTTAATGTTTTTCTGTTACGGCTACAAAATAGAAAAAGGCTTCCTGAACCGGAATCCATTCCCATTTCGTCTTCTGTCAGTACAGATAAGCCATTTATTTGTTTTCTCATATCTGTTACTCCAGGTCTTACATATATAGATAGGTTTGTAAAATCTAGTATCATTATATCTCTCTTATCACAGAAATAATCTGAGCTATCTTTGAAGATGATACTGTGGCGGGAATCTCTAGTTTAATACTATTTATCATTAGCAGCGTTGGTTCTAAAGGTTTCTCTGATTTCAATTTAACTTTCACAAACTTTTCTGACTCTGTTTCTTTTAATCTCCTAAGCCAATTCTGAAAGGTTGTTTGTTTAATATTTTTTTGTTTAGTAAACTCTGTTATTGTTAAACCTGATTTTTGTTGTTCTATAACTAATTGTTTTCTTTCTTCTAAAGTATATTTCGATTTCATAAATCCTCCCAAATAGAGGATGAATCACTTTTCAAAATATTTTAATGGCATATAGTTTTGACGGATACATGGAAAAACTTCCCTGATTTCAGATAAGAGTATTTTAGATTTTAAGATCTTCGATTATGATTCATTTGTTTTTATAGGTTATTTATTAGAATCTCAAGATAAATATGAAATGAATTTATTTAAACATAACTCAAACTCTATTATTAATTCATTGATTATTGATAAATTAGATATCGATTTAAGTCTTGTTGACAAATTGTTATTAGAAGTTTCCATCCTAAATAATTCTGAAATGATAAAACTTATAAAGAATCAAACTTATTTAAAAAATTATTCTATTATGATGTTAAATGAAATGAAATATAACATATATAACGAAGTATTACTTTTGAAGGAATCAAATAAATATTTTGTTGAGGTTGCTAAATGAAAAAGTTTGCACTAATTCAAGTAATACTATTATCTACCTTAAGTTTAAGTGGAACTATTTATTTTAAAGATTCTTACACCTTTAAGGGTAGTTATAAAAACGATACTTATCCCTTACAGAGTTATTTTTCTCTAGACACCATGAAAGATTGGTCATGGAATCAAAATTATCAATTTACAATTTCGGAAACAGGTACTTATGAGTTAAGAAGTCATGGTGGTAGAGTTTTTCCTCCTTCTGCAGGAAATGTAATTGTTGGTTATTACTCTTTTACGAAAGATAATACCGCTCCATCAATTTCTAGTTCAATATCTCCTTCTAGGTTGACTAATGGTAATGTTACAGTCACTGCTTCAGCTACAGATTCAGGTGTTGGTTTAGACAAGATTGAAATGAAGGTAGGATCTGGAAGTTATGCTATTAGAAGTTCTGTATCGTTAAGCTCTAATAATATTGTTACTATTAAAGCGACAGATAAATTAGGGAATTATTCAACAGAAACGGTTTCAGTATCTAATATAGATAAAGTAAACCCAACAATATCAATCAGTTCTAATAACACATTCCCCACAAAAGATTCTGTTAATGTGACTGCAACATTTTTAGATGATTATTCAGGGGTTAACACTAGAGAAGTTAAGATAGGTAATAGATCATGGGAAAGTATTGTAGCTCCATATATTACAACTTTTAGTAGCAATAATAAAATATTTTTTAGATCTATGGATAATGCAGGAAACTGGTCTAGTATCTCTTCATATGAAGTTAAAATATTGATATCACACCTCCGAGTGGTTTTACCGTAGATGGTAATGATACTTGGGGTAGTGTAAATAAAAATTTAATAATCTCTATGAGGGATGTTAATAACAACTTCTTTGATTCTGAGAATCATATTGCATCAGACTTTAGTTATGAAGGTATAGAATCTTTTGAAATATCTAATGATGAATTTAATTGGACATCTGTACCCTATGAAACAGTGCGTGAGTACAAAGATGCAGGTGGAGTAACTATTGTAGATTATGAAGTTGCAACTATAAATAAAAATAATATTAGTTCCTATGATCCATTTTGGGTAAGAGCTACTGATAAAGCTGGTAATACAACATATTCAGATATTATTATTCCTAGAGTTGATACTATAAAACCAGAAAAACCAACAACAACGTTATCAACTACAGATGTTGTTAAAGGGTCTTTAGATGTTACAATTCATGCTGAAGATCTAGGATCTGGGGTTGAGTATATTATTTATGACCTACCATATGATAAACTTGGACCGATAACACTCTACTCTGATGAAGAATCTATAGATAGTTTACACTCGGTTAGTAGAAGTTTTACAGTTACAGAAAACTGCACTGTAGAATTTAAGATTATAGATAAGGTTGGAAATTTTCGAACCGAATCTGTTAGTATTGATAATATTGATAATACTCCTCCTGAAATTATAACAACATATGATTTTGATAAGACTGTCAATAGTAATGTCTCTATACTTTTCATTGCAACAGACCGTAGCGATATTGATAGTTATAGCTGGAGATATAGTTTAAACGGTGGTAACTGGCAAAGCTCAGATGGTAGCAGTAATACAACAACACTTAACTTAAATAGCTTGGTTAATGGTTCTAATAAAATAGATATAAAAGTTAAGGATATTTTTGGTAATGAGCAAATTGTAACTGGGAAATATATGTTAGAGTATGACGATATTGAACCAGAAATAACTAAAATAGAACTATTAAATAGTGATAAAGAAATATTACAAAGTTCAAGCCAGGATATTATTCATTTTAACTGGGAGAACTCTTCATTAACATTAAAAACATTTACTAATGATTCTTCTTCCACAGTAAACTACAAATTATTAGATCATAAATATAAAACCAAAAGAGGTGAAGTTATCCTAGACGATACTGTTAAAGTTAGTGATATAAGACCTACATTTTTATCGATTTTAAATGAAGAAAATGAGAACCATTACGATATATATAGATATCAAATAGTTGCTATAGATAGTGCAGGAAATCAAAGTATAAAAGCAAAAGAAGTTACTGTGAGAATCGACAGAAAGAAGCCAGTAATCATATCTAGTGGATCTCTTGTTAATTCTAAAACAATTTCTGAAATTGTTTTAAAATCACTTCCGCTAATTAGTGACTATGGTACGCTAAGTAGCTCTTTTTCTGCTAATTACAGTAATTTAGAATATAGCTTTGATAAGTTAACCTGGACAGCATTACCTGAGGATTTAACTGTTAGGTATAGTGGTGTAGATGGTTCCCAGAAATTATATTTGCGTTATACCGATGGGGCAAATAATATTTCAGACCCTACAAGTATAGAATTTATTAAAGATACAAAGGGGCCAGAGTTTAGCTCTTTAGGACAACTAGATAATCTAGGATATCTACTAGATGGGAAACTATCATTTAAAAGTTTACCATCATGGGACGATCTTGATGTTGATATTGATACTCTTCAATATAGAATTGACGATACATGGCTTGATCTCACTACAGCTGATGGAAAAACTCAGATCGATGTAGAGAGTAGACCAGAAGGATTCTATTATATCTACTTTAGAGTTAAGGATGATGTAGGTAACTATGGAGAATCTACAGAGGGCTTAGAGTTTATAGTTGATAAAACATCCCCAGTTGCAGATTCATTCACAACATATATAAAAGAAGACGATTTATATAAAACTATTACAGAAACTGGATTTAGCAGTGATAAGGATGTATATTTAGCCCCAACAGGAAGCGATAGAGTATTAGATCGTGATGGGGATGTATCTTACTATGAGTTCTACAGTTCCAGAGATATCGATGGTGATTTTTCTCCTATTGCTTCAATATTTGAAGATGGGAAATATAAGGTAACACTACTTAATGGTGTAACATATATAAAGAGTGTAGCTATTGACTATGGAGGAAATAGATCAGAGCTAAGTAAATCACTTCCAGTAATTATTGATAGCGTTTCCCCATCTAATTTAAAAATAAAATCAACATCCCACCCTGAAGCCAACTCTGAAAGAGATACTGTCGCATTAGATGATGCCTACTTTAGTTTTAGTGCAGACGCTGGAATGGCAGGTATAAAACAGTATCATTATAAACTTTATAAAAGTGAATTTTATAGTATTTTTAGTGAATATATATCAGAAGGCACAACTATTTCAAAGCTTGAATTAGTTGGTTTAGAGGAGAATGGTTATAATGAAAATACCTCAGTATTTGAATACTACTACTTAGGAGTTGTTGCAGAGTCTAATAATGGGAAATTAAGTGAAGAAGAGGTTTATACCTTTAGAGTAGACCTCTCTAATCCAAAAAATATTAGAATAGATTCAGATACACATTCTATAGATAAAAAATACTATTCGGCAACAAAAGCACAGTTTTCATGGTTAGAACCCAAAGATTTAACAGGAATTAAAAAATACTACTATAAGTTTGTTAATATGGAAACATTTACTCAAGACCTAGATGAATATATTGCGGATCCAAATAATATAGATATACAAGGTTGGGGAGAAACTACTAAAAGAGAGAAAATTTTCGATCTTCAAAGTTTTGTTAGTCAGGGCTTAGATAAAAATTTAGAGTGTGGGCAAGTAAGTTTTATATTAGTAGCTGAGGATTGGACAGGAAAAAAGAATGCTGATTATCATACGGTATATTTTGATTCTGAAAAACCCACAATTGAACCTATTACAGATGATGATATCTACTTATCTGTAGATATTGAAGATTATGAAAATTTTAATAATTTAAACTTTACTTGGGGAGTAGTAGAAGATAATAAATCCGGAGTTGAGAGATTAACGTTTTCTTTATACTCTTTAGATAATGGATCAGAACTTATTTTTCCAGTAACAAGTGGAAAAGAGATCTTAGCCCCAGAAACAAACACATTTTCAGTTATTGGTTTAGACAAAAAAATAAAAAAATATAGAGCTCAATTAGAGATTTTTGACAAAGCAGGGAATAAAGAGATAAAACATCTTTTTTTTGATAGTGAAGGTATTATTGATACAGCGCCCGCATATTCAATTCCTTTTGATAATGAATATTATGGATATAGAGTAGTAGGGCAAACCTTAGTAGACCCAATAGCTGAACTTTTACTACCTAAAGCTTTAGGACTTAAGCAAAACAGTGTTGAAATAACTAAAGTAAACTTAGATTTTAAGGATAAATTAACAGAATTTAAAAATGGAGAATACAAACTTATTGAGTTAGAGGATAACCCTTTGGAGTTTATGATTCGTGGTTATGCACTAAAATCCTATGGTTTAGTTCTTGATGAGTTAGGTTTAGAGATTTTTGAACCGTATATTACATTACCAGAAAATAGAATAGCACAATTTAATAATAATCTATTACTATCTTCCTCAAAAAGTTTAAGTTCAGATAAGCCAATATCTGCTCTGTATACTGGATACAAACAGTTTGATAGTAGTAATAACTGGGTAATAAAATCAGATGAAGATTTAGAATTTATCTTAAGTGGAAAAAACTTAAGAATTTCCACAGGTTATTTACCTAAAGAATCTAGTAACGGGCGAGGTTTTTCTATATTTAGAAATGATAAGAGCGTGTCATTAGTAAAAATACTACTTAACTCAAACTGGAAAATATTGGAAGGAGATTTTGTAGGTAGCCCAGCAGATCCATTTACTATAGAAACAGAAAATTACAGTATTAAAGTTGAAAAAGCAATATTAAGAGAAAATAAAATAATTATTGCAGATGGCGAGTTAATAGTTCATAACCAAGAGTTTGTAGTAAGTGGAGAGATAAGTAACTCCGTAAGATTCAAAGATTTAGAGATCTCCTATGAAGGTATTGTAACTAAAGGTAAAAGTTTTAGTTTCGATAACTTCTCATATGATTACAATGGAACCAACTTTAGTGTCGATGATATAGACTTTACAGAGTATGGATTTACCACAGAAGGGTCTTTTAGTGTTGGTGATTATAATTATAGATTTAGTGGGCATACATTTAGTGGTGAATCTCTGGATGAAGATATTGCAGCAAAATTAGAGACTAGACTGGAGTTAGATTACTCTGGTTACTCGTTAACCGCTACAGATATTGAGGTTGTAGGAAGCCAAATAGAGATTAATGGAGGAATCTTAACTTTGACAGATACCTACGGTGGAGAGACAGAACTATCAGATGTTGTAAAACCGCTTATTATATCTTCTTTAGATTTTAGTGTAATAGACGAAGGTATATGGAATATAGATAATGAAATCAAGGTTGATCATAGTTTTGGTTCTGGTTTAACAGTAAAATCTTTAGGTTTAGGTTCTAACGGACTAGACTACACAATAATGTTCAGAGAAATTGAACTAGCATTAGATGATTATGTAAAAGGTGAACCATTTACTTTACATAACCTACTGTTAGATCGAGCAGGAAACCTGGGAGACTCTGATGTTACAAATAGTCACAAAGTTATTATAGAGGGATTCAACTACCAGGCTAGTAATTTACAATATATTGGTTCAGACTTTAAAATAACAGTAGGATCCCTGACACTAGATACGGCAAATCCAGATGAAAAACACCTAAATGGGTTAAAGTTTAAAGGTTTAGAGTTCTCTGGTAATGGTGTAATATACTATGGTGCTTCAGATACTGTAAAACAAATTACTAAAGATGGGTGGAACTACAGCTTAGCTGAGTTTGAGCAAAGAGCAGACGGACTATACTCTAAAGCTTCACTATCACTACCTGAGGAATATGGTAGAAGAGAGATAACTTTTAACGATTTTAACTACACCCCAGGAGGTATCTCTAACTCTGGTATTACTGATAGTAAACAGTTTATTAATATTGGAGATTGGAGAGTCTTAGCAGACAGTATCTCAGTAGATAAGAACATAATAAATATAGAATCAGGGGAGATTAGACTTTTCTCTACAATGGGTTCTCAGACTCTTCTGCTATCTTCTATTAAATTAGACTCTAATGGAACAATAGCAGAGACCATATCTGAGCCGTCAAATATAAACTTTATATCTGAGAATGGCTTTGATGTAACAGCTAGTAGTTATAAGTTAACAGATAACGGGATTCTACTATCTGGTCAGATCCTATTTCCTGAAGCCCTACAGAACCCAGAAGGTAGTGTTGGGTTAAATTATCCAGATCAAGATGTATTATTAAATGGATATGGTGAGATTATCACCTTAAAAGAGGTTGATGAAGTTGACTACTTTGTAGGTGCAATTCCCCTAAGAGGTTACGGTATTTCTATCGACTCCGATGGTCTATTAACAGATGAAAACACACTTAAAATAGTAGGATTAAACGGACATGAGTTGGGTCCAATAGAGTATTACGCTTCCGGAGAGATAAAATTTGGTGGAGAGGATTTTACTCCATTTAGCTTCAATCCAATAGGGGATGAGGTAACATTTACAGTTAAATCTATTAGATTAACAGATGATGGAATTAATCTAAGCTCATTTGTAACTCTACCAGAGAACTTTGCAGCAGAGTACATATATTTTGACCACCTTACACTCCATGGAGATGGTACAGTAACTTCCGATACAGCTGTACCTCATCTAGAATTCGATGCTTTTAATACCCATTTTAACTTTCACGATATATATCTTAATGGTGAAGGTTTCTCCATTGGTGAAGGGAATATTACTCTCCCAGACACGATGGAGAATAAAGAGGTTGAACTGACAAACTTTAAGATCAACTCTGATGGTAGCTTCGAGTTAGGAAGCTCTAGAGTAGATCCATTTGATATGTGGGGATATACATTTTATATAGACGATTTAGGATTTGGGGAGCTTCCTGTCAACACTGTTGATGGAATCTCATTCTCCGGTGGGGTTAGGCTACCTGGAGACTTTGGTGTTCAGGAGTTAGCAGGTAAGAGATTCTCTATAAAAGAGCTAGAGGTTCCATATGATATGGATCAGGGTGAGCTAAGATTCAATCTATCTCTAGATGACTCTATAGACTTTAGAATCTTTGATCAGTGGGATGCCACAATTACAGGTATTACTGTAGATCAGGACTTTAACCTTATAGTAAATGAAGGTACAGTAGATCTTCCAAAAGAGTTTAACTCAAATGGAAGTGAAAAACCGCAATTAAAAATTGAGAATATAACAATTATTCCTGAACCTACAGGAGATGAAAAGTATTTTGAGGTTAAGAGCATTAAAGCTTCTAACCTATCATACAGATATAAAGATCTGGACTTTGCACTACAGGAGTTAGCGCTAAGCGAAGAGAGAGGATTAGAGATTACAGAAGGTTCCGTATTTATACCTGAGAATGATCCAAACGATCCAAAATTCCCAGAGGGATTAGATAATACCACTTTATCCATCCATACGCTTCAGATAAAGAATGATTTCAGTGTTGGGGATTTAAGTGTGTCAGCTAGCAAAACAGAATCTCTACCTCTATTCGATGAGTTATTCTATCTAGAACCGGTGCCAACTTCAGATAGCTGGAAACTTGCCCTAATTAAAGAGGGTGATGATCTCTTTTTAGGAGCATCGGCTAGAGCTGTATTAGGTTATGATTTTCCTACAGGCATTGCTGGGAAAGCCCTAAATATTGGTGATAAGGCAGATGAGTTTGGTATAAAGGTCAATGTAACAACAGGCAGTATTGAGCGATTCGATGTTCAAGGTGACTTTGTAGATGAAAATGGTAATGGTTTTATCTTTACAATGCTTGAAAACACTGTAGAGACTAAGGGGTTAGGTCTTAAATATGCTAAAGAGACAGAGCTATTTGAACTATCTGTTACAGGTACATCTATAACCTTAGATGCCCCTAATTTACCAAACTTTTTGAAGAATACAGTAGCAACAGTTGAGACATTTACCATTGATCAAAATGGAAAAGTATCTAACTTCTACTCTACATTTGAACTAGAAGATAGAAGAGAGTTGTTTGCTGGAATCTATATGGAAAACTGGAAACTTGGGATCGATATGGATGACGACAATGGTCTCTTTACATTCTCCACCTTACCTAGTGGTGTAAATAGTAACCTTATAGAGCTAGGTTCAACATTCCCAGATGGTATAGCTGGAACTAAATCCTCTATATCTGCATTCTCTATAGATAGTAACGGAATTATTGGGGATATCGATTTCGATGTTACCTTAAGTCCTGAGTTAAAACTATTTGGTGACCTAAATGTTAGAGGTCTTTCTAATGGTGAATACGATGGTAGTAAGGGAGCAAACCTTAACTTTTTAAAATCCGATGATGGTAAATCATTTATTATAGATTTAACTGCAGCTGCAAAACTACCAGAGGGAGACGCTCTTCCAGAGGGAATAGCAGGGTTAGAGATACCTGTACATACATTTAAATTTGATGCAACAGGTAAAATATTAGCCCTCGATATGGGTGTAAGTAACCTAAATATAGATATCTATGGAGAGTTAAGTCTAGAAGATGGAACTATAAATGTACTATATGAACCTGTTGGAACTAATGATCTAGTCTTTGATTTTGGTGGTAGTATAGTAATGCCAACAGCAGTTAAGGATGGTCTTGGTGTAGATAAGTTTAATATAAACGATCTTAAAGTATCTACAAATAGTGGACTTATATCCTTTGAAGCTGGAGTAGAAGGAAATATAACAGCACCGCTATTTGCAGGTATGGATTTTGTGTTTAACGATATAACAGTTAGTAATAGTGGAATATCCCTAGTTGGACAGTTAAACCTTCCATCATCCCTTGCTGAAGGATTACCAGAATCTATTCTACTAGAGAAGTTTGTAATGGACTGGGGTGGTGATATAATAGATATATCAGCAGGAATATCTAATGCAACAGTAACTGTAGGTGGGTTTACAACAGATATAACAAACTTTGTAGTAAATGCAGACAGAATTACAATGGATACATTTAGAATTAAACTACCATCACAGATGGGTGGACAGAAGGTTGGATTTAACAATGCAGGTTTCGACTATAACGGAACATTTTTTGGGGAGTGTGTCCTAGATAAGATAGAGTCCCCAAATATTGCAGGATTTAAAATTATATTAATCGAACCAGCCTTAGATGCTGTTAACGGTAGAGTATCCTTTGATAAGGTATATTGTAAAACCCCAGACTTTGTAGGTGGAGTTGAAATAGGTATAAATGGAGTAGAAGTTACTCCATCATCATTAAACATTAGTGGTGGGGATATAGCACTACCAGACTTTACAGTTGGTGATGGAATGGGTTTTAAGGATATTAAGGTCTCATTCAGCGTTAACAAAGATAGCTACTATGTTAAAGGTGGTGGTAAATTAATAGTGCCTGGAATGGGTACATTTGGAACTAAAGTGAGCTTTACAAATCCAAGTAATTTATACCCAATAGGTTTAGAGCAGGCATACTTTTCATGGGAAGCACCAGGAGTTGGTATACCTATGGCATCAACAGGTATGTTCTTAAACGGCATAAGAGGTGGTCTAACTTTTGGTCCTCCAATAGAGATACCAAGCAGCCTACGGTCTATGTTTGATAATGGAACAAGGATACAGCTAGGTTTAACTGTTGTAGACTCAACTGGTGGATCTCAAGTAAGAGGTGATGCTGATATCTGGTTAGATATTACAGACTGGGACTGGGCATTTAGAGGAGATCTCGTTGTTCTTAACGGTACCGCTAGAGCAGAAGTACTTGCAGCAATAACAGGTAGAGGTTTTTATGGAAAACTACAGGTAACTCTTGCTGTTGTTCGTGGTACCGTCCAGGTATTTGTATATGATCAGAATGGTCAAACTATAGTCTCAGGTACAGCAGATGTCGATTTTGGAATTGAGAAAGGAGCTCTTTTTCACTCAAAACGAAAGAAACTATGGTTTGTAACAATTCCAGAGGTAAATATTCCATCTAGAACTGAGTGGTTAGCTAAAGGATACGCCCAGTTTGGTCGGTTTAAAAAGGGGTCTGGTTGGGTCGATGGAATTAAGGGTGGTATAAATATAGCATGGTTTAACTTAAATGTTTTTGCCAACTCTAATGGAAAGCTTGATCTTTGGGGTGCTAGCCAGTACACACTGTATAATCCATTTTCAAGAAGCGGGTTATCGGCTGAAAAGAATAATAACGATAGAATTTTTAACATAGATAGTAGAGGAACATCTAGTATTGCTAATAGTTACAACTTTTCTATTCCTGGGGAGAATAAGACTAAGTTAACCAGATCTGGAGTTAGTAGTGAGTCGGAGGATGTTGATACCCTAATATTCTTAGTAAACTACGGAGAAGGGGATCCTGAATTAACAGCAATAGCTGCTGATGGAACAGAGTATACTGTAGCAGACCCTAATGTAACTGTAGACAGAACAGAGTGGGGTATGTACTTTATTGTAAATAAACCTCAAGCTGGTTCCTGGACTTTAAGAGTAGATAACATGCCATCTGATGATAGTTATAGTGTTACAGTTTTTGGAAACCAGAAACAGCCAGAACTATTTGTTGATACATTCGGTTACACAAATAGATATATAACAGAGCCTTTAACAGTATCCGGGTCAACTACTGGAATGGAGGAAGGTCAAACAGTTGAGTTGTTCGCAAGAGAAGATATGAATGAATTTACAGGGTACAAGATAGCTCAGACAACATTAGATTCTAATGGTAGTTTTTCAACAAAAATTGATCCTTCAACTTTAGTAGATGGTGAAAATTATATCTATGTATCTGTAGATAACGGTATAGACGCTAACTTAATAGAGTTTATTGGTGGTTCACTACTAATTAACAACTATAAGGAACCTCTAGCTGCTGTAGATAATATATTACTATCTAAAACAAAAGATGGGGACTTAGTTGTTAGCTTTGACAAACTAGATAGTGTAAGAGTAGCTGGTTATAGTTTAACTCTAACTAATAAAAATAGTGGTGTAAGTAAAGATTTCTATCTAGGCCAGATGACTAAATTTACAATACCTGGACTAGAAAAAGATGATTATATAGCAACAATAAAAGCAAAAGACTCTAATGGTGCATATGGTGCCCAATCAATTGCTAAAGAGATATCTTTGGCTGATGTCACTGAAAATCTAAATAATATAAGAACAGAGAGAGACTCAATAATACTAGAGACAAATGTAGGGGATTCTGTTACAGATACAGTTGATATTATTGTAGATTTTCCAACAACAACAAACTCCTCCTACGATTTTATTACAGGTGAATTTAACAGCTTAACACCAGAGCAGTACGAAGAAGGTCAATCCTGGGGAATATATCCAAAATTAGATAATAGTTTAATAGATATTACCAGTGGACATGAGACTCTAAACTATACTATAGCTACAAATAGTTATACAGTACCTGGAACTTATAGTTACATATTAACTATTAACAATATGGGTAATTTGGATAACAAAATAGAGATACCTTTGACATTAAAAGTTACCCATCCTCCTGTAATGTTAGACTCAGTATCTCCAGCGATATGGAGTCAAGGTGAAACCAAGAACTTTGAGATATACGGTTCAGGTTTTGTGGATGGTACTAAACTACTACTAGATGGTGTAGAGCTTCCTACTAAAGATAAAACATTTGGACGACTAGCTGCGGATGTTCCATTTGATACGAAACAGGGAAATCGAACAATAACTGTTGTATCCCCAAGTGGTGAAGAGAACACAATTGATGTAGAAGTTGAAGGTCCTACATGGAGTATCGCAACATTCAAGGGATACTCAGTTGTTAATCCTGGTAATTCTACAAAACTAATTTTCTCTCTTTCTGGGTTAAATGATTTTAACAGTAGTGTCCCATTCACTGTTAATAACCTTCCTGAGGGTTGGAGTAGTAGTTGGTATACTACAAATGTTCTAGCAGATACACTTGAAGATATTTTAATAGATGTTCCAACAGGTACAGAACCTGGAACCTATTTCTTTACAATAGATGATATAGAAGATAACAGTATACGAGCTGAGATTAAGGTTACAAACAACACCATAAATCCAACGATTTCATCCCTATCTAACTACTCAATACTAACAGGTGATGAGTTATCTATCTTTGGGTTTGGTTTCTCAGAAACTTCAGAAGTTTATATAGGTGATACTAAACAGGAAGTAACTGGAAGAGATCTAGATATCCTAACAATCAAAATTTCAAACTCAACTCTAAGTGGTGATATTAGAGTAGTAGAAGGAACAACCACTTCTAACACTATATCCCTACATGTTAAAGAGAGAGGATACAAGATATATCCAGAAGATGATGACTATAGAATGCAACCAGGTGAGTCTAAAGATGTTAATGTTGTTATTTCTGGGTACTCAGAGTATGTAAACCTAGAAGTAGATAACCAATCAGAGGCTATTACAGCCTACATTGCAGATAGTTACCTTAAACTAAATGGTGAGACTACACTATCTATAACACTGGCCCACTCAATTCCTAATGGAACATACCCAATTTCAATAGTTGGTACCGATGGTGATATTAGAGTAGAGAAGGTTATTGAGGTACAGGTCGGTGATGCATTCGTATTCACTACCCAGTCTATCCCATCATTTATGGAGGGTGTCGACTCTAGCTTCCAACTTATAACAGAGAACGGTGAAGGTGAAACCCAGTACACACTCCAGGAAGAGGACGACCTTCCAGCAGGATTAACCCTATCTAAGTCAGGATTAATCTCTGGTAAGGCAAACTTTGGTGCTGAGAATAAAATAGTTGTAGTTCTTGCAAAAGATGAAACAGGTAGAGTTATAACTAAAGAGTTTAAAATAACAATTGAGGAGAACTCCTGGTCATTATCTGGTAAAGATGGTGGTAACTCTAGATACAACCCAACACCATCACCAGCTGATAACAGAGTTAAATGGAATACAAAGACACAGCAAATGGCTACTAAGATTCTAATTGGTAACAACAAAGTCTTCGCCCTAGGGGATAACGGTATAAACGTACTATCAGCAACATCAGGTATGCCTCTATACACTATAGATGGTGAGTTCTCTGACTACTTCTATAGCTCAGAAACCCTATTCACATTAGATAAAGATAATAACTTTACTGCATGGGAAGTGAGTTTAGGTAATAAGAAGTGGAGTAGAGATGGTGTTACAAACTTCTCCACAGATGGTTTTAACCTACTACTGGAAACAGAAGTTGAGACATTAGTCATTAACCTAACAGATGGTCAGTTAACTAACCAGTTAGATATAACATTAGACAACACTATCTGGTTTAAAAACCAACTTTACAGAACAGGTAAAGGTAGCCTACAACTACTAGTAGAGAACAGTTGGGTAGAGGTTTACGACTCTATAGCAGATATAGAAAAGGTTGTAACAGACTCTAATAACATAGTCTTACTATCAAAAATTGGTGATTTAACAATTTTAGATGAGAACTACAAACAAGTAGTAACAAAACAGATCATACTAACAGATGGAGAGCTAGTTCTAACTGATAAAAACATCTTAATTTTAGTTGATGGTCTAACCCATATCTATAACAAAACAACCTTAGATAAGGAGATAACTACTCCTACAATTAGTGGGACTATAATATCTGCTAAAGAGAAGTTCTTTGTAGCAGGAGATAGAGGACTAGAGGCTAAAAACATCTACAACGGTAAGAACATCTGGACAATTCAGGAACCACAACATGATGCTGTAATAGTAGGTGAAGAGTTATTCACTATAGATCAGGCTGGGGTAGTTACATGTTACAACGGTAGAGATAATATCTTCTCTCCAACTACAACAATTGTGTCTAACCCAGCAACACCTGATGGTAACAACGACTACTACAGAACAACACCTATAGTAGAACTAAACATCAACGATCCTGAGACTTTTGTTAAAGAGGGCAACTACAAGTACAATAGTTCCATATTCAAAAACTACACAGAAGGGCTAAACCTACCAGATGGTGAATATTCATTCTCTGGTTACGGTGTAGACTCTAACGGCCTAAGAGGATTAACAGAGTCTAGATACTTTAAAGTTGATACCTCAATACCTGTTACTACAAACCTAATAACAGCTCAAGAAGGATTAAACGGTTACACTATATCTAATGTAATCTACAACCTATCTGCAACAGATGAAACTAGCGGAGTAGAGTATATTCACTATGAGTTAAATGGGGATAAACATATCTACAGTAGAGCTGTAGAGATTACTGAAGAGGGTGATTACACATTCTCATGGTATGCAGAGGATAGAGCTGGAAACCTAGAAGAGATAAAAACTGACGAAAGAATTATAGACCTTAATAATCCAACAATAGAGTATGAGATCTACGAAGATGATGAGTTTAGTACAGTCTACTTAAGTGCTACAGATTCATATAGTGGGGTTAATAGAATAGAGTACAGAGTTAATGGTGCTGATGTTCAAAACTACTTAGACCCAATTAACCTACCTGCTGGGATTATGTATGATATTACATTCCGGTCTGTAGATAACGCTGGTAGGGATTCTGGTTGGAACGCTATAGTTCTTGATCTATCTGATGTAGAACCTGTAGACCTAATTAAAGAGTTCAAATACTCATGGGGTAGTGGTAATAGATATGTTAATAGGGATGTACAAGTTGGAGATCCACTATATATCTTTAAAAACAGAGGGAACGAGAAAAAGTTTGGTAAGTATAACAAAATAGAGTCTCTACCTGACTACTTAATAGGTGGAGAGATGCTTGTAGGTAACTACAATGATAAATATGCCTGGGATAAAAAGTTCATAACAATAACAGCAGGAACAACTATCGACCTATATGTTCTTAGAAACAAATACTCCAGACTAGAGCTAGATGATACCTGGACACTAGTAGATAGTGATGTAGATATCTCCCAGTACGCCTTTGTAGGTGGGGCGGACATCTACCACAGAGTTGTTACAGCAGACAATTATGCAACTATTACAGGAACAGCAATGTGGCAACAGGGTGGTGCAAACATAGTAATTGCTAAGAGAAACTTAGCTGCAGACTTAACTATCTTTAGTCCTAACCCTTCTAAAGATCTAACTCCTTTAAGTTTTAACTGGTACTCAGCATCTAACATTAAAGGTCAGATAAATAGATCATGGTCTTACAAACTAGGGGATAACCAAGAGGTAGAACTAGGTTCTAACTTTAGTGGTGAGTTCAACTTACCATATGTAGATGAGGATACGACTCTAGAACTAATTGTTAAGGTTGAAGCTAATAACCCAGTAGACCCAACAATAACTGACACTATAACTACTAGTAGATTTTACAACGTAATTAACCGTGGTGAAGTTAAGATATTAGAACCTGTTTCTGGTTCACAGGTACTAAACAATAGACCAACACCTATTAACTACAAAGTAATAAACTTTAACAATGAAGAGATAGAAGCTAACATCAACTGGTCTGTAGATAACGGAACAATAACAAATAACCAGTTATTACCTAACATTACAGGGCTAACGACTATAACCTCTAGCTTTAATATCTACCAAGATTATATTAAAGAGTCTACAACAACTCTAAACATAGTTGATAACTACACTACAGAAACCTTTGACTTTGGTCAAAACCTGGTAACAACTTACCAAGAACAAGAAAACGGTAGGTTCTACGGTTTTAACAAGGACTATAGACATAGAGTTGGTGAGACTACTTACATAGATATTCCAGAGGGTAAGTACTGGAGTAATAACAAGATAACCAAAGAGTATATCGCCTTTGAAGATGGTGACTCCTTTGAATACCTTGTAAATAACGGGTTATACAGGGTTAAAGCTCTAGTTGGTCCAATAGTAAGGTACGATAAACAATCTATAACTATAGAGGGTATTAAAACAGAGATACCTACAGAGAGACAATCTAGATACTTTTATATAGAACTAACTGCAGACGTAGTAGATAACAAGCTAACAATAACTGGTTCACAAAACCTACAGTTACTTGAACTAGAAGTAACCAGGGTAGAAGAACCAATAGAAACAACTATTACCAAACTAGAGAACAGGAGAGTAATAAAAGACATGAAGTGGTACCAATGGAACCCAGACCATTACTTCCCCGAGTTAGACTGGTTTAACTCAGACAAGAAGAATAAGTACAACCACAGAACAAACAGTATGAGAGTCTGGTCGGAACAAGTTCCTGCTCGACCAAGCGATCGGGGGAACAGATAATGAAAAACATAAAAAGAATACTACTACTAATTACAATGATAACTCTGTCTCTCTCGTTATTTGGAAAAAGTGGTTCAGAAACTGCAAAGAGTGATGATGGTAAAGCAGAACTAGCAGTTTCTGCAGAGAACAGATACGGTAAAATAGTCTATAAGTTTCATAACTTAGATCAAGATGAAGCTGTTAAATATGTAATAGTGAAGGTCGGTGATACGTTATATGATCAAGATGGTAATGTTATTTATGATAATGTTGAACTTAAACAAAAACTTACATCAATTACTACCACAGAGACTAAAACTATTACTATAAATGATGAGGAATCAACAACTTCTAAGGGTACAGTTGAAGTAGACAGTGCACTGTTTGCTGAGTTTAATTCAAATGGAGATGTTGAAGTCTCAGTTGATACATCTCTAAACAAAGTAAAATTAACTGTATGGACTATAACCCAGAGTGGAAAAGTATATAATATTGATACGAATGTTTCTCCTAACTTTTTTAGTGGTGAAGAAGAATTTTTTAATTCATTCTTTGGTGATGATAGTACTCTAACTTATGAACAACAAATTATTTTCTTCTTATCCACATTCTTTATAACAGAGAATGAAGATGCTGGTGGTAATGTAACTGGTATTACAGAAACAGCAGAGAGGTCTAATTTTATAGATAATGCTACAGCACTTTTTAGTGATATTAACTCATCCAGTATTCCATCTGTATCAGATTATATAACCGCTGAGAACTTTAATGATAAATATTATGAACTATTAAAGCATCAGAATAAGTTTAAAGCAGCTTTTGCATCCCACTTTATTCTAGGAAAAGAGAGTGTAATAAGTAAATTGAGTGAGGAGTTCTCAAATAGAACAGCTAAACTACCTTTCTTAGATATAAATGAGAAATCATTTGACTCGATATATGGTAATAAGAACCCATATATAGCTATATACCTTAACTATATTGCAACTGAAGTGGAGAATGGTAAGAGTTCAAAACCTGTACTATCATATTTAATAAATAAGAAAGTTAATGAAAACAATACAGATGAGATAAAGTATAACTACAACCAATACAGACAAGTTACTGAACAAGAGGGAATTGATATTGCAGAGTCAGCACTTAAGTATATGACATGGGCTCTAGAGTATACTCCTGGTGTTAGATCGGAAGATGAGAATAATAAATCTGACTATAAAGTATATGCTACAAACTCAGTTGAAGTTAAAGAGTGGGTTAACGGAGCTTTACTTAATGTGTCAAACAGATCAAATAATTACTTTAATGGTGAGGTTAAAATATTCAATAGACCTAGTGTAGTTGAAGAAAACTCTCCATTAGGTAAAATATATGATAAAAACCTAATTACATCTCCTTATAGTAACTCTCAGGGTAACCCAATAGCATACTCTGCTATGGGTATAGATACACCTAAAACATTTAACTACAAATTATATAAACAGAATCTAGCTAGAAGATGGTTGATGGAGAAGTATATAGGGGATGTATATACCTTGGATAACTATCCAGCATTTGCAAATGGTACTTTTTCAACAACTATGGCAACAAGTTCATATTACGATAGTTATGTGGATGAGATAGATCTATATAGAGAAGCGGGAATTACATTAAAGAAAGATGCTGGTGCTGGTAAATATGAAACAGCTCTACCAAGTATAGATTCTACATTTTATGAGATAGAACCATATCTACCTGGTGTAAGATCAGAGACAGAACAACTGTATTCTACTGATCAAAATAGTCTTTACCACCCTAATAAATCAGCAGGTGTTGACTCATTAGGTCTACTTATGGGTTCTCTTACCATGACTAATATAGCAGGTGATTACCTAAACGTATTTAACACTAAAATAGATGAAGAGTTAGATGCAAACTATATCCAGAAAAATCCTAGCTACCATGTATTAGATATTAATGATCAACTTAAGAAACCATATAGATTTACAAAGGCAGACTTAGAGAGATCTACGATTCTACTACCAGATCTATCAATGGCTAGACCTGGAGACATACTGGTTAACTACACTAACAAAGAACCAATGATTGGTGTAATAATATCTGCTGACTTTACAGGTCTAGATTCTAACTCAACTGTTGAAGATTATATGAAGAAAATATTAGTAGTATCTATCAACAGTGGTTTTAGAATGGCTAATGTAGGTGTCTGGTTATCTGAGGAAGGTGTCTATGGAGGTTTTGCTAAACCTGGTGAAGAGAAAAAATATCACCTAAGAAGAATGTTAGTTAAACCAACAACTTCAGGTGACAACATTTCATATGTTAATGATAACTTTGAGTTCTTTGATACTGAGTTAATTGAGTTAGATGTTGAAGTTGATTATAAAAGTGTTAATGGTGATGAGATCAATTTAATTCCTAATACTGGTGAACTTTTAATTATAGAGAAAATAGAAATTAAAGGTAACTATGGGGATGATCCTGAAAAGTTAAAAGAAGAAGATCGAAATGTAACGATATTACCTCCTCTTGATCCGTATAATACTAATATGAGGGGAACATTTACTAATGATAGTGAAAAATTAGCTGCAATTACAGCTGATAAGTCTAATATATATAGAAATAAAGGTAAGGGATATAAGTTTTATGCTACTGATGGAGTAAATCATATACTTCTTGCTACATTTACTCTAAAAGGTAATATTACTAATCATGAAGAGGGTAAAAGTCCTTATGATATAGAATACAATCAAGATATATTTAAGAACTCATTGGGACAGGTTAAAGATGGTTTTAAGTTAGCTGTAGAATCTAACCAGTTAAAGTTTACTGTTTATGGAGAAACTAATACATTATATAATCAATTCTCAATAAGACCTATAAATGAGAAGGTAAGAGCAGGTGATGATCTTCAACTTAGATTTGCTCTACAGAATAACTATGAGATTAGTGGAAAAACAAAAGTTCATGATTACATATCGTTATACGATAAGAAAATGATATGGAGAGCGAATCTTTACATAAATGAAGGTAAAGGTGAAGCTGACTGGAATAATAACTTTCCATGGAATGCTCCTCCAGTTAAAGAAGATGCTGAAGAAGTTATGGGTGAATATAAAGTAGGAGAAGATGTAAAAACTAGGTTTCTAACATCAACTCAGGTAATGGATACTGAAGAGAGTATATGGTATGGACCAAATGAGTGGAATAGAGTTTATGATTTTGAAAAGCTTGTAAATGAATTTCATGATAAACAGGATGATTTTGATATAACCAATATATCAACAGATGATAACAAGTTAGAACAAGGTAATGGTACTCAGAGTGTAATCTCTATAAATTCATCAACCTGGTCAATAAATCATAGTGCAGGAGTAAACCAAGCTAACAAAGTCGCTTATGATTGGATTGGAATGGATGGACCTTTTGAGTTCAACTTTAAAACAGATAATCAGAGAAAATTACTCAATTACTACTTTAAAGAAAACGGAGACTATGTTGCTGGTGGTACTAGCAACTTACAAGAAGTAACACTAACATGGGATTCAACAACTGCACCTGAAGAGTTATATGCTAACTATATCCATAGTTCTACAAAATATACACTTTCGACTTTATCCGAAGCAGATGAAGAAGGTAATTATCCACTAACTCTAGATTCAATAATCAAATCGATTACTGGTGAGCAGAAAACAATCAGTGGGAAAGATTACTATGCTTATCTACCTTCACTATCTAATAATGTTTCTGATCAAATGGGAGGTGGTGCATGGCCTAAGGATATATCAGCAGGATATACAGCTGGTACAGATTGTATAGGTTTTGTAAAGAATTCAGCTAGTTATTTAGGTAATAAGTATGGAGAAGGCACTCATATATGGGGGAATATTATTCCAGCAACATGGGGAGAAAGTAGAATAGATACTTATTACCCTTATTATGATAGGAGCTCATACCTAATTAAGAAAAAAGGTGAGAAAGTTCGAATAGGTATTGATGACGAGGGTATACCTATTTTAGAGTATGACTTTTCAGATATTAAAGTAGGAGATCTACTTTACTATTGTAATAAATCTAAAGAAGCAACACCTACAGAACCTGCGGTTCCAGCAAGTGATGGGACATATGGAGGTATGCATGTTATGATGATATATGAGATAGCAAATGACGGTGATAGTATAAATGAGTCAGATATTAAATTGATTGAGTCTACAGATTGGAACACTTATGGGTATGTCAGGAAAGAAAAAACATTGAATGATGGAGGATTATTATAAAAGTGCAGTCTAAAATATCCGAAAAAATATAAAGGGGTATAAATGACAACGTACAGTAAAGAATTTAAAGATCAGGCTCTAAAATTATCTGATGAAATAGGATTAAAAAAAGCTTCAGATCAACTTGGAGTAAAGTATAGCACACTTTCAGGTTGGAGAAGGAACAGGAGTAAAAAGAGTATAAATGTAGTTCAAAAAGATACAACTCCAATGACAGATAGAGAACTAAAAATGCAAAAAGAGATTCAAGAGCTAAAGCAAGCTAATGAAATTTTAAAGGATGCTCTTGGTTTTTTTGCCAAAGACCGGAAGAAGTAACAAAAAAAGAGATTTTTGCATATATAAAAGATCAAAGTGTTGAAGAATCAATACCAGTTATAAAAATGTGCAAATCTCTAAATGTCAGTGAGACGGGTTTTTATAAATGGAAAAGGAATAGAAACCGTCCTAAAGCATGGCAACTTCTTCTGGTCCAAATGCATGAGATTTTAGATGAACATCCAGATAATGAGAATTATGGAATCGAGAGGATGCAGTTAGCTTTGAAGCAAAAAGGTATAATAAAATGTTCCAGATCAACTGTAATTAGAGCAATGAGGAAGGGAAATCTTCTTCATAAGAGTAGAAGAAGCCCTAATGGACTTACAAAATCTGATAAAAAAGCAAATAGACCGGATAATGTTATCAAAAGGGATTTTACAGCTTCTAAACCAAACGAGAAGTGGTTGACTGATATTACAGAAATACCTTGCTCTGATGGAAAGTTGTATGTAGCTCCAATATTTGACTGTTTTGGAGGAGAAATAATAAGTCTAGCTATGGATAGTCATATGAGAAAAGAATTATGTATAAATGCAGTCAAGGAGGCATATAAGTTAAGAAATCCAGGGAATGGAGTCATCATCCATAGTGATGCTGGATCGCAGTATACAAGTGAAAAATATAAAAATACGCTTGGGGGATTTAAAGCTATTCAGAGTATGAGTGATGTAGGTAAATGCTATGATAACAGTCGTATGGAAAGTTTTTTTGCAACTCTAAAAAAAGAGAAAGTATATAAGATTAATACTAAAAAGTTGAAAAGAGAGGAAGTAAAAACTATAGTCTGGAGATATGTGATGACATATTATAATCGTCAAAGGATTTGTACTGTAAATGAAGGTGGATTTCCTCCAACTGTATTTAGGGAGATGATTACGGAGAAACTTACAGCTGCATAAATATTAAATTTTAGGTATTTATGACTGCACTGATATTGAATAATTCATGATAAAATAGATAATAACTGGTACATTGTAAGGTTACGGAGGGAGTTATGAAAAAAATAGGATTATTTATTTTAGTAATACTAATATCTATGGATATGTTGGTTGCAGAATCAAAATTTGAAATTGATTTTGTAACTTCATATAAAACAGGTAAAGGTATTAATGAGTTTGCAACAGTATATAATAAATACTTAATTGATGGAGCAGGAGACGGTCCATCTATAATTTATTATGATGAATCAAAAAAAGTTTTTTATATATCTGATGGTTATAATAAAAGGTTGTCAGTATATGATTTTAACTTTAAACAGATTGACGAAATAGATATTAGTAATGATATATATTTAGAATACCCTCATTCTATCCAGATTTATAAAGAAGGATTTATTTTATATCAAAAATATATAGGATTTACATATCACACTTGGGATGGTGAGCTACAATGGCAGATGAATTTTGTAGAAAAGTATTATGATAATAAACTAGAGAATAATAACTTTTATTATGATGAAGATAATGGAATCATCCTGTTTTATATGATAGATGGTGAAGTTATTTGCTTTAGTAGTCTAACAAAAGATAGTAATGGTTTCGTTACTACAAAAGGTCGAGACCAAATAAATATTTTAATAAAGAATAAAGATATTTCAAATATTAAGATTTCTGAATCAAATAAGATTCTTGTTGATAACAAAATTAAATCTATATCTGGAAATGATATACTTGATAAAGATAACGATAATGGAAAGCGTATTTACATTGGAAGAAATAAAAATAATTATATATATTGGACAGATGCAGATAGAAGAATACGTATATATGATAGCTCTAAAACTTTTATTATTAGTGAAATATATAGGGAAGGTTACATAACAGGTGGTAGTTATATGCCTGGGATTCATCCAAGTGGTGATATACTATATTTAATATATAATAGTCATGAGGTAGCTTTAAAAAGAATAATAAATACTTGGGATCCTAAGCTAAGAGAACAATGGTATAAAGATCACCCAAATGCTAAATAATTAAAGAGCGACAGATGTATGCACATTGCCCTGCGAAATGGATACGCAGGGCAATGTGCATATATCTGTTAGCCAAACAAACTTGTTTGGTCGGTGCGAAGCGTAGCCTGGAGCAGCCAGGTAGTAACTTCAGTTACTATTCGCCCAAAAACTTAAAAATACTATGAATTATTAAAGCATCAGAATAAGTTTAAAGCAGCTTTTGCATCCCACTTTATTCTAGGAAAAGAGAGTGTAATAAGTAAATTGAGTGAGGAGTTCTCAAATAGAACAGCTAAACTACCTTTCTTAGATATAAATGAGAAATCATTTGACTCGATATATGGTAATAAGAACCCATATATAGCTATATACCTTAACTATATTGCAACTGAAGTGGAGAATGGTAAGAGTTCAAAACCTGTACTATCATATTTAATAAATAAGAAAGTTAATGAAAACAATACAGATGAGATAAAGTATAACTACAACCAATACAGACAAGTTACTGAACAAGAGGGAATTGATATTGCAGAGTCAGCACTTAAGTATATGACATGGGCTCTAGAGTATACTCCTGGTGTTAGATCGGAAGATGAGAATAATAAATCTGACTATAAAGTATATGCTACAAACTCAGTTGAAGTTAAAGAGTGGGTTAACGGAGCTTTACTTAATGTGTCAAACAGATCAAATAATTACTTTAATGGTGAGGTTAAAATATTCAATAGACCTAGTGTAGTTGAAGAAAACTCTCCATTAGGTAAAATATATGATAAAAACCTAATTACATCTCCTTATAGTAACTCTCAGGGTAACCCAATAGCATACTCTGCTATGGGTATAGATACACCTAAAACATTTAACTACAAATTATATAAACAGAATCTAGCTAGAAGATGGTTGATGGAGAAGTATATAGGGGATGTATATACCTTGGATAACTATCCAGCATTTGCAAATGGTACTTTTTCAACAACTATGGCAACAAGTTCATATTACGATAGTTATGTTGATGAGATAGATCTATACAGAGAAGCAGGAATTACCTTAAAGAAAGATGCTGGTGCAGGTAAATATGAAACAACACTACCTAGTATAGATGCTACATTTTATGAGATAGAACCATATCTACCTGGTGTTAGATCAGAGACAAAACAACTATATTCTGCTGATCAAGATAGTTTATATCACCCTAATAAATCAGCAGGTGTTGACTCATTAGGTCTACTTATGGGTTCACTTTCTATGACTGATATAGCAGGTGATTACCTAAACGTATTTAACACTAAAATAGATGAAGAGTTAGATGCTAACTATATCCAGAAAAACCCAACCTACCATGTCTTAGATATTAATGATCAACTAAAGAAACCATATAGATTTACAAAGGTAGACTTAGAGAGGTCTACGATTCTACTACCAGATCTATCAATGGCTAGACCTGGAGACATACTAGTTAACTATACAAACAATGAGCCAATGATAGGTGTAATAATATCCGCTGACTTTACAGGTCTAGATTCAAACTCAACTGTTGAAGATTATATGAAGAACATATTAGTAGTCTCTATCAACAGTGGTTTTAGAATGGCTAATGTAGGTGTCTGGTTATCAGAGGAAGGTGTCTATGGAGGTTTTACTAAACCTGGTGAAGAGAAAAAATACCATCTAAGAAGAATGTTAGTTAAACCAACAACTTCAGGTGATAACATATCATATGTTAATGATAACTTTGAGTTCTTTGATACTGAGTTAATTGAATTAGATGTTGATATGGAGTTTAAGAGAATAATAAATAGTAGAACAGGTGAACTTAGAGAATCTCATTGGATTCCTAATACAGGGGAAATTCTTGGTATAGATACAATTAAAATAAAAGGTAACTATGGGGATGATGAGTTAACTAACTTAAAAGAAGATGATAAAGATATAACTATATTACCACCATTTGATGAGTTCTACCATGAGTATTTAGGTGAAGATAAAAAACTAAAAGCTGAAGTTGGTTCTAACATTTATCAGAATAAGGGGGATGGACTTAAATTTTATGCTAAGCAGCATAATGAAAAAATAAATAGAACTGAATTTGTTCTATTGGCGACATTTAAACTTAAAAATAGTGGTTTGGTTGGAAAAGATGAAAGTCCTTACTCTGTAGAGTATTCAGAAGATATATTTGTTAGTTCATCTGTAGGTAGAACAAAACCTGATTTCAGATTATACGTCGAAGGATCAACATTAAAGTTTAAAACTAAAAATAAAACCTACTCTCAGTTTGGTGTTAGACCAATAAACAGTAAAATAAGACCAGGTGATGATTTCCTATTAAGATTTGCTAAACAGGATAACTTAGAGGTTCAAGGTGTATCAAAAGATAAAGATTTCCTTGCAGTTTACGATAAAAAGCTATTATGGAGAGCAAACCTATTTATTGATAATGATACAGACAAAAAATATGGTATAAGAACTCCATCTTCTAAAGATTGGAATGAACAGAACCCTTGGAATGCTCCTACAACTATTAATGAAGGACTAAATAAAGGCTTACAAACTGATAAATATTACAATGAGTTTGGTTTCAAACTTGCATCAACAAACTCTTCTGATAATAGTGAAACAATTTGGTATGCTCAAAATGAATGGAACAGGATCATGGAGAGTAATTCTCAAGCTGAAAAGTTTAAAATGAATGGGACCTGGGAAGATTTAAGTGATCTAGATGAAGGTCATGGAGGACAAGTCGTCTCATTTCCTAGTGCAGTATATAATAATTCAAGGTGGAGTGATGGTCTCGTTGCTGATTATATGGTGTACAATTTTGTTAGAACTACTTCTCCATTTTTATATTATAATAACTTATTAAAACAATTAGCTCCGTTGCAATTACGAGAATCTGCTTCTTTAATAGCGATGAGTAGTGCAATTGATGAATATAACAAAGATAATTCAGAAGTTAATAAAATGGTTATTGAATTATTAAAAGAAGACTATAATAAGAATGTTGGTATAGATGTCGAGAGAATTCTACCTGCAGAACCTAATGATCCTGCTGGTAAACTTAGACCTGGTTTGTTAGACGCCAAAGATGCACTATTATGGTGGTCAAGATATGATAAAACTGCACCAAAACCTGGAGCATGGGATTCTTTACATGCAAAAGGGTGGAATGTTATTAGCGGTGTAACTAAATATCAAAATTCAGTGTTTGCTCAACCAACACCAGAAAATAAACCATTATTATTTTATAAAGATGGTACAAATAAAGTTAATACAGTAAGTGGTTTTGATAATTATGATGTAAATGATTCGGATAGTTGGTATTCTAACCAACAAGCTGGTGTTGACTGTGGTGGTCTTATTTATATGGCTGAAGCTTATACAAACTCAAAATACATTAGTAATCAAAGTAAAGAAATATTAGCAGATATTGCAGCTAGATATGTCCATGATGTCGGTCCTGGTTCATCAGGTTATTCACACTCTAGTAATAATTTATATGAGATAATGAATGAGAGTGAATATACCCCTGACTTAGGCTTAAAACCTAGTAACAGAAAAAGATTAATTCCTGGGGATATAATGTTTTACTCAAACCCAAGTTATCATGTTGCTATGGTACAAGAAATAGATATAATTGAAGGGAGTAGAGAAATTAATGTTGATAATATTTATTTAATTGAATCTACACATCATAGTGGAATTATGAATTCTTTTGGTATTGCAGGATTATGGGGTGTGGGTAATCGAAATACACTTGACTTCTATCATAAAGTTGTTAAGTCTGATGGAAGTCCAAATCATAAAAACTGGATAATAGGGAGGTTAAAAATTGAAATTTAGATTTGTGCTTGTTTTCTTTATTATATGTAATTATTTATATGGAGAAGGATTTAATAATTATGACGAACAACATGTCTTTACTTTTAGTACAGGTTCAATGCCAGGAGAAATAGGTCTAATAGAGGGGGTAGAATCTAAAGGTAACAATGAACTATTTCCTAAATTATTAAAGAAATATAAAGACTATTTTATATTATTTGATACTGTTAATTCACGGGTTAATTTTTATAATGTAGACTTTTCATTAGAAAAAGAGTTGGAAGTTGATTTTAGATTATTGAGAAATAGTAAGTCAAAAATAATGGATAACATAATTTTTAGTAGTGGGTATAATAAATTTGTAACAGCTTTTAATATTAGCACTGGTAATATTACTGAACTAAATTTCCCTGACTCTATTTCTTCTAAAGATAGAGTTCTATTCACAGATAAGGTTATATTTAATTATATGAATGATGGTTCTTTATGTTCATTTGTCTTAGTAGATGAAGACGAAATGAAATATTCCAGGCTATTAAATGAAGAGGAAACATTGGAATTGTTCAATGAGAAAGATAAATACTTACTAAATGGTTATACTATAGATGCTAAGAGACGTATTTTTTTTAAAAATCATATTCAAAACAATGATTTCATAACATTATATAATTATTGGGTAGAGCTTCATGATGCAAATAATATGACTCCACCTAGAATAATACCTGGTGTACCAGATTTTGAAAAACTTAGTGGAATAACTTCTCCATTTATAGGATTTGATTTAAGTAGAAATTCATATTGGTCTAGTAAAACTGGAATAATCATTTTTGATTCTAATGGATGGGTTCTTGATTATTTAAAATTTAATAATTTTGCTTACTTGGGCCCAACAATAAATGAAGATGGTGATATTTATTATGCTACAAGTGAGAAAGTTAATGGCGTAACTGTTTTTAATACATACAAAATACCCAGACAATGGTAAAATCATAAAAATAAAAGCGAAGCCAACTTGCGAAATGCATACGCAGGGTGGCTTTAGTAAAACTAGCTTGCTAGGTCGGAGCGAAGCGTAGCCCGTAGTGACAATTTAATACGGAAGTAAGAAAAATAACAATTTTAAGACTCTTTATTACTTTAGTTTATTAGCTAATCTCTACTTTACAGTAGAGGTTTCATCAAATAATATTCTAATATCTTCTTATTTATTAATCTTAGACATATTTAAATTAAACCTCAATTGAAGATGTCTTTTGAGATTTAACATTTTTCAAAGTTACTAACTAGCTTCTCTATAATAGTGGTGATGTAAAGTAAGCGATAATTAACCCCACCTTCTAAAATTTTCATAATCATTTACACTCCATTAGAAATGGAGGAAAAAATGAAGAAAGACAAACAAGAGATTGGAAAGAACTGATAGTAGAGCAAGAAAACAGTGGGAAAAGTATAGATATTTTTTGTAATGAGAAGGGTATTCACAATACAGCTTTCTATAAGAATAGAAAGAAATTGCAGAAAACAAATTTTGTAGAAATAAAAGAAAACACCAAATCAAGTCCCGTATCAAATATTGAAAGTCCAATAATTTTAAGTTATGGAGAATTTACAATACATCTTACTACAGGTTTTTAGCAGGTGTAGATTGTGGTGGACTGTTATATATGTCAGAGGCTTATAAAGGGACAAAATACATATCGAAAGCTACAAATAATCTTTTAGCAGATATAGCAGAAAGAAACGTACACGATGTAGGCCCGAATACTTCTGGATATAATGTCAATAATAATAACTTGTATGAAATCATGAGTGAATCTCAATATGATAAGTATGGTACAAAACCTGAGAATAGAAAACGATTGATTCCTGGTGATATTGTATTTACACCTAATCAAGGATCTGGGTATCATGTAGCCATGGTTCAAAATGTTATAATAAGTAATGGGGACAGAGATATAGAAGTTAGTGATATAATATTAATTGAATCTACACATGATTCAAGAATTAAAAATATAAAAGGTTTAAAAGGGTTATGGGGAGTTGGTAATAAAAACGATCTTAGTTATTATCATAATAAAGATAAAAATTGGATTATGGGGAGTTGGTAATAAGAATAATTTGAATTTTTATCATAAAAAAAAGGATCTAGATGGTAATCCCATTCATAAGAACTGGATTATAGGGAGGTTGAAAATTGAAAACTAAAGTTATTATATTATTTTTTTTGTTAGCTATTATGGCGTAACAGAAGATTTAAATAGGTATAATGAGGAGCTTATCCATACATTTTATATTGGTTCTGGAAAAAATGAGATAGGTTTTGATAAAGGTAATACAGAGTCCTTCCCTAAAGGTATACAATTTTATAATGATAATTATATAACTATTGATATGGTTAATCTTAGAATTAACTTTTATGATGAGAATTTTAGCTTTATTAAGGACATTGATGTAGACTATAGTGGTCTAATTAATCAAACAGGCATATAGCATAATTAAATTCACACCCGCCATTAAGCTGCTATTAATTTAACCTTACCATAATATATATCTTCAGGGAATTCATCATCTAAAGATTGATGTCTTCGTCTATTATTATAGTACTCAAAATAATTAGTTAGATGCCTTTTTGCATCTCTAATATCTCTATAATCCTTAAGATATACATCTTCCTGTTTAACTGATCTCCATAACCTTTCAACAAATACATTATCTAGAGCTCTACCTTTACCATCCATACTGATTTTAATTTCATGATCTTTAAGTAGATCTGTAAATTCTTTGCTTGTATATTGAGACCCTTGATCTGTGTTAAATATTTCAGGAGTACCATATTTAGCTATAGCTTCAACTACTACAGATTTACAAAAGCCAACATCCATTGTATTTGATAGTTTCCATGTCAGAACCTTTCTACTATACCAGTCAATAACAGCCGTAAGGTATACAAAACCACCTGAAAGCGGAATATATGTAATATCTGTAGACCATACATGATTAGGTCTCTCTATCCGTAAATTTCTAAGCAGATATGGATAGATTTTGTGCTCTGAATCAGGTACTGAAAGGTTTTTCTTGGGATATATAGCACTTATACACATTTCTCTCATCAACCTACGAGCTCTAAGTCTACCTAGTTTTATACCATGAGTCTTAGAGATTTCTTTACTCATTCTTCTACTACCCATACAAGGATTCTCTTGATATAAAGCATCAATAAGACGCATTATCATAAGATCTTCTTTGGACTTCGTTCTAGGGGTATAGTATATCCTTGAGCGATTAATATTAAGTAGATCACACTGTTTTGAAAGTGATAATTTTTCATCTTTAGAGACCATAGGCACCTTCAATCGATGTTCAACTTTTTCAAGTTTTTTTTAAGAAATTGATCTCTATAGTTTGTTGTCCTATTAAACTCTGGAGGTCTTCCTTTTCAGTTTCTAATTCTTCTACTTTCTTCTTATCTACATCATCTTTTTGAAAAACTGATTCTGCATTCTGTAAGAATTCCCTCTTCCATTGCCTAACTTGCTGAGGATGAATTTCATAATTACTAGCTATTTCACTTACTGTAATTTCTTCTTTGATAGCTTCTAAGGCTACTTTTAACTTAAATGCACTATCATGCTTTTTTCTTCTACCCATATTATCTCCTATTATACATTTATATATACAGGAGTGAATTTAATTTTTAGAATATGCTGTTTAAAAAAGTTAGACCGTTATATTCTGGAATAATGAATCAGAAAAATATCAAAACAGTAATATAAATTACAGATTTGGTTCTCTTAATGGAACTTATTTATTCAATAAAATAACTATAGATGGAGAAGATTTTTCACCATATACTCCAGGATTTTCAACGATGGCAAAATATGGAGATTTCATATATAATAGTAACACATCTGTACTAACATCTTACTCAATAGGAGTAGATTGCTCTGGATTTATGTCACAATCTGCAAACTATAATAATAATAGTTATGATACTGTTAAAGATCTTCCTCAAGGTATGTTAGAATGGGGAAGCTGGCCAACATCACAACTAATGGGTCCAAGTGGTTATGATAGTGCTTCATATACTATTTCTGAACAAAACAGATCCAAATTAAAACCTGGAGACTTCATATATAAACCAGGACATGTCGCAATAATATTAAGGATAGAAGAGGGAACAGAAGAACTGGATAAAAGGATCTATTTATTAGAATCTGCTTTTGATAGTGGGAAATACAAAGTTATAAATTTGAATACGATTTTTAAGTATAGAAATTATACTAATTTTCGAACTAAAAGATTTAAATAGGAGATAATATGAAACGTATATACTTAATCATAATTTTATTGATATTAAATCAATTATCAGCTGAAGAGTTAGAACTGACTCTAGCAAAGAAATTTCCTAAAGGTACAGAGTCATTTCAACTTGGTTTTAGACCATTGTTTTATGATATTTATTTTTACTCAGGACCTAGCGCATTTACAATAGATTCTAAAGATAATTTTTATATTAAAGATACAATGAATAGTAAAATAAAAAAGTATGATAATAATTGGGACCTTACTGAAGAATATAGCCTATCAAGAGGTGATGAATTTATATATATAAAGAACATGTATATTTCTAATGACACTAAATATATTTACAGTACTTCTAGTTCCCATATCTCATATTTAAATAAGGGAAAAGTCAAATATATTTTCAGAGATAATACAGATATAGATGGTGATGTTGTTTTTATTGATAACAAACTATTTTATACTAGGAGATCTAACCCAGAGGGTCTATTTTATTATATAGAAAATGGTGTAAACAAAGGGGAATTCCCTCCAAAATACAACCTAGTAAATTTTTCTGAAGATCACGTTGAAATAAAATTAGAAGACAACTTAAATATTTATGCAGTTTCTAAAAGTATGGCACCATATAGGAAACTATTTAAAAATTTGAAAACTAATAGTGCTATGGATCTAAAAGATTCTGTCTTTTTTGATGATACAAGTTACACTTCTTCAGAAATAATTGGCTTTGATAAAGATTTAAATAGTTTTTGGATTATTGATTATCATAATGGTAAAAGAAATATAGTAGTACTTTCAAAATGGGGTGAGTGCTTAGAATATTTCACTATTCCTGGATTATGGTATCGTCATAAACCAACAGTTAGTCTCAATGGTGACTTATATTTCATGTTATATGGAGAAACAGAGACTGAAAGTATTGATTTTTATAGTTTAACAAAAGAAAGTAGGATTAATCAAAGAAAAGTATCAGAGAATAAAAAAAAATAAAAAAAGCGAAGCCACCTTACGAAATGGATACGTAGGGTGGCTTTAGCCAAACTAGCTTGCTAGGTCGAAGCGAAGCGTAGCCCGGAGCAGCCAGGTAGTAACTAAAGTTACTATTCGCCCAAAACTTAAAAATACTATGAATTATTAAAACATCAGAATAAGTTTAAAGCAGCTTTTGCATCACACTTTGTTCTAGGTAAAGAGAGTGTAACAAGTAAATTGAGTGAGGAGTTCTCAAATAGAACAGCTAAACTACCTTTCTTAGATATAAATGAGAAATCATTTGATTCAATATATGGTAATAAGAACCCATATATAGCTATCTACCTAAACTATATGATTATACTATTGATAATAGATATAGGATCTTTAAGAAAGGTGAAATCCAAAATAACAGTTATAAGATTTTATATAAATATTGGAAGAATGTATTACATAAAGGGAGTAACAGGAAAGCTCCAAGAGAAGTTCCAGGAGTCCCTTCATTTAAGAAACTCGAAGTAGCTAATCCAAGTTTTATTGGTAAAGATAAGCAGGGGAATATTTACTTTGGAGATTTTTGTGGAATTCTTGTTTTTGATGAAAACGGTTGGGTTTTAGATGATTTCGAATACGCAGAAAAGCCATTCATGCTACCTACTATTAGCTCTAATGGAGATGTATATTATCTATCTAAAAATAAGTTGAATGGAGATACTATATTAAATTTATACAAAATACCCAGACAATGGTAAGATCATAAAATAAAATGCGACAGATGTATGCACATTGCCTTGCGAAATGGATACGCAGGGCAATGTGCATACATCTGTTAGCCAAACAAACTTGCTAGGTCGAAGCTAAGCGTAGCCCGGAGCAGCCAGACACTACATTAATTGGTTTAGATATAGATTTAAGACATGAAAAAAAGGATTATCCTTGGATTCCAAATACAGGAGAGTTATATAAATTTGATTCTATCAGAATAAAAGGTAACTATAGTGGAGAGATTGAAAACCTAAAAGAGGGTGATAGAGATATTGAAATACTTCCTCCATTTGACCAGTACTATCAAGAAAAGATTAATGATTCTGAAGAAACAATATTAGAAGCAGACTCTAATATTTACCAAAATAAAGGTGATGGACTTAAGTTTTATGCATTAAATGGTAAAAATGCAATTTTATTAGCAACATTTGAACTAAAACCTATTGGTAGTGAACCTCTTAACAGCAATGAGAGTCCATATAAAGTTATATATAATCCAGAGTTTTATACAGAAAACTCAGAAGGTCAATATGAACTAGATGAAGGTTATTCTCTAAAGGTAAATAGTAATAAATTATCTTTTACAATTCCAACAGGAGTCACTCTAACCCAATTTGCAGTACGACCTATGGAATCTAATATAAGACCTGGTGATGACTTTTTACTTAGATTTGGTAAAAAAAACAGTGAAGTAATAACAGGTGTATCAAAAGATGAAGACTTTATAGCAGTTTATGACAAGAAGATGCTATGGAGAGCTAACCTTTATATAGAAGAAACTAATATTGAGGATTGGAATGATAAATATAAATGGAATGCTCCATTAACAATAAATGATACTTTTAATAAGGGTCTAAGTGATGAGGAGCATTATAATGAATTTGGATTTGTTAAAGCAAATGGAGACTCAAATGATTCTGAAATTATATGGTATAGTGAAAATAAGTGGAATCACAATGGAGATGAAGAAAATGTTGGAAATGGAGGACAAGTGGTCGATATACTACAATATAATTCTATATTTGGTGATACTAACAAACTTGATAGTGTCGCATATAATTATCCTGAAAGTACAACAACTATAAATGGTCGTGATACTCCATTCATGTTTAATGATAAAATATTGGTTCAGAAAAATAGGCTATCGGAGTACTATAACAATGTTGGTACTAGATTTAAGAAAGCTAAGACAGAATGGGGCAATTTAGAAAATGTTACAGATCGTAGTTTGTTTACACTTGAAAAGTATAATGAGTTAGTTGAAGATTATACTGCTGATCTTAATGAATCTGAACCTTTTACTGATCATGGGATATCATTATTAAGCTGGAATGAAACAACCGCATTTGAAAATAACTGGGACAATTATGTGAAGGAACAGGATCAGTCCATAGATCTCTATCTTCCAGGATTGGGACTTATTGAGTGGTCTAAAAATCCTAATATACAAGCTTCTGAGGAGTTTAGGGAATCTATCTACTCTGTTGTTAATAATGCTGAGGCTAACGGAACATTTTTAGCTGGAAAGGAATATTGGAGTGATAGGGCTGCAGGTGTTGACTGTATAGGATTTGCTCAAAATGCAGCTAATATTAGTGGTAATAAATGGCCTGCTAATAACATAAACAGAGCTTATCCTAGAACATTAGAAGATTCACAATTAAGGGATGAAAACAGTACTTTAAATTATTCTACTTTTATTGTTGGTAAATCTAATAGTGAAACTAATAACCTAGGAAAATATAAAGTTGTAGGAAACTATAACTTTGTTAAACCAGGTGATATTTTTTATCATATAGGAGATCCTGATAGTAATAATCCTGGCGGAGGGAAGCACATAGGTATAGTACTAAGTATTGGAAGGGATTCTTTAGGAAATATTATACCGAGTGAGTGTAAAATTATAGAATCTAATTTTAGTGATGGAGGTTCAAACTTGTCTTGGGTACGGAACTCTCAAACATTGAACTGGTGGGTAGAAAATGATAGGCATTGGCGTGTTGTAAGGTTAAATAAAGGAGAATAAATATGAAAAGAATAGTATCTTTAATAGTAGTTATATTAACTATAAATACAATATATTGTGAAATAGCTATTAATAAAGTTTCAATGGAAACTTTATTAGAAATTCCATACGGTAAAAGCATTAGACAATTAGGAAAAGAATATGATTACGGAGGTGCCGAACATCAGAGTATAACAGATATAGTAATCACTAAGGATTATTTTATATTCGGGGATCAATGGAATAATAGATTTGTAAAAGCATCACATGATTTATCAGATTTTATAGTTCTTCCAAATATTGATATAAATACTGTATCAGGATTCTTAGAAATAAAGAACAATCACTTATATAATTATGATATCTTATCAAATTCAGTATTTAAATATGATTTGGAAACTAATACAATGGAATTTCATAGTAGATCTTTTCTTGATGGACACACAGGACTATCTACACAAAAGGTAATTTACTGGGGTTCTACTATATTCGAAGATCTATTTATTGGTGAAGCTAAAAATAATAGTTTTGTAGTTATAGATACTAAAAAGAAAATGAGAAACCTTATTCTATATTATTAAATAATGAAGCAATAGAATATATTACCAATAATAGTTCTGTGCTCAAAATCATATCAGAAAAATATTTATTTGAAAACGATATGTTCATCACTAAGAGTCCTTCTAAGTTTTTATCTTTTTTTAAGAAATCTTTTAGCAGAGATGAGATAAAAAGTTTTAAGGAATTAGAGTTTGAAGAAGATGCAAAATTTAGTGGTATTGATAAAGATGGAAATTATTATTGGACATCCTATGCAGGATGTTTTGTCTTTGATAAAACTGGTAAATTATTAACACTTTTTGTTATTGACTTCAAAGAAGCTAGAAGATCTGATATGCCAAGATTTGCAATTGATAATGATGGTAATGCATATAGGCTAATTAAGGGTGAAGATTGTTATTATTTAAAAATGGTTAAAAGGTATTGGTAATTGTAACTAAAATAATAAAAGCGAAGCTTTCGCCTTGCGAAATGGATACGTAGGGTAATGTGCATACATCTGTTAGCCAAACTCGTAGTGACAATTTAATACGGAAGAACTAATAATTACTATAGTTTATTAAAAAACTCTGCTTCAAAGCAGAGTTTTCATCTTTAAATTTACAATATTTTACCAATATTCTATTTTAAGTAATATTTATATAATAAACCTACATTGTTGAATCGTAATTGAGATATAAATATTAATTTTTTTATTAACTAGCTTCCCTGTAATGGTGGTTGTGTAATCTAAATAATAAAGATTGTTTCTTTATATTACCTTTATTGTTTTCTGGTGGATATTTCCCGTTCGGTATACCGTTAATTCCCTGGTGAGGTCTATAATTATTGTAATTATGGATGTACTCTTTAATAATATTTCTTAGTTGTTTTTCTTTGAAAATGATAAACCAGTCTAAACACTCTTTTCTAATTGATTTTATAAATCTTTCAGCGTACGCATTCATATTTGGTGAATATGGGGTCGTTGGAATATCTGTAATATTATAGTCTTCATAAGGAAAATATTTTAATTCACCAGAATTATCATGTATTAAATATGAATTAGAGAAGTTCTCTTCAAAGAGTCTTATTTGTTGTCTTAAAAATTTGATTGTTGGGTTAGTCGTGATATTCCAGTGGACTATTTTTACTTTTTAATTGTAATATAAAAAATATATAGAATTTTTTAGAACCCTAGTCGTAAAACTACGTTTTACTGCTCGGTATGCATCCCACAAAAAAATCTACAGTAAAAAAGTCACAGGCAAAAAGAGAGTTCCAATGGGATCTAAGGAATGTTGACCATGAGTAATTAGGTTTAATAATATTCTGTTTTCTAAAATCACTAATAATTTTTCTAATAGTTTCCCTAGAAATATCAATATTTAGTTTTATTAACTCATCTCTAATCCTAAGGCATCCCCATAAGTAGTTATCTACTTTCATTGATTTTATAAGGTTTCTAATCTTATAGGAAATCTGTGGTCTACCTTTTCTTTTACATGTAGAATTGTAAGTCCAAATATTATTAATGGCTTTTTTCCAACTATAGAGGATTGTTTCAGGCTTTATAAGGGTAAAATATTTATGTATATTCTTCTTTTTTGAATAAAAAGAGTATATGAAAAGCTTCTCTTCTTTAGAAAAGGGTAGTTTGATATTATTTTGTTCAAAGTAGCGCATATATCTTCTGTTTTCTTGCCATTTAAGAGCAACTTTAGGGACTATCGTGTTTCTATTACTGATGTAAAATAGTAAAAAGTTAATTAATTTAAGAACAAATTTAAAGATTATCATTATTTTCTATATGCTATCGAATTTTGACTAATAATAGCATATTGGTAATATATTTATAGTTTTATTTTCTTTAGTTCTTCAATAGATAATCCGGTAATATTGGCTACGAAAGTATATTCTGAACCAGCTTTTAATAGATTAATAGCGATTTCAACTTTTTCTTTCTCTATACCTTTCTTGATACCTTGTTCTAGACCCTCACTAATTAGTTTTTCTCTATACCGTTCAATATTTGCAGCCATCATAGGTAGTACCTCCTCAGGTTTTTTAATCTTATCAAAATCTTCATATACAAGCTCTTCACCCTGGCTTAGTAGAAAATTATTAACCCAGTTAGCAAAAACCTTTGTCTCTAGTATACTCGAATCTTTAATTACAGTCACTAGATCATCAATTGCTTCTCTATAATCTTCCGAATCTGTATTCTCCATATAGAAAATAGCTGAAACAGCATTATGTATTTTAAGTAGATCCTTTCTAGATATCTCATTTATTAAAATGGGATAATATTCAAAGGTTGGAATATATTTTAAAGGTATAGTTTTGTCTATAACCTCTGAAATGTTCTTCTTAGCAGTCCATTTAGATTCTCCGTTGTAAAGTAAGAGTGGAAAGATAGCAGGGTATAAACCAGACTCACTATTTCTACCATTATCTTCATATAGTTCTAATATGTACCTTAGAAGCCTAATTGGCATCTTTTTATATACAGTTGACTGAAATTCCATCAAAATATAGATATAAACTGGTTTATCTTTAAAATATATTTCATAAACAATATCTGACTCATACTTTTTAATATTGCCTATCATTGATATCTTTCATTCTACTTTCTATATAGGTTAATAATAGTCTAAGGACTCTATTTTATTATTACTATTTAATCCTTTTATATCTTTACTTAAACACTATATATGACTATCTTTATATTATGACAGAATTATTCAATAAAGAAGAGCTTGATGGAGCTATAAAAGAGAATCAGTTTGTTTTAGTCTACCTATCAAAAACAAACTGTGGTGTTTGTAAGGCCCTAAAACCTAAAATAAAAATGATTGCAGATAAGTACCCAAACCTTAATCAGTACTATATAAATCTAGATAATGATGAAACAATTATAGGTCAATACTCGCTATTTACGATTCCTGGACTACTTGTATTTGTAGAGGGCAGGGAGAGTATTAGAGAGGCTAGGTATATGTCCATGGATGATATTGATTCCAGGATTGGAAGAATATCAAAAATGTTGGAGAGTTAGCAGATTATAAATGGAACTAAATTAATAGTTCCATTATTATTAACTATCTTTTTTTATAGATATACTTTGTATTATCAATACCATATCCAGGATCTTGACACATTAATCCATCAACTAAGTAGAGGTCTCCTTCCGTTGCATAATCAATCTTTTCTTCTTCTGTAAGTTCTTTAAGGGAACTAGCATCCCATATATGAGTAGTATTAAGTTTATATTTTTTATTATTATTTAGTACTTCATAGTTTCCTTTTGCCTGAACCTGATCCCCTTCTAGCTGTTCAAAACTACCATCATCATTATATATAATTGATGTTGTGGACCAACCCCATCTTCCTACTATAGACTCTCCATCGTTGTAGCTTGATTCCTCAAATCCTTGTCTTGTTAAAATCCAGGAGGCAATATTTGAAGATGTTTCATCGCCCTCATAAAAGATAATATTATCTTTATCAACGCTATAGAACATAGTGAGTTCTGGAGAATCTGTATCCTCTAGAAATTCACCATCTGGTAAATTCCTTGCTTGGTTTGGAGAAAAAGTCATTTTGTCATCTACAACTGTTAGATCCATTATTAGTTCTATTTGGTAATCCTCTGTTTCTTCGATTCTTAATTTAATTGAGTTTTTTTCTATTGTAAATAAATAGTGATTACTATTTGATCCATCTTCAGACTCTTGGTAGAATTCCCATACCCCTTCATATATATGTGGTGTATCTTGTGTAAGAGTATTATAAGATAGTTCGTTACCAGCTTGATCCTTAACTTTAACAGAATAAACATACTCAGTCACTTCTGTTAGATCTGTTAAGTTTAAAGTTGACTTGTTTGCTACCCAATCAAGTAAAACAGTTGTTGTTGAATTAACGCTCTGTTCCACTTTGTATAACAAATCATTTTGTTCAGTAATGTTATCACTTGCTAACTCCCAAGTTAAAACCAAAGAGTTTGATGTAATCTCCGATGGAGTTATGTTTAGGCTAGAAACAGTAGGGTTTTCTGTATCATCTGTTGATGGGTTTTTAAAAAGACCTTCAATTTGGTCACATGAAATTAGCAATAATATTGACATTATTGCTATTAATAATAGTTTTTTCATAAATATCCTTTTATATTTTTAATTTTGAAATAACTTTAAAGTAGAATCAATGTATTAGTAAAGTCTTTTTGACTTTATTCTCAGCAATAAAACCTAGGATTATTTGGCTTAGGGCAAGGCCTATAACCATTCCAATAAAGCCTGCAGCTTTTGCACCAATTAACATGGATGGAAGTAGAAGGAGTATGGTTCCATAGCCGTTTAGTTTTAATGAAACCCTTGGTTTGCCAATTGCATTTAATCCCTCTGATAACCAGTTATATTGGTTTAACCCAATTGAACCGATCATCATAATAACTAAATATATTCCAATTAACTCTATTACCCTAGGGTTTGTAGAGAATATTCCACCTAATGGCCGCCAAAAAAGAGTTGCCAGCATAGTTAAAAATACTCCAAAAATAATAGAGAGTTTAAATATAATTTTTCTTGTACTCTCAACCCTCTCATGTTTTCCTGCGCCGTAATTTTGACCCATAATTGGCATTAAGCTTACACCTACAGCCATGCTTAAAACAGCGGAGAAACTCTCTATTCTACTACCTGCCGTTATTGCTGCAACAGCAACTGTTCCACCAACTATAGCTGTTACTTTTGTTAATACAAGACGGACAACCTGGGGTAGTAGTCGAACAAGTGCACCTGGGATACCTATGGATAAAATATTTCTCCATGATATAAAAAGCTCGGAAATGGATTTATAATGAAAATCTAGAAGGCCATATTTAAATTTTACAAATGATAAAGATAGTACTGCTCCAGAAGCCCTGGATATAATTGTAGCAATAGCCGCACCCTTAATACCCATATCAAGGCCTTTGATTTCAAATATTAAAAAAGTAAACTTATCAAATATAAAAATAGGGTCCAATATTACATTCACTACAGCACAAACCATCATTACATAAAATGGTCTCTTCATATCTCCAATCGCTCGCATGGCTGAATCACTAACTGGAGGCATAACTACAAATACTACACCTGAGTACCATACAACCATATAATCCTTTATAAGAGGAACTACACTTGCATCTGCATTCATAAATGTAAAAAGTGGAGTAATGGTTAATAACCCCATAGTTGATATAATAACTACCGACAAAACAGATAATAGTATTCCATCTGTAGCTACTCTCTTCATTAATTGGTGGTCTTTTTTCCCCATTGCCCTAGCAAGTATTGAACCTGACCCCATACTAATCCCTGAGGAGAATGCACCAATTATCATTACAATAGGAAATGTAAAACCCATAGCAGCTAATGGTTTTATCCCTAACTTAGAGACAAAAAAAGTGTCTGTTATATTAAATAGAATTATTGCTAACATACCACCAATGCTTGGGATTGCTAGTCTTACCATATGTTTAGGGATACTACCCTCTAATAAATCGTTTTTATGCATAGACAAAGTATTCTATTTTATTTTTATTGTTTCAATATTTTAAGGAGAATAATTTATTTCTATATTATGTATATTTACTATATATTGGTTTTAATATACTTTGTTTGTGGAGGTTGTTTTGGCAGGTAAATTAGTAATTATTGATGTAAGAACAAGGGGAGAGTTTAAGTCTGGCCATGTTAAGGGCGCCATAAATATTCCATACAATGAGTTTTTTAAAGGAATTAGGAAGAATAAAATATATCCAGACCACAGAATAACTATTTATTGTGCAAGTGGTGGTAGATCTGCAGCGGCTTTAAATATTCTAAAATCCCAAGGGTATAAGTATGTTACAAATGGTGGTTCCATAGGTAAAATGCTAAGTAGAACTTAAAGGGGGAACCTATACCCAATACCCCAAAGTGTTTCAATATATTCAGGAGTAGATGGGTCATTCTCTATCTTCTCCCTAATTTTTCTTATATGGACCGTAATGGTAGAAATATCACCGTAGGAGTCTCCCCATATTTGGTCAAATATCTCCTGTTTTGAATAGACTTTGTTAGGGTTTGACATTAAAAGATAGAGAATTTCGAACTCTTTTGATGTAAGTATTACCTGTTCACCATTGTGTTTTACACTTTTATACTCTCTATTAAGCTCAAGGCCTCTTATATTTATAGTTTTCATTGTTTCATTATTAGTTAATGCTCCAGATAGCTTGTTATACCTATTAATATGGGCCTTTACCCTTGCTGTCATCTCACTTGGACTAAAGGGCTTTGTCATATAGTCATCTGCTCCAAGGCCTAAACCTCGAATTTTATCAAAATCCTCCTTTTTTGCAGAAACCATCAAAATTGGAGTCTCCTTCTTCTGCCTAATCTCTCTTAGTATTTTAAAGCCATCCATACTAGGTAACATTACATCCAGTACAATTAAAGAGTAGTCACTGCCTAGGGCCGTGGAAAGTCCTTTCTCCCCATCGGAAATAATATCAACAATAAAATTCTCAGCTTCAAGGTAGTCCCTCTCTAGTTCTGCGATACTTATATCATCTTCGATGATTAATATTTTATTCATATTCACTCCTTAATAATTGGCAGGGTAAAACTAATTGTAACTCCATTATTAGAATTGTTAGTTCCCCATATTTTTCCACCATGTTCTCTTATTATCTGTTTTGCAATAGATAGCCCTAGTCCTGTCCCTTCGGTGGATGATGATCTTGCAGGGTCAGATCTAAAAAATTGATTGAATATTTTATCTAAATTTTCAGTATCTATACCAATTCCATTATCCATAATTGATATTTTTGTAAATTTGGTATCAGTATCAATTGAAACTAGGATTTCACATCTCTCTTTATCATTATATTTTATAGAGTTTCCAATTATGTTATAAATAACCCTTTGTAGCTGTATAGGGTCAGCATTTATCATTGTTTTACTGTTTGATGAGTTTATGTCTATTTTTAAGTCAGGTTTATCAAAACGAATCTCTTCTATTAAGTCTGATAAAAACATGTTTAAATTGACAATGGTAAAGTGGAATGGCTCATTTCTAAGTTCTAATTTTGATGATAGAAATAGGTTATCAATTAAACTATCTAATAGGTTAACTTTCCTAAAAATTGTTTCGTGGTATTTCTGCATTTTTTGTGGCGTATTTGCAACACCATCGACTATTCCTTCTATATACCCTTTTATTGCAGTAATAGGTGTTTTTAGGTCATGGGAGATATTCGCAATAAGCTCTGTTCTACTCTTCTCATATTTTAACTGTTTCTCTACATTGTGTTTTAATCTTAACCTCATCTCATCAAAGGCTATAAAAACATCTTTTATTTCATCTACTTTATTGTAGCTTAAGTCAATATCAAAATCTTCATCCTTAATACTTAGTGCTGCATTTTTTAATTTATTAAGTGGCCTAGTTATTTTTTTTGCTGTAAGATAAGAGAGTAGACTTATGAAAATAATATAAAATATAATTGGGTATAAGATCCCAATTGGAAATGTCTGATACTGTCTTCTTGTATTTATAAAATATACAGATGCAGTTCTTCCATCTGTGGTATTAAAGATCCAGTAATTGAGATATTTCTGTTCTTGTATATATCTTTCAATAACTTTTAACTCTCTACCAACAGAGAGTTGTACTTTATCGTTAATTACTACAAAACATGTAATATATTCAGGGTACTTTGTATAGGATATTAGTTCTCTTAGTTTTTCCTCTGTTAACATTGAATCTGGGTTATTATCTAGGGTTTTGTATAACACCCTATTAAACTGCTCTGTCTGCACTGAGAGTTTTAAACCATGGATAGTAAACATAAAATCATCTTTATAAAAAGCTGAAGTAAAAATAAATACTAAAAATGGTACTAATACTAGTGATGTGTAGGACAGTTTGAGTCTTGTGATGATTGTCATAAAAATATTATATACTTGTTTATACTTCTAGTTATTAAAAAAGTATTAATTTATTGTTATTTTTCCCCTAACAATTGCCTCTTTTATATGAGAAAAAGATAGGTCCTCTATATCTAAGGTAAAACTTCTATCTCCAATATTATGTAAGTAGTGAGCATCGGAGTTTGTTATAAATGGCTTTCCTTTTAACTCCATAATAGGTGGTAACTTTGTAAGGCCTATAGCACTATACTCCTCATCTGGAAGAAAACCTAGCTGACTTTTTATACTAAATTGGGGTTTATCAATATGGGCAGGAATAAATATACCATCTCTTTTTAGGGTCATCTCTAAAAGTTCTGATATTGAGTATATACTCGCTCCCCCTGTAAGATACTTTTCTACCTCTCCAATAATATTCTCATCATCATCTAAGTAGACTTGATCCCCCCACTTTTCTGGATCATTTTTACCAGATAGTAGACTTTTATATACTAACTTACCCATTTCAACAGCTGTTTCTGGTTTTTTAAATAGTGCTAATACATGGGCCTCTTCACTGGACGTAATCTCTATGCCATATATACCAAAAATACCTGCTTTATTACATGCGGTCATAAATGCTGGGGTATTAAGGGCTGTGTTGTGATCTGTTAATGCAATAACATCCAGGCCTCTTTTTTTAGCCTCCTGGGCTATTGCGTTGGGGGACATCTCTAGATCCCCACAGGGGCTTAGGCAGGAGTGAATGTGTAGATCACACCTTACCTTCATTATAATATTCCGTGAACTTTAAATGAAGTTGTAAATTGATTATCCTTTGTTGTAAAAATGGCAATACCCTCATCCTTTGCTGCATCTATCATATCCTGGGGAACTTTTCTTCCACTACATATAATAACCGCAGTAATTCCTGCTAGAGAGCAGCATGCAATTGTATTTTTATGGGCTTGAATTGTAATTAATACACTATCTTCATCCGCATTACCCATTACATCACTTAAAAGATCCGATGTGAAACCAGTAACAATATTATTAATTTCATAATCATTATAGGCGGGTACTAACCCGAGGTTTTTCTCTAATTCATCTGTTTTCATATCAACTCCTTTGGTATATTAAAATCAACTTTAACTGTTGTTCCACTCTCTGATGACTCTATATCAAACCCATCAGCAACTCTTTTAGAGTTAGGTAGACCCATCCCAGCTCCAAATCCAAGGCTTCTTATCCAGTCGTTTGCTGTTGAAAACCCCTCCGTTAGAGCTTTCTTTAAATCTGGTATTCCAGGACCTCTATCCTTTGCAATTATTGTTATTTTATCCTTATCAAATATAGCTTTTATAGTTCCTCCGTCTGAGTGAACTACTTGGTTTATCTCAAGTTCGTAGGAAGCTACAGCTACTCTTCGAATAAATTTTCTATCTAGGTTTAACTTTTTTAGACTCTTTTTTATCTCAGTTGAAGCTTTTCCAGCTATTTCGAAATTAAATTTAGTAGTTTGAAATATTTTTTCGTTACTTTGAATTGTACTTGGATTTTCGTTTAGAATAGAGTTTTCAAGGGCCTGCATCGCACTATTTAGGTGCTCTAATAGTTTTGCATTTATATCCCTCATCGAGATAATACCAACTAACTCCTTCTCTTTATTTAATACTGGGAACCTTCCAAAGTTATACTTATTAAAATATGATATAGCAAAACTCAAGGGCATATCATCCTCTAAAACTATCAACTTTCTAGTCATATGCTTCTCAATTTTATCATTTATATAACCGTAGTCTAAAGCCTTTATTATATCCTCAATACTAACTAGACCTAATATTCTCATGGAATTGGTAATAGGAATTGCAGAGAGTTTATACTTTGCCATTGTTACTTGGACATTTCTCATTGTTCCAGATTTCCTAAGAGTTATTAGATCTTTACTCATAACATCCTTAATCTTTAACTGGTAAATAATCTCCTGTATAACAGACGGTGAGTCAGTATTTATTGGTATATTTTCCATTATTAATCAAATGCCTTTTTAACTTCGTAAGTTAGTTTTTTTATCTCAAGTCCAATATTTACATTGTTTACTATGCAACTGTCGGAACCCTTAAGTTCCACTGGGGTAAAGTTTAATACCCCTTTTATACCTAGCGCAAGAAGTTTTTCAAACATGAGTGCAGCAGCCTCTTCAGGAACTGTTAAAATTCCAATCTTAATATCATGCTCTTTTATATAAGATTCTAGGACATCAATATTATATATAGGTATATCTGAAAATTTATCCACCTGTGGGTCTATATCAAATCCGGCAACAATCTTACCCCCGTCTTTGGTGAAGTCTCCATGATTAATTAGTGCCTTTGCTATATTCCCGCATCCAATAATTATCATGTTTTCTAGGCCCTTACCTCCTAGTAATTCATCCAGCTTTTCAATTAGCAGGTCTATCTCATACCCACCACGTTTATTTCCTGTAAGGTCAAATCTTGAAAAATCCTTCCTTACTAAAGCTGGTGTAACACCAATTGCGTCCCCTAAGTTGTTTGAGAATACTCTAGCCATCCCTAAACTTTTTAATTGTGAAAGTATTCTGTTATATTTTATAAATCTAGTTACAGTCTCATCGTTAATCATTTTTTTAATGTACCTCTATTCACAATATTTGTAAATACTATATTTTTAAAACTAACTAGAACACAATAGAATAGTTATTTAGATAAATAACTATTGAATTAACACAATAGATGGAATATAATAACAACATAAAAATTTTTGTAGAATATATTGTCAGGAGGTATTATGCCTACAGAAGAGAAGATAGAGCTTCCTAAGAGTTTATTGGAATTCATTGATTTATGGAGAGATAAACCAGGAAATCTAATTATGATTCTTCACAAAACTCAAGAGCACTATGGTTATATTCCTAGAGCAGCAGCAATCGAGTTAGCGAAGAACTTAGATGTACCGTTAGCTAAAGTTTACGGTGTAATTACTTTTTACCACTTCTTTAAATTAAAGAAACCAGGAAAAAATATCATTTCAGTTTGTATGGGTACTGCATGTTATATTAAGGGTGCTGGAGACTTAATGGCTGAGTGTGAAACACTTCTTGGATGTGGTGTGAACTGTACAACTGATGATGAAGAGTTTTCATTACAGGGTGTTAGATGTGTTGGTTGTTGTGGGTTAGCTCCACTTATTACCGTTGGTGATGAGGTGTATGGAAAACTTTCAGCAGATGATCTACCTGAGATTCTTGCAAAATATAGATCTAAGTAGTGCACTACTCTCTATGTGATATGGTTCTGGATCTTTTTCAGAATTCAGTGGAAGCTAATTCCAAAACAATAACCCTGGATTTTATTCAGGATAAATCCTTCCTAGAAGTTAATCTTACAGATGATGGAAAAGGAATGGATGAGTCTACATTGGATAGGGTTAAAGACCCATTTTATACCGATGGAATAAAACATAAAAATCGTAGGGTGGGTTTAGGAATTCCTTTTCTTATACAGACAACAGAGATGACCGATGGTTCATTTCATCTAAAGTCAGTTTTAGGAGAGGGAACAGCATTAAGTGCTACATTTAACTTAAACCACTGGGATACACCTCCAATAGGTGGGATCACAGATCTTTTGATTTCATGTTTATCATTTGATGGTGAATATGAGTTCATTTTTAATAGAGAAGATAGAGAGCGGAAGCTTAGTTATACTATAACCAGAAGCGAATTACTTGATGTATTAGGTGATTTAACACTGGTTACAAATATGATTCTCCTTAAGGAGTTCATAGAATCCCAGGAATTAGATAATTAGGAGTTTTACTTATGGCTAAAATGACTTTAGCACAATTAAAAGCGTTGAGAGACGATAAGAAAAAAGAGATCAACAGACGTGATACAGATGCTCATGATGTAACAATAATTGTTGGAATGGGTACTTGTGGTATTGCTGCTGGTGCAAAAGACGCAATGTCAGCACTTATTGACGAAATTAAAGAGCATGAATTAGATAACGTAACTATTAAACAAACAGGTTGTATGGGTCTTTGTCACTCAGAGCCAACTGTAGATATTAAGGCACCAGGTATGCCACAAACTATTTATGGAAATGTAGACGGAGATATAGCTAGGGAAATTATTGTAAAACATGTTATTGGTAAAGAGTTAATATCAAAATATGTTTTAGATAGACCTGCATCAGATATTATGAAGGAGCAGAACTAACCATGGCAGTAAAAAACTTTATATTGGTTTGTGGGGGAACTGCCTGCGAATCATCAAAGGGTGATGAGATATTCAAAGCTCTTCTAAAATCCGCAAATAAACACGGTGTTAAAGATGATGTTCAAATCATTAAAACTGGTTGTTTCGGATTCTGTGAAAAAGGACCTATTGTAAAGGTATTACCAGAAGAAGCATTTTATGTAGAAGTTAAACCAGAGGATGCTGAGGAAATAATTGCAGAGACAATAGTAAAAGGTCGATTAGTAGATAGACTTATATATAAAGATATCAAGAATGATGGTGATGTTGATTCTGATAAAATTAAATTTTATCAAAAGCAGTATCGAGTTGTTCTTAGAAACTGTGGTTTAATAAACCCAGAGGATATTGAAGAGTATATAGCTAGAGATGGTTACCTTGCGTTAGAGAAGTGTTTAACTGGAGAGTTAACACCGGATGATGTTATTAACCACTTAAAAGTTTCTGGTCTAAGAGGTCGAGGTGGGGCAGGTTTCCCAACTTGGTTAAAATGGAACTTTTCTAAAAATGTTGAAGCTGATCAAAAATATGTTGTTTGTAATGCAGATGAGGGTGACCCAGGTGCATATATGGATAGATCAACATGTGAGGGTGATCCACACTCAATTATTGAGGCTATGACAATTGCAGGTTATACATGTGGTGCTGATACAGGTTATATCTATATTAGAGCTGAGTATCCACTGGCAATTGAGAGATTAAATATCGCTATTAAGCAGGCAGAAGATGCTGGTTTATTAGGTAAAAATATTCTTGGTTCTGATTTCTCATTTACACTAGAGATAAGATTAGGTGCCGGAGCATTTGTTTGTGGTGAAGAGACAGCACTTTTAGCTTCTATTGAGGGTAAAAGGGGTATGCCTGTTCCAAAACCACCATTTCCAGCTGTTAAAGGATTATGGGGTAAACCATCAATTATTAACAATGTAGAAACTTTTGCTAATATTCCAGTAATTTTAACAAAGGGTGGCCAGTGGTTTAAATCCATTGGAACAGAAGGTTCCTCTGGTACTAAAGTATTTGCATTAACAGGACAGATAGAGAACTCTGGTTTAGTAGAGGTTCCAATGGGAACAACTTTAAGAGACATTGTTTTTGATATCGGTGGTGGTATTAAAAATGGTAGAAAATTTAAAGCTGTACAGACAGGTGGTCCATCTGGTGGTGTAATTACTGACCAATTCCTAGATACTCCAATCGACTTTGATACATTAACAGCTATTGGGTCTATGATGGGTTCTGGTGGTATGATTGTAATGTCAGAAGATGATTGTATTGTTGATGTTACAAAATTCTACTTAGAGTTCTGTGTAGAAGAGTCTTGTGGTAAGTGTTCTCCTTGTAGAATAGGTACTAAGAAGATGCATGAAATTCTTGAAAAGATAACTTCTGGTAAGGGTGATATGGCAGATATCAAAAAATTAAAGGATATAGGTCAAGCTATGAAAACCGCATCACTTTGTGGTTTAGGTCAGACAGCTGCTAACCCTGTATTATCTACATTAAAATATTTTGAAGATGAGTATTTAGAGCATATTCAAGAAGGTAAGTGTAGAGCTGGTAAGTGTAAAGATCTTATGCAGTACAAAATTATTGAAGAGAAATGTATTGGATGTACTGTATGTGCAAGAAAGTGTCCAGTTAACTGTATTGAAGGTGAGAGAAAAACTCCTCACGTTATTATTCAAGATAAATGTGTTAAATGTGGTGCTTGTTATGAAGCATGTAAGTTCGACGCTATTACAATCAGTTAAGGAAAGGGAGATTTTAAGTGGCAACTGTAAATATAAAAATTAATGGTACTCCTGTAGTAGCAGAACAGGGAACAAAGATCCTTGATGCTGCAAAGCTTGCTGGAGTAAAAATACCTACACTATGTGATCACTCGGACTTAGAGCCTTGGGCGTCATGTGGTATATGTATTGTAAAGGTTGAAGGTTCCCCTAAATTGGTAAGAGCCTGTGCAACTGATATTGTAGAAGGACAAAACTATATTACTCATGACCCTGAGATTCAGTGTGTTAGACGTACAGTTTTAGAGTTAATTATATCTAACCATCCTTTAGAGTGTCTAAACTGTGCTAGAAATGGTGTTTGTGAACTACAAGATCTTGCTGAAGACTTTAGTATTAGAGAAGTTCCTTACGAGTCTGGTATTAAAGAGAGACCAAGGGATGAGTCAACAAATGCGTTAGTATTTGACCCTAGAAAATGTATAAACTGTGGTAGATGTGTAAATGTTTGTCAGCAACTACAGGATGTATGGGCATTAGAGTTCATCGGCCGAGGGGACGATACACTAATGACTGCAGCTGGTGGTGCACTAATTGCAGAGTCTCCATGTATTAAGTGTGGTCAATGTTCTGCCCACTGTCCAGTTGGAGCGATATACGAAAAAGATGAAACTCAAACTTTTATGCAGATGATAGCATCTGATAAGCATGTTGCTGTTCAAATGGCACCTGCAGTTAGGGTTGCAATTGGTGAGATGTTTGGTTTAGAGCCTGGTACTGTTACAACAGGTAAAATATACTCCGCACTTAGAAGACTTGGAGTAGATGCTGTATTTGATACAAACTTTGGTGCTGACCTAACAATAATGGAAGAGGGTACAGAGTTAGTAGATAGAGTAACAAATGGTGGATTATTACCTCAAATTACTTCATGTTGTCCAGCATGGACTGACTATATGGAGAAATATTACGCAGATATGATTCCCCACTTCTCAACTGCTAAATCTCCAATGATGATGCAGGGTGCAATTACTAAAACCTACTATGCTGATAAAAAAGGTCTAGCCCCTAAGGATATTATGTCTGTAGCTATAATGCCTTGTACTGCTAAAAAATATGAAATCTCTAGGGATGATAATATGCAGGCCTCTGGTGTAAACGACGTTGACCTAGTATTAACAACAAGGGAGTTAGGTAGATTAATTAAATCTGCAGGTATCGACTTTGTTAATCTAGAAGATGAAAAAGCAGATAGCCCTATTGGAGCATATGCTGGAGCTGGTACTATCTTTGGTGTAACAGGTGGTGTAATGGAAGCTGCTGTTAGAACAGCCCATCTACTTGTAACAGGTAAAGAGATTGAAGATGTTAATATTACTGCTGTTCGTGGTGCAGAAAACGTTAAAGTTGGAGAAGTTCAACTTGGCGATGCTACATTAAAAGTAGCTGTAGCCCACGGTATGGCAAATGTTAGGGATATCATGAATGAAGTTAGGGCTGCTAAAGAAGCTGGAAATCCTCCTCCATACCACTTTATTGAGGTTATGGCTTGTAAGGGTGGTTGTATAGCTGGTGGTGGTCAACCTTATGGAACAGATGATGATGTTAGAGCTAGAAGAACTGCAGGACTTTATAGTGATGATGAGAAATCAACAGTTAGATGTTCCCATCAGAACCCTGAAATTGTTCAGATTTACAAAGATTACCTAGGTGAACCATGTAGCCATAAGGCACATGATTTACTACATACAAAGTATCAAGAGAGACCTCTTTATACTAAGTAATAATTAATATTATAGGGGTAACTATACTAGTTGCCCCTTTTTTTATTGAAAACAGATGTTAGATGACCTACAATTATTAAATGAGGTCTATATGAAGTTTTTTAAAATACTTATCCCTATTTTTATCCTAGTTTTAATTGCAATAATTTTTATATTTAGTTCAGGTGAGCCTAAGGTATTAAAGGTTGGTCTAATTACAGATCTATCTGGAAAGAACTCAGGCCTTGGTGTAAGTGCCAGAAGTGGACTAACTTTAGCTATAGATGAGATAAATCGAGATGGAGGTATTAATAATCATACCATTGAACTACTTATTAAAGATCACCAAGGAAGTATTGATCTGTGTTACTCAGGGACCAGGGAGTTAGTATCCCAAGGAGTTAATGTTATTATCTCCCCTATTTTAAGTGGAATGGCATCAACTGTAATAAAAGGTGTAGGTAGTAGTAATGTTTTAATAATAGGCCCAACTGTAAGTAGTGATGACTTAACAGGTATTGATGATAATTTTCTTCGTGTAGCAACTCCATCATCAGTTCAAGGAGTTAAAATTGCTGAAATATCTATAAAACGAGGGGACAGAGATGTAGTCCTAATACTAGATAGTAGAAATAGTGCTTATACTAGTGGGGTTGCTGAGGGTTATATTAAAAGAATAAAAAATACAGATGTAAATATTTCTAAAGTCTTTGAGTTTAGTAATAGTGATGAAATTGATGGTATAGTTGATTCCCTATTAGATATAGAACCTGGAGCTATTTTTTTAGTTGCCGACGGAATTGATAGTGCTAAGGTTGTTCAGTATTATGCTAAAGAGAAACCCCTACCACATTTATATGGTGGGTCATGGGTTAAAGCCAGTGGAGTACATGAATATGGTGGTAGTAGGGTAGAGGGGATGATAATTGCTGATGCAATGGTTAATCCTAAACCTCAAGAGAGAGAGGTACAGTTTAATAAAAAATATTTTGATAAATTTGGTACAGAGTCTAATACTGTAGCAATATACTTCTATGAGTCTATGTATATTTATAAAGATGGTGGTACCCTTTCAAAAAGTTTTGATGGAAATTTAGTAAAGGATTCAATTTTAAAAATAGAAAATTTTAATGGTATATTAGAACCCTTTAGTATCGATAAGTACGGGGATGGAGTTAGAAGTATTCTTCTGTATATAATAAAAGATAATAAATACGATTTTTACAATGAATAGAGTTATTAAGTTTTTTATACTCGCAGTTTTTATTGTTATACTCCTTTTAATACTAGTTAATAGTAATAAGAGCTCTACAATTAAAGTTGGTTTTATATCAAATTTCTCTACAGAGTATTCAGAGGTTGGAGTTCAAGGGAGAAATGGAGCCCTACTAGCAATTGACGAGATAAATTCTAAGGGTGGAATTAAGGGGAAAAAGTTAGAACTGATAACTGGAAATTCTGAGGATAGTATAGAAAAGACTAAAAAGGTTGTAAAAGATCTAATAAGTAATGATATCTCTGTTTTATTAGGCCCTCTAATTAGTAAAATGGGAAGCTCCGTTATAGATGGAACCAAGGGTAGTAATATTCTTGTGATAAGTCCTAGTGTTAAATCGGATAATTTTTCTAATATTGATGATAACTTTATTATGCTTAATGACACCACATATAAAGAGGGTCGGTCCCTCTCTAACGCTATAATTAATAGGGGTGATAAAAGAGTTGCCCTTTTATGGAGTAGTGATAATAGCCCTTATACAAGTGGTGTAATAAAGGGTATAAAAAAAGGACTTTTAACTAAGGGGATTGTTCCTGTTATAGAGTATGAGATAAGTGAAGTTGAGAACCATATTCTACTTGTAAATAATTTGATAAAAGAGAAGATTGATTCGGTTTCTATTATAGCTAGAGGTGATATTGTAGCTGAGATTACTCAAATCTGTTACAGGGTTGGATTTAAACCTAACTTTTATAGTAGTGAGTGGTCAAAAACTTCAATGGTTTTAACCCATGGGGGCAGGTCTGTAGAGGGTATGATTATTTATGATAAGTTAAATTATACTTATAAAAATATTCCGATGGTAAATTTTGTTAATACGTTTAAGTCCCATTTTTTCAGCGATCCAACTACAACAGCTATTCTATCCTATGATGCAGTAATGCTATTTTACGAAGCTATGTTAGAGACTAACTTAGACCATGCCCTAAATAAATTAAAAGATGTAATTACAAGCGGGCGAAGTTTTAATGGATTAATACAGGATTACAGTTTTAATGAGTTTGGTGATGTTGTAAGAAGTGGAGAAAACCTATTTATAATAGAGGATGGAAACTTTGTCTACTATGACCTGTTTTTTGAATAGGCCTGTTATATAGGGTTTACCTTATATACATTTCATTTTAGTATACCTGTATGGGGGTGTTATGAAACCAATTAAAGAGATGATTAAACAAGAGTGGTTAAGACAGGAGATTATTGGGAGGAATGAACTTTTTTTGACCCCTGTTGGGAAAAGACCCCTTGTTTATGCTGACTATACAGCTAGTGGAAGAGGCCTCTATTTTATTGAAAACTACATTCAAAATTTGCTAAGATTCTACGCTAACTCCCATACAGATGACGATTTTACTGGAAAGACTATGACCAACTTACTTCATGAGGCTGAGTCTAATATTAAGCGTATTGTTAATGCAGGGGATAGTGGAAAAATTATATTCTCAGGTACTGGAGCTACAGGTGCAATAACAAGACTTCAACAAATATTAGGAGTTTTTTGGTCACCGGCAACTAAAAAGCGTTTAGATGAGATGATAGACTCTTGCTCTTTAATAGAAGAGGAGAAAAGCCCCTGTAAAACATCCTTAAGGGCTAAAATAAATAAGATGAAACCCATTGTCTTTGTAGGCCCCTATGAACACCACTCTAATGAAATTATGTGGAGACAGAGCCTTTGTGAGGTTGTTGAAGTTCCATTAAATAGTAGTGGAGAGTTGGATCTAGATGAGTTAGAGAGAATGGTCTCTAATAAAACATATAGTGAAAGGGAGAAAATCGGCTCCTTCTCTGCAGCCTCTAACGTCTCTGGAATTATAACTCCTATTTATGATGTTGCTCGAATAATGCATAAACATGGAGGAATAGTCTGTTTTGATTTTGCAGCTTGCGCTCCCTATGTTGAGATAGATATGAACAGAGATGATAAGTCGTATTTTGATGCAATCTTTATCTCTCCCCATAAATTCCTAGGGGGACCTGGAGCTTCTGGGCTGCTTATCTTTAATGAAAAGATCTATAATAAAACCCTTGCACCTTCAATTGCTGCAGGTGGAACTGTTGATTTTGTTACTTTAGAAAGCCAGAAATTTACTGATGATATAGAGAGTAGGGAGAAGCCCGGTACACCTGGAATCCTTCAGGCGATTAAAACTTCCCTTGTCTTTCAGTTAAAAGAGAGAATAGGTATAGAGACAATTGATAAGATTGAGAAGTATCTGTTTACAGAGTTTATTAACAGATTTAAGGATAATAAAAAGATCGAGTTTTATGGGTCCATAGATCCTGAAAAAAAAGTAAATATAATAGCTTTTAATGTTCGTCATGGTGACAGATTAGTTCATCCAAGACTATTTACTAGAATTATGAATGACTTTTTTGGTATACAAACTAGGGCTGGATGTTCTTGTGCCGGTCCCTATGGGCACCACCTGCTAAGTATTGATAAGGAACTATCAACAAACTTTGTATGCCTTTTAGAGAGTAGGCAGATGGCTGGACTTAAGCCTGGCTGGGTACGTTTAAACCTTCACTACTCCTTCTCAGAGTCAGAATTTGAGTATATTTGTAAAACATTAGAGTATTTAATTGAGAAGGCTTATCTCTTTATTCCCCTTTATAGATTTGATATTAACAAAGGAGATTGGAGTTATAGATATGGAGAGGAGGAGAGTATAACTCTTAACTTTGATCAAGTATTAGATAGTGGTCCTCTATGGAAGAGGTCATCCCCATCCTTAAAATTACTATTTGAAGAGAGTATTCGAGAGGCTGATAGAATTTTAGAAGGTGTTGATCCAAATCCCAAATATACTATATTTGACCCAGAGATTGAAAAAGTTATATTCTTTAATACTATAGATGGATAATCCAAACTGTGCTAACTGCATTCACTTTTACATAACACTAGATGAAAATAGACCTAGAGCTTGTAGGGTTTTTAATATAAAGGGACGCTCTCTTCCTAGTATCGACGTAAAGAAATTTACAGGTTACCACTGTCCTGTATTTAAAGAGAAGGAAAGAAAGGATAAACCTGTATACAAATCTAATAAAATATTAGATACCTTTGCTTAATAATTTCTAACTTGACCTTGGCTTTGTAGAAGAGTAAAATGTTACAAATAAGGAGTCAGTTAGTGCAATTTAGACCCTATGGAGATACAGGAAGAGTTTTATCCTGTCTTGGAGTTGATATATCCAATAATATAAAAAATCAACATCAATATAATTCCATTTTAAAAAAATCCCTAGAGAGGGGAATTAACTATATACAGTTTGATTATAAGGTTTTTAGGAAGTTTATAAATTTAAAGGAAGGTCTTGATAAAGCCCGAAAAGATAACTCTGTTGATATTGGAATAGTTGTCCCATCAAATATAATCAAGATTAAAAACATATTAAAAGTAGCAACTAAGAGTCTTGATATAACATCAGTTGATTTTTTAATAATACAGGGTTCAATTTCAGACTCCTTTCTTATTACAAAAATTTTGAGTTATCTTAAAAAGGATAATAGAGTAAGACATGTTATAGCCTCAATTTCTGATGTAAATAAGGATATTTATAAGTTAGAGAATACAGAGGGGTTAGATGGAGTTAATTTTTCTGGAGATGCTGTATTAAAAGCTCTTAAAAAAGACTATATGTATAACTCCCATAAGGGAACAACGGTTAAAAATATATTTTCAGGGGATAAGTATAAGGCAAAGAACTCCCTAATCTTTATTGCTAAAGCTCTATCCATAAGTGATATAAACATTGTAACCCATAGGTTTATAAATGCAAAGGAAGTTGACTTTGTAATTGACTTTATTGAAAAAGAGGATGAGTTTAAGGGAAGTGATTTAACTGATGAAGATATTCTTAAATATGTGGAAAGAGTTGAATATTACCAAATTTTAAAGGGACAAAGATCTCCATATAAAAAGATGAAATCCCTGTTTAGAAAGAAGAGGCACTTATTAGATGTTTAATAGAAGAAGTATTTATCTATTTTTAGGGTCGGCTACACTCTGTTCCCTATTCTTTAATGGGCTATTTATATATGTTTTTGCCATATCTATTTTAATTATTCTATTTATGAACAGAGGTCTAATATATACCCTTAGGGCCAATAAAGAGTTAATGAATAAAAACGAACAGAGGGGTTATGAGCTTTTAACTAAGGCGTATAAAGCTGGAGGAATCCCTGTAATAGTAATTAATGGGTATATTTTTATCTCCTTAAAAATGGGAAAGTATGATATCGCTTTAGACGCTATAAATCGAGTTCTTAATAATGAACTAGGGTTTAAAATTAAGGATACACATAAAAATATGATTCTAACACAAAAAGCCCTCTATTTATGGCAGATTGGTGATCTACCAGGTGGGGTAGATATTTTAGATGAGTTATATAAAAAAGAGTATAGAACATCGATATTCTATGGTAATTATGGAACGCTTTTATACCTAAATGGTCAGATTGAAAAGGCTAAAAAGATAGGTCTAGAAGGGTACGATTACGACCCTAAGGATAAGGTTACCTTAGATAATCTAGTTTCAATATTTATTGAATTAAAGGATTTTGATTTAGCAGAAAAATATTTTAATGAGTTATTAGAGTTAAACCCTACATTTGCAGAAGCCTTTTATCATGGAGCTTTAATAAAATTAAATCAAAACAGTTTTGATGAGGCCATTAACTTATACCAAAGATGTAAAGAGTATACACTTCATAATGTTTCAACAATCTCAAATGATGATCTAGAGACCTTAGAAAAGAAATTAAGTGTAAAGTAGACGGATTCGACTTATAATTAAAGTACACCCTAATAAGGAGTATTATATGTTATGGATAGAATCTGGTCTTGGATATAGTTGGTCACTTTGGTTTAATAGATTAGGGGATAATATCCCGATATTTATTCTAAATCTTTTTAACTTTATTGGAAATGAACTCTTTTATATACTTCTCTTTCCCCTTATATACTGGTGTATTAATAAGTCTATTGGAAAAAGAGCTCTAATTATTACTCTTCTTACAGCCTATGTAAGTAGTCTGTTTAAGTACTTATTAGTAAGACCACAACCCTTTGATCTATATAGTCGTGGAAGTGGTAAAATAATAAATAGAGTATTAGTAGATGAAGAGTATGGGTTTCCATCATCATATACTATGGGTATAACATCTCTATGGTTATATTTCTCATCTATTAGTAAAAAGATAAGTGTAAAGATCTTATCGATACTTGTTATATTATTAACAGGGCTTGTAAGGGTAATAAGTGGAGGAGAGTTTATATTCACCACGCTTCTATCTATTCTCTTTTCCATACTGATTTTAGTTATATTTAAGATCTTTGAACCTAAAATTACAACACTATGTAATCAAAGATATAGTGTTAGTCAAAGAGTCTTATTAATTCTTTTTTTCTCAATAGCTGCAATAGTTATAGTACTACTTATAAATATAACTAGTATAGAGATCCCTCTTATCCTTGTAGGATGTTTTTTAGGTACAACAACAGGAATTGTTTTAGAAAAAGAGTATATTCATTTTAGTGTTGATGGTTCCCTAATATTAAGGATTGGAAGATATTTTTTTGGGATTATTATTATATCTGTTGTATATTACGGGATAGAGTTTTTATATAACATATCAGCCCTAGATAATAATTTTATTCTATTTGTTAAATACTCAGTCTTGACTTTTATAATTACTTTCCCCCTTCCAAAACTATTTATATATATGAATTTAAGTAGAGATAGTTTAAGAACATATTTGTAAATCGGAAGTTAACCTAATATAATTTATTTTAGGAGCTATTTTAGTGGAATCATTAACGGTTTTAACAATTGATGACAATGACTCAATAAGATTGTCATTGGCCAGTTTTTTAGAGGATTTAGGATATAATGTTTTAGATGCAGATTGTGGAGAGGCTGGTATAGAGATAATTAAAGAGCAATCTATTGATATTATATTAACAGATACCCATATGCCTGGTTTGTCTGGGATTGATGTTCTTAGGTTTGCAAAAGAGAATAAGCCTGACACCCCAGTTATAATTATCTCAGGTGCTGGTGAGATAAAGTTTGCTGTAGAAGCATTAAGGGCTGGAGCATGGGACTATATAACTAAACCTATAGAGGATTTAAATTTCTTATCTTATACAATAGAGAAGGTCTTAAAACGGGTAAGTTTAATTAAAGAGAACAGGCAGAAAAGTAGGGAGTTAAAAGAGACAAATGTACGGCTTAAGGATACTATAGAGGAGCTTAAAACAACCCAGAGTCAGTTAGTTGAATCTGAAAAAATGGCATCCCTAGGTTATATGGTTAAGGGTGTAGCCCATGAGATAAATACACCTCTTGGAGTATGTATGACATCAATAAGTTATGTAAATGAGCAAGCTAAAAGTATTTCTGTGCTAAATGATAGTCATAATATGAAATTAAGTGATTTTGTAGAGTTTACAAAAAATACTATGGATTTAACTGGCATAATATATGAATCACTTCAAACTATAAATAACTTAATTATAGATTTTAAACAGCTATCTGTAGAGAATCTTGATGATAATAAAAAAAGTTTTATTTTAAACGATATAATCTCCAGCGCTATTCTTTTAATAAGTTCTTCTTATCCTAATATGGAAATTGATATTAATATTGTTGAGGATATTTATGAAGTAAATAGTTTTCCTGAGGTTTTTAGTCTAATTTTTATGAAGTTAACTGAGAATGCAATTATCCATGGGTTTAATCGTAGGCAGTCTGGGAGATTGAATGTAGATATATATAAAGAGGATAATTATCTTTTTATTAGTTTTAAAAACAATGGAGAGACAATTGATGATGAGATTATAAACAAGATCTTTGATCCATTTTTTACCCAAAATAAAAAAACGGGGCAGGTCTAGGTCTATGTATAGTTTTTAATCTAGTAACCTTCTCTTTAAAAGGAAGTATCAAAGCAAAAAGTGATGATAGTGGAGTGGTTTTTAATATTAAACTTCCGTTAGATGAGCTAAGTTAAAACTATATAGAGTTTAGTGTAAACTCTATAATTCGATCACCCCTACTTATAGCTACGTTTAAGGATTTAATAGCCTCTTCTACTAATTTTATAGAACTTGTATGGCTATCAGGTATAGAGGTATGAACTCCAATATTTAAGTCCATATCCCCATCAACTCTCTCCATTACACGATTTATTATCTGGTCTACACCCTCTAAACTTGTATCATACAATACTGCAGCATAGATATTTTTTTCATATCTTGAGATAAAATCAGTATCTCTTTTAATAGAGTCTAATAATATTTGGGGTAGTTTATCTGTTGATGTAGACTTAAAAAAAACTAGAGCCAAAGGACAGTTTATTCTACTTGCTCTATGGAATTCTGATAGATAGGTATAGTCAAAAAAGTGCCTATTATATAAGCCAGTCTCTTTATCAATTGTTGTTAAGTCATTTATAACAACATCACACTTTTTAAGCTTTGTAATATAAAAAAATCTTGTGATAAAAAAAGTTAATATCATTAAAAGAAATGTAATTGTTATATATATAATCATAATTTAATTATAAATCATATCTGTTATATAAACAAATAAACTATTTATGCTGGAAACATTTTCTCAGACTTTTTAATGTGGTCTCTCCATAACTTTCTCTCCTTAACTCTACGCTCTAGGGAATAGTTGGGATTAAACCTTTTATTAGGTATTTTAATATTTAAAATCTCTTTTGTACTCTTAAACATTCCTGATGATAACCCTGCAAAATAAGCAGCCCCTAGGGAGGCTAGGTCACTCTCTGTCGATCTATAGACAACTTTACCTGATAAGTCTGCAATCATTTGCATTAAAACATCCGAATTACTAACTCCTCCATCGATTTTAAGGTTAGGAATAGATATCTTTGTCTCACTCTCCATTCCCTCTATAATATCCATAACTCTATGGGCAATCCCCTCTAATATTGCTCTAGCTAAATGGGGTTTTGAAACTTTAAGGGATAGGCCAGATATGGATGCATTAAGGTCCGGTTTAAAATAGGGAAACCTTATCCCTGATAGGGTAGGTATAACAAAAACTCCCTGGGTATTATCGCACTTTGAAGCATAACTATCTAACTCTACTGGAGATTTAAACATCTCCATGTCATTTATTAGCCAGTCTATAAAAGTTCCAACAGTAGCTACTTGTCCCTCTAGTTTATATGTAGGTTTTTTATCCAATGTCCACCCTATTAATGGGAATAGACCCTTTGTTGAAAATTTAGGTTTAGGGCCTACGTTCATAGAGACAAAACCACCGGATCCTAGGGATATTTTTGCTTCGCCTTTATTGAAGCATCTATGTCCAAAAAGGGATGCTTGCTGATCCCCAACTAAACACTTAATAGGTATTTCTTTTCCAAAGATCTCCTTTGAGGTATGTCCAAAGGTCTCATTTGTATTATATACAGTTGGAAGTATCTGCATTGGTAACTTAAATATTTTACAAAATAGAGTATTCCACTTCATCATAAATGGGTTTAAAAGTGTTGTTGCAGCTGCATTGGTGTAGTCTGTTCCGTGGACTTTATTTCCAGTTAACTTATATAATAACCAACTATCTATAGTTCCAAAATTTACTTCTGAGTTGAAACATCTCTTCTCAAGCTCTTTATTATTATCTAATAACCACCTTAGTTTACAAATAGTATGGTCAGTATTAAGTTTTAACATGGAAGTAACAGTTAATAGGGGATTTTTTAAAACTCTACCAACTATAAAAGCAAAGGTTCTTAATAGAAGCCATATAGGGTTTTTATTCATTCTTCTAGCTGTATTTGCTGCTCTAACATCCTGCCAATTAATAAAATTTGTTAAGGGTACTCCACTCTGCCTATCCCAAAGTGCAAATGTTGACCTTTGATTTGTTATTGCTATAGCATCAATTTTTAGAAGTGGAGTATGTAGGGCCTTTTGTACAATCTCTTTAAATGTTTCCCATATCTGGGTTGGAGAGTTCTCAGTTGCTCCATCCTCAGGATGAAGGATCTCTATCTTTTTATAATCCCTATAGACTATATGGCTCTTAGAGTTTACTAAAATAGTTCTTATGCCTGTACTTCCGCAGTCTATAACTAGAATATGAGAAACCAACATTTACCCCTTATGATTATACTGTATAGATTGTTGTTCCCTATATTTTCCCTGACCATACTCAAAGATCTTATCTAGCAAATCACTGTAATTGAGTCCATCCTCTGCACAAAGCATGGAGAACATACTTACATTTGTAAATCCAGGAATTGTATTTATCTCGTTTAACATAACACTATTAGTATCAATATCTAAAAAGAAGTCTACCCTACTAAAACCCTTACAGTTAATGGCAATATACGCCTTTCTTGCAATCTCTTTAATCTCTTCTTTTTGATTTTCTGTAAGTATAGCCGGGATAATAAGTTTTGCTCCATTAGGATCTATATATTTTGCCTCGTAGTCATAAAACTCATGGGAAGGGGCAATCTCTCCTAGAGAGAATGTTTTTGGGTAGTTATTACCAATAACTGAACACTCAATCTCCCTTGCATTAATAGCAGGCTCAATTAAAACCTTATGGTCATAATTAAATGCGTTTTTTAATGCTGGAAGGAGTTTATCAGAACTATCTACCCTTGAAACTCCCACTGATGACCCGGTTTTTACAGGTTTTACAAATATTGGGTAGTTAAATTTATTATTAATCTGTTTCTCGATCTCATTTGGATTATCAATAAAGGTATGTTTTTTTATAGAGATAAAAGGTACTACAGGTAATCCCTCTTTTTCCCATACAATCTTTGCATACTCCTTATCCATAGCCATAAAGCTACCTTCCATTCCAGAACCAGCATAGGGGATATCTATTATATCTAATAATCCTTGAAGTGTTCCGTCCTCTCCAAATGTTCCGTGTAGAATTGGAAAAATAAAGTCTATATCTAATATCTGCCCATGATACATAATTCCTTTACCTGGAATTAAACTAATCAATTTACTCTCATCCCTTACAATTTCAAGGGATTGGGAACTATTGGTATAGTTATGCTGATAATACCATAGGCCTTCTAGGGTAATACCAATTAAATGAATATTGTATTTTTTCTTATCTAAATGTCGTTCTACAGATGATGCTGATAATAGGGATACATCGTGTTCACCACTCTTTCCGCCGTAAAGGATTGCTACATTGTGTTTTTTCATAAATAATATGATATTATAAAGCTTGCAAATGAGCAATGAATGTAACACGAATTTTATTTGTGTTTTGTTTAGATTGTAACTTGTTATTGTGCAATAAGTTATGGAGTTTAATGATAATCAATAATTTTGATTATTATCACCCTGTAAACACTTCTGTAAACAGTTAGGAGTGTAATATATGCGTTACAAAGCACCATTTCAGTTATTTAAGAAGCAGTTATCGTCTGGATCAAAAGTTTATTACTATACTACTTATGATAATCTAAATAGAAGAAAACAGTTTACTACAGGCTGTAAAACAAAATCTGAAGCATTAAAATATTGTTTAGGATTATTTAAAAAAGATGAATTAATAAGAGAGCAGAGTAGAATGTTTAGTAAGTATACTGAGAATTGGTTTATATATGACAGTTGTCCTTATATTAAGAAGATTCTAGCCAGAGGCAAGAATTATTCACAATCCAGTGCTATACTTAAGAGATCAAGATTGGTAAATAAAATGCTTCCATATTTTAAAAATATTAAAATGGAGGATATATCACTTTGAACCGGAAATGGTGGCAACTTTAAACCGGAACAGGTGGCAGTTTTAAACCGGGATAGGTGGCAACTTTCAGCCGGCGTTTCTACTTGAAAAACTAAACCAGATAAGTAGAATGGCATTACTAGAAATAATTGAAGAAAGACACAAAATAAAATCTACAATAATTGTTACGCAACTTCCAGTTTCATTGTGGCATGACACTATCGGAGAACCTACTATAGCAGATGCGATATTAGACAGACTAGTGTATAACTCACATAGAATTGAACTTGATGGGCCTATTTTGAGAATGAAAAAACAAACAATTCATTGACTTCAAAAAGGACACCCGTATATATTAAATATAAGGACTTTTTTTTGCTATTAAAGTGTCCGTTTATTTCAGGAACTACTGTCCTTATTCGCAGGAATACGCAACGTAGTTTAGTTTTATTTCAATTTTTATTATTTAACGTTATTATAAACATGTATAATGCCACTAGAGAAAAATTCGTACTAAAGGATAAAATGTGAAACACAAAGGATTTATAAATTATGGGTTAATTCTATCTGCATTAGGATTTATTGTTTTTTCATTAAATTGTTATAATTATTATTTAAAAACCAACACCTTTTCATTTGTAAATAACTTAAATATTCTAATTCTAATTATTTCGATTACTGTATTAGTTACCAGCTTCTATAAAATAGGTATTTATATACAAATTCTATGCCTAAGTTTTACAGGTTTAATAACTTTTTATCTTCATCCTACTGACAGTTCTGGTATATTGCAATTAATAATTGTATTAATACTTATTAAAAAATATAACTTATTTGAAAATAGAAAAATACTAAAGACAATTATATTTTCAGGTATAATTTTAATAACTCTTGTATTATCATTAATTTTTAAAGAACAGACTTTATTTAGTTTGATTCCAACGATATGTTTGTATGCTTTTTTTATATTTTCAACAATATTCATATTAAAGCATGAAAGAAAGAAATATATATTATACGAAAATGAGACCAAGAAAGAATTAGTAGAACTAAAAGAGGATTATAATATTATTAAAACTAATCTTAAAGAGTCAAATACTTTTGTGGATCCTGTAGAGGCTGGATTAACCGCTAAAGAGTTAGCGTTATTAGAATGTTTATGTATATATAGAGGTACTAATATTGATTTAGGACAAAGATTAAATAAATCACCTCATACAATAAAGGTTCAGCTTACCAAAATAATGATTAAAATAGGTGCTGAAAGTAGATACGATCTAATGGAGTTATGTAAAAACTACTTTCAACTAAACAATTTGTCCCCACAAAATAGGTAAATAGTGATGTAAAATATAACTACATATAAGACCAAAAAGAAAATGCAGTATGTTCTATTTTCATAATAGTATCCATTTTTAGACATTCTATTGAGTTTATATAACTCATTAGTTTTTTTATTTCGTCTTTATATACCCATTCATTTTGATATAGAGGATTATACTTTCCATTAAGACTATCTTCTACCAAATCTTTTTTATATCCATGTAGCATATTTAAGGCCAATAATGACATACCTCTTTGAATAATATCGTTGTTACCACCCTTAAAATTATGTATTAAATATAATCTTTCCATAATAGATGAATTATCAGAAGTCGTATGTGAAAATGTCTCTTTACCACCTTTCATAGCTATGATGTAACCGTCAATTTAGTATGCCCTTAAAAAAATAAATAAAATATTACACCCTTAAGTCCGAGGGATAATATGAAAAGTCGAAAGAGCCACGAAGAGTGGAAATTATTAGTATCAGAGTTCAATAAATCAGGCCAGTCAGTTGCAGCTTTTAGTAGAGAAAATAACCTAAAAGCATCAACTTTTATTTATTGGGTTAAAATGTTCTCTATAAATACTGAAAAATCAAATTTGGTTAAGATAAAACCTAAAACGAGTAATTCTAAGAAAACTCATGATATTAAAATTATTGTTAATGATACAAAGATTGAGATCTGTGGAGTTATAAATTCAGATAAAATTAGTAAAATAATCGCTGTACTAATGGAAGTTAACTGATGTTTTTAGACCTAACTAAAATATCAATCTTCGTTCGCCCTGGATCAACAGATATGAGATCTCAGATTAATGGGTTATCAGTTTTAGCTGAAAGTGAAATGAAATTAGATTCTGGTTCTGGAAGTTTATTTTTGTTTTGTAGCAAAAACAGAAAAAACTTGAAATGTATATACTGGGATAAAAATGGTTTTGCAATGTGGCAAAAGAAACTCGAGAAAGATAAGTTCCCATGGCCACAAACGGCAGATGATGCAGAAGAGATAACTTTAGAACAATTAAAACTTCTATTGTCTGGTATAGATTTTTGGAAAGCCCATAAAGAAATATATTTTAAAGAGATGAATTAAAAGGGTTTTATAATCTTTTATAAAATTGTAGTATTTACTCGATGGGCGGAATAAAAAAACAGGTAATCCCTGAAGAAATATCTACATATATTGAGTCTCTTGAAAACTCAAATAAATCTCTTGAAAATAGGGTTAAAATACTAGAAGAAGAGTTGCGTCTCGAAAGAGTAAAGAGATTTGGAAAATCTAGTGAAAAGGTTACACCTTTACAATCTGAATTATTTGATGAGTTTGAGCAAACCGCCTTGGATATAGAAGAAGAGGATGAACCTGAAGTTATATCTATTCCAGCATATAATAGAAAAAAGAAAGGTCGAAAACCTATAGATCCATCCCTACCTAGAAAACAAATCATTCACGATATATCAGAAGATGATAAACAGTGTGCTTGTGGATGTCAGATGGTTAAAATTGATGAAGTAGTAACAGAAAGGGTACAGATTATTCCTGAAAAGTCTTATGTAGAACAACATATAAGACCAAAATATGCCTGCAGGAATTGTGAAGGTTCAGGAGATGAAGATAAACCAACTTTTAGAGTTGCTCCTGCACCACCATCATTGATTTCAGGAAGTATAGTGACTGGTGGTCTTCTTGCTTACATCCATACAAATAAATTTTGTGATTACCTGCCATTTTATCGGCAAGAGAAAAGATTTGAGAGGTATGGGATTCCGATAAGCAGACAGAATATGTCAAACTGGACTATAAAAGCTTATAGAAAATTAAAAGGTCTTAATGATATTATGAAAGATCACATAAAGACTGGTACATATCTTCAAATGGATGAAACAGTCCTCAAAGTTCATGGGGAAGTTGGTAAATTAGATTCTAGTAACTCTTACATATGGGTCACCTGTGGTGGGCCTAAAGACTCAAGTATAGCTCTCTATGAATATAATAGATCTCGAAGTTCAAAATATATTAAAGATTTTACTGAAGGCTTTTCTGGGTTTTGTCAGTCAGATGGTTTCCCAGGTTACAATGCCGTTTTTAAAAATAGTGACAAAATAACACATGTAACATGTTTAGCACATTGTCGGAGAGAGCTTTACGATGCCTATAAAGCTTCTAAGCAACTAAATAAGTCTAATGTTGTAATTAATAAAATTCAAAAGATATATGTTGTAGAAAAACAACTTAGAGATAAGAACCTCAAACCGGAAGAATTTGTAGCAGAAAGAAAGAAGTTAGCGACACCATTACTTGATAACCTAAAAGACTGGCTTGATAAAAAGGCTATAAATATTAGACCAGAAAGTAAATTGGGGAAAGCTGTAAAATATACATTAGGCCAATGGGATAAAATGATAAATTACCTTGATTGTGCAGAGCTTACTCCAGATAATAACGCTGCGGAGAGAGTGGTAAAACCACTTGTTATGGGTCGTAAAAATTTTTTATTTTCGGGTAGTCCTGAAGGTGCGGATGCATTATGTTTTTTCTACTCTTTAATTGAAACGGCAAAATTAAATGATTTAAATCCATACGCATATTTAAAATGGTTATATGATAAGGCTCCATTATTACCAGAAGGCTCCTCATTAGAAGAATTAGCTCCATGGAAATGTGATCCAATAGAAGTTAATAAAATTATGTTACCTTCTTAGAGAGCTATTCCCTTTTTAAAATATTAAATATTTAAATATCAGTTGTTACTGCCTATAGATTTGACGGTTACGCTATGATGTAAGTAGATAGATGAGATAGACTTGTCCTCATAGGTTGGTCACATTCAGCTATAAAAGGTAGACATCCTATCAATTTTGCAACTCTACTCGTATGTAACTTTCCTTTTTCAATATTATCTAATTTAAAAGTTTCTACCACTTGGTCAACTATACTTTCCCAATTAATATATTTTCTGTGATCAATGTTGTCTAATAATTCCATTCAATTCTCCTTATTAAATTATATTTGCATGCTATGACTGTAACGTCAATTAGAAACAAGGATAACCCTAATGTATTACAACATTTTTATTCCATTTTGAATTTAATTTTGTTATTAAACAATATTTAACCTCTAAACTTGCTTTTTTATTCTAAAACATAAATTTTTGTAACAATGCATTGTAAATATTATTGAGAACATAACAATATCACTCATAAATTTTTACTATTGAAATAGGTAGCCCGATAGTCTTAATACATGTTGATAATTTACAAAATAATATTTTTAATGCTTTCATGATAAACATATATTGAACCATTGGAGTATTTATTATGAAACACGAATTATTATGTATTTTAGATAGATCTTATCTAGAAAAATTTCAAGAATTAGCTAATAAAAAAGGATGCTTATTAACACTTTTAACATCGCTGAAGCTAGATACAAAGGAAATGTTTGAAGAATATGTGGCTAATCTTATTGATGTAGAGCTATGCCATAAGTCATGGTGGAAGGACGTTGAAAGAAAATATGGATTTAGTCTTGCAGAAAATACTGAATGGAGAATTGATTACAGTACTCGAAAATTAACAAAGAGAATAATTTGATATTTAATAATAACATTTCTACAAATGATATTATATGTCTCAAATATTTTCTAAAGTATATAAAAGGATATAGAATTAAAATTTTAGTAATCCTAATATTATCTACCTTATCAGTAGGAGTAACATTACTTGAACCATATTTTCTTGGTGAAATTATAGACTCACTATTGGTAGAAGGTTTTAATGATACTTTAAAACCTATTATCTTAATTTTCCTAATTGGTTTAGTAGGAATTTTTATTAGTCTTTTAGAAACTTACATAACTATAAATATTACCGTAAATTTAAATAAAAAAATAAAAGATGATACATATAAGGCATTAATTAATATGCCTTTAAAAGATTTTGATACTTTTAAAAGTGGAGAACTTATTAACAGGGTTGAAAATGATGTGCCAATTATTACAGAATTATATATTAATACGCTGATCTCAATTATTCTAGATTCTTTTAAAATTGTAGGTATTAGTATAATTCTGATAAAATTAAATATAGCGTTATATGGAGTTCTGTTTTTATCATTTCCACTATCTTTATACATGTTTACTATATTTGGAAGAAAACTAAGAGAGATTTCAGGAGATATAAAAAAACAACATGACAATCAATTCAACTCTGTTAAAGAGATTATTGATGGTCTATTAGATATTAAGTTCTTTTCAATGGAAGATAAAGCATTTAGTTCATTGTCACAACTCAACTTTAAATTAGCATCTGAAATAAAAAAAATAAAAAAGAAAAGTGCACAATCTAAACTTGCCAGTATGCTATTAGAGTTCTTGGGGTTGATAGCATATATTATTATTGGTGCTTTTCAAATATCATTAAAAATATTTACTATTGGTGGTTTTGTCTCTTTTACAAGATACTCTACAATATATTTTCTTTCTTTAAAAAATATCACCAGTATTAGTTCAAAATTACAGCAATCTATGATTCCCTTACATAGAATACATGACCTACACAATCTATATCAAAATGTTAATAAAAAAACAAATTATAACATAAAAAATTTAAATGGTGATATCAAATTTAATTCTGTAAGTTTTTCATATAATGAATCAGCACCAGTTATTAATAACACATTTTTTAATATAACAACAAACGCAATTACAGGAATCTTGGGAGATAATGGTAGTGGTAAAAGTACAATTGTATCCGTCAAAACTATATGCCATTAAAATATTTTGAAAAGTGATTCATCCTCTATTTGGGAGGATTTATGAAATCGAAATATACTTTAGAAGAAAGAAAACAATTAGTTATAGAACAACAAAAATCAGGTTTAACAATAACAGAGTTTACTAAACAAAAAAATATTAAACAAACAACCTTTCAGAATTGGCTTAGGAGATTAAAAGAAACAGAGTCAGAAAAGTTTGTGAAAGTTAAATTGAAATCAGAGAAACCTTTAGAACCAACGCTGCTAATGATAAATAGTATTAAACTAGAGATTCCCGCCACAGTATCATCTTCAAAGATAGCTCAGATTATTTCTGTGATAAGAGAGATATAATGATACTAGATTTTACAAACCTATCTATATATGTAAGACCTGGAGTAACAGATATGAGAAAACAAATAAATGGCTTATCTGTACTGACAGAAGACGAAATGGGAATGGATTCCGGTTCAGGAAGCCTTTTTCTATTTTGTAGCCGTAACAGAAAAACATTAAAGTGTATTTACTGGGATCGAAATGGATTCTGTATGTGGCAAAAAAAACTAGAAAAAGATAAGTTCCCATGGCCAATGACTGAGGAAGATGCTCAAGAAATAACTTTTGAACAGTTAAAGCTACTTTTAGATGGTATTGATTTTTGGAAAGCCCATAAAGAAATAAAGTTTAAAGAAATGAACTAAAGGGGTTTTATAATTATTATTAAAATTGTAGAATTCTTTTGTAATGACAGATATTAACAAGCAGGAATTACCTGAGGAAGTTTTAAAATATATAGATTCTCTTGAGAATAAGGTTACTCTTTTAGAAGATGAACTTCGCTTATTAAGAAGTAAACATTTCGGCAAATCTAGTGAAAAGATGCCTCTTCAAAAAGAACTCTTTGAGGAGTTTGAAGAAACTCCAATGGAAGAGGAGCCTGATGAAGAGATTATTGTTTCTGAATATAAAAAGAAAAAACCGGGAAGAAAGCCTATCAGTGATGAACTTCCAAGAAAAGATATAATTCATGATATTTCAGAAGAAGATAAAAAATGTGCTTGTGGTCATGAGCTTGTGAAAATAGATGAGGTTGTAACTGAGAGAATTCAGGTTATACCTGAAAAAGTATATGTAGAGAGACATATAAGACCTAAATATGCTTGTAGAAACTGTGAAGGTTCTGGAGATGAAGAGAAACCAGTTTTCAGAATTGCTCCTGCAGCTCCATCATTAATACCCGGTAGTATAATAACAGCAGGACTTCTTGCTTATATCCTGACTAATAAAATTTGTGACTATCTTCCATTTTATAGGCAGGAAAAGAGATTTGAACGGTTTGGAATCCCAATAAGCCGACAAAATATGTCTAGTTGGACTATAAAAGCATATAAAAAGCTTCAAATACTTTATGATATTATGAAAACCCACATAAAAACAGGTAATTATCTCCAGATGGATGAAACCGTTTTAAAAGTTCATGGAGAAGATGGGAAATTAGATTCAAGCAATTCATATATCTGGGTCTCCCGTGGAGGTCCAGTAGGCTCTGAAATTGTTTTATATGAATATAATAGATCGCGTAATGCCAATTATATAAAGGATTTCACACAAGGATTCTCCGGCTTTGTCCAGTCTGATGGATATCCCGGGTACGATAAAATATTTAAAGACAATGATGATATTATTCACGTAGGCTGTTTAGCTCATGCAAGGCGTGCTTTGTACGATGCTTATGTTGCTTCTAAACAGAAAAATAAGTCTAATGTTGTAATAAATAAGATCCAAAAGATATATAACGTAGAAAAAAAACTAAGGGCTAAGAATATGACTCCAGGTGAGTTTATTGCAGACAGAAGAAAGCAGGTTGAACCTCTTTTAGAAGACCTTAAAAAATGGTTGGACAAGAAGGCTGTAAATCTTCGACCAGAAAGTAAGCTCGGAAAAGCTGTGAAATATACTCTTGGACAGTGGGATAAAATCATTAACTATCTAGATTGTGCTGAACTAACTCCAGATAATAATGCTGCGGAGAGAGTCGTAAAACCTATGGTTATGGGTAGACGTAACTTCTTATTTTCTGGAAGTCCTGAAGGAGCAGAATCTCTATGTTTTTTCTACTCTATAATTGAAACTGCTAAACTTAATGGGTTAAATCCATACGCGTATTTAAAGTGGCTTTTTGAAAATGTAGTTTTACTTTCAGAAGGTGAATCGATGGAACACCTCACCCCTTGGAATTGTGATATGGTAGAAGTTAATAAGATTATGCTTTAACTGCCCAAGAAAATGACGGATACGTACAATTATTAAGCTCTTAATGAAAATGTATGATCACTATGAAGGAACAATTCAAATAGGCACAACTGATATTAAAGATATTCCTATAAAACAATTAAGTGAGCACATATCTGTTCTAAGTCAGCATTCGTATATATTCTCTAGTTCTTTTGTTGACCATTTTAGGTGGGTTAAAAGTGATGTAACGCAGGTAGAAGTTGAATCAATATGTAAAAAGGTTCTGTTACATGATTATATTATGAGTCTCCCTTATGGCTATAATACTATTATTAATAGCCAGATGTGCAAGCTTTCCGGTGGTATGTCACAACGCTTAGCAGTCGCGAGGGTTTTAATCAGAAATAGTCCAATTATAATCTTTGATGAAATTGAAAATTCATTAGATATAGAATCAAAAGAAGTCTATAGAAAAATATTACAGGATCTAAGCAAGGATCATACAATAATCGTGATAACACATAATCATAAATCATTATTTAATTTTGATGCTATTTTGAAGGTTAAAAACGGGGAATTATTTTTGGATAATATTAGTCAAACACAGAAAGTATAAAAGGAGAAGATATCGTGGTTTTAGGTAATGGAGGAGCGCAATCCTGGAAGGGTGGTAATGCTTTAAATGTAACCTTTGTAGTAACAAATGATTGCAATCTTATATGTAATTATTGTTATGTATGTAATAGGGATGAAATATTAAGAATGCCATTTAATGTAGCAAAAGATGCTGTAGATTATATAATAAATAACAGTGATAAATTTGATTTTGACTCAGTAATGTTCGATTTTATTGGAGGAGAACCATTCATTGAAATAGATCTAATCAGTAAATTATGTGATTATATAAAAAATAAATTATATGTAGAAAAACATAGATGGTTTGGCAATTTTCAATTTTCTATATCTACTAATGGTCTTTTATATAAAACGGATAAAGTTCAAAAATTCATCAAAAGTAATAAAGAAATCCTTGGAATAGGTTTTAGTATTGATGGGAATAAGGATAAGCATGATCTCCAACGAATATATAAAAATGGTAAAGGTTCTTATGATGATGTAATGAGTAATTTTGATTTATATAGATCTCAATTCCCTGGTATTCAATCAACTAAAGCAACATTTAGTCATGAGGATTTGGTTTATTTGAAAGATAGTATATTAAGTCTATGGGAAAACGGTATAGAAGAAGTAAATTCAAATATTGTATATGAAGATGTTTGGGTTGAAGGTGATCCTGAAATATTTGAAAAGCAGTTGAAAGAGTTAGCCGATACGATAATAGAAAAGGAATTGTATAATAACTTTGAGTGTACATTCTTTGATCCAAGTCTAGGTCGTCCTCTAAATGGGCGTAACAACAATTGGTGTTCATGTGGTGATAATATGATCGCAGTAGATTATAAAGGGGATTTCTTTCCATGCAATAGGTTTACTAGTGCAACTTTGAGCAATAAAAAGGAAAGAATTATAGGAAATATTAAAACTGGAATTGATGCGAATAAAAGAAGGGCTTATAGAGCTTTAACTTCTTCTCATCAAAGTCAATCCAAATGTTTAGAGTGTGATATTGCAAGTGGGTGTTCTTGGTGTCAGGGGTATAATTATGATGAGTCAGCTACAGGCACAATTTTTCATAGAGCAACATATATATGTAAAATGCATGAAGCAAGAGTAAGTGCTAATAATTATTTCTGGAGCCAATTAGCTCTAAAAAAAAGTATTGATAAAGGTATTTTACGTGGTAGATCAAAACATTTATATATAATGTTAAGTAATAATGTTATAGAACATTGTTCATATTCAAGCGATGATGTTTTAACACGAAGTATTGATCCCGAAATATTGATAGAAGCATTTGAATTTGCTAAAAATAACAATTTTTGCCCAATAATATTATCACCTAAAACAGGAGTTTCAAACGAATTACAACCAATTTTAGCCCAAAATTTATTTTATGAGATTAGTAATGAAGGTAAAGAATCTAATAAAATAATTGTATTATCTAACGAAACAGAAAACGAATATCAAAATACAATCATACATTTGGATAAATCAAATATTGTAGGTCTAGGAACAAAAATCATAGATCTACTTCAAGTAAGCACTAGAGTTAATATTATTGTTAAAGATTTTTCAACAATGAACAATCAAGATTTTATTCTGTATGAAAATGAATTATTAAGCGTTGTACCCTTTTTATCTTCACAATTTAATAATCGTAGATTCCTTAAAGAGGTAAATGTCATAACTGACAGATTAATGATTAACAATATGTCAAATTGTAAAGCTGGTGATAAAAGTCTTACAGTCTCTCCTGAAGGAAACATATTTCCATGTGCAGCATTTTATTTCGATAATGCCATTGGTATTATGGGTAATGTAAAAACAGGTCTAACAGATAATAATTTGGACAGATATAAACTTCATTCATCATCTTTATGTGAGAATTGTACAGCCTATCACTGTAAAAGATGCATATACGATAATATAAAAAACACCTCAGAAATAACAGTACCTACGCAAGAACAGTGTGAATTAAGTTATAGAGAAATGAATGTATCAAGAATTTTAAAGGAAAACATTGATAATAAATTTATTGACAATAAGTTATCGGAAATTAAGTTCAATGATTCTTTAGATCCATTGGACAAATTATTAACAACTGTAAAATTAGTTAGAAATTAATACGGAGAATAAAATGTTATCTAAAAATAATAACGGAAAAGAAGAATATATAAACATAACTTCAATACGAAAAGAAGTATTACAAATGATAAAAAATACAATGGTATTTAAAAACGTTGAAAATGAAATATTAAAATCATTTGTTAATGAAAGTTTAGATGAAATTAACTATAAAATATAATTATAGTTATTAATCAATTTTTAGGAGGTGAAACTATGTTTCTAGAGGTTAAGTCAGATGAAAGTGATTCATTAAGTGAATTAGGTACAGCATGGTATTGTATCAGTTGTAAAGGTTGTAGAGGATGCGAGTCATGCTCAGGTTGTAGTGGAGAATCAGGAGCAAGTAAACCTTGGCCACCAATGCCCATATAATTGGAATTATTGCGACATGTTGAGAAATTTAAGGAGGAAGAAATGTTTTTAGAAATCAAAACAGATGATGGTGACTCAATGGATGAGTTGGGAACTTGGTGTTGGTCCTGTAAAGGATGCAATGGTTGTATTGGTTGTACGGGTTGTTTCAATTCAATGCAAGCGTAAAATTTTTATCATTACCCCCTGTTTTGGGTAGTGATAATTTATCAAAAAAAATAACGGGAATAATAATGAAGATAATAAATAAAAGTGTTTTTACAGTTCTATATTTTTTAGTGTCTATAACAATAATGGCAGACTCTATTGATAAAAAATGGGAATCAACTATAAAAGAAAAAAATATAATTACAGGAAAATCAAAAACTGTAATGAAAACTGATTCTAACTGTACAGATGGATATTATAGAATTATCTCTACTGAAAATATAGGTGCTCTTGGAATAAAAGAAGATAGAATGGATTATACATGCACCCTAGAAGTTAAAACTTCCATAAACAATAAAATGTTATCGTATAAATTAGATTGGTTTTTAAATAATGGTAGGACAATTCTTATCATTGATATGAAGTGGACAGATAATGAATATAAATATAGCATTACTAATTCTTATGGTAAAATTGAAAATGGAGCTATTTCTTATTCTGGTCCATTAGAGTTATATGAACGTGGGAGTTTTTGGTCTCTCGAACTGTTATTAGAAAAAGAATTAAATTATCCAAGAATGGTTATTTCACCACAATCTATATTATTATCTAAATCGGTTATAAATAGTATTTCATTTGATGAAGAGATAAAGAATCCTAATACGAACTATAAACAGATAAAGGTTTTACCAAATGATGATTTATTAACACTAGATAATAGTAATCAAATTATTCATATTGCCATTCCAGAATATGATTCTGAAATTGTTAATTATTTAATTACAAGTCCAGTTACTCCGTATAATATAGAACACAGACTTCTAGTTCCTACAAAAGGATTAAAACCTCATCATAATAGAATAAAAAATATAGAAGTTATAATAGAAAATTGTGATTTTAATGGAATAAACTCATCTCTTAATACTAATAATATGAATTTATCTCAACAACTAGAAAATGAAAATACAAGAGATTATCTTCATTTTAAATTAAAAGAACAAAATATTGGTACAAAGTCTTTAAATAATGAAATTATTTCTAATGGAAAAAAAAATAGATATTTAGAAGCCGAATTTTTAATTGAAGCAAATGATAGGGAGATAATAAAAAAAGCTGTAGAAATAACAGAAAGATCTACTAATATAAATGACTCTATTAAATATATTCAACAATGGATATATCAGAATATTAAATATAAACACACAAAAGGTTCTGCACTAAACACACTGCAAGTAAAAGCTGGAGATTGTGAATCTATGTCATATTTAGCAATTGCATTATTTCGAGCAATAAAAGTACCCGCACGAATTGTCCATGGGATTGCATATTCTACAGATATTGAAAGTTATGTAAAACACTCATGGTACGAAATAAGTCCTAATAATAAGGACTGGTATTCATTAGATGCAACTTCTGGTATTGAAACTGCAGTTGATGCGAGTTATATAAATTTACCTCCAGAAACAACAAATTGGAAAGGTATGTCGGTATATATCAAATCAGTTGGGTAAAGAATTATCCAATTAAAGATAAAGGAGATTATATGTTTTTAGAGATTAAGACTGATGAAAGTGATTCATTAAACGAGATGGGTACGGGAAGCTGGTGTTTCTGGTGCAAGGGTTGTAAAGGTTGTGAAAGTTGTACTGGATGTCAAGGAGAAAGTTATTCAGGATGAAGGTATGCAGGAGGTTAACTCCTGCATAAAATTTTATAGAAGGAATATATAAATGCCAGTATTATCAGTTAAAAATATTCATAAAACTTATATTGATCAGATAGGTTCAAGCACTGTAGTTTTAAATGGAGTGAATCTTGATCTTTTTAGTGGTGATTTTACAGCACTAATGGGTTCTTCAGGCTGTGGAAAGACCACTTTATTAAAAATCTTAGGGACATTGGATAAACCCACTTTAGGAAATGTATTCTTTTCAAGTAAAGATCTGACAACAATGACAAAAGAAGAACAGTCATTATTAAGACTTAATAAAATTGGAATTGTATTTCAAAATTCAAACTTACTAGATAGCTTAACTATTGAGGAAAATATTGTACTTCCTATGATTTTAAAAGGCATAAATAAAAAGATAATAAAAAATAAATTGAATGAAATGCTTGTTGATTTGTAACCGTCAATTTAGTATGCCCTTAAAAAAATAAATAAAATATTACACCCTTAAGTCCGAGGGATAATATGAAAAGTCGAAAGAGCCACGAAGAGTGGAAATTATTAGTATCAGAGTTCAATAAATCAGGCCAGTCAGTTGCAGCTTTTAGTAGAGAAAATAACCTAAAAGCATCAACTTTTATTTATTGGGTTAAAATGTTCTCTATAAATACTGAAAAATCAAATTTGGTTAAGATAAAACCTAAAACGAGTAATTCTAAGAAAACTCATGATATTAAAATTATTGTTAATGATACAAAGATTGAGATCTGTGGAGTTATAAATTCAGATAAAATTAGTAAAATAATCGCTGTACTAATGGAAGTTAACTGATGTTTTTAGACCTAACTAAAATATCAATCTTCGTTCGCCCTGGATCAACAGATATGAGATCTCAGATTAATGGGTTATCAGTTTTAGCTGAAAGTGAAATGAAATTAGATTCTGGTTCTGGAAGTTTATTTTTGTTTTGTAGCAAAAACAGAAAAAACTTGAAATGTATATACTGGGATAAAAATGGTTTTGCAATGTGGCAAAAGAAACTCGAGAAAGATAAGTTCCCATGGCCACAAACGGCAGATGATGCAGAAGAGATAACTTTAGAACAATTAAAACTTCTATTGTCTGGTATAGATTTTTGGAAAGCCCATAAAGAAATATATTTTAAAGAGATGAATTAAAAGGGTTTTATAATCTTTTATAAAATTGTAGTATTTACTCGATGGGCGGAATAAAAAAACAGGTAATCCCTGAAGAAATATCTACATATATTGAGTCTCTTGAAAACTCAAATAAATCTCTTGAAAATAGGGTTAAAATACTAGAAGAAGAGTTGCGTCTCGAAAGAGTAAAGAGATTTGGAAAATCTAGTGAAAAGGTTACACCTTTACAATCTGAATTATTTGATGAGTTTGAGCAAACCGCCTTGGATATAGAAGAAGAGGATGAACCTGAAGTTATATCTATTCCAGCATATAATAGAAAAAAGAAAGGTCGAAAACCTATAGATCCATCCCTACCTAGAAAACAAATCATTCACGATATATCAGAAGATGATAAACAGTGTGCTTGTGGATGTCAGATGGTTAAAATTGATGAAGTAGTAACAGAAAGGGTACAGATTATTCCTGAAAAGTCTTATGTAGAACAACATATAAGACCAAAATATGCCTGCAGGAATTGTGAAGGTTCAGGAGATGAAGATAAACCAACTTTTAGAGTTGCTCCTGCACCACCATCATTGATTTCAGGAAGTATAGTGACTGGTGGTCTTCTTGCTTACATCCATACAAATAAATTTTGTGATTACCTGCCATTTTATCGGCAAGAGAAAAGATTTGAGAGGTATGGGATTCCGATAAGCAGACAGAATATGTCAAACTGGACTATAAAAGCTTATAGAAAATTAAAAGGTCTTAATGATATTATGAAAGATCACATAAAGACTGGTACATATCTTCAAATGGATGAAACAGTCCTCAAAGTTCATGGGGAAGTTGGTAAATTAGATTCTAGTAACTCTTACATATGGGTCACCTGTGGTGGGCCTAAAGACTCAAGTATAGCTCTCTATGAATATAATAGATCTCGAAGTTCAAAATATATTAAAGATTTTACTGAAGGCTTTTCTGGGTTTTGTCAGTCAGATGGTTTCCCAGGTTACAATGCCGTTTTTAAAAATAGTGACAAAATAACACATGTAACATGTTTAGCACATTGTCGGAGAGAGCTTTACGATGCCTATAAAGCTTCTAAGCAACTAAATAAGTCTAATGTTGTAATTAATAAAATTCAAAAGATATATGTTGTAGAAAAACAACTTAGAGATAAGAACCTCAAACCGGAAGAATTTGTAGCAGAAAGAAAGAAGTTAGCGACACCATTACTTGATAACCTAAAAGACTGGCTTGATAAAAAGGCTATAAATATTAGACCAGAAAGTAAATTGGGGAAAGCTGTAAAATATACATTAGGCCAATGGGATAAAATGATAAATTACCTTGATTGTGCAGAGCTTACTCCAGATAATAACGCTGCGGAGAGAGTGGTAAAACCACTTGTTATGGGTCGTAAAAATTTTTTATTTTCGGGTAGTCCTGAAGGTGCGGATGCATTATGTTTTTTCTACTCTTTAATTGAAACGGCAAAATTAAATGATTTAAATCCATACGCATATTTAAAATGGTTATATGATAAGGCTCCATTATTACCAGAAGGCTCCTCATTAGAAGAATTAGCTCCATGGAAATGTGATCCAATAGAAGTTAATAAAATTATGTTACCTTCTTAGAGAGCTATTCCCTTTTTAAAATATTAAATATTTAAATATCAGTTGTTACTGCCTTTAGATTTGACGGTTACGTTGATTTTAAGATTCTTGATATAAAAAATAAATATCCTTATGAAATATCAGGAGGTCAAAAGCAAAGAGCAGCAATTATCAGATCTTTAGTTAATAATCCATTAGTTATATTAGCTGACGAACCAACGGGAAGTTTAGATTCTAAGACTTCTAGGGAGGTAATGGAAACATTTGAAATTCTAAATAAAAAATATAATAAAACAATTCTAATGGTTACACATGATATTAAAGCTGCTAGTTACTGTAAGAAAGTAGTTCTAATGAATGATGGAGTAACTAGTCATGAGCTTTTGAGAAGAGGATCTACAATGGATTTTTATAAAGATATTCTTAATCTACTAAATAGGTTTATATAGATTATGAGCTTAATATATATAATTATTAAAACATTAAGATTAAACCTTAAAAAGTTTAAAGGTAGTATGTTATGTAATATTTTTTGCATGATATTGGTTTTTATATACTCTACTATTTATTATAATATATCCAATTTAGAAGTCCTCGGATTAGATAAGAGAGATATTTTAAGCATAATGTTTGTATCTTTAATTTCAGTTATTCTATTCTCAGTTTTATTTATTTTATATACAAATATACAATTTTCAAAAAATAGGACTGATGAATATGGTATTTTATTAACATTAGGAATTAGCAATAAAAAATTAACAAAGATAATATTCATTGAATATGTAATTATTATGTTGATATCAATTACAATCAGTGTTGTATTTGGAAATATTTTAGTTACAATCATATTCTACCTAATAAAAAAACATATTGAAGTGAATATTAATAGTAAATTTAATACATATGATAGTTTTTTACTGATCATTGAAATTTTTCCAGTTTTATACTTATTAACTTATTATATATTTAAAAACCGGATAACACGATTAAATCTATCAGAATTATATGTAGATAAAATCAAGAATTTTAGGATTATTAAAAAGCTTAACATCCTCCCTTTAGTAGGAATAGTTATAAGTGGTTATTCAATAATGTTATATAAAAATGGTGAAGCAATAGTTAATTCTTTTTTTATATCATTTATTGGTTTGTTTCTATTAGTCTATTACATAAACGATCTATTACTGTATAAAAGTAAAAGCATTATTAAAGATATGGAAATTAAGATTAGTATATTTAACAGTAGAAAATTATTGTTTGTAATCGCATTATTAACTTTTTTATCTACATATCTATTAGGTCTAGCATTTTCATTTTATAATAAAGATAAAAGTGAAAATATTCTTAGTGATATTTCTGACATTACTTACATATCAAATTCTGATATAAAAACTAAAGTTAAGGATTCAGTATTATACGAATTAAATAATGACAATATACAAGTAGAAAGTTTTGTCGATGTAGATTTTATTACAATGAAAACAAGGACATATAGAGATATATTTGTAGATGTCGTTTCAGAAGATAATTTCAGAAAATTTAATATTAAGATAAAAAAACTTAAAAAAAATGAATGTATACTAGTATCCCAACTAATAGTACCTGAAAAATACCCCAGTATACCAAAAGGATCTTTTTTAGATATTGTCTTAAATGGATATAAAAAATCAGGACTCATATGTGTTGGTGAAGAATGGTATCTCTTTAAAAATAAAATTAATGCAGATAGAAAAATTTTGATATTAAATAACTTTGATTATAATAATATTAAGATGAATATTTCAAAAAAATATTTCAAAACTTTTAATATCATATTTTTAGAAGATGAAAACCAAATCAGTTCTGCAGAAAAAATGATAAATAAATATACAGATCAAGTTTTATCTAGAATTAGAGAACAAAAATTATTAGAGGGGCAATCGTTATTTGTTTTTTGTATAATATTTTTTACTGGTTTGTTATTTTTAGTTTCAACTGGAGTAATCTTTATTTCTAAATTATCATCAGAGTTACATAACTTGAGTATAAATTATTATAAATTATCACAAATAGGGATTTCACAAAAACAATATAAAAATGCCATTTCTGGTAAGCTAAAGCATTTATTTGTATTGCCTAGTTTTATTGGTATTATACAAGGATTTCTATTTACCATTGCTCACTCTATTCAATATTATAATTCTGTTCTTATTGTTAAGGATACATCAATTATATTTCTTTTTGGAATTTTGTTAACTATACTTTTTTATAAATTGTTAAGGAATATCTTAATACTTAAAATTACAGTTTGATATTTTTCTATTCTTTTTTACTACAAATGAGTCTAAAACTTATTAATTAGTTTATGGGGTTATTTGCCCATGGTGAATTCAAGTCATAAGTGCGATTTTTATTTTTTCACGAGAGTTAATCCCAGTTAGTTCCTCAAAACCCTCATATGGAGTTCTATACCCTAAACATTTCCGAGGTCGGCTATTTAGTAAATCAATGGCATCAAAACTTTTTTCACGCTTATATCCACCAATTCCATAGATTTTGGGAAGTATTGTCGTAATAAACCATTTGCATTTTCATTTTGACCTCTCTCCCATGAATGATAAGGCTTAGCAAAATATGTTTCACACTTTAGTTCTCTTGCTACATCTTGATGCTTGGTAAATTCCTTACCATTATCAAATGTTATAGTTTTTGTCAGATCAGCAAATGGTTCTAAAAGCTTTGTTATCCAATCCTTTACAGGATCAGCATGTTTACCTGATAGAGGTGCTGCTAACCGTAATTTGGATTTCCTATCATCCAAAGTTACAATAGCTCCTTTGTGGCTCTTTCCAATGATCGTATCAGCCTCCCAGTCCCCAACGCGCTCTCTTTTATTAGCAGCTTCAGGACGTTCATCTATATCAATTCTATTTGGAATCCCTCTTGTAGAACCAGTAGTAGTACCGTATCTCTTTCTGTAGGTTTTTCTGATATCTAAGTTGTTTATAAAGGATACCTCCATTTTGTTTCTCTACAAGGACATACTTGTAGATAGTCTCATGATGAATACTTATATTTTTATCGTCTTTAATTCTTCCTGCAATTTGTTCTGGACTCCATTGAAGTTTAAGTTTTGAATGTATATAACTTTTTACTTCATCAGTTATCTTTATTGCTTTAGGTTTGTCCTCATGCCTGCTCTTTGCCTTATTGTCCGCTTGTTTATAGCGATATCCTCTGTTTCCATTATTACGATTTATCTCCCTATGTAATGTTGAGGGGTGTCTATTAATAGATTTGGCAATATCGGCTATTGATGTTTGCTCTTTTAAGGCAGTATAGATATAATATCTTTCAGCATAGTCTAGATGTTTATAGCTCATTCGTAGCTCCTGTAAGTGTTTTGGTCGACTCTTACATTATACATCTAGGCTTTGCTTTAATGAATATACCTGCTTAAATGAATAAAAGAATCTGTCGCACTTATAATACGAATTCGGGTCATGAAATTTAACCTTAAATTACCTCATAATTAAATACTATATATATGTATAGTGCTATAAGTAAGGCTGAATATATCAAAACTCAATAAATATTGGAAGTTATGCTTCATCATAGCTGTCCAAAACAAAAAAACTACAATTTAAGTATTTTATAAAAGTAATCTCCAAGGTATAATCTAAGTACCACACAAAGCACACACAAGGAGATTACTATGAGTTTTCATGATACTATTTTTCGACAAATACTACAATTAATTCCGAGATATGAATTTGAAAAAATTGTAAAATCAGAAAAAGGAGACTTCGCGAATAAAGGATTTTCCTGTTGGAACCAGTTTTCAGCAATGCTATTTGCTCAATTAAGCGGACAAACAGGTCTAAGGGGAATTGAGAACGGTTTAGAGCTTCAAAGTAAAAAGCTGTATCATTTAGGGATATCCAAAACTAAACGCTCAACGCTCTCTTATGCAAATAATAATCGTCCAAATGAGATCTATGAAAAACTATTTTACTCTTTATTATCAAAGCTTCATAGTAAACATAAAAATCATAAATTTAGATTTAAAAACCCACTTTATAGCGTAGATGCGAGTACTATAGATCTTTGTCTGAGCATGTTTGATTGGGCTCATTTTAGGAAAAAGAAGGGAGGAATTAAACTCCATGTGACATTAGATCATTCCAGTTATATTCCCTCATTTGTTACTGTGACGGATGCAAAAGTACATGAATCTAATGAAATTAAAAATGTTCCTTTTAAAAAAGATGATGTTATTGTTTTTGATAGAGGGTATACCGATTACCAATATTATTCAGATTTAGGTGAAGAAGGTATTTATTTTGTTACAAGACTGAAGAAAAATGCCAAATATTCTGTGCTTGACGATAAAGACGTTTCAAAGTATGAAAATATACTGTCTGAAAAAATCATAGTTTTTGATAAAATAATATCTAAGAAAGGAAAGCCTCTAAAACTGCGGCTTGTTGAAAGTTATGATCCTGATTTGAAGAAAAGTATAACACTAATTACAAATCACTTTTCATGGTCCCCCAGAACTATTTCAGCAATATATAAAGATAGATGGCAAATTGAAATTTTCTTCAAAACAATTAAGCAAAACCTAAAAATTAAAAGCTTTTTAGGAACAAGTCGAAATGCGGTTCTAACTCAAGTTTGGATCGTTATGATTTCGTTTCTGATATTGAAATATATGGAATTTCAATCTACTTTAGGTTGGACTGTATCTTCAATAATGGCTATATTATCTACGATATTATTTGCAAATCTAAACTTAATTGATTGGTTAACAGTCCCGCCTGATAAACAAGCTCCACAGAAAAGTTATCTGCTACAAAAGGAGTTGTTTTGATTGTATTGGACAGCTATGATGCTTCATAAAAAGACTAAATGAAGATTTACTCAATGTTGTTTACTTCAAAACACTTATTGTATTTATTTTACCCTTTTTATACAATGAAAGTTGCTGTAAACATAAGTGTAAACACTTTAAACTCAATTTTACGGGTATTTTATAATTTACATTATATTTAGCATGTTGTATAATTACTTATTATATAAGAAATTAAAGCAATTTTTATCAGAAGTTTTTTTCTTATTGCAAATGAGCAATATTTGTTGCTATCATTAAAAAAATATACTTAATGGACTGGAGGGTTCTTTGAACTTAAATATCACAATTGTTATAGGTTTTGCATCTACACTATTAGCACAAATTATAAAAGTTTTAGTTATTTTAATCTCAGAAAGAAGAGTTGCATGGGATATGATAACATCCACAGGGGGAATGCCCTCATCCCATTCAGCGGGTGTTGTCGCTGCTGCTACTTCTGTAGGTTTAATTGATGGCTGGGGGTCTACTACTTTTGCTGTAGCTTGTGCCTTGGCAATTGTTGTCATGTACGATGCAACTGGTGTTAGAAGAGCTGCTGGTCTACATGCAGAGTATTTAAATGTTATTGCTAAAGAGTTATCCCATATTTTTAAACAGGATGGCCAGGAACAAAAAGCCTTAAAAACCCTACTTGGACACACCTACCTACAGGTTACAGCAGGTATGATCCAAGGTGTATTTGTTGCTTTAATCTTCCATTTTTATATATTCGTTTAAACCCTTCTCTTTTAGGATATCTTTAATTACCTCAATCTCATTCCATGGTTCGCTACCATGGCTATATACCATTGAGGTTTCATGGCCCTTTCCTAGGGTCAGTATCATATCCCCTTTTTGGGCTAGATCGATGGCTCTACCTATAGCTTCCCTTCTATTTGGTATGATAAATAGATTTTCATCTTCTCTCTTGTTTTTAATTCCAGCTTTTATATCATCTATTATTTTTATAGAGTCCTCTAATCTTGGGTCTTCATCGGTTAAAACTATAATATCCGCAAACTTATCTGCAATCTCCCCTTGAATAGGTCGCTTAACAACATCCCTCTCCCCTGCGGAACCAAAGACAACTATAAGTCTTCCTGTAATTATCTCTTTAATTGTTGGAAGTACTTTTTCAAAGGATCCTGGAGTATGGGCATAATCAACAACAATGGAGAACTCGCCCCTAGTTGGGACTGAGTTTAATCTCCCCTTTACACTGTGTAGGTTTGGGATACTTCTAACTATATTATTAAAAGTGATATCGCCAAGGTTATAGACAGCTAGTATCGTAGCCATTAAGTTTTCAATATTAAAAAGACCTGGTAGATTTAATTTTGTTTCATACTCAACACCTTTAAATACTAATTTAAATGTGGAGCTTACAGGGGTTTGTCTTATATCAACGGGGTATAGATCCGCATTTTTATTCTTAAGACTGTAGGTGTAAACTTTTTTAGGCTTTGCATAGGAAATAAAATTTGTAGCCTCAGGATCATCTAGGTTTACAACCCCAAAGGAGGTCTCTTTTTCTGTTTTAGATATTTTTCTAAAAAGATTTCCCTTATCATTTCTGTACTGTTCTAAAGAACCATGAAATTCCAGATGCTCCTGGGTTATATTGGTTAAAACCCCAGTATTAAAGTCTACATCTTTTAATCTACATGTTTTATTTGATAACCCGTGGCTAGTTGACTCAACAATTGCATACTCTTTATTATTTTTTACCATCTCTCTAAGGATCGAGTGGATTTGGGAGGCCTCTGGAGTAGACTGTCTAAGTACATTTTTCTCCTCAATATTCCCACTTTTAAAACTTATAGTTGAAATATACCCAGATCTTTTACCATTTAGTTCTAAAAGTTGATCAATTAGGGATACAGTAGTACTTTTTCCATCTGTCCCTGTTACTCCAATTACTTTTAATTCCTTAGAAGGATTATTATAAAATGCAGTAGAAAAGGATGATAAGGCTTCCTTTGTATTTTCTACTTTTATATAGAGAATATCTGGGTTATAATTAGGAAGATCATCACTAAAACAGATCGCTTTAGCTCCAAGGGTTATTGCCTTATCTATATAGTTATGACCATCGGTATGTATACCTTTTAAAGCAAAAAAAAGAGTTCCGTTACTAACTCTTCTAGAATCGAATTCGAGATTAGTAATTTCAGGGTCTAAATGACCTATCTTTTGTATATTATTATTGATGTTATCAAGTAAAGCTGTTATTTTCATAATGTTATATTAACTTAGGTATGATAAATAGTGCAAGTGAGGTTTATATGTATTTTTTAAAGGTTGAGTCAGAATTTTCTGCAGCTCTCTATCTATCCAACTGTGATGATAGTTATAAGGGTATGCATGGTCATGATTTTGATGTCATAGTAACTCTATATTCAAAAGAGCTTAAAGATGGGATGGTTTATGACTATACTCAGATAAAAAGCAGCCTTAATGAGTTAGCTCAATCCTTGGATTTAGTTCTATTAAATGATAAACCTCCTTTTTCAGAGTTAAATCCAACTGTAGAAAGTATTGCTAAATACTTTTATGACAACCTTATTGAAGAGTTAGAAGATCTACCTATATACGAGGTTGAAGTAATACAAACAAAGGGGTTATCTGCTAGCTTTAGGCCTAATGTTTAATGATAGATACTCCTTACTTAACTAAGCAATTAATTGCTTATATTGGAAATAAAAGATCTCTTTTACCATTTTTATCAAATGTTTTTGACTCTCTACCCCTAAAAGAAAATACAATATTCCAAGATCCCTTCTCTGGTTCTGGGGCTGTTTCTAGGTTGGGTAAAAGTAAGGGCTTTGAGGTTCATAGTAATGATTGGGAGTATTATTCATATATTGTTAATAGCTGTTATATTGGAATTAATAAGGAAGAGACAGGGAACCTTTTTAAGGAGTATGGTGGTTTAAATAAAGTTTTTAAGATGTTTGAATCACTGGATAATAGTTTTACACCATATATAAGCAAACACTATGCTCCAAAGGATACTAATAGTGCGGACTATGTAACAGAGAGACTGTTTTACACTAGGGAAAACGCAATTTTTATTGATAGGGCAAGAAGTTTAATTGAGGAGATGTATCCTGGATCTTTACTAAGTCAGAGGAAGTTAAAAGAGAAGAATATTCTTTTATCATCCCTTTTATATGAGGTCTCAACCCATGCAAATACATCTGGGGTTTTTAAGGCGTGTCACAAGGGATTTGGTGGTCATGGAAAAGATGCTCTAGGTAGAATTTTAGCTCCAATGAAGATGGAGATACCTAGACTTATAGATAATTATAAAAGTCATACAGTTTCTAAGATGGATGCTCTTGATTTTGTTAAGGGAAAGACTACAGATATCTGTTATCTAGATCCTCCTTATAATATGCATCAGTATGGTAGTAACTACTTTATGTTAAATACTGTGGCTCTTTGGGATAAACCAGAGGTTAATGGAGCTAGAGGATTAGATGGACGGTATTTAGAGAAGGCCGGAATAAGAAAGGATTGGAAAAGTACAAAAAGTCCCTATTGTTATAAAAAACAGGCTCCGGACTCCTTTAGGGATCTTATGGAGAACATAGATTCTAGACATATTATACTTAGTTATAATACCGAGGGAATTATTCCATTTAATGAACTTTTTGACATAATGGAGAGACAGGGCAAGGTAAATCTACATATTAAGGATTATACTCTCTATAGAGGTGGGAAACAGAGTCTCTCTAGAAAGAATCATAATATGGAACTTCTATTGGTTGTGGACCGAGAGGGTAAACCTGATGGTAAGGATAGGGCTTCTGTTGAGAGGTTTTTAAAGGAGAGAAGGGTACTCAATCAACTAAGAATGCCTTTTAATCCAGATAAAATTAGTAAAAACTTTTTTATTAATGGATCTAAAGTACAACTTTCAAACAACTTAGATGAGTTAAGAATGTTTAAAGAGTATAAATTTATGGATCAACCTGATAATTTAAATTGTCTCTCTTCTGTAGAGTTAGGGATTCTATATAAAAAACTGGATAAGTCCCTCTGTAAGGATAACTTTGAGGAGACCAAAGTACTAATCTCTATTTTAGAGAAAGAGAGTGATAAAAAGAACATTACTAAGATTCAGAAGAGAATATTAGTTGTATATAAAAAATTAGCTTTTAAAAAGTATATAGATATTTTTTATGAGGTTACAAGGATTCTTAACAAAAAGATTAAGGATGAGAATAAGAACTTTCTAGGGATGGAAGATAAAATCCAGGAGATAGAGAGTATCGCAAAATTAAGATTTGAGGGTTAAGAGTGGAAGAGTTAGTTTTAGATAGTGGGATAAAAATAAAGATATCAGGGGATGACACCTTTAGAGGCTGGGATGCTGCTGATGAATATATTTTATCCCAAGAGATAAATGAAAAGAATATTTTAGTAATTGGTGATAGTAATGGAGCTTTAACAGCTAGTTTGCAGGGGAATATAACAAGTTTAGTTAGCTCTGTTATAAGTCAGGAGTGTATTAATAATACTCTATCTGCTAATGATACTAAAGCGAATATTATTAGTGATGTAGCCTTACTGCCAGAGAGTATAGACTTGGTAATTGTAAAGCTTCCAAAATTTATTGATCTTTTAGAGTACTATATACAGATAATTGGTAATAAGTACCCAGGAGTAAAGTTTCTTGCCGGGGGTATGGTTAAATATATGCCTATTACCATGGTAAGACTTTGTGAGGAGTATTTTTTAGATGTTACTACATCCTTAGCTAAAAAGAAGGCACGTTTGATTTTTGGTACTATAGCTTTGAATAAGGATAACCCAACTACTTATCCAAAAATATTTACTACAGATGATGATGTAAAAGTTGTATCTTATCCAGGGGTTTTCTCCTACGATCATTTAGATATTGGCACAAGGTTTTTATTAAAACATATTCCTATAGGGAGAACTGGAACTATCTTAGATTTAGGCTGTGGTTCCGGGGTACTAGGTCTGTATGGTAAAAAAATGAATCCTGAGGCTAATATTGTATTAGCAGATGAGTCATATTTAGCTGTGGAGTCTGCTCGGGAGAGTTTTAAGGAGAATGGTTTTGATGGAGAGTTTCATGTTATGGATATTCTAAAGGGATATAAGTCGGATAGTGTTGATATTATTCTATGTAATCCTCCATTCCACCAAACTAATAAAATAATGACTGAGATTGCAGTTAAGATGTTTAAGCAGTCTAGAACTGTATTAAAGAGGGGAGGTACCCTGTTTGTTGTATCTAATAAACACCTTGGTTACCATAAGAAACTTAGGGCTATTTTCCACAACCTAAATAGGGTTGCAGAGAATGAGAAATTTATAATCTTCTCTGTAAGAAAGGTTTAATCCTTAACCCACTTATATATTGTAAAATTAGGAAGGGGGGAGCAACTCTCCGCTTCCTTCGGTTTACACCCCATTGGGCAGCCACTACACTTTGATCCCCCACCAATATTAACTAATGGTTTATCTTTTTTTATGTAACCCTTCTGGATTAGTATATTTAAAGGAGTTTCTAACTCATCCCTATCTAGATTAAACTTAATTGTAAGGTCGGTAATAGTTACCTCCCCCACAGAGTGTATAAACTTTCTAATATCACTTAGCAACATCTGTCTTTCCTAATAATTTAAAGGCTAATACTATTAAGCCCAAAATTGATATAGAGGTTATTATCCATATAGAGTTATGCCCTGCTGTCAATTGATAGTAGAGTGTTGCTATACTCCAACCTAATAGAGTTAGATATGTAACCAAAACTATAGTTAGTTTCATTCCAAGCTCCTTAACCCCTGCTCCAAGGGCGGCAAAACATGGAAAATATAGAAGAATAAATAGAAGGTAGGCGTAGGCACTACTCTTATCAAAAAATCTATTTAATCGCTCCAGGGTTGTATTTTCAATATCAATAATAGCTACTTCGGTTATATTTGATTCCTGAGGTTTTATACTAGGAACTAGGGCTTCAAGACCCTCAGGAATTGATGCAAATGCACTCCCAATTCCATGCCAAAAATTGTACTCTTCCCTATCTGTACTCTCCTCTATGGCCAAATTCTGGCTATAAAGGGAACTAAGTGTTCCTACTACAGCTTCTTTGGCAAATAGGCCAGTAAAAATCCCTACCGTTGCAGGCCAGTTCTCTTTTTCAATCCCCATTGGTCCAAAAACAGGAGTAACAGTTTTCCCTATTGTTGCTAGTAGAGAGCTTTCACTATTATTATTTCCAAAACTCATTGATCCATCATCTCTAAAACCTACAGAGTTTAAAAAACCAAGAATACCTACAGCTATAATTATTACAGAACCACCTCTAATAGCAAAGGATTTTAGCTTACCCCATGTGTGTATTAGTATATGTCTAATCCTAGGGGCGTGATATGGGGGTAACTCCATTATAAAGTGGGATGTTACACCTTTAAAAAGGGTTTTTTTCAACATTAAACCTGTAACTATTGATAGTATAATCCCTACCATATAGATACTAAAAAGCATAAAAGCTTTATTTTCTGGGAAAAAGGCCGCTAAAAATAGAGCATATACAGGCATCCTTGCCCCACAAGACATAAATGGTGCCATAAATATTGTCATCATCCGGTCTCTTTTACTCTCTAGAGTTCTTGTTGCCATAATAGCTGGAACAGTACAACCAAACCCAACAATTAGAGGTATAAAAGACTTTCCCGGGAGTCCAATAGCCCGCATAAATCTATCCATAACAAATGCTGCCCTTGCCATGTAACCTGAATCTTCTAGGAGGGATAACATAAAAAACATAAAAAATATTATAGGTATAAATGTAGCAACAGTCTGAAGTCCTGCACCAATTCCACCTGCTAATATGTTTACTACCCATAATGGAGTATTTATACTGGTTAATAAACTGTCTAAGCCATCTACAAATATAGTTCCAAAAAGTATATCAAAGAAGTCAATAAAGGCTCCACCAAGGGAGATCGTTACACCAAAAACTAGAAACATAGCTATAAGAAAAATTGGAATACCAAGATACTTATTTAAAACTACCTTATCTATTTTTTTTGATATAGAACGCCTATTTCCCTTTTTTTTAACCGTATCTTTAACAATACCATTAATAAATGCGTATTTATAATCCGCAATTATTATATCTGTTTCATCATCTAAAATTTTTTCAATATTAGTTATTTTCTGTTTTATCTCTTTTTCTGTAAGGTCTCCACACTCCACAACTTTTTTATGTACAAAGGAGTCCCTTTCTAAAAGTTTGATACCTATCCAGTTTGGGTTTGCTCCTATCGCTTTTGCACTTTCCTCTAAGTTAGGAAGCCACTGGGTTAATACTTCGGATATTTCGTTTGGATACGATATTTTTGCAAAGGATGGTTTAGCACTACTTGCGTATTGGATAATTGTATCAATAACCGCATTTGAGCCGTTTTTTTCTAGGGCAGACAGGGGGATGACCCTACAACCAAGATGTTTTTGTATATGTTCAACATCAATTTTAAGACCCTTTCTCTCTGCTAAATCCATCATATTTAATACAACTAAAATTGGAACCTTCATCTCGATAAGTTGGGTTAATAGGTAGAGGTTTCTCTCTATATTTGAAGCATCAATTATATCAATAACCATAGAACTCTCTCCACTTAGGATGTAGTCCCTTGCTACTTTTTCATCCTCAGATGAGGCAGAGAGTGAGTAGATTCCAGGAAGATCAACTATATTTATTTTTCCATTTGATCCCTTAAGTAGCCCCTCTTTTCTCTCCACTGTAACTCCAGCCCAGTTTCCAACCCTTTGGTTTCCGCCAGTTAAAGTGTTAAATAGAGTGGTCTTTCCACTATTAGGGTTTCCAACAATAGAAACATTAATTACATCTTTTTCTGCCATTTTATACCTCTTCGATAATAAGGATATCCGCCTCTGACTTTCTAAGGGATAGGTGAAAACCTCTTACCTCTAGTTCCACAGGGTCACCCATTGGAGCAATCTTTGTTAGTGTAAACTCTACACCCCTTGTTAGACCCATAGATAGTAGTTTTGTTCTATATTCTGAGTTCCCTTTCTCGTAACCGGTAACTCTTACTCTATTTCCAATCTTCAAATCCTTAACCTTCATAGTCGATTCCTTTTTAAAGTTAGCCTTGGTTAATTTATATTTTTTACAGAACCTCTTTTAGTCCAGCTAAATATATTAAACTGAACTTATTTTATTATATTAAAAAAACTTTTTAAATAGTTTTATTGTTTTATGTTCATTACTATATGGTGGAAATTTTAACTTAGGGTCAAAGTCTCCTTTTTTTAATATACTCTTAGAGTGGGTAAATGTATTAAAGGATTCATAACCATGGTATGCTCCATTACCACTCTCTCCTACACCTCCAAAAGGTAGGTCGTGGGGTATTAGGTGGGAAATTGTATCGTTTATGGAAACACCACCACTTGTTGTTCTATTTAAGATATACTCTATATTTTTTCTATTTTTACTAAAAATATAGAGGGCTAGAGGTTTCCCTTGTTTTCTTATATAAACTGGTACTTCCTCTATATTCTCAAAGGTCTTTATTGGGAATATGGGGCCAAATATCTCGTTAACCATAATTGGGGAGTCATCAGAACAGTTTTCTATAAGGGTTGGATTAATTTTTAGGCTCTCTTTATTACTCTCTCCTCCATAGACTATCTGTCCATCATCTAATAGGTTTACTAATCGTTTAAAATGGTTTTCACTTATTATTTTACAGTAGTTATTAGAAGATATTGGATTGTCTCCATAAAATTCTGTAGTGAATTGTATAAATTTCTGTATAAATGTTTTTTTTATATCTTTATGTATATAAATATAGTCTGGAGCTACACATGTCTGTCCTCCATTTAATAGTTTTCCCCAAACAATTCGCTTTACAGCTCTATTTAGATTAACTTCTTTATCTATAATACACGGACTTTTACCTCCTAACTCTAGGGTAAATGGGGTAAGGTGTCTTGCTGCTGCTGTAGCTACGATTTTTCCAACTGGGGTACTTCCTGTAAAAAAGATATAGTCTGTTTTATTAGATAGAAGCTGGGTTGTTACCTCTACACCGCCAGTTAAAACTGCAATATATTCTGGATCAAAGGCTCTTTTTATAATTTTTTCTGATACCTCAGTTGTTGCCACCGATATTTCTGAGGGTTTGAGTAATACTGTATTTCCACCTGCAATAGCACCTACTAAAGGAGAAAAAAGTAGTTGGAAGGGGTAGTTCCAAGGGGAAATAATAAGGGCTACACCGTATGGGTCTGGTTTAATAAGTGCCTTAGAGGGAAAATTTAGAATACCTGGACTTACTCTTTTAGGTTTCATCCATCTTTTTAGTTTTTTTGTTGTAAGTTTTATCTCACTTAAAACCATCTGGATCTCGGTTAGGTAGGACTCTAATCTACTCTTGTTTAGATCCTTGTCCAGTGCTGTATATATATCGTTTTCATAGTATAGGATACTCTCTTTAAGTTTATTAAGTGCATCAATTCTAAATTTTAATGTTAATGTGTTTCCATTATTAAAAAAACTTCTTTGATCTTCTATAATTTTATCTATATTCATAACCTTTCCTTGCTAAATAGCCATTTGACTGATATTTTATCATAAAAGGAATATTAATGAACAAAAAAGTATTAGAAAGAGAGTATTTAAATTTATTATCTAAGCAATATCCAACTATTGCAAAAGTGAGTACAGAGATTATTAATCAAAGTGCCCTTTTAAACCTTCCTAAGGGTACTGAACACTTTGTATCTGATATTCATGGGGAAGATGAAGCGTTTAATCATGTTTTAAAAAATGGAAGTGGTTCTATAAAAATTAAGATAGATGAAGTCTTTGAAGGAACTCTTTTAGAAAAAGAGAAGAGAACCCTTGCTACAATTATTTATTATCCTAGGCAAAAACTTGCAATGTTATTATCTAATGTAGATGATGGGGACCAGGATGAGTGGTTAAGTGTATTACTTTTTAGATTAATAAGGATGTGTCGTTATACCTCTGCAAAATATACTAGATCTATGATAAGAGAGGCTCTTGATAATGAGTTTGTCCATATAATAGAAGAGCTATTACATGAACAGGAGACCCTTGATAATAAACATGACTATTATAAATCGATAATTGAGACTATTATCTCCACAGGTAGAGCGGAGGCCTTTGTAGTCGCTTTAAGTGAACTTATACAGAGAATGGTTGTAGCCCACCTACACGTAATCGGTGATATTTTTGATCGAGGTTCCGGGGCACATACCATAATGGATAGATTGATGGGTTACCATAAGGTTGATATCCAGTGGGGTAACCACGACATTGTTTGGATGGGGGCAGCAGCTGGGTCCTTTGCCTGTATTGCTAATGTTATTAGGGTTTCCCTTAGGTATGGGAATATTAAGACATTGGAAAACGGATATGGAATTAGTATGTTACCCTTAGCATCCTTTGCTATGGATGCGTATAATGATGACCCATGTACAGAGTTTCAGACTATCTCCCAGGATGATGAATCTATCAGTACAAGGGAGAAATTAGTTCACTCTAGAATGCACAAGGCAATAACTATTATGCAGATGAAGATTGAAGGGCAGGTTATTAAAAGACGTCCAGAGTATGGAATGGAAGATAGACTGCTTCTAGATAAAATGGATTTTAATAGTAAAACCGTAGAGATTGATGGAGTTAAATGTAATTTAATCGACACTAACTTTCCAACATTAGATCCAAGTAACCCATACTCCTTAACCAGTGAAGAGAAGGCTGTAATTAGGAATTTACAACAATCCTTTGTTTATAGTGATAAGTTACAGGACCATGTTAGGTTTCTATTTTCTAAGGGAAGTGTTTATAGTGTGCATAATAACAATCTTCTTTACCACGGCTGTATTCTTTTAAATGATGATGCAACTTTTAATAAGCGTATTGTTGATAATGTAGAACTTGGCCCAAAAGAGTACTTAGACTATGCGGATAAGCTAGCGAGACAGGGGTATTTTTCCACAAACCCAGCTGAGAAGCAGATTGGCCAGGATATGATGTGGTATCTTTGGAGTGGGAAGGAGTCTCCACTTTTTGGTAAGGAGAAGATGGCAAGTTTTGAGCGTTACTTTACTAATAATAAAAAGGTAAGGGAAGAGAAGAAGAATGCCTACTATAAGTTTAGGGATAATGAAGAGGTTTGTATAAATATTCTTAAAGAGTTTGGACTTAATAAGGACGCCCATATAATTAATGGACATGTGCCTGTAGCTGTTAAAAAGGGTGAGAGTCCTGTAAAAGCGGATGGCCGGCTTATTGTTATTGATGGTGGTTTTTCTAAGGCGTATCAGAAAGAGACTGGAATTGCAGGTTATACCCTTGTTTATAACTCATGGGGGTTTATACTCTCTTCCCATAAGGCCTTTGAGTCTACCCAAGCTGCTATAGAACTTGATGAAGATATATACACCTCTAAAATGATATTAGAGAGATCTCCAAATAGAATCATGGTAAAGGATACTGATAAGGGTAAAACTCTAATTAGACATATTGATCTATTAAAAGAGCTTCTGCTTGCCTATAGAAAGGGTGAAATTAAAGAGAGGACTTAATCTTTCTCTCCATTACAATATACTCTACGTCGCTTTTAAAAAAAGTCTCACCAGTACTACTCATTTTAAAGCGATTGTAGAAGTCTTTAGCAGTTATTCTTGCATCACACCACAAATGCGTAACGACTGGCTTTAAGCCCGTAGCATTTGTCCCCGGAGTAACGACTGGCTTTAAGCCCGTAGCATTTGTCCCCGGAGTAACGACTGGCTTTAAGCCCGTAGCATTTGTCCCCGGAGTAACGACTGGCTTTAAGCCCGTAGCATTTGTCCCTTTTAAATCAGATATTATATGTTTAATTAACAGGGTTCCATAACCTTTACCCTGGAACTCAGTAAGGGTTGCGAATTTCCTTAAACGAGCACTATTATTTTCTATAAAAATTGAGGCTACACAAACTAATTTACCATTAAGAAAACCTCCGTAATGGATTCCCTTATAATCATCTTCAAGCTTGCAAAACTCCTTAGGTTTATTAGGCCAAAGAACTTGGTGTCGAATATCTAAAGCCTCTTCAGGAGTAATATTTTTAATATCCATTACGCCTTACCTAATATTGTATCCCTAACTCCCACAGGGGTTTTTGAATCTAAGATCTCAAGAAGGGAGTGTTTATTATTAAGTATTGTTCCAATTGCTGATAGGAACTGAATATGTGGTCCAGGGTTAGATTTAGGTGAGACTATAAAGACTATTATCCGTGTAGGAAGACCATCTAATGAATCAAAATCTACCCCATCCCTACAAAGGGCAACCACAGTTTTTATAGAGCTTACCGAGTCTGTTTTACAGTGGGGTATAGCTATCCCATTTTGAAGCCCTGTACTCATTAACTTCTCCCTCTCAATTACCTCTTTTAATACTTCATCTCTATTTGTTATATCACCATTTTCATATAAAATATCCACAATCTCTTCTAGTATATCACTCTTCTTTTCAGAGTTTAATGAAAGTCTTATTGTATCAGGGTTAAGGGCAGATTTTAGAAGGCTATAGTTCTTTCTGCTCTCTGAGTTACTCTCTAGGATATCTTTTTTCATCTCCTCAGGTTTTGCCATGTCTTGAAGCTTCTTAATACTCTGATTAAGGGCAAGAAGAGCTTCGTATACAATGGTTTTTACAAAGACTAGATCCTCCTTATCGGATATGATCTCTACAGTTTTATAAAAGTGAAATAGGGTAAAGAATATATTATCCTTTCTTAATTGGTATATTTTATCCCCCTCGATCTCCATCTTATGACTAAAGAACCCTTCTCCTGTTAATGCCGTTACAATTTTATCCACAGCTAAGTCGGTTAATGTTCCAGTAGGGAAGTCAAACTTTGTAGATATGGAATTACTACCTTTAATTTCCTTTTTTGTCCCTTTTTTAGGATTTTGCAGTAATTTTGTTAATATAGGTGGAGGAGATATTGTGGATAAAAGGGTCATTAAAACTGCAATACCAAAAATTTCTGAGTTTAATATACCATCACCAACCCCAATTCCTGCAATAATAAGGGCTACCTCTCCCCTTGGTATCATTCCAACTCCAATTCTTAATGCTCCTAACATATTAAAGTTTAAAAATAGAGATGGGATACCACAAGCTAAAAGTTTTGTGAATATGGCGATAATACCGTAGATGAAACCAAGGAAAAGAACCTCTTTACTAAAGAGAATATGAATATCTACCATCATTCCCATAACCGCAAAGAAAATAGGAATAATAAACTCTGCTATAGGGTGAATTGCATCCTGTATAACAAAACTTATATCTGTTTTAGATAGACTTAAACCTAATACATAGGCTCCAATAATTAAAGCTAAACCTGCAGATTCAAAAATACCTGCAAAAATTAATGCTAAAGCTAAACCTGCAACTGCAATATTAACCTTATCTTTAAATAGTTTAAGAAAACTACTTATTTTTGATGCAAATATTAATCCAAGGGCTGTAACACCTAACCAAACTCCAATGGCTTTAAAAGCGATAAATCCAATAGCATTCCAGTCTATTTGTGCATTTGCCTCTCCACTTGATAGTACACTAACTATACCTAGAATAATTGCTAAAATTATAATACCTAAAACATCATCTATAACAGCGGCAGCTAAAATTGTAACCCCTTCAGGGGAGTCGACCTTTCTCTGTTCTGATAATATTCTAGCTGTAATACCAACACTTGTCGCTATACTAAGAACACCTAGGAATAGGGTAACAGGATCCATAAATGTTAGTTTCATAAAGGTCATTGCAAACCATACACCCCCTATAAAAGAGAATATAACACCAGAGATACCTACAACGGCTCCCTTTAGTGAGTATCTCATAAAGAGGTTTAAATCGGTTTCTAATCCTGCGTGGAAAAGCAGAACTATAGAGGCTAAAACAGATATAGCCCATAACTCAGTGGTCACAGGTACATTCCCATGTACTAGGGGGAACAGACCCTCTGTAAAGCCTAAAAATGGTATTCCTCCAAGAAAGTGGGGTCCAATAAATATACCGGCAATAAGTTCACCTAAAACCGATGGCATTCCAAGTTTTGCTAAAAACCGCCCAAAGAATTTGGCAAAAAAGATAATAATACCTAGTTGAAATACTAACATTGTCATTTTATGGGTAATATTATGGGTATCTGTCTGTATCTCACTGGAAAATAGTGGAATTGAAATTAGTAGTAGTAAAAATAGTATAGTTCGTTTTTTATTCATATAAAGCCCTCAAGAATTCGCTATATATACTCTAGTGTATTCTTGAGGTTAAAGCAACAAAATTACTCTTTTACACCACCTAGAGTAAGACCTGTTACAAAGTATTTTTGTAAAAATGGGTAAACAAGCATAATTGGTACAGCTGCTATCATAGTCATAGCCGCCCTAATAGATTTAGGTGTTGTTCCTCCAGACCTTGAACCACGTTTCGCCGCAGCGCCTAGTTTCCCAGCCTTAGAAGAGTTTGTACTTGATAGTTTTTTCATTAACTCATACTGGAGTGTAGTTAACTCCTTCTTTTTTGGGTTAAATAACCATGTATCAACCCATGAGTTCCAGTGATCAACTGCTGCAAAAAGTGCCATTGTTGCCAATACTGGAATTGCCAGGGGTAAAATTATCTGCATAAAAATTCTAAACTCTCCAGCACCCTCAACCTTTGCAGCTTCAATTAAGGATTCAGGTAGACCTATAATATAAGTTCTAATAACAATTATTGTAAATGCTGATGTTAAACCAGGAATCCAGTATATATGAAAGTTATTTAATAAACCTAAACTTCTCATTAAAAAGTAGTATGGAATAAGTCCACCACTAACATACATTGTAAATATCCAAAGAAGGGATAGAGGTTTTCTTAGTGGAAAGCTCTTTCTACTTAAAACATAGGCTATCATAGCACAGGAGAATACCTGGGTTACAGATCCAATTACTGTTCTTAAAACAGAGTTTACAAAACCTGTAAAGAGTTCTGGCAGTCTAAATAGAGTTCTGTAGCTTGCCGTACTAAAAACCCTAGGAAATAGAGTAATTCCACCCTTTGCTGTATCTTGGGCTTCATTAAATGATATAGCAAGTAGATTTAAAAATGGGTATAAAGTTATTATCAATAAAAATATTAAGACAAAAAGCTTAATAGAATCGAAAATTATATTTGAAGTTTTTTCAGTCATTTTGTCCTCCTAGAACAGTGCCGTTTCACCTAGTTTATGGGATATTTTATTGGTTACTGTAATTAAAATAATACTTACTACACTGGCAAAAATTCCACTTGCAGCAGCAAATGAGTATCTTAGTTTATTTAAACCCCACTCAATAGCAAATAGTTCAAATACCTGGGCTACATCCTGTGTAAGACCACTTTTTAATAAGAACATCTGCTCATATCCAGCATTTAACATATAACCAATATTCATAATTAGTAAAATTAAGAAAGTCGCTTTAATACCAGGAATTGTTACATGTATAATTCGTTGAATTCTACTAGCTCCATCAATTTTTGCAGCTTCATATAGCTGACTATCTATTCCAGTCATAGCTGCAAGGTATATTATTGCACCCCAACCGATCTCTTTCCAAACATTTGTCCAACCCATAAGCCACCAGAAGTACTTTTGAACTCCTAACCATAATATAGGTTTATCTATTACCTTAATAAACATAAGGAACTCATTAACCATTCCACCATCAGTGGATAACATCTCTCTAACTAAACTCGCTGTTACAACCCATGAAATAAAGTGGGGTAGGGATGTTATAGTCTGTGTTATACTTTTAAAGTATTTATTTCTTGTTTCGTTTAATAGTATTGCCAGGAATAGTGATGTGGATGTCCCTAAAACAAGTTTTATTGTTGATATTGCCAGTGTATTTCTTATTACTTTTAAAAATAAAGGCTCTGAAAATAGTGCTTTAAAGTGTTTTAAACCAACAAACTCAGATCCTGAAACCCCTTTTAGAGGATTGTAATCCTGAAAAGCCATAATCCAGCCCCATATTGGAACATATCTAAATATTATAAGATGTATAACAAATGGCATTATCATTAATAATAATGTTTTATTTCTTCCTAACTCTTTAAAGAGAGTGGCAGTTTTGCCCTTTCCCATCTTTATTCTCCCAGTATTTTTATTTTATATTGTGAAAATAGTCCCCAGAAAAGGGGACTAAGTAATTTTATTCGTTATCTACACCGTAACCAGCTAATCTTTTGTTAATAGCTTCTTGGTAGAAGTTAGTTTGAATCTCTAAATCTTCATCAGAGATCTGACTCATCCATTCATCCCATACATTTTGGAAATCACCTGGCTCTGCAGTCATTGCAAGTGCACAGTATTTAGTTCTTAAGTCGTAAATTTTAGTTCCTACTAGGTCTTCATCAGAACCTGTAACAGGAGCAATTGACCATAGAGGAGAGTACATCGCTCTCTCGTTACTTGCTGGAGTAAACATCTCATAGAAACTATCTAAACCATAAGCATCAAGAACTTCTTTTTGTGAATCTCTTAAACCCTCTTTAAATACTGAAGGTTGCATACCAAATCTAGTTGCATTTCCATCATCAAATGTTCCGTCCATTGAAGGTAGGAACTCGTAGAAGTATTTTCCACCCCAAACTGGGTAGAACCAGTTTCCGTTCTCGTCCATCTGTTTTACTTGGTCTGCTGTTTTAGCAAATTTACCCTTAGAATCTATAGAGTAATCAACACCTTCAACACCCCATGTAGCTAGTTTTTGTATCTCATCTGTAGCTAAAGTATCAAGGAATTTTATAGCTGCAACTGGGTCTTTACAAGATGTTGTAATGGAAGTTCCTAAACCTGTTGCTAAAGCTTTAGCATAGTGGTATTGATCATCTCCACCATCCCATGTAAGAGGAAGGGCTACAAATATTCTATCTGGGTTTTCATCTTTTAATATCTCTTGAGCCTCATTCATAATCCAGTACTCATCAAATATCCCTAAAACTCTTCCTGAAGCAATTTTTGCAATATATTGATCTTTATCAGCAACAAAACCTTCTGGGTCTATTAACCCTTTGTTAAACTGTTCGTTCATAAATTTAAAGTATTTATACTCCAAGTCTGTTCCATCAAGGGGAGAAACTCTCCATTTACCATTAATTTTGTTGATAATTGGGTTATCAGAGTACATTCCCTCTAAAAGAGGTGCTGCAGTATATAAGTAGTCTCTATACCAGTCATATGTTAAAGGTTCAAAACCAATAGTCTCTTCACCATTAATCTCCGGGTGTTTCATCTTATAGTTTTCAATTAATTTCCAGTAGTCTTCGAATTTTTTAACTTCAGGCCAACCAGCTTCTTTTAAAACTGCTTTTTGAATCCACCAACCCTTATCAGCATCTGTATAGTTAGTCTCTCCATAAGGGATTAGGTCAGGTAGTATATATATATTTCCATCTTCCTCTTTTAAAGCTTCCCAGTACTGGTCACCAAGCATTTTTTTAAGGTTTGGAGCATGGGTTGTAATTAAATCATTTAAAGGTAGTAGAGCACCTGCATTTAAAAATCTATGCTGTTCACCTCTAGCATTAATAATATCTGGGTAATCTCCAGATGCTAGCATTATACCAGTTCTTGTTTGTAGTTCCCCTACAAGGAATTCGAACTCATAATCAACATTTGCTAACTCAGATACTCTATCTCCTACAATAGTTCCATCTGCTGGATAGTCCGGCATACTCTCACCAATAAAAATCGATAAGGTTGTTTTTCCATCTGCACCCTTTTGCTCTTTGTTAGAATTGGCAAAAGACATTACAGAAACAAGTGACAATGCTATTAAAGCGATCAACTGTTTTTTCATTTAAAATCTCCTATTAAATAATTATATTTCATTATCCCCCTACTTATTTTTGCGTGCAACAAGAATAAATATTGAATTTTATTGATATTTACTATAATTAATATGTAAAAATTATATTTTAATGGACTTATTATAGTTTTTTCTGTACTGCTTAGGTGTTGTACTGAATTGTCTCTCAAATTTCTTCATAAAATAATTAACATCCATATAACCTACACTCTGGGCTACTTCGTATATTTTTATATTACTTTGTAATAATAACTTACTGGCTTCATTGAGTCTTAGAGTGTGGAAATAACTATTAAAAGATGTACCTGTCTCCTTTTTAAATACTTGTCCTAGGTAGGCTGGATTAACATTAAATTTATCTGCAACACATTTTAGACTTAAATTCTCTCTAAAGTTTACATCAATATACTCTTTTAGTTCTAAGCCAAGGGAGCTCTTGTTTTTTAGTTTATTAATAATATTTAAAACTACATCCATCAGTCCTTCTATTTTATTTGGAAGTGAATAGAGGTAAATCTGGCTCTCTCTTTTTATTATAAAGTCAGCTTTATGTATAATCTTTTCACTGTCCCCCCCAAGTTTCTGTACACTCTCTAAAACTCTATTAAGAAGACGATTTAGGTGCAGGTAGATTATATGGGCTGATAGGTATTGATCTAAAAAGTAGTTAACTAGATTATTAATACTTCTAGTAACTTCCCCTCTATCTCTATCTAAAACCCCATTTAAAATATCATCTATATATTGGGTCTCACTATATTCATCACAAAAGTCTAGGTGCTGAATATTGTTATAGTCAATTATTATTCCACTCTCTCTGTAATATCTATGAACTGAAGCTATAACGGCCTCATCCATGGAGTCTTTTAGTTCATATAAATTTCTCTTTTTTGTACCTAGGTAGATTGATACTTCCTTTAAAGTCTCTTTATATACAAATGATATTAGATCCATAAGATAGATGTTTATACTGTGGTTATAATCTTTTAACATGGTACTGTGTATCATAAAACCATAACTTCCACACATATGTTTTTTAAGGGATATAGTAGAGTTTGATGGTAGGGTTTTTTGAATTAGCCCTTTAATAGTATCAACAGGTATATTACCCCTTGAATCGACTATTACATAATAAAAACTGATCTGATTATCAATTTTAAATAGTCTCTTAATCTCTGGTAACTCCCTCTCTCTATTTGATGATAAAAGCTGATCAAATTGGGCTTGTAGATATATAGGTTCAGAGTGATGTCTAGAGATTGATGAAAATTTATCCTTTTTTAATTTAATTAAAGCCTCAGTTAATTCATCTTCATCCACTGGTTTTAATAGATAGTCATTTACCCCTAAATTTAAGGCTTGTTTAGCCATAGAAAACTCTCCGTGGCCTGATAATATTATAAACGATATATTTAATTCTTTTTTTACACACTCAGCAGCAAGTTCTAATCCACTCATCTTTGGCATTTTTACATCTGTTATAACAACAGCGGGTTGTAACTCTTCAATTTTTCTTAGAGCTTCAACCCCACTAGCTGCCTCTCCAACAACTTGAAAACCTAACTTCTCCCACTCGATTACAATTTTAAGCCCTTCCCTAATATTAGGTTCGTCATCTACTATTAAAGTTTTAATCATAGGTCTACATTATCTCCCTCTGTTACTGGAATATTTAAGTATATTGTTGTGCCTTGGGTAAGGGTACTTTCTATCTGTAGTGAGAAGTTAGGGTACAGTTTTTTAAGTCTCCAATATGTATTGGAGAACCCTATGTGTCTATTTTCTACTTTGCAATTTGACATCTCAGTGTGAAGTTTAGTAAGAACTTCATCTGTTATCCCTTGACCATTATCTTTAATTGTAACCCTTAAAAAATCATTATCCCTAAATATTGTAATATTAAGTTTCCCATGGTTATCTATATTTTCTATACCGTGAATACAGCTGTTTTCTATAAAGGGTTGCAGACTCAACCTAGGAATATTTAGTACGTATAGAGATTCATCAACATTTATAGTGTAGTTTAATTTATCCCCAAAGCGGTATTTCTGTACTTTTAAAAAGTCGTTAACTATATCTAGTTCTTCTTTTAGGGTTATTATATTTTTATCCCATGATATTGTATGCCTAAAAGATCTTGATAGATGTTTTATTATATTTGCTGTCTCTTTTTCTCCTTTAACTAGGGATTTCATTCTTATGGATTCAAGTACATTAAAAAGGTAGTGGGGATTTATTTGACTAATAAGAGCACTTAATTGAGCTTTATTCTTTGCTAACTCATTGCTATTCTCCCTTATTTTACCCTCTGAGACTTCATTTATAAGGTTTTCTATATGATCTATCATAATGTTATAACTTCTAGATAGTTCGGTAATCTCATCCCCATCTTCTAAAAAGATCTCAACAGGTTTAAAATTTCCTAACCTTACATCCTCCATCCTTCGGGATAAGCGGTATATACGGCTATAAAATGATCTAGATAACATAAAAATAATTAGTGAACCTGATACTAAAATGATAATAATCGGAATAATTATTTTTATACGGTTATTGCTTACAAGGTAGGTATAGTAGCTCTTTTTATACATCAGACCCCTTAAACTCCACTCTGAGAGCATTTTTATCCCAACAAAATTCTTCTCAAAGACATAATCTATACTCTTATTATTAATAGTTTGATATACAACTTCATTTTTATTAGATAGTAGGGATACTCCAAACTCCCTAGGTAGTCCATTAATATGTTCTATTATTTTGTTTATAGGGATATCTGCCTTTAATATGTTATCCCACTTTTTGTCATCCTTAACCCTATAGTCTAGGGTTCGTATAATCGATATATATTCTCGGTTTTCATTGGTATAATATAGGTATCCTGTTTTTTTGCTCTTAGTAAACTCTCTATACCAGAGGGAAGTCTCAACTTCCTTATCTATTCTTTTTATTACAGGGTCCGGCCTATACTTCTTATTTTTTGTGAAAATTGTATATTTTATATCATAGGTACTTAGTTGATTAAGTAGGGAGTTGGTTTTAAATACTTGGTTACGCTCTTTTAAATACTCATTGGATGAGGAGTATGATCCTCTTATAAAATCCGTTAAATCCTTATTTATATAGACCGAATAGATAATCTGTAGAGCACTATTAAACTCATTTTTTATTAATATGGAGGCCTTACTTATCTGGTTCTCAAGATTTTTTCTATCAAAATCTCTATCCTCTAGATATAGATTGTAGGAGAATAGTATATTTATAAACATCATAGGTATAAAAAAACCTAAAATATAAATTATTAGGAGTTTGTTCCTTAGTTTTTGATTTCTGAATGTTTTTAACCCCATACTTACTGTATAACATAGAGTTTAGGAATTGTCATCTTAATCAATTGTAAATAATATTATATAGTAGAATTATGAAAAGGTTTTTATCTGCAATTTTAATACTACCAATAAAGTTGTATCAAATACTAATATCACCTCTATTTCCACCAAAGTGTATATATTTTCCAAGCTGTTCAAGCTACTGTATAGACTCCTTAAAAAAACATGGACCTATAATGGGATTGATATATGGAGTATTAAGGATCTTTAGGTGCAGCCCACTTTTTAAGGGAGGGGTAGACCCTGTAATTGAGAAAACTACAATAAAAGAGCAGTTGTTTAAATATAAAGAGTTTATAAGGAGTTATAAAAAGTGAAAGTAATTAAGGAAGAAGATATTTATGATTCCGTATACAGATCAATTTTAAATTCTGGAGTAATACTTCCAAAGGATGTAAGTAATAGAATTGTTGAGTCTATGAATAGTGAGTCAGGAGTTTCAAAAACCGTATTAAGTAGTATTGTTGAGAACCTTGAGTGTGCTAAAAAAATTGTACACCTATGTGCCAGGATACAGGTATGGTTTTACTCTTTGTAGAGATTGGAAGAGAAGTTGAGCTTAGGGGATTAACCTTGAAGACATATTAAATCGATCTGTGGAAGATGCATATAGGGATGGATCTTTTAGGAAATCAGTTGTAATGGATCCGTTAAATGGTAGAAAAAATAGCCAAAATAACCTTCCTCCAGTTATATACTATGATTTTATACCGGGGGATAGCCTTAAAATCTCTGGAGTTCTAAAGGGTTTTGGTTCAGAGAATTGCAGTAAACTCTTTATGTTAAAACCAACAGAGGGACGTAGCCGGGTTATTGAGGTAGTTTTAGAGACTATTAGAAGTGCAGGTGGTTCTCCATGCCCCCTACAGTATTAGGAATAGGTATTGGAGGAACTATGGATTATGCTGCAAAGTTATCTAAAAAAGCCCTTTTAAGGGAGTTGGATGATATAAATAGTGACCCATATTATAAAGAGTTAGAAGATGATATTTTAAGGGAAGTAAACAGTTTAAATATAGGTCCTGGAGGATTAGGTGGTAACATTACATCCCTTGGGGTTAAAATAGAGCACTACCCAACACATATTGCAGGGCTTCCTGTGGCTATTAGTGTTAACTGCTGGGCAGATAGAAAGATAAAGGTTGAGTTATAATGAAGCATATAGAGTTACCCCTTACAGATGAAAAAATTAGAGATTTAAAAATGGGGGATGAAGTCCTTCTATCAGGTAGTATTTTAGTAGGTAGGGATCAGGCCCATAAGAGAGTGTGTGATCTAATTGATAATAATCAAGAGCTTCCAGTAAATATTAATGGGGAAGTTATCTACTATATGGGGCCATCTCCAGCAAAAGAGGGTGATGTTATAGGTGCATGTGGGCCTACAACATCTTCTAGGATGGATGCTTTTGCTCCTAAATTAATGGATGTAGGATTAAAGGGGATGATAGGAAAGGGGCCTCGATATGGGGATGTCCTAAAATCAATTATTAAAAATAAGGCTATCTACTTCTACTCCTTTGGAGGATGTGGAGCTCTATATGCACAAAAAGTAATTAAGAGTGATATTGTAGCCTTTGAAGATCTAGGGCCAGAAGCTATTAGAAGGCTGGTTATTAAGGATTTTCCTGTAATTGTTGCTATTGATAGTTGGGGAAACAATATCTATAACAGAGATTAGGTGTGGAAAACCTTATTTAAATCGACCCTTTGGCTAAATATATAGTGTATATATAGAAGGAAAAGTGATATAGGAATTAGAGTTACAGTAGTAATTAAAGACCATGTTATTCTAAATTCTCCACCAATAAAATTTTGAATAATCATATCAATAGATAGGGTTAAAACAGTAATCCCAAGTAGTATATAACCTGGAATGTTGGCACCCTTTCTTTTACTCTTTTTAATTATATAGACAACAAGAAAGGAGATAACTGTTGTTATAGAGCTAATCGGTAGGGATATCATCATAAAAAAGTTTGTAACAGGAATATATATATCTAGTAAAAAAAGCATTAATAAAAAGAGTAACAGTATCCCTAATATTTTTAAAACACCTTTAACATAGAGGGATACTCCAGTAATAAGAGCTATTGTTGTTACTACTATTATTGGATAGATGGCCCATGTAATTGTCTTATCAAAAAAATTATCTGCAGTTAAACATATTGAAGATATTAATATGGCAAAAAATATTGTAGACGCGTTATATATACTTTTTTTCTCCTTACTAGAGAAGTGAACTATTTTTTTATCAAGTTCAACTGCGTGACTAAATGGAACTCTATGAATATCCTGTTTTATAACGTAGGAACATAGTGGGCACTTTTTATTTTCTACTTCAACCCCACATTTTGGACAATATGCCATATAAACCTCTTCTCTCTTATAAATTTAATCCTAACATCTAATAAGCTATTTATCTATAAAATAATAGGATAAATATTTTGAATTATCCATGTAGATGAACCATAATAAAACTATGAGTAGTAGAATTAAGATATCTGTTTTTACAACTGAAATACATGACCACACTTCCCAGGAATTAATTTCAGGGATACTCGCATCATCTGAGATGATGGGTATTGATGTTGTTATCGCTTCTGTAGGTGGTATAAAACAGGTTCAAGATTTCTGTGTAGAGAAGAGAGCTCTTTATGTTGATGTTTTAGATGAGTATGACTTTAGCGGTGTTATAGTTTTGGCAGGATCCATGACAAATTATGTAACAATTGATGAGTTAAAGGACTTTTTATCATTTATCCCAAAAACTATTCCTACTATAACAATCTCAGTTAAAGTCCCAGGTTTTCCTGCAATTTTATCAGATAATTTTAGTCCAGTAAAAGATATTGTTTCCCATTTAATTAAAGTTCATAGTAAGAAGAAGATTATGTTTATTAAGGGGCCTAAGGGGCAATTAGAGGCTGAGAGCAGATTCAAAGGCTATCTTGAAGCCTTAGAAACAAACAATATTCCTATGGATAAAGAGTATGTTTTTGATGGAGATTTTACTCCCCACTCTGGTGCGAATGCAATAAAGGAGCTTTTTAATAAAAAATTAGAACTTCCAGATGCCATAGTCTGTGCCGATGATGATACAGCTTTAGGGGTATACGCCGAGATAAAAAAAAGGAAAATAAATTTTAACAAAGAGAATATAGCTGTAACTGGATTTGATAATGCTCGTTATACAAAGTCTATGGATCCCTCCCTCACCACTGTTGATCAACAATTTTACAACCAAGGAAGAATAGCTGTTGCTAAACTTCTTGAAAAAATAAAGGGAGGAGTCCTAGGAGATTATAATAGTATTCCTAAGATTATATATCGAAATAGCTGTGGATGTATTACAGCTATTGATGATTTTATAGAGGATGGTGAAAACTTTGTTGAGTTTGTATCCAGTAGGCTTGATGATGTAAAAATAGAAGGGTTAGAGAGGGATATAAATAGTATTGCTAATATATTAAATGAATTTGTAGAGAATAAGGAGTTTGTTTTCTCAACTAAAATTGATGAATTTATAGCCAAGTATAAATACAGGGGATATAACTTAAATACATTAACGGAAATAATAAATATTTTGTCAGAGAGAGTTATTGAGCAATTAAATAGAAGCCACCTATTAATGTTTTATAAAAATATGCAAAGAATTCAATCTAATATCATAAAGGCTATTAACAATGAAAAGCTAAGGCAGTTTAGAAATTTAAATGAACAGAGTTCAGAACTGGATTCTATATTGATGGCCCTAGCAACTGTAATGAGTTATCAGGAGCTAGAAGCGGTTCTAGATAGAAATTTCTACTATCTAGGTATAAAAAGCATAACCTTGATTTTTAATAATTGCGAAAATGGTTTTATAAATGGATTAAAGGGCAGAACCTTTGTTAAAGATGACTCTCTTAATAGAAATAGTAAGGTTTATTGTAAGCTTTTTCTCCCTTTAAATAGCTTAAATTACTCTGGTTACTGCGAGTTGGAGATACTATTAAATAGCTTCCATATTGGGGAAGTTTTATCATTTCAGATTTCTAGAGCACTATATCTAATAGAGGTTTTTAATAATTTAAAAGATAAAGTTCGGGAGATCGATAAATCCTATATGGATCTAAGGGTTACGAAAGACCTACTTATAGAGAATGAAAAATTGGCTAATCTTGGAGGTCTTGTAGCTGGATTTACCCATGAAATAAGCACTCCCCTTGGGGTTGGTGTAACTGGAGTAAGTCATCTAAGTGGTGAACTTATTAAAATAAAAGAGCAATTTAACCAAGGGGGGCTTAAAAAGTCAGAAATGGGTACTTTTATATCAACTTCTGAAGAGACTGCAGATATTATACTTAAGAATTTGGAGAGGGCTTCATCCCTTGTTAATGGATTTAAACAGATATCTGTAGATCAGGCAAGTGATATTAAAAGAGAGATAAACCTAGGTTCCTACCTAAAAGAGGTAACACTCTCTCTTGCTCCTATAACAAGAAGTGGAAAGCATAGAATAAATTTATTAGTTAAAGATGAGATTATTATAAAGTCCTATCCTGGTGTTATATCCCAAGTAGTAACAAATTTAGTTCAAAATAGTATAAAACATGGTTTCGAAGATATGGTAAACGGGATTATTGATATATTACTCTTTTTAGATAAAAAAACTATTGTTTTAGAGTATAGGGATAACGGAGTAGGTATCCCTCATGAAAATAGAGATAGAATATTCGAGCCCTATTTTTCTACTAAAATTGGTAAGGGTGGTAGTGGACTAGGTATGTCTATAATTAAAAAACTTATAGAGAAAAAACTTCTAGGTTCTATAGAGTATAGCCCTAACTCCCCAAAGGGAGTCTGTTTTATTGTTACTATTCCATTTTAAGATTAGGATAAAACCTTCTCTAGTGTCTTCCATGGTAGTATTGCACAGCTTCTTCTAGCTGGGAAATTCTGCATCTCCTTAAATACATTAAGAACTTCAAGATCATCTTTAAATGTAATATCTCCCCCTGTAATCATTTGAATAAACTCTAATATAACAGCCTTAGGATCTGTAGTTTTTGTAATTATTGAGCACAATATATCTGCAGATGCCATACTGATTGCACATCCATTTCCTGTAAAGGATATCTCCTCTATTATATTGTCGTTCTTATTTAAATATAGGGTAATATTATCACCACATGAAGGGTTAACACCATCCTCCATTTCCTGGTAGTTAGTTAGCTCTCTTTTAAATTGTGGGTCCCTAAAATGCTTCATTAATGTCTCTTTATATAGGCTCATAAGAAAAACTCCTTTATCTCTATAATTGTATCAATTAATCTATCTATCTCATTTTTATTATTGTATATTCCAAGGGATACCCTAACTACACCAGACTGCTCTAAATTTGTAAAAAAAGGGGATGCACATAGGTTCCCTGTTCGTACAACTATATTTTTATTGTCAAAAAAATCTGATGCATCATGGGGATGTACCCCTATAATGTTAAAACTGATTATACTTCCTATCTCTGAGTATATAATTAGTCCTGGTATACTCTTAAGTCTATCTAATAAGTAGGACGATAACTGAATTAACTTTTTTTCGTTATCTTCTATTTTATATATTTCTAAAAAGTCTAAGACAGCATCAAAAGCAAAAATTGCCCCTGGGTTCTGAGTACCAGACTCTAACCTTCTTGGGATCTCCCTATAGTGTATATGGGTTAGGTTATTAATATAGGAGACCATATTACCACCAAATCTAGTTGGAGTAATCTCCTCTAGGTTTTTGAATTTCCCGTATAAAAATCCAAGACCAAAGGGACCAAATAGTTTATGAGCCGAGAATACTAAAAAATCTATATCCAGATCTGTTACATTAACTCTTTTATGGCCAATTAGTTGGGCAGCATCTACTAATATTTTAGAGCCTTTTTCCCTGCATCTTGTAATAAATGGAGTAAGGTCTGTTACTTCCCCTGTTATGTTTGACATTCCAGTTACTGATGTTATTATTGTGTTTTCATCTATATATTTGTCTATATAGCTATAATCTAAACTATAACCGTCTAACGGTATAATTCTACACTCAATATCCATCTCTTTTGCTAAATTTATCCACGGCACATAGTTTGAATGGTGTTCTAACATTGTTATTACTATATTAGAGTTTTTTTTGACTCTATTTTTAACATAACCCTGGGCAACTATATTTATACTGTCAGTGGCATTTGAAGTGAATACTAACTCATTAGGATTGGTAGAGCCAATAAATTCTGCTGTTCTAACCCTAATATTCTCTATAATATCCGAGGACTTATAGTTTAATAGGCTACTACCCCGACCAATATTTAAACCATAATCTGTATAATATCTACTCTGGGCCTCTATTACACTATTAGGTTTTAGGTTAGTTGCTGCTGCATCAAAATAGATAAACTCATTATTTAGAAGTGGGAATATATCTGTCATATTTTTAATATATCCTTTTAATATAAAAATGTACAATAAGTTGAAGTTAAGCTGTATAGAGTATATTATAAAATGATATAGGAGAAATGAATGATTAAGTCTATACGAAATCTATTATTAGTACTTTTAATTATAGTAGTGCTATTTGTAATGCGATCAATAGCGAGGGTTGTTTTACCCCTTGTAATAGCAATTATGTTTGTCTTAGTTTACGAACCACTGTTCTCATTTTTACATAGAAAAAAAATTCCAGTTATGCTAATTACACCAATACTAGCTGTAGGTACCATATTTATTCTAGCATTTATAATTCAGATCTTTGTAGACTCTGCCCAATCTATCTACTTTGACAGGGTAATGCTTGGAGAGTTATTACAGGAAAAAATACTATCAATTTTTAACTATTTTGATGAAGTAATACCTATAAAACTTGATAAATCTCTCTTAGAGTCCCAAATTGCTACTATACTATCTAAGGATAACTTACAGAGTTTTGCAGGTTCAAGTTTCTCAAAGTTAAGCTCTTTTGGGTCTTCCTTTTTTATGTTTAGCCTCTACTTCTTAATTCTTCTATTTAGTATGCCTGGGTATAATAAGTATATAAAGTATATTGCAGGGGATGATAAGGCGTTTTTATTAAACTCAAAACATATCCAGAAATCAATAGTTTCTTATATGACAGTTAAATTTTTTGTTAGCTTAACTACTGGAACTATAGCCCTAGTTGTCTGTCTATTATTTGATGTAAACTACGCTGTTTTTTGGGGTTTTGTTACATTTTTATTAAATTTTATCCCTACCATAGGGTCTATAATAGCTACAGCTCTGCCAACTTTAATGGCCTTTGTTCAGTTTGACTCAGGGGTTAAACTCCTGTTCCTAATTATTATTTTATTTGGAATTCAGTTATCCATAGGGCAGTTTATAGAGCCCAAAATAATGGGGAATAGGCTTCAATTAAATACTGTTACAATTATCTTTGGGTTGGTTTTTTGGTCCTTTATTTGGGGAATAGCCGGGGCCTTTTTATCAGTACCACTTTTAGTAATTCTCAAAATTGTTTTACAGAATAATGAATCTTTTGTTTTTGTTAGTAGGATAATGGGAAAACCTAGTCGCTGATTTATTTATTGCTATATCTAAACCATTAGCCTAGAATTAATTATATGACTAATAGCTCAGAAATGTTCTTATGGCGTAAAAAAGTGTGCGATACAGTATTTTATCTCTTCTCTTTTTTTGGATTTTTTGCATATATTCCAAGTATGCTCCTCTCTATAAAGGAGGAGTTATGGAGTGTCGTTATTGCAGATACTATAATTTATTTTGTATGTATTTTTTTAACTTTTAATAAAAAGATTAATCTGACTATTAAAGCAGCTATTGGAGCTGCTCTTTTCCATCTACTTGGTGTTATTTTAATTGTGACTCTAGGGCCTAAGGGTTCTGGTAGTATATGGTTATTTGCATCAACTGTAATTGCAGCTATGTTATTAGGTAATAAGGGTGCTGTAATAGCTTTTATTTCCAATGTTATATTACAGGTCCTATTCTTTTTTCTAATAAAAAGAGATTTTTTTTCTTGGCAGGCAACATCTTCAATGACAAGTTCAGCTTGGATTGTTAACGCTTTAAACTATATTGTTCTAAACTTTGTAATAGTAGTTATTAACTCGGTATTTATCGCTGGTTTTAAATCTGTAATAGAAAAGATGGCATCAACAAGGGACGCTTCAATAATTGGTTTAGCTAAACTTGCAGAGTATAGGGATAATGACACAGGTTTTCATTTAATTAGACTTAAAAGATACTGTATTATACTTGGTAAAGAGCTAAGTAAAAATGATAAGTATAAAGAGTATTTAACTGATGAGTATATATCCGACTTAGCAATATCCTCGCTTCTCCACGACATAGGTAAAGTTGGAGTCCCAGACTCAATACTTTTAAAAGATGGGCCTTTAACAGATGAAGAGTATGATATAATTAAGCGTCACCCATTAAGTGGAAGCTATGTAATAAAAGAGATCGAAAAAAATATAGAGGGCAGATCCCTTTATACTATGGGGCGGGATATTGCTCTTTGTCACCACGAAAAATGGGATGGTTCTGGGTATCCTATGGGTTTATCCGGTGTTAATATTCCATTATCTGCTAGAATTGTAGCCCTTGTTGATGTCTTTGATGCCTTAATAAATAAAAGGGTTTATAAGGATGGTTTTACCTTTGAAAAGTCCATAGAGATTATTAGAGACGGTAGTGGGACATACTTTGATCCTGATATAGTTGAGGCATTTCTAAAGGTCAAAGATAAGATTAAGCCTTTAACTTATCAAGTAATATAGATACTCTTCCTCTTAAATATAATAACAAAAAACTTAGCATCTAGAATATAGTTTTAATATATGAGATATTTTTGTATATATAAGAGAGGGTGATTTCTTGAGAGTAAAAGTTCCACTATTTGATATTTTTATAACTTTTTTTAAGATAGGATTATTTACTTTAGGTGGAGGGCTGGCTATGTCTGTGGTTCTTCGGCATGAGTTAGTTTTAAAAAAGAAGTGGGTTTCAGAGGAAGATTTTTTATTTGAAATGTCAACCGCAACACTAATACCAGGAGCTATTGCCGTAAATTTAGCCTTTTTGCAGGGTAGAAGACTTAGAGGATTTATTGGCTCTTTCTTGAGTGTTCTAGCCACAATTTTACCTTCAATTATAATTATTTTATCTGTTGTTATTTTTGCAGAGCCATATTTTTCAAACCCAAAAGTAGCAGCTTTTTTAAAAGGATGTACTTTAGCAGTTACAGGACAATTAGCTTATGGGAGTTATGTTTTTGGTAAAAGTCAGTTAAAAGATTATAGAAAAATAATAATTTGTGCTTTTGGTATTTTTATAGTGGCCGTATTAAAACTATTCCCAGCTTGGGCAGTCTTATCCTCAGGATTATTAGGATATTTTTTGCTTAAGGATCAGGAGTAAACATTAAAATGTTATTAGAAATATTAATTAGTTTCTTATTAATTGGCATTAGTGCCTATGGGGGAGGGCTTGTGACTATCCCTCTAATTATCCATGAGATTGTTGAAATAAAAGAGTGGATAAGTATTGAAGATATTACCTCCCTTATTGCAATAGCTCAAATGACTCCTGGTCCTATAGCCGTAAATGCAGCAACTTTTGTTGGCTTCAAAGTTGGTGGTTGGAAAGGATCTCTTTTGGCAACTGCAGGTGTTATTTTACCTGCAATAATAATTTTATCTATAATATCACCTTTTGTAGAGAAGATTAGTTCAAATAAGAGTGTTAAAAAAGTTCGAAGGGGATTACAAGTTGGGGTTATTTCTCTTATTTTTTATGCAACTTGGACTTTTGGTAACGGAGCTATATCAGGAATTATTGACTTAACAATAGCAATTGTCTCATTTTTAATCCTACTTTTATCAAAAGGGAAGTTCCATCCTATTTTAGTCATAATATTGGGAGGTGTTCTTGGGGTATTAATACTATAAATTTTACTGCTAAAAAATATTATCATGGAAATAATTTAGTATAATATAAGATTTTTTTATATGTGGAGATGTTAAGAAATGGGTAAATCTTTAATGATAATGGGTACTGCATCATCAGTTGGAAAGTCGGTAATCACTACAGGACTTTGCAGACTTTTTTACAACAAGGGAATTAATGTTTACCCTTTTAAGTCTCAAAATATGGCTCTAAACTCCTATATCACTTCCGATGGAAAGGAGATGGGTAGAGCCCAGGTTGTTCAAGCAGAGGCAGCGGGTAAAATTCCAAGTGTTAAGATGAACCCTATATTAATAAAACCATCATCTGATACGGAGTCTCAAATTATAGTAATGGGGAAAATTCTAGAAAACATGAACGCTTCTAACTACCATAACTATAAACCTAGATTAAAAGAGATAGTTAGTGAGTGTTATTTTGAATTAGAGAATGAATCCGACTTGGTAATCATAGAGGGGGCAGGAAGCCCTGCTGAGATTAACCTTAGAGAGGGTGATTTGGTAAATATGGGAATGGCAGAGATCTCTAATTCTCCAGTTATATTAGTTGGAGATATTGATAAGGGGGGTGTTTTTGCCTCTCTTTACGGAACAATAAAACTATTATCTCCTAATGAGCAAAAAAGAATTAAAGGAGTTATCATTAATAAGTTCCGGGGGGATATAAAACTATTAGAACCTGGGCTAAAAATGTTAGAGGAGTTAATAGATATTCCTGTTTTAGGAGTAATACCTTGGAACGATATAGATATAGAGGATGAGGATAGCCTAACTAACCGATTTAATAATAGACAGAGTGGTGGGGTCGTAGAACTTACTGTATTAAAGTATCCACATATTTCAAACTATACTGACTTTACATATTTAGAGTCCCTAGAGGATGTAAACGTAAGGTATGTTTCCAAAGGGGATCCTATTGGATATACAGATGTTATTGTTATCCCTGGATCTAAAAGTGTTGTAACAGACTTTAACTTTTTAAAGAGTTGTGGATGGGATAGGGAGATCTATAAACATAATAAGGAAGGGCGCTTAATAATTGGTATTTGTGGTGGATTTCAAATGTTGGGAAAGAGAATTGAGGATCCCCACTGTGTTGAGGGTGACATCAAATCCTCAAATGGTTTAGGACTATTAGATATGGTAACCAGCTTTGAGACAGAGAAAAGAACAATTCAAAATAGTGGCGTAATTACAGAGATAGATGGGGAGTTTTCCTCTTTGTCAGGAATAAGTGTACAAGGATATGAGATCCATATGGGAAGTACAATATCTAATGAGAACTACTTTCTTAAGGATCAAAGTGGATTTTACGACGGTGCTGTTAAGGGTAATGTCATAGGGACATACTTTCATGGAATTTTTGATAGTTCAGAGTTTACCTCAACCTTAATTTCAAAGATTAAAAGAGATAAGGGATTAGATATAGACACTAATATTATAGATTATAAAACATACAAGGATTTGGAGTTTAATAAGCTTGCGGAACTATATAAGCAGAACCTAGATATGGATAAGATTAAAAGGATAATAGAAGATTGGGCATAGTTATTCCTCTAATTGCTGGTTATATATTAGATATTATATTTGGTGACCCCCACTCTCTGCCCCATCCCATTAGGTTTATAGGGTTATTAATAGAGAAAGTAGAGTCATTATTATACTTTGGAAAAAGATTTTATAAATTTAAGGGTCTTCTACTTTTTATCATAATTACATCCATATCATATTTAATTCCACTATATTTAATTAAGCTATTTGATCTGTTTAATTTAGGTTTTATCATCTCTACACTACTAATATTCCAAATATTAGCAACAAAAAGCCTATATATAGAGACTAATAAGGTCTATCTAGCCCTAAAAAAAGGGGATATAAAAATGGCAAAAAAGAGTCTATCACTCCTTGTTTCAAGGGATACTAAAGATATGAAAGAAGTTGATATTATCAGATCTACAATAGAGACTATATCTGAAAATATTGTTGATGGAATAACCTCCCCCCTGTTTTATATTTTTATAGGAGGAGCACCTCTTGGAATGCTCTATAAGGCTGTAAATACCCTAGACTCTATGGTTGGCTATAAAAATAGTAAATATATGGAATTTGGATATTTTTCTGCAAAAATTGATGATGTTTTAAACTATATTCCTGCTAGATTAACAGGTCTACTACTGGTTATAGTAAGTTTTCTAGTTGGACTAGATTACAAAGAGTCCTATAAAATTCTATTAAGGGATAAAAGAAACCATAGTAGTCCAAATAGTGGATTTTCCGAGGCTGCAGTTGCAGGAGCCCTAGGTATTCAGTTAGGTGGTAGAGTTTCATACTTTGGAGTTATGCATAATAAACCAACAATGGGAAATAATTATAGAGACCCAAACTTAGGTGATATTAAAAAACTGTATAAAGTACTCTTTGTTACATCCTTTATCTTTTTTTCCTTAGGCCTGGGAGTTTTGACACTATGTATGTAGATAAGGATTTTACCCACGGAGGTAATATTTATAAGGCATCAGAAGAACTTAATATCCCCAAAAGTGAGATTATAGATTTTAGTGCAAATATCAATCCTTTAGGTCCTAGTAAAAAAGGGGTAAGGGGAGTAAAAAAATCCTTAAAAACCATAGTTAACTATCCAGACCCTAACTATGTTCAATTAAAAAAATCCCTATCTAAATACTACTTAACAGAGCCAGATAATATATTATTAGGTAATGGAGCAATAGAGTTAATATATAAGTATACTACTCTAAAAAAAGGTGGAAGGGCTTTAATCCCAGCACCTGGTTTTGTAGAGTATGAAAAAGCTCTCCTAAGTAATGGTTGGGATGTCTCCTACTATAGCAATAAAAATGATATTGTATTAGATGCAGTGGATGTGGTTTTTATTTGTAACCCTAATAATCCCACTGGAAGCTCATATTCAACAGAATTTCTAATTAGTCTATTAGAAAGGTCTAAAAATAGGGGAATCGACCTTTTTATAGATGAAGCATTTATTGAGTTCTCTTCCTACAAGAGTTTAACAGATCAGATTATAAACTTTGATAATCTTTATATTTTAAAATCACTAACTAAATTCTTTGCAATACCTGGGTTACGATTAGGCTGTTTATTAACAACAAATATAGGGTTTATTAACGCTTTTTATAACAAGCTGGTTCCATGGAGTATAAACAGCCTCGCCCAGGAGTATATTATCCCGGCACTTAGGGATAAAGTGTATATAAAAAAATCTAAGAAGTATATTAAAAGGGAGAGGGTCTACCTATATAGAGAACTCTCAAAATTTAAATTCCTATGTGTCTACGCCTCCCAAGGGAATTATATTTTTTTTAAAGTGTTAGATAACAGGGATATTATGTTAAAATTAAAAGAGAGTGGAATACTTATTAGAAGCTGTAGTAACTATAATAACCTAGACTCAACCTATTATAGGGTCGCTGTAAAAAAAAGAGTTTTAAATAAAAAATTATTAAAAATATTATCCTCTAGCTCTCCGTCCTTAGATACTCTTTAGGTGTCTTACCCTCTAGTTGTTTAAATATTACTCCAAAGTAGCTAGGATTATTAAACCCCACTTCCTTTGATATCTCTTCAATTTTTTTATTTGGGTTTTCAAGTATAAGTGTTTTTGCCCTATTAATTCTAAACTGTTTTAGATATTCAAAGGGTCTAATCCCCATTTCAACTTTAAATAACCTACATAGATATTGGGAGGAGATACCCTCTACCATTGCCAACTCATCTAAGCTAATATCCCGATAATAGTTCTTATTAATATAGGATATAACCCGATCTAGATTAATTGGACTACTGTTATTGGATTTATCCTTATTATCAATTTTATAAACTATATCTGCAATCATTCCATAAATTATAGAGGATATTTTTAATGCATTCTTTTTATAGTTTGTAAAGGTTAGGTTATTTACCTCTTCAAACTGGAGAAATAGTTTATCATTTAATTTAATATTTATATCTACAATACTCTTGGGAAGAACCTTTTCAAAAAGTTCCCCAATGTTATTACCATTAAATGCTATCCAGTGGGTTACCCATATATCCCCCTTCTTTTTATAATTATGGGGAATATTAGGGGGTATTATTAATAGGGTTCCTGGCTCTATCTCTATTTTATTCCCTGCAAAATAAAAAAGCCCTGAACCTTCTAGGGTTAAAATAAATTGGTACTCAGGAAAACCCTCCGGTCTATCCCGTACAGTCTCATTAAAAAATGTTCCTGTTGTTGTTAGGTATAGGGGGTAGATCTTCATATGTTCGCTATTAATTGAAAATAGTATCGGCAACTTTTTTTCCTTTTGTTGTTTAATAAAATTAGGGTTACCCTATTATACAGCTATTTTATATCTCCTTCTAGTTTCATATATTAATATTTGTTCAAATGTTTAGATTGATTTATACAACAAGTAGAACTAATATTCAAAACATAGGAGATAATTATGATTGATAATTTTACTATTGAATTCGATGATAAATTTACAGAGCCATGGATTAGCAGTCCAGAGAGGTTTCAGATTAATAGATTACCAGCTAAATATTTTGGTTTTTCTTATGATAATAAAGATTGTGCATTAAATAATGATATATATAATACAAATAGGGTTAAGCTACTAAATGGTAAGTGGTCCTTTAAATTAGTCTCAAAACCAACAGACAGGGATAGGGATTTTTATAAAATGGATTATGATACTTCTTCTTGGGATAAAATAGATGTTCCGGGAAACTGGCAGATGTTAGGTTATGACTACCCCCAGTATACAAATGTTGTATATCCATGGGTTGGTAACGAGGATGTAAAAGAGGGGCATGCCCCTGTAGAGTATAATCCTGTTGGAAGTTATGTAACCACATTTGATCTGCCAAAGAATTTCAAGGATAATCCTGTTTATATTAGTTTTTTAGGTGTAGAGTCAGCATTTTATCTCTATATAAATGGGCAGTGCATTGGGTATAGTGAAGATAGTTTTACCAGTGCTGACTTTGATCTTACTCCATATCTAAAGGAGAAGAATAATAAGTTAGCTGTGGAAGTTTTTAGATGGTGTGACTCATCCTGGTTAGAGGATCAAGATTTTTGGAGATTAAGTGGAATCTTTAGGGATGTTATTCTTTTTTCCACACCTAAAGTATCAGTATACGATCTAAATGTAAAAAACAGATTAGAAGATAAATACAAAAAAGGATTTTTTGATATAGAGTTATCCTTAAAGAATAGGGGTATAGATAATAGGGTCTCGATAATCTCCCAGGTTTTTTATAATGGAGAAGAAGTTGGTTCTAGTGAATTAAAAGATCAATTTATTGATATAGCTGATAATAAAACACTAACTATAGATATTGAAAATCCAAAACTTTGGAGTGCTGAAGAGCCTAACTTATACACTGTTTTAGTAACTCTAATAGATGGGGATAACACCATATTAGAGTATAGAAGTTCTAGGGTTGGATTTAAAGAGATAATTATTAAGGGACCAGTGTTTTATTTAAACAGTAAAAAACTAAAACTTCTAGGTGTAAATAGACATGAGTTTAGTCCAATTGATGGTCGTGCTTTAAAGATAGATGAGATGATTAAAGATGTAAAACTTATGAAGGAACACAATATTAACTCTGTTAGAACTTCCCACTATCCTAATCATCCATTTTTTTACGATTTATGTGATCAGATCGGTCTCTATGTTATAGATGAGACAAACCTTGAAACCCACGGTTCTTGGAGTTATGACAAAGCTCAGGAGTTCCAACCAACAGCAATCCCTGGCAGTAAACCCCAGTGGAGGGATAATGTTATAGATAGGGCTAACTCTATGGTAAAAAGAGACTTTAACCATCCATCAATTATAATGTGGTCCCTGGGAAATGAATCCTATGGAGGGTCAAACTTTGTTGATATGAAAGATCATATAAAATCCCTTGATACCTCAAGACCTATCCACTATGAGGGAACCTTTCACAATAGGGAGTTTGAAGAGTGTACAGATATTGAGAGTCAAATGTATACAACTCCATCTATGTTAGAACAATATGCAACATATAATCCACAAAAGCCTATCTTATTGTGTGAATACTCCCATGCTATGGGAAGTTCCTGTGGGAACCTATTTAAATATACAGATCTCTTTAAAAAATATGACTCTATTCTAGGTGGTTATATATGGGACTGGGTAGATCAGTCAATTTTAACAAAGGATGAGATTGGAAAGGAGTTTTACGCCTATGGAGGGGATTTTGGAGACTCTCCTAATGATAACTTTTTTTGTGGAAATGGACTGTTATTAGGAGACAGAAGTATTACCCCTAAGCTATTAGAAGTTAAAAAGTGCTACCAACCCCTAGAGGCTAAAATGATTGATTTAGAGAGTGGAGTGGTTGAGATTTTTAATAGTCGACTATTTACATCAACAGAGGATTTAGAAATTAAAGCCTGTCTATATAAAAATGGAGGGCTGGAAAAAGAGGTTGTTATTAATGAAGTCATACCTGCAGACTCATCTGTTATTGTAACATGTCCATTTGAGTATAAAGGGATAAAGGCCTCTAGTGGAGAGTTCTACCTACAGTTAAAATACAGTTATATCGAGAGTGGTATAGAACTTGGTTTCTCTGAATTTAAACTTATTAGTCTACCTTTGGCTAAGGATGATATTGGTAAGCGGATTATAACTAAGGGATCAACTTTAGAGATTTTAGAAAAATCTGAATCTTACATTGTTACTGGCGATAGTTTTAAAGTAGTTGTTAGTAAGAGTTCTGGCCTTATTACAAGTTATATATCAGATAATACTGAGTTTTTTAATAACACTGCTGTTCCATGTTTTTGGAGAGCAATTACAGATAACGATCTAGGATATAAATTAAAAGAGGAAAGTGGCATTTGGAGGGATATCCCTAATTCTATGATACTTCTTAATAGTAAATACTCAGGTGGAGTTTTAGAGTTTCTTTTTAATCTTAACAACACTAGTAGTTCCACTTTGAAACTTACATATATATTCCACAAAAGTGGGGAAGTTGAAGTAAAGATGGTTCTAGATACCGATGAACTTCTACCAAATATTCCAGCCTATGGACTAATGTTTGACCTACCAAAGGAGTTTTCAAATCTAACTTGGTTAGGTAGGGGACCCCATGGAAACTATATTGATAGAAAAAAGAGTACTCCATTTGGACTATATAGCGGTTCTGTAAAGGAGCAGTTTGTAAACTATATAAGACCCCAAGAGTGTGGAAATAAAACTGATGTTCGATTTATTAAACTATCCTCAGATGATGGTAGAACATTTATGGTAAAGAGTGATAGTTCTTTTGAGGCTAATGCCCAGGAGTTTACACCCTATGAGTTTGAAACCTATGACCACCCCCATAAAATGCCTAAGGGGGATAAGGTCTCTCTAAGGGTAAATGGAAAACAAATGGGCCTTGGTGGAGATGATAGCTGGCAGGCCAAACCCCATAGTGAGTATTTTATCCATACAGGAAGAACATACACTCTCTCCTTTAGTTTTATAGCCTATTAGTTTTTAATACATTATTTTATATACCAGCCAATTTTTCCCAGGCTGGTATAGACTATACCTCAAATTTTAGAGTTTTTTTATTTGAAATATAAAGTTCCCTATTCTAAAATTGTACCAAGAGGTTTATATGAAATCTATAAAAACAAAACTAATTTTAGCCTTCTCCCTATCAGTTATAATACCAATGTCTATTGTATCTATAATATCCAGTTTTAATCTTTTAGGGACAATTAAACCACTATATAATGGAATTGTAAAAAGAGAGTTAAAGCAGATAGATGATTATTTTACTCTGTACTTTGAAAGTATGCAGGACTCAATACAGTTTCTATCAGAGAATCCTATTATTATTGATAATAGTGAGAATTTAACTATATATAAAAACAGTAAAGTAAATCTCTCTATGAATCCTGATAATTGGTCAAATGGGGAGAGGTTTATATATTCCCAGTTAAAGATCTTTATTGATAACCATCCTAAATATAGCGGAATAGAGTTAGGTACAAAATACGGTGGATATATAAGGTACCCTCTATCAGATAGGAAGGCGGGATATAACCCTCCTGATAGGGGGTGGTATAAAACCGCACTAACCGATCCGAAAAAAGTTATTATAACAGATGCAGCACCTTCAAGTGATGGAAACAGTGTGGATTTAAGCATAGTAAAGGCTGTTAATATTAATTCAGAAGTGGTTGGAGTTCTATCATTAAAGGTATCCCTAAATGACTTAGCAAGTGTAATTGATAACAGTAAAGTTGGAGAGGATGGCTTTGTTTTACTTGTTGAGGGGGAAAATACAGTCTTAGCAGATCCTCTACATAGGGATAATAATTTTAAAAAATTATCAGATATAGATGTATATAGAGATTTATATGAATCAAACTATGAAAATGACCAGGTATTTATTGATAATAAAGAAACAACAGCCTTTGTATATAAATCAAAAGTTCTAAATTACACATTTATTGGTTTCTTACATAATGATGAAATTATGGAACCATTTTATAACTTTTTAAGAGTTCTACTTATATTTGCTATTATATTAGTTATTGTTTTTAATTTAATAGGTTATTTTATGGCAAATTCTATCTCCTCCCCAATAAAGTTTATAGCATCAATTTTAAATGATATTTCCAAGGGAGAGGGGGATCTTACCAGGGAGATAAGAGTAACTTCAAAAGATGAGTTGTCAGAAATGTCTAATAGTTTTAACGCTTTTACTGGAACTATGAACAGTATGATCCTATCAATTAAAAATTCATCAATAGATCTAGAGAAAATTGGGGAGACCCTATCTAGTAATATGGAGGAGACATCCGCTGCTATAACAGAGATAACGGCAAATATAGAGAGTACAAAAGGGCAGATCAATACCCAAGAGACAAAAGTTTCTTCTACATCTTCTGCAGTAGAAGAGATTACGCAAAACATCGAGTCCTTAAATAGAATGGTTGATAATCAAGTTCAGGCAGTTAATGACTCATCTGAATCAATTAATCATATGGTAAACAATATTGGACATGTTAATAGTAATATAGATATCTTAAATAGACTCTTTAAGGAGTTAGTTGACTCATCTGAGTCTGGGAAAATAAAAATTGCAAACGTATACGATAGGGCTATTGAGATCTCAGAACAATCCTCTAGTCTATTAGAAACAAATAAAATAATTGCAGACATATCGGAACAAACAAATCTTTTAGCAATGAATGCGGCAATAGAAGCTGCCCATGCAGGTGAAGCAGGTAAGGGGTTCGCTGTTGTTGCAGATGAAATAAGAAAATTGGCAGAGACATCCTCTAGACAGTCTGGAAATATAAGCAATAACCTTCAAGGTATAACAGGTGTTATCCAGAGTGTTGTAGAAGCATCAAAAGATGCAGAGGAGGGATTTTCTCTTGTTAGTCGATTAATAGAGAGAATAAATTCCCTAGAGGGGGAGATAAAAGAGTCTATGGGGGATCAGTTAAAAGAGAGTACTCAGGTTACAAACGCCCTAGAGAAGATCACTAATTTAACAAACGGTGTTAAAGAAGGGTCTGAGGAGATGAGGAGTGGAAATGAGCAGATATTAAGTGATGTTTCTGACTTATCAGAAATATCCACAACCATATTACAAAGTATTCAAGAGATATCTGTTGGTAATAATCAAATAAACTCAGCTGTTGCTGAAGTTGTTGAATTAAGCTTTAAAAATAAAGAGACAATATCTAAAATACATAGGGATGTTTCAAAGTTTAAACTAAAAGAGTAGTTATTGTATATCTATTCTTCTGTACCCTTTCCAGTCCGGGGTCAAGGTATACTCTGTCTCACTTGGTATTAACTCTATCTTACCACTGTAAATCTTATTAAGTAACTTTGAACTGTCTACACATAGAAGGTTATCTATATGGGGTTGTTTTAAACCATTAAAAAACTTTTTCTTAGCCCTTGCCTTAGCTTCATTAAAATCCTTACATACTAATAACACATATCGATGTAACTCATTCATTAATGAGTCATCATAACCTCCAATATTTATAAAATATAGCTTTTTATCTAGGGTTATATCACTAGTAGGCTCTGTAATACGAACTTCGTGTTCATCCGCCCCTTCTATCCATTTATATGCATCAATATGGAGTTTTAAATCTATACCATACCAGTTCTGTTTAAGAATTTCGTAGGTCTCTTCTATATCTTTAGCAATTATAAACTGTAGATCGTGAACTTCAATGTTTGAAGTACTAGTCTTTCCACCAAGTGTTACCATAAATAGTTTTTTCATTACCGATCTCCCTTATTTATTATATACTAAAAAAAATAGTAAATAAAACTGATTCCGAGTATAGTTAATAGTAAGAAAGAAGAGAAGAAGGTTAAGTTATGTTATTTAAAAGGTTAAAAATTAGTTCAAAGTTTATATTGATAATATCAATAATGATATTTGTAGCATTTTCTACAATAGTTGGAGTTACATATAAAAGAACTATGGATTTAGCCTACAGTGACGCATCTACAATTACTATAGAGTATGCCAACCATTACGAAACCTATATTAGGGGCCTCTTTGAGAGAGCTATATGGGAAAACAAAGCTATTAAAGAGAGTATTCAATCGATTGTTAATAGTGGAGTAGACATTCCAAGGGATGTTATTACCGATATGCTAAAAAGGTGGTATGAGTCAAACCCAGGAATTGTAGATACATGGTTGGTATTTGAAGATAACGCCTATGATGGTAATGATATAGAGTATGCTAATACTGAACGGTATGGAAAATCTGGAGCATTTACTTCTTGGATTAGTGATGATGGTTCTGGTGGGGTAGGGATCTACTCTTCTGAACTATCTGGAGATGCTGAAACTGATGCTTGGTACCACTATCCAAAATCAAGAAAAAAAACAACTATTTCAGACCCCTATGAATTTGAGTACGCCTCTGGGCTTAAGACAATTGTTACTATATCGGAGCCGATATTTAATAGTTCCGGGAAGTATCTAGGTTTAGTAGGTACAGACTTTGAAGTTGGAACCATAGATAGCATTATTGGTGATATTACAATTTATGATACAGGATATATAAATCTTTTCTCTGAAAACGGAACCATAATCGTTTCCCAAAATGATGATTGGTTAGGAAAAAACGTTAGTGATATTGAATATTTTAAAGGTGATTATAGTAATAATATTTCTAAGGGTGAATTTTTTTCTACTAATAACAGGAATGCTAAGATGCATATTACTGGTATGCCTATAAAATTTGTAAATAGTGGCCAACAGTGGATGTTAACAATAAATATTCCTCAAAAAGAGATTACTAAAATGGCAACAAAAAATGCAATACAAATAGTTTTGTTAGGAATAATTACTTACCTTATAATCGTTATATTGTCATATATCTTCTCTAAAACTATTACAAAACCTCTAGTTGCTGCCTCTGTTACAATGAAAGATATTTCAGAAGGGGATGGAGACTTAACAAAGAGATTAGTTTCCCAATCCCAGGATGAAGTAGGAATTTTATCCCATCAATTTAACCTCTTTCTAGATACTTTAATATCTATGGTTAAAAAGATTGGTGAGGCTTCAAATATTAATGTAAATATAAAGCAGGAGTTAGTTGCCAATATAGAGGAAATTGTTTCCTCATTGGTCCAAATAAACTATAACTTAGATGGTGTTTCAAAACAGATAACAACACTTAATTCCAAGCTAAATAATTCTGCAAATGCGGTTAATGATATTACAACTAATATTAATGGAATGGATGATAAGATACAGGAACAGGCCAGTGCTATAGAGGAGTCTACAGCTGCTGTTACCCAGATGGTTGCTTCATTAAAAAGTGTTGCTGATATAGTTTTAAAAAAAGGTGAATCTACAAAACGTTTAGTTCAAACCGCAGAGTTTGGAGAAAATAAAATGGATGAAACTAGTCAAAGTTTTAAAGAGGGAATTGTAACCAAAATTGATAGTATTTCAGAGATGACTGGGATCATATCAAATATCGCTAGTCAGACTAACCTTTTATCAATGAATGCTGCAATTGAAGCGTCCCATGCAGGGGATGCAGGAAAAGGTTTTGCTGTAGTTGCAGACGAGATTAGAAAGTTAGCAGAACTCTCTAGTGATAATTCCCTTAAAATATCATCAGTTATAAATGAGATAATCAGTGCTATTGGTATAACTGATACTAATATAAACGAAACTACCGAATCATTTCGATTAATAAGTTCAGAAGTTGAGGGTGTGAATCAAGCTTTGCAAGAGATAAATAGTGCAACCCAGGAACTGTTCTCTGGAGGAGAAGAGATTTTGCAATCAATGTCCATTTTAAGGGATAGTTCTATACAGTTAAGGGATAGTTCTGCAGTTATAAACTCAAGCTCAGAGCTTGTAGACTCATCTTTAAAGGATGTATCAAGGATTTCAAGGGAAGTTACTGATGCTGTAATCGAGGCAACTTCTGGTTCTAACGAAATTAAAATAGCTATGTTACGGTCCCAGGAGTTAACAACTGAGTTAGGTGATGCGACAGATAGGGTAAACAATGAAGTTGGTAGATTTAAAACAGAATAGTTAATATATGACCTCCTGTTGAACAAGGGGTCTTTTTTTAATATAATAGTTAGTATACTAAATATTAGTATACAAATCTATTGTAAGGAGTATATATGAATTTAAAACAGGTATCAACTATTCTATTTTTCACAATTTTGTCAGCTATAAGTTTATTTGCATCTGGAAATAAAGAAGAGGGTGTAATAATGTTTGCTGGATCAGGTGGATATCCCCCATTTAATTTTATAACAGAATCTAATGAGGTTGATGGCTTTGATGTAGATGTAGCAAAGGAGATTGCAAAAAGATTAGACCTAGAGTTGGAATATGTTACAACTGCTTGGGATGGAATTATTGAAGGCCTAAGAGCTAGTAGATATAACGGTATCCTTGGAAGTATGGCTGTAACAGAGGAGAGGGAGAAAATTGTAGATTTTACAACCCCTTATTACTATTCTGGAGCTCAAATAATTACCAAAAAAGATTCTAATATTAAATCTTTAGAAGATATTGATGAAACTACAACTATTGCCGTTGTTACAGGAACTACATTTGTTAAGGATGTAGATGCTTTAGGGGCAAATGTAAGAATGTATGAGGACGATAATCAAACTCTTATGGAGCTATTAAATGGTCGAGTAGATGCTGTTATTACAGACAGGGTTGTTGGTTTAAATGCTATGAAACAGATTAAAGGTGGAGAGGATTTAAAACTAACTGGAGAGCTATTAAGGAAAGAAGAGTGTGCAATTGCCCTTAAAAAAGGTGATGATCTTTTAGATGAGATTAATAAAATATTAATGGATATGAGAGGGGATGGAACTCTTAAAAAAATAAGCAATAAATGGTTTGAGGGATCGGATATAACAGTACCTTAATAAGGAGGACGTATTGACAGATTTATTTCCGTGGGATCTCACAGTTGTTGTAGAAAGATTCCCACATTTTATAAAGGCAGCACTAATTACACTGCAAATAACATCTTCTGGTATTATTTGTGGTTTAATTGTTGGTTTCTTTGTTGCAATGATGAAGATCTCCCATAATAAGGGTTTAAAAGGTATTGCCTCTGCATATATTTTTACGGTTAGAGGAACACCATTATTACTTCAGTTGTTTATTATTTATTACGGTTTAACATCAGTTGTGACTATCCCACCTTTCCCTTCAGCTGTAATAGCATTAGGGTTTCATAATGGAGCCTACATTGCCGAGATATTTAGGGGTGCAATTGAGTCTATACCTGTTAGCCAGCTTGAGGCTGCCCGATCCATAGGGTTAAGCCATAGAAAATCTATGCAGAGGATAATATTACCCCAAGCTTTTAAAAGAGCAATACCTCCATTAGGGAATCAATTTATTATTGCTTTAAAAGATTCTAGTTTAGCAAGTACTATTGCTGTACCTGAGTTACTTTTAAGGGGTAGGCAACTTGGTAGTTCAAGTTTTATGTACATGGAAATGCTTATAATTGTAGCTATATACTATCTACTTTTAACATCCCTACTACAGTTTATACTTAAAAGAGTAGACAAAAAGTTTGCATCTGGAAAGAGAAAGGTTAGAAAGATATGGTAGAAGTAAAAAACTTAAAAAAGAATTTTGGTACCCTTGAAGTTCTAAAGGGTGTAGACCTTAAGGTTAAAGAGAAGGATATTGTTGTAATTATTGGGCCATCAGGTTCAGGTAAAAGTACACTTTTAAGGTGCATTAATTTCTTAGAAATGCCTAATTCTGGTAAGGTCTATATAAATGGGGAAGAAGTTAAAAAGAAGAACCATGATATAGATTCATTAAGAAGAAAGGTTAGTATGGTTTTTCAGCATTTTAATCTTTTCCCCCATAAAACAGTTATTGAAAATGTTATGGAGGGGCCAACTCAAGTTACAAAAATGTCTAAAGTTAAAGCTACAAAATTAGCAAAGTTATTACTTAAAAAAGTTGGATTAGAGGATAAAGCTAATGTATATCCTGAAATGTTATCTGGTGGTCAGAAGCAAAGAGTTGCTATTGCTAGGTCTCTAGCTATGGAGCCTGATGTTATTCTCTTTGATGAACCTACAAGTGCTCTAGATCCAGAACTAGTGGGAGAGGTTATTGCGGTAATAAACGATCTAGCTAAGGAGGGTATGACTATGGTGATTGTAACCCATGAAATTTGGTTTGCCCGGGAAGTAGCTGATAAGGTTATTGTTATGGATGAAGGTGTTATTATAGAAGAAGGGAGTGCAGATAAGGTCTTTAATAACCCAGATAACGAAAGAACTGCACAATTTTTAAAACAGGTAACAAAACAAAATTAAATATTAAAATAATAGCTCTATATTCTACTACTTTAGAGCTATTATTTTATTAGACCTCTAATGTTAAATCCTATAAAATAATAATATTACCCTTTAATAATCTATTTTTCTTTAGTATACTAAGTTTTATATGAGTGATACTAAATGTGACGAGTTAGAAGAATTTATTGAGGATAATTTTGAGGGTGAAAAGAATAAGCTTCTTAAAATTATTTGTTTGTATAAAAGGGTTGGATATTTTGAAAAATTTGACCATCTTGATGTTGATGATGTATTAACCGATGTTCTAAAGGATCTAAGGGTTAAGGTTATTGCTGAATAAATAATTCTTAAAATAATTGACATGGAGTCCACTCCATAATGTACTCTGATCAAATGATTAAAGAGTTCATTAAAAGAATATTTGCAATAACAGTACCTGTTACACTTCAAAATCTATTAGGGTCTTCTAGAAACCTGGTTGATACAATGATGATCGGAACCCTTGGGGTTGTTCAAGTTGCTGCTGTTGGTGCTGCAGGAAAGCCATTTTTTGTTATGTTAATAACAATATTTGGAATAACAAATGGAGCTGGTATTCTAATATCCCAATACTGGGGGAAAAGAGATGCTGATGGTGTAGCTAAAAATGTTTTAGTTACAATAATTATATCTATTTCAATATCAACTATATTAGTTTTAATAATAAATATCTTTTCCCTTCAGATTGTAGGTTTTTCATCTTCTGATGAGAGTGTCATTAAATATGGTTCTGAATATTTAAGGATAATTTCTACAAATTTAATACTACAATCTGTAATTATCTCATTAAATGTTGGCTTAAGAAGTACAGGACAGGTTAAAAAGTGTACCTTAGTTAGTCTTATTGGTGTTACTTCAAATATCGTTATAAATTACATTCTTATTTTTGGTAAACTGGGCTTTGACCCATTAGGTCTAAGGGGTGCAGCTCTTGGGACTCTCTATAGTTGTATTATTGAAACTTTTTTAATTGTAATTATTACCCTATTTTATAATAATAAATTCAGAATCTCCATATCTAAATTTATAAATATTATAACAATGGAAGATTTTAAAAAGGTTTTAGACGTATCTATTCCCTTAGCTATTAATAGCTTTGCCTGGGCTGGAGGCACCTATGTTTATTTTATGATTTACGGAAGGATAGGTAGTGAGGAACTAGCAATAATGACAATGTTGGAACCTTTATCATCTATAATGATATCATTTTTTTCTGGACTAGCAACTGGAACAGGAATTCTTCTAGGCCACTCCCTGGGAGTAAGGGAGTATGATAAAGTATGGAGAGAAGCTAATTACGCAATTATATTTGGGGTAGTATTAGGAGTATTTGTTTTTACATCTGTATTTCTATTTAGAGATATATTCCTAGGATTTTTTACATCCCTTCCTCCATCCACATTAAGCATGGCTAGGTTCGTATATCTATTTATAATGCTAAAAGTATTTTTTATGTCTTATAATATTGTAGTAGTAGTAGGTATTCTAAGGTCAGGAGGGGATACAAAGTATGTTATGTTTATAGATATGTTCTGTCAGTGGGCTGTAGGTATCCCACTCTGTTTTATAGCAGCTTTTATCCTTCATCTTCCTCTACACTGGGTCGCTTTATTTGCTGCAACAGAGGAGTTTGCTAAGCTTTTTCTCTCTACTAAAAGACTGAAGAGTAAAAAATGGATTAGAACTTTAATTAGTTAAATAATCATATGAACACCTACTTATCCAGTGTTTCCACATGAAGACTAGTGAGAAGAGGGGATATCCCTTCCTTTTTTATTAGTCATATTGTAGTTGAGTTTTAACTATATATAATTCCGTTATACAGAAAACTAGTAATTAAATATGTTATGTGTATTTAGTGACACTTATCAAACTTAAATATTACTTAAACCCAGTTAGGAAATTGCTATAAAAAAGCTAAAAAACAAATACTAGTATAACTCACATGTAAATAACAGTAGAAAGGACACTTCATAAAGTGATATAGTTAAGGGGATCGAGAAAAGTATACGGGTTAAACCACTTACTATAAAAATCTGAATCCCCTGTAATTTCAGATAACTATAAATAATTATATTCCTAACTTAGAGGTTTTGCAAGACAATGATTAATATTACTGATGAAAAATGGAAAGAATGGAACATTGAAAAAGATAAACATAAATTTTTTACTATTAGGTGGGAAGAACTATTCAATGATAAAACTTATGAATCTTGGCAAGTTCGATCAACAAATGTAAAGTACTTACTAAATGAAATAAGAGAATCAGCAATTATCTCAAATAAAGTAAAAGTGCACCACACAAATTTAAATGACCTTATCGAAGAATTAGAGATAACCATAAAAAGTGATAATATAATTAATAAATATTTTAGTAGCTTACTTTTTTATACTAATAAGATTAGCAAACAATATAAATCAATTAAAAAGTCAGATAATCCTGACTTTATTGAGATAAGTGAACTAGCCCAGTATGGAATTATAATTCTTAATGATTACCTAAACAAAAATTTTGACTATCTTGAAGAAATATTATTTAGTGAAGAAAATAATAAGAAAGAACTAAATACTGCTATGCAATTATTAGCTGTAGAACTACATAACATAGGTTACTCTTTTGAATACATTAAAAATTCATTTCAAATACTGCAAACAACACAAAAATTTGAAGAAAAATTTATTAAATTAAAACAATTATTTTCTAAAGAATTAATCGAATTTGAATGTTATTACTTGCTTAGAACCAGTTTTCAATTAGAAACTTTGAGTAGCCATAGGTTGATTAGCGTAAATCGAAATGATCTACCAAAAAATAGACTTACAGAATTATTTTTAAATCAAGACTTGGGTTGCTCTGTTATTAAAGTTACTGTTAAAAGCCTTGATAAAATTACAGCTGCGATTCAAGGTAGGCAACTTTTAAGAAACTTATTAGCTCTTAGAGTTATATATGAACCAGATATAAAAAATCAGAAAATGCATCCGATAGATTTAATCAAAAATGATGACTTTGAAATAGTAAAACACAATGATGATATCCCTCTATACATGAGAAAATCAAAAAATCCTGATTCTAATTATATTAACTTAATTAGATCTCTAGAATTATTTAAATTAGAAGAAAGGAGATATATAGAAGCATCTATACAATATTTTAGGCTATCTTTAATGTCGAGTAATGATGAGGCTAAGTTAACTAATCTATGGATAGCATTAGAATCACTTTTCCAGGATCAGGCTGGTACTATAATAGGAAATGTTACAAAAAATGTTGCAGCAATTACTACATTAAATTATCTATACAGTACTTTAATTGCAGTATCAAAAGACTTAAAACCATACATCAGAAAAATACAAAGCGATACAGAAATTAGCAATTTTCTGGAAAAATCAAATAATTATAGATTTCACCCATATGATTTAAATAAAATATTTCTCGTTGATACAGATAGTAAAATACTGAACAAAATAAAAGCCTGTGTATCAGATAATCCTCTAATATTAAATAGATTATTTAGTCTCAAAGAAGGAATGTATAAATCATCTAAGAACATGAAAAAACACTTAACAATACATTTCAATAATATAAGTTGGCAATTAAGAAGAATTTATAGAGTTAGAAATAAAATTAATCATCAAGGTTCATTAGATATTAATATTTCTCAGTTTTATCATCATTTATATATTTATTATACTGACACATTACAATCTATCATTACTACATTAAAAGAAAATCCTGATTGGTCTATAGGTTCCGCATTAAACTTTAGGCGATGTAAATATGATTTTTTTATTGAAGAATTGGAAAAAAATACAACACCTAATATAGAGAAGATTTATAGGACAGATATAGATGCACAGTCAGAAACAAAAGCTTGGACTAAGAAAAAATAAATCAAACAACACATAACAAACTGTTGGAAGTGAACTGTCTTTGTCATGCTTCTCGCATGAATCCTTACTAAAAGTTTAAACTAAAATTTAGTATTTTTTTTGCTAAATTTTAGTTTAAATGGGTATTTATTGAGCAAGAAGCACGCCAATCCTTCCGCTTCGCTACAGGAACGAGCAGTCACCTCAACAGGACGTCTATGATGAAAGTCAAGAAACCTCCTTCAATTTGCTAATATTTATCCGGTTTTTTCTTAATAAAACCTCATAATCGTGCATTTTCCTATCATGGTTTTTAGTATCCATGAATCTATAATATTCTTCTTTTTTTAGAAGCTGATAAATGACTGTAATAAATCTTCTACAAGTTCCCATTCTCACTTTACCAACTTTTTTATATTCACTTAGTTTATCATACCAATGCTCTATTGCCCTGTTTGAGTTGATAAAATGGTTTAATGATTGATAAAGAAGAGCTATTGTTAACTTTCTGCCCTGCTTATTTGTACTCTTAATCAGTGTCTTTTCATTTGAACTTTCAACTTTTGGGGCTGATCTTAAATAAGATGCAAAGTTTTTAGAATTTGAAAACCTTTTCACATCAATTATATCTGATATAATAGCAATGGCGGTAAATACACTTATTCCCTGCATAGATGTGAGTATATCTATCTCTTTCATATATGGTGATCCAGCTATTTCAATTTCCTTTTTAAGTAAAATAATAGTTTCATCTAAATTATCCAGTTCTTTAAACAAAATCATTAGTTGAAATTTTAATTCTCTTGAATCTGAAATATTTAATATTTTATCTCTCATTTTATTATTAAAAATCATTACTTTATTAAAAGGAAAAAGATTTTGTTTTAATAAAGAGTGAATTCTGTTTTTTAGTTGAGTTCTTTGTTTACCAAGAAGTTTATAAGTTGAAAATAAAGCTCTTAAATCCTGGATAATTGGAGGAGGCAAAGTAACTCTTTTAATTTGTTCTTCACCACTCATAATCTGCATTTTGAGAACTCTTGCTAGTTTCTCTGCATCTACTTTATCAGTCTTTTTGTTCGTAAAGCTGATGAGTTTCATTGAATAAGTATTAGAAATAAAAACATCTTTAACCTTATTTTGGATTAGTTCTGTAAACTTGAATGCATTTGTTGTTGATTCAACAATTACATAAGTTTCTGGTGTTAAAATCTTGTAAAATTTTTCCAAAGATTCCTTATCAATTGAATAAGTTCCTACTTTCTTTTTTGTTCCCTCATTAAATGTACAGTGATTAAAGCAGTCAGTATGAAGGTCAATTCCCATGAATTCCATTTCATCTCTCCTAAAAATCTTTCTTTCCTAAAAGAAGAGGAGTATAATAATCATACGTCTATACGGGGTATGAGAAATATAATCTCATCCTCAACATGTTAATGCGACTGATGACTGCTAATCGTTAAAACGGGTTCATAATATGTCCCAGTCCGCTTACAGCCATCGGCCGTTCTTCTTTTAAGAAGTACTGACTTAATTATAGCACCAGTCGCAACCTTTTACACTTTCTATCATAGCATCGTTAAATGCACTTTTTGATGAGTATTAATTTTAATGATTATGAGGTTTGTGCCAAAAGAAATAAATAACATATTATCCTTCGGAAAATAAACAAATTAGTTCTTATGTTAATCAGAAATTGTATAAACCAAGATAATAGTAAAACAACTATGTTGATAGAGCAGATACTTATGGATAAAAATGTAATTAGAATTGCTTCTACATCAATAATGATGTAGAATATATTGTATGATAAACAAATGGAATATTATTTATTATGAACAAAATCAAGAATCGGAAGTTTTTGATTTTGTTGAATCTCAAAAAAATAGTAATAAAGCAAAATTATTAAGTTGGCTTTCAATATTAGAAGAGAAAGGTCCTCTTTTACCACGACCCTATGCTGATATATTAGATGATGGGATTCATGAATTGAGAATAAAGCTTACAGGTAAACAGGTTCGAATACTTTATTTCTTTTGCTTTAAAGATTTTATCATTTTGACAAATTGTTTCAACAAGAAAACCAATAAAGTACCTAAAAAGGAAATTGCTAAAGCAAAAATGTATAGAGACGATTTCCTCAGTAAATATAATGAAGAAAAATTAAGGAAGGAATACAATGAAAACATTTAGAAACCATCTAAATACATCTTTAGAAAATAGTGATTTTAAAGAATCTTTTGATGAAGAAAAAAAATTCATTGAACTGGCATTAAAAATACATGAAGCTAGAGAGCTTTCTGGTTTAAGTCAGCTTGAAGTATCTAAAAAGGCTCATGTTACACAACAACAATTATCTAAACTTGAAAATGGTAATAGTTGTAATATGATGACTTTTTTAAAAGTATGTAATGCATTAGGACTAAATCTAGATTTTAATACAACATTAACAGCATCATAAGTTTAACAATATCATCTAAAAGTGTCATTTATGGCTAATTGTTTTATATCGGCATTTAACAATTCATTGGAAATGACAAAATCTTTGTCAGAGTCTGTGCAAGAAAAAGGCACAGACTCCGCCAACCCTTCGGGATAATTTCGCATTTCAATGAGGCGTTATATGGATTTTAGATACAGAATAGTACTTTTAGCCATTTAGTAGTTAAAACACTTATTCATTGTTTATTATGATCATAAAAGAAAAATTGTTTAAATTTTATAGTTTCTCATATATATTTAAGACAATAATTAATATCTAAATATTAAAAAAACATCAGAAGTATTTATGCCAATAATTATAAACCCTAAAAAATAAAAATTAGAATCAAACAATTCTCCTATACCAGAATATAGTTGGAAGTCTTCTGGAAATTTAGGAAAAGAACTAAATCTTCAAGACATGAATTGTAATATTAGATCATTGGAAAAAGGAAAATATTCTTATCCATATCATTATCACCATAATTCGGAAGAATTATTTGTTATAATATATGGTAAAGGAGAACTAAGAACACCAACAGGTATTGAAAAAGTAAATATAGGTGAAATTGTGCTATTTGAAAAAAGTAAATCTGGAGCACATCAAATCTATAATCCTAATTCAGAACCATTAATTTATATGGATTTAAGAACAATAAATAAAGTTGATGTATGTGAATATCCGGACTCTAGAAAATTAATATATTACCAAAACAAGATATTCACTATAAAGGCGACATAGCAGAATATTATGAAGGTGAAGATAATATAAAAGAAATATGGGGTAGTATTAAAAAGAAGCTGATGACCTACCATTTTAAATAGATCTACTAAATGATTGTGATGTTGTCGCATAATGGCAATCAACTTCGTTAATATGCTAAAAAAAATAAAAAAAGTATAAATTATTACTAAACGCTAGATGACAAGGTATAAAAATTATACCATAATTAAAACATATGAATTTTGAATATGATAATATTAAAAGTAATTCTAACTTTATTAAACATGGAATTGATTTCTTAGAAGCACAAGAATTATGGAAAGATGAAAATTTAATTAAACTTCCATCAAAAAACCTGGAAGAAGAAAGATTTTTAATCATAGCAAAATTAAATAGAAAATGTTGGACTGCTATTATTACTTATAGAGAATTAAATGTAAGAATAATATCTGTTAGAAGGTCTAGAAAAAACGAGGAGGATTTATATGAAAGCTTCAGAATTGGATAAAAAATTTGATGCAGGGGAAGAAGATATCTTAGATCAATTTGATTTATCAAAAGTTGAAAAACCAAATTATGATATAAAAAGAGTTAATGTAGATTTTCCTTCTTGGATGATAAACTCATTAGATCAAGAAGCAAAAAGACTAGGTGTTCCTCGACAATCAATAATTAAAATATGGATATCTGAAAGACTTGATAAAGAAAAAGTACTACATAGAGCTTAAAAATAAATGAATAACCATATAACACATATAAGGACTCCATCTGTCAATAGATAGACTACCCCTGACTTAATTTTTTTCCTTTTTTAAGTCTGTAAAAATCTTTGACAGATACAACAGAAATACCCTACGGGTCTCGTCTGATTTCAAATATTAACTCCTATTAAACTAATAATATCACTATCGATGATTCTGTGGCAAAGCTATTTTTACTAATTTAAAATTAGGTCTATTTTTTTATATATGTAATATTACACTCTCTACATTTCCGAATCTCAGGATAAATTTCAGCAATATCATATCTACCAAGAGGTTTCTGAAACATATCTAAACCACGACCTAATAGGATCTTCCACTTATCATCAATTTCAATTGATCTATCATGTATTCCATTATTTATCTCATAGGAGAAATATACACCTAACGGAGATATAGATTCTCCAATTTCGGTAAAATGAGAATCCGACTCATATCTGTAATCCTCATCTACTCCAGTTACAACATGAATTGTTATCTCTTCACCAATCTCTTTCTTTGTTAGTATTACCTTGATTAACTCCATAAGGTTTCTAAATTGATGAGGCATCCTAATAAAAGGATCTACTATTAGAATCTCTTTAGCACCAACAAAGTAATCCCCAAATAGGTTCTCATAACTAATTCCTTCTTGGTTATCCCTAATTTCAGTATTACCTTCTTTTAATATAACCTGTCTGACAGGAGTTGTTTCAGAACTTATATTAACAGAATCAGATACTGGATCTTCACTATGCATATGTTTAACCTGTAGATCCTCATTAAAGCCGTATTCAATAGATTCTAAAGTATTAACTGTGTAAGTCTCTCCAGTAGCCTTGGATGTATAACTAAAGTCTACATGTTCAAATGTTTCATCCATTTTAATAAGCTGTATCTTAACACGTTTACGATTCTCTATTGCAAAGTCCATAATCTCTTTAGCTTCAATTTCTGAGTATTCTCCATCTGGGTACATAACTTTAATAAGACCAGAGAATGTTTTAGTTATGGAATCTTTGTCTCTTGTGGTAATACTATCAGATAAAACAAAGTACTTTTTAAAGTCCTGAGTATAATCTTCTCTTCGTAATTGCTTCATAATTTCAGAGAGGTAGTCCACAATAAAACCATAGTTGTTTGTAAACATCTCATTTCTAAGTTTTTGTACTTCCCAGCCTGGAACATAACAATGGATACGGTCTAAAAATGCTGTGTCGGCGTATTGAGAGGGAAGTGCATCAAAAAGATGTGAGTGTTTTTACATGTAAGCTACACTGTGATCAGTATTTCCTACAAAAACCATTGATGCTGAAGCTCCAAAAACTTCTGTACCCCTGGAAAATGATTTATTAGCCATGTAGTTTTTCATTATATCTACAAGACCCCGGTCTACACTTTTACCTGTTCCTGCAAACTCATCGTATGCAACAACATCCCAGTAACCAACAAGCCCTATTGTTCCACTTTTATTATCAACAAATAGTTTTGCTTTTGTAACTTCTCCACCGGATATAAGTATTCCATGTGGTGATAGCTCTGAATAAATATGTGATTTACCTGTTCCTTTTGGGCCAAGCTCTATTAAGTTATAGTTATTCTCTGCATATGGAACTAACCGGCTTAACTGAATCAGTTTTGATCTTCTAGTAAACTCTTCTGGTTGTAATCCCATAGACTGTAGTAGAAGATCTATCCACTCTTCCGTTGAAAATTGAGCTCTAGCTTCTTTATATTCATCAACGGATACATTTGATATTTGTATAGGTTTTAAAGATCCTATATGCCAAGGAGCGGTTTCCCCATCTTCTATAGCAAAGTATTCCATGTTTATAATGCACCAAATACCGTTAGATAAGAGTTTAGGATGTTTTGTTACTAAATCTGCTGAGATTTCTATCTTTTTTAAACCTAGATTAATAAATGTAGCTTCATAGATATCTCGTTTATCGTTTAATGAAACTGAGACTTTATCTATGATTCTGTGTTTACCATTCTCTCTAATTTTTGACTTTATCTGTTCTGATTCTTCTCTATGAACAAAATGACTGGATATTATATTTTTAACACTCTCAACACCTTCATTAATTGTAGCATTGTCATCTGTAGCACAGTATTGACCAAGTAGATATTCAAGAACATAAGCTGGAACAATTGCGTTACCCTTGACTAATTTTGTGAGATCTTTTCGTACTACTTTACCTAAAAAGTGTTTGTTTAATTTTATATCTAAGTCTTTCATTTATACCTCTAAAAATCAAAATCCATTGTTGATGACATACTCATTCTAAAATCATATGTACTATACTCTTTCCAGCCTGAAGTACCATCTATAGCTTCTTGTAAAACAAGTACTACTTTCTGGTTATTAAACTCATCAGTTGCTCTATTAGAAAGGTGATAAGTAAACTTTTTCTCTCTCTGTCTTTCTAGACTATCAGTTGAATCGAAAGTATACTCAAACTCTTCAGAAATAATAACAGTTTTATCATGGTTGTAGAATGCAGCTTTTATTCTTCTTGGAAGTAGTTTATCACCAATAGGTTTACTCTGTATAAAACTTATTGGTTTAATAGATGAACTGATCTCCTCTTTACCTTTAATAATATCAATATCTACTAATGATCTTATAGCTTCTCTTTTTCTATTAATTCTTAAAACTGGGATAATAACTTCTTGAAGGGAAGTTCCTCCATGAACAAATTTACTACCTGCTCCTTTTACACGGACTCTATTTATAGATTTTGGGAACATACAGGTGTAGTCTCCATTTTGCCCAAGTTCATTTGCAGTAAACTCTTTATATGATGAGTGATTTTCCAAGTTTTTACCTATGAAAAATCTTCTGTTTTGTTTCCAAATATCCCCAGTAGTACTACTCTCTATAAAATCACTTTCTTCCAACTCTTTAGCCTGATAGATGAATCCATGATCTGAAGTTATAAAGTAGTTATATGAATTCATGTTATACAATCTTTTTAATAGCTCTTTTAACTCTGTAATACTATGGTTAACAGCATCAAAAACATCTTCTTCTGTTGCTTTATCATCACCTGTTTTATCAATCTTATTGTGATAGATATAGACTAACTTATTCTCTTTTAGTAATTCACGTCCTTCTTTTCCAGAATTTAGTTTCATAAACTCTTTATAGGATATAGCTAGTGATTGAACTCCACTATTCTTAGTTAATATCTTTGATCTATTTGGTGTCCCATCTGAGTTCATTCCGTCTATTAATACATTACAGTCATTTTTAATCTCTAATTCACTATTAGGTAGTAGTGATGCCATACCTAATTGGGTATAGGAAGGTAGCTCACTGTATAGATGATCTATCTTGCTTTCGTATACCATCTCCGCATTTAAGTTATCGTTTAGATCAACTCCAATCTCATATCTTAAAGCATCAGAAATAATAACTACTGCCTTTTGTCCTTTATCAATCAATGGTTTTACATTGTAATAATAGAAGTCTCTTTGTCTCTTCCCGGGGGTAGTGTTCCATGTATCTGTTCTGTCTACTGTTTTTTGCCAGTTATCGTTTAGTGGTAATAACCAATCATTACTATACAAATTATGGTACTTATCAAATAGATTCTGTAGTACTGGATTTTGTTGAGTCTGTTTATACGAGTGTATAAAGTTTCTATAATGAAGATCTACTTTATATAGTCGCTTACTATACTCATCTCCCCAAGATTCAAGATCATCAATACTAATTTTATCTTTAAGGGACTCTATCTCCCATTGTAGTTTAGCTCCATTAAGTATGGTTTCATAAAATGGTAAAGATGCTTCATAGAAGAAAGACTGCTCTCTCTGTTTTATTATAACCTCTACGTCATTTAAAGAGATTAGATTACTGTTTATTTTTTCAATTAGTTGAGTAATTATATATTTTTCAATCTCATCATATTGATCTTCGGATGCAAGTTCATTTATATCAACACCACTGTTTAGTGTCTTTTTAATATGAAGATCTTCTTGAACCCTTCTAGAGTATTCTACAAATGTCTTTGTGTCATGTTTCCAATTGGAAATCATATGTTTTATCCTAGATCATAGGGCATTTGATGCAGAGTTACTTCCTACGGAAATAAGAGAGTCTCCATTAATAAAACTTGTAACAGCTTTAAATAACTCAATAGCGAGTTCATATAGTGATGGAGAATCTGATTGATAATTATACTCTTTTTAATAACTAACCAGAAATAATTTGAAATATTAAACTTATTTAGATCCTTAAATATCTTCTCTTGTTTATCTGTAGTTATAGATAATAGTTTTAGAATAAGATCCTCAATACTAATAGCCTCACTTGTAATAACAGCTTTTAATATAGTCATTCTAAGTTCATCTTCAGTAACGACATCGGTTATCAATAACTTTTTAAACTTCTCTGTTCTACTTTTACTCTTAAAGAACTCTTTATGGGCCTTAATAAAATCTCTAAACCGATAATCAAGTCCCAGCTCCTGTAGTACAATTGCTTCAGGTGTTGTATGGAATGTATAATTAGCAAGTTTAATATCAAGTAACCAGTCATCTAAATAGTCCGGTTCTTTACCCTCAAAGTAGAGTAAAAACTTCTTATCAGAAAATTCCCTACTTATCTTATATTTAACACTAAACTCATTATTTGAAACAACTATCTTCTCAACACCTAATATATCAACAGAGTTAAACTCTTCTAACAATTCAACTTCTTCATCACACCAGAATATTATTCGATGTTTATCAAATAATTTCTCTAATGGTTCTTGGAATTTATTCATTTTACAGCACCTCTTTCCCAAAATATATCATCCGACCAATTATCTGGTACTCCCATAGAATCTTTGAAATAATTAACAGCTGGATATTTGCCAAATAGTTTTGTAAGTTCTTCTTTTATATTGATATCAATATCTAAATTATTACATAAAATTTCTACAACAATAAAAAATAGATAAATTCTATTTGGATGGGCAGGAGGTTTTGATAAAAGTTTTTTTATACTGCTCGGTTCTCTTAAATTACTATTCCATAATCTTGCGTGATGAGCACATTTATTTCTAATATCTCGTATTGAAACGATCCAAGAATTTAGCACTTTTAAATTATTTGCTCCAAACTCTTTAGATAGGGTATCTAAGGCATTCTCTTTTCCACTAAATTTAAATTCATCCTTATTCAGAGCTTTAAATATATCCATCATAGTTCCAAAAGTTGATAGTTCTATAATAGCCCAAAATGGAGGTAGATTTTTATAATTGGCATTCTTATCATTTATGTAGTTATTCTTAAAATGTAAACTGTCACTATCTTGGGATTGTAAGAAGTTAGAATTTAATTTTGATCTAAAACGATAGGCCGAATTCTTATTAAACCATTTATCATTTAAATACCAGAAAGGATCATTGGTATAATTAGATATTGTATGATCTAAACGCGTTCTTAATTTTATCTCTATTCTTCCAATAATAGTAAATAATAAATCCCTCAACTCATCATCGAATCTATATAGCTCTATTGCATCTTCAAAAGTATAATCAGAGTTATAACAGTTATTATTTTTATCCCATAATGGTTTTAAATATATCTTAAACCTATGGTAATTTATTTTTGATAGAAAACTTTCTGCACTCTCATGATTGCTAATATTTAGTTTATAATCCAATAAGAAGTCAACTAATTGCTTTGCAGATTTGTAAGGTTTATCATATATTTTATTCATAGTTTTAAAACCTTATAAAAAAAGCTCACTGACTTCACCTTAAAAAAAAATGAAGTAGCAAGCGTTGGTAACTTAAATATACTATAACTTAAAGAATTGTTCAACATTATTAAATTTGAAAGAGTTATTTTATTAAACATTTTGTACCTCAACCAGAGTGTTACAAAGAGATTTTATAGTAGCAATTATTTCTGGATGCATTATATCTCTTTCTAATGTTTTTATATAACCTGAACTACCTGCATACTCTGGTGTTTCTGTTACAAAATTAAATCTATGATATTCTTTCAATTGTTTTTTTAGTATTTCTGGAAGATCTTTTATATCATTACTTCTAGAGAGTAATCTTAACTCCCAAGGTTCACTACGGTTAACATAATGTCTAATATCTAATGCTAAATCAAATTTATTATTTAAGTTAAAATCATCTAGTACAGCACAAGGAAAACCATCCTTATTTCTACAAGAGTAATACCAAGTATTTTTAAATGGAGTAAACCTGTGTTCTCTATCTTTTATAATTTCTAATTCCGCTTTAAATAAATGGAAACTTTCTAATTCACAAAAATTACTACTTCCCCTGGGTATTTTTCTTAGATATTTGGGCAATATAGCACTTGTAAACCGGTCTTCGGTTTCAGGTAGTTTTCGATCGTCAATTCTAGGTGTTTTGACTTCAAATTTACCAATCCCAGTTACTATATCTCTCACTGGATTATAGCCATTTCTTACTACGGACTTCAGACCATTTTCATCTCTTGAGTTACTATGTTTTTCTAAAAATTCAGCCACTTCATTTTCAAGAGCTTGTTGAAGCATTTTTCTTGCACCATCCCGTAGTATTTTTTCCATCAAAGACCATGTTCCTGGATCTTTTTTAAATTTTATGTCTGTAGTATTATTACTCATAGAGCATCTCCTTTTTTATTCTGTTTTTCACAAAATATATATTAAAGGATTTGCTCTTTTATTTTAACCTATCCACAACTTTTGATTATATCTCTAATTATACTTATTTAATGTCTTATACTTGATTTCTGAGATAAAAATATTATCTTAATAATAACATTATATTTTATTAGGAGAGATTATGGGAATTGGTAGTAATGAAGCAGTAATAAAAATGGAACAAGATTTTGAAGATAGTATTAGAAACGAAGCTATAGAAGAAATTATCAATGAATATGGAGAAGATGTCAAAAATTTTGATGATCTTGTAGAAGATCGTGTAAATGATAAGATGATACAAATAGATGATAACTTCAGAAATGGAATTAATTAGAATTCCAGGATATATAATGTCGGAAAAAGACTCTATATAATACTCCAGTTCAATAAATTATTGGATGGGTTGTTAATTCATATGGTAGTAAATTAGTTGTATAAGTATATATATATGAATCAATTTAATTGATTTATAATTGAGAATTGTTCTCTTGTTTTAGGAATAGTGGTAAGGCTATGTTAGACAAGCTTTAACATTTTTTTTAAGTTTACTATATATAGGGATGGGGGATCTTATAGTACTCCACAAAAAAGGAGTATTAATTTTATTATAGAAGGTGAGGAATATTATTTATTCCATAGGAAATCGGATTACCATTTCCAAGAGAAACTACCTGAATCTTTTCTCCTATTACATATTCTGTCAGCATAGATAAACCATTTATTTGTTTTATCATATTAGTAATTACAGGTTCTAACTAAAATACCCAAAGATTATCTATAATCATCGATACTTTCTTCTGAAGGTAATAAAAGGGATTACGAGTAATCCTACAAATATTAAAGCGGAAAGTATATTCACTATAAGATATCTACTTTTAATGTCATAGAAATAAAATAGGGACATATCAAAGACTATGAAAAGTATAAACAATATAGGAAAAATTATGCTCAAATTACATATTATTCTGTTCACACCATGCATTAAATCAAAATTTCCTAAAATTATAAAATATAAAAACTGTGTTAAATGAGATATAAGAGCAAATGAAAACAAACCTAGAGTTATATTAACCTTAGTAGTGAACTCAATCTTTAGAATCTCCGCACCATTAATAACCATTCCAGATGATTGCAAAAGTGTTAGACAAGTGATTGCCCCAACGATAATAGATAGTCTTAAACCTAAAGTATCATCAATTTTCATTTAATTCTCCTTGATAATGTCACAGTGGGTCTGTATTTAAAATAACTAACAGTTATGTTAAGTTTAGTCTATCTACAACACATTCCTATAATTTTTATTCTTTTCTATTACTATAGATAAGTCTTTTATCGTTAATTTCGTATAGTGTTCAGTCATATTACTATCCTTAGAATGGCCTAAAATAGCTTGTATAATGGCTGTTGGGTAACCTTTGACTACTAACCTTGTATTATAGTATCTACGCCAAGAATGGAAGTCTATAGACCTTTCTTCACGCTCATTTTTTGATATCTTGATATTTTCTAAGGCTTTATAAAACTCTTTCCTAATTGAGTAGTTTGCTATTGGTTTATCCTGTGTTGTTTTTGAGAATATATAGTTATGAATACTTCTTGAGGAGTACTCCAATAAGATAGAATATAATTCTTGTGATATCGGTACTATTCTTGATTTTCCAGTTTTAGTTTCTTTTAAACCATATTTCCGATCCCATGAATGTGATACTATGATGTGATCTCTTTTAATATCTTTTTTGTTAATGCTAATAGTTCTCCAATTCTCATACCAGTCTGTGAAGCTAGAAGTGTGAAAATGTAGTAAATATCTTTATTCCAAATCATTCCTTTATTAATTGGATCTAGTAATTTTTCTACTTCACTAGTAGTTAGTGTTCCTTTGTTTTTAGAGTCTGTAGCAAGTCTTTTTATATGAGTCACTGGGTTTTTTGTGATATCTCCAAGCCTATAGGCTTCATTGAAAATAGTTTTGATAGCAGATAGATAAGTATTAATAGTTACGTTAGTTAAACCTTCCTTCTTTAAAATAATTATCCATTCTTCTAAATGTAATGGTTTTACATCAGTCATTAAGATATTTCCAAAATAAGGCCACATTTTATTTACTAGTTTAGCTCTAAAAAGTTCTGAGTTACTCCTTGAATAGGTTCGTCCTCTATTAAGTATCGATTCAATATATTTACACTCTCCATAAACGTACCATTTCTTGGTGTATTGTTTGAAAGTGAGGGTAGGGGAACCTGTTAGAGAATCAGTAACCAATAAGTTAATGCAGAATCTCTTTGCATCAGATTTTTTTGTACAGCCTGTACTAAACTGTTTTCTCCTATTAAACATGTCATAAGTCGTATAATAATAGACTACTTTTCCTGATTTTAGTTTTTTGGGAAATACTTTGAATGGATCTCTGTATCTCATATAATGACTCCTAAGTGTTTACACAACTGTTTACAGCAGTCATAGATTCACTTTTGGATGTCTTTATTAATCTCTGTAACTTCTTACTATAAAAGGATTTATAGTATAGTTACTTTTAGAGCAAAAAAAAAGAGCCATACCACGTAACACGGGCAACTGACTCTTAGAGTAAAATATGAAAAAAAGTTTAAAAACTAAAAAGACTATAATCATTTAACTTATTTTTTGCAACCGTTAAATGCGAAAAATGTTGTAAAATTACATTTTTTTACAATTTTTCGTTTTTTACCACCCCAATGTAAGGAAGATTTCTATATTTCTGGGCATAGTCTAGGCCCATTCCTCCTACAAAGTGGTCATCAATATCAAAACCATTAAAATCTATATTAACTTCACTTGTTCTTCTAGAAGGTTTATTAAGTAGTGTACATATTTTCATTGACTTAGGATTTCTATTAGATAGTATATTTTCAATTTTTGTTAATGTTATTCCAGTATCAATTATATCTTCTACAATTAGTACATGTCTTCCAGAAATGTGTGTTTCAATATCTTTAATTATTGATACCTCAGTATTTTCCATTGAGTCTCCATAGCTTGATGCTATCATAAAATCAACTTGCAGAGGTGTCTGCATCTGTTTTACTAGGTCTGACATAAAAATGAATGAACCTTTTAATAGTCCAATGACAACTAGGGGAGTCTCAATATCCTTATAATTATTATCAATTATATTTGCTAATTCTGTAACTTTAGATTCTATAGTCTCTTTATCTATTAAAATACTCTCTATTCCTTTAGGTAAATTCATAGATCCTCCTTATATATTTCTATTATATTATTTTTTTATAAAAGGTAACACCTGTAACATACCTAGTGTTTAATAAATATAAAGTTATATTTACGGAGGATAACATGAATAAAAAGACAATTTTAATTTTAATAATATTTTCTTTAAGCCTAGGTGTAAGCGCCAGACAGGGGAGGGATGTTACACTTATTACTAGTTATATCCTACCTGTTGAGAATTCAGCATTTAATTCAAGTTTGGTTTTAGGAATAGGTTCAGATTTTTGGGGAATCTTTGAGTTTACAGGTAAGGCTTATTTTGAAATTGATAGCAGTGCAGATAGCTTTTTTAAGAGTTTTCAAGCCCCAAATGTTTTTTCTGCAGGTGTAGGAATGAACATTCCTATGGGTGGGTTCTATTTAAAATCAGACTACCAACGTTTTTTTGCAATTCAAAGCGATATGAACGATTTAAGTGTTTCAAAATTTACTGATTCATATAAATTTGGTATTGGAATTGATTTAGATAGAGATGTCGAATTAGAAGTTTATCATCGAACTCTTTTAGATAGTAGGGATAACTTTATAGATAATGATTCCCAGGGATTTATAGGGGTTTCACTAAACTTTGTTTTATAGGGTTTAAGAGTATAAAAAAAGCCGATATTAAATCGGCTTTTTTTAGTAAGTAATAAGTTATATAACTTATTTTTTATAGATAATTTCTAAATCTAGAGATAAGTTCCTCTTTTATATCAGAAAGTTTTCCTTCTGTTGCAAAGCCTGACGCTCTTTGATGACCACCACCACCAAATGTTTCGGCTAGTTTTCTAACATCTACATCTTTTACACTTCTAAGACCTACAGTACACTTATTATCAGACTCCTGCCTAACTATTGCTATAGCTTCTACACCAGTAATGCTTAGTAGAGCTTGATATAGTGTATCAGAGTCTCTATCTTCAGCTTTTAGTTCCTCTCTGTCACTTAGGTCTTCCCATGAAATTATTATCTTACCATCATAGTGGGATTCACATCTTTCAAGGATTCTACCCATAAGCTTTCTTGACTCAAGTGTTTTTCCACCAGTCATAATAGAGTATGTCTCTTTAGGGGAAGCTCCATATTTTACTAGGGTTGCAGCATTTTCTATTGATAATTCAGATCCTTTATCAAGGTGTCTGAAAAAACCAGTATCTGTACAGAAACCTAGAAATAAATTTTCAGCTTCAAGTGGGGTTGGTACCTCATTAAAACTAAATATAAGATCTTGAATCATTAAAGTTGTTGCAGGGTAGGTTGAATCTACCCATCTATACTCACCATAATCAGAATCTGTAGCATGATGATCTATTATCATTACAGGGAGTTCTTTAATATCTTCCTCTAAAAAACCAACCCTATCAGAACTATTACAATCGACAATTACAACTATAGCACCATCCTTCTCTTTCTCTGTTAATGGTTCTAATGAGAATTTTTCCTGTAGATGTAGAGTTTCTATTCGGGTAAAAGGTCCTGCGGTATGTAGTGATGTAATTTTACCCATTCGGGAAAGGAATGATTCTAGTGCAATTGCTGAGCATAGAGTATCAGCATCAGGCTGCTTATGTGCCATCACTATAAATTTATTATTATTATTAATACAATCAATAACTGAACTATCTATCTTTCTTTGTTGCATTTGATATCCTTAAAAAAAAAGTAGGTATAATACCTACCTTATAATTATATATATAATTATCTTTAAAAATCAAATTTAAGATCAGCATTTTCAAAAAATTCATCCTGGTCTGATTGATTTGTAAAAACACCCCAAGTGGGATCTCCATAATCACTTTTTAAATACAACTTAACATGGGAAAATTCACCATCTTTCCAAAAAATTGTCATATATGGAAATGCTTTATCATAACCCTGGAAAAGCTTTGATCGCTCTCTTGTATCATCTTTTTGCTCTTCAAAAAGATAACTTGGGAGATATGCTTCTTTAGTATTTAGATCATTAGTTAAATAGTAAACTTTATATCCCTTACTGTGGGGGAAAACCTTAGTAATAACTACAGATTTAGCATAATAAGGTGATTTTGTTGCTGATGTAAGCATTATTGTTGTTAATAATAGTAGTAAAATTGATAAAGCTCTTTTATTTATAATTTTCATTTAACGCTCCTGTTTAAAATAATATAATTATTTGATAAATAGTCAAGAAATAATTAAATTAATGCGAACATTATTGCTTTAATTGAGTGCTTTCTATTTTCAGCTTCATCCCATACCACAGAGTTACTACCCTCTATTACTTCATTAGTTACCTCTAAGCCCCTAACAGCTGGTAAACAGTGCATAAAAATAACCTCACTATTATTAGTTAGCTTTAGTGAATTATTGTTAATTTGATATGGCTGCAATAGTGAAATTCTATCCTTAGATTGTTCTTCTTCCCCCATAGAAACCCAGACATCTGTATAAACAACATCAGCTCCTTTTAAGCCCTCATTCATATCTTCAGTAACTTTTACAAAGGAGTTAGATTTATTAGCTTCTTCTATAGAGTAATTTAAAACATCCTCATTAGGAGCCAGGGATGAAGGGGAAATAATTGTTATATTAACCCCCATCTTAGCACATCCAATCATTAGGGAGTGGGCCATATTGTTTCTACCATCACCAGCATATACCAGGGTTTTGCCCTCAAGAGTGCCAAGGTGTTCCTCCACGGTCATAAGGTCAGCTAATATCTGTGTTGGATGGTATAGGTCTGTTAAACCGTTAAATACAGGAACTCCAGAGTGTGTTGCAAGGCTATTTACAGTCTCCTGTTTAAAACCCCTAAACTCAATAGCATCAAACATTCTACCTAGTACTCTAGCTGTATCTTCTATACTCTCTTTTTTACCAAGTTGAATATCATTAACTGATAGAAATACAGGATGTCCACCTTCCTCCCCAAAAGCTGTCTCAAATGCACATCTTGTTCTTGTTGATGGCTTTTCAAAAATCATGGCAAGGGATAAGCCTTTAAAAAGTTGGTGATAAATTCCATCCTTTCTATCGGCCTTTAATTTATGTGCTGTATCTAATATATATCTTATCTCTTCTTTACTGAAATCCTTCAGTGTTAAGAATGATTTCCCCTTTAATTTATCTCTCATATCTACTCCAAAATAATATTTATGTATTATTATACAGCTTTTATGAAAAAATATCCAGCCTAAGAGTTTTTGTTAAAAGTCCCCTTGGGGAAAAGAGAGAAAATCGCTTCATCAACCCTAGAGTGGGTATGAAAAGTTATCTTATCAGTTATCTCTTTTGGAATATCCTTGATATCTTTTTTATTTGCTAAAGGAATTAAAACATCTGTTGAGCCATTCCTCGCAGCAGCTAGAACTTTCTCTTTAAGACCACCAATAGGTAGTAGTTGTCCAGTTAATGTTATTTCACCAGTCATAGCAGTTTTTTTATTAATACAAGTCTGTTTTATAGCTGATATTAGTGCCGAAGTCATGGTAATACCTGCAGATGGGCCATCCTTTTTAATAGCACCCTCTGGAGCGTGTATATGAATATCAACGTCCTTATCAAAATCAGGGTCAATTCCAAATAATTCACAATTTGACTTAACATAGGATATAGCAATTTGAGCACTCTCTTTCATTACATCCCCTAGTTGACCAGTTAAAATTATTCTTCCTTTACCCTTGGATAATACAATCTCCAGCGGAAGCACTGTTCCCCCTAACTGAGTCCAGGCTAGTCCAACAGAGAGTCCAGGAACCGTTGAATCTTTAATATCTTCATCAGGTATTTTATCATCTCCTAATAGATCATTTAAATTCTCATCAGTTACTTCAAATTTAATATCCTCAGCTTTAAAAGGTTCGTCACCCTCTTCAAACTCCTCAAGTTTTAATCGTGCAATTTTTCTTAGTACAGATGCTACATTTCTATTTAGGTTTCTTACTCCAGACTCCCTAGTGAATTTTCTTATTATTTTTAATAGAGAATCATCTGTAAAACTGATTTGGGCATCGGTTAACCCTATTGTTTTAAGTTGTTTTGGAATTATAAATCTTTTAGCTATCTCAGTTTTCTCTATTTCAGTATAACCCTGTATCTCTAAAACTTCCATTCTATCTAAAAGTGGGGCAGGTATAGGATTTAACGAGTTTGCTGTGGCAATAAATAGAACATCTGATAGATCAAATGGTATCTCTAAATAGTGATCAGTAAATGTATGATTTTGTTCTGGATCTAATACCTCTAAAAGTGCAGCTGCAGGATCACCCTTATACTCCGCTGCAATTTTATCAATTTCATCTAAGAGAATTACTGGGTTTTTAACACCGGTTTTTTTTATTGCTTGAATAATCTTTCCTGGTAGAGCTCCAATATAGGTCTTTCTGTGCCCTCTGATTTCTGCCTCATCTCTAACTCCACCAAGGGATATTCTACCAAACTCTCTACCTAAGGAGTTGGCAACAGATTTTCCTAAAGAAGTTTTACCAGTACCAGGAGGCCCTACAAGACATAAAACAGGGGATTTTTTTTCAACATCAAACTGTCGTACTGCAATAAAATCTAAGATTCTATCCTTAGCTTTAACCATATTGTAGTGCTCATCATTTAAAATACTTTTGGCTTTTTTTAAACTCACTAAGTCTTCACTCTTGTTATTCCAGGGAAGTTCTACCACAGTTTCAAGATAAGTTCTTAAAATGCCTGCTTCCGGTGACATAGGTTGAAGTTTATTTAATCTATTGGCATCCTTGGTTAATTTTTCTTTATCTTTAACATTAAGTTCTAATTTTTCTATCTGTTTAAGTAGTTGATCTGATCCTGAAGGATCTTCATCCTTTCCTAACTCTTTATTTATCTCTTTTATCTGTTCATTTAAAAAGTAGTCTCTTTGAGTCTTCTCTAAATTCTTTTTTACTCTTCCATGAAGATTTTGTTGTAATCTTAATATCTCAATCTCTGACTTTAAAGTTACTGCGATATTTTCAAGGTTTATTAAGTTATTGTTCTCTAAAAAGTATTTAATTTTAACTGCATAGGGTAGAGGAGTTACAAAACAGATATTTCCTAATATTTTATCAGGAGTATCTGATCTATCTATAGTTGTTACAACCTCTTCGGGAATTTTACCATGAATAGAACTATATTCAGTAAATATTTTTTTAATCACTTCTATTAATGATTTTGTTTTAGTATCTATTGGAATAGGGTTATTAATAATTTTACACTCTGCAATATAGAACTCATTAAAAGTAATTGTAGAAAGTTTAACTTTATTAACCCCTTCTACTAAAATTCTAACTGTACCATCAGGGAGTTTTAATACCTGTAATATATGGCATAATACTGCTGTTTTATATGTATTGTTTAACGATTTGCTCTTTTTTTTATCAATTGGATAACCAATTACAATATTTTTACTTTTCTCCATTGAGGATTCAAAAGCTTTAATATCTGATTGATTAGATATGAAAATTGGAGCTATAGTATTTGGAAATATAACAGTCTCCCCTATAGTTAAATAGGGAAGTACATGTTTTATATTACTTGTTAACTGGTGCCTCGTAGAGTTCTCTTGGCCAGTCTTCGATTTTTTCTTCTGTAGTTTGGATAATAGGTTCTTCATTATTTGTTATCACTTCTTTGGTTATTATTACTCGTTTAGCTGTTTTAGTTGATGGCACTTCATACATCATAGAGTTAATAGAACTTTCTAAAATTGTTCTTAATCCCCTAGCACCAGTTTTTCTCTCTACTGCAAGGTTTGCTATTGCAACAATAGCCTCTTTTTCAAAGTATAAATCCACATCATCTAGTCCTAATAGTGCTGTATACTGTTTAACTATAGAATTTTTAGGTTCTGTAATAATTCTTACTAGTGCTTCTTCATCCAAGTTATTTAATGCAACATTTATTGGAAGTCTTCCAATAAACTCAGGAATTAAACCAAACTTAACAAGATCATCTGCTTCTAAATCAGTTAATATGTTGGCTAAATCTTTATCTTTACTGGATTGAATTGAAGCTCCAAAACCTAAGCTGTTATGACCAACACGTTTCTCAATAATTTTATCAAGACCAACAAAAGCTCCACCACAAATAACTAAAATATCCTTTGTATTAATCTTAAGCATATCTTGATTAGGGTGTTTTCTTCCTCCCTGGGGAGGTACAGAAGCTTCAGTTCCCTCAATTATTTTTAAAAGAGCCTGTTGAACACCTTCACCAGAAACATCCCTAGTTATTGAAACATTTTCACTCTTTTTAGAAATTTTATCAATTTCATCTATATAAATTATACCTTTTTCGGCTTTCTTTACATCATTTCCTGCATTCTGAATAAGTTTTAATAGAATGTTCTCTACATCTTCACCTACATAACCCGCTTCAGTTAGTGTAGTTGCATCTGCAATTGCAAAGGGTACTTGTAACTTTTTAGCTAGTGTTTTTGCTAACAATGTTTTTCCTGTACCTGTAGGACCAATTATAAGTACATTTGACTTTTCTAATTCTACTGAATCATCAATCTTATGTGCACTTAAAATTCTTTTGTAGTGGTTATATACTGCTACAGATAATACTTTTTTTGCATTATCCTGCCCTATAACATAACTATCTAAGTGTTCCTTAATCTCCTTAGGAGTAGGAAGTTTCTCATCAATTTCAAGAGCCTCAGTAGACTCTTCTTCATTTACAATTTTTGTGCAAACATCTATACATTCATCACATATATATACACCTGGACCAGCAATTAATCTTTTGGCTTCATCAGATGATTTTCCACAAAATGAACAGGATTTATCTTTACTTCTAGTTTTAGCCATTATTAATCCCTTGTTAAAACCTTGTCGATAATTCCATATTCAGCAGCTTCTACTGCAGTCATAAAGAAATCTCTCTCAAGGTCATCTCCCAACTCTTTTACTGTCTTTCCTGAATGTTTAGCTAAATACTCTATTAATAGTATTTTTAATCTAGATATTTCTCTTGCTTGAATTCCAATATCTCTAGCTTGTCCTTGAACACCACCCCACGGTTGGTGAATCATTATCCTAGAAGATGGTAGACTGAATCTTTTACCTGGTGCACCACCATTTAAAAGTACTGCTCCCATACTTGCAGCCTGTCCAATACAAATTGTCTGCACATCTGGTTTAATATACTGCATAGTATCATAAATAGCTAAACCAGCTGTTACAGAACCTCCAGGGGAATTTATATATAAACTTACGTCCTTATCAGGATCCTGGGATTCTAAAAACAGTAGTTGTGCAATTATGAGGTTAGCAGATGTATCATTTACTTCTCCATCTAAAAAAACAACCCTATCCTTTAACAGTCTAGAATAGATATCATTTCTTTCCCAACCGGAACCAGTTTGTTCTGTTACCTGTGGAACTATAATATTTTCAACTTTCATTACTAACCTCTTTATAATTAAATTTTACCCATCATAAAGTCATTGTAGTCAACTTTTTCACCCTTAGTGATTGTAGCAGACTTTAAAAGACTCTTAATTAATTTTTTTGTTTTGATATCTTTTTTAAGATATTCCATCATGCCATTCTTTTCAAATGTATCTTTTAACTCATCTTCAGGCATTTTGTACATTTCAGATTGAGTTTTAATCTCATCTGCAACATCTTTATCTGATACCTTTACATCTTCTTTTTCAAGGATCTTTTCTAAAAGAATTTGAGATTTAACAGTTTTTTCTGCATCCTCTTTCCATGTCTCTTTTAATCCTTGTTTAGTTTGACCCTGTAGTTGTAGAAACATCTCTATGTTCTCTTCAGTCATTCTTGACTGTTGCATAAAGTTTCTCCATCTATTTTCAAGTTCAGCATTTATCATAGATTCAGGAATAATAAGCTCTGAATTTTCAACTATTTTTAGTAATAGATTATCTGTAGTAATATTCTCTACTCTCTCTTTTACTTGATCCTTTAATTTAGTTTCAATAGAAGCTTTAAGATCATCAAGTGTATTAAAATCTTCAGAAACATCTTGAGCTAGCTCATCGTCTAAAGCTGGTAGTTGTTTCTCTTTTACTGCAGTAATTTTAACCTGGATTTTTTTAGTAGTTCCTGCTAACTCTTTAACTTCAAAGTCTGCTGGGTAAGTTTTTTCAATAACCTTTTCCTGGTCAACTTTCATTTTGATAACATCGTCATCTAGTTTGTAGTAGTTGTAACCTGTTCCTACAGTAAATACAAAATCTTCTCTCTTTGTATCTTCTATAACTTCACCTTGTTCATCTAATTCAGCATAATTCATTGTAACAATATTTTTTGATGCAATAGTTTTGCTAGCTTTATCTATAACTATAGAGTTTTGCTCTTGGATCTTTTCTAGTTCAGCATCTTTATGTTTTTTTAAGATACTAACTTTAGGCTCTTCAATTTCAAGACCTTTGTACTCTCCAAGTTTAACCTCAGGGAAAACATCATACTTAACAGTAAATGAAAACTCTTCCTCAGGGTTAAAATCTAAATCTCCAACTAATTCTGGAGTTGCAATTCCAAGAGGTTTCTCTTCAATATCTTCTACTGCTAGTTTAAATGCTTTTTCTAGTAAATTACTTGCTGCTTCCTGCTTAAGGCTTTCACCAAAACGTTTCTCTAAAATAGTTGTAGGAACCTTTCCCTTTCGGAAACCTTTGATCTGAACAGACTTTGAGTACTTGTTTATAAGTGAATTGTACTCTTTCTTAGATTCAGCTTTGTCAACGCTTACTGAAAGCTTTACAGCTGAGTTTTCCAGCTTCTCAATGTTTTTTTTAGAAATCACGTGTTCCATCCTTTAATAAAAATAAAGTAATAAAAAAAAAGCGATCCGACTAGATCGAATCGCTAAAAAGTTAAAGCGAAAGACGGGAGTCGAACCCGCGACATCCACCTTGGCAAGGTGAAGCTCTACCACTGAGCTACTTTCGCATTGACCAGGTTTTCTTAGAAGCTAAAGAAGTTGAAACTCTATAACTAAAAAACCGTTTGCGAGCGGAGGGACTCGAACCCTCACACCGCGAGGCACTAGATCCTAAGTCTAGCGTGTCTACCAATTTCACCACGCTCGCAAATAATGTTGTTAAACAACTCGATACAAAGTATCGCTATGTAATACCTGTTTCCAGATATTTTTTACACCCTGTAGGATTCGAACCTACGACCTACGGATTCGAAGTCCGGCGCTCTATCCAGCTGAGCTAAGGGTGCAAGTAAGGGTGAATGACGGGACTCGAACCCGCGACAACGAGAACCACAAACTCGCGCTCTACCAACTGAACTACATTCACCATGTTAGTGCAACAATTTCACTTTGAATTATTTGTATAATTTTGTCAATACCACTTAAAGTAGTAGTTCGAAAAACAAATGATTCGTAGTTACTCAGCGAGATGTATTATTTCGTAAACAGATTTTTTTGTCAAGCGTAGTAATAAAAAAAAGTTCATTTATCTTTTTGCCCTTAATATAATATGTCTAGAAGTCCAGGGAATCTCTTTTTCACTTATTAAACTTTTAAGTTTATCAACAACACTCTCTTTGGTTTCACTTATATTTAACTCATTTAAAACGTCACCAAACTCTCCGTTAAACCAAGTGTCTATGTTCTCCTTCTTAATTACTCTTAGTTCTGTAGTATCAATAATCTCACTCTCTATATCTGTAAAACCTAAATCTTTTACATGATTTATAACAGTTTTACTGTCCCAATTTGTTAAAGGATTACTCTCTTTATTAAAAATGACCCCCTCTATATTTAATAAAATTTCTTTTAATTCCCTGTTGTTTACAATATTTGAAAGCCGAGTAGACTCCCTTGGTATAACCTGGGTTAAAACTAAATTACCATCCTTCTTAATATATTTTAGAAGTTTACTAATTAAATCTTTATTTTTATCAAAATAGGTAAGTCTATTTTTTAAGATTAAAACTTCAAAACTTACTTCAGTATCTGGTATAGTTCCTAAAAATATTTCAGGGCGATCAATACTGTCTAGTGTCGTTGTATAGTAGTTTAAAACTTCATAACTCTCTCTACCCTCGACTCCGGATAAAACATACCCCTCTGGTGTTCTTTTAAAAGCTTCAAATGTTAAACTCCCTCCGTCGTCACCTAGGATAAGAAAGTTAAAATGCCTGGATATTTTAAGGTTGTCAAATAACCTGTTTTTTATCTTAGTAAGATTTTCATTAAGGTCTCCCTGGGTTCTTTTTATCCATTTATCCCTCTCTTTATTATTAGGGGAGAATGTTAGAACCTCCTGGGGTGCTTGCTCCATCATTACACTTATCTGCTGTTCTCTTTTATCTAGAACACTTTTTTGAACACTTTCTTCCCAACCCTGGTCTGAGGGTTTATAAAATATTCTACCCCTTAGGGCATCGGGAAGGTAGGCTTGGGATACCCAGTGGTCTTTAAAGGCGTGGGGGTATTTATACCCTTCACCATGGCCAAAACTGTGTTTATCTCGACTTCCATCCTTTAGATGATTCGGAACCTCGGTTTTCTCTTCTTCTACTGCTTTTAATGCATCAAAATAAGCCATAGTTGTATTGGACTTTTTAGTTGTTGCCAAATATAGGGTTGCTTGGGTTAAAAAAAATGCACCTTCTGGCATCCCAATTCTATCAAATGCTGTAGCACAGCTAGTAACAACTTGGATTGCATTTGGATCTGCTAATCCAATATCCTCGCTAGCAGAGATTAATAGACGTCTTAATATATAGTTAGGAGATTCTCCAGCCCTTAACATTCTAGCAAGCCAGTACAGTGCCGCATCTGGGTCACTTCCCCTTAGGGATTTTATAAAGGCACTAATTGTATCGTAGTGGTAGTCCCCCTCTTTATCATATAAAACTGCTTTTTGCTGTATACTCTCTTGGGCAGTATCTGTTGATATGTATATCTCATCATCTATAGGAGGAGGAAAATTATCAGGAGTTGTCTCTATTGCTAACTCTAGAGCATTTAAAAGACTTCTAGCATCACCAGCTGATTTCTCTACAAGTAGTTCTAGGGCTCCTGTTTCAAATTTTATAGACCACTTACCATAACCCCGCTCTCTATCCTCAATTGCAGCCTTTGCTACTTCAAAGAGGTCAGAATCTTCTAATGGTCTTAGCTGAAAAACTCTACTTCTACTAACAAGGGCAGAGTTCACTTCAAAATATGGGTTCTCTGTGGTAGCTCCAACTAATACAAATGTTCCATTCTCAACCCATGGGAGTAGGGCGTCCTGTTGGGACTTATTCCATCTATGTACCTCATCTACAAATAGAATTGTTCTTTTTCCGTATAGTTTTCTGTTTTCTGAGGCTTCATCTATTGCTTCTCTTATCTGCTTTACTCCACTTAAAACAGCATTAATACTTATAAATAAGCTCTTTGTTGTTCCTGCTATAACCCTTGCTAGAGTTGTTTTACCCGTACCAGGAGGACCGTAAAAAATTAGGGATGATAGTTGATCACCTTTTATTGCACGTCTAAGTAGTCTTCCCTTTCCTACTATGTGGTGCTGTCCAAAATACTCATTTAAGTCCCTAGGTCTCATCCTGGCAGCTAGAGGTTCTGTATGTAGGTCATTTACCGAATCAAAAAGGTCCATTAAATTGTCTCTTTTAATACCTCTGTTGCCTGTTTTATATACTCTTTATAGTGGTCATCTACCTGAATCTGTTGGTCCCTATGAAACTCTATAAAATCCCTGTCTGTCTCAGGCTCTATAGGTATCATCTGTCCTGTTTGTTGGGCTATCTGCATTGCCTTTTGTTGCAACCTTGGGGCAAACTCGGTTTTTGCCTGTTCTAGAAGTGTTTTACTATTATCAATATATTGCTGGAACGCTGTTATAAGCTGGGTAAAAATATTCTCAATTTCCTCTTTTTTATTTGATATTAAAAGAAAGCCCTCTTTAATTTTAAGTAATTTATCAATATCTGCAGTTGAGTTCGGCAGAGTTATATTTTTAACAAATACCCATACAACTCCTTGTAAAATTTCATTTTTATTATCATTTTCAAGTTCTGTAAACCATTTTAAGAAGTCATATTTAGGTGTGTTTAAAAACTTGGAGGCAGCTTCTTTTCCTCTTACTTCCAACTCTTTTCTTTTTAGCTCATTTTTATCTATTTTTATGTTACTTGCTCTTTCCATTGCCAGTTCTAGTGCTGATTTAATTGCCATTATAGTCCTCCGTATATTTTTGTCTCTGTTACAACATATTTCATCTTTTGATCCCAACTCTCTGTAGGTATTTTATCTCTTATTTGTATATTAAATGCTAGAGCTATACTGTTTTTTACAATGTTTTTAGATAGGTATCTGTCATAATAACCACCACCTCTGCCTAATCTGTTTCCACTCTTTGTAAAAGATACTCCTGGAATAACAAATAGGGTATCATCATTTGGAATAAATTCATCAATATTTTTAGGAGGTTCTAGTATTCCAAACTTATTTAATATTAAATCTTCCCTATTTATATTGTCTACTCTATGAAATGTCATATGTTTTCCATTAATTAATGGGGCATAGACATGTTTACCTTCTTTTTTTGCGGTTTCTATTATTTTATCTGTATTTACTTCATTTTTAAAACTTATAAATATGCATATCTTATTACAGCTCTTCCAGATTGGCATAGATGTAAGATTCTCTGTTATTCTATTGGATAAAGCGTCTATATGTTCTAATGAGTTAAGATTCTCTAATATTTCTTTTCTAAGGGTATTTTTAAAATCCATAATCTATTTTAATATATAAATATGGATAAAGAAAAGATTGAACGTGCAGTTCGTGATATTTTAGAAGCTATTGGTGAAGATCCCAAAAGAGAAGGTCTATTAGATACTCCTAGAAGAGTTGCTAATATGTATGAAGAAATTTTCAGTGCAATAAATAAGGATCCTTCCGATGATCTACAAGTTTTTTTCGAGCAGGCTGGTCACGAAGAGTTAGTTCTTGTAAAAGATATACCTTTTTATTCATGTTGTGAGCATCATCTTGTTCCTTTTTTTGGTAAAGCTCATATTGGTTATATACCTAGAAATGGTAAGATTACAGGTTTAAGTAAGCTTGCTAGGGTTGTGGATACTGTTGCAAAAAAACCTCAACTACAAGAGAGATTAACTACAGAGATTGTAGAGGCTTTAGAGAAGCAGTTAAATCCATTAGGAGTTATTGTTGTTGTAGAGGCTGAACATATGTGTATGACAATGAGGGGTATTAAAAAGCCAGGGTCAAGAACAATTACTAGTGGAGTTCGTGGAGCATTTCAAAGTGATGCAAAGGTAAGGGCTGAAGCACTACAGCTTATAAAGTTTTAATAATGAGAAATATACGATATACAAAATTAAGAAGTAATAAAATTGAGTTTAAAGATCTAACTATAGATTTTGGCTCTAGAACATATATTATGGGGATATTAAATGTTACCCCTGACTCCTTCTCTGATGGAGGGGAGTTTATAGGTTTAGAGGAAGCTTTAGCCCAGGTTTCAAAAATGATAGGTGATGGTGCTGATATTATTGATGTTGGTGGCGAGTCTACAAGACCAGGATTTACCCCTATCTCCATTGAAGAAGAGATATCTAGGGTTGTTCCAGTTATTAAGGCTATAAAAGATTATTTTGATATAACTATATCCCTGGATACATCAAAGGCTGAGGTCGCCAAAGCTGGTTTAGAAGCAGGGGCTGATCTTATTAATGATGTATGGGGTCTATTAAAGGATAATAAGTTAGCAGAAGTTATCGCGTCCTATAATGTTCCTGTTGTGTTAATGCACAACCAGGAGGATTGTAATTACTCTGATGATATTATTAGAGAGATAAGAAAATCCTTAAGAAGGTCAATTCGAATAGCCCTTAAAGCTGGTATTAAAAAAGAGTCAATAATTTTAGATCCAGGTATTGGTTTTGGTAAGACCCAAGAACAGAATAGAGAGGTCTTAGCTAGGTTAGGGGAGTTAAATACAATAGGATACCCTCTACTTTTAGGAACATCTAGAAAGTCAATTATAGGATCAATATTAGATATCCCTCCAAAAGAGAGGGTAGAGGGAACCCTTGCTACTTCTACAATTGGGATATCCCTTGGGGCTGACATTTTAAGAGTCCATGATGTAAAAGAGAATAAGAGAGTTGCATTAGTAACTGATAAAATTGTTAGGATATAATATGGATAAAATACTTTTAAACAATATGTGTTTCTATGGATACCACGGAGTACTTCCTGAGGAGACAAAATTAGGACAGAAATTCTTTATTGATATGGAGATATTTTTAGATTTAGAGGCTGCAGGTAGAACAGACGATATTGCTAAAAGCATCAGTTATGCTGAAGTTTTTGAAATAGTAAAGGAAGTAACCCAAGGTGAGCCTTACCAATTAATAGAAGCCCTAGCCCATGGGATCGCCAAAAGAGTTTTATCTACTTATAATTCTATAGATTCAGTCCTAGTTAGGGTTAAGAAGCCAGAAGCTCCAGTACCTGGCTCCTACGACTATTTTGGTGTAGAGATTGTTAGGAGACAAAATGGTTAAAGTTTATCTAAGTCTTGGTAGTAATATTGGGGATAGGGTAAAAAATATTAATAAAGCAATCTCATTAATAAAGGCAAACCCAGGGATAAACTGTGTAGAACAATCCTCCCTCTATATTACAGCTCCCCAGGGGTACTTGAAGCAGGATGATTTTATTAACTGTGTTTTAGGTTTAGAGACAAACTTAGAAGCAAGTGAGTTATTATTAGTTTGTCAGGATGTGGAGAAAAAGTTAAAACGGGTTAGGCTTTTTAGATGGGGACCTAGAATCATTGATGTAGATATTTTACTATACGGAGATAAAATTATTAATACTCCTGATCTAACAATACCCCATCCAAGAATGTATGAGAGAGCCTTTGTTCTAGTTCCTCTAGGGGAGTTAGACTCAACTTTTAATAAGTATATAGATAAAGTATCTTCCCAAGATGTTAGAATTTATACCCAGCCTCAAAAGTTAGTTTGATTAAACCCGTAGCTATAAAAACATCATTTTGAAAACCCTGTAGTGTCTCTTGGCTGTATAGGTAGCTTTGGGCTTTTAAAAGAGCACCTAGCCTAAACCTCTATAGGTGAATTATATCAACTCCTAATCCAGCATCCAGGGTAAATCCTCCTAATGAGTCTGAATGAATAGACTCTGTTCCATCAAATAGACTGTTTTTAAACTCAAATGATAATAGAGCTCCACCTAATCGACCTAATATATAAGGGGATAAGAATTTTAAGTTATTCATTGGGTAGTATCTTAATTCAATTCCCCCAGTAAACATAAATAGGCTATCCTTATTCACTCCTTCTAATATGTCATTAGTCATATCTGGATCTAACATATCTAAACCAACATAAAAAAAGAGATTATACTCCTCTTCTGATCCTCCAAATAGGAGTTCCCCACCAATTGATTGATCAAAATATGGACCATTTAAAACAGAAGAACCCTCTCTAAATATAATAAAAAATGGTTCTGGATCAACAGGGTTTTGTGAATCTATCCTTACTCCCACATCTTGGTTATTTCGATCATTAAAAAACCAACCATCATTTGAGTTATTAGGTTCCTCATAATACCAATCATTATCAGGTTCATCCTCTACATATCTATCATTAGAGTCATCCTTAGCCTTATTTAGAGCATCACTTAGGCTACCTCTGTTATGGTTAGATGAAGTTACACAACTATTAAATAGTAGGATTATTATTACATTTAAAAATATTATACGTTTTTTCATATAATCATTATAACGTTATTATATTGACAAATAAATACTATTTTGTATAAATTATTACATATTATGGGGTTATAGCTCAGTTGGCTAGAGCATATCGCTGGCAGCGATGGGGTCAAGGGTTCGAGTCCCTTTAGCTCCATAAATTTTTATTGGAAATGATAGAGCACCTAAACTATACTTGTTATTAAACAACTATATGAGGTTTTTATTATGGATGATAAAGAGTTAAAATGAAAAGTAAAACACTGTTAAAGGCACATCATAAAATGGTAACTATCTATCCTGGAGAGTACCATGTTACTAACCGAAGTGAAGCGATTACAACAGTATTAGGGTCCTGTATTTCCGTCTGTTTATATGATGGAATAAATGGAGTTAGTGGCATGAATCATTTTATGTTACCTAAAAATACCCGGGTTGATATGAACGAAAATAAGGCTGAGTTCTTAGAACATGTAGCCCATAGTAACTCCCTTCGATATGGAGTTACATCCATGGAAATACTAATAAATAAGATGATCTCTCTAGGGGGACGAAAACGAAACTTTACAGCAAAAATATTTGGGGGAGCTAATATTCTCCCTGTCGCTGGAACAGGTGTAACTGTTGGGGAACAAAATATACATTTTATATTAACCTTCTTAAAGGCAGAGGGAATAGAGATAACTAATCAAGATATTGGTAAAAAGGTAGGACGAAAAATTATATTTTTTACTAAGCACAACTCTGTCTACGTAAAACCAATACCTATAACTAAAGTCAAAGAGGATCTTCCTAAAACCAATATACCCCATGCAGGAGAGGTTGTTCTGTTTGATTAAGAAATATTTTAAGAGTTTAACTTTATATATATAACTGAATAGGAGGTTATTATGGTTAAAGAGAGAAAAATGGTATCCCTTGGTTTTACTAAGAAATTAGTAGAGGAGGGAACTCACATGTGTCTTGTATTTACAGATGAGAATGAGAGAGTTGAATCACTACTTAAATTTCTATTAAGTGGACTTCTTGGCAGGGAAAGATCTAGCTGCTTTAGTGAAAATATAACAGAAGATGAACTTTATAAATTTTTTAAAGATAATAATATTTTATATAAAGAGGAGAGAGATCAAAATAAGATAAGCTTATCACCCACAAATAAGGTTTATTTCCCCAATGGTGCTTTTGAACCTGAAAAAATGTTAGGCCTCCTAAAAGGTTTTTTTATAGAGTCTATGGATTTAGGATTCTCTTCCTGTAGAGTTATTGGTGAAATGGAGCCTCTTGTAGAGTCAATTCCTGGTGGAGATAGACTACTAGAGTATGAGTCTAAAGTTACACTACTTGTTAGAGAGTATCCAATAACCTGTATATGTCAATATGATGCAAATAGATTTAGTGGATCAACCATTATGGATGTTTTAAAAGTCCATCCAAAAATGGTAGTAAATGGTTCAGTTGTTCATAACCCTTTTTATATAGAACCTGAGGAATTTTTTAAGAGCTATAAGGGTAATATGTAATGGATCTCTCTTCAAAAGTTCTAGCCCAGATTATAATGATGCAGAGTGTTGCTTCTAAGCTAGATGATGAAATCTCTATTATGAGCTTTATCTGTAGGGGGTTCTCTGATATTCCAGGGATTAGGAGGGTTTTATATGTTCCTTACAAAACTGATTTTTCCAACTCTAAGGATTATTATACTATTGATATAGCCCATAAAAGTAGCAAGCACTATATATTGAATGTTGAGTTTGATGATTATAAAGAAGCGGAACCCTACATACCATATATTGAGAATTTCTGTACAGTTATTGGAGTAATACTAGAAGAGAAGAAACAGAGGTTATTAAAAGAGTCTCTCCTTCATAACCTAGAGGAGAGAGTTCTGTTAAGAACTAAAGAGCTAGAAGAGGAGGTTAAAAAAGAGAGCTATCTGAAAAAAAACTTAAAACTGCTAGATTGTATATCTCTAGTATTATCGATTCTATGCCCTCTATTTTAATTGGTTTTGATAAGAACTTTAATATTACTCAAATAAATAAAGAGGCTCAAAAGAGATTAGAGGTTGATTCTGAATCTGCCCTAGGAAAGAACTTATATCAGGTGATACCAAAAACTGATTCAATAGTTAGGCTAGTTGAAGAAGCTATAAAAACTAATAGAACTCAGGTTTTTCATAAATCCGTATCCGGAAATGGAAGTATAAAGGTTTGTGAAGATATTACAGTCTATCCTTTAATCTCCTCAAAACTAGAAGGTGCTGTTTTAAGAATTGATGATATTACTGATAGGGTTAAGATAGAAGAGAGTGCTATACAAAATGAGAAAATGCTCTCTATTGGAGGGTTAGCTGCAGGTATGGCCCATGAGATAAATAATCCTTTAGCAGGAGTTATTCAGATGTCTGAGGTTTTATATAATAGGCTATATAAAAAATTAGAAATCCCTGTTAATAAAGAGATCGCTCTAAAGTACAACCTTGACCTTTTAAGTATGAAAAAGTTTATGGAGGAGCGTGGAATTCCTAAGATGTTTAATAGTATACATGAATCAGGGGAACAAATTTCATATATAGTTAGTAATATGCTCTCTTTTGCAAGAAAGGGTGATGCTAAAATTTCCACACATTATATCGATAAGATTGTAGATGAGACAATTACCCTTGCACAAACAGACTATGATATAAAAAGCCAGTTTGATTTTAAAAAGATTAAAATAATAAAACAATATAGGGATGATGTTCCTCCTCTATCCTGTGATAAAACAAAGATTCAACAGGTTATATTAAATATACTTAGAAATGGTGCCCAAGAGATGCAGAAGAGTGGGACTGAAGATCCCCATTTTATAATTAGTTTTAGAGAGAATAATGGATCTATTGAGCTTGAGATTCAGGACAATGGTCCAGGTATGGATGAAGAGACTAAAAAAAGAATTTTTGAGCCATTTTTTACAACTAAAGGAAGTGGTTTTGGAACTGGTCTTGGTCTTAGTATCTCATACTATATTATACATGATAATCATAAAGGGGAACTAATTGTTGATAGTGAGAAGGGGCATGGTGCCAAGTTTACAATTAAACTACCAATACAGTCATCATAGATAAAAAGGGGCTGTTGCAACAGCCCCCTTTTTATTAACCTTTAACCGCACCTGCTGCAGCTAAACTGTGTTGTATCTCACTACTCATAAAAGAGTAAATTATTATAGTTGGAACGGTTCCTATTACAAGGCCAGCATTTATAGGTCCCCACTTAGAGCCATATTGACCAACCATTGATTGCAAACCAACTGTTAAAGTTCTAAAGCTTGATTTACTTATAAAAGTAATTGCAAACATAAGTTCATTCCATGCACTTAAAAAAGTAAATATTGCAACAGTTGCCATAGCTGGTTTTACCATAGGCATAATTATTCTATAAAAGGATGTCACAACTCCTGCCCCATCAATAAAGGCCGACTCTTCCATCTCTTTTGGTATTTTTTGCATAAATCCTACTAAAATATACATTGCAATAGGGATACCAAAACCTACATAGGGTAAAATTAAACATAGATAGCTATTTAATATTTTAGCATTTTTAAATGCAATAAATAGGGGTAGAAGTGTTGCATGAATTGGAATCATCATCCCTAATAAAAAGAAAGTCATAGCGACTTTACTAAATTTCCATCTTAGTCTAGCAATGGCGTATGCTGCCATACATGATACTAAGATAGTTATCACAATTGTTAAAGTTGTAACTAATGTACTGTTAAAAAGATATAATCCAACCTTACCACCAAAAAAAGCATCCTTATAGTTCTCCCATAAAAATGTCTCTGGAAATCCTACAACATTACCTCCAAAAAGCTCAGAGTTTGTTTTTAAGGATGAGAACAGAAGCCAAATAAATGGATATAACTGAACTATAGCGTATAATGAAAGTAAAATGGTTATAGCAAACTTAGATATATCTCTTTTTCTTATATTTATAGATTTCATCTACTTCTCCCCGTAATATTTTTTTGTTAGTTTCCCAAAAATACCCTGAACCAATACTGTCAAAATAAGACACTCTGCAATAATAAAAATTGCCATTGAACTACCATAACCATAGCTCATTCTGTGAAATATTGTATTAAACATAATAGTTGTAGGTACTTCCGTTGAGTGGAGAGGTCCCCCTCCGGTTAAGATGTAGATAAGATCAAATGTTTTTAAAGATCCAATAACTGCTAATATTACACAAATTTCAATTATAGGAAGTACGTATGGAATTATTATACTAAAAGTTATTTTTAAAGGTGATGCACCATCAATCTGAGCAGCCTCTATTAGTTCCTGGGGTAGTGTTTTTATTCCTGCATAAAATAAGAGAATATGATAACCTACAAACTGCCATAAAAGTGGTACAAATACAGCAACTAGTGCAATATCCTTGTTTCCAAGCCACTGGTTTGTTAGGTGTTCAAGACCTATATTTCTAAGTATTTCATTTAAAACACCGTACTGGGGATTATAGATCTTCATCCACATATTACCAATTACAACAGTAGAAACAATAACAGGAATAAAATAAACTGTTCTAAAAAAGCCCTCACCCCTAACTCCAGTGGTTAATAATCTAGCAAAAAAGAAGGCAATAGGGAGCTGTATTCCTACGGATAAGAGAGCGAGCCAAAGGGAGTTTATTATTGGTTTATAAAAGTCTTTATTTCCTGAAAAGAGTAGTTCTTTAAAGTTAGAGAATCCTATGAATGTTCCTTTACCAATTCCGTTCCATTCTAGGCTACTGTAGTATCCAGATGTAAAAATTGGGGCAATAACTACAAATAAAAAAATAAGTGTAGCTGGTAACATAAACAGTAGAATTACTTTTTTATTTGATAAAATATTGTTCATATATACTCCTAAAAAAATATGGACCGGTCTATCTAAAACCGGTCCATAATATAAAAACGATTACTTATTAATTTCTTGCATCTTTTTTGCAAAATCTTCAGCGGATATTGTATCTCCAAACAGTTCTGCTACATAGTTTTTATGGTCATCAGCGTCAGCACCCTCTAAAAATGTATCCCATGCTAAAACATAACCAGTACTGTTTGTAATTAGTTCTTTAACTTGTTTTACAACTGGGTTCTCTTTTGTAGTTACAACATCATCTGTTTTCCATGTAGGGATTCCTTCTCCTGCTTCTGCAAGGTTTCTAGAAACTTGTTCCATTAGGTATTTTGCAACAGTAGTAGCAGCATCTAAATCAGTAGCTGTTTTAGATACACAAAGACCATCAATAGAACCACCTAAGTATTGAGTATTATCACCCTTACCTCCCTCTATTGTAGGGAACCTTGTTGGAACTATTTTGTTTATGATATCGCTATCATGTCCAGCGATATCCCCTGCAAACCAGTTACCCATATAGTACATTGCTGCTTGACCTTCTAATAAAAGAGCTCCACTTTCATTGTAATCTATACCTAAGGCACCTTCTACAAATGCGTTTCTATCAACTAGGTCTTTTAATAACTGGGCAGATCTTACAAAATCTGGTGTATCAAAGGAACCTCTTCCTGCAAGGGCTGCATTGGAAGCATCAGCACCAGCAGTTCTAATTGCAAAAGCGTTCTGCCAAAACATTCCAGGCCATAAATCTTTCTCTCCAACTGTAATTGGGATTATTCCGTTTTGGTTAAATACATCTACAGCTGTTAATAATTCATCATATGTTTCAGGGATTTTAACACCGTATTTATCAAATAACTCTTGGTTACAATAAAGAGAAGCAACCCATTGAGTAAAAGTTAAACCATAAGTTTTATTATCAAAAGTAAAGTTAGTATTGGCACCACCTTTAATTCTATCAGATGTTCCATCTGCTAAATACTCATCTAGTGGAAGAACTTTCCCTGCATCAATAAATGGCTTTACAAAACCTGCTCCCCATGCAAAAAATACATCAGGTTGCTCATCAGCAGCTATAGCTGTCTTAATTTTAGTTTTATATGCTTCATTTGCTGTTCCATCGTGTTCTATTACAATACCTGGAAGGTCCGTTTTTGCACTTTCTAAAGCCTTTCTAAAAGCTACTGCATTTACATCCTCTGTCCCATCTGTCCATAAAGTCCAAACAGATACTGTTTTAACACCATTTTCAGTTCCAGCTTCTTTTTGACTGTTAGAAAAAGTTGATGATACACCTAATAAGCTTATTAATAACAAAGCCCATACTTTTTTTACAATTTGCATAAAATTTTCTCCTTTTTGTTAATTATTAACTAATGGTAGTATGGTAAATTCTACTTGGGTAGAAGTGATTTTTTGGAATTATAGGATTTTTTTTGGATTAAACTATATTTTTTATAAACTAGTGTTATTATTCTTACATAATGAAAAAACAGTTAGAATTTATTTTAGTTTTTATTATCTTCTCAAATACTATCTTCTGTGGAAGTAATAGGGAGATTATCGAGTCTAATAGAGAGCTTCCAGTAATAACCATGGCCTATTCATGGGAGTATGGATTTAAAAATAATCTAAAAGAGTTCTCAGACTCAGTTAAAAATGAATTTATAATTAAAACAGAGGAGAACCTAGGGTTAAACCATAAGGAGAAAATTCTAATAGATGCATCTTCAAACTCTGTACCAGATGTTTTTTGCTTCTGGAGTTATGAAACTAATCTTAGATATCTAGCAGATAATGGATTTCTTTTAAATATGGATGAGTACTTAGAAGCCTCTACTAAATATAGTAGGGAGGACTTTATTCCCAGGTTTTTAGATGCAACTAAGGTTGATGGTATAAATTACGCCTTACCCCATGAGTCCTTTTATGGATTTATGGCACTGAATCAGTCAATTTTCGATGAGTATAATTTAGATATACCAAAAACTTTTAATGACTTAAAAGAGATATCACCTATATTAAATAAAAATGGTATAACACCCTTTTCCATGGGAAGCTTTAGGGGGATCCAGGACATCTTTTTTTTAGTGCACTCTCCTACCAAGATCCTAATGGATATAGAGATGCAAAGGATATGAAACTTAACAATAAGTTTGAAAATCCTGGAACACTTAAGGCTGTAGATGCTATTTTAGAGTTAAGAAAAAATAGGGTAATTCCAAATAATACAATCTACGAAGGCTCCTTTGATAGGCAGGTTGATCTATATAATAATAGAAAGGCAGCTATAATTTTTGCTTTTACCTGGAGTCTAGCAAGGTTTAATGATGATGTAGCTAAAGATACAGTAATAATTCCAATACCTAGAATAAGTGATGAGTCTATTGATACTAGAAATTTTACTATTGGAGGAGTCTCCCAAAGCATCTGTATTAGCAAAAAAGCCTGGGCTGATTTAAGTAAAAGAGAGGCAATAATAAAGCTTATTGATTGGATATTTTCTGATGAAGTTTTTATTGCACGGTATAGAGAGTCTGGGTCATTTCCAGCTAAAAAGATGGATATTAGTATAATTGATAAACCAATATATATAAAATCTGCAAATTATATAAAAAATAGTGAAATTTATGATCTTCACGAATTTTATTTTAACTCATTAGGGGCATTTAACCAGTTTAAAGAGGCAAATGATCTTTTATGGAGTGGTGCTCTTAGTAGGGATGAATTTATGGATATGGTTCAAAATGTTATGGGTAGGGTAGTTGAGAAAAATTAATTCATATAGAACAATTCGAAAGGACTTATTAGCACTAATTATTCTATCTATTCTTATACCATTTACTCTAATTTCATTTGTTTTTATATATAATGTTAAAAATATTATTGATAAGGATGTTAAGGATTATCAAGAAGCGATAGTAACCCAATCAAGTAATAACCTTATAAATATCTTTTCAAATATAAAAATGATACAGAGGGCTACAATAGGTAAAGTTATATCCGATTACATTATTTTTGATAATAGTGATAACTTTAATAAAAACGAAATATCTAAACTTAAGGATCTTATAGAGTATCTATATATAACAGATAATGCCAGTTCAAATATAAATGGGATCTATGTTATTTTTGATAAACAGTATGTTATTAGTTCTAGGTTAGGTATTAGGGATAACCTGCTATTAGATAGACCTTGGCTTAAAAACAGTAGTGATTTAGCAAAAAATGAGTATTTTACAAAGGTGCATAGCGCCAATTACAATGTAGCTCTAGAGAGGGATGATTATGATCGTGTTATTTCCTACATTCAGCAGTTTACTCTCCCTGAAAAAAATGGAGATAAGGTAATAATACAGATAGATATAGATATGTCAGCCTTTCAAAATTTTATTGATTCATCAGAAAATGCTGAACAGATTCCAATGTACCTATTATATAGAAAGAATAATGAAAAACTTCTACAAAATGAAATCTATTCTAAATATATATCTAATAGGCCAAAGGATATAATTGTAAAAAAGAGTATTGTGGATAGTCAGTTAGAACTTATTGGGTTTATTAGACAGGATCAGTTTTTTATTAGAGTTAACTCTGCAATATTGGTTACAATTATCACTATTTTTCTTATCGCTGTTGTTAGTCTTATTATAGCTATTCTATTTTCTAGAGCTATAACTTCTCCCCTACATGAGCTCTATATATCAATGAAAAAGGTAGGGCAGGGGAATTTTTCCCCTAGTTACCCATCAACTAACTATTATGAGCTTGACTATTTAATTGAAAGATTCAAAAAAATGGTTGATGAAGTAGACTCTTTAATTGATGTTGTTGTTAAAAAAGAAGGGGAGGCAACAGAGGCAAAATTTCAAGCTCTTCAGGCAAAAATTAACCCACACTTTTTATATAATACTTTAGATGTTATTAGAAGTATTGCTCTAGAAAATGATAATGAGGATATCTCTTCAATGACCTTATCCCTATCTAGACTATTTCGATACAATGTGGGAAATCTTAAAGAGACAAACAAACTAGGAGTAGAGATAGAGTATTTAAAAGACTATCTTAAAATTCAAGAGTTTCGATTTGGAGATAGAATTACAACTACATTTAATATAGGCGATGGCCTAAAAAGTATAGAAATTGCTAGGTTTATAATCCAACCAATAATAGAGAATGCATATAAATACGGTCTAGAGTTAGCAACAGATGGAGGAGAACTAAAGGTCTCAGCAAAAACAGAAGAAGATATACTAGTAATAGAAGTTTATAATAATGGCCCTTTTATAGAACCTGATAAACTATTAAAACTTAAAAAATCCTTAAAGGAAGAGCCAAATATTTCAAGTGTTACATCAGCCCATGGATTAGATAATGTTAATTTAAGACTTAAACTACTATATGGAAATCCCTTTGGACTAGATATCGATAGTAACAAGGATGGTACTACTGTCTATATAAAAATTCCATATACAGGGGACTTAGATGGTTAAAATTGTAGTAATAGATGATGAGAAATGGATAAGGAAACTAATTATAAAACTTCTACCCTATGATAAATTTAGCTTAAAAGTTGTTGGTGAAGCAGAAAATGGTGAAGAGGGTTTAAAGCTAATTAGAGATAAAAAACCCAATATTGTTTTAACAGATATTAGAATGCCTGGAATCTCTGGTTTAGATCTTATAAGTGAAATTAATAAGATTACTAACAGTACTCGTATTATAATAATTTCAGGGTATGATATTTTTGAATACGCCCAAAAGGCTATTAAATTAGGGGTTGTGGATTTTGTTTTAAAACCTGTGGAGGAGGGGGAGTTAGAAAACTCTATCTCTAAGGCTATTAAACAATTAAATAGGGATAAAAGGATTAATCGGTCAGAGAGTTTAGAAAAACAGGTTAAAAGATTGGAGTACGATTTTGTTATAAAAACAACAACGGATTTTTCTTATATTAAAAATGATAAAATTAAGAAAGTTTTGATGTTTATAGAGGAAAATTTTCAGAATCAGATATCCCTAGAAAACGTTAGTGATGTTGTTTTAATGAACAGGTCCTATCTTTCTGAGACCTTTAAAAAGGAAGTCGGCATAGGTTTTAATAAGTATCTGATTACAAAAAGATTTGATGCATCAAAAAAACTTTTAATAAATAATATGGAACTAACTATTACGGATATAGCCTCAATAGTTGGCTTTATAGATGCAAACTACTTCTCCAGACTTTTTAAAAGATATTTTAAATGCACTCCCCAGGATTTTCGTAATAAGTATAGCACTAGGTAGAGTCTATTTTAAAGACTTTGTAATATCTGTGGCCTTTGTTGCTGATTCTAATATTAACCCAGTGTATTTTTTAAGTTTTTCGTTGTCATCATCTATACTGAATTTTATAATCTCTGCAGAACCAATAATTGCATTTAATAAATTATTTAAGTCATGTTTTATTTTATTTATATCTTCACTCAAGAGCCATCTCCTCTATATATTAACTATATTACAAATAAACTTATTTTTCATTAATAATATACTAATCTATATTCAATTCCACTTCCATCATTTGCAAACTCTATTTTAATAGTATCACTACTACTAATTTCTCCTAGATTAATATATATATTTGACTCTTTGTAGAAGTTTATCCCATTGGAGTTAGCTATATCTTTTATCTGGGCTACATCTAAGGGTTTAAATGATGGTATATAGTTAGAAAAAAAGTCTAACTGAATTAGATTGAAGTTTGAGTATTCTAAGAAACTATTTGAGTTAAGTTGCTGGGGTCTAGATGTATTTGTCTCTCTTGAATATAAAATAGCTAGTCCTAGATTTTGTAATAGAGTTGTTCTATCAATATTGAAGGTACTATTTTTATTAATAGCTTCTAATAAGCCATTAATTCCAAGAGTTCCTGTTGTAAAATACTCTTTTATAAAACTATCAAAATTTCTAATAAGATATGCTCCTACAACATAGGCTCTACTATAACTTGAAATATCGTAGTTCCAATTAAGTGTACTGTGTTCTATCCAATCCTGATTATATATTGGTATTCTTTGTAAGTCTGGCGGGAAAAAATAGGTATCACTTTCATCTGAAGCAATTAAATAGTTATATGCTAATATATCCTCAGCTATCATAGAGAACATCTCATTAACATAGGTCTCGTCATTTGTTGAAGTAAGAGTAATTTTATTTTTAATCCTCTTTTGATAGAAATGTATTAGGTGTTGAAACTCATGAATAAATGTGGATAAACCATATATGGTTTCTATACTCTCTTCACTCCACCCTTTACTACTATCTGCCCGATTAAAAAGTAGGTAGGAGTCAAGGACCACATTTAGAGCCTTATTAGAACCCTCTTTATCTATATAAGTATCATAACTATCAAAATAACCATAAATAACCCCTCTGTTATCCTTATCAATATTTTTATCATAGCCAATATCCATTAATAAAATATGGAAGTCACTATTATCCTTCTCTATAAGATTTTCATAGTTATGTTCTCCCCAATAATCCCCATATAAGTTTGTCATATCATTATAAATCCCAGAGAAATTACTTTTAAGAAACTCTACAGCATCTATACTTAATATGTCCAGATCCTTTACATCAACCCAGATATGTAGGTTGATAGTTGTATTATTTATTTTATTAGTAAGGGAAACTAACTTAAATGTAGTATTAGAATAGGTCATTACACTATTGTTGTTTTCATCAACCTCTGAACCTACAAGAACAAAAAAGGACTCTAAATCCCCCTGGCTATAACTATCTTGGGGATTAATATCCCTTGTTCTATTAGAGATATCTATACTGTTTTCCCTTGTCCGTGGAGGTTTATCCAACCTTCTAGGTAGAGTTGTAGTGGGAGTAATTGGATAAGGATAACTATTTCTGGTTGTTATAAGGCTTCGACTCTGACTATTTATAGTTACTTCTGGTATTAAAATATTCCTACTTGTAGGGTTTGTTAATAGAAGGTAGGCATTTGAACTGTCAGATTTTGGTAATAAACTACTATTAACGGTTATTGTTTTAACAACTAATACATCACTGTTATTACCTAAAAAACAGCTGCTTGTTAATAGTAGTATAATAAGATTAATGATAATTGGAAAACTTTTTTTTATATCCATAATCCAATTATCATACTTAAACTATTAGGGGTAAATAGTATTTTGACTATTTAAAGAATTTAGTACCTCTAGAAAGAGTTTTGACTCATATTTACCCATATTAAGGTCCATAGATTGGTAATTCCCACAATCCTTAGCAGTTGCTCCAGGAATATCCCCTTGGTAATCTGCCATAAAACTATATAGTTCAATTAATAGGGGTTTAATATCCATAGGTTTTAAGTCCCCTTTTAAAATAAGATAGTTTCCAGTTCTACACCCCATTGGTCCAAAATATATAACTCTATCCTTCCATTCTGTATTATTTCTTAAAAAAGTAGCACCTAAGTGTTCAATTGTATGAAGGGCTGGAACATCAATTACTGGTTCCATATTTGGTCTCTTCATTCTTATATCAAAGGTAGTAACAACTTCACTTCCAACTCTATCCTGTCTAGAAACATATACCCCACACAGTAGTTTTGTATGGTCTACAGTAAAACTTGGTATTTTTTCCATTTATTTCTCCTTAAGTTCTAATATAATCTCTTCTATTAACATTCCTGAATTTTTTGCTGCTACCACAAGAAACTCTTCAAAGGATTGTTTTGACTCCTTCCCTGGAACATCGGAGATGGATCTAATAATTAAAAATGGGACTTTAGACATGTGGCACACCTGGGCTATTGCTGCAGCCTCCATCTCAGTAGCCTTCATAGGAGGTAGTTTGGATTTAATTCTATCAACATCATCCTCATCGTGGATAAAAGAATCGCCAGTAATTATTAGACCATCAGTAACATGGATCTTGTCAATTTTTTTTGCTGCTTTTTTTGCAACTTCTATTAATTTTTTGTCCGGTGTAAATCCAGGAGGCATTTTAGGGATTTGACCATACTCGTAACCAAAAAGTGTAACATCTACATCGTGGTATCTTACTTCCTGGGAAATAATAACATCACCTACATTTAAATCTGTAGAGAGTCCTCCAGCACTACCTGTATTTATTACTAAATCAGGGGAAAATTGGTCTATTAATATTGTTGTTCCAACAGCTGCAGCAACTTTTCCAATTCCACACTGTAATAAAACTACATCGGTATTAAAAAGAGTTCCATGGTAAAGTTTTGTTCCACATTTCTCTATAGTTTTAACATCCTTCATCTTATGAAGGAATCCATTTACTTCTTCTTCCATTGCTCCAATTAAGCCAATTCTCATCTCTTTTCCCTTCCTTGCTGTAATATTACTACTTTTTTACCCTTTGTTTCATCATCATCACCTAGGAATTTAGTGAAATAATTTTCTGTTTCTTTAAAAATAATGTCTAATTCAGACTCTTCCTGGGGGGTAAATCGCTCTAGAACATAATTTGCCACAGAACCCCGGCTTGGTCTTGATATTCCAATGGCCAGCCGTTTAAAATTACTACTCCCCGTTAAATCTTTTATTGACCTTAGCCCATTATGACCAGCTAAACCACCACCGTGCTTTATTTTTATGGACCCAAACTCAGTCTCTAGATCATCGTGTACTACTAAAACTTCATCTATATTTATCTTAAAAAAGAGATCGCCTTTACAACAGACTCCCCTGATCTATTCATTAGTGTTTGGGGTAGTAGATAGACAATGTTACTCTCTTTATAATATTCAGCTTTAAATTTTGTCATTTTTTGTGTGGATCTGTTTAGGTATTCTTCAAATAACCAACCAACATTGTGTCTTGTATTACGATATTGGTTACCATAATTACCTAAAAACACTACCATTTTAATCATTAAAGGCTCCTAAAAATACTATAGTGTAATTTATATAAAATGAATATAATAGGATATAAGATTTTTAAAGAGGTTTAAATGGAAGATAGAATACCTACATCAGTACTTAGCATTATTAAGGCTAGCCAAGAGAAGGGTGAGAAATTAACAACATTAACATGTAGGATGACAGGGGAGTTTAAACCATTTACAGAAGCTATTATTTTCCCTGGGGAGAGAAAATTCCAAGTAAGAGATATAACTCCAGTAGAAGATAATAACTATTTAGTAAAAGTAAAGGGTATTCCTTTTAAAAACTGTATACCTTTTGCAGTAATTACCCCTGTTAATCTTAAGGTTCGGTACAATAAAAAAGCTTATTTTATTCCCTCAGACTATCACAGTAAGGATTTTTATCCAGGGGACTACTACATAACTGGCGGTATTTTTACCGGCTATAGAATGTTTAATAAGGAAAAGTATAGCGCTAAGGTTAAAAAAGTAGGTAGTTTGTACAGTGTTAGTTTCCCATTTAAATCCCCCTTAGTACCAGGAGGTAGTTACACCTTTGAGAATAATAAGGGTTTTAGTGGTGAGATGGTTCTTATCTATCCTGGTGATATGAGCAAAAAAAGTGAGAATATAGTAACATCCAGGATTGAAAAATTTAGAACAAGGCCAACAGTTAAAGGGATATACTCAATTATTCTAAGAACAGATAACTATGTAGAATTACCATTTTTCTTAGAAGATGAAAGTTTTGATGGCTCTATCTCAATGGGATATAAAAGGGTAATGGAGAGGGAGTATCTCTCTGTAAAAAACAGAATAATTAAACAGAGTAAGGCTTCTGGTGGTGTTTTATTTAACTCAGTTAAAAAGAGTTGTAATGTTACCCCCTCATTTTTTCATGCGGTTTTAGACCAACTAGTAGAGGAAAAACTAGTTGAAGTTGATGGGGATTATGTTATTTCAACCTGTGAAAATAGGGAGGACTTTTTATCACCTCTAACTAAAAACTCCTTTTTACTAATTAAAGAGGCTGGTATTAATGGTTTAAGCAGAAGATCTATAAAAGACTTTGGTATGATAAACTGTTTTTATGAAATAAAGAGAATGAAATTAGCTAAGGTTTTAGATGATGATCTCTACTACAGTTTAGATGCTTTTAATGAACTTCTAGGTAAGATTTTTAAGAGTAAAGTTGTAGGGGATGATCTTTCTATCCAGGAAATTAGGGAGTCTAGTGGACTATCTAGAAGATATATAATTGCATTACTTAATATTTTAGAAGACGATGGAGTTATAGAGAGGGATGAAGATGATAAAAGAGTTATTAAAGTTATCCCTTAATATAGTAATCTTTATATCCTTATACTCTTGTACAGTTAATCCTCCTATAATAAATGAGATAGATTGGGATGTGACTTTTTTTAAAGATGAAGAGCGATCTTTAGAGTATGAGATCTTAAATGTATTTCTTAATATATATGATGAGGATGGTGAGGGAGACATAGAGACTGTATTTTTGATATCTGATGAGTCTCAATTTTATTGGGAATTAAATAGTAATAACTGGGATATTAAAGTAGAAAATGAGACTAGATGGATTGGGTCAACCTCCCTTGTTATGCCTAATAGATCCCCTATTCCTAGAGGCCCTATAAGGGTTTTTGTACGGGACTTAGCAGGGGAGAGTGTAGATGATAAAATTTATATATCAAAGAGTCGTGTTGAGCCTAGGGATATCATCTACCCGGAATTAGAACTTAATGATAATAAGATCGTTTTACTAAATTATGATAGTGGGGTAGTAGATATATACTTAGATGATTTATTACTAACAAGTGGTAAGATTCTAAAGGGTGAATCCTTATTTAAGGAGGTATTTAAAAGGGACTTAACAGAACTAAATCCCAATATATCCCTCTATGTAACAGTTAAAAAAGGGGACCTAAAAATTAAATCAGGTCCCTGGAACTTTTAATGTCTAATACTATTAAAAATCTTTTTTAAGTAGGCTAAAAAGTTCTGAAACAGATTTTTTCCATAAATATCCGAATACTCTTTAGTGGCCTGATCTAAAGGAAAATCTTGACCGTATTTACTTTTTAGATCATCCCAATGTTTTACAATCCATATATATAGGTCAGCCTCTGTTCTATTATTAAATCTTGCAACAAGGCTATCTTCTCTTACTGTCTTAATTATAGGACTGTATAGATTTTCATACCAGGAGATAGTAGCTTCTTTTAAAGAGATCTCATCTTCTATTCCTTGGTTTATAAAATATTTATGTCCTAAAATGTGATTTAACAACTCCATATATCTACCTGGAGCTGTAAAATATATCTCAGACATATCGATATACTCGCCTATCTTGGTATCCTCTAAAAAGTTCTCTCTCTCATAGGCTATAACCTTATCTTCCAATTCAGATCTGGTCATTCCCTTTTCTAGGGGTATTTCAGCATTTAACTCAATTACTTCTGCATCAATGGCGTAAACTTTCTGCATTTTAGCCACAGAAACCCTATGATTTCCATCTCGTACAAAGTATAAATCCCCTATTTTATAAAGCTTTATAGGGGGAAGTATTACATCTGTTATATGGGCTTTATCTATACTTACCCATCTATTTCTAAGATGTTCTTTTTTAGGTAAAAAGGCTTTGTTAAAGTCTCTGTATCTTCCCTCTGACCCAACAATATCTTTAACTGCAACAACTTTCATCCCCTTATAAGACTCGTTATTTGGTTTTACTAAAGATTTTATATCGTATAAAGAGAGTAACTGCTGTTTCTCAGGGGATAATAAATTTAGAATAGATAATATCTTCTCTTTAAATCTAGCTTTTCCAAAGTCATCAATAGCTCTTTCATTAAGCATGTTATTGTCCAAAACTATCCTCCCTATTAAAGTCTAATACATAGTGATCATAAACATTTATAACCCTTGTATTATGGTAGTCTGTAATTTTTTTTTCATTTTTATTATATAGATGAATATGACCATGGAGTAGATATTTAGGTTTGAATTTACGCATAAACCATAAAAATGACTTAAAACCTACATGACATGGGTCCTCTTTGTCGTGGATTCCCCTAGGAGCAGCGTGGGTTAATAGAATATCTAAGTATCTACCCCTAAATATTTTATTAAAAACCAACCTTGGGATCATTCTTATCATACTTAGATACATCTGTAACTCTGTATGCTGGTTTTCTGCTTTATTATATTTTTTACATCCACCTAAACCCATTATAATTAAATCATTTTTTTTATCATATTTCATATTAAATCCCACATATATGGAACCGAAGGTTGTATTTCTAAGGGAGTTTGTTAAAAGCCCCTTATCAAACCTTTTATTAAAAACACCTAAATACTTTAAATTATGATTACCAAATACAAAATATAGAGGTTTATTAAGGGAGCTTACAACAAAGCCTAGGTAGTCCATTGGAAGGTCACCAGCACTTAATACTAAAGAGACACATTTAAAGCGCTCTTTTATTGCATTTGAATAAACAATTGGGTCAACATGATCTGCTATACACAATATCTTCATAATTAACCTTACATTTGATTTAATATTTTTACAAGTTTCCTCTTACCAATTAACTCTATAGGTCTAGATTCAGCAAATTTCTTAGCATCACTAGTAATCTCTGTGCTTGAAATTAGTATACTTTTCATTATATTCATATTCTTCATCTCATCTAGAACATTTCTAACAGTAGTTTCTGATACAGGGTTACTATCCCTTAAAAGTCTTACTAAATATGACATTTTTTTAGAGGCTTTCCAATCTTTTTTACCACTCTCAAGACCAATTAACTGTATCCCAGACTTTACATCCTTAATGTCTTGGGCTGTTAGATTAATCTGGCCACATATAGCCTTACATATCTCTACGTACTCATCCCTTGTTGATGTTAGATAATCCTTCATTCGATCATTCTCTTGTAACTCTTTATATTGGGAGAGTTTTTCTGATACGTCTTTAAAGTTCTTTTTACTCTTATTTATTATTACCCAGTGTTCTATAGCCTTATCAAGATCCCTTACTTGCTCGAAGGCCATTGCCATAAAATAGTGGATATAGAGTAGTTGTTGCTCTGAATACTTAATTTCTGAATCACGCTGTATAAGATTTAAGGACTTATCAAGTTCTGTAATTGCTAAATCAAACTTTTTAAGGGCAATATAACATATACCCCTCTCCATTAAAGCTTTTAGCTTAATACTTTTATCTCGAAGGGCTTTTTCAAAGGCCTCAATAGCCCCCATGTAGTCCTTACCCTCCTTGGCAATTTTACCTATATAAAAGTATGTTATAAAATTAGTCTCATCGTATTTTAACGAAGAGTCTAAGAACAGCTTTGCATCCTTGTATCGCTTAGAGTTATACATAATCATCCCAAGGTGAAGGTAGGCCCCTGCATGTCTTGGGTCTAACTCAATGGTTTTCTTATAATAATTAACAGCCTTACTAGATTTCTGCCTATCTTCAAATAAAAGACCAACATTGTAGTAGTTTTCGCTCTCATATGGAGATAACTTAATTAGAAGTAGGTAGTCCTTTAACGCTTCATCAGGTTGATTAAACTGTAAAAAGAGTTTTGAAGATAGTTTTCTAAACTCCTTCTCTGGACAGGCTGGGGAAAACTCTCCAATCTTATTGATGGATTTAACCTCCATAAAGGCTAGTTCCTGCTTATTCTCCATCATAAAAGCTTTTGCTAGAAGAAAGTGGGCATCTACGTTTTGTGGATCTTTAGCTATCATCTTTTTTAAGACATCTATCGCGTGGGAAGACTTTCCCTGTTTTATAAGAGTTTGAATGGAACCTATATTGTGGTTACCCGCTCTTCTAACGATTAGAAATACAATTATTGCAAAAACCATGGTAATTGCTATAGAAAGAATTATTATAGTAGTCATGGGCCCTCTAAAATGTGTAAGATAATGTATATAATTTATTATAAAGATTAATGGTTTTATTAATAACTGTCAAACATAAGGTATTTTATTTTGGATAAGTTTAAATTTTTTATACTAATAATTGTGATATTTCCTCTAAATTTATACTCTGCTAGTAGTTTTAAAGAGGGGATTGAGCTTTTTGAAAACAATGAAGTAGAAGAAGCTGTCTATTTTTTTGAAGAGGCTTTAATAACTGATCCCACAGAAGATGTATATAAATATCTTGCTGAATCCTACAATATTCTTGGGAATCATGAGGATGAGATCCTCATTTTAGAAGAAGGTGTCACAACAGGAATAGGGGATGCATCCTATTTCTATTTCAAACTTGGTAATGCATATCACCTATTAGGTGATTATAAAAATGCATTAGAGAGCTATTTACAAGTAATTACTATTAATAAAAAATATGTAAATGAATCCTTTTTAAATATAGGGAATGTCTCCGTCCAGCTTAAACTATACTCTAATGCAATTGATAACTATTCAAAATATTTAGAGCTTGAGCCTAATACAACTCAAAAGAGAAAGATAATAAAAATGGTTTTTGTATTAAAGAAACTATTAAAAGAGCAGCTAGATCAATTAGAAGAAGAGAAAAAGATTGATGAAGCTAATAGGATAGCTAAGGAAGAGGCTGCTAGGTTATTAGAAGAAGAGAGATTATCAAAAACAGCGCTAAATGAGGACTTAGAAGCCCAAAGAGAGGCTAAAGCTAGGCAGCTAGAAGAGGAGAGACTTCTTTATGATAGTCAGACAAGGGACTTGGAACAGGATAAAAGGGATTTTGAAATAGCTGAAGAGAAGGTCCTTAATCCTCCTGACCCTGATATTGAGGAGCAGAGAAGGGTTCTACAATTAAGGGAAAAAGAGTTAAACGAGCGGGAACAGAGGGTTTTAGAGGCTGAAGAAGCTCTAAAAGAGACTGAACTCGCCCTAGAGAAGAGTCGGCAAGAGGCTATGGAGTCTGAGATTCAAGCCCCTAGAGCTAAGACAGAGGAAGAGATTAAGGCAGAAGAGAGTGCTAAAGAGCTTGCAGAGTTTAATAGAAAAAAAATTGAAGAAGAGAAACGTCAGCAAGAATTAATGAATGATATACTTCAATCCCTTGAGAAGATTGGTGAAAACGCTAAGGGAATAAATGCTAGTAGCGAAGGGGCATTTGGAGAGTTAGAGGGGTCAGGAATAGATGAGTAAAAAAAATGGTGTAATAATCGCTTCGGCTATAATAATTTTAACCCTTTTAGGTGGTGCTGGTGCATACTTATACAATAGAAATAGTAAGTTAGAACTAATAAACGAGTACCTAACTAACAATGATTATACAAGTGCAGAGGAAGTTTTAAGTAGTTTATTACTAAATAGTAGTGATGATGAACTTATTCAATTAGCCTCCCAGATTAAGAGTAAAGAAGAAGATTATTTAAGGAATGAAGAATTAAAGGCAAAATTTAAAGAGAGTATAACTAATGATATAGAGTCTATCTATTTAGATAACATATTAGATGAATTCTCCCAGTTAAAAGATGAGCTTTTACTAATTGATCCAAGTAATTCAAAAATAAAAGCAATAATTGAAGGTATAGATAACCAAGAGAGAGATCTATTACAAAAAGTTCAGATATTAATGAACTCTATGTTTAATGCTAAAAGTGAAGAAGAGGCAGATGCTTTAAAAAAGATGATTTATGATCTTTTAGATGAGTCAAAAAGTGATTTTATTAGATCCCAGGTAAATAATGCAGAGATTATTAAAAATGAGATATTAGAACAAGATCCTAAGAACAATTTAGCAAATAAGTTAGATAATAGATTAGCAGTGCTTAAAAAAGAGCTTCAAACAAAAGAAGAGAAGGCAGCTTTTAAAAAGAAGATCGACCGTCTTTTAAATGATACTCAGAAATTAATAGAAGACAGTAAATTTCAAGAGGCAGAGACTCTTAGAAAGAGTATCCTCGACCTAGATCCAAGTAATAGGCTAGCCCAGGATTTAGAAGAGAAGATTAAAGAGAGAGAAGAAGAGAAAAAACTAAATGATAAGGTTTCAAATCTTATATCCATGGCTGAAGCAGCTATAAATAGTAAACTGTTTGATAGTGCAGAAAAGTATAGGCAGGAGATAATACAACTAGATCCTAAAAATAAGGATGTAGCAAAATTAAAAGAGATCATACTAAAAAAGAGAAGGAAGAGTTTAATAAGCAGGTTGAAGAGTTAATAAGTAGAGCTACAAATGCTATAGATAAAGGACAACTTGATTATGCAGAAGATTTAAGACAGGAAGTTGCTAAGCTAGATCCTACTAATCCTAGGGTTAAAGAGTTAATAAATAAGATTAAACAGAAAGAGAGAGAGTTAGCTGATAAAAAAGAGCAGGAGAGACTAAAGGAGATTAATAAGCTTATTACACAAGCTAAAAAGAGTTTTGAAAATAAGGCTCTATTAGAGTCAGAGGACCAGTTTAATAAGGTTCTATTACTAGATAATAATAATCTCGAAGCTCTTAAAGGGTTAGCTGACATCTCTATAATAAACTCTAAAAGTGATAAGTCAGAGATCCCTAGATCCATAAGAAAGGTTTTAAATGTATTAGATAGGGAGCCAAATAATCTAGATTATTTAAAATCCCTTGTTGATCTATATAATAGAAATGAGGATTTTAAAAAAGAGTTATCTACCCTTGATAGAGTATTAAAAATAGACCCAACAGCTGATTTTTATGTAAAGGCTGGTATTGCATCCTACAAGCTAACCCAGTATGAAAATGCTGCCCAGTATTTAGATTCAGCTATAGGTTTAGATAGTAGTTATCCTGAAATTTACTACCCCTATGCTCTAACCTTCGAGAAGTTAGGGGATAATGATAACAGGGAAGCCATGCTTAAAAAAGGTTCTTCCCTAAGACCAAACCACGCTGCAACACTATATGAACTAGGTCGGTATTATACTGATAAAGAGAACTATAGTGAGGCTCTTAACTTATTTTTAAAGGCCTATGGAATTTCTAAGGATAGCGTAAAATATCAGATGGGAGTTGCTTTAGCATATTTTAACTTAAAAGAGTTTGATAAATCTATTAAGATATATGAGAGTATTTTAAGTATAGATAAAACAAAGAGTGAGGTTTATTACAACTTAAGTATGGCTAGGATGGAGATTGGACAGTACGATCAAGCACTAACTGATATCTCCCTGGCTATTAAATTAAAACCAAACTCACCTACTTATATATATACTATTGGTCAAATATCCGAGGCTCTAGGTAGGGATGATAATGCAATCTCCTACTACTTAGCTGCAGTTAAGCTGGATAATAATTATTATAAACCTATGTTAAACCTAGGAAATATTTACGATAGGTTTGGTAGATATGAGGATGGGCTTAAGATTTTACAATTAGCATATAAAATTAAACCTGATGACCCAGATGTAAGGTTTAGTTTAGGAACTTCATATCTTCATAATAAGATGTATAATGACTCTTTAAAGCTTTTAGAAGAGTCTTACAATAATGATAAAAACTCAACTCTAAAACTTTATAACTTGTCCCTTGCATATACCGAGGTAGGGAATAGTGAGGCTGCAGAGAAAGGGTTTAAAAAGGTTTTAGAAATGGATAGTAATTTTTACGATGCATACTACTATCTAGGTCAGCTACTATTTACCCTAGATAGACAGGAGGAGGCTAGGACCTATCTTAAACAGGTCCTAGAGTTAAATCCAGAGTATAAATATAAGGATAAGATTAAAGAGGTTCTCTAATCATTTAGTTTTATATGACTTACCTCTTTAAAGTGTGGCCCTAACCTAGGTAGGATATGGGCTATAGAGTCAAAGTCTCCCTCTATTCCTAATACTGCATACCCCCTATTCCCCCTCTCTCCAAGTTGCAGTGTTTCAATATTTACATCTAAGGATGATAGGGCTGATAGAAGAATTAATAAAACTCCCGATCTATTTTTATGGCTAGTAATTATCATATGTTTAGTTACTGGTGTATGTATCTCCACACCGTCAATTTCTAGTAGGTATAGGTCTTCAATATTCTTTTCAGAGATACCTGTCATCTCCTTAAGTTCTAGTGTGTGGAATAGTCCCTGCCCTGTACCCTTTGTAAACTCTAAAGCCTCCTTTACATCATCGGAATTCCCGGAGAATGTTAAAAAGGCCTCTGCAGTTCCATTTCCGTCAGAGTTAAGTTCTGCAGTCTCAATATTAATTCCCTCTGAGGCTAGGGCGTTTATCAGTATTGTTAATACCCCAGGCTGATCCCTATGGGATGAGTAGATACCTAACTTTTTTACCGCATTTGGTTCAGGGTGGTTAGGTGAGATTGTTAGAGATCTATCATCTTTTCTTACTGTTACACAGTCAAATGTTCCACCTTTTACAGAGTTTGGAAAGTCCGTTGAAAGTTTTGTATAGGCTCCACCAAAGGAGTAGTTTGGAATCCTATTTCTATGGGTAACACTCCTCTTGTTTAGTAGCTCTATGGCACTATTAACTAGGGAGTACATCTTAATTTTCTCCGGTGTTGAATCTAGAGGTCTTTTTTCTGGTATACAGTGACAGAAGCTTAGGTAGTGGGTATAACCCGCCTCTTTTAAGTACTCTATACCCTCTTTATATAGTTTCCCTAAATTCTCAATATAGTGGGTATCTGTACCAAGAGTTACAGGTATACCAAGGGTGTTTGCTCGTTTTAATATGCTAATATGGGGGTAGATACCACACTCTCTTTTAATACCTGCTAAATTTACATCTAAAGCAAGGTTGTACTCGCTAATTTTTTCTAATACTAACCTCATCTTCCTAGCAACCGGTTCATCAGAGTTATCTAAATCCATAAAACATTCAGGTAGGGGAGTATAGAGTTTTAAAAGGTCAAGATGTCCCACAACCTGAATATTGTCCCATGTTGCATCTAACATCTCTACCATCTCATCTAAATAGCCTAACCAGTAATTTTCTAAGCCACCACGTTTTTCTATAAGTTTTTCTGTCTCTTCCTTAGATCCATCATAGGCTATTTTTTCCTTGGAAAAGTGTATTGATCCAATAACAAAGTCGATTCCATCTGCTTGAAATGTCTTGCTTCTATTCCATGCAAGGCCAATATCACTCCCCTGCCACTCTAACTCTATCCCATGTTTTATTGTTATCTTGTTTTTATATTTTTTCTTTAATGCATTTATGTTTTTTCCATAGTTAAAATATGCATTATCCCCTCTAATAAACTTTATATCTGTATTTCTCTCTCCCTGGTATCTAAAACCGGTAAGTCGAGGGGTGTGTATAATAAATGTAACACTTGGATAACCCTTCTCTATAGCTATCCTTACTACATTTTCTATATCGTCTATACCATGTTTTACATGGTCGCTACCTGTTCCTGTATGTATACCGTGGGTTTCCCAAACAAAATTTTCCATATAATTACTCCTTTAACTATATTATGTTAATGATTAAATCTTATGAAGTATCATTTTAATTTTTTTTATTATTTAACGTTTAGGGCCAGGTTTAATATAGAAAAATTCCATAAGTTAAAGTATTATAGCAAACATGAATAGGTGCTGTAGAGATGCGAATAATTATTTAAAAAAATCAGATTTAGTTAACTTAAACGAACTAGAACCTTTTATAAATAATTTTAATAGTAAAATTGAAGAATACTCTACAAATGGATTATCATCCTTCCTTTTAGGTTCTGTAGAGTTGTGTATTAAGTTGTCTTTGTCTATTGGTTATAAAAGAGGCGAAGCTGAAACAAGGTGGTTAAAGGGTAATATCCTCTCCATGGGTGGCCAGTATAATAGTGCCCTTAAGAGTTTTTATAGAGCCTTAGGCTTGGTAGAGTATGGATCGAACATGTATGAATTGATTAATAGCTCTATAGCATTAAACCTTTTTTATATAGGTGATACTTTATCTTCCTTAAATATTGTAAGGGAGTTATCAAAGGGTAATGAGAGCCAGTCTTTAAACTATATCCTATCCCTTATCCTAATAAATAGGGGTGAGGACCAGTTATCATCCCTCCTTCTATCTAAAACCACAGAACTTCCCCAGCTGGACCAATTGAATAGGGTTAGTAGGTTGTTAGAGCTTAATAAAGTGGATTTAGCAATATCTCTATTCTCTACTATAAGTAGAGGTGAAGATCTAAATAATATCTTTTTAGAGGCTTATGCTCAAAGTTTAGAGCTTTTAATTAACTCTAAACTGCACAATGATATAAATATAGAGTTGATTCCAGAGATTGTGAACTTATTGAAGTGTAAAACAAGTTCGTACCACTATATTGATGGGATATTAAATATTGCAGAGGTTTTTATTAACTTAGACTGCTTAGAAGAGGGTTTTGATCTTTTAAATAGAGCAACCCAGGATAAGAAGGATTTAAAATCCTTAGATCTTAGAATCTTTAGATTGATGGAAGTTCTATCAACAAAGCAGGGGGATTTTAAAAAGGCCCATGAGAATTATAATTTAGTTCGTAACATAATTAAGTCAACAAATAGTTTTGAGATCACACGGGCTTTAAGGGATATGTCATCCTTTTTATATGTAGATGAGTGTATTGTTAGTTAAAATCCTTTGGCATTAATACACGTTTAGGTTTTTTAGGGTTTTTGTATTTAGGATTTTCCTGTTTACCCCTCTTAAATGTAATTAAACCATTTAGAAATCTCTCTAAAATGTCGTCAGATAACTCCCTAAACAGGGGGTTGTCCTCCTTTGATAAATACTGGGTAATAGTCTCTTCCTCTACTTTATAATCATCTAATAAAAATATTTTTTTTATATCATTTTCCCTAAGGTTTAGAGCATATCTTAATTTTCTTAATACGTGGTTATTTCTATATTCCATTCCATCTCCATTGTTTTTTTTGCCATTTTTAAGACGTTTTCCTCTTTAGTATACTCTTCAATCCTATCTATTGGTATCCATTTTAAGTTAAAAGACTCACTGCTAACAGTAAAATTTTCATGGTAAGTAGGATAAAAAATATATGTGTAATCAAAATGTTTATGCTCTTTTACCTCCTTATACTTTGGGATTAGATGTATATCAAGATAAAAGGGTTCTATGTTATAGGGGGTTAATTTTAGACCTGTCTCTTCAAAACCCTCCCTAATAGCAATACTTAAAGGGTCTGTCTCCCCATCAGAGTGGCCTCCAGTAGGAATCCATATATTAAGTTTTTTATGATGAGTTAATAGGACTCTTTTTTTATCCCTGCTTACTATCCAGCAGGAGCCTGTTATATGGCCTATTGGGTTATTTCTAGAGTATATATTCCCCTTAGAGATAAAATCTTTAAACTCCCGTGTTGGTGTTTTTGTATACATTTGATACTCCTTTTAACTAGAATTATATTAGATCATAGTTTATAATTATAAGTGTTAAGGAGTCTCTAATGAAAAAATTATTTCTTTTAATATCTATTTTAGCGTTTTTTACAGGTTGTAGTAATCTTTTTAATGATGAAGTTAGTGTAGGTTTAGTAATAACCCCCACTGGACTTCCCAATACAAGGGCTGTAGACTCCTCTGTGACAAAATTAGAACTTTGGATATCAGATCCCGGTGTTGATTACAAGTTTGTACAGGAAGAGGATTACGATCATACTCAATTTTTTACAACAGTAGAGGATGAACTTATAGATTTAGAAGGTGGAGTTGTTAGGAATATTTATTCTAATTCAAATTCAATTGACTTTTCAATCAGGACTAACATAGAAAAAACTTTTACAGTTAGAGTTGTTTATGAAACAGGGTGGGTTTTTATGGGGCATACTACCCAAGCTATAAGTCCTTACGTTTCTACTATTCAGATAAAAATTTACGAGACGGCTTTTAGTGTGCAAAATAGGACCTTTGAAGATTGGAATGATTTCATTAAGGATTAGATACAATAAGGGCTTTTTTTACTAGATTAAACATGATATACTCTTCCGATGGCAAAAATTGATAAGGTTTTTAGTAACCCCCTAGGAGAAATCCCTCCATTTACATTTAATGAAAAAGTAGCCCATGTTTTTGATGATATGGCAGAGAGATCTATTCCCTTCTATAGGGAAGTACAAAAGATGATAACTGACTTATCCCTTACTTTTTTTCAGGAGGGCTCTAAAATTTACGATCTAGGTTGTAGTACTGCAACAACTTCAGCCCTAGTTTATCAAGGGCTTATAGATAGAGGTGTAACTGATTTTACAATAAAGGGTATTGATAACTCAGAGGCAATGTGTGAAGAAGCTAGAATTAAACTAGATAGCTTAGGTGCTTCTAAGGATCATGTCTCTATATCTTTAGGGGATTTTTTACAGGAAGAGATACATGATGCTTCTGTTGTAATTATGAATTATACCCTACAGTTTACCGATCCTCTAAAGAGGGAAGCTATAATTAAAAAGATTTATAATGGTCTACGTCACAATGGGATCTTGCTTGTAAGTGATAAACTTTTACAGACAAACACAGATATTAGTAGAACTTTTATTGATAAATATTACAACATGAAAAGATTAAATGGTTATAGTGAGTTAGAGATTTCCCAAAAAAGAGAAGCTTTGGAGAATGTTTTAATTCCTTATACCCTAGAGGAAGAGACTGCTCTTTTTACCCAGTGTGGTTTTAAGGGTGTTGATGCCTTTTTCTCTTGGTATAATTTTACATCATTTATCTGTATAAAGAAGTAGGAAATGACGTCAAAAGATTATATTAATAACAACTATTTAGAGAAATATAGGGGTAAAAAACTACCTTTAATTGATGAGATATTAAAAGAGAGGGCAGTTCAGTCTAGACTCCTAGATATAGAGGCAAATAGACACCACTGGGATAATATTAATAATCTACCAGATTTAAAAACTGACTTTCTAGACCTTACTGGGGAGTCTGTCTCTATAGGATTAGAGAGTGAGTTAGATGATGAAGGTAAAAAAGCCTTAGATAAGACCCTAATTGACCTAAAACCCTGGAGAAAGGGACCATGGAACTACTTTGGTGTGGATATTGATACTGAGTGGCGAAGTAATATGAAGTGGGATAGGGTTTTAGAGGCTGTAAAACCGAACTTTAAAGGTAAACGTATTCTAGACATTGGGTGTAATAATCTCTATTATATGTACAAAATGTTACAGGGTGATCCAGAACTTATTTTAGGTTTTGATCCCATACCTAGGTACTACTTTAATCATCTATTAAATAGAAGATTTGTTCAGGACCCAAGGGTTGAGTTTGAACTATTTGGTGTTGATCAAGCTGGAATGTTTAAGGACTTTTTTGACTATACATTTTTTATGGGTATTTTATACCATAGAAGAGACCCTTTAGGCTCATTAAAAAGTGTATATGACTCATTAAAAAAAGGCGGGACAATTGTTATGGAGTGTTCCGGGATAGCTGGGGATGAGCCTGTAGCACTACTGCCTGAGGGGAGATATTGTAAAGCTCCTGGATATTGGTTTTTACCAACCTGGAAGACTATTGAGAATATGTTACATAGAACTGGTTTTACCCAAATTAAAACCTTTTATAAAGAACCATTAACAATGGAAGAACAGAGAAAGACTCCATGGATTGATACAAACTCCCTAGAGGATTTTTTAGACCCTAATGATTTAACTAAAACTGTAGAAGGTTATCCTGCTCCAGTAAGAATATATACAACGGCTGTAAAGCCACTTAAAAGAAATAAAAAGATATACGATTAGCGTATAGAAGGAATTATATATGGGATTAAACTGTGGAATAGTTGGACTACCTAATGTTGGTAAGTCTACAATATTTTCGGCATTAACATCAGCTCCAGCTGAGGCTGCTAACTACCCGTTTTGTACAATAGATCCAAATGTAGGGGTTGTTGATATTCCAGATAAAAGATTGAAAAAGATCTCTGAATTTATACCTCCACAAAAACTTATCCCAGCATCTGTTGAGTTTGTAGATATTGCTGGTCTAGTTAAGGGTGCAAGTAAGGGTGAGGGATTAGGAAACAAATTTCTTGCAAATATTAGGGAAGTTGGGGTTATTATCCATGTTGTTAGATGTTTTGATGATGCGGATGTTATTCACGTAGACAACAAGATTGATCCAGCATCTGATATTGAGACAATTAACCTAGAGTTAGCATTTTCAGACCTTGATACAGTTGAGAAGCGAATGCAGAAGACTATTAAGCTTGTTAGAGCAAACGATGCTGACGCAAAAAAACTTATGCCTATTCTAGAGAGATTAAAAGAAGCTCTAGAGAATGGAAAGCCAGCTAGAACTCTAGAATTTACTGATTCAGAGAGGGAGTTGGTTAGGTCTCTTCATCTAATTACAATGAAAAAGGTATTATATGTTTGTAATATTGATGAGTCAGCCCTCCATGAGGATAATGACTATGTAAAGGTAGTTAGGGAGATTGCAGAAAAAGAGAGTGCTAGAGCCATTAAAATTTGTGGTCAATTAGAGGCTGAGATTGCTGAACTTGAAACAGATGAAGAGAAGGAAGAGTTTCTCTCAGATGCCGGACTTGAGGAGTCTGGTCTTTCCCACTTAATTCATGAGGGATACAATATGTTAGGTCTTAGAACATATTTTACAGCAGGTGATATTGAGGTTAGAGCGTGGACATATAAAGATGGGGATAAGGCTCCCCAGGCAGCAGGTGTAATTCATACTGACTTTGAAAAGGGTTTTATTAAGGCTGAAGTATACCATTGTGAAGATCTATTTGAACTTCATACAGAGGCTAACATAAAGTCTAAGGGTAAACTTAGGATTGAGGGAAAAGAGTATGTAGTTAAAGATGGTGATGTAATGCATTTCCGATTTAATGTATAATAAAAGTTAATATTAAGTATAAACCCGGCTATAAAGTCGGGTTTTTTTTGAGGTAAATATGTATAAACTAAAAAAAGGTGACACTATTGGGATCTTCTCTCCCTCTTCTGCAATTACAGCTAGTGCTCCAAAACGATTTAATAGAGCAAAAGCCTTCTTGGAGTCCAAGGGGTTTAAAGGAGCCGGCTACAGTAGAGAGAAGTTTTTCTCTACTTAAATTAAATGGTGTTTTTGATAGGATCTCTGGTATTCTTTTAGGTAAACACGAGCTTTTTAATGATATGGGAACTGGACGTAAACCCTATGAGATACTTCTAGAAGTATTAGATGGTCAGAAGATTCCATTTTTAGCTGAATTTGATTCCTGTCATACCCACCCAATGATAACTCTACCTATAGGTTGTTTTGTTGAGCTTGATGCAACAAATAAGAGTGTAACAATTTTAGACTCTATTTAATTATATATTTTAAAGAGGGTTAAGTTGTAAAATAGATGAATAAATAGGGATAAAACAAAGTATCTCTTTCTGCTTAGACTCTTTGATAATAGAAGGGCTGTTATTATATGTAGGGGGAGGGCTGTAAATGATCTTATAAGGGAATAATTATAATTTTCAATTGTAAGGTATAAAGTTTCGCATAGGGAGAAGCCTCCCCCTACAAAGAGTGATATTACTGGTCTATTAGGAATATCTTTAAACTGCTTAATTGCGATGTATTTAAAACCCTCTTCATTTATTGCTGACAGTAGTTTGAAAAATAAAAAGGGTAGGTTAATAGGTATAGTTATAATAATTATTAAACCTAAGATTTTCATAAAGATTAGCGCCGGTAAAACAGCTAATATTCCAAGTATAAGAGCTTTGTAAACTAAAACCCTATCCACACCTATAGTTATCTGTATTACTGAATATAGTAGGATTAGAACTAATATTGATGGGAGTAGGGTTTTTACAATCTCTAATATCACCTTATCCCATGCTCCAGATATTTAATAAAATTCTCCATCTGTTTTTTTGTTCCAATAGTTATTCTTATAAAATTAGGTAGTCCAAAGGAACCACACGGTCTTATTGTCATACCCTGCTCTAATATAGAGTTGTAAACTTCTTTACTATCCCTATTAACATTAATACAGATAAAGTTAGCCTGGGTTTTGTAATAGTCCAATCCTAATCTGTCTAACTCTTTATATAGGTATAACTTACCCTCTTGGTTCATCTTTAAGGACCGCTCTACAAATTCAGTATCACTTAATGCAGCTAAACCGGCAACTTGAGCTGCTTGATTAACATTAAAAGGCTGTTTTGTTCTCCATAGGTTTGATATTAACTCTATGTTTCCAATAGCATAACCAAGTCTAAGGGAGGCTAACCCATATATTTTAGAGAAAGTTTTAAGAATTAAAAGGTTTGGATAATTGTTTATCTCAGGTATACAGGAGTAAAAACTATCATCACCATACTCACCATATGCCTCATCTACAATTACTAATTTATCACTGGGTATTGAGTGGATAAAATCTAGAATCTCATCCTTAGGTAAAAAAGTCCCTGTTGGATTATTAGGGTTACATATATAGACTATCTTTGTCTTATCATCAACAAGTTTTAAACTCTCATATTTATTAAATGTTCCATCTATTAGAGGGGCCTTTCGAATCTCACCATTTGTTACTAGTGTGCTAAAAGTATACTCCGAGAAGGTATTTAAACCTGTTACAGCATTGTCTCCATCTTTTATTAAACATAGGGAAGGCCACATTAAAATTTCATCTGATCCATTCCCTACAATAATGTTCTCTGGAGTCAAATTATGTTTATTGGCTATAGCTTTTCTTAGCTCTAAGGAACTACCATCTGGATAGATACTATAGCTATCTATTTTTTTTATCGCCTCAATAGCTTTGGGGCTGGAACCTAGGGGGTTTTCGTTGGAAGATAGCTTCTCTTTCCCTTCAATTTTAATACCTGGTACGTAGGGAGGGATTCCCTTAATATTCTCTTTTATTATCATAATTTACTCCATCTGATTATATTTTAAAAAAAAATGTAACTTTTTAATAGTTCAGTTGTCTTTATAATTAAACAACATGGCAATTTTGTTTAAATTTACTCCTTTTTTGGGATCCTGCTGTTAGCAGGGTCTTTTTTTATAAACATATAGAAATAATTATCCCTAGAATGTATGATAAAGATAAATTAATATACAAGAGGTCTTTATGTCAGTTGAAAGAGTTAATCCAGTTCCTAGTGATTTAGATATTGCCCAATCTGCAGTAGTTAAACCTATTTTAGAAATAGCTAATAAATTTGGTATAGATATAGATGATCTTATACTTTACGGTACAGAAAAAGCAAAGGTAAAATTAAGTGCACTTAATAAGAGTAATAAAAAACCTGCAAAATATATAGATGTAACAGCTATAACTCCAACACCTCTAGGGGAAGGGAAAACCACAACTACTGTGGGACTAACCGATGGTATAGCTAAATTAGGGAAAAAGTCCGCATGTGCTATAAGGCAACCATCAATGGGTCCTACCTTTGGAATAAAGGGTGGAGCTGCCGGGGGAGGGTACTCCCAGATAGTTCCTATGGAGGATTTTAATCTGCATCTTACAGGGGATCTTCATGCAATAACAGCAGCCCACAATCTATGTTCTGCTGCAATAGATGCAAGATTACACCATGAAGCTAGATGGAGTGACTCTTTTTTTGAAAAAAGGGGCATGAAAAAGTTAAATATAGAACCAACATCTGTAACTTGGAATAGGGTTGTAGATATAAATGATAGATGTTTAAGAAATATTACTATTGGAAAGGGTGGATTAGGAGATGGTCCTATACGGGAAGCTCATTTTGATATAACAGTAGCTAGTGAATTAATGGCTATTTTAGCCCTTACCACAGATTTAAAGGATATGAGGGAGAGAATTGGTAAAATAGTTGTTGCAATGGATAAGAGTAAAAATCCAATTACTACCGAGGATTTAGGTGTCGCAGGAGCAATGACAGTTTTAATGAAGGATGGGATACAACCTAATATAATGCAGACAATGGAGGAGAACTTAGCCTTTGTTCATGCAGGACCTTTTGCAAATATCGCCCATGGAAACTCATCGATTATTGCTGATAAAATTGCAAGTAACTACTGTGACTACTTAGTTACAGAGTCCGGTTTTGCAGCTGATATAGGAATGGAGAAGTTCTTTGATATAAAGTGCCGGCAGAGTGGTTTAGTTCCTGATGCTGTGGTATTAGTTGCAACCGTTAGAGCTTTAAAGATGCACGGTGGAGGACCTAAAGTTACTCCTGGAAGGGATTTAGATTCTGTTTATAAAGAGGAAAACCTCGAACTATTAGAAGAGGGGTGTAAAAACATGTCCGCCCACATAAAAATAGCAAAAAAGTTTGGTATACCTGTTGTTGTTGGAATAAATCAATTTCATACAGATACTGAGAATGAGTTAGAATTAGTAAAAAAAATTGCATTAGAGAGTGGAGCATATGGAGCTGTTGTTACAAACCACTGGGCCGAGGGTGGAGATGGAGCTAAGGATTTAGCAGAAGTTGTAATAAAGGCCTGTGAGGAGGAGCATGACTTTAAGTTCTTATATGACTTAGATATATCTATAAAGGATAAAATTGAGGTTCTTGCTAAAGAGGTTTATGGTGCAGATGGTGTAGAGTTCTCCCCTGAAGCTTTAAGTAAGATCTCGTTGTATGAAAAATTAGGTTATGATAAGTTCCCTATCTGTATGGCTAAAAGTCACTTATCCTTAAGTCATGACCCAAAATTAAAAAATGTTCCAAAGGGTTATATATTTCCTATTACGGATATTAGAGCAAGTGTTGGAGCTGGATTTTTATATCCTCTAGCAGGGGATGTAAGAACTATGCCTGGTCTATCTAGCAAACCAGCATATATGAATATTGATATAGATACAGACACAGGTAAAATTACTGGTCTGTTTTAACAGAATACTAATGTAGAGCTAACAAAAACCTAAAATAAACTTTTTATATTTAGGTAACACTTTGGAGAGATTCAAGGTTTATATATATTGTTAAGCCTTAGGTAATGGAACATGTGCAAACTCCACAGGGATAAGGTACACCATTACAAGAAGGTTTTAATACATAGTTAGTTTTTTTAAGATAAATCTCCTCTATTTTTTTAGCTCCTTATAGTCAGGAGCTTTTTTTTGTTTATGGCAAAGTTGTAATGTTGTAGCAATAAACTATTAACCTTATATGTGTATTATAAAAATGTTTTTAATTCATTACTCCTTTTTTATTTTTAATTTAGGCTCCCTATAACTACTAGGGAGTCTTTTTTTTATAAAATATATTTGTACTCTAATTAACAAAAAAATCAAAATATAGCCTAAAAAACCTTAACCCTTGACATAAATGCCTTAATTCCTTAGTATACTAAGTATATTTAATGTTTAGGACACTAAGTATTTATTTCGAAATAAAAATTTATCATTCATTTAGTGTTAGATTCACAAAACCCACAAGAAGAGAAAAAAATGAAAATACAAAGACTAAAAAAACGATTATCTGGTGATCACAAATTCACTGGACACACTATTTTAGGTTCGATGTGTACCGAACCACATAGAGTTGCCAAGAGAACTTATAAGCACTTTTTATCAACCAATGTAGGAGATCCAGGGCTTTTCCCTAATTTAATAGAGTTAGAGAAAGAGTATATTTCCGAATTAGGAAGTCTTCTATCTAACGATGACGCTAAGGGTATGGTTGTTTCTGGAGGTTCAGAGGCTAATATTCTAGCATTATGGACTGCTCGTACTCTTGCTAAAGAGTATCAACGAGATGTCATTGTTTCAGAGACATGTCATTTTTCTTTTGATAAAGCTGCTAACCTACTTGGATTGAACTTAATTAAAATACCCGCTGATAGTAACCATAAAATAAGATTGGACCTAGTTAAAAAGGCTATTTCTGATAATACAATGGCATTAGTTGGTATTGCAGGAACTACAGGTTCTGGTGTTATGGACCCTATAGAAGAGTTGTCTAAAATTGCTGTAGAAAAAGATATTTATCTTCATGTTGATGCAGCCTTTGGAGGATTTATATTCCCATTTATTAAGGATAGCGCACCCTTTGATTTTAGGTTAGAAGGTGTCAAATCAATTACTATGGATCCCCATAAAATGGGAAGATCTGTAATTCAGGCCGGTTGTATAATTTACAGAAATAAGAAGGTTTTAGATGCTGTTCAAATCCCTGTAACATATCTAAGTGGTGGACATACAAAAAATAACTCTATTTTAGGAACAAGAAGTGGTGCTTCAATTGCTGCTGCTTGGATGGTATATAACTACCTAGGAATAGAGGGGTACCAGAAGGGTGCTGATAAAGTTATGGCACTAACTAAATGGTTTACAAATGAGATTAAAAAGATGCCACTTATGACTACAATTGTAGAACCTGAGTGTAACGTTGTAGGTATAACAACATCTGGTAAGATTGATATAAAAGAGATTTTAGCAGAGTTAAGAGAGAGAGGCTGGGCCGTATCAGAATGGAAGGATTACATTCGAATTACAGTAATGCCCCATGTAAAAAAGAGCTATCTTAAAAAATTCATGAAGGATTTAAATAAGATCTTAGACTCGTATAGAGTTACAAATATAACAGAAATTCGAGAGAATACATATAGTGTTGCTCGAGCAAGATTATCGACATATTAGAGGAGACAAATAGATGAAGAAAATTGTAGTTGCAATGCTTTTAGCGGTATCACTGCTATTAACAGGTTGTGCAAAACAGGACGATGGTTCGAAAAAAATAGTTTTTGGTGATAAATCATGGGACAGTATTAAAGTTCACAATAGAATAATGGCATTTATCATTGAAAATGGTTATGAAGGTTATGAAATTGACTATATTGCAGGTGATACAATACCTGTAGTTAATGGTGTTATGCAGGGTGATATCGATGTAGATATGGAGTCATGGCACTCAAACTTTAGAGAGTTATATGACAAAGCTATTAAACAGGGTAAATTAATTGACCTAGGTAAAAACTTACCAGATGCACCCCAGGGATGGTTTGTACCAAGATACTTAGTAGAAGGGGATGATGCACTAGCACCGGACTTAAAATCAGTAAAAGATTTAGCAAAGTATCCTGAACTATTTACAGATCCTGAAGATAAAACAAAGGGTCTAATTTATGGTGGTTGCGCAGGTTGGGGTCAGTTACCTATTTCTCAAAAAATATTTGATGATGCTGGTTTAGAAGATAAGTTTAACTTTGGTATTGCAGGATCAGGTACAGCTCTAGCTGGAACTATGGTTGGTCAATACAAAAAAGAGCAGGGATGGGTTGGTTATTATTGGGCACCAACTGCTATTTTAGGAAAACTCGACATGGTTATGTTAGAGGGTAGTAGATATGAACCTGCAGATGTAAATATTCTAATCAGTGAAGAGATGGAAGAGAAGGCTCCAGAGATTGTTGAAGTTCTTAAAAAATACTCAACTACTGTTGCACAAAATAACAAGTTCTTAGCTCTTATGGAAGATAATGAGTGGAGTTATGAAGAGACTGCAAAGTGGTTTTTAACTACGTATAAAGATCTTTGGAAAAGTTGGGTTCCAGCAGATGTTGCAACAAAAGTTGAAAGCGCACTGTAAACTGGAGATAACATGAGTGAAAACCAAATAGAGATAAAAGATGTTTGGAAAGTTTACGGTAGGGACCCTAAAAGGGTCCTTAAAAAGGACTTTAAGTCCCTTTCTAAAAATGAGATACAAAAAAAAACAGGATGTATTGTTGGTCTTAAAAACATAAATCTTGAGATAAAAAGAGGAGAGTTCTATATGTTAATGGGACTCTCTGGTAGTGGTAAATCAACCCTACTTAGAAATATTATTAGACTTGTAAACCCTACATCTGGGTCTATTGTCATTAATGGAAAAGATGTAACAAAAATGAATAATGATGAGTTACTCGATTTTAGAAAAGAGACCTTTGGAATGGTATTCCAGCACTACGGTCTATTTCCCCATCTTACAGTTTTAGAAAATGCAGCTTATGGTTTAAAAGTAAAGGGTATTTCTAAGGAAGAGAGAAGTGCTAAAGCATTAGAAGTTTTAGAAACTGTAGGTTTAAAGGGGTGGGAGTACTACTATCCTAAAAATTTAAGTGGTGGTATGCAGCAAAGAGTAGGAATAGCTCGAGCTCTAGCAAACGATCCAGAGATTCTTCTAATGGATGAGCCTTTTAGTGGTTTAGACCCATTAATAAAACGAGAGATGCAGGATGAGTTAGTCGAGTTACAAGATAGATTACAAAAGACAATTATATTTGTTACCCATGATCTTCACGAAGCATTAAAACTTGGGGACAGAATAGCAATATTAAAAGATGGTGAAGTTATCCAAGAGGGAACCCCTGAAGAGATAATTAGTAAGCCAGAGGACTCCTATGTAGAGGAGTTCGTTAAGGACGCATCACCTGCTAAGGTTTTAACAGCAGGGTCAGTATTAGAGCAACCATCAACACTTATTTATGCATGGGAAGGTCCAAGAACAGCTTTAACACTTATGAGTAAGGCAAATAGAAAGAGTGCCTTTATTGTTAATAAAAAAAGAGAATTTTTAGGGGTTGTTAATGAAAAAGATCTTCTTAAAATTGTAGAGACAGATAGTGATGTAAAAGTTATTCCTGAATCAATAATAAAAAAGAGAGAGTCTGTAACAATGGATACTATATTAGAGGACATGTTTACTCTATTTGCTCAAAATCAACACCCTATTGCTGTTGTAGATGAGAAAGGGAAATTTAAAGGTAAAATAACATCCGATATAATATTTGAAAACATTATCCCTTATGAAGGAGATTTAAATGAGTAGTTTTCCAGATATAATAAATATTCCATTAGATGTATGGATAGACAATGTAATGGATTGGTTATTACTACACCTAGAGTTTTTCTTTGATTTTATAGGTGCAGTAATTCTTCAAGTGATAGTAACATTTGAAAATATATTTCTTTATCTTCCTTGGTTTATTTTTATACCAATAGTTGGTTTCCTTGGATGGAAGCTAGTAGGGAGTAAAGTTACAGGTATTGTTTTTATGGCTCTTCTGTTTTTAATTGGTACTTTTGGTTATTGGGAACTATCAATGAGAACTTTAAGCCTTGTAATTACATCAGTATTCTTTTCATTACTACTTGGTATTCCCCAGGGAATTATCATGGCAAGAAGTGACAAGGTTGAAGGCTTTATGAAACCCCTTCTAGATGGAATGCAGACAATGCCAAGTTTTGTATACTTAATTCCAGCTCTAATGTTTTTTGGTATGGGTAAGGTTCCAGCAATGTTTGCAACAATAATTTATGCAGTACCCCCAGTAATAAGATTAACAAATGTGGGTATTAGAAATGTCGATAAAGAGGCTGTAGAAGCTGCCTTAGCCTATGGAGCGTCTAAGAAACAGGTCCTTTTTGATGTTCAACTACCCCTAGCAAAACCAAGTATTATGGTTGGTATTAACCAGACTACCATGATGGCACTAGCAATGGTTGTTATTGGCTCAATGATTGGAGCAAAGGGTCTAGGAATGGAAGTTCTACTAGCAATTAATAGAATTGAAGTTGGTCGAGGTTTTGAAGCTGGTATATCAATTGTTGTTCTTGCAATTATTATTGATAGAATTACATTTTCATTTTCAAAAAAGAAATAACAGTTTAAAAGATATATAAGTTATTAAATATAAGAGGGAGTTTGAATTAAAACTTCCTCTTTTTTATTTATAATTTTATGCAAAAAATAGACCTTATAAAAGAGTAAACCCCAGTTCAGGCAAAACTGGGGTTTATATAATCCAACTAACTATGAGCCTCTTTGGGAGGGATGCTCATAAAAAGTTTAATCATTATCATCAGGCAAATAAGACAATGACCTAGGCAACACATATATCACTTTGGAGGGGATATTTTGTATTACAATATTAGTATCGGTGAAGAGTCTAAGAACTTAAGTTAAAATTTAAAAAAAATGAAAAAATATTTTTATTGATTATAATATGTGATATTCTTTATATATGTTAAGAGAAGATAAATTGAGAAAACTAAGGGATAAAATGGCTTTAGCGGGTCTAAATGCTGTTATAATTCCTAGTACAGACCCTCACTCAAGTGAGTATGTTCATGAGCATTGGAAGAGTAGAGCTTGGTTCTCTGGTTTTAATGGTAGTGCAGGAACTCTAGTGGTTACAGAAAATATGTCAGGTTTATGGACTGATTTTAGATACTATATTGAAGCAAGTAATGTATTAAAAGAGTGTGAGATAGAACTATATAGGGATGGTTTAGAAGAAACACCTTCAATATTGGATTTCCTTAAAAGTAATCTCAAAAAAGGGGATACCCTAGGTTTTGATGGTACACTATTCTCCACATCAGACTTTGAAAAGTACAACTTAGAATTAAAAAAGTTTGATATATCCATAGATAATAGCTTTGATCCTGTGGAAGGTCTTTGGGAAGATAGACCTGAAGCTCCTATGTCAAAGGCATTTGACCTACCTGTAAGGTTTAGTGGTGAGTCAAGGGAAGATAAAATATTAAGGGTACGTAATAAGATGAAGGGTGTAGGGGCTAATACCTATATTGTCTCCTCTTTAGCAGATATAGCTTGGCTTCTAAACATTAGGGGAGAAGATGTCCGTTTTACACCGTTAATTGTATCCTATCTTATTGTAGACTTAAACAATGTTAACCTATTTATTAAGAACGAAAAACTTCCTAAAAAATTAAAAGTGGAATTAGAAAAAGCAGGAATTACCATAAATAATTATGATGTTATTGGGGACTATATAATTAAGCTTAAAAAGGACTCTGTTATCTATTATATGCCCGAGTCTTTAAACTGTTTTTTATCAACACTTATAAACCAGGATATAAAAGTTATTCGAGGTGTCGATCTTGTTACAGATTTAAAAGCTATAAAAAATAAGACAGAGATAGATAACATTAGAAGTGCCATGGAAAAAGATGGTGCAGCCCTTGTTAAGTTCTTTAAAGAGTTTGAACATAGAATAAAGGATGAAGAGTTTACTGAGTATACACTTGCTCCTCTATTAAGAGAGAAACGATTAGGAATGGAAGGCTGTGTTGATGAGAGTTTTAGTCCAATTATAGGTTATCACAGTAATGGAGCCCTTTGCCACTATAGTGCAGATGAGAAGAGTGCAAAGTTAATAAAAAGGGATGGTTTGCTCCTTATAGATTCTGGAGGACAGTACTATGAAGGTACTACGGATATAACTAGAACTATTAGCCTAGGTAACGCAACAGTTGAGGAGATTTTGCACTATACCCTGGTTCTAAAGGGACATATAAAACTTAGTATGGCTAAGTTCCCTGAGGGAACAACAGGGGCACAGTTGGATATATTAGCTCGGGAGCCCTTATGGGAGCATGGTTTAAACTTTGGTCACGGTACAGGGCATGGTGTTGGTTATTTTCTAGGTGTCCATGAGGGACCTCAAAACATCTCTCCAAAGGGTTTTAAAGCTCCTATAAAAGAGGGAATGATTACTTCTAATGAGCCTGGGTTATATATAGAGGGTAAACACGGTATTCGAATAGAGAATCTAGTACTTACAAAATTTGATAGTGATGGTTTATATCAGAAGTTCTTAGGTTTTGAAACATTAACCCTTTATCCCTACGATTTAGAATTAATCGATAGTGAGCTTCTATCTATTAAAGAGATTGAGTGGATAAATAACTATCATAAAGAGGTTAAAACTCGGCTTTCTAAGTACCTCACAGCAGATGAAAATACTTGGTTAGAAGATAAAACTCGTGAAATATAGGTTTCCATCCTGGTTATTGGCCCTATTTGCTTGTCTTTTGTGGTCTACAGCCTTTGTTGGGGTAAAATATTCAATAACTTTTGCCCCACCACTTTTTGTTGCAGGAATTAGATTTTTTTTAGCTGGTTTAATTTTAATCCCCTTTGCCGGGGAGGGCTATTTTAAAGAGATACAAGGACACTTTAAACTAATTGTTATTGTTGGTTTTCTACAAACATTTTCAGTCTACTTATTATTCTTTTTGTCCTTATCAAGAATTAAAGCTTCAACTGGAGCTGCACTAGTTGGTTTGGGGCCACTTATTGGAGCTGTTTTAGGCCACGTCTTTATTAAAACTGATAAATTTAATAGAAAAAAGATAATTAGTTTTATTTTAGGTATCTCTGGAGTGACCCTTGTTTCCTTAAGTGGAGGTAAAAATGGTTCACTACCCAATAATAATGTTTATTCTAAACTCCCTAGCTGGAGGTATAAGTAACATAGTTGTATTAAAGTACAATAAGGAAGTTAGACCTGGTATTTTAACTTCAGCCCAACTTCTACTTGGGGGTGTTATGCTTTTTACTCTTTCACTATTTATATATGATGATCTTACATTTTTATTACCTATGAAATTTTATCTCTCCCTTGGATGGTTAATTTTCGTTTCAGCAGCTGGTTTTTCTATATGGTATTATCTTCTTGCAAAGAGGAAGGAGAGCCTTATCTCTATGAATATATGGAAGTTTATAATGCCTGTAAGCGGAGGTGTTCTAAGCTGGATTATTATGCCTAATGACTCTCCTACCTTTAAATCAATTGTAGGAATGTTAATAGTCGCTCTATCCTTTATTGTCTATTATTACAGGCCTAATAAGAGGGTTTAACTTTTTTATCAAGAATAGAACCATAAATTATTAGAAAGAGGGCTGGAAAGTATAGTACTGAGTTAACTACTAATACTAAATTAAAAGAATAAATAAACTTATCATAAGCTATAACTATGTCAGATATAATAAAGGAGATTACTCCTATTTTAATTAATTTATCTGTGTCTTCCTTTATAAAAACTACAATAGCTAATAAAAATATTACTCCTATATATAACCAAACAGGAATTAGTAAATCCTCTGGAGCTACTCTAAATGTCCAAGCAACATAAAATGCAAATATGGTTAGTGGTAATGTTTTAATTAGAATTCTATCAAAGCTAAATTTGTAATTTATTGTAAAGTAGATAATAAAAACTATGTGGGCTAGGGCAAAAGAACATAGTCCATAAACAAAAAAAAGTTCTGGGTTTAAATCTAAAAAAAGATCCCCTAACATAGAGGCTAAAAGTGATATTACCAGTAGGTAAGAGTTTTTGAAACAATTTTTTAGAAGTAAACAAAGTGTATAAATAGTAGGGAGAAGTTTTAATATAAAGGAGTAAGTATAATTAGAAAAAAAGAGTAATCTAATAATATATAGGATAACTAATAGTGTGAATATTATATAATGTCTATATTTTCTCATTTTATAAATCCTTTTTAAGCCCAATCAACTACGTAGTAATTTTGATCCTGTTTTGGAAGAAGCCTTAATCTATATTTTTCAGGATTTTGGAGTTCTTTTACAGAATTATTAGATACCACTATATCCTTTTTTAATTTATATCCTAACTCTTTTAACTGTATAACATTACTTATAGTATCCGATATTATAATTGAGTCTAACCTTTTTACATCACCAACAGTGCCTATTAAAACTTCGCCTTTGTCTATACCAATATTAATTTTAAGTGGGGCTAAATTATTAAACATTCTCTCGTTATTGTAATGTATTAATGTTGTTCTTATATATAGGGAGGATTTTAAAGCATCACCACTACCTGATGGAAACAGGGCTATAAACCCATTTTCTGTATACTTCTCTATAAAACCATTACATCTAGTTATTAATGTACCAAATCTAGTAGTAAATAAGTTTATTTCTTTTAGTTTTTCCTCATCGGATAAAGAACTAAAAGAATCATTAGAATACTCCCTATCTAAAATAAGGACAGCCATCTCCTGCTTAATTGAATCTCCTGATTTCACATCTACAATTTCATTTTTTTTAAGATAGAGAAGAATTTGATTAGGTATAAACCTCTCTAAAGATCGATTTTGAGTCTTTAAATTATTAGAATATATTTCAACTTCATGGAATATTGTTGAAAATCTTTTAGATATAAAAAAACTATGAGTAAGGGTGTATATTAATAAACCTATTGGGGCTAGGTAGATACTATCAATAATTTCATTTGATAAAAGAACATCATTTATACTTGCTGAAAAAAGAAATAACATTCCTGATAGGGATATTAGAGCTCCATCCTCTCTATTTACAAATGCTCTAATTATACTTGATAAAAGGTAAATAGAAGTAATCATAAGAAAGTATTCGTAGAAAGATAAAAACCTGTGGTGAAACATTGGAGGGGTAAAAATATGTATAAATAGCCAGAGTCCTGCAACATATAAAACCGTATTAATTACTATCTTATTTATATATTTGGGGAAAATCACACTAAAAAATAGGAAAAATAGTGGAAGGGTAAGGTGAGCAGAGAGGTGTTCTATACTAAAACATATCCTCCACATTAACTCAGATACAGGTAGTAGTTCAATTAGTATCCTCTCCCCTGTTATTAAGTTTCTTATGCTCATTAATATACAGATAAGGGAGAACCAAAGGGTACTTTTATCCTTTCTTCTAAGTAGATAAAGTGCTAAATGATAAACCCCCATAATTAATAATGCACCTGAAATTAAAGAGGATATAACAATATCAATAAATCTTTTATGGTTTATATCCTTAGTTCTACCAATAGTTAAACTGTCCCATGTACCTGTATAGGGAACTAAGTAGTTTGAAACATGCATAATTAAAATGTTATCTTCTCTGTTTAAAGTAAAAGGAACAACTTTTAAATTACTATTTGGAATATAATCCTTAATGGAGTTTGATGTTTTACCTATTTCTACTAACTTAGTTTCATTTAAGTATAGTGTTGTTGAGGATATAGCATTTGGAACTCTAATTGACCATGAATCAATACTTTTAGGTAACTTTAATCTTAAAACAAAAGTACCACGGTTTATTAGGTTATTTTTACTTTCAAGAAGGGTTAGCTTTTGCCATAAACCAGGGAAATCTTTATATACCCTATAACCATCATCTAAACTGTTTATTACTTCATTATAACTTAGTAATTTATCAGGCCAAAAAATCCAATCCCCATCTAGCTTAACAATCTCTCCTTTATCAAAAAGAATATTTGAAAAATTAGTAATACCGTTATCAATTAAAACAGAATTAATCTGTTTATAAGTGCAAGAGGTGGCTGTTAATATTATAAAAACTATAATGAACTTAATTTTCAAAAAATAATCCTGAATATTGATATAATTAAATTATATATTATTATATTTATTTAACAAGATTTTTAATTTTTGAAAGAAGAAAAAGTGACCCTGGTTAAAAATGAATAAAAATCAAATTATATAGTCAGGAGGAAGTCTCAGGGTCACCTTAAAAGATATATACTTAGCCTTATATGACTAAGTATCCATTACTTTAATACAGCTAGTGCAGCATCATAATTAGGTTCATTTACTGTTTCTGATACTAATTCAGTGTAAATAACTTCACCCTTTTCATTAACTACTACTACTGATCTCGCTAATAGACCAACTAGGGGGCCAGTTTTAAAGTCTACCCCGTATAAATTCCCAAAATCTTTATCTCTAAAGTTAGAAGCTGTTTCAACATTTTCAATACCTTCTGCTACACAGAACCTTCCCGCTGCAAATGGCAGATCTGCTGAAATACATAAAACTACTGTATCCTTTAAATCTGCTGCACTCTTATTAAATGCCCTTACAGATGCTGCGCATGTTCCTGTGTCAAGAGAAGGAAAAATATTTAAAACAACCTTTTTCCCTAAGTAATCAGATAAACTAATATCTGATAAATCCTGCTTTACTAGTTTAAAGTCTGGTGCCTTACTACCTACAGATGGAAGTACTCCTACTGTCTCAATTTTATTGCCTTCTAATGTTACTGTTGCCATTTATATATCCTTATTTTTATTTATTTAATTATGTTTACAATATAAGATATAAAACTATTATTGTAAATAGTAATTATTACTATTTATGATATTTTAATGGTTGTGGTTAAAACTTAATAGACAATCATCACTCAACTCTTCGTTTATAAACCCCTTAAGTGATAAAATATTAAATATATAATAACCTATACAAAATTTTAGAAAAGTCTCCGTTAATGCAAAAAAAATTAAAAAGAAGAGTAGAGTATTTGCAAATAAAATATAACCGTTAAATAGAAACAGTATAATTATAGATTCGGTAATTATAGCAAGTAGTAGAGCAAAATGTTTAGCATTAGCACTTATCTTTTTTGTTCTAAAATTTGCTATTGGTAGAATTGTAATCTTTGAAAACCTTGTAAGGAAAGAGTGCTTAGGTGTTAAAAAAAATGAAACTATGTTATCGCATAATAAAACTAAAAGTGGTACTAAGCTATGACTTATAAAGGTTGATACACCTAGAATAACGCACAGTAGTGCAGCAGCTCTTACCGAATCTTCGTCTAATTCATCTTTATATTTAAATATAATCATAATTAATAAGTATAATGCAAATTTTCTTTATGTAAACATTAAATCTTAACTTATGTTAATGTTTATTACCATTTTCAAGTAATTTGTTAAGATTCAAATATGTATCCAATAAATAGTAGTTATTTGACCTCTATTGCCAATTATTAATAAAAATAATAAAATTGTTCTAATTTTTTATTGAATTTAAGGAGTGTCGTTTTGTATAAGCAAGTAGACCCAAGGGTAAGTTTTCCTTTAATGGAAGAAGAAATATTAAAGTTCTGGAAGGAAAAGGATATTTTTAAAAGATCTATTGAACAAAGAGAAGGCTGCCAAGAGTATATTATGTTTGATGGACCTCCATTCGCAACCGGACTTCCCCATTTTGGGCACTTTGTTCCAGGAACTATAAAGGATATATTCCCAAGATATCAAACAATGAAGGGTAAAAAAGTAGAGAGACGATTTGGGTGGGACTGTCATGGTCTGCCTGTAGAGTTCGAAATGGAGAAAGAGCTTGGAATCTCTGGTAAAACAGAGATTGAGAAGTACGGTATACCTGAGTTTAATGAAAAATGTCGATCTATTGTATTAAGATTCACAAAAGAGTGGGAGTCTGTAATAAACCGTTTAGGTAGATGGGTAGACTTTGATAATGATTATAAAACAATGGATCCTGACTATATGGAGTCTATATGGTGGGTATTTAAACAGCTTTGGGATAAAGAGTTAGTATATGAAGGTCATAGAATTATGCCCTATTGTCCTAGGTGTTCCACAGTTCTATCAACCCATGAGTTAAATATGGGTGGGTACGAAGATGTTCACGATAACGCTATAACAGTAAAGTTTAAGTTAAAAGATGAAGACAATACATTTTTTATGGCATGGACTACAACACCATGGACACTACCTAGTAACTTAGCTTTAGCTGTAGGGCCTGAAATAGAGTATGTTAAAGTTAAGGATAAGGATGAAGATTGTTATTATATAATGGCTAAGGAGAGGGTTTCTGCCTACTACAAGCTAGAAGAAGGGGAGAGCCTTGATATAGTTTGGGAGAAGAAGGGTAGTGACCTTTTAGGTTTATCCTATGAACCTTTAATGCCATACTTTGAAGATGCAGTAGAGCAGGGAGCTTTTAAAGTTTTTACAGCAGACTATGTAACTACTGATAGTGGTACAGGTATTGTTCATATTGCTCCAGGATTTGGTGAGGACGACCACCTTGTATTAAAGGGAACAGGAATTAAAACAGTTTGTCCGATAGATGGTGAGTGTAAATTTACTGGAGAAATTCCTGATTATAAAGATAGGTATGTAAAAGATTGTGATAAAGATATAACTAATAGACTCAAGGAAGAGGGTAAGTTAATAAAAAGAGAGCAGTATCTTCATAGTTACCCCCACTGCTGGAGGTGTAAAAGCCCTCTAATTTATAGAGCTATAAGTTCATGGTTTATAGATGTAGACCAGATTAAAGATAAAATGTTAAGTGCAAATGAGCAGATTAACTGGGTTCCTTCCCATTTACAAAAAGGGCGTTTTGGTAAGTGGTTAGAAGGAGCTAGGGAGTGGTCTGTATCTAGAAATAGATATTGGGGTAATCCTATTCCTATATGGCAGTGTCCTGATTGTAAAAAGGATATCTGTATTGGTTCAAGACAAGAGTTAGAAAATCTATCAGGGAAAACTGATATAGATGACCTACATAAACACTTTGTTGATGATATTACTATTCCATGTAGTTGTGGTGGAACAATGAAAAGGGTTGAAGAGGTATTAGACTGTTGGTTTGAATCTGGAGCTATGCCCTATGCTCAAAACCACTACCCATTTGAAAATAAAGAGATGTTCGAAGCCAACTATCCTGCAGATTTTATATCTGAAGGTTTAGACCAGACTAGGGGTTGGTTTTACACTTTAACTGTTTTAGCAGCAGCACTTTTTGATAAACCTGCATTTAAAAATGTTGTTGTTAATGGTTTAGTTTTAGCAGCAGATGGTAAAAAAATGTCCAAGAGTCTTAGAAACTATACAGACCCAATGGAAGTTATAAACAATTTTGGTGCAGATGCCCTAAGGCTATTTTTAATGCATAGTTCTGTGGTTAAGGGTGAGGGATTAAAATACTCTGACGATGGGGTAAAAGATGTATTAAAATCAATAATTCTACCACTTTGGAACGCATACTCCTTCTTTATTACATATGCTAATATTGATAATGTTACAATTAAGCAGGGACCTAAAAACCCTGAAAACCCATTAGATAAGTGGATAATATCTGAAACAGAGACATTAATCGCCAATGTAACAGAAAAATTAGATGCCTATGATGTAAGAGAAGCCATAGATGAGTTTGTTAAGTTTATTGACTCATTAAATAATTGGTATATAAGAAGAAGTCGAAAGAGATTCTGGAAGTCAGAGAGTGATAATGATAAAACAGAAGCTTACCAAGCAATTTGGTACGCTTTAATGAACCTTGTAAAAGTTGCTTGTCCATTTGTTCCATATATTTCAGAGGAGATCTATCAAAACCTAAGGACAGAGGATATGCCAGAATCTGTTCATCTATGTGATTTCCCTGTAGCAAAAGTGGAGAATAGGGATGAGAGACTAGAGTTAAAAATGTCCTTAACTAGACAGGCTGTATCTATGGGACGTGCGTTAAGATCTCTACATACACTAAAAACCAGGCAGCCTTTAAAATCTATGTTTATGGTAACTCGGGATGAAAACGAGAAGAGTGTACTACTTGAAATGTCTGATATAATTAAAGAAGAGCTAAATGTTAAAGAGGTTCTTTTAAGAGAGAATGAAGAGGAGTTAGTAGAGTATAGCTGTAAGGCAAACTTTAAAGTACTTGGTAAACTGTTAGGTAAAAACATGAAAAATGCAGCAGCTGAAATTAGTAAGCTAGATGGTTCTGCAATAAAGGGATTATTAGAGGGTAAAACTTTAACTGTATCCTATGTTGGTTCCAATAAAACAGAACAGGATGTGGAAATAACTGAAGAGCATGTTGTAATTTCAAGGGCCGAGAAAGAGGGGCTTAAGGTATTAAACGAGGGAATGTTAACAATAGCCTTAGACGCAGTTTTAACTGATGAGTTAATTCAGGAAGGTATAGTTCGAGACATAATTCGTGGTGTTAATAATTTAAGAAAAGATAGTAACCTTGAAGTTGTAGATAGAATTAGTCTAGGAATAGAGGGTTCAGATAAAGTTAAAGAGGCAGCAGAGAGTTTTAAAGAGTATTTATTAAATGAAACTTTAGCTACAACTTTAGATTTTACATCAAAGGAGTTCTCCAATGAAGTATCATGTGGAGATGAAACATGCACAATCTTTTTAGAAAAAGCATAATTATTATAGCAGGCTTAGGCCTGCTATTTTTATATAGCTGCCAGACAAATCCTCCATCTTTAAGGATACAAGAGAGCGTCTCTATTGATAACCTCTTTTCTGATCAGAGAGATTCAATTATCTATGTGGATTTTAAAGAGAATCAGTCTATTATTAATGGAGTTCTCGCTACATACAATCTAGATAAGTTTACTAAAGGTTTTATAACTCAAAGTTTTGATGTTTTTCTTGGACTTAACAGTGATATTAAATCTGGTTTTGATGGTGTTCTTCGAGGGGACTTTTCTAGGGGTAAGAGTGAGTTTGGACTATTTTTATCTTTCTCCTGGAAAAAAGTTAAGGATAGAGGTATTAAGTATTGGGTAAATAAAGATGGTGTAAAAATTTACTTTTCTGATAATAATACTATTATCTTTTCCTCTTTGGATATTGTTCCAATAATTAAAAAACATAGAGAGTTCAGTTTAGAAACTCCAGTAGATGCTATTCTATTTATTAAACCTAGGGTTGAAGATGAGTTAACTAAAAGACTTAGTAATGGATTTATACAAGGTGGAGTTAAAAGTTTAAAATTATCTTTAAATCCCAGAAATCTTGAGTATACTATTATAGGAGAGCTAGGATTTGAAACAATTAATAAAGCAAAAGCCTTTAATCGTTTGCTAAACCTATTTTTTAAGTTCTCATCCCTGACTTCTAACAGTGTTATTCTTAATGATATAAGTCAAAATATAGAGGTTAGGACAGAAAATAATTTTGTAGTATTGGAAAATATAGCTATAAATGAGAAAATAATTGTAGATTTTATTAATAATATTATATTTTTAGAAGGAGAGGCCGACAAATGAAAATAGGGATTGTAGATTATAATGCAGGAAATCTTACAAGTGTAGTCTCTGCTTTAAGTTTTATAGGTTCTGACTATGTGGTTTCTTCTGAACACTCTGTTTTAATGGGGTGTGACAAATTGATATTCCCTGGAGTAGGTGAAGCAAACTGGGCTATGGAGCAACTAAGAGTTAGGGATTTAGAGAGGAGTTTAAGGGAATTTAAAAAGAGTGGGAAACCTATTTTAGGTATCTGTCTTGGATCTCAGATTATTCTTGATCACTCCCAGGAGAGCGATACTAACTGTCTTGGATTGGTTCCAGGAGAGGCAAAACACTTTCCAAAGGATATGGGGTTAAAGATTCCCCACATAGGTTGGAATACCGTTGAGCATAATGGTAAGGGTATTTTTAGAGGTATTCCAAAGGAAGCATCTTTCTATTTTGTGCACTCTTACTATGTAGAACCAAAGGATAAAAAAAATGTTATAGGAAAAACAACTTATGGCATTGAGTTTTGTTCAAGTGTAGAATATGAGAATATTACTGCTTTTCAGTTTCATCCAGAGAAATCTGGGGAAGTAGGTTTACAACTTCTTCGTAACTTTGTAGAGGCTTAATAAGGATAATTTATGGATATTAAAAAAAGTACTATTACTGAATTACAAGGGATACCTAAAACAGAGATTCATCTTCATATAGAAGCTGTTACTACAGCTAAAACAGTATGGAAACTTATTAATAAACATAAATTAGATATTGAAGGTGTTCATAATATTGAGGACCTAGAGAATAAATTTAAAGTTAATAGTCTTTCCGACTTTATTGATCTATTTATTAATGTTATCCAAGCATCATATAGAGATCCAGAAGATTTTAAACTGCTTATGGATGATTTAGAAGATTATTTAACCAGTAATAATATTGTTTATGCCGAAGTATTTGTGGCTCCTACATCATTTTTAAAAAATGGTTTTATTTTTCAAGACATTATGAATGTTCTTGTTTCTGGTGCCGATAGGATATTTAAAGAAAAGAGTATTGATATAAAGTTTATAATAGACGTATCTAGGGGATTTGGCTTAGAAAATGCCATGAAAAATTTAGATTTAACCCTGGAGTTTAATCATCCAAGGATAATAGGGATAGGTCTAGGCGGGGCAGAAAAAGTTGGAAATGCAGAGGATTTTGTAACAGTTTTTGATAAAGCAAGAGAGCACGGACTGCATCTTGTTGCCCACGCTGGTGAGGATGCTGACTATAAATCTATAAATGCTGCAGTAGATATTCTAAAAGTCGAAAGAATTGGCCATGGTATATCAGCTATGGAAAATGAAGAGTGTATGAACCATTTGAAAGAGCTTAAAATTCCCTTAGAAGTATGTCCCACTAGTAATCTTTTTACTAAAGCTTATGTTCAAAATATAGGTAGCCATCCAATTAAGAGTTTTTTTGATAAGGGAATATTTATAACAGTTAACTCTGATGATCCTACAATTTTTGGCTCTACCTTGTTAGAAGAGTATGTTCTTCTTCTAGAAAATGAAATATTTAATAAAAAAGAGATTGGACAACTTATCCTAAATAACTTATTTGCTACATTTATGGATAAAGATAAGAAGGATAGTTTAGAAATTAAAATACGGGAAACCTTGAACAATAAGGGTTATCTTTAGTATTATTCCTATTATGGATATGTATAAATTAGGCTTCCAAGAAGAAGAAGTCGTTTTAAGAAAAGTTGCAGAACCTGTAACAGAATTTACTCCAGAATTAAAATCATTTATTAAAGAGATGATAGATTTTATGATAGAATCCAACGGTGTTGGTCTTGCTGCTCCCCAAGTTGGTGTATCAAAAAGATTTGTAGTTGTAGGATTTGAGGATGTAGAACCATTTGTTCTTATTAACCCAGAAATAATTGAAACTTCCTTAGAAGAGAATGTATATGAAGAGGGATGTTTAAGTATCCCAGGCATGTATGCCAAAGTTACCAGACCAGAAAGGATAAAAGTACAAGCTTGGAATGAGCGGGGAAGACCTTTCACCATTGATGCTGATGGAATGTTGGCAACTGTTATACAGCACGAAATAGATCATCTAAATGGCGTTCTATTTATTGATCATCTACAGGATAAACCTAAAGAAAAGATTGTAAAGAAATATAAAAAGGCTATGGGTATATAATGCGTATTCTCTTTGCTGGAACCCCTGAAATTGGTGTGCCTTCATTAAATGCCCTTGTAAATGAGTTTGACGTTTGTGGGGTTTTAACAAATCCTGATAGACCCCAGGGTAGAAAAAAAACACTCTTCCCATCCCCTATAAAAGCAAGGGCAGAAGAGTTAGAACTAAATATATTTCAACCCGATAGACTAGAGAGTGAACTATACAGTAAGATAAAAGAGTTAAAACCAGATCTTTTAGTTTGCATCGCCTATGGTAAAATATTTAAAAAGGAGTTTCTAGATATTTTCCCCCTAGGAGGAGTAAATATTCATCCATCTCTATTGCCAATATATAGGGGCCCTTCACCTCTTAGTGCAGCAATTTTAAATGGAGATAAAGTATCTGGAATATCTATTCAACGATTAGCAGCTAAAATGGATAGTGGAAATATTCTTCTTCAAGAAAAATTCGAGTTATCAGAAAAGGAGACAACTGGTTCGTTAACTGAGCGGGTTGCTACAATGGCTGCACCATATATTGTTAAAGTTGTTAAGGATATTGAAAGTGATTCTGTAACAGAGTGGGAACAAAATGATGATGATGCAACATTTTGTAAACTAATTATGAAGGATGATGGTATAATTGACTGGAGTATGGACTCAAATCAACTTTTAAATATGATTAGAGCATACAATCCTTGGCCAATGGCCCAGACAGAATTTGAAGGAAAAGGCTTAAATATTATTGAGGCAGAGGCCTCGGATATAGTAGGTGATGGTGAACCAGGAAGAGTTTTAGAATACTCAAAAGCAAATGGTTTTTTAGTTAAAACCGGAGATGGTACTATTTATATTACTAGGTTACAATTACAGTCTAAAAAAGCTTTAGATTATAAATCATTTAATAACGGTGTAAAGAATTTTGTAAATACACTATTGGGATAGATAATGAAAAATATTTTTAAACAACTATTTGGTTCAAAGAATAGAGAAAAGATTGAGTTAACAGAAGAAGAGTTATTAATTCGAGAGAAGATTGAAAAAGAGTTTTATTTTAAGGCTGTATGGGGAATTATAGCCTCGGCAGTGTTTATTGTTATACTTTTTGCTATAATCTTTTTTGCTACTCTTGAAGGACAAGAGGATACTAAAGTTCCTAACTTAATTGGGCTTAAATTATCCGAAGCAATTATAGAGTTACAGGAACGAGCACTGTATCCTAAACTTACTGTAAAAAATAGTTCTCCAAAGGAGAAGGGACTTATTATAAGTCAAGATATATCTCCTGGGTCAGTTGTAAAAGCTGGAAGACTTATAAATATCACTTCAAGTTTAGGTGGAGTTATAGATATTGTTGGTTCCTATGAAGGGCAGACAATTAATGCTGTTAGAGCAGAGCTACAGAAGCTTTTTTCAAGCACAAGTTCAGAGCCTATTCTTATAATTGGTACACCTATTGAGATAGTAAGTGATGAACCGGAAGGAACTATTTTATCCCAAGATCCTCCTGCTGGAACGGAGATAACAGAGGTTACAGAGGTTACATTTCATATAAGTAAAGGTAAATTAGAGTCATCCTACGTGGTTCCAACAATGAAGGGACTTCCATTTTTAGATGGTCTTAATAAAATTACACAGTGGCCTATACGATACAGATTTACAGTTAGAAATAGAAGAAATGATGAAAATCCAGGTGTAATTGTTTATCAAACACCAGACAGAGGTATTACTGTTCCTTGGTCTACAATTGTTGAGATGACAATGACTGCCCCAGAGGACTATCCTTCAGATTTCTCCTTTGGCTTAATTGAGTTAGTTGTTTCAAATTATCCAGTAAGTCTACCAATGAAGTTAGAGAGAGTTAATTCTGAGGGTGATATAGAGACTATATTTACATCAAGAACTTTTGGTGGTCCATTAACAATACCTTACCTTGAGAAAGTTGGAAATAAACTAATTGTTACAGTTGATGGTAAAGAGATAAACTCATTTACAGTGAGACAAAAATAATGAATATAGTTTTAGTAGGAATGCCTGGAGCTGGGAAAAGTACAATTGGGGTTCTTTTAGCTAAAAGAGTAGCCTTTGATTTTATAGACTCTGACTTAAATATTCAGAATAAAACAGGAGAGAGCCTACAAGAAACTATGGATAGGGATGGATATCTAAGACTTAGAGAAGTTGAAGAAGAAGTCCTGTCTGAGTTAAATGTTAAAAATAGTGTTATCTCCACTGGAGGCAGTGCTGTTTACGGTGCTAAGGCTATGAAACATTTAAAAAAAGATGGAATAGTCATTTTTATTAGGGCATCCTTAGATGAACTTAAAAATCGTGTAAGTAACTATGAGAATAGGGGTATTGCTAGACGCCCTGACCAGACATTCCAAGAACTCTTTGATGAGAGGGAGCTTTTATATAATAAATATGCCGATCTAATAGTTGATTCTATTAAAGGTCAGCAAGATAGTATGATTGAGGAAATTATTAAAGCTCTAAGAGCAAGGGGATTAAAGCTGGAACATGCTATTTAAGGCTCAACGTGTAGCGGCAATACATGATCTATCAGGTTTTGGTAGGTCATCTTTAACCGTTGTTATTCCCCTTTTTTCAAAAATGAATATTCAGGTGTGTCCTCTACCTACAGCACTTTTATCAACCCATGGAGCCTTTGAAAATGGAACATATCTAGATCTAACGGATCAAATGATCCCAATAATGGATCATTGGGACAGACTAGGCTTAAAGTTTGATGCCATATATTCCGGTTTTTTAGGTTCTGCTTCACAAATTGATATAGTCATTGATTTTATAAAGAGGTTTAGTAAAAATAGACCATTAGTTGTTGTTGATCCTGTAATGGGAGATGGTGGTAAAATATACTCTATAATCGATTCAGGTATAATAGACAAAATGGTTAAACTTGTAAAAAATGCTGATATTATTACACCAAATACTACAGAAGCTGCAGCTCTGCTAAAAAGAGATTACTCCCCTGAGTTGAGTGTAGATGAGGCAAAGGATCTGTTAAAAGAGTTATCTCTTCTAGGACCTAATATTGTAGTTTTAACTAGTATACATTTTAAAGATGGTAAGGGTAGATATACCGGAGCCTATGATAAGTTAAGTGGCGAATATTTTTTTGACCAGTGTGAGTATATCCCCCAGGATTATTCAGGAACTGGAGATGCCTTTACAACACTTTTAATTGGATCTCTTTTAAAGGGGTATAATTTAAAACAGTCCCTATCCCATAGCCTAGGCTTTATTGAATCATCACTAAAATTTACTTATAGTATGGGTATAGATCCAAATGATGGAATTAATTTAGAGAAACCTGAAATAAATTTCTAAGGAGTTAATAGTGGAGTGGACAAGTATATATAAGACAGGAATTGATTTTATAGATGTACAACATAAAAGGCTTTTTGACGAAATTACTAAGTTAAAAAAGCTTGAGCAAAATTCTAGGGAGACAAATAGGGAAGTCTATAGAATATTAAACTTTCTAGAAGAGTACATTATTATACACTTTTCAGAAGAGGAAGCTTATATGGATAAGATAGGTTATGATGACATTATCTCTCACAAATCAATTCATTCAAATTTCATTAAAGAGTTTGATACTCTTAAAAATAGATTAGATAGTGATGGGAACTATAATCCAGTACAGTTATTCTTTTTTCTAATAAAATGGCTTCAACAGCATATTGCCATTGAAGACCAAAAATATGTTAATTACCAATCTATTGGAAAGTAGTCCTTAAGAAACTTACCACACCAGTGTTCACCTCTATTAATACCATCAAAAAGCGGATCCATAACCCTAGCTGCACCATCTACAATATCCAATGGTGGCTGGAAATCATGTAAATCTTCCTTCAACTTTGATAACTGAGCAGGATCTTCATCTGTAACCCAACCTGTATCAACAGCATTCATAAAGATTCCATAGTCAGCTAACTCCCTTGAAGATGTATGGGTTAGCATATTCAGTGCTGCTTTTGCCATATTTGTATGGGGGTGTCTTGCCTCTTTCTTAAAGCGTTTAAACTTACCTTCCATAGCAGAAACATTAATAATATGTTTTTTACCAGTATTATCCCTCTTCATAAGTGGTGTTAATTGGTTACACAATACAAAGGGTGCAATTGTATTGACTAGTTGTACCTCAAGCATCTCTGAAGTATTAACCTCACCTAGTTTTAATCTCCAGCTATTGGTTGTTCTTAGGTCAACCTGCTGAAGATCTACATCTAATTGACCAGTAGGAAAAATCTCCTCAGTGGATAGTGCATCATCATAGGAGTATGGAATCTGGGATAACTTAGCAGACTCCCTTAAGCCAATTCCAGGAAGTTTTGTATTCCAGTTAACAGGAAGAGAACTCTCAGGGTCTGGGCTATTGTTAGAGATTGAGTTTATTTTATCATTACAAACCTCAAAGTTGTGAAGAAGCATCTGGACTCCATCGGAAAATTCTGAAAATGGTTTCATCTCATTTTCCATCATATGGGAGTAAAAACCTGGAGGTCTTCTTACTGTTTGAGCCGCGTTATTAATTAGTATATCCAATCTATCAAAAGTCTGCTCTATATGGCTACAAAATATTTCAACACTAGGAGTATGTCTTAGGTCTAAGCCATAAATATGCAACCTGTGCCCCCAAACATTAAAGTCACTCTCCTTAGAGAATCTAGTTGCTGAATCAACAGGGAATCTTGTAGTAGCTATAACAGTAGCTCCAGCCCTTAACATCATAAGTGTGGCGTGGTAACCGATTTTTAACCTAGAACCGGTAATTACAGCAACTTGGCCAGTAAGGTCGGCTGTTTGAAAACGTTTTTGATAATTTAACTCTGCACACTTAGGACACATTGAGTCGTAAAAAAAGTGCATCTGGGTATACTCAGCCTTGCATACGTAACAGTTTCTTGGTGAGTTTAAAATTAGATCATCCCTATTAACAATAGAATCATCAGTTAATAAAAGAGGTGCTGAAAAGACATCGTCCTCCCTTGCTACCCTAATACCTGTTGCAGCTCTTGCTTTTCTCTCTATAGCTACAATTTCTTGTTTTTTTAGTCTTTTTTTTATTTTTCGTCTATTTTTAAGAGTATATACATCTGGGTGAGAAATTCTTCCTGCAAGTTTCATAAGAGCTATCTGCCTCTTTTCACCTAAAGTTACATAAAACTCATCATTTTCCAATAGATACTCTAGAGTATCTATACATTTATCAATATCTTTCTCTTCCACCAGTAATCCTTAATTTTAGTTTAGTATTTTTACCACTAATTTGCCTTGGTTGCAATATTGATTCTTATTTAAACTAGGAATAAACTTCTTTTATGTTTGATAAAATATTAAAAAAAGAGCTCCCTGATTCTAATGATTATCCTGTAATACCCCCTGATATGAACTATATCTATTTCCAAAACTGTAAGAAGTTCAAATTTAAACCAAAAAGTAATAAATTATCCTATAATAATCTCTGGTGGTTAGCAGAGAGTTCCTTCCTTGTATATAATCACCCCGGCTTTGCTAAGCTCTCTTATAGATATGCTGGTCTTAATCAGTTTAAATTTTTTAATGGAACCGGAACTGAGTGTATGATAGCTAAAAATAAAAAGTTAGTTATTGTTACATTTCGTGGAACTGAGTTAAAGTCGCTATCAGCAATCCATGAGTTATGGACAGACCTTAATGCTAAACCTACTGATTTTAAACTTGGAGGAAAAGTTCATAACGGTTTTCTTAAAGCTTTATATGAGATTTGGGAAGGGGAGAATGGTCTATTTGAATATCTTAAAGCTATATATAAAGAGAATAAAAAAAGACCAATATGGATTACTGGTCACAGTTTAGGAGGGGCTTTAGCTGCACTCTGTTTCACTCTTTTTAATAAAGCCCATAGTCTAGTTATGTTTGGAGCTCCTAGGGTCGGGGATAAAGACTTTGTTAATCTTACAAAGGATAGGCTTATATGGAGGGTAGAAAATAGATACGATCCTATAGTCTCATTACCTCCTAACCTTCCTAAAATAAAATTCGAATTTAAAGATATGGGAGATCTTGTATATATAAATAATGATATGGAATTTGTAAAAGAGAGACCAAATCTTACTCCATTAGAACAGGCTAAAATTGCTAAAAAAGTTATTAAATATCACAGAAAGGAGAGGGAAAACCTCTCCTCCACCATAGAGTTAACGGATCATATAAAAACAAGTATCTTAGAATGGAAGGATTACCTAACTAAGTTAAAAAGTGATACAACTATTAATATAAATGACCATATGCCAATATATTATGCAACACTTTTATGGAATAAATTAGTTAAATAGTATTCTTAAAAATATCTAATACAGTATTTGGTTTTTTAGCTTCTAATAGACTTTCACAAAAGGAGTAATCTTTCACAATATTTGCTATCTCCGAAAGAGTCTTTACATGTTGTACAGACTGATCAGGTGGTGCTAAAATAAGGAAGAAAATAGTTGATAACTCTCCATCTATGGCATTAAACTCTATACCCTTAGGGCTAATTCCCACTGCAACTGTTAACTCATCTACAAGTTCTGTTTTTGCGTGGGGTATTGCAATCCCTGAACCAAGACCTGTACTACCAATGTTTTCCCGTTCAACTAATGCCTTAACTACGCTTTTTATGTCCTTAAATTTCCCAGCTTTTGCTAAGATTGTTGTTAATTCTAAAAGAACATCACTTTTATTCTTTGATTTTAAGGGAACTTTTATTACTTTTTTGTTTAATAGATCAACTAATGCCATTTTATATCCTATTTGAAATATTTCCTTATCTAATTTTCTACTAAAATTAAACTTTATACAATTGTAATATAGCTATCTCTACTTTTTTATAATTTATCCATTATTTATAAAAATTTTCCTTGTATCCAATAACCTGTTAAATAATACTTTAATTATTATAAAAATAAATGGAGATAGAAATGAAATTAAGAGCAAAAGTTTTAATGGGGTTTGGTTCAGTTATATTACTCCTATTAATTGTAAGTATTGTTGCATTTATAGCTTTAAATGGTGCCTCCAATGGTTTTACTAAGTATGAAGGTTTGGCAAATGATACAAATCTATCTGGTAGGTTACAAGCAAATATGTTAATGGTTCGTATTAATGTTTTAAACTATCTAAAGGATGGTACGGATGTTTATGTTGATAATTATCAAGAGTATATGGATCTAGTTGATGGCTTTATAGTAGAAGCAGAAAATGAGATACAAAATCCAGAGAGGGCTGCTCTTGTATTAAAATCTAAAAATGAGATAGAAGAATACTCAACATCCTTTGAACAAGTTGTAACATTTATGGGCCAGAGGGATAAGATTGTAGATAACAACTTAGGTATTAACGGAACAACAATGGAGAATAAATTGGCAGAAATAATGGTTTATGCTAATGATGCTAATAACAATGAAGTCTCCTATGAAGCTGGAATAGCATTAAGACATCTGTTATTAGGACGGCTCTTTGTTGCTAAATATTTAGAAGATAACCAAAAAATATACTCTGATATGCTAGATTCTGAGATGAAGTTATTAGATGAGAGTTTTGATTCATTACTAGGTATGATAGAGGATAGAAGCTTAATAAATCTATTAAAAGAGGTAGACTCGTTACACAGCATATATTGGGATGGTTTTAAGGAAGTTTACTCAATAATAATTGATAGAAATAAACTTATTGATAATAAATTAAATGTATTAGGCCCATTGATTGCTGATAATATTGAAGAGATTAAGTTATCTGTTAAAAATGAACAAGAGGCTTTAGGAGCTAACCTTCAGAGTCAAAACACAGTTTATATAACTATTGTAATTGGTACATCTGCTTTAGCTGTACTAATTGGTATTTTATTAGCTCTATTTATTACTTCTAGTATCTTAAAACAGTTAGGTGTAGATCCTTCGGAAATCGCAGATATTGCAACTTCTATCGAGGGGGGAGATCTTATGATTAAGTTTAATACAGATAAACCTTTAGTTGGTGTTCATAACTCTCTTTACGGTATGGTAGATAAGCTTCAGGAAGTTGTTACAAGTGTAAGGTCTAGTTCGGATAATGTTGCCTCCGGTAGTGGTCAATTAAGTGATACGGCCCAACAGATGTCTCAAGGAGCTGCTGAACAAGCTTCATCAATTGAGGAGATCTCCTCATCCATGGAAGAGATGGTTTCTAATATAAAAAGAAATGCAGATAACTCTAACCAGACAGAAAAGATTGCAAGAAAATCTGCCATTGATGCAGAAAATGGTGGTGAAGCTGTAAATAGAACTGTTGAGGCAATGAAAGATATTGCCAAAAAAATTGGAGTTATTGAAGAGATAGCTAGAAATACTAACTTACTTGCATTAAATGCCTCAATAGAAGCAGCTAGAGCTGGAGAGTATGGTAAAGGGTTTGCAGTTGTTGCATCAGAAGTAGGTAAGTTAGCAGAGAGAAGTCAACTAGCCGCATCTGAGATAAATGAGTTAGCCAGTGGAAGTGTTAAGGTTGCTGAGGATGCAGGAACTACAATAATGGAGATGATACCGGATATTAAACATACAGCAGAGTTAATTCAGGAGATTAGTGCATCAAGTAATGAACAGAATGCCGGAGCAGAACAGATTAATCAGGCTATTATGCAGCTAGATAAGGTTATACAGCAAAACGCTGCTGTTTCAGAAGAGTCTTCATCTATGGCAGAAGAGTTAAGTAGTCAATCTATGGTTTTAAGGGATGCAATTAGTTTCTTTAAAATGGATAATTTAAATCACTCTACAAATAGGAGTAAAAAAGTTCTTCCCCATGTAGAGCATAAGCCAGTACATGTACAACCTGTAAAAAGCAGTCAGTCAGAAAAGCCTAAGAGTCATCCCACTCCGAAAAATCCTAATAAGGGGATAGATATAGCCTTAGATGATGATGAGAACTATACAGTATATAACGATTTAGTAGATAAAGATTATGAGGAATTTTAGGAGAAATATATGAGTGATATTAGTGTGGCTGTCCTAAATCAATATTTAACATTTACTCTAGGTAAAGAGAAGTACGGCATAAATATTGTAAATACTAGGGAAGTTTTAGAGGCCACTGAGCTAACTAGAGTCCCTAGAATGCCTGAGTTTATGTGTGGGGTAATAAATCTAAGGGGTAGTGTTGTCCCTGTACTGGATTTAAAGTCAAAATTTAAGATGGATGATGGTATTGGTAGTATTAGAAATAATATTATTGTTACAGAGGTTGATGATTTAGATGGTGGTGATGGAAAATTAACTATAGGAATTTATACAGACTCTGTGCAAAAAGTATTAACAATAGAGCCTGAGGATATTGAAGCAGCTCCAAAAATAGGGATACCGATAAATACTGAGTTTATACACGGTATGGGAAAGGTTGATGAAGAGTTTATTATTCTCTTAAATATTAATAAAATCCTTAATACTAAGGACCTTCATATAATTAGAACTAAAACAGAGGTTCCTAGTGGTGAGTAGCAATATCATTCTAGATAAGGATTTAAAGATACACAATGTTGAGGATATAAAAGATGAGCTACTTAGAAAATTAGACGTTAAGGGTGATATAACAATAGATCTATCAAGTGTAGAAAAAATTGATATATCAGGACTACAACTGCTAATTAGTATTGTTGCTGAGTTAAAGGAATTAAAAAAGATTATTTATTTATTGGGGAGTTTAAAAGTAACTTCTCCCAGGATCTAAATAAAATTTGTTTTTCTCCTAATATAATAAGTAATGGGAGTGAACTGCAAAGTTTTATTGAGGATGGGATATAGAGGCGTATATGGAAGATGACAACTTTATAAAAATATTTAAAGAAGAAGCATTAGAATTACTAGGCCATTTAGAAGATTCTCTTTTAGAATTAGAATCATCTCCAGATGATGAAGATCTAATTTCTGCTGTATTTAGAGTAATGCATACAGTTAAGGGGTCAGCTGGTATGGTTGGTTTAGATCTAATATCTAAATTTACCCACGAGGTAGAGTCTATTTTAGAATCAGTAAGATCGGGAGATATTAAGGTTAGTAAAGGGTTTATCGATTATACCCTTAGATCTAGGGATATTATACTCTCAATGATAAATGATCCCGAGTATAGAATAGATGATCAAGAGGCTTTTTTTGTTGATTTCAAAAATGCCTTAAATGAAAACTATATCTCCCCAGATGATAATAAAGAGAGTATCACTTATAGAGTTATCTTTAAGCCTGAACCAAAAATGTTTTTTACTGGCACAAATCCCTTAATGATGGTCCACGAAGTATTGGAATTAGGTGATGGATTAGTAATTCCTTATTATGAAAAAATACCAAAATTATCAAACCTTAATACAGAAGAGTGTTATGTCTATTGGGAAATTTATATTACTACACAAAAAAGTGTTAATAAAATACACGATATCTTTATTTTTGTAGACGCCCCTTCTGAGGTAACAATAGAAGAGTGGGAACTAAACAGTGAAGAGCCAATACCTGAAAAACTTGGAGATCTCCTAGTTAAACGAGGTAGTTTAAAAAAAGAAGAGTTAGATAAGGCTTTAAAGGAACAACATAAGTTAGGTGAAATCTTAGTTAAAGAGAGCATGTTGTCTGAACATGAGATAAAGAATGCTCTAAAAGCCCAAACTTATATAAATAAAACTAAAACTAAGAAGATTGAGGCTGCAGCTCCAGCAAATGATAGCATTAGAATAAACTCTAATAAACTAGATAGTTTAATCGATTTAGTCGGGGAGATTGTTACTATTTATGCCCAGATGTTACAGCTTAGTCATGATACAAATGACAGTAAATTAATCTCTATAATTGAGAGATTTGGTCTTTTAACCGAGGAGTTACGGGATAACTCTATGAGTATGAGAATGTTACCTATTGGATCCACCTTTTCTAGGTTTAGACGATTAGTTAGGGATCTATCTAGTGAGTTAGGTAAAAAAATTGAGCTTGTTACTGAGGGTGCTGAAACTGAGCTAGATAAAAATGTTATTGAGCAGTTACATGACCCATTAGTTCACATTATTAGAAACTGTATTGACCATGGGATTGAGAGTCCTACAGTTCGTAAAGCTAATGGAAAGGATGAAACAGGAACAATTAAGTTATCAGCTATACATGCAGGGGCTTCGGTACAAATAGTTATCCAAGATGATGGTGGAGGATTAAATAGGGAGAAGATTAGATCTAAAGGGATAGCCCGAGGATTAATTCGGGATGGTGAAGAGATATTAGATGATGATCTATTTAATCTTATTTTTGCTCCTGGTTTCTCTACTGCTGCTAGTATTACCAACGTTTCTGGACGAGGTGTAGGTCTTGATGTTGTAAAAAAACAGATTGAAGAGTTAAAAGGAAGTGTTGCAATAACAAGTGAAGAGGGTAAATATACAAGGATAACACTAACACTGCCTATAACCCTTGCTATAATTGAAGGATTATTAGTAAATATCGGTGGGGATTCCTATGTCATTCCCCTTAGTACTGTGGAAGCTTGTGTGGAACTTAAGGAAGAGAACAAGGACCATAAATCTGGTAAGAACGTTATAACTTTTAGGGAAAAACTTGTACCATATATAGATCTAAGAACATTTTTTGAAGTAGAAGGTCGTAGAAGAGATATAGAACAGATAGTAATTGTAAATAGTAATAGCTCTCAAATTGGATTATTAGTTGATAATGTTATTGGAGGGAATCAAACTGTAATTAAATCTCTAGGTTCTATGTATCGTCATATTAAGGAGATTTCAGGTGCTGCTATATTAGGTGATGGTTCTGTCGCCCTTGTTTTTGATATAGAACAACTAGTTCGTGTTGTTCAAGACTTTGAGGAAATATCAGTTGGAAATTAGCTCAGAATCAAAAAGTATGAAAAAAGAGACTTTCTATAAGTTTCGAGACTATATACAGGGACAAATAGGAATCTCTATGCCTGATGCTAAGAAAATAATGGTAGAATCCAGATTATTAAGAAGATTAAGAGCCCTAGAAATATCTACTTATGAAGAGTATGCAAAGTATTTTTTTAGTCCATTAGGTCAAAAAGAGGAGATTCCCCGTTTTATAGAGTGTATAACTACTAATAAAACAGATTTTTTTAGAGAAGTTGATCATTTTAACTATTTAAAGAGTCATGTATTACCGGAAATAGGAAATCTTGAACCAAGGGGTGAGATAAGGTTATGGTCTGCAGCTTCTTCTACAGGGGAGGAAGCTTATACCATGGCAATGTTTTTAGAAGAGTTTATTCAAGAAAACCCAAATAAAAGTTATAAAATATTAGCAACAGATATATCTGAGAAAGTATTGGCGGAGGGACAGAATGCTGTTTACTCCCTAGCAGATAGTGAGCCAATACCACTAAATTATAAGAAAAAATACTGTTTATTAAGTAAAAACAAGGATGAACCAACTATACGGATTAAAAAGGATTTAAGAAAAAAGGTTTTATTTAAACATATAAATTTAATTACTGACTCATACAAGATAAAAAAGTTATACCATATTATTTTCCTAAGAAATGTTATGATATATTTTAATAAGGAAATTCAAAATAAAATTTTAAGTAATCTATATACCCATCTTCATCCAGAGGGTTATCTCTTTTTAGGTCATTCAGAAAATTTACCTAATAGTTCTCTTCCATTTAAACGAGTTGGAGCATCTATCTATGTTAAAAAGGAGAAAGTGATAAATGAGTAGTATAAATGTTATGATTGTTGATGACTCTGCTGTTGTTAGAAGTACTCTTACAGATCTTATTTCAAAGGAGAGTGATATAAACCTTCTGTGTACAGCAGCAGACCCATATATTGCTGCTAAAAAATTAAAAGAGATGGTTCCAGATGTTATTATTCTGGATATAGAGATGCCTCGTATGGATGGGTTAACTTTTTTAAAGAAACTAATGCTGCAGCACCCAATACCTGTTATTATCTGTAGTAGTAAGAGTGAGGATGGTTCAGCTAACGCCTTACGGGCCCTAGAATATGGAGCTGTAGATATTATTAAAAAACCCCAAATGGGGACAAAGGTATTTTTAGAAGAGTCAAGAAATATTATCTGTGATGCAATTAGAGCTGCGGCACAAAGTAGTCCCAAAAAGGTTAGTAAGCAGATTGTTGCTCAGCCTAAGCTAAGTGCTGATGTTATAATGTCAAAACCAACTAACTTCCACTCTATAGATACTACAGAGAAACTTATTGTTGTAGGAGCATCTACTGGTGGAACTGTTGCTCTTAAAATATTTTTAGAATCCCTGCCTATTGATACTCCTGGTGTTGTAATTGTCCAGCATATGCCAGAGAATTTTACAGCTGCTTTTGCTAAAAGGTTAAATGAGTCCTGTGTTATTCAGGTAAAGGAAGCAGAAAACAATGATTCGGTTTTACGGGGAACTGCCCTTATAGCCCCTGGTAATAAACATACACTGCTTAAAAGAAGTGGTAGCCGTTATTATGTTGAAATTAAGGATGGCCCCCTAGTCTCTAGACATAGACCATCTGTAGATGTTCTTTTTAGGTCCACTGCTAGATATGCAGGTAAAAATGCTATAGGTGTTATAATGACAGGAATGGGGGATGATGGAGCAGAGGGTCTATTAGAGATGAAGTCTGCTGGCTCATATACCGTAGCCCAGGATGAAGCTAGTTGTGTTGTTTTTGGTATGCCAAAAGAGGCCATAAAAAGGGATGCCCACTGTTCTATCATGTCATTAGAGAGAATAGCGGGGCATATTTTATCAAAGGTTTAAACTTCTAAAAACCTCCGTTTAGCTAATAACATAACTGTTCTTAGCTCTTCTGGGGTTTCGGCATTTTCCCAATCCTCTATAAAACCTGGACTTTGTAATATTTGAGCTATAGACATAAGAGCCTTTAAATGGAAATCCCTCTCATCCTTACTTCCTATAAGGCAAAAAACAGTATGTACTATAGTTCCTTCATCGTTCCAAATTATTCCATTTTTATCCCTGACTAGAAGTATATCAAAAATGTTTTCTCCCTCTACAATAACGTGGGGAATAGCATGGGGAACTGCAACACCTGGATATACTAGTGTTTCAGAATCATTCTCCCTAATATTAAGTTTTTTCATAAATTTATCAGCATCTATACTCCATCTTTTAGATACTTCCTTGGATATTTCACTAAATAGTTCATCTCTGTTTAACTCTTTATTAAAGTCTAAAACAATAGATTGTCTTATTATATTACTAAATCTATCCTCTTTAACCTCATCCCTCTCTAAAAGAATCCCTAAAAGTTCCTCTTCTAAATCCTCCATAGAAGTTAAAATCTCTTTTTTTGCAACTCTCTCTATCATGTAGACTAAAGCTGAAGTTCTATTTACATGTTTATTAACAAAGATGTAGTACCATAAAACGGATACAAAAAGAAATATAATTGCTGTAATTATTGGTTTAATTCCCATATTTAGAATTAAAACTGTGTAGAAAATAACTCCTATAATTTGTAACAGGGGAAAAAACGGGGATTTAAAAGTAGGTCTATAATTACTCATATTTGTTTTTCTAATTACAATTACAGAGATGTTGACCAAAATAAATAGTAATAACATAAATAGAGATGCAATTTTAGCTAGATCCTTTAGGTCTAGGGCAAAGATAAGTATAAGAATAAATATGGATGTAAATAGTATAGAGTTTACAGGGGTTCCTCGTTTAGATACTCGACCCATAACCTTTGGTAGCATTTTATCCCGACTCATAGCTAAAGGTACTCTAGAAGCTGCCATTATTCCCGCATTTGCTGTTGTAATAAATGCAATTATTGCAGCTAGAGAGAGAAGTATGACCTCGGTCCATTTAATAATTGGGTTCGTAAATATTTTTTGTGCCGCATCGGATAGAGGGGCTAGGGATAATGAAAACTCCTCTCCAGATAATACTCCACTTATTATTGTAACAATTAGAACATAGAGGGATTGAACAATTAAGAAGGCTATAAAACTCCCCCTAACAAGGGACTTTCCGGGATCTTTTACCTCTTCAGCAACACTGGCAACTTTAGTTAAACCTCCATAGGATATAAAAACCATCCCTGTAACTGATATTATGCTACCCCAGTCGAAGACTTGTGCTCCCTGAACTATTAGGTTTAAATCCGCCTCTCGATAACCTACTAATACAAATTGTGTTAATATTATCAGTAGAACAACTACAAGGATACCCTGACTATGCCCTGCTGATTCTGCAGAGAAAATATTAATTAGTGAGAAGAGTACACATGCCCCTGCAGAAATAAGTTTTAACTGAAATGGGGTTAGGTTAGGAAATATTAGATTAGCAAAAAATCCAATACCAACTAGTGCTAAAGCACTTTTTAAAGCGATAGAAAACCAGTTTGCAAAGCCTGCTGCCATACCAGAAGAGCTACCTAATATTCTCTCTATATAAAAGTAGGTTCCTCCAGCCTTTGGTAGTGCTGTTGCCAACTCTAATTGGGATATTAGGGCTGGTATCATTAAAATTCCTGCTAAAAAGTAGGATAATATTGCCCAACTTCCCGCCTCTTTATATGCTACAGAGGGTAAAATAAACAGTCCTGAACTTATCATCGCTCCTGCTGCTAAACTAAATACGTCGTATGTTTTAAGTGATTTCTTCAATTCCATGATTAGATTATACTCTAATTTTATTTTTCAACAAATTAAAAAACTGTAACAATAGTATTTTATTTATTCTTATCTATATTCATCCTTATTTATAATTTCCTGAAGTTTATTCTTTTTTTCATACATAGGAAATTCCCTCTCTAGATTAATCTCTCTAAACTTAAGGGGTCCAATAATCTCTTTATATCTATTACTTAAAGATTTTGTAGGATTCCAGTTAAATACTGTTTTTCCTGGTTCTATTACAAACTTTGCCCCATCCCATATTAAGGTTTTTGAGTCATTAGAAATAAGGTCTAACTTAAATTCCCATATATCATCTTTTTTTACTCCGTTAATATAGATATATTCATCAACTCCAAATGGTAGTTTTACATCTATTAAGCTCCATATATTAGGGAAGGATGGGGTAAACTCAATTGTATTATCTATTAACCTGGGATTAAAACCTATATAGTTCTGATAAGCATTTCTGGAAAACTCAGATACACTCCATGCTTGGCTATAAGTTCCTGACAATATTAAGTTTCCACGTTTATCAGGGTATACACTTAAGTTTTCGCTCATGGACCCTAAAGTACCCATTGTTAATATCTGTCTTGAAAGGTTTTTTGTTAGACTATATGAAAGGTCGTTATATCCATATTTTGTTAAACCTTCAACAATAAGTCCTGCATTCCAGCCCCAAATAACCCCATTGTGATAGGCTGCATCCTTATGGTTATATCTTAGGTTCTCATGATATGGATGAAAGTACTCCTCATCCTCGCTAAGTGATGCTATCCCATATTGATATAGTAGATCAGTTGTACTGTTTTTTACTATGTATGCCTCTTTTAAACTATCTATGATAGGGGATATTAAGGGGATAGAAATTGCCATTAATTGGTTTGGTCTTGCTTTAAAATCTGGTGTGTCATCTTCTCTTAATCGATCAGCAATCCTTTTATTATCTTCATCCCAAAACTTATCATTAAAACTATATTTTAATCTATCTGCAATTAACTGCCATTTTTGACTTAAATCATCCCTATTATTTATAGTAGCCAAATAGGATGATATCTGCAGCATGGAGTACCATAAAACTTGTATCTCTACTGCCCTTGATCCTCTAGCTGACCAAGGTTTGTCATTATTAATTCTTGCATCCATCCAGGTATCTGCATCATCGTGGGTCATAAATGAGTCTTTATCTAAAAAGTTCTGAATTACACCATCCATTGCTGTTATTATAAATGGAAATATCTCTCGACCATAATCTAGGTCTCCAGTATAACTAATATATTCATATATCTCTCTTATTAACCATGGTGTGCCATCGGTTGTATTATAAATTATATTATCTAACGAGGTTACCCTGTTTGGTACCCTTCCATAGGATTCATCTTTTACTATTTCAAACCTTCCACTTACTCCATGATTCTCTTCTATTATGGTGTCTAGAACTGTTTTTGCTTTAGCTTTATCTAATATATAATCCTTTGTTAGTGGTACTGTATAGTTATTATCATTCCTTTTTATCTTTAACCCTTGGGTTTTAAGGAACCTTTTAATGTTAGAGTAAACTTCTATATTTTGTAACTCTATTACTAATTGTGGATTACCAATATTTTGCAATTTAATAAAGTTATTTAGAACTTCCTTAGCTTCAGAAAAATTACCAGAAACTAGGAGTGTTCCGGGAAGAGCTATAAATGTATCCCTTCCCCAGTTATCTTTAAACCATGGAAGTCCTGCCCATATACCCTTACCAAACTCCTCTACCACCATAGTGTAGGCAGAGTACTTTGCCCAGTTTACTGCTTTGTTAAACTCTAGGTCATCGGTTTTGATATAAGAGTTAGTTAAAAGATTGTATATTTTCTTTTTTTCATAACTATGGGCTTCTATCTCCCTTAATTCTTTAGCTTTTTTTTGAGCCTCGACTTCACTATCTGCAAAGGCCATGTATAAAATAAAATTATCTGTTTTGTTTATGGATGTAAAAAGTCCATCTTTGAACTTGTAGGGTTGGTTAGCTGTAAATACAATTATAGAATTACCATCCTTAAGATATAACTCCTTATTGTTATTAATATATTCATAATCTTTAAAGTCACCATTTATAATTGGATAAACTCCTAATAAACCTAGAGTTTCTGTGTTTACAGCCATAGAGAGTGATCTTGTTTTAGAGTGTAGAGCAAACTCTTCTTTTATATTGTTGTTAAGTTCAATTATAGTTCCATAGGGTAGGACAGTTTGAGATATTGTTTGACTCTTTCTGTCTAGGAAAACACCATTAATAAAGGATTTAAAATTTTTGTATATAGTTCTAGAACCCATTAAATATCCATTACCCTGAACATAGGAGTTAGTATAACCCTCGTAATAACCATCTATATTGTCACCAACAATAAATTGAGCCTTCTCTCTATTGTTAACTTTAATACCCATATTTGTAAAAAAATTAGTTATTTCTTGATTTTCTATCCTCTCTTTCATTTGGATATCCTCCATGGTAAATTCCATTTTTGTATCTGGATTAGGTATTGAAGTACAATTAAACAGGGATAAAGCTATTAGTATAATTATTGCTGGTAAGTAGATTTTCATATTATTCCTTTTGTTTATAAATAAAAAAACCCGGATTAAATCCGGGTAAGGAGTCTATTGGATTGGATATTTAACTGTTATTGTTCTTGTTTCTGGGTCGAAGTTTTTATTCTCTTCATCTATTTTAAAAGCTGGATCACCACTTAGACCTAACTCTCCTGCCCATCTACTCTTAATAATATAAGCGAAGTCACTTTCAAAAGAAGATAGGTTTCTAAACTCATCATCTCCATCCTCTACTGCAAACTTCATACTAGTCTTTGCAAAACTATTCATTGCTTCTGGAGTAAATACTGCTTCTGTAACCCATGTATCAGTCCCTGGAATATTATACATTAACTGTCGGGAACCACCATCCCAACCGTCATCTTTTAATCCATAAGTACCTTCACTCTTGGACCATTGACCTTTAATATGTAGTGGAGCAACCCATTTAGGAGCCTTATCTAATTTGTATTGGGTATATTTAACGTTTACCATCTCTTGAGTGGCAGCAGCATCAATAATCCATTTTACAGTAATACTTCCCTCTGGTGCAGTTGTTATATATGGTTCCGCGTATTCGTATCCAACTTGAATCTCTGCATCATCTGCAATACCTTCTGGAACTCTAAACCAAATTACATCGTCTTCCCAACCAAGAAAAGTTGTTACATCAACGCCACCAATATTTATAATTCCAGCGTCTTCACCAAAACCTGCACCTGTAATACTCATTAATGTCCCTGGTAAAACAACCGTTGGACTAACTGAATAGATCTCAGCTGCAGATAGATCTACTGCACTATCACCAATAATTGTTGTTTTTACAACTTTAGGTGTAGAAGCACATGAAAATAATAGTGTAGTTATAAGTAGGGATAAAACTACTAATTGACTAAATTTTGACATTATTCCTTCCTTTGTAATGCAAGCGTTTGCATTATTTTTATAAATTATGTTAAATCCAGTTAGGTAAAATGTCAACAAATATTTATTGACACTGTAATACTCCATGGTAGACTAATTTGTACTAAATATTTAAGGAGAGTATATGCTTAAGAAAAATGTAAAATCTATTTTTTTAGCTTTTTTATTGTTAGTTTTGTCATGTAATACGACCAAAGTAACTATAGATACGAAAAATATAGTTAAAAGACCGAAAAAAGAGTACCCCGTAGGAGAGGAATTTAAAATTTTACCTAATATGGTTATTCAAGGGAGTGATAAAAAAGCATGGGTTATAAGTCCAACTGAGATTAGATCTACCTATTATAAAAATGAAAAATCCTGGAAACTACAGGAGAGTATTGAAGATAAACCAAAGTTAAAGGCCCCAGGATTTCCTCTACTAGAAGCTCTATATAACATGGCTTTAGAAGAGAGTAAGTTAGATATTCTTAAAGATTCTATGGCTTTTATGGCAGGGGAGAAGTGGAAAGGAGTTTGGACTAGGGATATTTCATACTCAATACATCTTGCACTAGCTATGATATATCCTGAGGTTTCTAAAACATCTCTAGAAGCTAAGGTTAATAATAATGGAGTAATAATTCAGGATACAGGAACTGGTGGTTCATGGCCAATATCTACTGATAGGGTTGTCTGGGCTCTTGCTGCCTGGGAGGTATATAAAGTAACAGGTGATAATTTATGGTTAGAGTATAGCTACAATATAATAGAAAGGAGTGTTCTTAGAGATAATAAAACATCATTTGATAAAAAAACTGGTCTGTTTAAGGGTGAATCTAGTTTTATGGATTGGAGAGAGCAGAGTTACCCTAAGTGGATGGGACCAACAGAAATTGGTGAGAGTAAGTCAATAAGTACCAATGTAGCCCATTATAGCTCTAGGAAAATATTAAGTTTAATGGCAAAAGAGCTAGGTTTAAAGGATGAAGCAGTAAGTTGGGAATATGAAGCTAATAAGCTTAAAAGTAGTATTAATTCTAATTTATGGTTAGAAGAGAAGGGGTACTTTAGTTCCTTTATGTATCCTAATATTATGGGTGGAGTATTATCTAAAAAGACAGACTCTTTAGGAGAATCTCTTGCTGTTATTCAGGGGGTTGTCTCTGATAATAGGGCTACAGAGTTAGTTGAGAATTTACCTGTAGTAGAATTTGGTGTTCCAAGTCTCCATCCACAGATTAAGGGGATTAGACCCTACCACAATAGAGGTATTTGGCCATTTGTTACAGCATACTTTACATGGGCTGGAAGTAAAACTAAAAATATGGAAGTTGTGGATTATGGTCTTAAAAGCCTAACTAGAGCCTCTGCTCTATTTTTAAGTAACTATGAAAATATGGTTTATGATAATGGGCATAATAGTGGAACAGAGATAAACTCTTCAAGACAATTATGGTCTGTGGCAGGTTATCTCTCCCTAATTTACAGGGATCTGTTTGGAATGGAGTGGACTTCAGCTGGTTTAGAGTTTAATCCAATGGTTCCTAGTTGGATTGAAGGAGAGTTAAATTTATCTAATTTTAGACTAAGGGAAGCTGTTTTGGATATCTCAATTAGTGGGCATGGGTCTAAAGTTAAAAGTTTTAACTTAGACGGGGAAACTTATCTTAGTAATACTCTTCCCTACGATCTAATAGGAGATCATACAGTAGAAATAATTTTAGAATCTGATGAGATAAATAGTAAAATAAATGTTGTAAACAGCGGTATCGAGAGTCCTGGGGTTCCCCAATTAAAATATAGTATTGAGGATAATAAAGTAGTTCTTAAATGGAGACCAGTGTCAGAGGGGTATAAATATGGAATATTTAAAAACGGTGAGTTAACTAAAATAGTTGAAGATTTAACCTATACTGATAATTTAGATAGTGATAAAACGTCTATTTATTCAGTTCTTGCATACTCTGAAAATGGTATTGAATCTGGTTATAGTAACTATGTTGTAACAAATTATAGTGGTGGTAGTCTAACAATTCCTGTAGAAAGTGGAAAATATTTAGATGATAGACTAGTTAAAAACCCAAGGAGCAGTAGAACATTTGATAACTATATTGCCATTAGGAATTCTAAAGATGATAGGGTTGAATTAGATTTTGAAGTTGGGAAGAAGGGTTTATATCTAATTAGATTCGACTATATAAATAATAATGGACATGTTAGTACAGAGAATAAATGTGCTATTCGATCGGCGGAACTAGATGGTGAGTTTGTTGGGAAATTTATTTTTCCACAAAGAGGGGGACTTAATAAAAAAGTAGGTTATTCAAACAGTATAGAGCTACTTCTAGATAGTGGAAAGCACTCCTTAGCTCTATTTTACGCTAATGATGATCAAAATATGAATATAGAAATTAATAATGCGGAGCTTGGTAATCTATATATTTTACCGATAGAATAAATTTGTAAATATTTTTGTTGACAGGTATTGCAAACGCTTGCATTATATATGTTATAGGAGATAGAAATGAAGAAAATTATTAATTTATTTGTAATTGCAATGTTATTATTAACAGCTGGTTGTTTAACAACAGCACCAGAAGCTAATACTAAAGATATGGTGGAAGCAGGTGCTATTGAAGATGGGAACGTAAGATTACACTACCAGAGAATGGATGACAATTATGAAGGTTGGGGTTTACATATTTGGGGTGCAGGATATGCAGGAGATACTGTAGATTGGGCCGCAGCTGTAGAGCCAACAGGTTTTGATGATTTTGGAGCTTACTGGGATATCCCTTATTTTGGTGAAGATGAGCTAAATTTCATTATTCATAATGGTGATGAAAAAGACCCAGATGGTGATAGAACATTTGAAGGCGTAGAAACAATTAACGAATTTTGGGCACTTTCAGGAGATTCAGTACTATATACATCTCTAGATGATGTTCAGTAATAGGAGATTAAATGAGAAAGATACTAAATATTTTTTAGTTCTTCTTGTGGTAACGCTTGCATCCTGTGCAAGCGTCTCTTCAGGTAGTGATAAGGGTGATACTCCTGCTGTTCCTAAGGGTATGGTTAGGTTAAACTATCACAGATTTGATAAAAACTACTCCGGTTGGGGTATTCATGTTTGGGGTGCAGGTTACAATGGACCTGAAGTTAAATGGGAAGCAGCTTTACCTGTTACAGGAGAGAGCTCCTTTGGTGTTTATTGGGATATTCCATATAGTGGAGAAGGTGAACTTAACTTTATTATTCATAACGGTGATAATAAAGATCCCGATGGGGATAGAACATTTCCAAAACTAGACTCTAATAATGAGTATTGGGCAATATCTGGGGATGATACTGAGTATTTAACTTTCAAGGACGCTGACTCCAGCCTAAATAATAAAATATTATCTGCAGTAGCTGTTACTGATAAACAGATAAAGTTAAAATTTAGAATGAAAACAGATAAAGAGTTAACCCTTGAACTAGATGGAGTTCCTGTGGAGCTTGAGTCTTGGGAGATAAAAAACGGACGTTTAGGATATATTACAGCTAAAGAACCATTAAATCCCTTAAGTGTATATGTTGTTAAAAGTGGAGCATTATCAAAAAAGGTTAATTTCTCTTGGGAGAGCATTGATAGTACATTTTCCTACGATGGAGAACTAGGTGCAATATATAGTAAAAGTGGTACAGAGTTTAAACTTTGGTCTCCTTTAGCATCTAATATAAAATTAACAATTTATAAAGATGGAACAGATGATACTATCTATAAAGAGGCTGATTTAACCCTAGGAGATAAGGGTGTTTGGTCCATTGTTATTAAAGAAGATTTAAAGGGTTATTTTTATACCTATGATGTAACTAATGCTGGTAGAACAAAAAGGGTTTTAGACCCATATGCTAAATCTATGGCTGCATTTAATGAGAGTAAGGAAAAAGTTGGTAGGGCTGCTGTTGTAGATCTTAAATCAATTGGACCAAAGCTAGATTTTGCTAACATTGAAGGGTATACAAAAAGAGAAGACGCTATAATATGGGAGATCCATGTTAGGGATTTTACATCTGATCCAAGTTTAGAAACAAAATCCCAATTTGGTACTTATAAAGCGTTTATTGAGAAGTTAGACTATATTAAGTCTCTAGGTGTAACCCATGTTCAATTATTACCTGTTATGAACTATTACTTTGGTAATGAGTTAGATAATGGGACAAGAGAACTTGATTATTCAGCTGGTCCAAATACATATAACTGGGGATACGATCCACATAACTACTTCTCTCCAGAGGGAATGTATTCTGAGAACCCTAGGGATCCTGAACTTAGGGTTAAGGAACTAAAAGAGTTAATTGATGCAATACATAAAAGTGGAATGGGTGTTATTTTAGATGCTGTATATAACCACACTGCTAAAATCTCTATTTTAGAAGATATTATTCCTGGTTATTATCATTTTATGGATGTTGATGGGAAACCTAAGTCAAGTTATGGTGGTGGTAGAGTAGGTACAACCCACTTTATGTCTAGAAAGTTAGTTGTTGATTCTGTTTTACACTGGGTTAATGAGTATAAGGTAGACGGTTTTAGATATGACTTAATGGGTGATCTAGATGCTGAGACTGTACAAATGGCTTTTGATAAGAGTAGGGAAGTTAATCCTAATATTATTATGATTGGTGAGGGTTGGAGAACCTACGCCGGAGATGATGGGGACTCTAGAACTCCTGCTGACCAGAGTTGGATGGCCCAAACAGATGCTGCTGGAAGTTTCTCAGATGAGATGAGAAATGAGTTAAAGTCTGGTTTTGGTTCAGAGGGGCAACCACGGTTTATGACTGGTGGGAAAAGGGATATTAACCTTATTTTCAACAATGTTGCTGGACGTCCAAGTAATATGACATTAGACGATCCAGGTGATGTGGTTCAGTATGTTGCTGCCCATGACAACCTACCGTTACATGATGTTATTGCTCAATCAATAAATAAAGATCCAGACCACCATGAGGAAGAGATTCAGAAAAGAATAAGACTATCTAATACTATGATTTTAACAAGTCAGGGAACTGCATTTTTACACGCAGGTCAGGAGTACGGTAGAACTAAACAGTGGAGAGCAGCTGGTAAGCCAAGCGTTAAAGGAACTGAAGTTAAAGGTTTTGATTACCCGTGGTTTGTACATGACTCCTATGACTCCTCAGATGCTATTAATATGATAGATTGGGAAAAAATTGAGTCAGAAGGTCTACCGAAAAATACTATAGACTACACAACTGGTTTAATTAAACTTAGAAGATCTACCGACGCTTTTAGATTAGGAGATGCGGATTTAGTTAAAAAGAATGTATCGCTTGTTAAAGCAGCGGGTATAAAACCCCAGGATAATATAATTGTATATAAAGCAATATCCACAGATGGTGATTCATACTATGTATTTATTAATGCAGATGATGTATCTAGAGAACTTGGCTTAGAAGTTGATTTAACCAATGGAATCGTTTTAGTAGATTCTGATGAGAGTGGTGTAGAGCCAGTTAAAGAGATTTCTGGATTTACACTAAGTAGTGATAAAATTAAAATTGATGCGTTAACAGCATTAATAATAAAAGAGTAGTTTGTTTTCTTTTACTCCCCATTGTATATAATTGTACTGTGGGGAGTTTTATTATTTATAAGGATTTAGTATGAAAAAAATATTGTTAAGTTTAGTTACTTTACTGTTACTTGTAGGGTGTGCTACTACAGAAAACAGAAGCACTAAAAAGATTAAACCCGTAGTATTAGAAGAGTTAGCTATTTTTGACCAAGATAGTTATATAGATATTGATGATTCAACTGTAAAGTTTTTATTTAAGGCTTTAAGAGGAGACTTAGTTGATTTTTACATTGGAGAGTCAAAAGATAACTTAAAACTTGTTCAAGAGGATGTTTTAGTTGGAACTAGAGGCCTTGAGATATCTAACCTAGAAGCAAATAGAGAGTACTTCTATCAAATTGTAGCTAAAAGAGATAAAAAGTCTGTTAAGTCAAATATTATATCCTTTACAAAACTTGGAAATACAAATAACTGGGAAGTTCCTGCATGGGGTTCTAAAGCAGTTTTTTACGAGATTTTTGTTAGAAGTTTTAGTGATGGCAATGGTGATGGAATTGGTGATTTTATAGGCCTAAAAAATAAGATCCCATATCTAAAAGAGTTAGGTATAGATGCCCTATGGTTAATGCCAATAAATCAATCCCCAAGTTACCACGGGTACGATGTTTATGACTACTATGATGTTGAGATGGATTATGGAACCCTAGATGAGTTTAAAGATCTTTTAAATGAAGCTCATGCTAATGGTATCAAAATTATTATGGACTTAGTTATTAATCACAGTTCCACAGAGCACCCATGGTTTCAGAATGCTGCAAGTTCTGTAGATAGTGAGTACCGGGACTATTATGACTGGGCTGATGCTACTGATAATATTAAAAAGAGCGGTCCTTTTGGTGGGAATCAGTGGCATAAGAGTAATACTGGTTATTATAATGGTGTCTTTTGGTCAGGTATGCCGGATATGAACCTTAGAAATAAGAAAGTAAGGGATGAATTTAAAGATATAGCTTCTTTCTGGTTAAATATGGGTGTAGATGGTTTTAGATTAGATGCAGCACTACATATTGATGATACAGATAAGGATGTTTCCCATAATTGGTGGCAGGAGTTTAATACCCATGTTAAATCTGTTAACCCAAATGCTCTACTTGTTGGTGAAAACTGGGCATCTACAAATCAGATGGCGTCATTTTTTGAAGATTTAGAGGCTTCATTTAACTTTAGTTTTGCTAATAACATTTTAGAGATGTCTAGAGGTAAAAAAGTTGATCTATTAGGAACCCTTGGAAGTATTCACAGAGCTTATGCTAAGTATAACCCTAATTTTATTGATGCAACATTTATTACTAATCATGATCAGGATAGGGTCGCATCTGTATTAGGTGGTAATAAAACTAAGGAGAAGTTTGCTGCTTCAATTTTATTAACTCTACCCGGGACTCCATTTTTATACTACGGAGAAGAGCTTGGTATGTTAGGAAAAAAACCTGATGATAATATTAGAGAGCCAATGGACTGGTATCAGTCTGCTAAAGGTGAGGGCATGACTACCATGAGTAAGGGTGGTTTTTACAACTCTATGTTATATACAAAGGCTAATGATGGTATCTCCTATGAAGAGCAGGTTGGTGTAGAGGGTTCAACTTTAGAGCATTATAAAAAACTAATTGAGATAAGAAAATCAAACCCAGAATTCTTTTGCAGTGAAAACTATACAAAAGTTGAATTGTCAGAAGATCTTTACTCTTATGAAGTAAAAACAGAAGCTTCAAAAATACTAGTTATTCATAATTATAATAATGAGTCTAAAACAGTTACAATTCCTGCAAATGTTACAGACTTAATAACTGGTACTGAGTATGAATTGGATGAAGTTATCCCTATACCAACTACAACTACATTAATTTTACAACTTAGATAATTAGGTCTTAGATTAAATTTAAAAGCCTTTAGTTTCAGTTTCTAAAGGCTTTTTTTATACATTTAGTAATGGAGAAGAGACACTGTTATTTTTAACTAATTTAAATGAGGGAATAGAAGAATTTACCTTAGATTTAAGTCCCTACGACTCAACACCTGGAAGTTGGAATATACTATTAGGTAGTGATGATTTAACAGAGATAACACCACTAACATCAAGAGTCTTTTACAAGGGTGATAATCCAATGGAACACTTTTTTAATGATACTCCTGTTCCTGAAGCAAATTACAGTATAATGTTCCGTGTTGAAACAGAAGAGAATAGTACTCCTGTTACTATCGTTATAGAGCGGGAAGATGATGATGTTTGGAGTAGTGTAGGTGAATTTGACATGGATTATACAAGTGTTAATTTTCTTACATACACCCATGAATTTGGAACCGATGGACCTGATGATTTAAGGTATTATTACACTTTTGATGGTGAGAAACATGCATATTACTGGGCAGATACAGAAGATAGTAAATATATATACTGGAATTTTAACAATGGGTCTACATTAGTGGATAATTTATACATGGAGAATGAAGGGTATAAGGCCTATGATCAGACATATATTCGTGGTGAGATAGCAGGTACAAATGGTTGGGCAGATAATAATGGATTAGAAATGACCCATGTTGAGAGTTACACTTGGAGTGTTACTAAGTTCTTAACAGCAGGAGAATATGAGTTCAAATTTGCTGTTTCTGATATAGATTGGGCACTAACTCATTATCCATTATCATCAGGAGGTAATCTTGTTAAAACAATTTCAACATCTGGTAGCTACAAAATAGATTTTAACTGGATTAATAAGGAGTGTTTTTTTACTCTATTAGATTAAGACATACTAATAACATTATCTCCATAAAATAATTTATGGAGGTAGTTAGTTGTTAGTTATCCTGAATAATACTTAAAATATTTTTGCTTGATTTAACATTATTGTACAACATCCTATTTATCAAAATAAGATATCTTTTTACAAGTTAATCCAACTTTAATTGTTTAAGTTCATCAATAGTTAAACCTGTTATCTTTGAAGTATTTTCAAATCCAAATGAAGATTTTAATAGGTTTATTGCAATTTCTTTTTTTTCTTCAAGTTTTCCTTCGAGTTTCCCTTTATAGGTAAATTCTTCTTCCATTTTATCTAATGTCGCTGCAAACATTGGTAATACCTCCTGTGGCGATTCTAATTGTTGTAATTTATCTTCATCAATATCGATGTTTCTATCTTTTAAAAGACTATTTAACCAAACTTTAAATCCATTAACTTCAACAGGAGATGAATCTTTTAAAAGGATAATTAAATCATCAAAAGCTTTATGCATCTCATTTAAAGATGTGTTTTCTAAAAAAAATATTGCAGATACAACATTATGTATTTTAAGTAGTGTTTTTTTCTCTATCTTGTTAATAATAATTGGGTAATATTCGAAGCTAGGAATAAACTTCTCTGGTATTGTTTTTGAATATAACTCTTTAGGATTAATTTCAGCTGTCCACTTATCTTCACCATTATAAAGCAAAAGGGGGAATACCGCCGGATAAAACTTCGTATCTTTGTCTTTACCAAAACTCTCGGATAATTCTAGTATATATCTTAAAAATCTTAAAGGCATAGTTTGATCAACTGAAGATTGAAACTCTAATAATAGATAAATATAAATAGGTTTGCCTTTGAAATTTATTTTATAGATAATATCGGACTCTCTTTTTTTCATTTTGCTATCTACAAAACTTTTATCGAGCCTTTCCATATTAGTAAAATCTAAATCTTTGATAAATTTTTCATTAACAAATGAAACAAGTAGTTTTTCAATAAAAATAGGGTTAGAGAAAATTTTCTTATATCGTTGGTCATGCTTTTGTACCATAAGAAAATTATATATAGCATTTAGTATTAAAACAATTGTAATTCTATATATAACAAATAAAAAAAGTAAGGCTTTACACATAGTTTAAAGCATCTGGGAGCTAGTTAGTTTATATCTAAAATGTAACACTGATTTTTATTACATATATTTTCATGAAATTTTAAAATAAAACGATATTTAGTTGCCAAAAGTACTAAGTAGGCGTCATAATACCTATTATGAAAAAAATACTTTTATATGTAACATTATAGTTATTTTCTTCTCTTTTATATATGGGGTACTCCACACCCTAGGGCCCGGCCATGGTAAAATGATTATATTCTCTTATTTTATATCTGAGGAGACTACTAAGTGGGATACGGTTGTTCTATCCATAATGATCCCAATAATACACTCATCTGGAGCCATTTTATTAGCTATACAGTACTCTTTTACTATGTTATCCGGTCTACTTATTGTTGGTATTTCTATATACCTAATTTTTAGACATCATAAAGAGTATAAAGTTAACGTCTTAAGTAGTAAAAATATTATTTTAAGAAATATTCCTGTTGCATTGTCTGTTGGTATAGTACCTTGTCCACTATCCTTAACAATTATGTCTACATCTATTATTTATGGGATATTTTGGGTAGGATTTTCTTCTGTGGTCTCGTTAACTATTGCTATGACCATTGTTCTCTATTTTATAGCTTTATTAGCTTCTAAGTCTCATGGGAAAATTAATAAAAAAGTAATAATATTTCTAAAGTTTTCCATAGTATAGGGGAGTTTCTTCTACTACTTATTGGAATTATGTTTATCTTTAATGGAGGAAGAGCTTTATGGCCTATACTATTTTAAAAAAACAAAACTTATTTCTACTCCTAATTTTTATTAGTTCCTTATCCCTTTACGCTCACCCACATATGAAAATACAGGCTTATTCTTATAACTATTTCAATGAAAATGGATTACAAGGTGTATATATGCAGTGGGAATATGACCCTATGTTTAGTTCTCAACTGATCTATAATTACGATATAGATAATAATATGGAGTTTTCCGCTGATGAAGCCTTAGAACTAAAGATTAAATATTTTGATAATATTGTAGATTCTAATTATTATACCTATTTTTATATAAATGATAAATTAATAGAAAACCCAGAACCTGTTAGTTTTAAAGCTGTTATAGATAAAGTTGATGTAGTTATGATCTTATCTTTTTTTGTTCCACTTAATATTACTAAAACAGGATATGTAGATATACGTTATGGTTTTAATGATAAATCTCAATACACAGCTTTTTTTATCCCTCAGAGCAGCATTAGAGCTAAAGGTGAGGGATATAAATTAAAAAAAGAACATATCAATCAATTTGGGGAGATAACGTATAGTTACAAAATGAAATAATGAATTATTTAAGTTGACTTGTAATAGATTTCAACTTATTTTCAAAATATTCAGGGATATATTTTTTAAGTTCCATATCTTCCCCTTCGTGCATATCATTAACTAGTAGGGGGAAGTAGAGTTTATACTGCTGATCATACTTTTCTTTAAAAGTAGTAAATGAGAAGATTCCACCTTCTTGTATAAACTCTTTTAAATACCCTTCGTATAACTCTTTGTATTCAGGGAAGTCTAATAACCTTAATAGTGGTTTAACAGATCTATTAGATAACCAAGTATAAATATCTGCTTCCTGTATCGCTTTATACCCCTTCATACCTTCCCAACCCCCACCTAATCCATGGTCGTAATCGTAGGGGATAAAATCAATTTTACCTGTTATATTATTAAAATAGAGATAGTAGTTATTTCCCATTGCCCAGTAGTCATCGGGCATACCTAACAACATAGCCATAGCCTGGTAACGTAAAAACCTATCTATCTCGAAGTGATCTTCCATATACTCTTTATATTCACTATCTTTTAATCTACTTATATTTTTGGCAAAGTTAATTAGATCTGAGTAGTCGGTATCTTCTTCATTGGTTTTTCTATCATAACTAGGTCTGTAATCTATAGTCCAATCCTTTACACCTATCTTTTTAGTTATATTCCCATAGAGTGTAGCAGATCCCCCTTGTTGCCATAGGCACTTGTATAGGTTTCCATCATTAGCATCTGACCCAAATCTTCTTTTTAAAAATGATTTATCAATTGGTTCTATAAGGGTATATATTCCAAAGTCTACTCTTTTTTTATCTCCTATTTTAATATATAGTTTTGCTGAACCTGTTTTAGGGGCAAAAACTCCAGCTTTATTTAACATATCGTAGCTATATAACTCCCTAATTTGGGATGGGTCCTTATTATAGTTCCATTTTAGGTTCAATTTAGATAAGCCATGAAATTTTTTATCAAAGTTTATTTTAAAGTGGGCTCTTTGGTATTTCCCATTAACTTCAGGATACCTTCTTGTTGTATTACCCCTTGTTCTAAAACCTACAATATCAATTACTTCATCACCTGCTAGTCCACGATATATAAATTTTGCTTCTCTGTAGTTTCCTGTTCTTTTATTAATAGCCATATCAGATAAAATACCATCCCACTCACTCTGGGATATCTGTATCTCTATTTCGTGGATGACAGTATGGTCAAAGATTTTATTAAAATTGTTTCCAAATATAATTGTTGATATATTTATTAATGATAATAAAATTATTACTTTTTTAAAACGTTTCATAATTCCCTCATTTATAAAAAAACCGTCTTAAAAAAGACGGTTAATAACTTGTATAAATTATTTTTAGTTTTTACTAATTGATAACATATATCTACCGGCATCAAGTGCAACAGTATCATCTATTGTAACAACTACTGTATATACATCATCTACAGCAGCATCTGAGAACTGACCATTTCCATTTGCATTTGATATTATTTCAACTGCAGCATCACCTGATGCTAGAGGATCTTCAATAGTAGCCCATCCTCCTCCATCAAATATTTCAAAACCAAATGAACCTGATGCATTATCAATAGTTACCTCATAAGTTACAGTTTTAGCAGTAGCGTTTACAGTACCTGCAGTTGCAGTCCAACCAATATCAAATAAATCACCTTTAATTTTAGTTCTAGGTGCTAACCATGCAAAGTCAATTACCCAATCTTCAGTACCTAAAGTTTTAAGAGTAAAGGCTATTGAGTATTTTTCTTCTATATTAGTTGCTTCAGGATCAATTGTAATAACAACAGTATAAACAGAATCAACTTTTGGAACATTTATTAGTTTTGAGTTCCCACCAGATTTTAGGAAGTTTGCAGGTGTAGTACTTTCACCCTCAACAGTTGGAGAATCGATAGTAAGACCTTCGAACCACCCATCAATACCATCTATACCAAATTCACCACTATTAGAAACAATAGTTAAATCATCATAAGTTACAGTTTTTGCTGTTGCATCAAGAACACCTGTCTGAGCTGTCCAGTTAGAATCAAATATTCCACCTTTAAATATTAAATTGTCAGCTAAAACTTCAAAAGTAGGAGCTGTTGCTGCTGTTGAACCGGCCTCAATAGTAACTGATGGAGCTTCAGCATCTGTAATATCAACTTTTATAGTATAAGTTGTAAATGCAGCTGTAAATGTTGCATTAGCATTTTCAGCTGAAACAAAAGTTAGTGCTGTATCAGATACTGCTGTAGTCGCTGTAGGTGCTTTCCATTCTGTTCCAGCTGCATCTACTAATACAAACTCATAATCTAAAGTGTAAAGACCTGTAACTTCATATGTTAATATGTTGTTATCAACTTCATCTATAGTAAAAAAGTGTCTTGTTTCATCATCAACTGAATCTTTCCATCCATCAAATGACCCTTTTACCCACCAGTCAGATGTGGAATCAAAAGTAGTACCAGATGTGCTGTTATCACAACTGAACATAGCAACTAACAACAATAAAGATGTTAATAATTGTAAAATTTTCTTCATTATAAAATCTCCTTATATTTTATGCCGGCCACTGATAATATCAGCGAGTCCCCGGTCATAATTTATTTTTTAATAACTCCAAACAATACCTAGTCTAAATGCTGCTTCTGTTTCTGAATTATCCTCTAGTTGATAATCAGTAAGAGTAGCAGTAGTTTCACCTGTTTCGTATGGATCCATGTTGTAAGTAAAGTTTGCATAGATTAATGGTGTTTTAGCTTTTGGTGCTGGAACCTTCCAAGAACCACCTATACATAGAGCAAATGGGTTAATTACAGCGTTTCCACTTCTTAATCCAATACCTAATTCTGCTGTTAAATCATTTTCAAGTTCAGCTTTTAATAGTAATGAGTTAAAAACTTGGTCAGCATTAGTTCCGTTATAACCGTAGTTGATTGTTAAATTCTCCATAGTTGCTGTAGCACCTACAGATATAGAAGGTTTATCTCCGTCGGCTGGTTTACTATTAAGCCCAACACTTACATAGATATCTCCTGTAGTTGTTTTACCTATTTGTTCTGATAAATCAAAAGTTGCACCAGGTTTTACAGTAAGCTCAATGTTACTATTTAATGGATCTTCATTTAACATTGTTGCTGAAAAATCCATCTTAGGAGTAACTGCTTTATTAAGTTTGTAAAAACCACTTAAATTCACCCCCTGGGTATCTTCATCACCTAAAATATCCTCTGTTGTAGCGTAGATAAAGTTTGCAACAGCTCCTCTTAATTTATAAGAAATATCTAATCCCATAAGGTCTTCATCTGCATAAGAAACTTTAACTTCAGCACCAACTCTATCTTTTGCAGGCCTAGCCATTGTTGTTCCTCCTGCTACATACATAGAGTTTAATATCTGTGTATTTATGGAGACTTTATCCATTTTATACCCAAGACCGATAATTAAATCCTGTCGGGGAATATTTTCAAATATTGCTTGTATATCACTAGTTGAACTAGATGTCATTTCATACTGAATATCAGCTCTTAAACCTGCTAAAGTCATATCTAGATCAAAATACATACCATATTTATCACCAATACTTTTATTTGGAACAAATTTTGTATCTATTGTTAATCCAGCAGACTCTAAATCTATCTTTGAGCTAAATGCTGAATAACCATCTCCTGCACTAATTCCATCTGCATCAACCGTTTCCCATAAAAGTGAGTCATGTCCTGGTAAGTTTGCACTACCATATCCTGTTTCGTAGGATATATACTTGGTATCAAAACCAAATTTGAAGTTATCTACAGAAGGTTTTTTATCACTGCTTAAATAGTAAGCTGGATTAAAAATAAAGCCTGATGAAAGTGCTTCTAGACCGTCTAAGACTTCTACGCTTCCATCACTCCATACTGTTGGATTACCATCAAAGAAAGTTAATTCCATATAACCTGGCATATTTTTTACAAGGTCACCATCAAATTTCCATACAGATTTAGCATTTATAGTTGAATCAACAGCCTTAAAATCTCCATCTGTATTAAATGATGTATCACTCTCTATATAAGTATCTGTACCAAAAGTAACTTTTTTCCTAGCTTGAACTACAGGCTTTGTTGGATCATTAGGAGTAGCTGGAGACTCTTCTAATAGTAGATCAGCAACTATAATAAGACCGTTCATACCTGCAAAACCATCATCTTTTTCATCCGGAGCATTCTCATCTGAAATATATGTACCATCAAAAAATTTGTATACAATTTCATCATCTGAAAATGTAACAAACTTAAATTCCCATAAACCTGCAGCATTTTTAGTCATAACATCGCCTGGTTCTATCCAGTTATTAAATGACCCTATAACGTTCATCTCTTCCGCGGCATCATCTTGGTATAAAAAGGTTATCTCTGCTTGACCATTACCAAGATCTTTTACAGTTACATCTGCAAAAGCTACACCTGTAAGGAAAAAAAGTATTGTTATGCCGTAAATAATTTTATCTAACATCATATCTCTCCTAATCTACCTTGTAATCCCAGTTAACAGAGTCACCATCAACAACACCTTCTACTTCTTCCGGGTTTAAAGCACCAGCCCAAGTATTGTCAAGTTCTACATTACTACCACCATCAAGACTGTGGTTACTCGCAATTTTAATAGCCCAGGTTTTATCGGGATCAATAATTAAAAATACTAATTTTGGAGTAGTTAACTCTAATGCGGGGCTAAAATTAAATGTTAAAGTCCCCTCTGCATTTACAGTCCCTGAATAGTAGGGGTCTGTAAAAAGATCATCATCATGTATCCAGTCATCATCTGTTGATGATCTGTTATATGAGAAAACCATCTCTTTTCCTTCTGGATAAGTATCACTAGGTAGACCAGTTACAGTTACCTTAGATATTGCCATCTCTGTTCCATTATGTAGTGCGTTGTCGCAACCCATAAGTGTAAATACTACTAACGCCAAAAGCGCAGCTAGTTTAATTTTTTTATTCATAAAATCTATCCTCACTTTTATTGTTAGAAGTCCCACTTCATCATTATACGGAATTGTGCATAACCATCACTTTTGGAAACACCATCTGTAGTTGTATAACCATCCATAGCTAAATTATTGCTCTCGTCATCATAGGGATCCATGTTGTAAACAAATGCACCATATAAAAGTGGAGATTTAATTTTTCTAACTGGAACTTTCCAAGAACCTCCAACTGAAAAACCAATAAGATTATTCTCATCTTTAATAGACTGAGAAGCACTCTCTTTTACAGTTCTTACTCCTAAGCCAATCTCGGCAGTTAAGTTGTTTGGCATTCTTAAAGAAGTTATTAGTGTATTAAATATTTTATCTTCATCATGGTTATTTAAACCGTATTTAAAATCGATATTATCTATGTTATCTGTTGGGTTATTAATATTAAGGTTGGCACCAAACTCAGAGAAGAGATACTTCTCTTTACTAGCTTTATATATCCAGTTGTCTTCTAAGGTGTAGCTAAATTTTCCATTAAACTTTAAGGTCCCATCTAAACTAGGAAGGTCTATATCTGTGTATGGGTAGAAGTATAACTGATCAAAAACATCTGTTGATCTTGTCTCAGCTAAAATAAGTGATGAGTATAAACCAACTTTAAGGTTTTTTATCCCCTTAGAGTATAGTTCTGCAGAGATCCTCTGTGTTCCTTTATCTCCAATACTATCGTTGTTACCAAATAACATTTCAGAGCTAGAACCTGTATATCTATATCCTATATGGGTTCCTAATTTACTTCCTAATGCTCCTGATATTTTAACTTCACCAGCTAACTGATCCTTAATGTTAAAATCTTCTTCACTAAATAAATTTATCATAGACTGGGCAGTTAAATCATATTTCCCAACTTTTGTAGAAACACCAAAAATAAAATCTTGGTGGTAAAGCTTGTCAAAAATTGCTGATAAATCATTAGTTGCCGCAGATTTCATATCGTATTGAAAGTCTATTTTTGTTTTACCTATAGTAGCACCTAAAAAGGAGAGTAAAGCATAATTCTCAGTCATTACATTTGGCATAACTGTTAATTCAATTTTAGCTGGCCCCATTTGTTCATACTTTGAGCCAAGATCAAACCTCATATAACCGTTATTTCCGTCTTTTTCTCCAAGAGTTTCCCATAAAAGGGCTGTTCTACCCTGGGGTTTTGCATAACCGTATCCAGTTTCCCAATTAACAACTTCTGATTCAATTCCAAACTTAACAGAGTTTAGGGATGGATTGTCTCCACCTATATAGTTTACAGGATTAATTAATAAACCACCTAAGGAAGATGCTAGACCTGTTTCTAAATCTGGAGATACTAGACCAGTAGCATCCTGAGCCCAAAAAGGTTGGTAGGAATCAAAAACCTTTAGTTCAAACCATGCATTTACATCAGGTACTATTGTCCCACCCATCTTCCAGTATGATTTTCCACTAAGTCCTGCAGTATCAGTCTCTAAGCCTTTAACTGTTTTATCAACTAATCCTTGGGTAACAAATGTGGATTTAGCCCCAACAATTGTATACATACCAAAGTTTAATTTGCTTTTATATTCAACTGGTGCTGGTTTCTCCCCTGCTGCAACTGCTTCGGATGCTGCTTGTTGTGTTAATAGATCAGATACAATTATTAATCCATTAAATCCTGCAAAACCATCATCCTTAGTATCAGGTGCATTTTCATCAGGAATATAGTTACCATCTAAGAAAAATTTATAAACAATTTCATCTTCGATATTTGCATTAAATCTTAACTCCCAAAGGCCATTTTCACCCTTTTCCATTGGTGTTCCTGGCTCTATCCAGTTATTAAAAGAACCAATAACATTGAGTTCCGTTAATTCATCATCTTTGTGTGTAATTATGATTTCAACATTTGTACCATCTATGTCTTTAACTGCTACATCTGCAAAATTATTAAGAGTAACAAAAAACATTATGATCATTGTAATCAAAAATCGTTTCTTCACATTTACCTCCTGTGAAATTATTAAAGTTGGGAAATTATGCAAACGCTAACACTAAACTGGAGGATCTAAATGCAAGCGATTGCAACTCCTGCTTTATCTATCTTGCAAGCGTTTGCAGGATCTGTCAAGAAAATATTTTTCAAAAAAAAATATATATTTCCACTAGATTTTTTTTATTTGACAAATCTTGCAATCGGTTGCATTCTGTAGTAATTGAGGTTTATGAAATTGGGAAAAGAAAGGTTAGGTGCAACATTAAATAGTGATGGTAGTGCTACGTTAAGAGTTTGGTCTCCTAGTGCTACAGAGCTTTTTGTTCAAATTTATAATAAAAGTAATTCAGATAAAATAATTTCTCCAGAAGTAGAGATGATAAGAGGGGAAAATGGCTTTTGGGAAATTACCCTAAATAGGGTAAATTGTAATATAGAAAATCTTGATGGGTACTATTACCAGTATAAGATAATAACCAATGGTAAAGTTACATATGGGCTAGACCCCTATGCTAAATCTATGGCTGCATTTTCTCCAGATGGAGAAGATAAGATAGGTAAGGCTGCAATTATTGATATAAATTCCAAAAGTGCAGGAATTAAACCTATATCTATTGGTAAAAATAAATTAGAAAGCCCAATGGAGATGATATCCTACGAAGTTCATATTAGGGATTTCACTATAGGGACAGATGAACCCCATAGTGGTACTTTTAAGGGTTTTAGTAGTTTTAAAAAAGGAATTGAACATTTAAAAGAGTTGGGTATAACCCATGTTCAACTTCTACCAATACAGAGTTTTTATACTGTAAATGAAAAGGATAAAAGTATCAGCCTAGAAGGAGTGGGGCATAATACTAATTACAACTGGGGTTATGACCCACATAACTACTTCTCACCAGATGGTTGGTACTCTACAGACCCTGATGACCCATATAGTCGAATTCGAGAGTTTAGAGAGTTGGTAACGACACTTCATAATAATGGTATTGGTGTAATAATGGATGTTGTATATAACCACACATATCAAAACTTTATATTTCATAATATTGCAGAGAGTGAATATTACAGAAAAGAGGGTGGTACAGAACCAGTAAGTGATCCAGCATTTGCATCGGAGAAACCTATGGCTAGAGAACTTATTGTAGACTCATTAAAATACTTTGTAGATGAGTTTGGAATAGATGGTTTTCGTTTTGATCTAATGGGATTTATAGATAATCAAACCATGAAGAAGGCGAGAGAAGTTCTTGGTAATAATATCATTTTATATGGCGAGGCGTGGAATTATACGGATTTAGAACCAGGGAAAGCACCAGTTAAGGGAATTACAAATATAGAACATCATGAAGTTTATGATCTAGCATATTTTAACGATACAAGTAGGGACTCATACGCAGGACGGATGGATAATCCTGGTTTTGTGCAAGGTGTATTTTCTGAAAATCCCAGGTGTAAGGCTGGAATTATTGGGGGAATAAAAGATTTTGATAATTCTGGGTTTTATGTAGATATTGATACAGACCCATATAATAGGTTTGCGATAAACCCAGATGAAACACTTCAATATTTGTCGATACACGATGGGTTTACACTGTGGGATAAGATTAATATAAGTCATAAGGGTGATAAAAGCGATAAACTAAAGGCTGTAAAGCAAGCAATTGCTATGTTATTTACATCCCAAGGGAAAATTGCAATACATGGTGGATCTGAAATAGCTAGAACTAAACCCTTAAGTAGTAATGATGCAGAACCCCATAGAATTAATAAAAATAGTGAAAATGTTTATGATGAGGGGTTTGGAGTACATTTCCATGAAAATTCCTACAGGTCCCCAGATTATACTAATATGTATAGATGGGAAAGGAAGGATGATCCTGACTACTCAAAACTATATAACTATTTTAAAGGGCTTATTAAGTTAAGAAGGTCTATTCCATGTTTAAGATACCAAAGTTCTAATAATATTAGAAAAGGATTAATCTTTTTTGGTGATACCTATACTCAAAATGGGGTCAATAGTTTTATTGCTTATACCTTAGATAACAGTTTAGAGAGTGGTGGTAAGACAGATTTTAAGAAACTAATAGTAATTCACAATGCAGGGAGTGAAGTTTTAAATTTAAAATGTGATGATATTTTAAATCCAAATGATTGGAGTATTATTGTAGATGGGAGTAGTGCAGGAGTTTATCCAATTATAAATTCTGATGTAAAAATTCAGAATAATATAGTCTCTGTTCCTTCAAATACATCCACTGTTTTAGCAAAATAAAGGGGGACGTTCCCCCTTTATACAGAGTTTAAACTGCTAGGGCGAACCTATTAATTGCAGTAGCAACACCATCTGTATTATTACAGTGGGTAATATGGTGTGCGTGTTTTTTTACATCGTTGTGACCGTTTGACATTACAATGCCTATTCCGCAGCCTTTAATCATGGATAGGTCATTAAAACTATCTCCAATTGCCATAACAGACCCTTTATCTATACCAATTTTATTACATAGATATGTAATAGTTTTATCCTTATCAACTAAAGTATTGGTAAACTCTAAAAAGAATGGTTTTGATATATTCATAGTCATTGTATTGCCAATTTCTGTTTTTAATTCCTCTTCGACTAGTTTTAGTCTATCAGGATCGTCCATTAAAATTATTTTAACAACTTCCTCTTTTATTTCATCTTTAAGGTTCTCTATTTTTATAACAGGCATTCCTGTTAATTCTCCTTCAAAATCCGTATATTGATTATGTCTATCTGTTACGACTTTTCCATTAATATAAGTCTGAAAAAAAAGGTTTTTATCCTTAGCTGTTTTTAATAAGAAATCTATGTTCTCTAATGTTAGAGTTGTTCTATTTAATATAGTCCCAGTACTCATCTCTGTTAAAACAGCACCATTGTAGGATATTACATATCCATTATTCTCTTTTAGTTTTAACTCTTTCGCGTATTTTTCAATAGCAGGAGCTGGTCTCCCTGATGCTAATACAATCTTAATTCCCTTTTTTTGGGCATTAAATATTACCTGTTTTGTATAATCACTAATAACTAGGTCATCGTTTAAAAGAGTATCATCTAGATCCATTACTATCATTTTAATATCTTTGTTCATACTGTTTTTATTCCATTATCCTCTAATATAATTTGTCTGTTTTTCAAAAGTGATCCTACAGACTTTTTAAATAACTTCTTACTTATACCAAAGGTTTCATAGATCTCTTCTGGCTTGCTTTTATCATTTAATTGAATAAAACCTCCGTGTCTCTCTATCTCTTCTAGAATAAGTTTGTTATTTGGATCAATATAGTTTTTATATCCAATTGGCTGCAAAGATACATCTAATTTATTATCATCTCTTACAGTTTTTATCCAACCCTTTACCCTATCCCCAATAGAAAGAGGTTTGAAATTTTCATTATTATAAACCATTCCTTTATGTTGATTATTAATAATAACAGAGAGTCCAAAACCTGCATCTTGGTAGATAAGAAGATCTACTTCTTCGCCCTCTTTTACTGTTAAGTCATCATTCTGTAAATATCTTTCAACTTTTCTACTAGCATATAGTTTTTCTGTTTTATCGTCCTGTAGCATATAGACAATATGCCACTGGCCAACCTCAACTCCATCTCTACTCTCACTTTTAGGAAGATATAGGTGTTTATCCATACCCCAATCTAAGAAAGCCCCCGCATCAGTTACAGATTCTACCCTTAAAAAACCAAACTCGTAGAGCTTAATTTTAGGGCTTAGGTTTGTTGCAACCACTCTATCGGACCTATCTAGGTGGATAAAAACATTTATTTCATCACCTACTTTATAATCTATAGGACAGTATTTATTAGGTAGTAAAACTTCACTGTTTTCTGAATCAGTAAGAAATAGACCCATATCTACTACCCTGGATATTTTTAAATTATTGTATCTTCCAATTTTTATCATAGAAACCTCAAGGACTCATTATATTAGTGTTCCCCTATGTGGTAAACCGTTATAGGTTAAGCATAACTCTATTTTATCTATTTTTTATTGACATATCATGCAAACGTTTGCAATATAGACTGAATTATGAAAATTTTTTATGGAATCTTTGTACTTATATTATTATTACTAATTGGGGCCTACTCTGTCCTAAAGGTTCTTGATTTAAGAGATATATCCAGGGTTAATATCGATTTTGAGTTACCACTACCAGATGATGTCTCAAAAATATATGGAATCGATCCATATCCTAGGGTAACAAAGGTTATTTTAACAGGATTTTTTTCCGACTGGGATCCAGGAAATGAAAACTATATATTAACTCCAGATGATGAAAATCCTCAAAATCATAGATGGTCTATAGATACTGTTTTATCCCCAGGAGAGCACCAGTATAAGTTTGCTGTATATATAGAGGGTAGGGATACACCTATCTGGAGCCAAGATAAGGACTCCTACAGACAGGTCTATAATGGTATGGAGAGTTTTAACTCCCTTATTATGGTTAAGAGTTATGAAAATATAACAACAATAATACTAAACATAATATATATTTTATTAATAATTATCGCTCCCTATCTATTCTACCTCTTTGTTTTTAAGGGTGGTCTTAAACAGTTTATCTTTTTATTATCTATTTTACTCTTTATATCCAATATCCTTTTCTCACTTTTTACCCTCTATTACAATAATATCAATTATACTTTTACTTCAAAATCCATAATAACTATTTTACAAAATGATATTATTAGTAATAGGGATATCTATAGATCATTTAACTATTTTTTATGGTATAAGTTGGATAAACTTGGAATCAGAAATATATCAAAACGTTTTAGGTATATCTCCCTTTATTATTTTGACTTAGAGAGAAACCTTCTAGTTACTGACTATAAAAAGATAGGTGAGGAATCAACATTATCCCCTATTGATGGGGACCTCTTTGAAAAACAACTTATGGGACTAGATAGTATAAATGTTTTAAATTATAAGTTGTCTAAGTATGAAAATATATATAACAGCTACCATTTAAATGGTAAAAATAGTTTTATTTACCCTGTAATTATTACAGATGAGATAAGTGGTTTTATTGGAATCTGTTATGCTGAGAATTTGTCTAACAGATTAAATTTTTATATGAAGTTTAACATTATTACACTCTTAGTATTTTTAACTATTATTTTTTTATTCGCCCTACTTAAAAGTGACTCTTCTACAGATAATACCCTTAATCTAACTCTATTTGAACAGAAATTTAGTATTACAGCTAGGGAGATGGATATTATATTAAAAATAATTGATGGACTTTCAAATAAAGAGATTGCAGATAACTTAAATATCTCTAAGAGAACAGTAGATAATCATGTTTACAATGTACTACATAAATCAAATGCAAGAAATAGAATAGAACTAATAAATATCATTAAAAAACTAGGCTAGGTATATATACCTAGAGGTTAATTTAAGCATATTTGCCTATTGTTAAATTGGAATTTCAGGGTGAATATCAGGTTTAATATAAATTAGGAGATTTTAAATGAGAAACAAAATTTTAGTTTTTACTCTTATTTCATTTGTACTACTATCGTGTAGAACAGGAGAAGATAGAGTCTATTTACAACCAGAGTTTTCACCTATAGGAGGTGTGTACAAGTCCCAGGTAGAAGTATCGATAAAATCAGACCATGGGGATAGAGTATATTATAGTGTAGACAGTTCTACACCAACTAAGAACTCTTTAAAATATAGTGGAAAAATTACTTTAAATGAACCAACTCTTTTAAGAGCTGTTGCTTACAAAAGAGATGGAAGTACAAGTAATGCTATGACTATGTTTGATTTTGACTTTAAAAAAGACAAAGATGAGTATACTAAATCTCCGGTATGGAGTGATCAGATTATCTATTTTGCCCTTTTAGATAGAATGGAAAATGGGGATAGGAGTAATGATGATCTTGGTTTTAATGAAAATAGTGTAGATGAAGAGACATGGTTTAGTGGAGGTGATTTTAAGGGGCTAACCCAAAAACTAGACTATATTAAAAATCTTGGAGCTACAGCAATTTGGATTACACCACCAATTAAAAATGAGTGGTCCGAAGGAAATTTTGGTGGTTCCCACGGTTATTGGGCATCTAACTTCTTAGAGGTAGATCCCCACTATGGGACATTAGAAGATTATAAAAACTTTGTAGATGAAGCCCATAAAAAGGGCCTCTATGTAATACAGGATATTGTTGTTAACCATGTAGGGGACTATTTCAATGTTTCAAGAAGCGATGGGAGTTGGTCATTAAAAGGTGGAACTCTGCCAACTAATACTCCAGAGCAACTACCCTGGAGTTTTAATAATCCAGAACTTTTTACAGCTGATGAGTTGGAGTATAACTCATTTTATAACTGGACTCCTGCTATATCAGATTTTAATGATAAGTCCCAACTCCTTACCTACCAATTAAGTAACCTTGATGATATAAGAACAACAAATCCAGTTGTTAGAAATTTGCTAAAAGGCTACTACTCATACTGGATTGATAAGGTTGATATAGATGGTTACAGAGTTGATACTGTTAAGTATGTAGAGCAGGATTTTTTTGAGGATTTTGCTAATAATGGAGTAAAAGAGTATGCTAAGAGTTTAGGTAAAGAGGATTTTATACTTTTTGGGGAGTCATGGGATCAAGATGAGGATTTAAATGCGTCCTATACATTAGGAAAAAATGGAGAGAAAAGGTTAGACTCTGTTATCTATTTTAATCTTAACTTTGCAATACGAAATGTTTTTGGAAATGGAAACCCTACAGATGAATTATCAAAGGTTTTAGATAATAGGTTTAGTGCTGGTTACCAAGATGCTAGTAAATTAATAACCTTTGTTGATAACCATGATATGGAGAGATTAATAACATCTACAACAGAGAATATGGTAAAATCAGCCTACGCTTTTATTATGACCATACCTGGAATCCCTCAGCTATATTATGGTACCGAACAAAACTTTTCTGAAAGAAGGAGAGCGATGTTTAAGGGTGGTTATAAGAGTAAAGGGGTCGCAAATGATATGGACTATTTTGATACCTCTAGTCCCTGGTATCGATATATAAAGGCTCTTACTAAGTTAAGAATGGATAACCCTGTTTTTAGAAATGGAGAATTAACTATTATTAAAGATAACACTATTGGAAGTGGCCTATTTGCCTATAAAATGGTAGATAAAACAGGTAGCGAAGCTTTAATTGTTTTTAATACCTCTAATCAAAGCAAGGTGGGAATAGACATTGATGGTGGATTTAAGGCAAATAGTAGTTTTAAATTGTTAGAACCATCTTCTAACTCTATGCCTAAGAGTATTTTAGCAGATAAAAATGGTAATATTACAATTGCAGTTGAAAAAGAGTCCTTTGGAATCTACCTTTTTGATAGTGTAGAGGATGAAGTTTCAAATAGTAGTAGTCGTGTAGATATTACATCATCATTTAAGTCGAATATAACAGATAGTAGTCTAATAATTACTGGTAATGTAAGTGAAAAATCCACAGTTGGGATATTTTTAGACGGAAATTATAAACAGGCTACCGAGTTTAGTGCCAGTGATAGTTGGTCTACATCTATAGATCTAACATCAATAACAAATGGTGAACACGAAATTGTAGCATATATAAAGGCAGAGGATATTAGTAACTATATCTACTCAAAACCTGTAGTTATTAAAGTACAAAAACCATATGTTCCAATGTTAGAAGTAGTTGATGAGAAATATGATGAAAACTATACGCAACCTACAAACGAGTCATTTATAGGCCAGGAAGATATTCATGTAGTTAATGTTTTAACCTCTGGAACTGATATTAGACTAGATTTAAAAATGAATAAAACAACAAATGTTTGGGGACCAAATACAAATGATTTTGACCATGTTCTCTTTAATATATTTCTACAAAAAGAGGGTAGTGATAGTCAAATAGTGGAACTTCCTAGATTAAATGCAAAACTTCCCTCCTCTATGACCTCTTGGGACTATTATGTAAGTATGGCAGGGTGGTCTTCAACCATAGAAAATAGTTTAGGAGAGATAATTAATCCATCACCAACTTCTAGTGTGGACCACGAAAACAGTACTGTATCAATATACATTCCGTCAGCATCTATAGGTTCACCTAAAAGCCTAAAAGGTTGGAAATTATATATAACAACCTGGGATGAAGATTCTGGAAACTTAAGAGATCTAACTATAGATGGTGATGAGTGGGTTTTTGGAGGTGCAGATGGTAGTGTCTCCCCATTAATAATGGATGATGTAGCAGTTATTACATTAAAATAACCTTTAAATATAAAGCTCACCTGGGATATAATTTCTTCAGGTGGCTTTTTTGTGAATGATTATTTTAAGAAACAGATATTAAGAGTAACAAGGGCATCATCCCTTGGAGAAAAGGAACTTATACAAAATCTTTGGAGTAATTATGGAGAGATTTTAAGATATAAGTTAATTGATTCAGAGTATAGTAGTATTGTTTTAAAACACGTAAAACTCCCAATAAGTAGTTCTTTACACCCTAGGGGTTGGAATAGTGCAAACTCCCATAATAGAAAGATAAGATCCTACGAGGTAGAGTGCCAGTGGTATAAAAACTGGGCGGATAAATGTTCCCCTGATTGCAGGATTCCAAAGTGTTTAAACATAAATGAGCATGATAAAGAGGTATTAATTCTTTTAGAAGATCTAAATCAATCCGGTTACTCAGTGAGAAAAACTGATGTGGATTTAGATGATATTAAACTCTGTATAACATGGTTAGCAAATTTTCATGGAACATTTATTAACACCCCTCCTAAAGGTTTATGGGAAAAGGGAACCTATTGGCATCTTGAAACTAGACCAGATGAACTAGAAGCTCTTAAGGATACAGAGTTAAAAGAAGCAGCAACTTTAATTGATAAGAAACTCGAAAATACCAGATATAAAACAATTCTCCACGGGGATGCTAAACTTGCAAACTTCTGCTTTTCTAATAGTAATAAGGATGTTGCAGCAGTTGATTTCCAGTATGTAGGAGGGGGAGTTGGAGTAAAGGATTTAGCCTACTTTGTAGGTAGTTGTCTCTACGAGGAAGATTGTGAAAAGTATGAGAAGGAGTTATTAGATCATTATTTTAAATCTCTAAAGTTAAAGCTTATAAAGGAAAACTCTATTATAAATTTTAAAGAGCTAGAGAGGGAGTGGAGACTCCTATACCCTGTAGCATGGACGGATTTTTATCGATTTTTAAAGGGTTGGAGTCCTGGACACTGGAAGATAAATAGTTATAGCCAGAGGGTAACTAGAAGAGTTCTGGAGGATTTATGAAATTAACAGCATCAAACTTTAAAGAGATAAGGGATGTTTTTATAGAGGCTTCAATAAATGCAGGAAAAATAATAAATAGATATAAAAAAAATGGTTTTAAACTAAAAGAGAATAAAATGAATAACTCTATTGCATCCTCTTTATTAACAGAAGTTGATTTAAAATCCCAAGAAATAATTTTAGAAAAAGTACGTCCTCTAATTACTAAATATGATCTTGGTCTTTTAGCAGAAGAAGCGGAAGATGATAAAAGTAGGTTAGAAAAAGAGTATTTTATATGTTTAGATCCATTAGATGGAACAAAATCCTTTATCTATTCCAATGAGGGATACTCTGTCTCAATTTCCCTTATATCAAAATCTGGAATTCCTACAGTTGGTGTGGTATATAATCCTGTTGAAGATATTTTATATAGTGCCATAAAAGGTCGTGGTCTCTACAGAAATAACCAGAGGTGGAAACCAAAATTAACTCTCTCAAATAAAATTATAGTTGACCCTGGTGTTAATATCTCCCTAATAAATAATGAATCGAATTCAGATTTTGTTCATTACGGAGGTGCTGTATTAAATGCAATTAGGATCTTAGAGGGGTTTGCAGATGCCTATATTAAAACACCTAAACTAGAAAAAGGTGGTGGCTCTATTTGGGATTTCTCTAGTACAACACTTTTTTTTAAAGAAGCTGATTATTGGGTTAGTGACTTTTACAAAAATGATTTAAACTTAAATAACCGGGAAACTACTTATATGAATAAGTTTGGAGTCTATTACTCAATTGATAAGAATCTATCTTCCAATAATTAATAAGGAATATATATGTAGTAATGGGGGTGTGATACTGTTGACAATGAACTTTTAAAGGAATATAAAGGAATATAAAGGAAATAAAAGATTTTTAAAGAGGTTGCCATGAATATAAATAAGTTAATAAAGGATTCAAACTGTCTAATTCTTAATAGTAAAACTAAGACTGAATCACTATTGGAGATTATTGAAGTAATAGAAAATTCTAGTCAGTGTAGCGATGTGGAGAATCTCAAAAAAGAGATTTTTTATAGGGAACAGATTATGAGTACCGGAATTGGCCAGGGTATAGGTATCCCCCATGTTAGATTTGAAGGGATTAAAGAACCTATTGTTACAATTGCAATAAGCCCAAGTGGTATTAGTGATTATGAGTCTATAGATGGTGAGATTGTTAAAATAATAGTTATGATATTAGTAGGGGCTGACCAACACAAAGAGTATTTAAGAATATTATCATTATTAGTTAAAAAAATTAAGGATAGAGCATTCCAGAAAAGACTTCTTGAATGTAAAAATAGTAGTGAGATAACTGAAGTTTTAAAAGTAGAGGATTTTTAATGAAATTTTTTGATATTTTTACAGAAAATGTAGATTTTAGTTCCTTTAATATGATTCTTTTATTAGGTGTTATCCTTTTTGGTGGAACTTTAGTTGGCCGACTATTTCAAAAGTGGAAAATACCCCAAGTAGTTGGTTATATAGGACTTGGTTTAGTTTTAGGCCAAACAGGCTTTAATCTAATAAACTCTAAAACACTTACTAATTTGCAACCCTTTAGTACTTTTGCCCTAGGGTTAATCGGTTTTATGATAGGTGGAGAACTTAAACTTAAAACAATTAAAAAATATGGTAAACAGTTTTTAACCATACTACTAATGGAGTCTTTAGGAGCCTTTTTTATTGTATTTATCCTAATCTCAATTACTTCATACCTCTTTTTCCATGATATAAAAATTGCAATATCCCTTGGTCTATTATTAGGTGCAATCTCATCTGCCACAGCTCCTGCAGCAACAACAGATGTTTTATGGGAAAATAAAACTAGGGGCCCATTAACAACAATGATATTAGGAATTGTAGCAATGGATGATGCAGTATCTCTATTACTATTTGCAATAGCATCTAGTGTTGTTGGTATTTTAAGTGGTCAAGCTGGAGCAAACCTTGGTCTAAGTATATTAGCATTAATATGGGAGATTGGCCTTTCAGTTTTCCTTGGTGTGGGAATTGGAGCTCTACTATTCTGGATTATTAAGAATTTTGTAGATGAAGATAAGATTTTAGCCTTCTCCATAGGTGCAATACTTCTTTTAATAGGTCTAGCCCAGGTATTAGGTGTTGATGTTATTTTATCAACAATGGCAATGGGATTTTTTATATCAAACTTTGCACCTAGAAGAAGTGAAGAGACATTTCATTTAGTAGAAAAGTTTACACCTCCAGTATATATACTGTTTTTTGTAATGGTAGGAGCAACCCTTAATGTTGGTGGTTTAACCAAGGTTACAGTTGTTATGGCTCTAGTATATCTATTTGGTAGAATGGGTGGTAAGGCTGCTGGGAGTATTTTAGGAGCAATTATTTCCAAAGCTCCAACATCAGTTAGAAAGTACCTGCCATTCTGTCTTTTTAGTCAGGCTGGTGTTGCTATTGGTTTATCAATTGTAGCTGGAAATACCTTTGATGGTGTAATTGGAGAGACAATTGTTTTAATTATTACAGCCACAACATTTGTTGTACAACTAATAGGTCCAACAGCAGTTAAGTTTGCTGTTAGTAGAAGTGGGGAAGTTGGACTTAATATTACTGCCCAGGACCTTATTAGACAGAGCCGAGGTAGAGATCTTGCTGATAAAAATATACCTTTAATTAAAGAGAATGAGAATTTAAATAACATCTTAAGTATCTTTGCTTCAAGGGATAACCTCTACTATCCTGTTGTAAATAGTGATAATAAACTAGTTGGTATTTTATCCATAGAAAATTTAAAGGATACCTTTATCGCTTCTGAGTTATCTGACTTTTTATTAGCCCACGATATTATGGACAGTATTCTCTATACTACAACTCTAGATAGCCAAGCTTCTGATATCTATAGTCTTTTTGATAAGAGTCATGTTCCTTCAATTCCTGTTGTAGATAAGGATGGTAGAGTAGAAGGTATGATAGAGAACAGAAGAATGCAACAATTTATATCTAGAAGGCTAGTAGAATTAAAGAAAAAAGCAGAAGATATGGAAACACTATAATATATATGCTTTAAATAAAGGGACTGTAAAATATATAGTCTCTTTTTTTATTGACATACGACGCTTGTCGTAATAAGATCCAATTACCATGGTAAAGGATTTTATAAAAATGAAAAAAATTAATGTTCCAGAATTAGAATTAAAGATTTTAAATGTTTTATGGAGAAAAAATGAACCATTAAAAGTTCAAGGAATAATCGATAACTGGTTAGATGATAAAGAACCTGGTTATACAACTATTCTTAAAAAGTTACAGATAATGGAGGAGAAAAACCTTGTAAATCATCATAAAAATGGACGATCTTACAGTTATTTTCCCACAATAAATAAGGATGAAGTCTCCCACAGTAAATTTAAGAAACTTCTAGGGGATCTATTTTCAGGGAATAAATTAGAGATGGCTGCAGCCTTTGTAAAGGATACTGATCTTACAAAGGATGAGTTATCTACACTTATTGAAATGCTACAAAAGGAGAAAGATAAATGATTAAAATATATATAATAAGTCAAATATTATTATTACCACTATTTTTATCATACTGCTCTCTTAGAAAGAGATATAATAATCATAACTATCAGTGGGTAATTCATAGATTAATACTTATTTTAACACTTATAATCCCTTCTTTAATATTATTAAAACCTGTAGGTAGTATTGTTGATGAGAATACCCTTGCCTCAGTTTTGGTAAATAAAAGACTGGAGATAGACTCAAATATCCCTCAAATCTATCAAGATAAAAAAATTGAAAGTGATAACTCTATATCAAAACTAGAAAAAAAGAGTAAAAATTATTTTGTTTTTAAAGAGATAATACTTTTAATTACAGTTATATCTCTATTTTTTACTATTATTAGAGAAGTCTTTAATGTGCATAAATTAAAAAAAGGAACCCAAAATAGAAAATATATTGATGGAATTAAAATTGTGTTCTCAAGTAGAGTAAAACATCCATTTTCCCATGGTATTATTAAGCCAGTAATATTTATGCCAATTGGATTAATAAAAACAGATGAAGATATTATCATTGAACATGAGTTGAATCACATACGAAATTGTCATTTAATTTGGTTGAATTTTGAGGTACTTCTTAAAAAAATATTTTGGTTTAATCCATATTATTACTTTTTAAATTATTATGGAGAAATTTTAAGAGAGTTGTTATGTGATGAAATTAGTGTAAAAAACATTAATTATTTAGATTATACAACAACCCTTTTAAATAATATATCAAGTAACAAAACTGGTAAAAACAGTGTTATATGTGCTGGTATTTGTAAAGAGTCAACAATAAAGAAGAGAGTAAAAAATTTATTATTAGGAGTAAAGATGGATCCTAAAGGTTTAAATAGATATAAAAGTGTTATAATTACATCACTAATATTATTAACAGTTGGGATATATCCAGTTAAAGTCTATTCTGGTGAAGTAGTTTTGAATAAAACACTATTTGAAGATTTTCTTGATGAGAGTAAGGATGGTGGAGCACTTTTAACATCCTATACAAAGGCTTATCAGTTTACTGATATAATAAGATCTATATCAGATTTTAGGGATGACTATCCCCTTGGATCCCCTTTAAAATCATTTAGAATTACTCTTCCGTGGGGGCTTGTTATGGATCCTTTTGGAAGTGAATTTATATTCCACCCAGCTGTAGATATGGCTTTTAAAAAAGGTGAACCTATATACTCAACAGGAGCAGGGGAAGTGGTAGTTATTGACTATGATCCAGAAGAGTATGGGAACTATATTGTTGTAAAACATCGGGATAATCTCTTCTCAACCTATGCCCACTTGGATAAGGTTTTAGTTACAGTAGGATCTAAAATAACAAAGGGTTTCCATATAGGAGATGTTGGATCAACAGGAAGATCTACTGGTCCACACCTATCCTATGAAATAAACTACTATCCAAATGGTTACCCTAAAAAACTCTTAAAAGGTTATAGAATTAAAACATCTATAAATCCATATTTGTTTCTTCCTAGAGAGTCTTTAGGTGAACATGATATGGATGTTATAAAGAGTTCATTAGACTTTTCTATCTCTGTTGAAGGTGGGAATTTAATTTTTAGTAATAATAACTAAACTCCCCTATTTTAAGTCCCACAGAAAGTTTTGTAGTTCTCATCAACTCTTTCTGGTGGGTTTTTATAATAATCTAAAACATCATCTGAGTATGGGTTTTCTAATACTTCTAAAAAGTCATTTAATGGGTTAAGGTTGTTGTAAGTTGCAGCCTCCTTTAATACATGCTCAACAATAAAATTCCTTGGAATAATAGCTGGATTACTCTCTATTATTAGATCCTTATTTATATCTCTTAACTCCCACTTTTTGTACCAATCTTTAAGTAAAGGTTCATCTTTTAATATAAGATTTCTAAAGGTCTTTGTATAATCTAATCGATTATCCTCCATAATGTTTAATAGACTACTTATTAATTGGAAATCACTATCTGTAGGATTAGATATTCCAATTTTAGAAGCCATCATTACATTCCACCTATCTTCAAATAGTGCCTTATACTCACTTAAAACTTCATTAATAAGGCTAAGGGATACATCCTGGTTATTATCGACTAGGGGAATTAGGGTCTCTGCAAATCTGGCCATATTCCAGCCACCAATATTTTTTTGGTTCTCGAAGGAGTATCTTCCAAACCTATCAATACTGCTAAAAACTGTTTTAGGATTATATATATCCATAAAAGCACATGGTCCATAATCAATAGTCTCCCCACAAATTGAGACGTTGTCTGTATTCATAACTCCATGGATAAACCCAACCCTATACCAATCTACTATTAAATCTATCTGTTTATTCATTACATTTTTAAGTAGAGCTAGATATGGATTAATATCACTTTTTAGTTCCGGGTAGTGTCTATTAATTACATAATCTGTAAATATTTTCAAGGTTTCTAGGTTACCTAACATAGCTACATATTGAAAAGTTCCAACTCGTATATGGCTTGATGCTACTCTAGTTAATATACCACCCATCTCAGCCATATCCCTATATACATCTTCCCCAGTGGAAACTACAGCCAGGCTTCTAGTTGTTGGAATATTTAGCTTCTCCATAGCGTAGCTTATAAGGTACTCCCTTAACATTGAGTATAGTGTTGCCCTGCCATCACCACCCCTAGAGTAGGGGGTTCTCCCTGATCCCTTAAGTTGAATATCAAATCTTTGACCACTACTTAAAACGTGTTCCCCTAATAGTATGGCTCTACCATCTCCAAGGGTATTTAGGTGACCAAACTGGTGTCCAGAGTAGGCCTGGGCAATTGGCTCTGCACCGTTAGGGATTTTATTTCCAGATAGAGTCTGGGTAAAATCAATGTTATCTACTCCTAACTCTTTTATTAATTCTCTATTTTTTATTATAAGCTTAGGTTTTTTTACAGGTATAGGGTCTTGTATTGTAAACAGACTACTAGGTAGAGTTTTATATATATTATCAAAGTTAAACATCTTTTAATCTCCTATTATTCATAATAATAATCTTATTAGTAACTATTATCAATAGGAGAGTTAACTCTACAATTAAACCACTACCGTTATATTTCGTCCCTCAGTCACATCTCTCTTCCAATTAATCTAAAATATTTTTTAGTTTACTTATTAATACTTCTAAATCTAGAATAGGCTTAAATAGGACATTTTCACTATCCATACCAATGCTCTTTAGATAATCATTTAACCTATAATCATTTTGACCAGTATGCATTATAAACTTTATATTATTGTTGGTTGTATAAATTTTCTTAACTAACTCCTCTCCATTCATATCCGGAATGTGGAGATCCACTATAGCTAAGTCAACTTTGTTATCCTTAATGGTTTGTAACGCAACAGTAGCACTCTCTGCTTTTAATATAATATAACCCTCATCTTCTAATAAGGATTCTAATGTAAACCTTATTGACTCTTCATCGTCAATTATTAATATAGTTGGCATATATCATCTCCCTTTAGACTTTAATTATATATAAATAATTATGGAATACTATTTTATTATGTAAATAGATTATAAAAAATCAATTCTAGGGGCAATCTCTTCAGGTTTAAATGGAAGCCAATATTGACGTAAACCGTATTTATCCTCCTCCTCACCCTGAAAGTTAGATGTTGAAATACCTAGGAGCCTAACAGCTTTTTGACCAATTAAAGTTTTAGGTATAAGGGATTTAATATATAATATAATATCCTTAGCCCTATATATGTAGGTTGGCGCTGTTATGCTTCTAGTAATCTTTGTAAAGTCGTGGTAAGTAACTTTTAGGGTTATTGTTAGCGCTTTTTTACCCTCTTTTTTTAGATCTGTTTCAACCCTTGTAGCTACACTTTCTAAAAACTCTATAAGCCTTATACTATCTAAAATATCCTCTTTAAATGTATTCTCCCTTCCAATAGACTTTCTTATACGGTGTGTTTCAACCTCTCTATTATCTATTCCCCTAACAATATCGTAAAAGAATGGTCCAGATTTTCCAAAAAGTTCAATTAACTCATATCTTTTGTATTTTATTAGGTCATGACCAGTTTTTATGCCAAGTTTCAACATTTTTTTTTCTGTAACTTTACCAACACCCCAGAATTTTCTAATAGGGAGGTTTAGGATAAACTCGCTAGCTTTCTCTGGAGGAACTACAGTAATCCCATTAGGTTTATTAAAATCAGAGGCTACTTTTGCTATAAATTTATTGTAAGATACACCAGCGGATGCTGTAAGTTTGGTTTTTTGATATATATCCCTTCTAATCATTTGAGCTATTTTTGTAGCCGAAGGTTCACCAATCTTATTATTTGTAACATCTAAATAAGCTTCATCTAAACTAAGGGGCTCTACTATATCTGTATACTTATGAAATATTTCATGAACCTGGGTCGATGCCTCTTTTATTCTTTCAAAATTACATCCAACAAAAATCCCCTGGGGACATAGTTTATAAGCAGTAGCAGTTGGCATTGCCGAGTGTATACCATATTTTCTAGCTTCATAGGAGCATGTTGATACGACACCTCTACTCTTTGGATCCCCTCCAATAATTAAGGGCTTTCCCCTATATTCTGGATGATCCCTCTGTTCTACAGCTGCAAAAAATGCATCCATATCCACATGTATAATCTTCTTTAAAGCCATAAAACCACTATACAAATATTATGTTGTTTTGTACATTGATTAGTAGTGTTTTTAAAGTTAAAATTAATAGAGGTATAAATATGTGTTTTAATGCAACAATAATGACCCCTCTAGAGGTTGCTCAAAAGGAGTATAATCTAAGGGTTAGTAATGATTTTAAATATGTAGGGTATGGGGAGTATAAGGTAGCCTTCACCCATCCATTTTTACCAATAATTCTTGAAAATAGGGTACTTAGCCTTGGGAAATGGGGTCTTATTCCTAGCTGGGTTAGGGAGTGTAAAAAATCTGAAGAGATAGTTAAATATACATTAAATGCAAGGATTGAAACTCTAAGGGAGAAACCATCATTTAAAGGGTCTGTTGAACATGGGAGAATTTTAATAATATTTGATGGCTTTTATGAGTGGAAGGATGAGGGTAGTAGTAAAACTCCATTTTATATCTCCCATAACCAGGGGAAACCACTTTTAGCCCTTGGTCTGCTATCCCCATGGGGTGGGGTGAATACATTCTCATTAATAACAACAGATGCACAGGGTATAATGGCTGAAGTACACAATAGTAAACAGAGGATGCCCTTTTTTGTTGATGGGAGTGATATAGACATCTGGTTAGATTCTAATATACCATATGGGGAGGTAATTAAAAAAATAAAACCTAAATATGATGATTTAAAAGCTATAGAGAAATCACCAAACTAAAGGATATTAAATGGCCCATAGAGAAGAGTTAAAAGTTAGGACATCAGATTGTGATAAATATTTAAAGTTAGAGGCTTCTTCAGTATTAGATCTTTTTCAAGAGAGTGCAGGAAGAGATTGCCTTCAATATAGTTTAGATTCCCCAACATTAATAAGAGAGAAAAACTTAACATGGGTCTTAACAGGAATAGCACTTAAGTTTAATGAGTATCCAACATGGCCTACCAATGTTAAAATAGATACATGGACTAAGAGTTTTAAAGGATTTAAAGCTTTAAGAGATTATCAGCTTTTTAATGAGGATAATTTAAGTGTTATAGAAGGAAGTAGTATTTGGGCTCTTTTAGATATTGACTCAAGAAGACCTATTAAACTTGAATCCCTAAATAATAATATAAAACTTGAAGAAGATAACCATGTTTTTACTGATATAATACCTGGTAAATTTGATAAACTTATTGGTGATTATAATAGTGTCTCAGAAATTACTGTTAATAAAAGTGACTTAGATATAAATAATCATGTAAGTAATATTAGATACTTAAAATGGTTGTTTACCTATTTAGACGATAATTACATAGATGATATGGAGCTAGAGCTTGTAAATATTTCATATAGAGGAGAGAGTATTTTAGGGGATAACTTATCCTTAAAAACCTCTTTTAATGGTTTTAAAGCATTACACTCCTTTGTAAATAAAAAAACTGATAAAGAGATATGTCTAATGTCAACAACTTGGAGAAAAAGAGGGTAGACTCTATTTAGAAACCCTATTTCTTCCACTATTTTTAGCCCTATAAAGGGCTTTATCACTACGATCTATTAGTTTCTCTAGTCTCTCTTCATTATCTACGTTGTAAGTATATAGTCCTAAACTGATTGTAGTATTTATTAAATTATCTTCTATTTTAATATTTAAATTATCAATTGACTCTCTTAACCTTTCCGCTGTATTAAAACCTTCATCTTCTGTGGTATTTGGACATATAATTAAAAACTCTTCTCCCCCATACCTTCCAATAATATCAATATCTCTTAGGTTCTCCTTTAGACTCTTTGATACCAGTATTAATATCTGATCACCAATTTTATGGCCATAGGTATCATTTATATCTTTAAATCTATCTATATCAACCATTATAAAACTAAGGGGTTTTTTACTTCTATAACAGATAGACACTTCCCTAGATCCAAGCTCCATAATGGATCTTCTATTATTAAGTCTAGTTAGATAGTCATAACTTGCCCTATGTTCCAACTCTTTCATAAGTTTTTTAATATCAGTTACGTTATTTATAAGTATAACTCTTCCTATATCCCTATTAAAAGTGGATTTGAAATTGTAAATATTTACTTTATAATAAAAAATATCCATAGAGTTTGAGGTATAGGAGAAGTCAAAATTTGATAGACTATCATCAATAGCTTTATGAAGATGTTTAGAAAATATATTAAAAGTTGGGAGTTTATATCCCTTCTCTAAATTAATGAATTCAAGGGACGTTGCTGCACTATTAAAATCTAATACTACTCTTTTTTTATCAATTAAAATAAAGGCTTCATCTACAGAATCAATTGCTATATCCCTTCCATAGGGTATTAATTTAAATAGTTTTAGTTTTAGTATTGCTATACTAAAGATAATTCCTACTACAAATGAAGAGAATGGGTTTATATCAATATTCCCTGGTATAAAACCACACACATAGAATATAAGGATTATCCAGGGTATAAGTTGAGCCATAATTAGGGCCCATAGCTGTAATCTTTTTACTTTTGAAACCTTATTTAGATTAAATATTAAGTAGATAATACAGATTAGAGATATTAATTGCTGGTATATAATTCTAATTATATAGAATATCCCCTTTTCAAAATCCAATGTTGGAAAGAACCCAGTCATATCCACATGGGGGTTTATGTATAAAAGTGTGTGATACTCCACAGTATATGCTAAAAGAGTTGAGGTCACAGGAATAATTAACATAATAATAGTTAATAATCTATTTAGTGGTTTACCAGATGTATACCTATATGAGAATAGAACTGCAAAATAGGATATATATGGAATTCCTGTATACTCAAATTTTATCGCCTTTAATATTCCTTCTATATCAGTCCTAGAAATTTCTAAAGCGTACCCAAAGGCGTAGATAGCTACACTAAACATAAAAAGAGAGAACTCTAGAGCTGAGTGTAACTCTCTTTTGTTAAAAGCCCATATAGAGAGGGATAGTGTGGTTATGCCAAGGAGTATTAATATTATACTAAGATTGATAGAGGTTATAATCATTTATAAAAAAATCCATCATGAATGACTTTAATTGTTTTATTTCTAAATTTAGTCTCTATAACAACATACGCTGCTACTTCAGATGCGCCTCCAGATATAATTTTTGCATTAATCCCCTCTTTGTTCATTGAGGATAACATTTTATAAACAAGACCGTGATGTTGTAGAATTCCCTCTCCCACTATAGCCACAATAGATAGGTCATCCATAGGTTTTATATTGGTTATAGTGTGAAAGTTAGCTTTCTCAACTAATAGAGTCGCTTCTTTTAAATCGATATCTTCTAAGTATATGTTTATAGATGTACCAGAAGTAACTACTGATAAGATATTAATATCGTGATCATCTAATAGTGTTGTAACTCTTCCTAGAATTCCAGGCTTATTTCCCACACCAGGACCATTTAGTTTTAAAACTGAGAAGTTATCACTATATGTTACACTCTTTATCACAGAGTCTAGAATCTTCTCCTCATGACTTATTATTGAAAGGGGTATAAGTGTTGGATTCTCCTTTGTTATATTAAAAATACGTATTGGAATAGACTTCTTCATTAGTGGCTCAACTGTTCTAGGGTGAAGAATCTTAGCCCCAAAGTAGGAGAGCTCTGCAGCCTCCCTATATGATAGATTTTTTATTTTAACAGGCTTCTCTATTAGTTTAGGGTCAGAACTTAAATAGCCATCAACATCCTTCCATATATCAAGGGATTCGGCATCTATTAAGTTTGCAAAACTTGCGGCTGAGTAGTCACTACCTCCTCTACCTAATAGGGTTATTCTTCCCTTTGGGGAGATTCCATAGAAGCCGGGAACAATATAAACCTTATCCTCTTTAAGGGCACTATTAACCCCCTCCATAGATACTTCATAATCAATTGAAGCGTTCCTAAATGTTCCAAAGGTAGTAAAACCCATATCTTCAGGAAGTCTCTCTTCTGCATCTATTCCGTTATGTTTAAAAATAGCTGTTAAGAGTAGGGAGGATAACTTCTCTCCAAAACTTAGAACTTTATCTTCTACAAAGTCTGGAACATCTCCAATATAGTGAATACCCCTTAGGCAGTTCTCAAGTTCCAGAAGCCGTTCCTCTATTTTTGTAAAAACCTCATCTTGTAGAATTTTTTTTTCTATATGTTGATTAATAGCCTCTTTTTTAATTCCTTTAATAAAACTGTTTATCTCATCTATATGGTTTATAGAAGTTTGAACCTTAGAAATCCCATCTATTAGATAGTTTGTAACCCCAAAAAAAGCTGAAACTACTATAACCAAGGGTCTGTTGTAGGATTTAACTACTTTAATAATATTTTTAATATCTTCTGGGGTCTTTAAGTTTGATCCCCCAAATTTAACAACAATCTTTTTCAAATAAAATCTCCATATTTGCACGTATTAATATAAAAAGGTATTATATTTTATATAAGTTACATTTTATAGTATAGGTGGTTTTAATGGATAAGTGTGGGAAAAAACTTTTAAGAAAAACTCTAATGGTGACAATTCTTGTTCCATTTTTTGTCCTATTTTTAATATCCTTTAAAGGTAAAACATTAAAGGATGCCTTTTTTAATAGTTTCTATTCAGTAGTAGATTTTCCTAATTCTATATTTCCACTACTTTTAATACTTTTTTTTAACTTTATGATAATGCATCTTCTATTTCCAATATTCCATTTTTGGCAGAAATTTAATAGGAATATTCCAGTAAGTATGGATGAAAAGAATAGGGTTATCTCTATTTTTAATAGTCTAGGAAAAAAAATAACACTTATGAGTGTTGTTGCCTTTGTTTTAGGCACTGTCTACTCCTCATTTGAGTATTACAATAATTATCAAGATCTTCTTCCCACTTTTTATAATATGTTAGAAGGTATTATTACCGGTCTCTTTACATCCATATTTATAAATATGAGCCTAGAAAACATCTATTTCCCAATTAAAAGTGCTTTAATGATAGATCCTCCTACATTAGAACCAAAATTTAGATCCTATTATAAACAGATGAGTTATGTTGTAATACTTTTAATAACTTTTTTAGGTTTCCAGGTATTTACTATAGCATCAGATTTTTACTCTGTTTTTTCAGGTAACCTTCAGGATCTATTTATACCTAGGGTAGGGGCTAAGATGGATATGTCTCCTGAGATGTTACTATCTAAGAGTGGACGTAGCCATAAAGAGATTGAAGATATATTAGATGTTATAGGATTAAAAATATTCTTTTATCTCTTTTTATCATTTAGAATTTTGGTTTTATTAAAGAATCAGATAAAAAATCCCCTAGAAACAGTTGAGGGTAGACTGGAAAAGTTAACATCTAGTAACGCATCAAACACAGCTCAGATTGAAATTGTTGATAATAATGAGTTTAGTAAAATATATGGTAATATTAATAAATTAATAGTTAAGCAACAGTCCGAGTTAGAGAACAGTAGGGAGCGTTTACACACTGTAATTGATAACGCAGCAGATCCAATTATCTCCTTTAATGATGATGGACATATTTTTATATTTAATCCAGCAGCCGAGAAACTCTTTGGTTGGAGTAGGGAAGAGATAAATGGAAGCTCTTTTTCATCCTTATTTGACCAGGAAGAGGAGTTTTGTAAAACCTGTGGGACAGATAACAAACGATTTGTAAAGGATATTACAGATAGTAAAAACAGGTTAAAAAGATATAGAGGAAGAACAAAGGGGGGAGTTAGTATTGATTTTGAAGCAAACTTTAGTAAAAGTTCTACTCCCGATGGAACAATTCATACTGCCATAATAAGGGATATTTCCAAACAAATTCTATTTGAACAGAGTCTGCAAGATGCAAGAAAGGCTGCAGAGAGGGCTAATAGGCTTAAAAGTGAATTTTTAGCAAATATGAGCCATGAACTTAGAACCCCTCTTAATGCAGTCTTAGGATTTACACAGCTACTAAATAGTGATAGGAATTTAACAGATAACCAGGTTGAAAAATTAAATATTATATCAAGAAGTGGAGAACATCTTTTAGGATTAATAAATGATATTTTAGATATCTCAAAAATAGAGGCAGGGAAAATAGAACTACACGAGTCTGTCTTTAATTTAAAAGAGTTTACCCAAGACTTAAAAGAGATGTTTGATTTACGGTGTAAAAATAAGGGGCTAGCACTTTATGTAGAGTATGTAGATCCTCTTCCTGTTTATCTAAAGAGTGATTTAGGAAAGTTGAGACAAATTTTAATAAACATTTTAGGTAATGCTATTAAATTTACCAATGATGGGGGCATCTCCATAGTTGTAGGTATTCAGTCTGGAAAGCTACGATTTTCAATAAATGATACAGGAAAGGGAATCCCCGAGAGTGAGATTGAGTCTATTCTTCAGCCATTTACCCAGTCTAGTATTACAGATAATGAGGGAGGAACAGGTTTAGGGTTAGCTATAACAAACAGTTTTATTCAGATGTTAGGTGGGAAACTAGAAATTGAGAGTAAAGAGGGTGTTGGAAGTAACTTCTCCTTCTCTATTGATTTTGAATATGCAGCTAAGGCTGATAATGTTGAGGAAGATATTGGAACTGTTATTGGTATTGAAGGAGACAGGCATCCTACAGTAATTATTGTAGATGATAAAATAAATAACAGACTAATATTAAAAGAGATGTTAGAGAGGGTAGGTTTTGTTACTATAGAGGCTGTTAATGGTAAAGATGCCTTAGAGAGAGTTAGAGAGTTTAAACCTGAGTTAGTATTTATGGATATAAAAATGCCTGTTATGGATGGTTATGAATCTGTAAAACTTATGAAGGCTGATGATTTAATTAAACACATCCCTGTTTTTGCCCTAACAGCCAGTGCTTTTAAGCATGATGAGAAGAGTATTTTAGCCTCAGGCTTTGATGGATTTATTGCAAAACCCTTTAAGTTAAGTTCTCTCTTTAATTTAATCAGTCAAAATAGCCATATTCAATTTACCTATGAGAAAACTGCTAAAGAGCAGAAAGAAGAGATCTCTATAGATAATTTAGATATAAAAACTATTAGTCGAGAGCTAACCGGTGATATAATTGAAAAGTTAGACGACTATATATTAATAAATGATTTTGTTGCTATTAAGGGTGTATTAGAAACCTTAAAGGGGAGTGAAGCTCTATTGGATTTTGTTAATATTGTAGAGTTTTTTACAAATAACTTTGATGATGATAGCTTAATAACACTAATAGAAAAAATAAAAAAACAGGATAAAGAGTAGTTTATGGAAAAGTCAAGAATACTAATTGTAGATGATGTTGAAGAGAATTTAAAGGTTCTAACAGAGACTCTAACTCAGCAGGGGTTTCATCCTCTTCAGGCAAAGAGTGGAGAGAGAGCTATACAGATTGCTAAAAAAGCTAAACCAGATCTTATTCTTTTAGATATACAGATGCCTGGTATGGATGGTTTTGAGACTATATCTATATTAAAAAACGATCTTGAAACTGTGGATATTCCGGTAATATTTATCTCTGCCCTTAATCAAATTGAGGATAAGGTAAAGGGGTTTAAGTCAGGGGCTGTAGACTATGTCTCTAAACCCTTTCAAAAAGAAGAAGTTATAGCTAGGGTTACAACTCACTTAAAACTAAGAACAGCATTAAAGGATATAGAGGTTGAAAGGGAGAAGTCCGAGAAACTTCTTCAAAATGTGCTTCCACTTTCTGTTGCAAATGAGTTAAAAGAGACCGGTGTCAGTCTTCCTCAAAACTTTAAGGATGTAAGTGTTCTGTTCTCAGATATTGTTAATTTTACAAAATACTCAGGGGAGTTAGATCCAATAACTTTAATTAGTGAGTTAAATACAATGTTTACAAAATTTGATGATATAATGGAAAATAATGGGTGTGAAAGAATAAAGACCATTGGAGATGCCTATCTAGGTATTTGTGGAGTTCCTAATCATACTAGTAACCACGCATATAAAATTTCAAAGGCTGCAACCCAAATGATAAATTATATAGAGGATTATAATAAGAGTTCAGAATATAAATGGGAAGTTAGAATAGGTATTCACTCTGGGGATATCGTAGGAGGAATTGTAGGTAAAAAGAAGTATATCTATGATATTTTTGGAGATACTGTAAATATAGCCTCTAGAATGGAGTCTAACTCTAAACCTATGTGTATAAATATTTCAGAAGATACTTTTAACAGAGTTAAAGACTCGTTTAATTGTAATAAAAGAGAACCTCTAGAAGTTAAGGGTAAGGGGCTTACAAATATGTACTTTATAGAGTCTTTTAAGGGTTAAACCCAGTTTCTCTCCTCTCCATTTAAAAAAGAAGTAATATTTTCACATATTTCGCTAACTACTCTGTTTCTAGCCTCAATACTTGCCCAGGCAATATGAGGGGTAATAAAAAGTTTATCTTTATTTTTTAGATTAACAAGGGGATTATCATCCTTTACCGGCTCTGATGTTAAAACATCAATACAAGCTCCACTAATTAGTCCATTATCAATAGCATGGGCTAAGGCTTTCTCATTTATTATTCCACCACGACCTAGGTTTAATATAATTAAATTCTTTTTAACAAGTAAAAACTCTTTAATTGATATTAGGTTATCAGTTTTGCTATTAAGTGGTGCATGGATTGATATAATATCTGACTTTGTTAATAGCTCCTTTAAAGTTACCTCTGTATATTCCTCTTCCCTTTTAACACCACTTGTAGATGTATAAATTACATTTGCACCAAAGGATTTGGCTATTTTAGCTACACTGCGGCCTATATTTCCAAGACCAATTATACCCCAAGTTTTACCTGAAATTTCCGTCCAACTTCTCTCTATATGGGTAAATGTTTTAGAACCCTGGTAGCTTCCACTCTTAATATATTCATCATAATATTTTAGGTGTTGAAGTTGGTATAAAAGCATACTAAAAGTGTGTTGGGCAACGGAATTTGTTGAGTAGCCCTCAACATTGGTAACCCTGATATTGTAGATTTTAGCCTTCTCTACATCAATATTATTATATCCAGTAGCAGTTAGGCAAACTAGTTTTAGATTTGGAAGTTTTTTAAACTCCTCTTCACCTAATACAAATTTATTTAATATTAATATATCTGCATTGTATCCATGACTTACTAACTCTTGGTTACTTGTTGATTGATATATGGTAACATCACCAAACTTATTAAATGGGGTTAAATCCAGGTCCATCCCCAAAGTAGCTGCATCTAAAATTGCTAAATTCATAAAACTCCTATTTAAAGTACTTGGCCATAATAAGAGTTGTTGCTCCCATTGGTGTAGCCAGTTCATCAAGTTCAGATTTACTTATCTCTATCTGTAAAAAATCCTCAAAGAATTCATCTGTCTTACTTTTTATTGCATCAATAAGTGGGTTTAAAAACTCTTCCTCTGCATTAATAACATTACCACCAATTATTAATTTTTGGGGATTTAATAACTCTATACTATGAATCATCTTCTCGGATATTATATCTGTGTAAATTGCTAATAACTTTTTAACAGGTTCATAGTCATCATTTAAGAAGTCTTTAACCTTATCGATTGTAAAGTCTAATAACTCCTCTTCCGGAGGAAGTGAGCTTTTTAACCTCTTATCTGTTAAGTAGTAGTACATCTCTCCTGCATGGTGATTACTACCCTCGTATAGTTGATTATTTAGATATAGACCAAGACCCATGTTTTGTAGGGTTGACCCAATTAGTAGATACATAAAATTTTCATACTTTATATCATGGGGATCATGTACAAACCATTTTTCTGCAAGAAGTGAGGCATTAACATCGTTTATAATGGATATAGGGTAGGGAAAGTATTTTGAAATTTCATCCTTTAAGTGTACTTTAGTTAACTTAATTCCCTCACACTTATATATTATTCCACTATCACTATCTACTTGGGCTGATATTCCAATTCCAATACCTGCAATTTTATCAACAGGAATAGACTCTTTTAATATGATTTGATCAATGACATCTTTTATATCCATTATTACAGCTGCTGTAGAGTTTTTATCCGAATAAGAAGCGTAATGGGTCTGTATAATTTTACCAGCAAAGTTATTTATAATAGCTGTTATTTTTTCAGGTTCTATACTTAAACCGATTGTATAAAGTTTATCTGGGTTTAATTCTAAGAATAGAGGTGGCTTTCCACCTTTTTTAGTTGATGAACCTGTACCTGCTGTAATTAAAAAATCTTCATTAATAAGCGATTGTATACAGGGGGATATTGTAGACTTATGTTTTCCTGTTATTTTTGTAATCTCTGTATTAGATAATTTATTTTTTTACGGATTAGATTTAGTATCATTTTTTCGGTCATATTCATAACTTAAGATTATAGCCCATTATTACAATATGGCAATAGTGCCTTAGGGGAAAAAAAGTTGACAATGCTGAATTCTAGGTTATTATGTAAACGTATAGTTTTTCCAAATGTAAAAAATCATAAACCTCGCAGTTATGTTTTTAGATTTGTTGTTGCAGTAATCAAGTGATTACTGCTTTTTTTATAAATGAGATTGTAATACAGTAATCACCGGATTACTGCTTTTTTTGTATAATTATAATGTTAACAACTTAAGGAGATAAATAATGAATAATGATATTGTACTAAAAAATATTAAATTCTCTATCATGCTTATTTTAGGATTGGTTTTAGTTATAAATCCAACTTCACTACTATCTATACTGCTTTTTATACTAGGGTTTTATTTTATCATCATAGGTTTTAACTCTTTAATTTCTTCTGTAATTCTTATTAAATTTAGAAAGGGTTGGGTATATGATGGTGTAAAAGCTGCCATTTTACTTATAGCGGGAATAGTTCTTGTTTTTAACACTGGTAAAATAGCAGTTACAATATCTAGTTTGGTCTTTGTAATAATTGGTCTACTTATCTTTTTTATTGGGGTTATGGCTATTATTAGGGTAAAGGAGACTTCTGCTGGTATAATTCTTATTGTTTTAGGTCTTTTAATAGCCCTATTTCCCCTAGGAGTTTCTAATTTAATAACTAGAATCATAGGTGGATCTTTAATAGGACTATCTCTATACTTATTATTATCAATAAATAACTTAACTAAATCTTCTTAAATACGATTACAGTCTCATCATCAATTCTATTTTGGGCTCCTCTAAACTCATTTAGGTAGTCCTTTAATAGAACTGTTATAGTCTCAGTTCTGTTATTAGAGTGCTCTAATATAAATGATTCCAGTTCGTTAATTGAGAATACATCATTAAAGTCATTTCTTACCTCTAGTAGTCCATCTGAAAACATATAGAGAACATCATCTTCATTTAGAGAGATACTTTTATTAGAGTATATTGTAGTATTATCAATACCAACTGGTACATCACTATGGGTAATTCTCTCTACAACCTGTTCTTTACTTCTATAAATTAAAACTGGAGTATCCCCAGCTATAGAGAGTGTTATGCTATTATTACTATTATCATATACAAGTACAGATAAGGTAGCAAAATAATCAGTTTTAACCCTGTCGGAAATACTCTTATTTAAAAAAGTTAATAGGTCTTTAGCTGTAGATTTAGAGTTTGATGCTAGTTGCAAAATTGTTCTAATAATTACTAGAACTAATGCCGCTGCAATCCCCTTACCTGCTACATCACAAACTGTTGCAACACTCTTATCCTTACTTATTTTATAAATATCGTAATAGTCTCCACTTATACCCCTAGCACTATCAGAAAATGCAGAGATATCAACATTAGGAAGTACTGGTATTTTTTTAGGAAGTAGTTGGGTTTGAATCTCAGAAGCGATGTTCATCTCCCTTTTCATCTCACTCTTTTCCAATAACTCCATATACTTATAAAGGTTATCTATAGTAAGGGATACATACTCTACAAAGGATACCATATTTGAGAAGTCTAAATCCGAGAAGGTCTCTTCTCTATTGGTTTTTGCTAAAGATATAACTCCTAAAAGTTTATTAGAAACAACAAGAGGTATTGTCATACTTGATTTAATAAAAAGAATATCCTGGGGGTTTGAGTTAAATGGAAGTTTATCACTCTCCTCCTCACTATCCTTTACAAATAGTGGTTCACCCTTTAAAACACTCTCTTTAGTTAAATAACTACTATGAAAGGGAATAGGGGTTGATTTAAATTTCTCCTCTATTAGACTTCTTTTAGATTTTACAGATATGGATACAGAGTAGGGTGGTGGAAAAAATCCTTCTAAGTGTTCTACCCTTAAAATATCAGAGAATTTATCTACTAATAAAATAGTTGCAGCATCAGCCTTAGAAGACTGTTTTGCAAGCTCTGTTATCTTAATTAATAGAGCATCTATATTAACATCCTTGGAGATAATTTCACTAATCTCATTCATTATCTCTTTCATTGATGCAGTTTTACCAATTAACATAGTTGATAAGGTATTAAAACTCTTGGCTAAATCGGTAAACTCATCACCAGAGTTATCAATAACCTGGCTAGATAAGTCCCCTTCTGCTATCTTCTCAAGGGATGTCTCTACGTTATGAACTTTCTTTATTAAACTTTTAGATATTCTTGAACTCATCATTGTAGCTGCAGTTACAATAAATATCAGCAAAATTATTAAAAGAAGTGAATTCCCTGCAATACTTACATTAATGTTGTATTGAAGATCCTCCTGTACAATTTTAATTTGATCTTCAATTACCTTTTGGCTTAGCTTATTATTTTTTATAAGGTCAATTGTAGACTTGAGTTGTTTTATCCTAGCTTCATCACCAAGACCCTTTGACTCTTCATCAAGTAGTATATCATAACCTTTTAATAGTCCATGATTACTAATAATAGGTATCCATCCCTTAGTGGGGGATACATACTCCCTAAAGTTTTGGGCTAAAGGCAGGTAGTAATTTGAGTTCTTTTGGTGCCACTGATAGTAAAACTGTTTAAAGTTAGCATCTAAATACTTATGATTTTTAGTTATATCCTTATACATAAAATCAACAAGGGAGATAAGAGCATTAAATTTATTTGTTACTTCTATACCAAACTCAACTATGTTCTCATTAATATATAACGAGTTATAAAGCATATCATTAACGTTATATTCGATGTCTATCAATCTATTAAAGTTAACCTGTAGCTGTTTTAACTCCTCTATATCTGTAAAAGATCTATATAAAACTCCAATAGAGAGTAAGATGCAAAAAACTGTTGTAAGCTGAATATATGTAATTTTTGTACGTATTTTCATCTATTATTTCTCCTCATCAATTTTAATAATTAAAATTGTCTGGTCATCATGTTGGCTTGCTCTTGCTGTAAACTTTTGCATATCTTCAACTACACTATCTAATATTTTATTTGCATTCTGGTTACAGTGAAGTCTTATCTCCCGTAACATTCGGTTTGTGGAATACTCGTCCCCATCGTGGTTTCTAGCTTCAGGAAAACCATCGGTATACATAAAAATTATATCACCCGGGTATAAAGATATCCTTTTTTCCATAAAAGTAGCATCCCTATCTATACCAATAGGAAGTCCTGGGCTATCTATTGCATAGAACTTCTGGGTTGATTGCCTAAATATCTGGATAGGGTGGTGGGCAGCATTTGAGTAGTTTAATTTCATGTTTTGTAGATCAATCTTAAAAAAAGCCATAGTTGCATATCTATCAACATCTATTTTACCACTTATACTTCGGTTTAACATTGTTAGAGTCTCAGCTGCTCCCCTTGCAGGAGAGGATACAAGCCTTAAAATTGTTCTAATCATAACCATTACAAGGGATGCAGGTACACCTTTTCCAGCTACGTCGCAAACTGTTGCACCAATAGTATATTTATTCATTCTAAAAAAGTCGTAATAATCTCCACTTACTCCCTTTGCTGCAAGGGTATAGGCACTTGAGGTAAGACCCTGTATCTTTGGCATCTTAGTTGGTACTAAACTCTGTTGAATATCAGCAGCAACTCCAATCTCTTTTTGCATCTCGAATTTTTCAATTAGTTCATTATACTTTTCTAGAGTATCAATGGTTAGGGCAGCATAATCACTAAAGGAAGAAAAGTTTGAGAAGTCTAAATCCGAGAAGGATTTTTTACTGGTTGTTCTTAACACAACAAAAATCCCAATGATATTACCCGAGTTTATAAGGGGAACCATCATTAAAGAACTTATATATAGAGCTGATTTAGGGTTTCTACATTGGGGGAAGTCCGGATGTTTAAAACACTCCCTAATTAGAATAGGCTCTCTCTTTTCAATACACTCGTTAACAATTATAGAATCTAGAGGTATATTGTTCTCTGATAAATATCTGGCAGCTTTAGGTCTATCATTAGATAGATCCTCTTCTATAGGATAGAATGGAGGAAAATGTCCTTTTGATGCTGTTAACAGTAGCTCGCCATTTTTTAAACTAAAAATTGCAGAAGCATCAGTATGGATGTGATTAGTTACATTTGAGAGAATGTTTCCTTGTATTTTACTAAAATCAAGGTCCTCGTTCATAGCGTGGCCAATATCATTCATAATAACATTCATAGAGTCTAACTTTTTCCAAAGCTGCTCAATAAAGTTATTAAAATTCCTAGATAGGTCCCCAAATTCATCTCCAGCTGCAATATGTAAACTTGAAGTAAAGTCACCATTTGTCATCTTAAATAGAGAGTCATTAACTTGATTTAGGTTAACTGTTATAACATTAGTAATAGAGTATCCAATATAAAAAGATAACAGAATAACAATAATTAAAAGAAAGATTGTTATTCCAAGAGATCTCTTTTTTAGTGCATCTAATCTTATATAAAAATTATTTTTAGACTCATTCCATTGATTTTGATAAAGGGTGTACTGATCTATTAGTTCTAATTCAGCCTTGTAAACTTTATTTAGATTATCAATTATCTCATCTCTATCTGTCTGATCTTTAAGGATTTTAGGCGGTGATAATTGGGATAAACGTAATGCTTCTTTAACCCCGTATTCCGTTATTATCTTTTCTGTGTTGCTACCCTTTATACTATCTAATAATCTTTTTAGGTCCTGCATAGATTTACTACTAATAAGTATATAGGAGAGCCTTATGTTTTTAGATGACTCTTTTAAGCTCTGTGTATTAAAAAGAGTTGATCTTTGAAGAAAATCTAACTTATCCTTATGAATATTGAAGTTTTCTATTAGCTCATTTTCTAAATCTGTTGGACTTAAACGTTTATTAGCTGCTGTATTAGTAAAAAAACTAAAACGATAGATATCCGAATCTAAATGTCCAAGAGTTATTTCCGCATCATTTATGGAAACATATTTATTCATGTGTAATGAGAAGATTAATATAGATAAAAATAGAGTTATTGTCATTATTAGCTGTACTGTTATAAGTTTATTTCTAATTCGCATTTTATATCCTTGAACTCTGGAACTATATATTTTTATATTATCGACTTATAATCTATTAAAAATAAATATAAATATAACATCAGGTTGTGCTGATGTCTAGGATAATCTGATTTCTTTATGGTTGTATTTAGGGTGATTTTAGAGTACATTTCTTATTATGTTAATTCGTTATACAACTGATAAAAAGGGAAGGCCCCAAAAACAGGCTGAAGTGTACCAAGCTAAAGAACATAATATAAATAGATCATATATAGACAAAGACGCTATTACTGTAATCGAGAAATTAAATAGACGTGGTTTTCAAGCATATATAGTTGGTGGTGCTGTAAGGGATCTCATGTCAAAACGTGAACCAAAGGATTTTGATATTGTTACAGATGCACTACCTGAAGATGTAAAAAAGATTTTTAGAAATTCAAGAATTATTGGTAGAAGATTTAAACTAGTTCATATATATTTTGGGGCTAAAATATTTGAGGTTGCTACCTTTAGATCCTTAGAATCTACAAATAATCATAATGATTATGGAGGTATAGAAGAGGATGTTTTAAGAAGGGACTTCTCTATAAATGCTCTCTACTACTCTCCTTCAGAGAATCAAGTAATTGATTATATTGGTGGTGTTAAGGATTTAAGAAATAAGAGATTAAGATCTATTATAGATTTGGATACTACATTTCATGAAGATCCAGTACGAATTATTCGTGGTATTAAATATAGTAATATCTCCAAGCTTAAAATACCATTTAAACTTAGAATGCAGATGAAAAAGGATGTCCATCTACTTAATGATGTATCTATTTCAAGATTAACTGAAGAGGTTTTTAAAATACTTCTCTCTGGAAAATCTATGATAATTATGAATGACTTTATTAAGTATGGGCTTTTTTCATATCTTTTCCCAGAAATAAATGACCCAATAATAGGTAAAAATAGAAAAGAGTTTAAAAAGCAATTTTTTAGGGATTTAGATAAATTGGATAAAAAACTTTATAGGGGTGTTGAGAAGAGTAAAGCCTTGGCTCTCTCCTACCTTTTAGATGCATATCTAACAGGGTTAGGAACATTTTCAACTAAAAATATTGTTATGAAAGACTTTGTTCATAATATTAAAACTAGTTTAAAACCACTAATTGCTCCAAATGTGGATGTAGAAAGTGCAGCTAGAATACTGTTAAAAAGAAAAAATATTAAAATAAATGGAAAAAGAAGATATTCAAAGAATGGAGGAAGACCTTCATTTAATAAATTTAAAAAAATAAGGAAGCTAGATAAATGAAAAAAATTGGAATCATAATCTCCCCTGGGTTTGAAGAGATCGAGGCTATAACACCTATAGATATATTAAGAAGGTCTGGACTAGAAGTTATTACCCTTGGTATTGGATCAACAAGTGTTAAAGGAAGCCATAATATTGTTATTGAGACCGATTTTTTAATTGATGATTATATAGATGTAGATGATGTAGAAGGTATCGTTATTCCTGGTGGTATGCCTGGAGCTACAAATATTGTTAATTCAACTGCTGCTATTAAAATAGTAGAGAAAACTTATAATAAAAATTGTCTTGTTGCTGCTATATGTGCTTCTCCAGGAGTTGTATTAGGTTCTTTAGGTCTTTTGGTTAATAGAGATTTTACATGTTATCCAAGTTTTGAAGATAGGGTAGAAGGTGGTATTTTTCTAGAACAGAGTGTTGTTGTATCAGATAACATTATAACAAGTAGAGGTCCTGGTACTGCAATGGAGTTCTCATTAGCTATTGTAAGTTACCTAATTTCTAAAGAGAAAGCTGATATTATTTCCACAGCTCTTTTGTTTCCCAGAATTTCTTAGCAGAAGTTGAGCCATTTAAATAGGCCTCCTTTATCCACTTTCTAGATAGATCCCTATCCTTTTGGCACCCTTCTCCCTTATAGTACATAACGCCTAAAAAATACTGTGATAGGGATTCTCCTCCCTCAGAGGCCTTTAGAAAGAGAGAGTGGGCTAATTCGTAGTTTATTACTGTTCCTTCTCCAAAATAGTTCATAATACCAGCTTTAGAAATAGCATCTATTATATTATTTTCAGCGGCTTTTATTATCCAGTTATATGCTTCATGAAGATCTTTAAGTATACCAATACCATTATAGTTCATTAAACCTACCATATATATTGCAGAGACATTTCCTAAATCGGCAGCTTTTCTATACACCCTATAGGCTTTTTTGTAATCCTGGTTATAAGCCCCTGTCTTTCCATAATAGTAGAAGTCTCCAAGTATAAAAAGTGCATAGGGGTTCTCTTGTTTAACCAGATCCCTCACCATAGAAATAAGCTCTTTTTCTAGATAAATTAGTGGTCTTAACCTATAGAAGTTTTTTTGTGATTGAATAAGATATTCAAGGGAACTTTGACTATTTTTTTCCACTCCGAGACCAAAATAGTACATTATTGATAGGTAGAGTGCTGCTTCCCGGTCCTCTGCTGCAGATTGGGTTAAGAGATTTATACACTTTTTATAATCCTTGACTTTATATTGACCAAACTCACTTAAATACTCCAGGGCAACTTTTGTAATAGACTTAGGATGCCCATTTTGGGCTGCTAACTCATACCATTTAAAGCTATCTCTCTCTAAATAGTCTAATCTCTGACTGTTTTTTTCATATTTCAGTTGATCTAATAGTATTGCTAAACTGTATTGGGCTTCTACATCCCCATCTTTAGCTAACTCAACTAACTCATCATCAGGTATAGTTGTATAGTCAATTGCAAAGATATACGAGGTAGAGATTAAGAAAAACAGAACTATTTTTCTCACTACTCATCCCAACTTAAATTATGCAGATCCCCTTGAGAACTAAGGGATTCAAAACTGTTTTGTCTTAAAGCTTCATATACCATAACAGCCACACTATTAGACAGGTTTAAAGAACGTAACTCACTTTTCATGGGAATTCTAACACAGCCTTCTGGGTGTTTTTTTAACAGATCTTCCGGCAACCCCTTAGACTCTTTTCCAAAAAAATATAACACTTTTTTGAGTAATCTATCTCTGTGTGATTTTTTTTAGCCTTTGTTGTCCCAAAAACATATTGACCATCTGGATTTTTTAAGAAGAAATCATCAAGGTTTTTATATAACTTAACTCCAAGTTTATCCCAGTAGTCAAGGCCAGCCCTACGCACACTCTTTTCATCTATTTTAAAACCTAGTGGCTCTATTAAGTGTAAAGATGCACCTACAGCAGCACATGTTCTTGCTATATTTCCTGTATTTTGAGGTATCTCAGGTTCGTGTAAAACTACATTTAATTCCATTATTTTAATTCCTGTACATAAGCAATTGTAGGTATAGTTCTTATGCTTTTCAATATTTTTTTAAAGTCTTCACCATTTGTTAGTTCCATAGTAAAATTTCCTTCTAACATTCCTCTATCGTTTTCATCTAAAACTCCAGATATTAGGTGGGCTTTATATTTTTTTAATGATCCCTCTATTTCACTAAAGATTCCAGGGGTCTTTTTAGCTGTTACCCTACATTTTCTAACTGTATTTAATTTTTCTGCTTCCCATGATATTGAAATTTGTCTCTCTTCAAACTCATTTATTCCTGATAGATTTGGGCAGTTTTTTTTATGAACAATAACACCTCTACCCCTTGATACAAAGCCTACAATTTTATCACCAATTACTGGATGACAGCAGTTAGCAAAACTAACTAGAATATTATTTTCATTGCCTATTATAATTGAGTTATTCTCTGAGTTCGTAACCTCTTGATGCTCCACACTTGTATCTATAAAAGTATCAAAGTGCTCACTCTCTTCCTTTATCTTACTTGGGGATGCTTTTACAATTACACTCTTTTCTGCATGTACACTTTCATGGTGGGCATTTAACCAGTTTCTGATTTTACTTTTAGCCCGTGCTGTTTTTACATGTTTTAACCAGTTCACATGGGGGTGGGCAGACTCTGAAGTCATAATTGATATTATTTGAGAACTCTTTAAAGGTTTAGTAAGGGCAATAATCTTATTATTTGCCTTAGCTCCTACACATCTATCTCCAATTTGTGAGTGTATGTGATAGGCAAAATCTAGGGCTGTAGCACCCTTAGGAAGCTCGATTATATCACCCTTAGGTGTATATACATATATTGAGTCTTGAAGTAAATCCCCTATAACAGTATTTATATACTCTACAGAGTCTATATTAACATCACTCCATGTTTTAAGCTTATTTATTACAGCAAGATCTGAAGGTTTTACATGCCCATCTTTTTTACCCTCTTTATATAACCAATGGGCTGCAATACCGTACTCTGCGGTTTGGTTCATTTTAAAAGTTCTAATTTGTACTTCAAAAGTTTTACCCTTCTCTCCCATAACTGTAGTATGGAGAGATTGATAGTTATTCTCCTTTGGCATGGCTATATAGTCTTTAAACCGACCAGCAATAGGGCTCCATAAACTGTGTACAATACCCAATATATTGTAACACTCTAGGGTTGTAGAACATAAAATTCTTAAACCAAGAAGGTCATAAATATCTGCAAGGTCCTTATTTTTCTCTACCATTTTATTATATATGGAGTAGAAGTGTTTAGCCCTAGATTTTACATCTATAGTTATGTTTTGCTCTTTTGTCGCCTCTAGTATATTGTACTCAATTTTTGCTAGAAACTGCTGTCGTTTCTTCTTTTTATCGGAGACAAAGCTCTTAATTTTATAATATGACTCTTTATCTAAGTATTTAAGGGATGCATCCTCTAGTTCAGATTTTAAACCATAGATACCTAATTTCCCTGCTAAGGGTGCATAGATATCAAGACACTCTTTTGCTATTCTCTGCTGTTTATCAGGTCTTAGATAGTGGAGTGTTCCCATGTTATGTTTTTTATCTGCTAGTTTAATAAGTATAACTCTTATATCCTTAACCATTGCAAGAAACATCTTTCTTATTGTTTCAGACTCTTGAATACTTTTACTTTGAACATTTACAATACTTATCTTAGTTACACCATTAACTAGGGTTGTTACTTCCTCGCCAAAAAGTTCTGTAAACTCCTCTTCTGTAATATCAGTATCCTCAATTACATCATGAAGAAGTCCACCTATTACAGTGGGAACATCCATTTTAAGCTTTATTAAGGTTTCCGCTACAGATATTGGGTGGATAATATAGGGTTCTCCACTGGCTCTTTTTTGACCCCTATGCTGGTCACAAGCCCACTTTGCAGCAGACATAATTCTAGATTTCTCATCCTCTGTATATATGCCTAATTGTTTACTTAGGTCAGTTAATATTCTGTCAATGTCATCTTCAGTTATCAAGTTATTCATATTTCCCTACTATAATTCTATCTAAAGATGCTAAATCTTTTAATATATGGATATTTTTGTATCCAGCACTCTCCATAGATCTCTTCATATCTTCCATCTGATTAGAAGATGCTTCAATTAATAACCAGCCACTGTTATTTAGATAGTTAGGAGCTTCATCAATAATAGTATGAATTAAATCCAAACCATCAAACCCTCCATCAAGGGCTAATACTGGTTCTTTCCACCCATCTAAAACTCTATCTTCAGTCTCTTTTTTTGTTAGATATGGGGGGTTAGTAACTATTATATCAAATTTTTTATCTTTTAAATTAGAAAAAAGGTCAGAATGAATGAAATTTATAGAGTTATTAAGTAGTTTCTGGTTATTTACCTTAAAAACCCTCTCTGAAATAGGGGAGATATCCGTTGCTATTATATCTAATTTAGGGCACTCTTTTTTTAGGGTAATTGCAATACAGCCTGTCCCTGTGCACATATCTAACCCTGTTTTTAAACTATTTTTCTCTATAAGGTCTAACGCTGTTTCAACTAGGATCTCTGTATCTGGTCTAGGGGTTAATACTCCATCCTCTAAATAAAATGTATAACCGTAGAACTCTTTTTCATTTAAGATATAAGCCACAGGATAACCCTGTGACCTTAGTGTAATAAACTTTTTAAATTGTTCTATATGGGGATCATCAACAATATCCGAGTATCTTGCAAATAAAGAGGCTCTATCAATTCCCATTACTTTAGCCAATAGGATTGAACAATCCAGCCTAGGGCTTTCTGAACTATTTTTTAAAGAATCAGCCCCGTAGTTTAAAAGATCTCGTATTGTCATTTTTATTTTAAAGCGTCTTCTTGAGCACTTAGTTTAAGTGCAGAAAACATCTCCTCCATATTACCCTGCATAAAAGAGTCTAGTTTATATAGTGTAAGATTTATTCTGTGGTCTGTAACTCTTCCCTGGGGAAAGTTATAAGTTCTTATTCTTTGGGATCTATCCCCTGAACCGACCTGTTCTTTTCTATTTTCTGATCTCTCAGAGTTTACTCTCTCAATCTCAGCCTCAAGAATTCTACTTCTTAAAACCTTCATCGCTTTATTTTTATTTTTAAGTTGGGACTTCTCATCCTGACATGTAACTACAACACCTGTAGGAAGGTGGGTAATTCTAACTGCAGAGTCAGTAGTATTAACCGACTGTCCACCACAACCCTGGGATCTAAAAACATCTATCTTAAGGTCATTCTGTTTTATATCCACATCAGCCTCTTCAGCTTCTGGTAATACGGCAACAGTTGCCGCAGAAGTTTGAATCCTTCCATTAGACTCGGTTACTGGAACCCTTTGAACCCTATGACCACCACTTTCGTAACGTAAGTTTGCATATACATTTTTACCAGAGATGGAGAATACAACCTCTTTAAAACCACCTAACTCGTTCTCATTAGATGATATTATCTCAACCTTCCAGTTTTTTTGTTCTGCATACCTTACATACATACGGTATAGATCTGTTGCAAAAAGTGCAGCTTCGTCACCACCTGTTCCAGCTCTAATCTCCATAATAATATCTTTACCATCAAGGGGATCTTTTGGAACTAATAACATCTGAAGTTCTTGTAGGATTGGATCAACTTGGGACTCAAGCTCTTTAAGCTCCTCCCTTGCCATCTCCTTCATCTCTGCATCTTCTTCCATTTCTAACATCTCTTTTGCTTCTAGGATGTTTTGTGTTAGTTCATTATATCTATTGTAAGTTGTTACCACTTCACTTAAATGTGAGTATTCAACCATTAAATCCTTATATTTTTTTTGGTCCGATAATACATCTGGGTCAGCTATCTGTTTTTCAACTTCGTTGAATCTTTTTACCATGTCATCTAATTTAACGTCTAATTTCATAAGGGAAAGTTTAACAGGTTAACCAGTAATTATCAATTAGTGAAAAGTTAGATTCTATCGAATAACCGTATCTTGGGTTGAGATATCTTTTTTATTGTTAAATGATGGTTTGAAACCACCCATCACAGTAATTAGACCATACAATAGCCCAACTGCAGCACCTACAAAGTGGGTAACAACAGAGATATTTCCAGCATCTTCCCTAGAAATCTCTTTATAGATGTAAAAACCTAAAACCACAACAACGGATAGGGGAAACTCTCCTTTTTCTATATTGGTAAATGATATTAAAACAATAAATAGGTAGACAATACCACTTGCGCCTAACATATATGTATCAAGGGCAAGGGCATTAATACCACTTGAAATTATAGCTGTAATAAGGATAAGACCAAGTAGAGTTGTAGATTTATACTTCTCCTCTAAAATTGGTCCTAATAGAATTAGATAGATTGCATTACCCATAAAATGCCCCATATCAGTGTGTCCTAGAATATGGGAGATAAACTTTAGATAACAGTATGGATCACTATATTTAAAACTTATAGATCCATCAGCTGTAAACCAGTTTGAAATTAGGTATGGATTTACATGGGTATTTAAAAATAGAACTAATGAGCTTAATATAATAAGTGTTAATGATACTGGTGCATTATATTTTATTCTAATTTTCAAACTAACTCCTTAATTCCCTTGTCTCTTCTAATTCTATTAACGTCTCTTCCCACTCTATTGTTAACTTTTCTTCAAGCTTTTCACTATCTTTTATCTTATTTTGTATCTCTATAGCCTTTTGTGGGTTACTATAGTTCTCTTCTAGGGCCATTTGATTGTGGTAGGAGGTTGTAATCTCTCCCTGTTTCTCTATCTTTGTAAGTAGTTCTGCTTCTACCCGTTCAAGTTTTTGTATTAGATTTTTAAGTTTTTTATCCTCATCCCTTGATAGTTTTGACTGTTTAACCTCTTTAATCTCTGTGTAATCACCCTCTATATTAAGACACTCTTCATCTCTTTTTGCCTTATAGTAGTTGTAATCTCCAAGGTAAAGTTTATGTTCTCCATTTTCTAGGTGAAGTACCTTTGTTGCCAATCTCTCTATAAAATACCTGTCATGGGAGACAAAAATCAGTGTACCTTCATACTCTGTTAAAGCGCTTAAAAGAACGTCCTTAGACCCTAGATCCAGGTGATTTGTAGGTTCATCAAGTATTAAAAGGTTAAATGGTTTTAAAAGGAGTTTTAAAAGAGATACCCTATTTTTCTCCCCTCCACTTAATACTTTTATAGCCTTGAAAACATCATCCCCTTGGAATAAAAAGGCACCTAGTAGGCCTCTTAATTTTGGTATTAAATCAGTTGGACTCTCGCTTTCTAACTCTTCTAAAATTGTATTATTCTCATTTAGTTTCTCTCCATGATCCTGGGAGAAATAACCAACCTTAACGTCTGTTCCTAGTTTAAAACTACCTGTATAATCTTTATCAACACCGGCTAAGACCCTAAGTAGTGTAGACTTTCCAGCACCATTTTTCCCTGCAATAACAAGTTTTTCATTCTTTTCAATATGAAGATCCAGGTGGTTTATAACTTTTTTATCACCATAGGATCTATTAAGATCCTCTAACATTATAACATTTTTACCACTGTGGGGTGGCTTAGGAAAAGTTATATTCATCTTTTGCATACTTGTGGGAATTTCAATTCTCTCAATTTTTTCTAGAGCCTTCTCGTGGGAACCTGCTTGGGTAGCCTTAGAAGCTTTTGCTTTAAAACGTCGTATAAAATTTTCATGTTTAGCTATCTCTTCCTGCTGCTTTTTATACTGTCTTAATAACTCTTCTAACTCGATCTCCCTTAATTTCTCATACTTACTATAATTTCCTTTGTATAGTTTTAGACTTCCATTAAATAGCTCCGCTACATGGTCTACAACTTGATCTAGAAAAAATCTATCATGGGATACAATTAATACTCCCCCTGTAAATACTTTCAAGAAGCTTCCTAACCAGTCTCGAGCCTCAATATCCAGGTAGTTTGTTGGTTCATCTAATAGAATTAATTGGGGTCTTTGCAAAAGAGCTTTAGCTAAAGCAATTCTCATCTGCCAACCACCAGAGAACTCAGAGGTCTTTTTATTAAACTCTTTAAGGTCAAATCCAAGACCCTGAAGGATTTTAGTTATTTCACCCTCCCTAGAGTAGTAGCCACTCTCTACAATTTTTTCATGGATCTCATTATGCTCAAATAGAAGTTTTTCATGTTTATCTTCCCTACATGTTGTAAGCTCATGTCCAATTTTATCCATTTCAGCTTCTAGTTCTCTAATATGATCAAAAGCTCCTTCAACCTCTTCTAAAAGGGTATTGTCCTTGAATACAATACCTGATTGGGGTAGATAGTATGTTCTAACACTTTTAGGTATAGAAACCTGGCCTCTATCAGGAGGGTTAACTCCTGATAGGATCTTCATTAGTGTTGACTTTCCACTACCATTTCCACCAGAGAGTGCAATTCTACTCTTATCTGTTAGAGTGATATTTACATCCTTAAGAACATCTCTATCCCCAAAGGCTATCCCTATGCCTATACCTGTTGCTGTAGTCACTATAGACTTCCTGTAAAAAATAGCTGAATAGGCGTATAGAAATCATCAGTTTCTACAACTTTATCTTTAATAGTTGCTGGAGGAACATAAATAAAAGTTACTCCATTATTTTCAAAATTATATAAGAATGTAAGCTCCTGCCGCTCCCCAAAGTCAAAGGTAATAACACCATCATACTTACTCTTAAGTTGTTGACTTAAGAATATATCAAAGGAGATCTTCCCCTCTGATGAGGCATTACTAGTAAGTAGTTGTTTTGTTATTAGGTTCTGTTTATTGGTCCATGTGAATTTATTATCTTCATAAAAAGATATCTCTCCATAAGCCCTACTATTAAAAACTGGTCCACCAAATAGAAACTCATTGTACTTAATCTTTCTTGATGTTTTCTCTGTCTCAATAATCTCGTTTACAACACTATCCTTCATATAGATAAAGTCTGTCTCATAGGATTTAGAGTCTACTGAGTAGATTACAATTACCTGACCTTTGTAGGAGAAATCTAATTGAATAGGAGAGCCTTCTAATATGTAGTTATTAGCTCCAGTTTTTTTAAACTCAGTAAATTTATATGTAGCATAGTGATCAGGCATGGATATGGTAATCTCTTTATTATCAAGATCTGGAGTCATTTTAAATTTAGCCTTAAATTTATCTAAGTCAATATTTCTGGATTTTTGCATCTCCCAGAAGTACTTAGGTCTCCATACATTTCTAAAAAACTCATGAATCTCTGGGCCGTCATCTGTAACATTACTATGAATAACCTGGTCGTTATTATATACACTAAGATAGGAGTCATAACTCCACCCTTTTACCCCATCATCGGTTATTAATTTCCACCAATATCCCTCAAATCGAGCAATTTTCTCTTTTTCTGCTGTTCTTCCTATAACCTTAACTCTTTGGTCCTTTTTAAGTCTATATACTAAATTAGCTTTAGCTGTTGGCTTAATTCTCATAGAGTGGGCATTAGTATTAACAATAACGTAATAATCTTTATACTCTTTATACTCTTCTATATATTTTTGAGCATCTTCTAACTCTTTATAAAACTCTACACGCCATTTTTTTATTTCGATATGCTCTTCTTCTTCACTATTATATACCCAGGCTTCCCTTATTCTAGACTCCTTAGTTATTTTTATTAGTGATCCTGTCTCTAAGTTACTATCCTCTTCAGGTAACATTATTACCCCATAACCTATATATTTTTCACATGATGATAGAGCCATTATGCTTATAAAAATAAGTAAAAGTTTTTTAAAATTCATTTTATCTCCTTAGTTGATTTCAGTAATAACCTTAGGTTACCACGACTCTAGTTGAGTATTAATATTCTTGATTGGGTAATGATTTTTAGGTTTCCATCGGTTCCAATTAGTTTATTTGCTTCTTCTTTAGAAATTATTATATCACTATTACTCTTTCCAAAAAGACCTCGTGCAATTATTCTTAGTGGAGTTATTCCTATTCTACTTTGATATAACTCTTCATTAAAGCTTTCACCATATATAACCATTCCCCATTTTTTCATATATTCTGGATCAACCTTTGTATAATCTAATATTAAATTCATATCTTCATCAAATATTCTAGGGAAGAGTACTTTTTTTAAACTCCCATCACTGTTTTTCCCATAAAGGGGTAGTGTTGGAGGTACATAAATTATTAATCCTGTAAACTGCCCATAATCGATATGGTCTAGTTTTTTAGGAATTTTTACAAATTGAGACTGATTGTAAAAAACAGAGACAAAGTCTGGATATAAGGGGAGTAGGTAGATTGACTCTAGGTACTCTAAATTAGTAGTTAGGTTTTTTTGATACGGTTCAACCTTTTCTACTAGTTCATCTAACTTATAATAGATTGATGGGTCCCTATTTATTATAGTTGATACATCCTCTAAAGAGTTTATCTGTACATCTAAGATATTTTTAAAAAAAATATTTGTTTGGTTTTCATGCACCCAATTCTCAGATTTTATTCTAGCAGCAGCTAGGGTTCCAGATGATTTATCCAAAGGAGTTTTTACCCTTATTTCAATATTATTATCTTCCCAGTTTACTTTTTTATTCCATTCTACGTCGTTATAAATATCTGAGAATAAAAAACTACTACTAAAAAATAAAAACAAAACTACTATTTTTTTCATTTTAAGGAACCCTTAACCTCATACCTTTTTTTATATAGTTATTAACATTAATTCCGTTGTTTAATGCAATTTCTTCCACAGTTGTATCAAATTTCATGGATAAACCCCATAGAGTATCCCCATCCTTTACAACATAATAATTCTTAAAAATTTTTGTTTCAATATTAGAACCATAGGGCTCCACTTTTTTTATTGCAGGAACTATTAAAACCCTTCCTACCCTTAAAGTTCTAGGGCTTACCCCAGGGTTGTATTTTATTAGACTAGGGGTAGATAACCCATAATGATAACTTATTTCAGATAGTGTATCTCCTGATTTCACCCTGTATTTGTAGAATTCTATAAGAGTATCCTGCTTTAATAAAGCGTTTTTTACACTATCGGTATACTCTTTAGGAATTTTCAGTTTATAAGAACTATTTATTGGTGGAGTAACATTATATAAAAGTTCACTGTTTCCATCTTTTAAAACTTTAAATGGTATACCTGACTTTTCCGCTAGGAGTCTAAGGTCTATAGAGTTTTCCAATTCAACCTCGCTCCACTCGTTTATATCCCATTTAATAGGTACATTATATAAGTTTTTATCCTGTAGTAGAGAACTAACTAGTAAAAGTTTTGGGATATAGTTTATAGTCTCTTTTGGAAGTAGTCCTAACCTTGATAATTCCCAAAAATCATCTATACCACTTTTTTTTACAACAGTTTTTACCCTATTTAACCCACAATTATATGCAGCTAGGGCAAGTAACCAGTCTCCAGTGACTTTGTAGTTATAACTTAACTTTGCTATTGCTCCCTTAGTTGATTTTATAAAATCCCTTCTCTCATCAACCCACTCTGTAGTTTTCATATCATAGGCTGAGCTACTATTAGACATAAACTGCCATAATCCTGTAGCTCCCATATGACTAGTTGCCATAGGATATGCTGCGGACTCTACAATTGGTAGATAGATAATCTCGTAGGGTACACCCTGTTTTTCAACCTCTGCTGCAATAAAATCTCTATATGGTAGAAGTCTAGAATAGGTTGTTTTTAAATACTTATCCCAATTATCCTTTTTTACCTGCTTATATAGTGTCTCTATGGCCTTAGAGTCATATCCATCTAAATCTAGGAACTGACTTCTTTTATAGTCATTTATACTACTAAATATATCTCTTTTCTCATATTTAATCTCCGACTTCCATCTTGGATTATGATTTTGTGAAACTAATGGCTCTGCTGCTAAATGAAGTAGTCTGTTTAAAATAAAAAAAAGTATTAAACTTTTTCTCCAAGGAAAATGCCTGCCCATTCCCAACCTCCGTGTATCTCTGGATCCATAGGGAAGTCCACTTTTTTGAAATAAAAGTACCATACTGGATATACAAACCATATACTACTACTCCAACGGTTACCGTAAACTGCTAAGTAGGCTTCATTATCTGTTGACATTGGGTCAAGTTTTGATTCTGATTTTATACTCATTCCTGTTAAAACATTTGACTCCATAGGAAAGCTACTCTTTAAATCTGCATAGTCGGAATTCCAGTTTATAATAAAGAAGTCAAACGCTCTGTATTTATCCAAAAGAGCTGGGTTTCTAATGGAAATTGCATATCTAACATTGGCAACTAGTCTGTTTAAATCATTAACGACCCACTTTTTATCTGAGTAATAAAAACCTACCTTTTTGATTATCTCTTCCCTAACATCATTTTTAGTAGATATAACAGTATCTTCAAACTCTAGATATTTTTTATAGGCTTCAATCGACTCTTCCCACTGTTCATTTTCTTCTAATGTTTTACCTAGGTAGTAGTAGAGTTCACCTAAACCTCCGGTAAATACATCTTTTTTATTTACTCTATCTTTGTGTTCTCGTATAAGCTTTTTATAATAAAGTATTTTATATTCACTCTCTTTTGAAATATCTAAAAGAACTTCTAAGGCTTTAAAATGGGTTGATTCGCCCCTTATAATAAGATCTTTATATTTTGTTACTGCACTATGTAGATACTGGATAGCAAAATTATCTAAATGTTCATTTAAATAATATGATGCTAAATTTAATAGATAGTATGAATTATATGGATCATCAGGGTGTTCATTTATATAACTTGTAATAAATAAATTTAATTTGCCTCCATCTTTATCCTTTAAAAGGAGGTTAATTATCTCGTTCATAACTGTAAATTTATTTTCGGAATAAGTAGTATATGTCTCTATAAGTGAAAATAGCTGATTTAATTCAGTTTTAGATGAACTCTCTTTATCTATATATTGGGAATAATTTGTTTTATTACAAGAGGTTAGGCTTATAAGTATAAACATAAAAATTATTAGGTATTTGATTTTCATATTGGGGATTCTATCATGTAGGGCTAGCCCTTTGCAAGTTTGTTCTAATTTAGTAATATTACATAACAAGGAGTAATTATGATTAACAGAGTTAAGATGGTTGATGGAGTATTAAATGTTCCTGATAATCCTGTTATACCTTATATAGAAGGTGATGGAATTGGTTGTGATATATGGCAGGCAGCTCAGTCTGTTTTTGATGCAGCTGTAAAAAAAGCCTATGGAAATAGTAAAAAGATTGAGTGGAGAGAAGTTCTTGCTGGTGGGAAGGCTTTTGATAAAACTGGTCAGTGGTTACCCCAGGAGACTGAAGACTCTTTTAAGGATTATTTAATTGGAATCAAAGGTCCATTAATGACTCCTGTTGGTGGAGGTATTAGAAGCTTAAATGTTACGCTTCGTCAGAATTTAGATCTCTTTGTATGTTTAAGACCTGTTTCATACTATTCAGGTATAGAGACTCCAGTAAAAGAGCCTCAAAAAGTTGATATCGTTGTATTTAGAGAGAATACAGAAGATGTATATGCAGGGTTTGAAGTAGCATCTGATGACCCAAGAGTTGATAAATTAAAAAAATTCTTAAAAGATGAGATGGATTGGGATATAAAGGGTGAGACTGGTTTAGGAATCAAACCTATGAGTAAAGAGTCCACTGAACGCCTTGTTATTGAAGCAATAAAATTCGCTTTAAAAAACAAAAGAAAAGTTGTAACATTAGTTCACAAGGGTAATATTATGAAGTTTACCGAGGGTGCTTTTAGGAATTGGGGTTATGAAGTTGCATTAAGGGAGTTTCCTAACCAAGTTACTAAAGACCCAAATGATAGTAGTAAACTTTTAATAAATGACTGTATAGCCGATGCCTTTTTACAGAATATATTATTAAAACCAGAAGCCTATGATGTTGTAGCAACTCTTAATTTAAATGGAGACTACTGTTCTGATGCATTAGCTGCCCAAGTAGGAGGAATTGGAATATCCCCTGGTGCTAATATTAACTATCATACTGGTGTTGCTATTTTTGAGGCAACCCATGGAACTGCCCCTGATATTGCAGGGAAGAATATGGCGAATCCATCATCTATAATCCTATCTGGGAAGATGATGTTTGAGTATATGGGCTGGCAGGAGGCTGCTAACCTTATTGAGAAGGGAGTTAGTACTACTATTTCATCCAAAAGAGTTACAGGGGATTTAGCATCAATGATGTCTGGAGATCCTGAGACCCTAGGTACAAATGAGTATGCAAAACTCATAATTCAAAACATGTAATAATTTTTTTTAAAGGAGAAAAAATGAAGAAAGTTCTTATTTTAGCACTACTTACAACTCTATCTGTAGTTGTAGCTGTTGCCGAAACACCACAGTTTTTTGCGTTTGAACTAGGTTCTGGTGCTGCATACAATGTAGATACTGGAGAAGTTGTAACATCTAATAGTATGGGTTTTACCTATACTTTTTCTGAGGCATTTAAAGGTGGATTTAGTTTTACAGAGATAGATGGTATATCTATTGATACAATTAATATCTCCATTGTTCCAGCAGAAAATGCTACTTTAACAATGTATACTGGTTCTATAACAACACCAGCAGCAGGTGCAGTTCCTGCTGCAACAGAGTTAGGTTTTGGAGTTGGTTTAGGTTATGATTTCTTTACCAATACTAAAAGTATATTTACTTCTTTAGGTCTCTACTTAGATTGGTTTGCATCAAATGGTGGATCTTATGATATTGCTAATGGTGGAGTTATATCTATGGGACTTAAGACAAAAATTGGTCTATAGTTTCCAATAACAGATATAAATAGCACCATAATAGACTCCTTTAACTACATAGTATTATTGTAGTTATAGGAGTTTTTTATTAAATATATTTAAAAATGGAGTTTTAAAATGAGTAATATTATCCATACGTACAAATCCCTTAGAAAAACTGTTGGGTATATAGGTCTATTTTTACCCTTTACCCTAATGATAGGTGGTTTTTGTAAGTCGGTTCAGTTACAAGCCTCTATAAGCGATTATTATTATACAAATATGGGAGATGTATTTGTTGGAGCTCTGTGTTGTGTCGGTCTATTTCTATTCTTCTATGCAGGATATGATAAGACAGATGATATCTTAGGTAACATAGCTGGTATTTTTGCCTTTGGTGTAGCATTTTTCCCTACTTCACAAAATGATAAAGTGGAGATCATTGGGACTATACATATAATATGTGCCACACTTCTATTTATTATATTAGCAGTTTTTTCCCTTGTTCTTTTTACTAAGGGGGATAAAAGTAATTCACAAAAGGTTAGAAGAAATATACTTTATAGGATCTGTGGTATTATGATGGTTTTATCAATAATCTCTCTTTTTATATACTTTTTAGTTCCAAAGAATAGTCCTGGACACTTTGTGTTTTTTGCAGAATCTACAGCCCTTGTTTTTTTTGGTATCTCTTGGTTGACTAAGGGAGGAGATCTATTTTTTCCAGATAAAACTAAAAGGGTTAGACCATATAAAAGATTAAAATACTTAAAAAGATAACTTAGTTTGCCACAATATTGTAGTGTTTTACTCCTGTTTTATCCTCTAAGAAGAACCCTTGTAAGTCTAACCATACCCTTTGCAGTATTTTAGTTTCTACTAAAGCATCTGTTAAGGCTCTATGGTAGAACCCATCAGCTTTTATACCCATCTCTTTTGCAACAGTGGATACTTGTAGTTTGTCTGTCTTTTTTCCACTAAGGCTGTGCCACATAAGAGCCATTGTTTTTATATCAAATGATGTTCCAGAAAATGGATAATTCAGTGAGTATTTACTGTATACACTTCTTAAAAGAGGTATATCAAAGTATGTTCCCCAGGCGCATAGTCTAATTTTTTTAATACTTCTTCCCTCTAGGCTATCTACTAACCATTTTAATAATCTATTAGAAACCTCTGGGAAAAGATCTTCATCTTTAACCATATCGTTATCAATTTTTGTTAAATTTGTAATAAACTCAGTTATCTCTTCCTCTGGTTTTACTAAGGATTCAAAAGAGGAGACTATCTCTAAGTTTTTATTGAGTAGGACTGCTCCTAGGTCTATAATATAGTTATTGGTTTGGTTTCCATTTTCGTCTACACCAGCAGTTGCTTCTAAGTCAATGACTAATAAGTCAGTATTTAAGTTAAACATAGTGGAACCTTAACATAAATTATTAAAAAAACCAATTATAAATTGGCTATAATTAGTCTATATTATAGGCTAGAGGATTTTATATGATACAAAGTTTACTGATAATTCTAATGCTAATTTCTATCTTTGTTAGCTTTATTCCTAGTTTTCTAATAATCTCAAATTTTGTTAGCATACTCCTAGGTATCACACTATTAATAATTATTAATCGGAAAAAAGATAAGACTTGGAATCAAATTGAGGCTGAACCTTCCCTTCCTATAGAAGAAGTTAAAGAGGAGCCGGTATTTGTTAAAGATATAATTCAAGAGGTTGTAGTTGACCCAAGGGGTAGTAATAGACCAAAAACTTGTCATAGCTGTACAGAAGAGATCTATTTTATTAGAAATAGTCTGCCTGTAATTAAAAAGTTAACTCAAAATACACAGAAGGTCGAAGAGGTAGCAATTAGTGAGCTTTATCAAAGGTTTGAGTCAATATCCCAGGAGACTGATGAAATTGTTAAAAGTTCAGAAGACTCTTTAGAATCAATATTTGATACTGATAAAAGTGATAACTTAGCCTATGTTCTTAATGCTTCTAAGGAGATAAATAGGGAGTTCTCTCGGTTTATGGAGGTTATAAATAACATGAACCTATTAGCTGACGAGTTTATTAAGACATCAATGGATAGTTTTAACTATATAAGTAAAACTACAAAGGATATTATTGAACTTGCCGAGCAGGTAAAGGTTATCTCAATAAATGTAAGGATCGAGGCTGCAAGAATTAAGGATAGCGGTGGGTTTAAGGTTTTAGGTAACGATATTTCTAACTTTGCAGATAAAACAGCTAAGGTTGCAGAGAGTACAAACCAACAGATTAAAGATACTGTAAATAATATAGAAAAACAGAGAGTTGAACTCTCAAGTCAGATAAAATATGTAGATAGTGCTGCAAAAAATATTTTTAATAGGTTTAACCCATTTGAAAATATATTAGATTACTCTGCAACTTCAATAAAAGGAATAATAAAGAATTTTAATGATGTTTCTGTTAATCTACAAAATAACCTCCACTCTTCCATTCAAAATATGCAGTTTCAAGATATTGCAAGCCAGGAAACAAACCACATACTACAATTTTTAGAAAAAATTGCAGATAGTAGTTTAATGGACCGAAATTACGACCTGTATATGGATGATAATCAAAAGAAAGTAGTGCGAGGTAGAGTAATAAACTTTTTAAAAGAGATAAGTACTACAGCAAGTGAAGAGGAGGAAGTTGTAAGATTTTCTAAGGAGTGGAATCTAGATATAGCTAAGGAAGAGGAGTCTAAGAGTACTAAGTTAGATGACGGAGTATTTCTTTTTTAGCTATAAATAGAAGCAGAATTTAAAATAGTATTATAAGATAAGTATGGATAATATACTTTTATTACAGATGATTCCCGGTTTTGGAATTGTTAAAATCAGGAGTTTTCTAGAAAAAAACCAGGCCCTTATTAACGACTTTAACTACTTTGAGTATCTTGTTTATAAAGAGTCAGGTTATAAACCAAGTCAGTTTATTGATGATGTCTCAAGGTTAAAGGAGCAGTGTTTTAATCTTGGTGTAAAAATTATCCATCCTCCTAATTTAGGTGTAGAGTATAGGCCTCTGCTACTATATATTAAGGGTGATGAATCACTAATTATTAACAAAAAGAATATAGCCGTTGTAGGTACTAGAGAACCAAGTTCCACTGGAGTAGATATTGGATCCAGATTTGTATTAAATGCTATAGAAAGTGGTTGGTGTATTGTTAGTGGGTTAGCTAGAGGTTGTGATAAACTAGCCCATAGAGTAACCATAACAAATGGAGGATCTACAATTGCAGTTATCCCTATGGGGTATAGGGATGGTCTAGCCCCATGGATTTTAGATAGGGGTGTCTTTGTTTCAGAATACCCTCCAAATACAAAAGTTGAAAAATTTCGTTGTGTTTTAAGGAACAGAATAATTGTTGGTCTATCCAAGGGGTTATTTGTTATAGAGGCACAGGAGGGAAGTGGTACCCAACACTCATTAAAATACGCCATAGAAAGTAAAATTCCCATCTCCTATGGTGTTGGCTTTAATGGTATTACTAGATATAGCCATACCAAAATAGAAGATAAGAGCCAGTTTGACCTGTTTCTTAAAAATTGTATAGAATGAGTCTATGAAAAAAATACTTCTAATACTATTTCTATTAAGTAATATATTTTTATTCTCCTTAGATAACTACATAGGGATGATACCTGTAGAGGTTATAAAGGAGTTTGGATCTCCAAACTATGTTTTAACCCAAAGGGGAGAGAGGACGGAAGAGGATGATGTTATCTTCTTTTATGATAATAGGGTATATCTCTATTTTAATCAAAATCGAGTTTGGCAGATTAGAGCCGATTCTAAATATGAGGGTTCGATACTTAAGTTAAAACTAGGTGATGATAAAAGTGTTGTTAATGAGCTTTTAGGCAAACCACATGAAATAAAAGATAACTCATATATATATAGAAGACCTGATAGAGGTTTTCCTCTTATTTTAAGACTCTATTTTTTAGGGGATAAGTTAAACGATATCTATCTATACCGAGGGGACTACTAATGAGTAAAATTTGTTTAACACTAACAGAAGATAGTTTAAAAAAGTGTATTAATAGTGTTGAAAAACATGGAAGTGAAATTCAGATTGTTGAGTTACGAGTTGATTTATTAAAGAGAAGTGAACAGTTAAAAATTAACAATTTTAAAATTGATATACCTACAATCCTTACATTTAGAAAGAGTGTTGATGGTGGATTATATAATGGGGATGAAGAGTATAGAATTAAAATTTTAGAGCTTGGTCTTAAAAGTGGTAATTTCTCCTACGTTGATTTAGAAGAGGACCTAATAGCCCCTAATTTAGAGGAGTTAGCAAGGGTTCATAATGTTAAAATAATTAGATCATTCCACGACTTTAATGGTGTTCCTAAAGATCTAGCAGATAGATTGTTAAGAATTAAAAGGTCTAATGATGAACTACCTAAGGCCGCTGTTATGATTAAATCTACAGAGGATCTTTTACTTTTTTATAAAGAGTCCCTTAAGATTAAGTCCATAGAGAAAATAGTTCTAGGTATGGGGAATATGGGGTTTAATACTAGAGTTCTAGCCCATAAAATAGGATCTTTTTTAACCTTTACTTCTACCAACGGGGCATCTGCAGCTCCAGGACATGTTACCCCAACCCTATTAAAGGAAACCTACAGTTTTAATAATATTGATTGGGATACAGAAGTTTTTGGTATAATTGGGAATCCTGTCATGCACACTAAATCCCCTGCTATTCATAATAAAGGGTATAAATCTCTAGGTTTAAACGCTGTATATGTTCCATTTGAAATAGATGATCCTACTATATTTATTAAAATTGCTAACCTTATAGGTTTAAAAGGATTCTCTGTTACTGTACCTTTTAAAACAGAAATTATTCCCTTAATGGACTCCCTAACAACATCTGTTAAGGAGATTGGAGCCTGTAATACTGTTGTTAAAATTAATAATAAGTGGGTAGGGGATAATACGGACTATATTGGTTTTATCACCCCTTTAATAAAATCCTATGGGACTTTAAAGGGAAAGAATGTCTGTGTTATTGGAGCAGGTGGTTCTGCAAAGGCATCACTTTTTGCCCTAAGGGAGGAAGGGGCTAATGTCTTAATTGTAAATAGAACACTAGAGAAGGCTAAAGTTTTAGCAAAACAGTTTAATATGGAGTACTCAGGTTTAAGTAGGGATAATATAGATATAATTAAGGGTTATTCAGATGTAATTATTCAAAATACTAATGTTGGTATGCACCCTTTAGAGGACATTGACCCCATAGATTTCTACGACTTTACTGGTAATGAGTTTCTTTATGATGTTATTTATACTCCAAAGGTTACTAAGTTCTTAGCTAGGGGGGTAGATTCTGGTTGTAAAATACTTAATGGCTGGCAGATGTTATTAGAGCAGGGGTATAGGCAGTTCAAAATATACACAGGGTATGATTATCCAATTGTTTAGAACTGGTTCATATAGGTTATGATTACCCTTTAATTTAAACAGATAATCATATCCCTATATGTAGTCTTAATTAGTTAAAATAGAGTTGTCTGTATTCGCTTAACAAGACTGATTTTACTAATATCAATGGAGAATGGCATCTCTTGGGGAAGTTGTAATCCATGGAGAATTTTAACATCCCCATTTTTTTCAACCTTCTCTGGTAGTATAAGTTCTTTCTTAATATTAAAATCTTCTACATAGTTTATCTCAAGTCTATCGTTTGTAGACTTAAGACTAACCTCGATAAGTCTTAGTTTTGCCTGATAGTTGATACCCTTAGCCTCAGAGAAATCAGTTTTGCTAATACCTGGCTGTACCTGTTCCTTAGTAAAAATAATTCCTCTGGTGATTCTCTTTCTTAAGTCTTCCAACTCATCTTTTGACGCGGGAATGTTTCGCAGGGTTTTAAGAAGTTCATCTTTAATTGTACCCTTAGAATCAATCTTTTTCTCTTCCCAGTCAATGTGTAGTGGTTGTGAGTTACTAAATGTTGGTAGTTTAGAGTACTCTAGGGGAGCTAGATGATTTTTATCTACTGGTATAATATCAACACTCTCTAATAGAGTTTTAGCGTGTTTATAATCCTCTTGTTTAATTAGATATACACCTTTAGCTGGGTTTAATAAAATAAGGTCATCAATAACACCAGTCTCTTTTAAAATAAACTCTTTATCATCATCTAAAATTAAAACAGATGCCTCATAATGTCTCGCCTTTGTTGACTCTTTTTCCCACTCTTTAAGTGTTAGTTGTATATTGTCAGGAATATCTACCCCGGTTATTCTCTCTATTAGTTTTTGGAACTCATCTAGATTAGAAATAGTTAAACCTCTAATTACAGACTCCTTGGTTATTGCTAACTCAGTATAAATATCCATCTTTTTAAGGTTTGAGAATAGGGCTATAAGGTACCCGTCTTTTAAGGTAATCCAGGGTTTATAGGTAATATCAAAATTCGGTTGTAGAATAATTGTCTTTGTATCCCCGAAGTCAGGGTTAAGATTATTTAGGTCAAGAATAGGATTCTGGGTAATAGTTCCATCTTCCCTAGCTTCTAATACATTTAAAACTATAAGATCATCAATAAATTCTGAAACCGCAGCGTGATTGCTTAAGTGGGAATCTGTACTAATAGCCTTAATTAGTTTTTTTATGTTTTCTGGGTAGAAACTTCTACTTTTAGGAATTGTTTCAATAACTCTTTTAACTGTTGTTATTCTATCTCCAAGTTGGTGTGAACTCTCTGTTGTCCCAGCAGAGACCAAGTATAACCAAAGTTCGGCCCTGGAAAGAGATAATAACTCCTGCCAAATCTCTTCCCTTGGAATTAGGCTACTGCCATCTATTCTAAAGAGTTTTAAATTGTGTATTATTCTTCTAACAAGTTCTAGTTTTCTGCTTCCTAAATCCCCAGAAAAAAGGTTTGGATAGAGTTCCTCTATCTGGTTATACGCCCTTTTTTTAAATGCACCACTTGATTTAAGCAGATCCTTTTGATGAAATAAAAATGATAAAAAACTTAAGAGTAGTGAGTCTGATAGCCATAGTATACTTCCAGATGAGGGTGTTATTGGTTCACTTTTATATAGTAGTCCTGGATTTATAATCGATGTTTTAACATCATCAAAAAATAGGGGAGATATATATATAATTGATAGATCACTATAGATTATCAACTTCTCTTCTAATGTTTTTAAAATATCACAAAGCTCAATAAAGGCAATATCTCCAAGAAAAAACTCATAGATACTTTTTGCAGTTGGTTTTTCAATAAACTCTATGGAAGTAAGAATTAAAATTTCCTTCTCATCTAGGTCACCTAAAACTACCTCGTCCGCACTGTTCTTAACTAAGAAGCTAGCTAATTTATCAACCAGTTTGTGCTTATTAAATGGTGTCTCTATCTTTCCTAGATAATTTTTCATTAATTCAAAAAAATAGTTATCCGGGAGAGTTAACATTATATGTTTCCACTGGTCTGATATATTTATCACATTAAATCCTTTGTATTCCAAATTTCAATATTATATTTATAACCCTGCTCTGTTAAAAATTTCTGTCTATTAGCCGCAAAGGACTCCTCTGTTGTGTGTCTTGTTACAACAGAGTAGAAAAATGAATCCTTTTCCTTAGGTCGTAATATTCTACCTAGTCTTTGGGCTTCTTCCTGTCTTGATCCAAATGTTCCAGAAACCTGGATTGCTATTGATGCATCTGGTAAGTTTATTGCGAAGTTAGCAACCTTTGATACTACTATAACCTTAACTTCACCTCTCTTAAACTTATCAAATATAACTTCCCTTTCTGGGTTTGGTGTTTTTCCTGTTATTAAAGGTGCATTTATTATTTTAGCTATCTCCTTTAATTGATCAACATATTGACCTATAACCAAAGTTTGATCTTCCTTGTGTTGTTCCAGTAACTTTTTAATTATTGATACCTTCCAAGGATTTTCACTTGCAATTCTAAACTTCTTTCTCTTATCTGCAACTGCATATTTTATCTTGTCATCTTCGTATAAATCCACACGTATCTCATGACAGTAGGCTGTTGCAATCCAACCCTTATCCTCTAGTTGCTTCCAAGGGACATCATATCTTTTAGGGCCTACTAGGGTAAAAACATCCCCTTCTGCTCCATCCTCTCTAATAAGTGTTGCTGTTAATCCAACCCTTCTTACTGCCTGAATTTCTGCTGTTACTTTAAAAACAGGAGCAGGGAGTAGATGAACCTCATCATATACAATTAAACCCCAATTTCTCTTTCTAAAAAGGTCAAAGTGGGGGAATTCACTCTCTTTATTTTTTCTCCATACAAGAATCTGATAGGTCGCTACTGTAATTGGTTTTATTACTTTTCTATCCCCAGTATACTCTCCAATATCCTCTCTAGGAACATTGGTTTTATCTGCTATCTCATCAATCCATTGGTGTACTGCAGCAACATTAGTGGTTAAGATTAGTGTATTAGTTTGTAGTTTTTCCATTATTGTCATTCCAACAATAGTTTTACCAGCTCCACAGGGAAGAACTAGGGTTCCAAAACCTGTTCCCGGTAGATTGTTCCCTACAAAGGAGTCACAGGCTTCTTTTTGATAATCCCTTATACCAAAGGCTCTACCCGACTCTGTAACGTCTCTAAATGTTATTTCATATGGGTCACCATCTTTAAGTGGAGCTAAATCCTTTACTGGATAACCAAGCTTTAATAACTCCTGTTTTACAACACCTCTATCTAATAGTTTTAAATGAAACTCTAAATTACCCTTTGGTATAAGAAGTTGTTTTAAGGATTTTTGTGCTGTTAACTCCATATAGATAATCTCACTCTCTACACTTAGTTTAAGAACCATCTCATCATCGGTCTTATCTAAGTTAAGTTTCCCATATCTACTTATAATATCCCTAACTGTAAACTTTACGTTTTCAGGAACAGGGAATCTTGAATAATTATCTAAAATCTCAGCTATATCATCATGGGTTATTCCTGCCGATGCTGCATTCCACAGAGAGAGAGGAGTAATTTTATATGTATGCATATGCTCTGGAGACTTTTCAAGTTCCGAAAATGGAGCTATATCTCCTCGAGCAGATTCAAAATCTGGATTATGTACATCTAAAAGAAGAGAAGAGTCTCCCTGTACAATAAGAGGTTTAAATTCACTTGTGTTCATATAGTGTAATTTTACATTGTTACACCACATATTACAAGCTATTAAATAGTTACCTGTATTCCATAGTTATTATCTATACATATATCTAGTCCAAACATTTTATCCTGGGTTAGATAGTCCTCCATTCCTTCTGGATAATCTCCTAGAGTCGCTCTATATAGTTTTAACTTTTTATAATATTTAGAGTGCATTATAACCTTTGTAGGTTTTTTATGACTATCTAAAAGTTTCTTTTTTGCATCTAAAACCAGTATCAATATCTCTTCGGCTTTAATATCAGTAGTTTCCATAAACAAATAATAACACTATAATACCTATATTATAAGTATGAAAAGATTATTATTAATTCCAATAACTATACTTCTTGTTATTAGCTGTAAATGGGTCTCTTATGACGAATTTTACGGTATAGTTCATGAGACAACAGTAGATGATAATTATATTATCTCCCCAGAATTAGTCCGATTAAAAGCTTATTTTGCAGCTGAATACTATCTAGAATCTGAACTTAATTACCAACTTGGTGGTAATGAGACAGTTTATGTCCCTCCCTACAGATCCTTAATAAAAGGCATAGATTGCTCAGGACTAATAATAAATGTTTTCAAATATGCTGTCGAGAACACAGATTATGTTCTCCCTTTTGGATATAACAATGGAATTTTAAATGATAAAACAGCAGATGAACTATATAAGTACTTTACTGTTAATGTTTCTAATCCTGGTAAGGGGGACCTTATCTTTTGGAAGGATAAGAATGATAACGCCTTTCATGTGGCTATCTTAGAAAAAATAGAAAGTGGGTATTATCATTTTATTGAAGCCAATGAACTTCCTTCTTATGATATTGATGGAGTAGGGTATAGGACATTACCATTAAAAACATCTTTTTCTATCTCTGTTAAACGCCTTATACTAGTAAATAATAATTCATAGCTATTAATAAAAGCACTAATGATATTACTGATTTTGTAAGTATTTTCATTTTATGATCTCCTTTTTGCTCTTTATAACACTATTTATATATATAAATGTTACAGATGCATTAGGAAAATGTTAATTATTTATAAAATCTTTTAACCATTTTGCAGAATCCTTAGGAATTCGCTCCTGGGTATTATAATCAGTATAGTGCATACCATATCTTAGAGTATAACCTGCAGCCCACTCAAAATTATCTAGTAGAGACCATACAAAATAACCCTTTAATGGTATTCCATCTTTTATTGCCAAGCTTGCTTGTTCAAAATGCTCTTTATAAAATCTTACTCTTCCTTGATCGTGGCATACTTTATTTCCATTACTATCAATCTCTAACTTATCATCAAAGGCTGCACCATTCTCTGTTATATATATATCTTTAAAATTATAATCCTTATTAACCCTATATAAGGTGTCATAAAGGCCCTTTGCATATACATCTCTGTCAGCTGTAAACCATAAATTATCTGGTTGAACTTTTTTACATGGAAGAAGTGGAATACTTTCATCATATTTATACCAGTTTGCATTATAGTAGTTTATTCCAATAAAATCGCACTCTTGTTTTATAGTCTCCATATCCCCCGTTTCAATCTTTGGCATAAAATCTTCTACAAATTCTAAAACATCTTCTGGGTAATCCTTCCCTGATAGTGGATCTAAAAACCATCTATTAAAGTATCCATCGTATAACTCTGCTGCTCTTCTATCTAACTTTGACTCTGTAGCCGGATAACATGGTAGATAGTTTGGTGCGATGCCAATTTTTAAACTGTTTGAGTGTTCTCGTAATGATTTTGTAGCTAGCCCGTGGCTTAATAGTAGGTTGTGGGCAACTGTAAAACCATTTTTTAGGTTCTGCTCCCCTGGAGCAAACATTCCAATATGGTGGGATAAAAAACTTGTACACCACATCTCGTTATGGGTTATCCAATTTTTAACCCTATCACCTAATTTTTCAGATACAGTATAGGCATAATCTCTAAAGTGTTTATTCGTATCTCTGTTTGTCCACCCACCAATCTCTTGCAGAAATGATGGTAGGTCCCAATGATATAGAGTTAAAAATGGATCTATATCTCTTTTTAACATTTGATCTACTAACCTATCATAAAAATCTAAACCTTCTTGGTTTATTTTACCCCTTCTATTGGATATAACCCTTGGCCAAGAGATACTAAACCTATAGGAGTCTAAGCCAATGTTTTTAATTAAATCAAGGTCCGTTTCATATAGGTGATAGTGATCACATGCTATATCTCCATTGGATGAGTCTGCTATTTTACCTGGAGTTTTACTAAAATCATCCCAAATAGAGGGTACTCGTCCATAACTATTTGCGGCTCCCTCAATTTGATATGCAGATGTTGCTGTTCCAAACAGAAAATTCTTTGGAAAGTTCTCTCTTTTTAACATGGTCACTCCTTACTACTAATATGAAAAAAGAGTCTACTTTAAAAACAGACTCTTTTAAATACTAACCCTAGTAGTTTATTTTTTAAATAAATATTTTATAAAAACTTTACTTATTTATCTAATGTAAATCCCTGGGACTTAAGTGTAGGGTAAACCAAAGGGAAATAAACCTGCTGGTAGAATCCAGCTATCTGGTCACTCCAATTACTGCTCTTATCCCCTCTTTTCTCATAATACTTAGCTATTTCAATATCAAAATCATCAACAGCTTTTGTTACAATCTCATCATTATACCTCTCTTTATGGGCAAAGCTCTCTAGGGATAATCTTGGTTTTTTCCCAGACATATTCTCTGGGTGTCCTATTACTAAGCCTGCAACTGGGAAAGTATTTTTAGGTAGTTCTAGTAGATCAATCATCTCCTGGGGGCTTTTTCTAATTCCACCAATTGGAACAATACCTAGACCTAAAGATTCAGCTGCAATTATAGCTGCTCCCATTGCTAGGCCTGCATCAAAACTTGAAACTAAAACACCCTCTGCACTCTCTTGTATTACCTGGGGTAGTCCGGCCTTTTCTCCAGCCTTTGCTGTTTTATTCATATCCATAATAAATACTAAAAAAACAGGACCCTTAGCTATCCAGGGTTGGTTTCCCGCAAGTTCTGATATTTTTTCCCTTCTATCTTTATCTTTAACCACAATTATTGATAACTGCTGTCCATGGATTGACGTTGGCATTGCATGGGCTGCTTCTAAAATTGCATTTAACTCACTATTATCAATATCCTTATCCGTATACTGTCTAATTGATCTGTGGTCCTTAATTGTATTAATTGTTTTATTCATAAAAACTCCTTATGTATTTTTTGTACATGTCTTCTCCACTGTAGTTACAAAATCTTTCAAAACTTTCACCATGGATCCTATAGTTAAAAAATAGTAGTTTTGGGTTCCTTTTTTTGTATAGTTTACCATTCCCGCCCTTAAAAGTATTTTTAAGTGGTGTGAAACTGCAGGTCTTGATAGGGATACTTTCTCTGTTATATCTCCCACGTTTAGAACCTGATGACCTTCAGCTAGTAGTAGTACCAGTTTTTGACGATTTTCATCAGCAAGAACCTCAAAATATGGTATACATTTACGAAAAAGATCCAAACTACACTTCTCTGCTTCTTTGTCCATTCGTTTAATCCTATAAACCAATATTGTAAAAAAAATTTAGGCTAATGTTAATTTTCACCTAATACCATTTTAAAATGCTCGATACTCTGTGCTCCTGAAATAGTCTTTTTATTATCAATAACAAAAAATGGGACACTGTTTATTCCATTACTAATTGCTAAATTCTGATCTTCTATCACAGCATTACTAAATTTTTTATTATTAAAAATATCCTCTACTTCCTCCTCTTTAATTCCAACCTTATTTGCTAGTTTAATAAGTTCCACTTTATCACTAATATCAATACCATCTTCAAAATAAGCTTTAAATATGACCTCTGCCATTTCTAGGTCCTTATTAATTGTTTCTGAATATTTATGTAACTCATGGGCTAAGGCTGTATTCCCAGGTTGAATCTTATTAAAGTTAAAATTAAGGCCAGACTCCTTTGCTACATTAACTATATTTCTATTTGAAGCAACAGCTTGCTCATAGGGGATACCGTATTTTTCAGATATTAGTTGATTTAGATCCTTACCTTTTTGGCTAGTTGCATTTGGATTTAGTTGGAAACTCTTATAAACTATCAAAGCTTCATCATCTAAATTTAACTCTTTTAATGCTCTGTTTAGTTTTGTCTCCCCAATATAACAAAAAGGGCAAGCAAAATCAGACCACACTTCTATTTTCATATTAATTCCTTTATTATAATCTATCTTAAAGTTAATAGTAATTATTACTATAGTCAATGTATTATATAACAATTAGGCTTTTAAAATAAATATTTTAAAGTGTAATATATATTGATAAGGAAAATACGATGGATATAGTTATAAGAAAAAATGTTGGACCTAATTCAGAATATATAACAATTCAAGGGGCTTTAGATAGTTTAGATAGTTTAGATAGTTTAGATGATTCTAAAGTAGTAATTTATTTAGAAGAGGGTATTTATAATGAAAAGGTTAGAGTATTAAACCCAAATGTATCAATAATTGGTACAAGTAGGGAAAAATGTATAATTTCATATAATGACCATGCAACTAAAATATTAGAAGATAGTAGTAAAATGGGGACTTTTAACTCTTTCACTATGTATATAGGTTGTGAGAATTTTTACATGGAAAATATAACCATAGAAAACTCATCAGGAAGGGGACAAATTGTTGGGCAAGCTGTGGCGCTATATGTAGATTCTAATAAGGTTCATATCAAAAATTGCTGTTTATTAGGTCACCAAGATACCCTCTTTACGGGGCCTATTCCTACAGATCCACTACCTAAGTGGATAAATCCTCAATTTGAGTTTTCATATACTAATGAGGCTAGTGAGGTAATATTTAACCAACTTTTTGAAGATTGCCTTATAATGGGAGACTTTGATTTTATTTTTGGATCAGCAAATGCTATTTTTCAAAATTGTGAAATTTACTCCAAAAAAAATAATGATTACAAACAGTGTTATATAACAGCTGCCTCCCATGTAAAAGGTGGTATCTCAGAGTATATATTTAAGAATTGTAAACTAACAGGAGATGCTAAGAAGGGTAGTGTATATCTAGGTAGACCTTGGAGGCCTTATGGGAGAGTTTCATTTATAGATTGTTATTTAGGGGATCATATTCACCCAAATGGATGGCATAATTGGGATGATAAAAAAAGAGAGAAAACAGTAAAGTATGTTGAGGTAAACTGTAGCGGGAAAGGTTCCAAATCGGGTGATAGGGTTAGTTGGGCTATAATTTCATAATTTTTTAATAAAAACTTGCGATAATAAATACCCTTTCTTATACTTTTAAATATATGAATAAAGAGAGGTTTGTACATGAATTTAGAAAAAAAATTGTCATTTTTTGGTGTTTTTAGTATAGCCTCTGGGGCTATGATAAGTTCTGGTATTTTTATATTACCAGGGTTAGCTTTTTCTAAAGCGGGTCCTGCACTATTTATCTCATATTCTATTGCAGGTATTCTTGGTTTGTTAGGGATATTAAGTGTTATTGAGTTATCAACTGCAATGCCAAAGGCTGGGGGAGACTATTACTTTATTAACAAAACCTTTGGTCCTATGTTTGGTTCCATATCAGGTTTTTTAGGTTGGGTTGCCCTATCCCTAAAAAGTGCATTTGCTATTTTTGGTATCTCTGAGATTATCTATATCTACACAGGTTTTAATATGATAATAACATCATTTTTATTTTGTCTTTTTTTTGTAATAATCAATATTAGGGGAGTTAAAGAGGCTGCTGTATTTCAAACAATTATGGTAACAGGACTACTATCAATTATGTTACTATTTATTATTGTAGGACTTCCCCAGGTTAAAGCTTCACATTTTACCCCATTTTTAACAGTCAAGATTAACGACCTATTAATAACATCAGGATTTATATTTATATCCTTTGGTGGACTTTTAAATGTTGCTAATTTATCAGAGGAGATGATAAATCCTAAAAGAAACATCCCATTGGGAATGATAGCCTCAATTGTTGTTGTAACAGTTTTTTATGGATTAATTACATTTGTTATTACAGGGACTTTAGACCCAGATCTTTTTAGAGCTTCTTTAACTCCAGTTGCAGATTCAGCAAAAGTTCTAACCGGACAGATTGGATATTTAGTAATTGTTATAGCATCAATGCTCGCTTTTTTTACCACAGCAAATGCAGGAATTATGTCCGCATCTAGATACCCTATGGCTTTAAGCCGGGACCAGTTATTACCAAGAAATATTGGGGCTGTAAATAAAAAGTACAATACACCTACAGTCGCTATTGTTATTACAGGGACTTTAATATTTTTGTCCCTATTACTACCCCTAGAAATACTTGTAAAATCAGCATCAACTGTAATTCTAACATCCTATGTTTTAACAAATATCTCAGTAATAGTATTAAGGGAGAGTAAGATAACAAACTATAAACCAAGCTTTAAAACACCATTATACCCGTTTTTGCAGATAGCCTGTGTTATACTATTTACATTTTTTATTATAGATTTAGGTAAAGAGGCAATAGAGATAAGTCTCTCTTTTATATTTATTAGTTTTTGTCTCTATATGTTTTATGGAAGAAAGATAAAAAGTCGAGAATCAGCACTTTTATACCTATTAAAAAGAGTTACAGATGGAAAGTTGACTGACAACCTTTTAGAAGATGAGTTAAGGGAAGTTTTAATAAATCGGGATAATATTGAGCAGGATAACTTTGATAACTTAATTAAGAATGCAAATATAATCGATATAAATGAGCCACACAATTTTGAGGAACTCTTAAATATTGTAGGTAAAAGTATCTCTGAAGAAGTTGATATGGATAAAAATGAAGTTATATCACGGTTTTTAGAAAGAGAGAAAAGTTCAAATACAGCGGTTTCCGATTTTCTTGCAATACCCCATATTATTATTGATGGTATGGATAAAATATTTTTAACAGTAATAAGATGTAAGGATGGAATAAAGTTTACAGATAATGAGAATGCTGTTAAAGCTATCTTTCTATTAGGTGGTACAAAGGAAAAGAGGGTTTTGCATTTAAAAACTATTGCCTCCATTGCAACCCTTGTACAATATAAAGAGTTTGAGGAGAAGTGGATAAGTTCTGAAAGTATTATAGAGTTAAAAAATCTTATGCTTTTAAGTAGTAGAAAGAGGTTTTACTGATTATATAAGGGTTTTAATTTAATTTTTATGATATAATATATCTAGGAGATTTAAAAATGGGTGAAAAAGATAAGGGTAAAAAAGATGTAAAGACAAAACCATCCTTAACCCCTAAGGAAAAAAAACAGAAAAAATTAGATAAAAAGAATAAATAGCTTTTATTTAAATTAGAATAGAAAACTTTCAATAATTATTTTACCTTATATATAGCTATATATTAAAAGGAAGAGATTATGGAAAAGAGTCAATTTAAAGCTTTTGTTGTTACAGAAAAAGAGAATAATTTTATTGGAGAGATCACACAAAGGAATTTGAGTGATCTTCCTAATGGAGAGCTTTTAATCAAGGTTCACTACTCATCTCTAAACTATAAAGACGCTTTATCCGTAAGTGGAAATAGAGGTGTGACAAAAAATTACCCCCATACACCAGGGATTGACGCTGTAGGTGTAATTGTTGAGTCAGAAGATAGTACCTTTAGTATTAATGAGGAGGTTATTGTTACAAGCTACGACCTTGGGATGAATACTGATGGTGGCTTTGGTGAGTATATAAGGGTACCTTCAGCTTGGGTTGTTAAACTGCCCAAAGGGTTATCTATGAAGGAAGCAATGATCTACGGTACAGCTGGTTTAACCGCTGGAATATCTATATTACGTCTTACTCAACTTATAAAACCCAATGATGGAGATATTGTTGTAACCGGAGCCACTGGTGGTGTAGGTTCACTTAGTATCGCTATCCTTAACAAATTAGGCTATTTTGTAACAGCTGTTACAGGAAAAGAGTCAGAAAAAGAGAAGTTAATAGAACTTGGGGCTAAAAATGTAATATCTAGAAGTGAGTTTGAGAATACAGATAAGAGACCTCTATTAAAACCTCTATATATTGGGGCAATTGATACGGTAGGTGGAACTATTTTAGAAAATATAATTAAAACCACAATTCCTGGAGGAGTTGTTACATGTTGTGGTAATGTAGCGTCTCCTAAGTTAGACCTAACAGTATTTCCATTTATCTTAAGAGGTGTAACCCTTATAGGTATTGATTCTCAAAATTATCCAATGAGTTCTAGAGAGATTGTATGGGAGAAACTAGCAGGACCTTGGAAGTCAGAAGTTTTATTAAATAGTTATGAAGAGATCACTTTCGATAAAATAAATGAAAAAGTGGAGCTGATGCTTAAAGGGAAATTAAAGGGCCGGACTATTATCAGATGCTCCTAAGAGCTTAAAGAAACTGATAACAAATGTTGGAGTTAATTTTGATAAGAGATTTAAATAATAGGTACTATTTATTAAGACACGGTAATAGTATTGCAAATAGAGATGGGTTAATTGTCAGTGATTTGGATATTGGAATTTCAGAATACGGTTTAACAGATCTAGGTAAAAGAGATATCTTGTTAAAAAGTAAAAAAATTATTAATAAACCCTATTTAATATACTCATCCCCATTTAAACGTACTATAGAGACTAGCTTAATAGTAGCAAAGAGTTTAGGGCTTATAAATATTGAGTATATAACAGACTTAAAAGAGAGGTTTTTTGGTGATTTTGATCTTAAAAGCAATAAAAATTATAAAATTGTTTGGGATAGGGATAGAATAGACCCCGAACATAAGAACTTTAACGTTGAATCTGTAAAATCTGTATATAATAGAACATCTTCATTTGTAAAAAGAGTAGAACTAGAGATGAAAGATATGGATATTTTAATTGTATCCCATGGGGATTCTCTGCAAATTCTAGAGTGCTGGTTTAATAGTATGGACCCAAAATATCATCGAGATTTAAAACCCTTAGAAGAGGGTGAGTTTAGACCTATATTATAAAAACTACTCAAAGGAAAAAAAATCCCACAAAATATAATTATTTTTAACTATAATTGTTTTGAGGGACTCTTTTGGAAAAAATTACAAGTAGTGAACATTTTGAATCTATAAGTAAATTAAGAATACTAGATCTACTAGATAGAGATTTTTTAAACTCTTTATGTCTGTCTTTTACTGAAATAACAGGTCTTGCAACAGCAATTGCTGATATAGATGGAACCATTCTTGTCGCAACAGGTTGGCAGGATTTGTGTACTAAATACCATCGTAAAAACCCAATAACACTAAAACGGTGTCTAGAGAGTGACAATTTTTTAAATACACAAATAAAATCAGGTGAGAATTATACCATCTATAAGTGTCAAAATGGCCTTATCGATGCAGCTATTCCAATTATTATAAGTGGAAGACACCTAGGAAATCTCTACATTGGTCAATTTTTTATCCAGGGGGATAAACCTAATGAAGAGTATTTTAGAAATCAGGCAGAAGAAGTTGGAATAAAGGATGTTGAGGGCTACATAGAGGCTTATAATAGTATTCTTAGTATAAAAGAGGAACAGGTAAAGATAATTTTAAACTTTTTAGCCCAGATTCTAGAGCTTATTGGCCACGGAGTTAGTAGGGATGAAGAACTTCTTATTATGTTTAGCTCCACTGGTAATGCAATAATTATTACAGATCTAGACTCTAATATAGAAAAAATGAATACATATTCGGAAAAGTTAACTGGTTATAAACTAATGGATGTAAAGGGGGAGAAACTAAACAAAGTATTTAATATCGTATCAGCAAGTAATAACACTCCAATGGAAAATCCCGTATCTAGAGTTTTAAAGTATGGTCAATATATAGAAGAAAATAGCGATACAGTTTTACACTCTAAAGATAAATCTAAGTATTATGTTTCACACAGCGCTGGCCCTATGTATGATAATAGGGGGAATAAAAGTTCTATAGTTATTATATTTAGAGATATAAGTGATAAAATAGCTAGAGAGATAGAGAAGGATGAGTTAGTTGAGAAGTTAGCCCACAGCCAAAGATTAGAGGCTGTAGGACAGTTAGCAGGGGGAGTAGCCCACGACTTCAACAATATGTTATCAGGTGTTATAGGTGCAGCAGAACTACTAAAATCTCCTAAACTAAAGTTAGATGAGAAAGGCTTAAAATATGTAGACTTAATAATCCAAGCCGTATCTAGAGCAAGTGATTTAACAAATAAGTTATTAACCTTTTCAAGTAAAAACGTATCCTCATTAAATAATATATATCTACATGAATTAATAGATGAGTCTGTTGGGATCCTTGATAAGAGTATTGATAAAAAAAATATAATAAAAGTTAATAAAAGCGCTGAAAATGATAAGGTCTTAGGTGATAAAACAAATCTACAAAATGTTATAATTAACCTAGGTATAAACTCATCCCATGCTATGCCAAATGGTGGAGAGATTACTATTAGTACAAAAAATATATATTTAGATGCAGAGTACTGTAAAGATTCTACCTTCGATGTAGAACCAGGGAACTATATAAAAATTGATTTTAGGGATAATGGACAGGGAATTTCCTCAAAGAATATTAAAAAGATTTTTGAACCTTTTTTTACAACTAAAGAGCAGGGGAAAGGAACAGGTTTAGGACTATCTACTGTTTACGGTGTTGTAAAGGAGCATAATGGAATTATAAGTGTCTATAGTGCTATGAACTTTGGAACCGTATTTCATATCTATATACCCTGTAGTACTGTAGAGGATGAGTCGGTACTAATAGAGGAAAAAAAAATTATAAATGGTGCTGGTAATATTCTTTTTGTCGATGATGAGGATTTATTAAGATTAACAGGTGAAAAGATGTTAAAGGGTATGGGGTATAACGTATTTTTAGCAGCAAATGGGTTAGAAGCCATAGATATATATAAAAAAAATAGAAATAGTATTGATGTTGTAATTATGGATATGGTTATGCCAGTAATGAGTGGTTATGAGGCCTTTTACAAGTTAAGAGAGATAGATAAGGATTGTAGAATTATAATATCATCAGGCTTTACAAAGGATGGAAACATTCAAGAGCTTAAGAGTAATGGTTTAGATGGTTTTATACATAAACCATACAGAAACTATCAATTAGGTAAGCTTCTAGATCATATTTTAAAAAAATAATAAGTAATTCCTCTGTAAACTGTTTTAATATGAACTATATTTAGTTAAATAATTAAAAAAAAGTGAGATATTATGAATTTAAAAAATAAGATAAACTTAATAACATTTATTCTTTTAGTCGTTATTTTTACCATTTTAGCAATTGTTGTTTATCAGTCTCAAAAATCTAGCTACATAATAACAACAGATCAAGAGATGTTAAGTCATTTAGATGATCTACACACCCTGTTAAAAGGCCATGTTGAACAGAAACAGGAGACAGTTAATGTCTCATTAAACCTAGCCCACAACATCCTATATCAATCTGGTGATATTGTTGATAGTGGGGAAGAGATATATGTAGAAGGTATTAACCAGATAACTAAAGAGTCTAGGGAGTATAAAATTTCTAGGTGGATGTTAAGTGGTAAATCCCTATATAAAAACTATGAAATTGTAGATTTAATTAAGAGTAAGTCTGTTGAGACCGCTACAATTTTTCAAAAGGTAGATGATGGTTATCTAAGGATTTCAACTAATGTAACAACTCTAGATAATAAAAGAGCGGTAGGTACATACATTCCTAATAGCTCTAGTGTTATAAAGGAGATTGAAAGTGGTAAAACATTTTATGGAAGAGCCTATGTAGTTAATGATTGGTTTCTAACAGCCTATGAACCCATATATGTTAATGGAAAAATAGAGGGAATACTCTATGTGGGAATAAAAGAGAAGGATTATAGCTTTCTAAAAAATGTTTTTAATAAAAAATCCTACTATGGAGAAGGGTATCCATTTTTAATAGACTCTACAGGAGAGTTTATTATACACCCATCATTAGAGGGAGATAATTTTAAGAATAGTGTATTTTTTAGACAGATAGTGAGTGCTTCTAATGGGGAGTATAAATCTAGGTATAAATGGCCAGAGAGTCGGGAAGGAAGGTGGAAGTATCAGTATTTTAAATATTTTGCCCCCTATGACTCTTATATTTGTGTCTCAATTTATGAGAGTGACCTTTATAGGTATATCAATAAATTTTTGTATATTATAACTGTTAGCGTTATTATATCCATATTTTTGTTTCTTATTACATTTTCAAATATTTTAAAACCTATAATTAGGAACATAATAAAAGCTATGGATTTTTCAATTGCTATATCAAAGGGGGATCTATCAAAAGAGATAAGTGTTAGAAATAAGGATGAGATAGGTCAATTAATAGAGGCTTTAAACCAGATGAAATTGAATTTACGTTCAATAATAAATGAGATAACTGATGGAGCTGATTCTATTTTAGACTCATCAAAAAATCTGAATTCTCAATCGGACAAAGTCTCTTCTGGGGCAATACTTCAGTCTAGCTCTGTAGAAGAGATCTCTACAACCCTTGAAGAGTTTGGAGCAAATATACAACAAAATGAAAATAGTTCTAGACTAAGTGAAGATCTTACTGAAGCAGCTACCCTTGGGATTAGCCAGTGTTATGGATCAACAAAACTCTTTGTAAATTCTATGAAAGAGATTGCAGAAAAAATAATTATTATTAGTGATATAGCTAACCAGACAAATATTTTAGCATTAAATGCAGCAATAGAAGCTGCAAGAGCTGGTGAGGCTGGTAAGGGATTTGCTGTTGTTGCTGCAGAAGTTACAAAATTAGCACAAAGAAGTAAAAGTGCCGCCCAAGATATAGAAGAGTTAACTAGGGTTGGTGTTGACCTATCATCTAAAGCAGGGGATCAACTAAGTGTAATTTTACCAGATATGGAAAAGTCATCCCTCTTAGTGCATCAAATAAGTGGTGCTACCCAAGAGATGAATATAGGTATTAAGCAGATAAATATAGCTATTACTCAGTTAAATAAAGTTTCCCAGGATAATGCAGGGACATCGGAAGGTTTATTAGGCCATGCAAAGGATTTAGAATTCCAAGCTGAACTATTAAAAGAAAGTGTAGGCATTTTTACATTTTAGTATATTATATTAGAATGGAGTTTTTATGGATAGTTTTGTAAAAGAGTATAATATGTTTGGGCCATGGATATTTAAATTAGATAATATCTGGGATATTCCATCTCACTTTAGAGAATATGTCAATCTTGAAAATGATTTAGAATTTGCTATAAAGCTTCCTATTAACGCTGATAGAAGAGATGTGAAGCCAGGTATGGTTTTATATAATAGGCTTATAATTCTTGATAAAAATAAAATGAAGATTCTTAAGGAGAGAGATGGAAGTATTTCAAGTTACTACATAGCTTATTCTGAGATTATTTCAATAACAAATACAACAAATTTATTAAAAGAGGTGAAAATCTAGAGTTAATTGGATACCAGGAAGAGTCTGAACTTTGTAGAAAACACAAAACTATATGCACTTATATAATTGATAAGATAAAGGGTAATACTCTACACAGTGTTTTATTTTTAACAAACTTTAAAGAGTTAATCATAATTAATACAGAAGATGAAATTACTGGGAATAGTAGAAAAGGTTATAAGTATAACTATAGGTATATCCCATTTACGTCTATTAGTGAGGTTCTAGTTACAAGTAATAAACAATATAAAAACCTAAATAATTATATAATAAAATTAGACAGTTATGTAAGTTTTTATTACAGGTTAGAGAAGGGGGTAAATATAATTTCTATTTATTAAATAGTATTCCGTATAGTAACTGAGTGTTTTAGAATTTTATCCTCAAAAACAATACTTTTATCAATTAACATCTGTGCTGCCAAAATACCCATCTCTTCGATTGGTTGGTGAATAGTTGTAAGGGGTGGAACAGACATTTTTGCATCTTCACTGTCATCAAACCCTATAACTGCAAGTTCGTGGGGAATAATCAACCTTTTTTGATATGCATACTGTAAAACCCCAAGGGCCATTAAATCACTAGCTGTAAATATGGCAGTCATATTAGGGTTGTCTTTTTTCAACTTGGTAATACCTGATATCCCTGATTCAAATGTAAAATCCCCATAATATATCTTTTGATCACTAACTTCTAAACCGTTATCTAGTAGAGCCTGTTTAAAGCCGGCTTCCCTTGGGATTCCACTCTCCTTATTATCCTTTTGCCCACTAATCATACATATATCTTTATGCCCTTTTTTAATTAACTCTAGTGTAGCGTAGTAAGCTGCCTGATAGTTATCTATATTTATAGATGGTAGTTTGTTACTTATTCCATTAGTTGAGACTAGAATAGTGGGGATGTTTAACTTTAGTAACTCTTCCTCATACTCTTTTTTTACCTCTGCACTGGCAAAAATAATACCTTCAACCTGTTTCTCCCCAAGGAGTTTTATATACTCCATAGTACGAATACCATTGTTGTCTGTATTGCAAATAACAACGCTGTAGTTATTTTCATGGGTATATTTATCGATACCCCTTAAAAGGTCAACGCTAAACCTACCGTGCATATAGGGGAGTAGTATACCAATAGTTCTACTGTTTTTTGATACTAACCCCCTAGCTATAGCATTAGGTTCATAATTTAACTCTTTTATCGCCTTTTCTACTTTATCCTTAGTTTTTTTACTATAACCATCTAAGTTATTTAAAACCCTAGATACTGTAGCTATAGAGACATTTGCCAGTTTTGCTACATCTTTTATAGTTGGTTTCACCATTAATCCTCTAGAAATCGTTTACGTAATTTTAGGATAAAACTCCTAATTAGTCAATTTTTCATAATTAAATATAGATTTATTCAATATTTTTTGTATAAATATTTGACATATTTTATAAATCAAGTTAACTTTAAGTAAACGTTTACGTAATTTATTAGGAGGAAGTATGACAAGTAGTTATAATTGGAAAGATTCTATTGTATATCAGGTATATCCTAGAAGTTTTAAGGACTCAAATAGTGATGGTATTGGGGATATTAGGGGGATAATATCAAAAATTCCGTATTTATCAGATCTAGGTATTAATGTTATTTGGTTATCCCCAGTATACGCTTCTCCTAATGATGATAATGGTTATGATATTTCAGATTATTACAATATCGATCCTACATTTGGTTCCATGGAAGATATGGAGGAGTTAATAGCTGTTTCTAAGGAGTTTGGTATAAAAATTCTTATGGACTTAGTTGTTAACCATACCTCCGATGAGCATGAATGGTTTAAAGAAGCTAAAAAAGATAAAAATAGTAAGTATCATGATTATTATATATGGTCTAAGGATAATAAAAGACCAAATGATTGGAGGTCCTTTTTTAGTGGCTCTGTATGGGAGTTTAATAGGGATACAGATCAATATTATCTACATCTTTTCTCTAAAAAACAACCAGATTTAAACTGGGAGAATATGGAGCTTCGTCAAGAGATATATAAAATGATGCGTTGGTGGTTAGATAAGGGTATAGGTGGATTTAGAATGGATGTTTGTAATCTCTACTCTAAACCAGATCTCTACTCTAATCCTAAAGGAGAGAGGGATATTGAAGGATTGATATTTGCCCCTGACTACTACGCTAATAATGAAGGTATCCACGATATTATAGCCGAGATGAATAGGGAGGTTTTCTCTAAATATGAGTGTTTAACTGTAGGTGAAAATGTAGAAGTCACCCCAGATGAGGCGATTAAATATGTAGGGTTGGATAGAGAAGAGCTAAATATGGTATTCCACTTTGAACTGGTTTCTTTAAGTACAAAAAATAATAGCGAGATAAAAAGAGTTTTAAAAAATTGGCTGCCTGTTATTAATAATGGAGGTTGGAACAGTAACTATTTAAGTAATCATGATAATCCTAGACAGGTCTCTGTTTTTGGAAATGATAGGGAGTATCTAGCCCAGTCTGCAACACTGTTAGGAACAATGAACTTTACCCTTCCTGGCACACCATACATATATCAGGGGGAGGAGATAGGGATGACAAATATGTTATTTGAATCCTTTGATCAATTTAATGATATAGAGACTAAAAATGGTATTAAGATTCTTCAAAAAGAGGGTAGAAGTGATGATTATATTCTAGATTATTTTGCTAAAAAAAGTCGGGATAACTCAAGAACTCCTGTACAGTGGAGTAGTGAGAGTTTTTCTGGATTTTCAGACACAAAACCCTGGCTAGATGTTAACCCTAACTATAAGGAATTAAATATTGAAGATCAGCTAAATATGGAAAACAGTATTTTATCCTATTACAAAAACTTAATAAGGCTAAGAAAAGAGTTTGATGTTTTTGTTTATGGGGATTGTCACTTTGTATTAGAAGATAAGGAAGAGTTAATAGCCTATAAGAGAACTTATAAAAATCAGGAACTGTTAGTTCTATTAAATAGATCAGATAGTGAGACCCAGTTTAATATTCCTAAGGAGTTATGGAACTCCTTTAATAATAATACACAACTGGATAACTACGGTTTTCTAGGAAAATCCAAAAGTCTAACCTATAGTCACAATATGGTTTTAAAACCTTGGCAGTCCCTGATTTTTATTAAATAAAAATTATCCCCCCAGCTTTACAGGGGGGGCTTAATTGTTAACCTAAAAATAGGTTATATGCCTTATCATTTTCCATATTTAAATAGTTATATCCAACCCTATCTAAAGTCTCTAGAAGATCTTCCTTATTTTCATTTTTGTATTGGAATCCAATTAAACCTCTACCTACTACACTTCCTTCGTTTCTATAGTGGAACATGGAGATATTCCAGCTATCCTCTAGTTTGTTAAGTAGATTTGTTAAAGCTCCAGGCTTCTCCGGGAAGTCAATAGAAAATACAGCTTCATTTATTTGCTCATTTAGTCTGTGTCCACCAACCATGTGTCTAACATGTCTTTTTGCGCTATCGCTATCTGTTAAATCGGAAACGGTATAGTTACACTTTTCTAAGTGACTAATTAGTTTCTCAAGCTCTCCCTTTTTATGTTTAACTCTAACACCTACTAGAATTGTTGCCTGTTTTTTATTACTAGTTCTATAGTTAAACTCTGTTATGCTATGCTCCCCTAACTCAATACAGAACTTTCTAAAACTTCCCCTCTCTTCAGGGATTGTAACAGAGAGTAGGAACTCCCTTCTCTCCCCAAATTCTGATACTTCGGAGATAAATCTTAGTTTATCAAAGTTTACATTTGCTCCACTCTCAATTGCCATAACAGTTTTATCCTCTATGTTATTCTCCTCGCAGTACTTTTTAAGTCCTGCAAGGGAGAGGGCACCTGCAGGTTCTGCTATAGACCTTGTATCTTCAAATAAATCCTTAATAGCAGCGCAGATCTCATCTGTATTTACTGTAATAACTTCATCAATACAACTCTTACATAGATCAAATGTATTCTCCCCTATCTGTTTTACAGCAACACCATCGGCAAATATTCCAACTCTGTCTAAAATTACTCTACTATCTGACTCTAAAGCTGCTTTCAAACAGGCGGATTCATCAGACTCAACAGCAATAACCCTTATATCAGGACGTAAATATTTAAGGTATGTTCCAACTCCAGCGGCTAGGCCTCCACCTCCCACTGGAATAAAAATATAATCGATTGTATTGGGAAACTGCCTTGATATCTCCATACCAATTGTACCCTGTCCAGCTATAACTTCTGGATCATCATAGGGATGAATAAATATTAGACTATTTTTTGACTCTAACTTCTTAGCGTACTCTAGGGCTTCATTAAAATTATCTCCAAAAAGTATAACTTCTGCACCGTGCTCCCTAACTGATATAACCTTAATTTTAGGTGTGGTTACTGGCATAACAATAGTTGCTTTAATACCAAGTTTTTTTGCTGCAAGGGCAACTCCTTGGGCGTGGTTACCAGCGGATGCAGCAACAATACCAAGTAGTTTCTCTTTATCTGTTAATTGATACATCTTGTTATAGGCACCCCGGAGTTTAAATGAGAAAACAGGCTGAAGATCTTCTCTTTTAATAAAAACCCTATTTTTTATTCTTTTACTAAGAAAAATAGCTTCGTCTATTGGTGTCTCTATTGCAACATCATAAACTTTTGCACTAAGTATTTTTTTTATATAAATGTCACTCATTTTAACCTCTATAATTTTTTATTATCCATAAGCTTCTATTAGTAATCAATACTATTCTATAAGTTATTTATATCTGATATTATACAGAATATGAAAAAAAAGATATTTTTAATAGTTTATACATCTTTAACCCTACTTTTATTCTCTAAGGAGTATGTGGTTGATCAGATTAATATAAGTGGGTTAACAAGAACTAAATACTCTACGGTTTTAAATATTATTGGAGTAAATAAGGGTTCAGTTGTTGATGAGAGTATAGATTCCCAAATAGAGCAGGATCTCCTATCCGCAGGAATTTTTCAGAAAAACATTGGTGTTAATATAGTAAATATTACAGATACTACTATTCAACTAAATATTGAACTAATGGAGCGTTGGACGTTAATACCTATACCTGTTGGTTTTGTAAGTTCTGATAGTTGGTTAGCTGGTGGAGTTTTTATAGAGTCTAACCTACTTGGATTAAACCAGACTTTAGTATCTGGACTTTTTGTAAATAGTGAAAAAATATCGGGGTTTTCCGCTTGGGTTAATCCTAATTTTTTAGATTCTAACTACTCATTTGGGCTATCTACAAGCTTCAATAGAGGGGGTATAGATCATCTAGATATTTCTGGAAAAGATGTTTTATCCTCATATAATGAGGAGAGATTAGCTTTATCAATTTCCCTAGGAAGGGATTTAAAGTGGAATTTTGGAGTTCTATTATCCACAGGTATCGAGGGGTTTAAAGCCTTAGATCCTACAGGTTACCTAGGTAATAGTGGTGTAGATGAGCTCTTTTTTAATAACTCATTAACTCTATCTTATAAGGATCTCTACTTTTCTAATTTCTTTACTGATGGGTGGGATATTAACTTAGAGTATAAAGTATCAAGTTCTAAAAACTATTTATATAACCCTAGTTTACTTCTAAAAATTAATAGAACATTTCTATTTAATGATAACTACCTATTAAAAACTGGTATTAATAGTGGATGGCAAGGTAGTATAGATTATAAGCCAATCTTTATAGGTGGTGTTGAGGGAAGTCGTGTCCTACCATCTGGACAAGTGGCTATAGAGAAGTATGCAGACTCTCTAGTCTCCTTTGAACCTGTTATCTACTCTCCTTCTTGGGGTAGTTTTACCCTTCCTGTCTACTATGAAGCGGGTATTTTTACCTCCCTAGAAGGAGTTAATGAGTTTTGGCACGGTCCAGGAGTTGGATTTAGGTTTTATGTTGATAAAGTTGCTATACCTGCGCTAGGTGCAGACTTTACATGGGATTTAGAGAGAGGTCTGTTTAAAGTAGCAGTTTCTGTTGGTGGAACAGGTGGTGGTTGATGTTTTTTTGACCCAGAAATTAAGGTTTAGTTACCTAATTGTGTAAATAATACACAGTTGGGTAATTTATATTTAAATATTATATTATATTGACCCATATATTGGTATTCGACCTATAAGAGTATTATATTTCCTATAGAGGGCTTGGCATAAAATTTGCTTGAGTATACATGATAGGAGAAATTATATGGATTTAACAATTAAAACACGGGAAATTTTAGAGAACTCAGTTAAACTTGCAGAGAGTGGAAACAACCCTGCAATAGAACCATCCCATATTCTTTTAGCATACCTACAGGATAGAGAGTCTATTGTCTTTTCAATAATTAAGTTAATTGTTGGTAATAGTTCAAATATAGAGGATGATCTTGAATCCTACATAAATACACTAGCAAAGTCCTATGGGGATACTACAGCTTCAACACTTTCTGGAACATCTGCTAAACTACTTAAAAAAGCTGAAAAAGAGGCTGAGATGTTCTCGGATGAGTATCTAAGTGGTGAGCATATTCTATTAGCCCTTATGGATATAAAATGCAGGGCATCAGAAATATTATTGACAAAAGGGATCACAAAAAAATTAATACTCTCATCTCTAAAGGAGATAAGGGGAAGTAGTAGGGTTACATCAGCTAATCCTGAGGATAAATACCAAATATTAAAAAAATATACCAGGGATCTTACAAATCTTGCGACAAAGGGGAAACTAGACCCGGTTATTGGAAGGGATAAGGAGATAAGAAGAGTTATACAGGTCTTATCTAGAAGAACAAAAAATAACCCGGTATTAATTGGAGATCCAGGGGTGGGTAAAACCGCTATTGCCGAGGGGTTGGCCCTTAGAATTGTAAATAAGGATGTTCCAGACTCGTTACTTGATAAAAAAATATTAGCCCTAGATATTAGTTCTTTATTAGCAGGTGCTAAATTTAGAGGTGAGTTTGAAGAGAGATTGAAGGGTGTTATTAAGGAGATCTCAGAGTCAAATGGGGAGATAATTCTTTTTATAGATGAGTTACATACTCTAATGGGGGCAGGAGCAGCCGAGGGATCTAATGATGCCTCAAATATGTTAAAACCCGCCTTAGCTAGGGGGGAACTAAGAACAATTGGGGCTACCACATTAGATGAGTATAGAAAATATATCGAGAAAGATAGTGCCTTTGAGAGACGTTTTCAGCAGGTCTATACAGGGGAGCCATCGGTTGAAGATACAATAACTATTTTAAGAGGAATTAAGGATAAGTATGAGATCCATCACGGAGTAAGAATTAATGATGAAGCATTAATCCAAGCTGCAGTGTTATCAAATAGGTATATTACATCAAGGTTTTTACCGGATAAGGCTATCGACTTAGTAGATGAGGCTGCAAGTAGACTTAAAATAGAGCTAGAGAGTCAACCTGAAATTCTAGATAAATTAGAACGGGATATCCTAACCCTGGAGATAGAGAAAAGATCTCTACTTAAGGAGAAGTCTGCTAAGGATAAATTAGAGAAAATTGAAGAGAGTATTAATTCATTAAGCTTGGAGAAAAATGAGTTAAAAGCGAAATGGCTAAGTGAGAAAAAAGAGATAGAAGAGATTCAGAACCTAAAAAAAGAGTTAGAGAGTTTAACAATTAAAGAGGCTAAGTGTGAAAGGGATGGGGATTTAGAGATGGCTGCAAAACTTCGCCATGGAGAGATTCCTAGAATTAAGGATCTATTAGAAAAAAGATCACATGAAGTTAGGGAAACAACCCTATTAAAAGAGGAAGTAAGGGAGGAGGATATTGCAGATGTTATATCTATATGGACAGGTATTCCAATCTCTAAACTTTTAAAGGGAGAAGCGGATAAGTATTTAACTCTAGAAGAGCATTTAGAGAAGAGGGTAGTTGGTCAAAACCACGCCTTAGAAAAAATATCAGATGCAATAAGACGGAACAAATCAGGGCTCTCTGATAGTAAAAAACCTTTAGGTACATTTCTATTTTTAGGACCTACAGGGGTTGGTAAAACAGAGTTATCTAAGGCCTTAGCTGAGTTTCTTTTTAACGATGAAAAATCCCTAACCAGGATCGATATGAGTGAGTATATGGAGAAACACTCTGTTAGCAGACTAATCGGGGCCCCTCCAGGATATGTTGGTTATGATCAGGGAGGCCAGTTAACCGAAGCTGTTAGACGAAGGCCCTACTCTGTTATTCTATTTGATGAGATAGAGAAGGCACACCCAGATGTTTTTAATACAATGCTCCAGGTCTTTGATGATGGAAGATTAACAGATGGCCAGGGACGAATTGTGGATTTTACAAACTCAATAATTATTATGACAAGTAATATAGGTAGCTCCTATATTCTAGATGAGAAGTTAAGTAGCCAAGAGATTGAAACTAGAGTAGAGGAGTTATTAAGTAGTAGTTTTAAACCTGAGTTCCTTAATAGGGTAGATGAAATTATTACATTTAATAGACTTGACTCAAATTTACTTTATAAAATTGTTGAAATTGAGTTAAACAAATTAAAGGTTTTATTAGATGATAAAAAACTACAAATTAAAGTGGAGGATGATGTTAAAAAGTTTCTTTTAGAAAGGGGGTATGATCCGGTATTAGGAGCAAGACCTATTAAAAGGGCTATACAAAAATATCTAATAAATCCTCTATCTAAGGAGTTATTAAAAGATAGATATTCTGAGGGTAGTGTAATAATAACCAAAATAGAAGATAACTCAATTGTTTTTGATTAAGAAAATACCTATATAACAAATAGTAAAAATATTTTATTATATTTATAGAATATTTTTAGAGGGTTATATGGGTATTACATTAGTTTTAGGTGGGACAAAAACAGGGAAAACAAGTTTTGCAGAGAAAAGGGCACATACTATCTCTAAGGAGTTAAGTCTACCTGTTTATTATTTAGCAACAGCGCTTTTAATTGACCATGAGATGGAAGACCGAATAAATAGACATAGGGAGTCTAGAAGCAGGGATTGGATTACAGTTGAAGAGCCACATAATCCTAGCGCCGAATTAGAAAGGTTAGATAACTGTGTTGTCATACTTGATTGTCTTACACTATTAATGACCAATATAATTTTTAGATTAGGTGAGGAGTGTCCTAAAGAAGAAGCAAAAAAAGCTGTTTTTAAGGAACTTGATAATATTATTAGTTCTGTCATAAATAAAGATATTTCCCTTATAATCATATCTAACCAGGTTGAAAATGGTTTAGTTTCTGAGCATAAATGGGCTAGAATGTTCCAGGATATTGCGGGGATGAGCCACCAGAAGTTAGCAGAAGCTTGTGAAAACGTATACATGTTAAATGCTGGTCTGCCCTTAAAATTAAAGTAGGAGAGATAATGTCACTTATAGAAGATATAAATAGTTTAATTAAGCCCTTGGATTTAAAAGCCATGGAGGGTGCAAGGGTTAGACAAAACAGACTAACTAAACCACCAGGAAGTTTAGGTAGACTAGAAGAGTTATCTATAAATGTAGCAGGTATTAAAGGGGAAGTATTCCCCCATATGGATAATAAGGCCATCTTAACCTTTGCAGGTGATCATCATGTTGTATTTGAAGAGGGTATTGCCAGTGCCCCAATGGAAGTAACTGCAATGCAGGTTGATAATTTTGTTCGTGGCGGAGGAGCAGTAAATGTTTTGGCTAAACATGCTGGGGCTAGAGTTGTTGTTATTGATATGGGAGTTGCTACGCCTTATAAGAGCAAAACAGGGGTAAAAAATAAGTTTGTCGCTAGTGGGGCAAAAAATATATCCAAAGGTCCAGCAATGAGTAGAGATGAAGCCATTAAATCTGTAATTGGTGGAATTGAGACAGTGTTAGAAGAGATTGATAATGGATTGGATATTGTTGGTATAGGTGAGATGGGGATAGGAAATACAACTCCGTCTTCAGCTATATTCTCCCTATATACAGGTCTTGATCCTATAGAGATAACAGGGCCTGGGGCAGGTATCGATAGTGCTGTATTAGATAAAAAAGTTAATATTGTTAAAAGAGCATTAGAGGTAAATAACCCTAATAAGGATGATATGTTTGATGTATTATCAAAAATTGGTGGATTTGAGATCGGGGGAATGGTTGGTGCAATAATCTGTTGTGCTGCTAAAAAAATCCCTGTTGTAATTGATGGTTTTATATCAACTGCCGCTGGGGTATTAGCTACCTCATACAATCCATTAATTTCTGACTATCTATTTTTATCCCATAAGTCTGCAGAGACAGGGTATAAACATGTTTTTGATTTTTTTAAAACTACACCTATATTAGACCTTGGTTTAAGATTAGGAGAGGGGACAGGGGCTGCTTTAGGGATCTCGATAATAGATGCTGCTGTTAAATCCTTAAAGGATATCTCTACATTTGAAGAGGCAGGTATAGTATTATAAAAAAAATAATTTACGCTTTTAGATTTATGACAGTTATCCCAATACCATGGAAAGAGGGGGAAGATCTAGATAGAGTAGCAAGATCAATATCTCTTATTCCTTTAGTCGGTTTAGTTATAGGTCTAACTATATCTGGAATTTTTACACTCTCTACCAATATCTTCTCCAATTTATTTACTTCAGGACTTATGACCATTTGGTGGATCTTTATTACAGGAGGCTTACACCTAGACGGGTTATCAGATAGTTCTGATGGTCTTTTTGGTGGAACAACTGTCGAAAAAAGATTAGAGATTATGAAGGATAGTAGAACTGGGGTCTTTGGTGTATTAACACTAATATGTTTTATTTTGTTAAAACTACTTACTATTAACGAGCTAATTATAAACTCTAGGGTCTCTATTATTCCAATCTTAATTTCAATCCCAATAATCTCCAGGTGGTGTGTAGTTTTTTCTATATTCTCTTTTAAAAGTGCTAAAGAGGGTGGTTTAGGGGTATTTTTTAAAAAGTTTATTAGAGTAAAAGATCTAATTTTATCCCTTATATTAACAGTAGGTATTATCTTCTATTTTACAGGACTATTAGGAGTTTTAGTTACACTACTATCCACTTTAATTACTTTCCTATTGTCACTTTTTTACATAAAAAAACTTGGTGGTTTAACAGGAGACCTTTACGGGGCAATAAATGAGATAATTGAGTTAATATCAATGTTACAATTTTTGATCCTATCTGCCCTAGGAATTCTTAATTGGTAAATCTCTACCTAATTAGACATGGCCAATGTCATGGGGGTAGATCCTACATAGGTAGAGGATCAGATCCATCCCTAACCCTAGAGGGAATAAAATTAATAAAGAAAGTTAAAAGTAGTCTACTCGAAAGAGTAGATTTTAATGCCATTTACACATCCTCCCTTAAAAGGGCCATAGAAACAAAGGACGTTCTATTCCCAGGTTATATTAGTAAAATATATAGGGAGCTAGACGAGGTTCACTTTGGGGATTGGGAGGGTCTAGAGTATAACTATCTTATAAAAAATTACAAAGGTGAATATTGTAAGTGGGTTGATAACCCTATAGATAATAGCCCTCCAAATGGGGAAAGTCTAATTGACCTACTTAACAGAGTAGAGAGAGTTGTAAAAAAAATCAAAAGTCACACTACAGATACTAAAGAGTGGAATATAGCTCTAATTTCCCATAGAGGTCCACTTATCCTAATTTTATTGCACTTTTTAGGTCTAGATTTAGACTTCTACTGGAAGTTTAATATGGACAGAGGTTCTGTCTCCCTTCTAAATATATATGAAAATTCAACTCAAGTTAGCTATTTAAATCATAAATAACACCTATAACACCCCTCTATTTTTATTTCTAATCTGGAATTAATTCCCCAATTATAGGAATAAGCTCTTTATTTTCCTTAGTTTATAGTATATATTTTTGCTACAATATATAATTAAATATATATTGATAAGTTAATATCTATTAAGGTGGTTATATGGTAGAATTTTTTATAATAGGCGGTTTAGGTTTATCCCTTATCCTCTCTTTAGTTAGATTATTTATTGGTCCGACCCCCCAGGACAGGGTATTGGCTCTGGATGTAATTACAGTTCAAGTCTCAGCCTTTTTAATCTATTGGTCTTTTATGGAGGGGGTTAATTACTATATTGATATTGTTCTTGTAATAGCTTCTGCAGTCTTCTTATCTACTATTTTGTTTGCTAGGTACTTAGAGAAGGGGCTTAAATAATGGGTATAGTAAGTGACTTTTTTTTAATAGCTGGAGTAATAACTCTTTTAATATCTGGAATTGGTATTGTTCGACTACCCTCTTTTTTAACAAGAATACATCCAGTAGCTAAATCAACAACCCTTGGGATTATACTCTTTTTTATTGGAATTGGTTTAAAGGAACCTGGTTGGGCTCCAAAACTATTTGTAGCAATAGTTCTTTTTATGTTTACAGGTCCAGTTTCAGCTTCAGCTCTAGGTAGAACTGGTTTAACTGAGGATGATAAAAAAAAGTTCTATCCAGTGATAGATAAGGAGGAATCTAATGATTAGTATTTTTGCTTATATAATTATGGGAGCAATTATTATCGCATCATTTATGGCAATAACTGCTAAGAAACTGATAAATTCAATATTTTACTTCTCATTTACTGGTGTAGGAGCAACAATTCTATTTGCACTTATGAAGGCGCCTGATGTTGCATTAACAGAGGCTGCTGTTGGTACCGGACTAGTTACATTGATTTTCTTATCTACCCTTAGAAAGACTTCAAAGGAGGATGAGAGTGAGTCGTAAATTTCATAATCCACTTAATCTAATATGGGGGATATTATTTATAGTAATATTTTTCCCACTACTTTCTGTTTTTAAGGAGTCTACAGTTCCAGCAAGTAATAGGGCTGGGGAAGTTTTATTAACTATGACACCAGGGGAGGGTGAGAATGGAGCAGGTATTCCCAATGCTGTAACTGCTGTTGTTGTTTTTTATAGAGGACTAGATACCCTTGGTGAAGTCTCTGTACTCTTTTTAGTCTCTACTGCTGTAGGTTTTATATTTAGTAAGGACAGAAGTAAAATAAAAAGGGAGAGTAACCCAAATGAGATTGTAAGGCACTCCAAAACTCTAGTCCTTCCCCACTTTTTATTAACTGGTCTATATATCACTATACATGGACATCTAACCCCAGGGGGTGGGTTCCAAGGTGGTGTAATGGCTGCAGGTATGGCTCTTCTTCTACTTTTAGCAGGGGAGAGGGTAAAACAGGTTAAGGTTCTACACTTTTTAGAAGGTCTAGCAGGATCTCTCTATATCCTAGTAGCTCTAGCTGGTCTGTGGTTTGCAGGATCATTTTTAGGTCAATATCTACCATTAGGTGAGTTTAATACACTATTTAGTGGTGGAATTCTTCCTATTATCTATATCTTTGTTGGAATAAAAGTTGGTACAGAGATAATTACAATATATCAGAATTTTCAAAGGAAGGAGGAGTAATGACACTTACAGATTATTCAACAGTTATGCCAGCATTCTCAATAGCTCTGCTACTTATTGGTTTATGGGGAGCTGTAACTCAAAAAACTTAATTAAGATATTTATATCCCTAAGTATTGCAGAGACAGGGGTTAACCTCCTATTTCTAGCTATGGCAGACTTTGCTGGTAAAAAAGCCCCAATTATTTCAGATCCATCTGTTGTAACTGGTTTTGCAGATCCATTACCCCATGCACTTATTTTAACTTCAATTGTAATTGGTACTGCAGTAACAGCACTTGGGTTAACTGTTACAGCTAGGTATTTTGGATTTAAGGGAACTCTAGATATATCTTTAATGAAGGAGCTTAAAAACTAATGTATCCTATATTATTTATAGTCATTCCACTATTAGCTGGATTTTTAGCATCAGGTTTACGGGGTATTAAAATATTTAGAATGGGTTGGTTACCAACAACAATTCTACTTCTTACTGGGATTTTATCAGGTATTATGTTACCTCTTGTTATAGATAACCCAATTAATCAAATTATAGTAATTGCTCCTCCTCTAGGTATAAATCTATTTGCTGGTACCTTACCTATTTCCATTATTCTTATTACATCAATTTTTGGAGTAGTAATACTTAGTAGTCCAAAAATGAGACACTATTTTTCAGATGGTTCGTCCTCTACAGTTCTTGTATTGCTTCATATTGCTGGAATCAATGGACTACTTTTAAGTGGTGATCTATTTAATATCTTTGTTTTTTTAGAGATAGTATCACTTTCAGCCTACGCTATAACTACACTTCATAATGATTCAAAGGCGTTTGAAGCTACACTTAAATATATTTTAGCAGGTTCATTTGCATCTATATTTTTATTAGTAGGTATTTCTGTTGTATATTATCATACAGGAACATTAAACCTGGCCCAGTTATCAATAGTATCACCTTCAATACCGTTTACTGCAAAAGCTATTATTACAGTGACTTTGTTAGGGGCTTTTTTATTGGAGGCGGAAATGTTTCCTTTAAATACATGGGTTCCAGATGTTTATGAGGGTAGTGGCGCTGCAGTTTCTGGTATGTTTTCAACAATTACACTAAATGCAACCCTCTATATTCTATTTAGAGTTATTACAGTTTTTGGGATTGATGAGACTTTAACTACATTTTTACTTGTTATAGGTCTAATTTCAATGATAGCCGGGGAGTTAGGTGCACTAAGACAGAGTAACTTAGTTAGAATGTTTGCCTACTCTTCTATGGCCCAGGGTGGTCTTTTGTTAGTAGGTTATTTAAGTAAAGCAAATGGTGGGATGGTTTTATATCTTTTTAACCATGCCGCTGTAAAAGCTGGTCTGTTTTTAATTTTGTCCTTAGCTATGAACAAGGGTTCAATTGAAGATTTAAGAGGACTAGGTAGAAAAAATCCTATTATAGGCTTTTCCTTTGTAGTTTTAACACTATCACTTTTAGGGTTACCTCCATTTGCAGGGTTTGTTGGTAAATTTCTAATCTTAAAATCCCTAATGGCTGGATATGGAGTTATACCTGTTCTTTTGGTTCTACTCTCTGCCCTAATAGAAGCTTGGTATCTATTAAAACTTATATCCGTTCTTTTTAATAAAGATGTCTCTACTAGGGATATTTCTATTTTTAAAACAATACCATTATTAATCCCTGTTATCTTTGTTATTGTTTCTGGTGTAATCCCCCAGACTATCTATAAAATCTCAACAAAGGCTGAGAATGATTTGTATAATAAAAGTTTTTATCAGTCCATTGTTTTAACACAGGGAGGTAGTTCTAATGAATAATTTTGTACTACTTATGCCACTTTTCCTATTGGGAACTGGTCTTGTTACAATTTTTACTAATAGGAGTATATCTAAATTTTTACTATTAATAGTCTCTATATTTTTACCAATAATTTTTATATTAAACTTCTCTATTTCTGGTAATATCTCCTATAACTGGCTAGGTAATAGTTTAATTAACCTGTCCCTTAGTCTCTCTATTACAAAACTACTATTTTTTGCCATGGTTTGGTTCTCTCTATTTGTCTACTCTATTGCAAATCTTTGTACTAAAAATAGGGAAGAGTCATGGGTTTTATTTGCAGCTGGTGGCTTAGGTCTATCTATATTTGCAGGTGATTTAATAACATTTTTTATAGGGTGGGAGATTATGTCCTGGGCATCCTATCTACCTATATTAAGTAGGTCTAAAAATGTAAAGGTTGCAAGGAAGTACTTAGTTTTTGGTTTAACAGGAGCAATGTTTTTATTAACTGGGATTCTATTAATTGGTGTTAGTTCCGGGTTTAATATTCAAGATATCCTATTTACTAAGGAAGTTTATATAGCCCTGCCATTTCTTCTTATTGGTTTTTTATTAAAGTCTGGTATTATGCCTCTACATAGATGGATCCCATCTGTATATAATGAGTCCAGCGACCTATTTACAGGTTTTTTATCTGGAGCTTTAAGTAAGGCTGGTGTTTATGGTTTAGTTCTGCTTTATATAATCTACCCCCATAAATCCCTTAATTTTTTACCAATTATTGGATGGTTAGGGGCCATAACAGCACTATTTGCTACTTTTAGAGCTATAAAAGAGCCGGTTATTAAAAGATTGTTAGCTTGGTCATCAATTGCACAACTAGGTTATATTTTTGCTGCAATTGGTTTAGGCACAGCAGAAGGGATCTCCTCTGGGATCTATCACGCTGTAATTCATACAATTATTAAAGTTCTACTATTTACCACAGTAGCTGGAATTATCCATAGAACTGGAAAAACTAGGTTTGATCAACTAGGTGGATTAATAAACAAGATGCCCTTTAGTTTTATTGCTGTATTAATTGGAATTATTTCCCTAGCTGGAATGCCTCCATTAGGTGGTTTTGCTTCCAAATGGGCTATCTATTCTGCTCTGTTATCTTCTGGTAAAATTCTAGAGTTAATAATTATAATAGCAGCTTCTACTGCAGCTTTTATATATAACTATAAACTTATTTACGGTATCTTTTTAGGTCATCCTACAGAGTGTGACCCTAATGATATTAAGGAGACTCCTTTAGGTTATAGATTAGCAGTAATATTACCACTAATTTTATTAATAATAACAGGAATGTATCCATCACTTATTTACAAAATAATTAACCCTATACTTGGGGAGATTGGATTTGGTAGCATAAATCAGGATAATCCCCAGGTTCTAAGTTCACTATTAGGTTCATATAATGGGTTTGTTGTAATGCTTACTTTTGGTATAACTTTCGTGGTAATTCTATTTTTATTCTCCCTAGTAAAGGGAAAGAGTAGGGACGTAAATCGGTTAGATATCGCCTATGCTGGGGAAACCCCAGAGGATAGTTACCCACTACATTATGGTCACGGAATGGGACAGGAGATAGACCGAATACCTTTTATTGGTTTCTGGTTAAGTAAGACTACCAAGGGTTTTTATCGATATATTCACTCTTTAATGGATCAACTCTCATCCTTAATTAGACTTTTTTATACAGGGAATATTGCAACACTCTTCTATGTCCTTTTTATAGGTTCAGCGGTTTTATGGATTTTTGTATCAGGAGGTAAAATGTGAGTAGTCCAATAATCTTAATTTTAAATGTTCTATTAGCCCCTATAGTAGCTTTTATTATAGCTGGGTTTTATTACGGTTTTTATAGAAGGTTCACAGCACGAATCCATAGAAGATGGGGACCTCCTATATACCAGAATTTTGCTGATAATATTAAGTTGTACTCCAAGGTCGAAGCTGCCTCCCATGGTTTAATGTTCCACCTTGGACCTGTAATAATGGCTGCAGGTTCTGTTACCTCCCTACTATTTATACCATTTTTTAATAATAGTGTGTGGTTTAGTGGTGTTTCTGAGTATGGAAATTTAATTTTAATAACCTATTTAATGGTAGTTGGTCCCCTTGGTAATGCCCTTTCTGTTGGGGCTGGGGGGAATCCATTTGGTGTAATGGGCGTTGTTCGAGGACTAACTAGGTTAATTGGTCTTGAAATTGGTATGTATATAGCTATAGGGCTTTTAATGGCAGTTTCAGGGACTACATCTTTAACTAAGATTATCTCTTTTCAGGTTGAGAGTGGAACTTGGAATATGGTGGAACATCCCCTAATATTTATTATCTCGCTTTTCTCCTTTGTAGGTTTTATGGGAGCATCCCCATTTGATGTTGTTGGTGCTCCAACAGAGGTCTATTCAGGACCTGTTGCGGAGTTTGGTTCTAAATATCTAGGTATTCTAATGTCCCAAAGATTGATGTTCTCCTTTGCGAAACTTCTATTATGGGTAAATCTCTTCCTTGGTGGGGCTTCAAATATATTAGAGTTGTTAGGTAAAACATTTGCCCTCTTCCTATTTGAAATATCCATTGGTTCAGTTTTTCCTAGATTTAAGGTAGAACAAGCAGTTGATTTTTTATGGAAAATTCCAGCCCTCCTAGGTCTTTTAGCAGGTGTCTTAATGTTTTTTAATGGTGGTGTAGTTTAATGGATGAAATAAAAAAAGATATTCCCTTAGAGGAATTAAAAAATATAAAGGGAGAACAACAGATAGTTGATTGGGTTGTAAACTGGTTTAGAAAACAGTCCCTATGGGTTCTAGCCTACGGTACAGGTTGTGGAGCAATAGAGGTTCCTCCTACTATGACTGCTAGATACGATGCTGAAAGGTTAGGAATTAGAGGAGCTGCAACACCAAGACAGGCTGATGTTCTAATTATATCCGGTTATCTCTCATATAAAACACTAAAAAGGGTAATTAGAACCTATGAGCAGATGCAAAGCCCTAAATATGTTATTGGTCTTGGATCATGTGTAATGAATGGTGGAATGTACTGGGACTCTTACAATACTGCTAAGCAGTTAGATAAATACCTCCCGTTTGATATCTATGTAGCTGGTTGTATGCCAAGGCCTGAAGCTTTAATTGATGGTTTTGTAGCTCTCCAAAAGCAGATATCCCAGGGTAAATCCGATGGTGCTGATAGATATAAACAAAATATCGATTGGTATAAGGCTAATCAGAGAGAGATCTTTGGAGACAAAATGCTACCGTCATATACCTGTGATTGGTACTATAGTGATGGAGGTTTGGTTTGAGTCTAATAATTGATAATTTAAGAAGTTTTTTCCCTAATATGGATTTTACTAGGGATAGTACTGGTTTAATAAAGTGTGAGGTTACAGTTAATGAACTTATGACTATAGTATTAAGACTTCATAACGAACTATCCTTTGAATCCCTACAAACTATCTCCTGTACGGATTGGATTGAGGAGAATACTCTACACTTAAACTATATTTTATATAGCTACACCCATAATGAAACAGTTTTTGTAGCTGTTAAAATCCCAAGGGAGTTAGCAGATGATGGTTCAAAAAGAACTGTGGTTTTTATCCCTAGTTTAGAAAAAATATGGCCCCAGGCTAACCATTTTGAAAGGGAGTTATGGGAGATGTTTGGTATATCTGTAACTGGGCACTCTAATCTAAAAGAGTTCTTTTTAGAGGATTGGCAAAACCTACCCCCTATGAGGCGAGACTTTGATACTCTGGATTTTGTAAATCAAAAGTTTGATTTTAGACCAGGTCGGGAAGACAATAAAGATGTTACAGCTGAGAGAAAGAGGGTTCGAGGAGTTAAAGCAGCCTTAAAAGCCAAGGAAGAGAGCAATGGAGAGAGGGAAAATGGGTAAAGATAATAAACTTGTAAAAATATTTCATGGACCTCAGCATCCTGGAATAACAGGAAATATGAGTGTTGAAATAGATTTAGATGGAGAGACTATTGTAAATTCAGAGACCCATGTTGGTTACCTACATAGGGGGTTTGAAAAATTAGTAGAGAGAAGAACTATACCCCAAGCCTTTACTATTGTATGTAGAATATGTGTTCCAGAACCTGACCCAAACGAAGAGAACTTTGCTAGGGGTATTGAGAATCTAGCAAATATAGAAGTTCCAGTTAAAGCTAAGTGGATAAGAACCATGGTTTTAGAGATGCAGCGTTTAACTGCACAATTTTTATGGATAGCTGGACAGGGTGGTTCTCTAGGTCTATATATTAATCCCCAGTGGGCTGTTGCAGACAGGGACCTTATGTTAGACCTATATGAAGAGTTAACTGGTGCAAGGGTATACCATATGTATATCTACCCAGGTGGTGTAAGAAATGATCTTCCAGTTGGATTTTTAGATAAGTTATCTAGATTATTAGACTATTATGAATCTAGACTCCCAGAGTACGATAGAATCTTTTTTAATAACGCTGTTTTTAAAAAGAGAGCTGTTGGTATTGGGATTGTTAAACCTGAAACAGCTATAAAACACGGTGTTGTTGGGCCAGTATTAAGGGCTGCTGGTTTTAAACATGATGTTAGAAAGTATGCCCCATATGAGATGTATAGTCAGGTAGAGTTTGATATTCCTACCCAAAGAGATAGTGATGTTTATGCTAGAGCCCTTGTTCGTAGAGAAGAGATGGTTCAAAGTATTAGAATTTTACGCCAGGTTATAAATAAAATGCCTAAAGATGGTCCTGTTAATGTTAAGTTAAAGGGGCATAGACAGTTTTTAATTCCTAGGGGAGAGACTTGGGTTAGAACAGAATCCTCTAGGGGAGAGTTCTCCTATTTTATGGCTTCTGATGGTACAGAAAAGTTAAGAAGAATGCAGGTAAAAGGTCCATCAATGGTTCATGCCATGTCCCTTCTTCCTGAAGTATTAAAAGGAGCTCAACTAGCAGATGTAGCAATGATTATGAACTCCCTTGGAACTTGTCCACCGGAGATAGAGAGGTAATTATGAAATGGAAACCAGATTTTAAAGGTATATTAGAGCCATTTTCCGCTTTAAAATATCTTTTTCAAAAGCCGGCTACGTTAATGTATCCGTATAGTAAAAGGGAGACCCCAGAATCATATAGAGGATTTCATACAAATTTACAGGCTAAGTGTATAGGGTGTGGTCTATGTCAGGATATCTGTATGAATGAAGCAATTGACATGATAACACCAGAAATTGTTAAAAATCCAAAAAACGGTTCGGAGCTTATACCTAGGATAGATTATGGTAGATGCTGTTGGTGTTCCCTTTGTATAGATGTATGTCCTACAAAATCCTTAAAACTAGGTACAGACTACTCTATGGTATCAGATAGTGCGGACGATTTTATATTTAATATCCCTGACCCAGAGGATAAGGAGAAAGATAATGAATAGAGTTATAATAAGAGCCGTTATAATGTTCCTTTTTTGGATTTTATTAACAGCCTCCCTTAGTTTACAAGAGTTAGTCGTTGGTCTAATAGTATCGATAATTACATCTTGGGCTTCTATAAAAATATCCCCAGAAGACCCAGGAGAGGGGTTAACATTAAAAAATTGGCTACTCTATGCACCTATTTTATTAATAGAAATAGTTAAAGCTAATATATATATGGCAAAAGTTGTTTTATCTCCTAAAATGAATATAAACCCTGGTTTTGTTAAAATACCTACAAAATTGACCAGTGCAAGAAAAAAATGGTTTTTAGCCGAGGCTATTACATTAACTCCAGGTACTGTTACTGTGGATATAATTGATAACTATTTAATTGTACATTGGATAAATGTTGAAAGTGATAATGAAGATGAGCAGGGGAGAATAATTAAAGAGAGTTTCGAAAAAGCTCTTAGTTAAAAAGGCGGGAGATTCCCGCTTTTAATTAAAGTATTATTATTATGTTTATATTCATAAACATAGTATAATATTTATTTATGGATTATGTACTGTATCAGTTTTTAGCACCTCTAGTCGCTGGATTTAATATTTTGTCTATATTAATTTCATTTCGATATTTAAAAGAGAGAATTTCCAAAATAGTTCTTATGTTTCAATTGGCAGCTCTTATACTTCTTATTTTAGAGTATATGGAGTTTTACCTTAACAATGAGTATCAGATGGTTTTTGTCATTAAACTAGGACATGTAGTAATGCAGTTTTATGCTGTATTATGGTTTATTTTTTGTCTCAATTACACAGGGTATGAGAAAATTATAAATAAAAGATTTATTACAATAATATTTGCATTTATCCTCTTTAATACTTTTGTAGTATTTACAAATGATTTACATCATCAATTCTATCACAATGTCTCTTTTTTATATAAGGGTGGTTACTCAACAATAATGGCTGAATACGGGTTCTATTTCTGGATAATATGCTCTTTTAACTATATCTTTATTATCACAGGTGTAATATTTATTATAGTCTCCTATATTAGAGGTGGCTCATATTATAGATCCCAAGCTCAATTTATTATTATAGGTTATATTGTTTCCCTCTTAGTTAATATCATATATATCTTTAGGCTTCTTCCTGACTTCACAAAGGATTTTTCAGCCGTTACTTTTGCTATTATAAGTCTATGTACTTTTATTGGAACCTATAGGTTTCGTATTTTACATTATTCCCCACTATCTAGGAACCTTGTATTACAGAATATGGATGATGCTATAATTACATTGGATCTAGACTATAGAATAATTGATTACAATATAAAGGCAACAAGACTTTTCAACTTATCAGAGAGGGACCTGGGACAGAGGGTTGAGAGAGGATTTCTTGGTACTATAACTGGTAATGTTAGTACTTTTTTCCTTAATAAAGATTATGTTAGTTTTATTAAAAAGATAATGGATAAAAGTTATAATCTCAATATAAGGAGATTATATGATAAACAAAGTGATTCGAAGGGGATAGTTCTAACTTTTTCAGATATTTCTGATAAAATAAAATTAATCGATGAACTAGACTGTAGTAGTAAGAAAATTGACAATATGCAATCTTTCTTAGTTAGAAGTGAAAAAATGGCAGCTTTAGGTCAACTTTCAGCTGAAATCTCCCACGAGATAAATAATCCTTTAACTTATATAAAGAGTAATTGTCATATTCTTCAGCGGTATCTGGATGAAGATACATTTAATAACAATATTGAAGATATAAAAGAGCTTGTAAAAGATACAAATTTTGGTATCCAACGTATAAGTGAAGTAATAAAAAATATGCTTAGCTACACAAGAGAAGATAGAGAAGATAGTGAAATTCTATATGACATAAATAAGGGAGTAGAGAGTACATTAATTCTTGCTCGAAGTGTTATCCGAAATAGGGCAGAACTTAAACTTGACCTTGGGTGTAATATCCCTAAAATTAAAATCCTAGGAAACAAAGTCGATCAGGTTGTTTTAAATTTACTTGTTAATAGTGCCCATGCAATAGAAGAGCATAGAACAGACGGTATTATTAAAGTAAGCACTTATGTTAATGATTGTAACATTATTTGTGACATTTATGATAATGGAATACCTATAAATATCGAAGACAGAGAGCTTCTTTTTGAACCATTCTACACTTCAACAAGTACTAATAATGGAACAGGTTTAGGCTTGACTCTTTCTAGAAAGATTATTGAGTCGGAATTTCATGGTAGGTTATATATTGTTGACTCAATAGAAAAATATTTCGTATAGAGATTCCAATAAAAAAGTAGGTGTGGAAAATTATGATATTAAAGAACAAATTAGTATAAATAGTAAGTGGAGAGATATAATGAGAGTAGTAGCAATAAATGGAAGTCCTAAAAGTAATGGTAATACTTTTCACGCTTTAAGGGTAGTTGCAGATGAGCTAGAGAAGGAGAATATAGAAGTTGAAATTATCCATATAGGCAATAAAAAATAAGTGGTTGTATGGCCTGTGGAAAGTGTTCAAAAACTCTTGATGAAAAGTGCTCAATAATAAGTGATCCAGTAAATAATGTGATCCAAAAAATGAAATTTGCAGATGGAATAATCTTAGGATCTCCTGTTCACTATTCAGCAATTGGGGGGACAATGAAATCATTTTTGGATAGAGTATTTCTAGTAACAGGGGTAAATAAATCCATGTTAGCCCACAAGGTTGGTGCATCAGTTGTTGCCGTAAGGCGTTCTGGAGGATTACCAACTTTTGATCAGTTGAATAACTACCTTAACTATTCGCAAATGATATTACCAACTTCAAATTACTGGAATGTTATACATGGTGCTTCACCTGGAGAAGTTCTAGAAGATGAAGAGGGTATACAGATCCTTAGAGTTTTAGGAAAAAATATGGCATGGCTTTTAAAAATAATTGATTTTGGAAAAGAGAAAAATCCAAAACCTTTAATTGAGAGAAAGGTATATACAAATTTTATTCGATAATTTATTTTTTATACAAAATAGCCTAAGTGAAATTGTTAATTTAGGCTAACCTCTTGCAATTTAAAGTTAATTAAACTAATATGCCTATAAGTTTATTAAATTTTTGTATTTTGTTATCCCTGTCTTATTTGTCTTTTATTATTTTTCAATTCTAAAACTACAGCATATTCAGTTAGAGAATCCTATAAATTTCTTAACAATCATTTGGTCCATTTAATTGGATAAGGAGTAGTTATGTCTACAAAACTATATATTGAAAATATTAATTACAATATTTCATATTTCGAATTAGGAAGCTTGTTTAGCAAGTACGGAGATATCATGCATATTGATATTATTAACGATATAAAATCTATGAAATCTAAGGGTTCAGCATTTATTGAAATGGCTGATAAAAAGTGTGCAGAAAAAGCTATGAGTGCTTTAGATAAGGTAATTTGGATGCAAAGAAAAATTAGCGTAAAGTTTGCACAAAAAGAAGAAAGGTCTAACTTAAGTAATCGGCTCTATTTCCCAATTTAAATAATCAAATTTAGAACTACCTGAAGATGTTAAGCTACTGTAAGGTGCCATCTTCTAGAAATCCTAAAGAATTTAATTTAAAATGAATATTATTAATAAATTTAACAAAATGCAACCACTGGTTTACTAATTTCCAACTTAGATTGCTAGTGTGCTACTTAGATCCATACTATATTTCTACTATAAAATTGAAAAAGGAAGTACAAATGATACTAGCTCAAAAAATTACAAAACTTAGAAAACAACTTGGGTTATCTCAAGAAGAACTTGCAGAAAAATTAGAAATATCGAGACAATCAGTTTCAAAATGGGAAAGTACAACGAGTATACCCGACTTGAATAAAATAATACGATTATCTGAATTATTTGGAGTAACTACTGATTTTTTATTAAAGGATGATATGGAACTTATAGATTATACAGGGGAAGACAAAGAGTCTGGTGTATTAAGTATTTCCATCGAAGATACAACTAACTATATTAAAACAAAAGTTTGGCTGGCTAAAAATATATCCATCGGTGTATTAATATCTATTTTATCAATAGTTCCATTTCTATTTTTATCAGCATTATCAGAAGCCGAAAAAGGGTATTTATCAGAAGAATTAGCCGAGGGTATTGGTTTGACATCCCTATTTGTTTTTATAACAATTGCTGTTATCTTTTTTTTACGAAAGAGTCCACAATCACTATTTATAGATGAACTTGAAAAAAGTAATTTTGATTTAAGTTATGGAGTTAGAGGTATTATTGTAGAAAAGTTACAAAGGTTTCAAGGTATATATACTAAGACTTTATCTTTATGTACTGCTATGTTTATTATTAGTGTAGTTCCATTATTTGTTTCTAGTTTATATACAGAGTCTGACATGATCCTATTTCTTATGTTAATACTTATGTTAGTTATAGTCGGAGTATCTCTATTTATTTTGATACCTAAAGTAACAGAGAATAATTGTTATAATTTTCTATTGGGAGAAGGGGACTTTAGTAAAGATAGAAAACTGGAGATTGAGAGGGATGAAAAGTTCGCCGGTTTCTATTGGCCTTTAGTTACAGCTGGTTATATAGGTTGGAGCTTATGGACAATGGAATGGGGGATTACATGGATTATTTGGCCAATTGCTGGAATTGCATTTGTAGGTTTTACAGGATTAATCCGGTTGTTAGAAACAAAAAAATAACTCTCAAAATTATGTAATAATTAAGAGTAGAGTATAGTCCCGTAGAAAAGGCTGTACTTCTACTTATCAATAATAATTCATCCTTGATGAGGTTTTTTAGCTTATTATTGTTGGGAAATTATTGTATAGATAACTAAAAATATCATAGGGTGCTGTTGCATCTTCGGAGGCATATTTTATCTGATTTTCATTTAAAATCCTATTTTCCCAGTTTGACATAGCAATCTTTTTAGACTTTTGCATTTGCTTTAAAAGAATAAGTGCAACACTATTTTTTACTCCTATTTGATTTTTATGAAGTAGATTTCTTTTCATAAAAGGAGATAGGTCAAATATGTTTTTTGGTTCAATATTAAGTTGATTTTTAAACTCTTTATTATCATTTTTAAGATCAAATCCAACTTTAATTATTTTCTCATTAGTTATAATTTTAATAATTGGTTTAATATCATGTAAATATTTAGTCTGGAATAGGTAACAGAAGTCCTTTGTTGCTATCTGAATTAGTGCAAAGTTTTTTTGTTTCTCACCCCTTTTAAATGTCGGTCTCTGTTCTGTATCAAAACCTATAAAGTCCTCTTTTAAGATATTGGAAATAGCATCTTTTATTTTATAATCTCTATTTATAATAACTATTTCTCTAGTACCTGTATTATATTTTTCTAATTTATTCTGATCAAAGGAGGGATCATTAAATCTATCAATTATAGATATAAAATTCAGACTATCCTTACTAAAACCTTTAAAAAGTAAACTTAATTTCTTCTCTAACTTTTTAGATTCCCTTGGGGTTATTTGTTTTTTTATAAGGTTTAACCTTTTTAAATCAATTATTGAATTCAAATTATCCATAAATAATATAACCATAAAATAAGTATATTTAAAAGGTACTTCAATTAAGAAGTACCTCTATCTCTTATTTTGCGTATTTAATCTGCTTCCTAGCTAATATAATAAAGAATGTTATAGCTGTTAGGGCACTTATAATAATTACTACATATAGAAGTAGATTTGGTACAAAATTTCGCCACATCATAGTACCTAGTGTTCCATATGCTACAAATGGACATACTAAACCCCATTGGGATACATAATACTCTTTTAGTTTAAAATCATCTTTTAAGTAATTCTTTAAAAGAGCTAATCCAAATAGTAGGTACCAAGTTTCAAAGGCGAAAGAACCAGCTATAATTATTATACCTAAAGCGTGAAGATCTACATGAAAAAAGTTGTGGAAGTAGTGGGTTAATCTAAATCCTGCTATAGATAAAATTGTTACTATAGGTAAAACAATTAAATAGCTAGGCATAAACTGTTTAGCTGGTAATCCTTTTGCAGCAAAGTGACTTTTAAAAATAGAGTTTAGTTTTACTGCTAAAAGGAAAAGTGCCATTGAACCCATTGTAAATGTGATAAATGCGCCAATGTGAGCATAAGTTTCAGTTTTAGACATAGCTGCTATCCCTGATGCTGTAACTGCAATCATTCCAAGTGCAAAGGGTTGAATTAACCATCCAAAGTTAATTTTACTAACATCAAAACTATTAACAAAGGATATCTTTAATAGCTTTATTTCCCAATATAGGGCGACAGAAGCTAATATTATTAGCGCAATAAGTGCTGGTAACATCATACCTTGAAAATTCTTTGAAAAGAATGGAATAAAGAACCTTATGGGTCCAATAAAAACATTCATTGTCATTGCTAATGATAAAAAGGGAGTCATTAAAGCAGCATTACTTAGTGGATCTTGAGTAAAAGTCTTAAACTCATCGGTTTTTGACCAATAATTTAACTCTTTTAGATTTTTAAAAGTTAAAAAAAAGTGAATTAGTGTAAAAATTATCATTACAGTTTCAAAAAAATAAAATAGTCCTAATTGGGCAAAATTTAAACTTCCATGATCTATTGCGTTGAATGTAACTAAACCTGGTTTAGTGTGATAGGTATACTGGAAAAAGGCAAATGGGATTATTGCAATTCCTCCTGCTCCTAGAGATGATAAAAAGCTTAATGGTGAAAATTTCTTATTCATATTAACTCCTGAATATATTGTTTTCTGTATATAATAACTATAAAAGAGCTTTTGTCAATGAAAAAATAAAAAAAAAGGACTTTGCATTTATATTATAGCAAAGCCCCACTTTGGAAATACTTTATTTATTTATAGTTGATTTTATGATATCACTTGCGGTAAGAACCCCTATTATGTTCTCTTTAACATCAGTTACAAGAACTTTAAACTCTTGATTCTCATCCATCGTTTTTATTATTTTTTCTATAGGTATATGAAGACCAGTGGTAATTACAGGCTCTAAAGTGCAATCTGATATTACTGTATCTTTAGGTGTTTTATTTGCAAGTAACTTAATAATTACTTTTTGAGTTAATATCCCAATAGGTTTCTCCAAATCATCAATAACTACTATAGAGTGTATATCTTCAGTTGCTAACATTTTTAAAGCATCATTTACCGTATTTCTACTATGAAGCGTATATATGCCATAGTGCATAATATTTGAGGATTCTGTAACACCCGCTGGGCCATAAACTTTATCAGTGAATTTAACAGCCCATGCTGATAACTGAATTTGAATTATATATCCAAGGGCTACTACTAGGGCAATATCGGCACCTTCCTTCCCAAAGGCAGTCATAGCAATAGCTAGAGCAATTGATAGATTTCTTAAAACTGTTCCATAAAGAAGGGCAATAGCATCGTCTCGTTTAAAGAACATCTTCCCTATAATAGTACTAATTAAAAAATTGATGATATATAGAAGTAGTAGGGGAATAAAAATTATTAGAAGGGCTGATGGATTACCCATAATACTTTTAGCTTTAAGTGCCATGGCAACAAACACAATACCAATTACTCCTAAAGTAGAGAATGGAGGGAAATTTTTCTTTAACTTCTCTTGATAATGGGCCATTCCAAACCTAGATATTAATATTTTTTGTGTAATATTTCCAAGAATTAATGGAAGCACTACAATCTCAGCAACCTGTATGAATATTCCTATTATATCTATTTCTACAGATGCTCCCATTAGAAATTTTATATAGACAGGTGTGAGTAGAGAACCTATTAAAAGGCCTAATACAGTCATTTTAACAGCTGCAGCCATATTACCCTTTGCCATACCAGTCCATGAAATTGTCATTCCTGAAGTAGGTAATAACCCTGTTAGAAGTAGTCCAAGAGCTAAAAATTTACTGTTTGGAAAAAATAAAATACCTAAGCCATATGCAATAAATGGTGTTACTGCAAAGTTTATAAATTGTGCCGTAAGCTGAACCTTTGAATCACCCCCTTCTAGCACTTTTTTTAATGGCAGTGTTACCATCATAGGGTAGACCATTAAAAATGTTAAAGGAATAATCCCTCCCTTTAAAAATGAAACATCCTTTTGTATGCCAAATAAAAAACCTAATAACATGACTATAGGTATAACTATAACTAACTTTTTTTGTAATAATGATATAAAATTTATCATAACATATCTCCTTGTATATATATTTGAATTTGCATATAGATTGATAAAAAAATCCCTAATATCAGTATAGGTATTAATTTATATCTTAGTGGTTAATGGTTACCTTTAATAATGAGCTCATTAGAATCTAAAATAGCTTCAACAATTTTTTTTCTACCTGATAGTAAGAGCCTTTGAACTGTTCCCCTTGAAACACCTAATGCTTCACCAGCCTCAATTTGATTGAGACCATCATAGTCACATAGTCTTAATGCCTCGAATTCATCAAGGTCAAGGATTATTTTATTAAGTTCGGATCTAGGAATACCAGAAGGTTTGAAATTTCTATCCCCATCTAGTATCCTACAGTTTCGATTTTTTCTTCTTCTTGGCATAATCCCTCTTATCTAATTATAAATTATTTCCTTTATTTTGTTAACCATATCATGGTTATTTATATTAGGGATTTCTAGTTTGTTCACACTTCTTAAAATTTCCTTGTTTAGTGATACTTTACCTAAAATTGATATACTATTCCTTTCGCAATAATCTTCAATCTCTTTAGTATATCTATCAGATAATCCAAACTTATTAATAATAACTGCACATTTAACTCTAAGTTTATTTGCAGTATCGTTAACTCTAACAAGATCATGAAACCCTGAAACTGTTGGTTCTGTTACAATAATAGCCAGGCTTGATCCAGTAATTGCAGAAATTACATTACAAGCGATACCTGGAGGTCCATCTATAATAATTATCTCATTATTATTATTCTCAGCTGTTAATTTTGCGCGTTTTCTAACTTCTGAAACAAGTCTTCCTGATACCTCTTCTCCGGGAGTTAGTCTTGCATGTATCATACTACCATAATCTGTTGTGGATTTATAAATAACACCTGTTTTATAAGGCTTTATCTCTATAGCATTTGGCTTACAAACTAGGGTACATGTTTTACACCCTTCACAGTGAGACTCTTTAATTATTGGAGTTTTATCACCAGCTTCAATAGCATTAAAATTACAAAAACTTATACATTTTCCACAATTTAAACACTTATCACTATTTATAACAGCTTTTGTTGTTGCTATAAAGTCCTCTGTTGTTAATATTTGTGGTTTTAATAATATATCAAGATCTGGTGCATCTACATCACAATCTGCAATTACTAAATTTTCAAACCTAGGGATGAATGAGGAGGTCATAGTTGTTTTTCCTGTACCACCCTTTCCAGATATGAATACAATCTCTTTAATACTCATCTTTTATAATCCTCCATAGGTTTGTAAATATCTCTTTTACCTCAGGAAACTCATTTACTAAAACTTTTCCCTCTGCATAGCTTTGTGCATAACTGTTATTAAATGGAAGTCTTCCCAATATAGGTAATTTTTTTTCTTTGCAATATTCAATAAGTTTTTCTTCGTTCTCTCCAGACTTGTTAATAAAAACAGCAGTTTCTATGTTCAGATTTTCTAACATCTCAACAACCATCTTCATATCACTTAAAGCAAAGGGAGTTGGTTCTGTTACTATTAATCCTAAGTCAGCACCTTGGACTGTCTCTACAGCAGCACATGCAGAACCTGGGGGTGCATCGATAATTCTATCATCTGTAGTTAGACCTTCTTTTAAGACTTGTTGGATTATCTTGGTACTAGAGAACTCTCCTGTATTTAAAATTCCATCAATAAAATTTTGGTTTTTATCAGTTTTCCCCTTTCTTATACTTCCAATACTTCTTGACTTAAATTCAATTGCATCCACAGGGCAAACTAACTTACAACCACCACAATCATGACATAATTCTGGCATAACAATATTTGCTCTTTTAGTATTTAAGATTGCATGGAATTGACAGAAAGATCCACATTTTCCACAGTGTATACATAAATCTTCTGAAATTTCTGGATAATAAACACCAACGTCATCTATAGTATCAAATGGCTTAGTACAAAATAGATGACTATTGGGTTCTTCTACATCACAATCTAATAATGATGTATTATTACCAGATACAGCTTCAAGATTTATAGATACAGTTGTTTTACCTGTCCCACCTTTACCACTTAAAACAACTATGTTCATCCTAAACCCTTTTTAAACCTTTTTTTTCTGAATCTACTAATTCTAATTTCCCAGCCTTAATATTTTTTAACGCCTGAGTTACTGTTATAGAGTCTCCTAGGGAAAAAACATTAATATTCAGTAGTTTTATTGCATCCATTGCTTTAGGTCCAATATGGGGTGATATTATTGTATCCACATCTTCATCAGCTAATAATTTAACTGATTGACCACCTGCACCAGATGCCTGATCCTTTGCACTATTTTCTAAAAAAGTAATTTGCTCTTTATCGTCTATAATACAAAAGTAATTGCAACGTCCAAATCGCTCATCAATCAGTGGATCAGCACCTTTCTCTTTTACAGGGATTCCAATAATCATGCATTCTCCTCAGTTCTGCCCATTCTTAGGCCTTGACCCATTCCTCGGCCCATTCCTCGACCCATTCCTCGACCCATTCTTAGGCCTTGACCCATTCTTAGGCCTTGACCCATTCCTCGACGTCCACGGTTTTTCATCCCATTACCCTGTTGCAAACCAAACTCAACGGTTTTACCCTCTGTATTGGTTTCAAAATATCTACCTGCTTTGTTTTGTCCTGTACAAAAACCTAATCCCCTACCTGTTTTACTTCCTTTATTTTCTGGTCCTTTTCTATTTCCGTTCATGTTAATTCTCCTTAGTGGTGATCATGGTCATGTTCACAGGCTGTACCTGTTGACTCTAATTCACCTTTAATAAATTCCTGTAGATTTTCATCTACAGATCCTTGAGCGCCTAAAATAACATCAATGTTATTCTCTTTAAAAATGTTAATAGCCATTTGACCCATTCCACCGCATATAATTGCATTTGTTTTGTTGTCCGCTAGAAATTTAGGTATAACTCCTGGTGCGTGGGCTGGAGGAGTTACATAACTAGTATTAGTAACTTTCCCATCTTCAATGTCAAAAAGTACAAATTCTTTACAATGTCCAAAGTGACCCTCTACTGTTTTTCTATCGTTTGTTGGTATTCCAATTCTCATATTATCCTCCTTAAGTTCTGTGTATATGCACATTATGTACCTGTAGAGTGTTGTTGTCAATAGTGTGCATATGCAATTTACAAGAATTAAATCATTTTTACTAATTTATTTAACTTTAAAAAGGAAAGGGCCTTATCCGCTGTCTCTAAATTCCCTGCATCATATACTGTTATGGAACTGTTTTTTAAATAACTTTTTGTGGTAGAACCGATATTACTAGAGATTATAATTTTAATATTATTCTCTAGTAATAACTTGACTGCTATGATACCAGCCTCTGCTGGACTATTTTTACACTTATTTTCTAAAAAAGTAATTTGACCATTATCATCTACCACTGCAAAGTAGTTACATCTACCAAAACAGATGGAAATATTACTTTTTATTTTTTTTGAAACTACTGGAATTGCTATCATAAGTTAAAGTTTGTAGCTAAACCTACAATAAGTCAATAATAATATATATTAAAAAACGAATATATTAATCTATATTTACATCTAAAATAATATCTAAACCTGCATAAACATCTATAACCCTACAGTTAAGATCTTTATTAAGTTTTTCCACAATATGATCCCCTGTGCAATGTCCTGGTGCAATCATTGTTAGGTTTAAAGAGTTCAGATATTTTGTAGTTTCAATAACTCTTTTATCTAAGGCTTTTGAAAGGTGAAGACCTCCAACTATTCCATAAACTCTATCTATTCCGCTATATTTTTTTATATATTCAACTGTATTTATTATCCCTGAGTGGCAACAACCTGTAATAATTAATAAACCTTTCTTGGTATTTAACCATATAGCTTGATCATCTAAAATCAGATCTCTCTTCTCTCCAATTGTGTCAAAGAAAAAAGGTCCACCTGTATCTTCATTAGATAATCTAGGAATACTCCCTGTGATAAAAATATTATTTGATATCTTGGTTATATCTTCTGTCAAAAAAGAGTGGCAATTTTTAAGTGATTTCTTATTTACCTCATTTACACCAATAAACTTGACCATTGGATCTCGGTCTTTATGGATAGAGTATCTCTCTACTAAAAGCTGGGGGTGATGATAAATTTTTATTCTGTTATTATTATTTAATATATAGTTAATATTACCACAGTGATCAAAGTGACCATGGGAAAGTACAAGACTATCTATATTTGATATATCTATAGATAATATATTAATATTATGAATAAATGCTTCCCCACTTCCAGTATCCAATAGGGTTGAACTTGTTTCTGTTTCAATTAAAACTGAGAATCCATGTTCATTGGTAAACCCTTCTAAAGCATTATTATTTGAAATTACTCTAATTTTTACCATATTATACTCCTAAATAAATATACTTTATTTATATCTTGTTTACAATTATAAGTATAATTAAGTTAGATTAAATGGAGGAAGTTATGAAAAAGATTATAGGTTTAATTTTATTATCACTTGGTGGTTTTACTAGTTTTATTTTTGGAGAAAATTTTGGTGCAGATGGTGCACTTAATGAGTCTAATTACACTTTAGAAGAGATGTTAGAGTATGCTATAGAGGATGAATATTTAGCATTAAATGAGTATGAAGCACTTATTGAGAAGTTTGGACCAATAAAACCTTTTACTAATATCATCGAATCTGAAAAAACTCATATTGCCTACCTAAAGGAGTTATACTCATCTTACAATATTGAAATTCCAAAAGTTGATACAACAAGTCATTTATATATACCTAAAAATGTAGAGGAAGCAGCTAAAATAGGAGTTGATGCAGAGGTAAAAAATATTGCAATGTATAATAAATTCTTAAAGGAAGACCTTCCCTTAGATGTAAGAAATGTTTTCGAATTCCTAAAAAAAGCATCCGAAAATCATTTAAAAGCTTTTAGGAGACAGTTAGAAAGATAGTATTACTTCTTGCCTTTTTATCTATTAAATATGATTATTAACTTAAAATAATTGTTAAGGATAGCTATGTGGATTCCTATAAAGATAAAATGAAAGAGTTAAAAGAGACACAGAGTAATAAGGTTAAAAATGCCTCTATTGATAGGGGTATAATTATAGTAAATACAGGTGATGGAAAGGGTAAAAGTTCATCCGCCTTTGGTACAGTATTTCGTGCCGTTGGACAGGGGTTAAATGTTGCAGTAATTCAATTTATTAAAGGTTCCTGGACAACAGGAGAGATGAATATATTTAAAAAATTCGAATCTATTACCCATATTGTCTCAGGAGCTGGATTCACATGGGATACCCAGGATAAAGAGAAGGATATTTTAGCTGCTCTTAAGGGCTGGGAAGTTGCAAAGGAGATATGCCGGGATAAAGATAATAAGTTTCAACTGCTAGTTCTTGATGAGATAAACTTAGCCTTAGCATATAAGTTTTTAGATATAAAAGAGGTTGTAGAGGTATTAGCTAATAAACCTGACTCACTAAATATAATCTTAACTGGTAGAAATGCTCCTAGTGAAGTAATAGAAATTGCAGATACAGTAACTGAGATGGTAATGATAAAGCATGCATTTGAATCTGGTATTAAGGCACAAAAAGGAATAGAATTTTAATGTTAGGAACATATGTAAATACTCTTGTTATAATTCTAGGATCTATTTTGGGTCTATTAATTAAAAATGGTTTAAAAGAGAAGTATAAAACTATTGTAATGAATGGTGTTGGGTTATCTGTCCTATTTATTGGAATGTCAACAACACTTAATGGAATTTTAAATGGTGGAGAACCTATACTCTTTATAATTTCAATTGTTATCGGCGGTTTAATTGGTGAGTTTATCGATATTGATCTTAGACTAAACAGATTGGGAGACTCTCTTCAAAATAGAGTAGGAAGAGGGGGCGAACACAATATTGCTAAGGGCTTTGTTACAGCTAGTCTGATTTTTTGTGTAGGAACAATGGCTATTCTTGGATCCCTAGAGAGTGGACTACAGGGTAAACACGATATGTTATATGCAAAATCTGTATTAGATGGGGTTACATCAATTATTTTGACATCCACACTTGGTATAGGGGTAATTTTCTCATCTATTGCTGTTTTAATATATCAGGGGAGTATTACACTTCTTGCAAAGTTTATTGAGCCTGTTTTAACAGTGGAGACAATTAGGGAGATATCTATAATAGGTGGAATTTTAATTTTTAGCCTAGGACTAAATTTATTAAACATAAAAAAAATTAAAACTGCTAATTATCTACCGGCAATATTAATACCCCCAATATACTATCTTTTTATTTAGTAAAACCTGTCCAGTCAATTCTACCGTGGTCTTTATTAAGAAAAAGAGTAACATTTTTTAGTGGCTCTTTTATATCTATAGATATATGACATATGTTTATTCTTGATCCAGGGTATATTGTTCCAGTGACAGTTAATGAACTTCTATCATTTTTATCAAGGGATTTTAGTAAAGATCTAGAGTGGTTATTAAGACTGTTAAGTCTGTTTTTTAAGGATAAAAAGAGATATTTTCCCTTATCTCTCTCCTCTCTAGTCTCCATAATATTAATCTCTTGTTGTAGTTCTTCCATCTCATTTGTAATTATAGTAGATACTTCCTGAATCTCTTTTAGTTTTTCCATTACAATATAGTCTATCCCTAAATAAATTTCTGTATGTACCCCTAACTCATTACCAACATTATGGCATGTTATTCCATTTAGACTATATACAATTGAACCTAATATTGTTCCATTTTTATCCATAGTTATTTTACCATTTGTTAAGATATGGGATGTCATAATACTATTCCTAACAAAAAGGTTCCCAATTGATTTTAACCTAACATTCTCAATATGTTTTGTATTTAAATTACCCTTAACATCAATTAGTGAAGTTTTTGACCCAAAAATCCCTTCATTAACAACTAGGTTGCTATTACAAGAAATATTGGTAGGTTCCACAGCTCCTTTTATTAAAAGATCCCCACCAGAAGTCACAGAAAATCCACTTCTAATAGAACCTCCAATTTCAACATCCCCGGTAAAAACTATATCACCTGTATGATAATCTATATCACTTTGTATAAGAAGACATGGGGCTACCATAAGTCTATTATCTACAATTTTAAATGTTCCATCTATTTTTGAAAATAGTTTGTTATCTTCTATATAGATATTTTGATCAGCTACATAGTTATTAATGATCATTTTAGGGAAGGGGATATCGGATCCATCAAGTTTTTTACCAACTACTCCAGGTGTAGAGGGAATTATTTTACCAATAAATTCACCTTTTTTTACAAACACTAGGGAATTAATTTTATGATAATCAGCCCTACCATGGCTGGTAATCAGTGGCATATATGTAGATAACAATTTCTCTTCTAATATTATATGCTCAGGAATATAGGCTTCTACTTTTATACCCCTAGCAATAATTTCAGGTGGGACTATTTCATCATCATCTATAACCCTTGAATATATATCATGAATAAGAGCCCAGTCTACACGGCTCTCAAAGAAATCCCCAAGCTCATTTATTAACTCTTTTACTTTACCAATAGTTATTTCGTTACTTGAATTAATAGGCTTTAGAATCTCTAAAGTTGCAGTCATCTTCATAGGTTCCATAACTATATTTATAGCCCCAGGAAAGACCTTTTGTTCCTGCTCTGGAATATCATCTCCAGAGGTTATTTCATCTAACATGTCAGTAGTTTCATTTATTAAATCATTTATATACTTATCTTCTAGTATACTATTTACCCTTGAGATTGTTTTATCTTTTATATGATGATACTTATCTTTATCCACAACTACATTATATACAATTATATTTGCTTATTACAAATATAAATTTATTTATTAACAGAAAGTTTAATATAGAATATTGTATAGTCATTTTCATTAACACACTTTATTGAACCTTTTAATTTATTTACAACTAGATTGTATACTATGTTTAATCCTAATCCTAAATTACCATTTGATTTCTTAGTAGAGAAGAAAGGTTCAAAAATCCTACCTATAACATCTTTAGATATACCGTGTCCACTATCGTAGTATTTAATATTAATAATATCCTTATCTCTATTTATAATTATATTTATACTTCCATACATAAGATCTTTAAGACCGTGCTCAAGGGAGTTTCTAATAAGATTTGTAAATATTGTAATTAATATTTCTGGAGAAGTATCTAGATAAATAGTATCTGGGCAGAAGATGTTTATATCGAAGTTAAACCCTTTAATAGGAGATATTATTCTATTTACTACTCCATGAACTAATTCGGATAGGTTGACTCTATCTTTCTTATCTTCTATTTCATCAACGGCTACCTGTTTAAAAACAGTAATAATATCTGCTGCTTTATTAAGGTTCGAATTTATTAAATCCAACGCTTCCTTGGATTCTAATAGGTAATCCATTAAGGAACTCTTTTTTAATTGGTTTAAAGAAAACTCCTTATGTAACTTTAAAGATTTAGATCGTAAATGGGTAACGGATGTTATACCAATTCCTATTGGTGTATTAAGTTTATGAGCTACGCCAGCTACTAAACTACCTAGGTATGCCATTTTTTTAGACTCAACTAACTCATCCTGGGTATTTTTTAACTCAATTATATTCTCCTGTAGTTCCTCTGTTCGCTCTAAAACCACCTCTTCTAAGTGGGCTTTATAGTTATTAAGTTCACTCTCAGCCCTTTTAGATTTTAAAAAGGCATAACTTATTATTAATAATGATAATAAAAGAATAACTACAATTGTTATAATAATATTTATTATATAACCGTACTTATTGTAGAAGGTATCAGGTTTGTTTATTAACTCAATCTGAGAGTTCTGTGGGATATCCATGGCATATCTATTAAGGAGATTATAATCTAAAATTGTTTTTGTTGGAGTTCTATACTCTATAGGTATTGAATTTATATCCTTACCCCCTAAAATCTCTAGTGCTTTTTGGGCTACAAACTCTCCCTGGGAGGAGCCGGTAACCAGTACTCCTCCAATAATACCGTTATTTAAGTTAAAGTCCCATGTTCCATATATTGGATTTATAGATACCTTATAGATCTCAGATAGAATGTTTTCATAATAGTCATTATTTTTATCTGTGTAGAATAGTGTAAAAAGTATTACTGTATCCTTTCCACTACTCTCTACTAAATTAATAAGTTCATCTCCAGTTAAGTTATAATCTAATTTTATTGAGAGTTCAGGGTAGAGGGGTATTACTTCATTAATACCTTTTTGTAATCTTTGTCCTGTTGTTGTATTATCAGTAATAATAGATATTTTCTCTATTTTAGGGTGAAGTTTTTTAATTAAGTCCAAGCTTCCTATAATATCTATCTCTTCGTTAATACCAGTAATATCACGGTATTTTGAGGCTTTGTCAGCTAAAAGATTATTCACTCCACAAAAGATAATAGGTTTGTTTTTAAATATCTCTGCTCTATTTTCTATAACAAAGTTAAATGCATTATCATCAGAGGTCAAAATTAAATCATAATTGTGCCTACCTACTTTATACTTTAGTAAATCTGCTAATTTTAACTGATACTCCCTATCCCATCCCCTTTTTGAATCCATAAATTCTATATGCAACTCGATTTCATAGGGTGATAAACCCTTAATTACTTCATGGGTAATATCATCAGTCCATCTAAAACCTTTATGGTATGAGTTTAATAATAAAACACTTTTATTGGATAGATCTTTAGTAATAAAAGATTGGGAGTAAAGGGATGAGTTCATTAGTATAAATAGTAAAAAGAGAATTTTAAACCTCATATATACATCATAATATAATAATTAGCAAATGAGTTATTATTTTTTATTTAGTGTTAAAAATGTAGAAGATTTTACAATAAATTAGTAAATTTTCCCATATCCCATAATAGAATTGGGTGTTACTATTTTTAAATGGAATATATAGCGGATAAAGATAGATATAATAGTATGGAGTATAAAAGGTGTGGGTCTTCTGGTATTTTATTACCTAAGATATCACTAGGATTATGGCATAATTTTAGTGACTCAACTGTTTTTGAAAATAGTCGTGATATGGCTAGAGTCTCTTTTGATTTAGGAATCACCCACTTTGATCTTGCAAATAACTATGGACCGCCCCCTGGAAGTGCAGAGGAGAACTTTGGATTAATACTTAAAAAGGATTTGAAACCATATAGAGATGAACTTATAATATCTACAAAGGCTGGGTACGATATGTGGCCAGGTCCCTATGGTAATTGGGGTTCTAGAAAATATCTTATTTCTAGCTGTGATCAGAGTTTAAAAAGATTGGGCTTAGATTATGTTGATGTATTTTATCACCATAGACCAGATCCAGATACCCCACTATTAGAGACTATGACTGCTTTAGACTATATAGTAAGGTCAGGTAGGGCAATGTATATTGGGCTTTCAAACTACTACTTGCCAGAAAAAGCAAAGGAAGCTTTTGCAATCCTAAAAGATTTAGGAACTCCATGTTTACTTCACCAAGTTAAATACAATATGTTTGATAGAAGAGTTGAAAATGGACTATTAGATCTACATGATAGTGAGAATATTGGGGTTGTAACCTTCTCTCCCCTAGAAAAAGGGATATTAACTAATAAGTATTTAAATGGTATCCCAAATGACTCTAGGGCAAAAAAGGATGGTAGGTTCTTAAAACCAGATGATATTACAGATGATGTAGTTAGTAGAGTCCTAAAACTGAACAGTATTGCACAGAGCAGGGGACAAACACTTGCCCAAATGTCCTTATCTTGGAATTTAAGACACAAATCCGTTAGTTCTGTAATAATTGGAGCAAGTAGATCAAGTCAGATTAAAGATTGTATTGGTGCATTAGAAAACAGTGAGTTCTCTAAAGATGAGTTGGATCTAATTGATAAAATTGTAAAATGACTAAAAAACATATAGCTATTATTGATGATGAAATTAGTATTCAAAAAACACTTAGCGTAGCCTTAGAAGCCCAAGGTTATACTACAACTATATATAATTCCAGCTCTGAAGCACTGGGGAAGATTAAGGTAGATCCTCCAGATTTGATAATTTTAGATATAATGATGCCAGGAGTTGATGGAATAACATTTTGCTCTATTTTCAGAAAGATGGAGTACAATATCCCTATTATTTTTATTTCCTCTATTGTAGATGAAATTACAAAAATTGAAGCTTTAGAGAGGGGAGGTGATGATTATTTAGCAAAACCCTTCTCTATTAAAGAGTTACTAGTTAGAGTCGCTGTTTGCTTAAGAAGAGTTGATCTTTATCAAACCACTTCTAAAAGGTTTAAAAGTAACCTTAGTGGTTTTTTCATTGATGATGGAGCGTATCAAATTTTTTTTAATGGAAGTTTAATTAATATGTCTGTTACAGAGTTTCGAATTTTTAAAACACTATTTGAAAGCCCTAATATTGTCTTTTCTAGGGATGAGTTAATGGCGCAGGCTTATCCTGAGGATACCTACATCTCTGATAGGAATGTTGATACACATATTACAAGAATTAGAAAGAAAATTATTAACATCTATAGTGACTTTAAAGGAATTGAATCAGTTTATGGCCTTGGATATAGATATAAAAAATAAGCTTAAGAGGATTATTTATAGTAGAATTCTCTGGATTATAATTCTAAATGCTATATTAGTTTTTATTCCAATAAGTGGATTTCTTATTATTAAGTCTAAGGATTATAAGGCCCTAAACCTAAGGAGTTTAACTAACAGAGAATTAAGTAGAACCATTATGTACGGCCTTAAAGATAATCTTTCTATGGAATATATTACTTTTATACCAGTTATTGCCCCATATCAAAGAGTATTAGTTATAAACTCAATAAATTTAAAACCTATTTATGATACAAGGTGGTTAACAAATTACGCTATCGAATCCTTTAATTATGATCTGCCATTTACTAGGATAATTGGAGAATCTATAGGGGATGCTTCCCCACCTAAACTAAGTGATAAAGAGATTATTAATAGGATGTCAAAGTTTATAAAGAGTGGGGAAAATAGTTTTAGTATTATAGATTACCGTTTTATATACTCTCTTAGTAATTTCAGTTTAGATAATGGGGTGAAATATTCTCTAATTGTACTCTCTGATAAATTTGACCTTATAAAAAACAGTAAAATATACAAAATCTATCTTTTATTAGTATCTATCATTTCAATATTAATTTCTATAATTATTAACTTTGTCTATTATAGATTAATAATTAAACCACTTAAAGTTTTAACTAATGAAGTTAAGCTTGTAAAAAGTGAAAATAAGAGCCCAAAAGATATATTTTCAATGAGGAATAGAGTTGATGAGATAGGTCTTCTATCAAAAGCCTTCTATATAACATCCATGGAACTTATAGATCAGAAGGATTCTCTTAGAACATTTAGTAGTGATGTGCTTCATGAACTAAAAAATCCTTTAACAGGTATAAGAAATGGTATTGAGATTCTTCAAATAAATTTACAAGACGATGCAATAAGTAGTTCCATGTTATCCCTATTATCAAAGGAGTCAGGAAGATTAGAAAAGTTATTATTTGATATTAGAGAGTATAGTCTCTATGATAGAGTGGATAACTTATCTAAATGGTGTTCCCCCAGTGAGATAATAGAAAAACTACAACCTTTATACCATAAAGCGGAAATAAAAACTTTTATTAAAACGAAAAAGAGAGTTAAACTATCCGAGCCCCAATTTATATCTATTTTAACAAATTTAATTGATAATGCATTAAGTTTTTCCCCTGAGCCTGGGAGTGTAACCATAAAATATTATACAGATGGGGATTCACCATCTCTTTTAATAAAGGATTTAGGTCCGGGGATACCCCAAGAAGAAAAGTGTAAAATATTTAGAAGATTTTATTCAAATCGGCTAATAGTAGATGGAGAAAAACTACATTCAGGTCTAGGGTTATCTATTGTTAAAAATATATTACAGAGTAATAATCACACTATTAAATGTATGGATAATAAACCTAAAGGTACTATCTTTATAGTGAAATTTAGCAATATGTAGTGTCATAAAATTGTCACAATTTAACTATGTTTATGTAAATATTTTTCTCTTTGTTTATGAAATAATATAAAAATAAAGGAGATTAAGATGAATAAATTTTTTTTAAAAAACAATTTTCTACTAACAATTTTAGTAGTAGCAATTAACTTTAATGTTAGTGCTCAGTGGGATAATCCAAGTGAAAGATATATGGATGCATATAAAAAATATGAGGATATAAAGGGTCCTATTAGGGAGGATGAAATTAAACATTTTGTCTACTTTTCCAGGGATAGGGATGCAATAGTTAATCATCCATTTTTAGAAAATTTCAGGTTTGAAGGGGCTCAAATTATGTACTCTTGGGTACAATTAGAACCGTCAAAGGGTGTATATGATTTTTCAGCCGTTTTGGAAGATTATACTTATTTAAAAAACAAGGGTAAGAAACTATTTATTCAGATACAAGATGCAACTTTTAACCCTAAAAACCACTCTGTTCCTGAATATTTACGAACAGATGATTATAATGGAGGGGAGATTTACCAGAGAGAAGATAATGGTGAAGTTTTTGGTTGGGCTGCAAAACGTTGGAATACAAATGTACAAATAAGGTTTGCCCTATTACTTAATGCACTAGGTAAAGAGTTTGATGGTAAAATTGAAGGAATAAATTTACAGGAGACAGCTGTAGGCATAACAAAAGAGTATGATAAGACATTTTCTCCAACCTTATATAATAGTTCTATAAAGATAAATATGTTGGCATTAAAAAAAGCTTTTCCAAATTCAACCACTATGGTATATGCAAATTTTATGCCTGGAGAGTGGTTACCCTGGGAGGACAATGGTTATTTAAAATCTATATATCAATATGGAGAAAAAATTGGGGTTGGTCTTGGGGCTCCTGATTTAATGGTTCGCAGAAAGGGGCAATTAAATCATGCCTTAGCTATGATGCATGAAAATTGCTACTCTGTACCCCTAGGTATTGCTGTACAAGATGGAAACTATATTGGGCAAACAAATTCTGTTTTAGTAAAAGATAAGAGAAAAAACATAGTTCCACTACTCCATGGTTTTGCTAAGGATTTTTTAAAAGTAAATTATATGTTTTGGGTCAATCAAGAACCCTATTTTGAAGAAGACGTATTATCTAGTTTCATTTCTAATTGATTTATCAAAAAAAAAGCACAGAGCCCTTAATGACTACCTGTGCTTTACAGTGATTTTTTCACCATAATTCCTGTAAGGAACTATCATTTATAATTTATTGTCGAAAAATTTAACTTAATAATTTGGTGGTTCACCCTTACTATTCATATTTTAAAACCTCCTAGAAATTCGGATAAATTGTTCTATGAACATATTTATAATATAATCCTCTATTATAAATAGCGCAAACAATTTTATATAAAATCTTTAATAAAATTAAAAATAACCTTATTATATTTTAATACAGTACAATTAGGTTGTTACATGGAATATAATAATTTTCTATCAAGAAAAGAGAAGGAAATAGGCCAAAAAAGTTATATTAAATATACTTTTATAAATGGTCTAAGTTACAGTTTTTTAGCAGAAACAATTATATATCTAATGGCATTAAATTTTGGTGCAAGTAATATGCAATTAGGTTATATTTCATCCGCAGTATATTTAACAGGGATAGTAGTATTTTTTGTTCCTATTTTATTCCCAAATACAAGAATTATAAAATTATTCTTTATTGCCTGGTTACTTAGAGGTGGTATTACTATCTTTTATGGATTAACACCCTTTTTACCAAATAGGATATCTGTTTATGTAATTATTGTAGTATACACTCTCTACTGTCTGTTTAGAAATATAGCTTACCCATTAAATCATGTAATTCAGAGTTGTATAACAAAACCAACAAACAGAGGTGATTATACATCCCTAATCATTATAATCTTATACTCCTCTATGATGTTATCAAGGTTTATTAGTTTTTCAGCATTAACATTTTTTAAAAGCAATGAACTACTAGGAATTTTGTCCCTTTTATTACTGGGTTTTATATTAAATACCTTTGCATCTTTTGCAATAATAAAAGTTCCAATTAGGGAGTCTATTCCAAAAAGAAGCCTTAGAGAGGCTTTTTTTACATTTAGGTTATACTTAAAACAAAAACAGACATTTTTGATTATTTTATTATATTGTGGGGGAATGTCCCTTTTTGTCCTGTTTAACTTCTCCATCCCATTCCTTAAAAAAGAGGTTAATATAAATTCAAATATTATATTTATATACACTATGATAAACTTCCTAGGGGTTATCTTTGCTAGTAGGACGGCTAGACCTTTTTTAGATCGCTTTGGAAGTAAACCCTTATTAATACCTGTTAACTTAATAATAATTATTATATCTATAGTCTGGAGTATCTCAAAACCTACAACAAATCCCATCCTCTTTTTTGTTTTAGGTATTATCTCAATGTATTTTATAGGTATGATTCGTCTACTTTTAGATCGTTTAATAATAAACTCAATACCCGAGGGAGATCGAATCGGTTTTACATCCTCTTTGGCTGTTGTCTTCTCTTTTATATCCTTAATTATTGGAATTCTAGGTGGTTTTTTAGCAGATCTTCCTACAGTGCTAAGTTTAGAACTAAATAATGAGTATAGTTTGAGTTTTTTATTAATGGCATTTTTAGCTACTTTTAATTTTATTATATCTTTTTTTATTGGAGAGAAGGGTTGTTTAACAGCATTTGAGTTTTTATTAACTCTAATAAGTCCAAAAAATAGAAAGACTATTCATAATTTAGATAAGTTAAATAGAACAAGTGACAAAGTAAAAAAACAACTTATTTTAGTTGAATTAGAGTCGGATGATACAATGTTAGCAACCGAGGAGATACAAAAAAGGTTAAAGTTGTCCAACCTTAAGGATAAGGAGATGGTAATCAGATCTCTTTTCTCTTATCCAAGGTATGAGCTTCTAGATGAGATTATAGAGGAGGCCCAGGATAAGCTATCATGGTGGAGACAGAGTGCTATTTTTGCCCTAGGTGCCTATGATGATGAGAGATCTAAAACTGTTTTAAGGAAAATTTTTAAAGAGAAGTATCCCTATGTAAAATCTATTGCTGCAAAATCCTTAGCAAGGGTAAATGACTTTAGCTTTCATAGGGAGATTATTGATATGTTAAAGCTTAAAAATTTGGATGTAAGAACCTATATTAACCTTATTATTGCAATTAGTTTAATAGAGAATAATGGTAATTACTGGAGTAGTATTTTTCTACTTATTAAAGAGAAGGCTAGTTTTAGATTCCAACAGACTCTAATTAATATTGGCTGTACAAGGTTAAATTTTACACCACCAATAGATGAATTCTTTTATGATTTAAATATCGATATAGAGTCTGGGTTTAACACTATTTTAGAGGAGTTGTATGACATAAAGGTTACAGATAAAGAGCTTGCAGAACTCCATTGTTATCTATCTGAAAAGAATTATTATAAAATTTGGTCCTGGTCTTCAAAACGGTGTAGAGAGTTTAAGTTATTAGAACCATTTGAACCTCTTAGGTTAGAGATAATACACTTTAGAAAGAGAGATATCTCTCCTACTATGGCAATTGCAAGTCTATATTTTACTATACAGTTAGAGAATCAGCATAGGATACAACAGAGTGAACACCATATAAGTGGCAGGAGAGACTTTTAAAACTTCCTTAGTTAGCTAGATTATTAACAGTATCTACTATCCCTTGCAGGTTATTTATAACAAAATCTGCCCTAGTTACTTTTTCTGCTCTTCTATCCTTCTCATAAGCTGGACCTCCAACTATTATTTTACAGTTATCTAGGGATTTATCTAATCGAATACCATAGATTATATTATTAGCTGAATCTATAGATGAGGGCATTGTTGATGATAGTATTAAAAAATCTATACTATTTTTCTTACAAAGTTCAATTATATCCTTTGTTGGAGTATTTACACCTAAGAACCATGTGGGATATCCCTCTCTCTTTAATATTTCAGAAACTATTCTTATGGATATTCGGTGTAACTCTCCTCCAGGAGTCGCACAAACACATCTTATGTTTTTTAGCTCTTTTGTTTTTGATCTATAAGTTAAAATAACTATTGTTCTCTCTAACTCCTCTGAAATTAAATGCTCTTTGGCCACATCTATAATGGAGCACTCCCATAACTCTCCAGTGTGTTTTAAGAGGGGGAGGAAAATACTATTAAAAATTTCAATAATATCTATCCCACTGTCTTGGGCATTTAAAATTAGCTTTAGAGCTTCCGGGAATTTATTTGAAAGAATTAGTTTTTTATATTTAGTAAACAGGGAACTTATTTCAACTCTATTTTTAATATCAGTACCCTCTGTTTTAATATTCATTAGATAGTCTAAAGATGTATTAAAATATTTTGTTATCTGCCTTAGAGTCTTCTCATCAGGGAATCTAGTACCTTGTTCATAGTTTGCAATAGCAGATTGACCTAGGCCTAGTTCTTTAGCTACCTCTTTTTGTGTAAGCTTTTTACTCTTTCTTAGGGTCTTAAATCTTTCCCCAAAGCTACTTTTACTTTCCATACTCTTATTTTAACACATTAAGTGATATTTATCAATCTAATAGGTTTACTAATCACGGATTGTGTATTATTCTTTATCTATAGAATAAAAGGAGTAGTAAATGTTAAAGAAAATGATATTAAATATAATAATCCTTACTGTAGCCTTTTCCTGTTCAAAGGAAGTAGATGATTTATCTTCGGCAACATGGGATATGGATAAAAGTGATACAGTTGTCGCCGTTGAATCTTTAAACCTAACAAAGGGAGTATTATACCCAACTGTTACATCCTCTGGTTTAATTTCAGGTATAAAAGAGGCATATATTATCTCTGAAACCAGGGGTATAATTGAGAGTGTAGATTTTGAAATTGGGGAAGAGGTAGACACAACAGAAGTTCTAGTTAATGTAGATAATTCTATTGCAAAGCTGTCCCTAGAACAGGCTAAGGAGCAGTTTGAAAATGCCGATTTAGACTTAGTAAGTACAGAGAAGTTTTATAAAAAAGGTTCTGCATCCCTTTCGGATTTAACTAGAGCTAGAAGTTCTGCCAATGGAGCAAAAGTTCTCTATGAAACAGCTCTAAAAACAGTAGAGGATGCATCTATAAAATCTCCAATCTTTGGTGCAGTAGCATGGAAGGATAGTGGTGTTACCCAGGGAAACTTTCTTAATCAAGGTCAAAAAATTGCTAAGATTGTAGATCTTTCAAAAATTAGAGTAGAGGTCTCTTTAGGGGAGAGACAGATAGGATTAATTAAACTTAATAGTAAGGTAAATATAAAGCTTGTCTCTATAAAAAATAGTCAACCTCTTATTGGAAATGTTGTTGCAATAGCGGCAGGTAGTGATGCATCAACTGGTAGTTACAAAGTTATTGTAGAGGCAGATAATAGTCAAAAGGATGTAATTAGAGCAGGGATGAGTTGCTCTGTCACAATTGAAACAAACGATACAAATGCTCTTTATATTGTTCCTACAGACTCCATTGTAGTGCGAGAGGGGAAAGAGTATATTTTTGTAGAAAATAATGGAGTAGCTGAACCAAGGGAGATAATAAAGGGTGAGGTGGTTGGAAGTAGAACATCAATTGATCCTAAAACCCAGCTAAGTGAGAATGAAACTATAATTATTAGCGGACTTAATAGTATTAAACCTGGAATTAAGGTTAATTCTACTATAATTGGAAGTAGTGGAGAGTGGTTATGAGTATAGGTAAATTTTCTGTAAGAAACCCAGTTCTTATAAATATAGCAATTGTTACAATTCTTGTATTAGGTTTTTTAAGCCTAAATAAACTCCCTAGGGAGCAGTTTTCCGAGGTCCCTTTTTTTTGGGTAAATGTAATTGTTCCATACCCTGGAGTATCAGCTGAAGATATTGAAAAAAGTGTTACCATACCTGTAGAGAATGAGCTTAAGTCTATTGATAAATTAAAAACAATTCAGTCTGTAAGTTCAGAGGGTTTAAGTGTTGTTAGGGTAGAGTTTGATGACGGTATATCAAATAGTGACTTTGAGTCCCTCTTTCAAGATGTTAGAACAAGATTTAGCAAGGTCCTTCTTCCGGATGGAACTCTTCCTGCTTTAATAGATGACTTCTCCTCATCGGACTTTCTCCCTGTCATAGAGGTGATAATATCTGGTGATTCCTCCTATGATGTATTAGCCAACGAGGCAACACTTTTAGAGAATAGGATAAAGAGTGTTCCTGAAGTTTCAGGTGTTGATATTATTGGGTTACGGGAGAAACAGGTTGTAATTGAGGCTAATAGGCTAAAGTTAAATAGCTTAGGTATCTCAATAAATGAAATAGTTCGTGCAGTCTCCCTACAAAATGTAAATGTTCCAGGAGGAACCCTAGAGACAGAATCCAGAGATTATCTACTTAGAACAGTAGGAGAGTTGGATAATATAGAGAATTTTAATAGGGTAATTGTAAGAAGAGGTGAGTCTAATAGTAGTGTCGTAAAAGTTAGCGATATTGCAACAGTTTTAGATACCTATGATCCAAAGGGAATTATCTCTAGGTTTAACGGAGAGACTTCTATCGCCTTAAGAGTATCTAAAATCCCACGGGGAAACTCAGTTGGTGTAATAGAGGGTGTTAAGAAAGAGATCGAAGATCTTGAAAAAAAACTGCCTGTTGGTCTTAAGATCACCCTTTCAGGGGACTCTACTATTCAAATAAAGGATAGTATTAATGTTCTATTAAACAATGCTATATTTGGTCTGATTTTATTAGTAATAATTCTACTATTTTTTGTAGGGTTTAGGAATGCTATGATTACAGCCCTTGGTATTCCTGTTACATTTGCTATAACCTTTGTGGTTTTAGAGTATTTTGGAGAGACTTTTAATACAAATACTCTATTTGGAATGGTTTTGGTTCTAGGATTAATTGTAGACCATGCTATAGTAATAACAGAGAATAGTTTTAGACTACAACATGGAGGATTAAGTAGAAAAGAGGCTGCAATCCAGGGGGTAAATCAAGTTGTTATCCCAGTTATAGCCGCAACAGGAACTACAGTAGCAGCCTTTCTTCCATTAATGATTCTACCTGGAACAATAGGTAAGTTCTTAAGAGTAATCCCATTTACAGTATCAATAGCTTTAATTGCATCTACATTTGAAGCAATAGTATTTATTCCATCCCACTATGCTGACTGGCCCCACGGGAAAAAAGAGAGTGTTGTTTTCCAGAGATTCACAAGGTTTCAGAACGGATTCAAGAGTTTAATAAAAAGTGTTTATAGTAAAAAAAAGATTGTTCTACCCATGCTTTTTCTAGTTGTTGTAGCTGCATTTAGTCTAGTCCCTCTACTTAATCAGGATCTTTTTAGTGCCGAGGATTTTACACTTTTTTATATAGATATCGAAATGTCTCCAGGAACCCCTATATCTAAAACTAATGATATAACTAAAGAGTTCGAAAAGAAGATTCTTCCATTAGTTGGTAATGGTGAGATTGTGTCAGTTATCTCATCTGTTGGTTTCTCCTCTGGAAGTAGTGGTAATACAAGCAGATCAAATGTATCCCAAATAGTGGTTGATCTATCTGAGAGAACCCAGGGTAGAACAAGATCTATAACTGATATTATGAATGAGGTTCAATGGGAAACTATAAATATACCAGGAGCTGAAAATGTTAAGTTTAGTAAGGCTACAAATGGTCCTCCCACATCTAAACCTATCTCTTTTAGACTCTTTGGGGAGAATTATGATAATCTAATTAGTGCCTCTAACTCTATTATAGGTAGACTAAGTAACTATTCTGACCTTTATAATATAGAGAACAATCTTGAGAAGGGAAGTCCTGAGTTAAGAGTTAAACTAAACGAGGATAGGGCCTCTGCACTAGGATTGGATGTTTTAACCCTAGGTTCATTTTTAAGAGATAGTGTAGAGGGTAGAACAGCAACAACATTTTTCAAGGATAACAAAGAGGTCGAAGTTATTGTTAGATATAATAATGATGAAGAGCTATCTTTAACTTATATAGATGAATTAATGATACCTTTACCAGATGGTAGATTGATACCATTCTCTTCTGTAGCAAATATTGTTCAGGGAAACGCTCTAGGTGGTATAAAACGAGTTGATGGTAAAAGGGAGGTTACAATTGAGAGTGAGGCGTACTCTAATGATAGTGTAAAGGATATAAATAGGGATATAAAAAGCTACTTTCAGGAGGAATTACAAAATAGATATCCTGAAATAGAACTTGTTGTAGGAGGGGAGTTTGCAGATTTAGGTAATCTTCTATTTCAGATTTTACGAGTATTTTTAATAGGTCTATTTTTAATATATCTTATTTTAGGAGCACAGTTTAAATCCTATATTCAACCTTTTTTAATAATTTTAACAATTCCCTTCGCTTTTGCAGGGGTTATACTCTACCTATTTATTTCTAAAACTCCATTTTCGACTACTGTTTTATATTCTGGTGTTGCACTAGCTGGTATAGCCGTTAATGACTCTATTGTTTTACTAAGCTTTATAAATGAGTTAAGGGAGAAGGGGTACAGTGTTAGAGATGCAATAATTGAATCTGCAGAGACAAGGTTAAGGCCAATACTATTAACATCTTTAACAACAATTGCAGGTCTTTTACCTACAGCTATTGGAATAGGGGGAAAGTCAGTTGTTTGGAGTCCTATGGCTGGATCAATTATTTTTGGATTGATATTCTCTACCTTAACAGCACTAATTGTAATACCACTTGTATATGGAGCTCTATTTGATAAGGAAGGAAAAAAATGAAAAAAACATATTTATTAATACTATTAGGTCTTTGTTCCATACTATTTTCCAATGAGAAAACATTAACCCCTAAGGATGTTATTCAACTTTTAGTAAAAAACAACTATACGGTTAAGGTTTCTAAATATAATAGTGATATTGCTAAATCCGTATATGAAGGTGTTTTAAGTAGTTCAAAACCTAACCTAACATTTACTACAGACACATTTTCATCACCTCTATACGGCTATTCTAATATTAATTCGGAAACCCAGACTCTATCTGGTAAGCTTCTACTAACCCAGAATATATCCACAGGAGGTAGTCTCTCGATTGGTTTAAGTGATATCTATCGTTTAACTAAATCAAGTACTGGGGATTGGGATACATCCCAGACCCCATCTTTGGAGTTTAGTCTACGTCAACCAATACTAGCTAATAACAAAATTATAGATTTTAAACTATTTAAAAGTAGTTTACGGAAATCCGAGATAAGTCATGAAATTGCAGAACTAAACGAAGTTGGTACAAGGAATCAGTTAATTATTACTGTTTTAACATCGATACAGAATATAAATATTTTAAGAAATAGTATTGATCTACTATCAAAGGGTTTAGATATAGCCCAAGAGAGAGTTGTTATGGCTAGGGATGATAGAGAGGTTGGTAGAATATCATCTTCTGATCTTCTTGCGTTAGAACTTGATGTAGCTAAGCAGGAGGAGAGTCTTTTTGATGTTAAATACAATTTAGAAATGGCCGAGATAAACTTGGAGAGATTGTTAGGTTTAGAGAGGGTAAAGGATTATACTTTTGATCTAAATATTCTAGAGGGTATAGAAACCTCAACTGTAGTTAAAGAATCCCAAAACAGTAACGAGAAAAAAGCTTTATTAGAGTTAGAGAAGCAAATTTTAAATAAAAAGTTAAATCGAATAATTGATGCGCCAACTTTAAGTGTTTATTTCAAAACTAATAGTGATTTAGATATTAACTTTGGCTTAGGAGTTAACATTAATATTTTAGATGGTGGAAGTAAAAAACAGAGTATAAATGTGGATGATACTGCTATTAAAATTGCTAGAGAGTCACTACTTGAGTCACAAAAAAATGTAAATGATAATAATAGAATATTAAACTCTAAGGTTAAGTTATTAAAGGATAAGATCTCCCTCCTTAAAAAGAATATTGAGTATGATGAAATACTTTTAGATAGGGAGAAGGAGTTATTAGAAATTGGTTCTTCTACACAGATTAATGTTAAAACAGTAGAGTTAGAGCTTCTAAATAGACAAAAAGATATTAATAACATATATGGAGAGCTCTATTTAACACTATTAGAGATAATAAATCTAAATGGAGGAAGTGTAGAGGATTACATATAAAAGAGGGGAGGGGTACTTCCCCCCTTGTTATTTAAGCAACAGGAATATCAAATTGACTCTGGTATAGGTCTGCATATAATCCGTTACTTTTAAGTAGTTCGTTGTGGTTACCTTGCTCAACAATATCTCCGTGTTCCATTACTAAAATAGTATCTGCATTTTTAATTGTTGATAGTCTATGGGCTATTACAAAACTAGTTCTATTTTCCATTAAATTATCCATAGCTTTTTGTATTAACCCTTCAGTTCTAGTATCTACTGAACTAGTAGCTTCATCTAAAATTAATATTTTGGGGTCTGCTAAAATAGCCCTTGCTATTGTTAGAAGCTGTTTTTGCCCCTGGGATATATTATTGCTCTCTTCATTTAAAACCATATTATAGCCATCAGGCTGGGTTAATATAAAATGGTCAGCATGGGCTGCCTTTGCAGCAGAGTATACCTGATCGTCTGTAGCTTTTGGGTTACCATACCTAATATTCTCCATTATTGTCTCATTGTATAACCATGTATCTTGTAAAACCATTGCAAAGTTAGACCGTAGATCACCTCTAATAAAATCCTTAATGTTATGATTATCAATTAGTATTTCACCCTGGTTTACATCGTAAAATCTCATTAGAAGTTTAACCATAGTAGTCTTACCTGCACCTGTTGGTCCTACTATTGCTACCTTTGTTCCAGGCTCTGCAATTGCTGAGAAGTTATTTATTATAGGTTTCTCTGGAGTATATGAAAAATGGATATTTTTAAATTCTACCCTTCCAGTTATACTATCTATTTTTATTGGATTATCTGTTTCTGCTATCTCCTGATCCTCATCCATAAACTCGAAAACCCTCTCTGCAGCAGCAGCTGTCTGTTGTAATATATTAGATATATTAGCTAGCTGACCGATAGGTTGATTAAAACTTCTAACATACTGTATAAAAGCTTGTATCTCCCCAACAGAAATAGTTCCCTTCACAACTAAATACCCACCTAAAATACTTATTATTACATAACCTAAGTTACCAACAAACATCATAACCGGCATCATCATTCCTGATAAAAACTGAGACTTCCATGCAGATTTATATAAGCTCTGGTTATAGGTTTCAAAGGTTTTTATACTCTCCTGCTCACCGTTAAAGGCCTTCATAACTAAGTGACCTGAGTACATCTCCTCTATATGCCCATTTGCATTACCAAGGGAAGCTTGTTGCTCTTTAAAATACTTTTGTGATTTTTTAATTATTTTACCCACAATACTCATTGATAATGGGAGAATTAATAGAGCTGCTAGTGTCATTAGCCAGTTTATAGAGAACATCATAACCATAACACCTAAAACAGTAAAAATAGATGTTATTATCTGGGTTAAACTTTGGGATAGAGTTTGATTTACTGTATCTATGTCATTGGTAATCCTTGACAATATCTGACCATGTTTTGTTTTATCGTAGTAGGATAGTGGAATCTTATTCATCTTATGGGATAGGTCTCTACGTAGTCTATATGTTATATCTGTTGAAACAGATGTCATAATCCACCCCATAATATATGAGAATAGGGCTGAAAAGAGATATAGTCCTAGTGTCCAAAGAAGTATATTTCCAATATAACTAAAGTCTATTTTACCCCTACCACTTATTTGAAGTTTTATACCTTCAAAGAGTTTAGTTGTTGCTTTTCCCATAACCTTAGGTCCAATAATCATGGATACAGTTGAGAGAATAGAAACTAGTATAACTATAAATATTTTTAATTTATATGGTGACATATAACTTACTAAACGGCTAATTGTCCCTTTAAAGTTTTTTGCCTTCTCACCACTTAATCCAGCTCTTCCATGTCCTCCACCAAATCCCATTGGTGGCCTATTTTGTTTATTTTTATTTTGGCTCATACTCTCTCCTGTACTCCTAGTTGTGAGGTTGTAATCTCTAAATATTCAGGGCAGGTTTTAAGTAGCTCTTTGTGGGTTCCTCTTCCTACAATCTTACCCTCATCTAAAACAATTATCTGTTCTGCACTCATTATAGTTGCAACTCTTTGGGCTACTAAAATTATTGTGCTTTTTCCGGTATTTAATTTTAAATCCCTTCTAAGTTTTGCGTCTGTTTTAAAATCTAGAGCGGAAAAACTATCATCAAAAATATAGATAGGTGCTTTTTTCATTAATGCTCGACTAATTGCCAACCGCTGCCTTTGGCCTCCCGATACATTACTTCCATCCTGGGATATGGTAAAACTGTATCCCTCATCTTTCTCTAAAATGAAGTCTGTTGCTTGGGCTGTTGAGGTTGCTAAGTTAAAATCCTCAGTTGTTCCATTTTTATTACCATATTTTAAATTAGACTCTATTGTTCCACTAAATAGAACGTTTTTTTGAGGAACATAACCTATAACATCCCTTAGAGCCTCCTGCCTTATATCCCTTATATCGACGCCATCAATAGTTATATTACCCTTTGTTACATCGTAAAACCGTGGAATAAGGTTTATGATAGAGCTCTTTCCAGAACCGGTAGAACCAATAAAAGCAGTTGTTGTTCCCGGTTTTGCTGTAAAACTAATATCAGTTAATGCATTAACTTCACCTCCAGGATATTTAAAACTTACACTGTTAAAGGTAACTTCTCCTTTTAAGTTTTTTGGAAGATCTGTAGGATCTATCTTATCATTTATACTCGGCTTAATATCTAAAACCTCAGAAACCCTCTTTCCCGAAACAGAAGCTCTAGGCAGGGTAATAAAGACCATAGACATCATCATAAAAGACATAACTATCTGCATTGCATACTGTATAAAAGCCATCATATCTCCAACCTGCATTGTACCTAGGGAGACCTGCTTTGAGCCAACCCAAATAATGGATACAGCTAAACCGTTCATAATTAATGAAATTATTGGCATTAATACAACCATAGTTCTAGCGATAAAGAGGTTTGTAGATGTAAGGTCTCTATTTACCTTATCAAATCTCTCTTCCTCAAAATCCTGTCTATTAAAAGCTCTAACAACAAGAAGACCAGATAGGTTTTCCCTGGCTACCAGGTTTAATCTATCAACTAGTTTTTGAACAGTTTTAAATTTTGGCATAGATATAGATATAACTACAGATATAATCCCTAAAAGTACAATTACCGCTATTCCAATAATCCAACCCATAGATGGGGCTTTAGATAGAGCCCTAAAAAATCCCCCTATACCCATTAGTGGAGCATATACAACCATTCGAAGGGTCATAAAGATTATCTGTTGTATTTGTGTAATATCATTTGTAGATCTTGTAATTAATGATGCTGTTGAGAACCTATCAAACTCTGCACTGGAGAAACTTTCAACCTTGGAAAAAAGGTCAAACCGGATTGTTTTAGCTGTTCCGGCAGAAGTTTTAGCTCCAATAAAACCAACAGATACGGCACAAAAAACAGATAGTAGTGTAACTAATAACATTATACCACCTGTTTTAATTATATAATCCCTCTGTAATTTTCCCATATTAACACCTAGTAGTGTATACTCTGATTTAATAATTGTAGTAGCTGCCTGATTTATAAAACTCTCACCCATCTTATCAAATGATGGCATTCCACTTATCTTAAGCAGAGTTTTAGCAAATAAAAGGTCAAAATTTGGGGTAGTCTTTATCTTTTTATTAAGAATTAAAACATTATAATTCTCTATATCTGTATATTTCTTTTTCAAAACTTCAACTTTTGTACTCTTTTGATATATACTTTCAAGAATTTGTAAATCTTTTCCATCAAACTCTTGTGATATACTTATATATAGATCATCCCGAAGAATCTCTGGTATAACATCATCTATTCCACTCTGCTGTATCCCTGTATTTATTATTTTTGACATTAAGTCGGGCAGGGCTAAATCCATATTAACCTGGGTATATAGCAGGATTACTGCTAATATTATTGCTCCAATATACGGCTTTAGATATTTAATTAACTTTAGCATCTAAACTCCTATAAAAAGTCAATATATACCCTTCCGTAAAAAAGCATATATCGTGCTGTTCTACACAGCAAGTGCGGCACCTAATGCTGTCGCCTGCATTTCTCTATATTTACTATTGTGAGCCATTTTCTGAGGATCAAATGGTTCTCTAGTTTTTAGTATTGTATAAACTATGGTACTCATTTTTCTGGCTGTAGCTATAATACTTTTCCCAGAACCTTTATGTTTTTTCATATCTGTATACCTACTCATTAATCTGTATCCCATAGTATGTTTTTTACTTCTAATCATTCCCATTACAGTTTGTACAAATGCAGTTCTAAGCTCTACTGGTCCTCTTTTCGTTATATGACCATGATGTATTGTCATATTTGAGTTTTGAACCCATGGAACAAGTCCTGCATGTGCTGCATATTTTTTTGCACTACTGTATCTTTCAATATCATCAGTAAATGCTCTTATTGTTGATGCTGTTATTATTCCAACACCAGGTATTGTTTGAAGAAGTGCAACATCTTCATCTTCTTCAACCATTTTAGCTAAGACTTTTTCTAAAATCTTGACTTCTGATGATACCTGATCTATCGTATTAAGTAGCGGTCTTACCGCATTGGCGGCGTTTCCGTTAAACCTATGGTCTTCGAGACCCACAAGGATTCGCTGCCTCTCTTTTTTACTTTGCAACTGTCCTCTTTTGGATTCAATACCATATCCAAGTAATAGACCATGAACTTGATTTTTTAAAGAAACAACAGTTTTTACTAAAATAGATCGTGACTTTAATATTCTTCTGATATCTTCACTTTCCTGAGAACATAAAATCGACTCTGGAAGCATATCTTTTTCCAAAAACTCTGCTAATGTTCTTGCATCATGCTTATCTGTTTTCTTCACAGACTCATTTATAACTTTGAACTTCAGTGTATTCACAACTTTTACTTCAATTCCTGCACTAATCATTTTGTTTCTAAAAAATCTTGCATTTCCAGTTGATTCAACAGCAATAGATATTTCGTATCCTTGCTCTATCCATTCTTTAACCTGTTTTAAGAATTCTCCATACCCCGTTTTATTTGTTGGATACATTCCTGATTCTTCAATTTTACGATCTTCACTAAGTGAAAGTGTTGTAAATTGTGTTTTGTGTAGGTCTGAACCTATACTAAGTTTCATATATTGCCCCCTATATTAGACAGCTCCTGTACGGTTGATTAACTCCAATCTCCTATTCGGTCTCGCAGACCATTGAATGTTACGGCTACAGCTCTTCAATCTCCTTTGCGGTCTCGCAGACCAATAAATATGACGAACAGTAGCTTTGCTGTCTTACTAATTATAAAACAGTCTATCAACCAAAGGGGTTATATTTACTTTTTATCATTCCTCCTTTTTATCCTTTTCTTGATTTTGTAATAGGTTATTTGTTAAAGAGTTTAATAAATCCCTATATTTTCCATACTCATTTTCACTGTAGCTATCTACTAGCTCCGCTTGTATTCCTTTAACAGATTCAAAAAAGCCTTTTAATAGTTTCTCTCCATTAGGTGTTAAGTTGTGGAATTTAACCCTACGATCATCTCTACTCTCCTCTCTTTTAAGAAAATCCCTCTGTACCATCTTATCCATTAATTGGCTAGCTGCAGGTCTACTTATATCAAGGCTTCTACTTACGTCACTAACTTGAATTGGTCCATGCTTTTTTATTCTTAAAAGTGTATTTATCTGGGTAATTGAGAGACTGTTTTGCTTAGCATATATATGTAGTTGCCTCATAAAAGTATGCATAGATGCACTCATCCAGTTTTTTATCGCTTCACTAAATTCTTCTTTACTATTCATTATAACCCCTGTATATATAGGTAAGCTTACTTAACTATTAATTATGCTTAATTTAATTGTTTTTTTTAGATTTGTAAATATAATTATAAACAATGTTTGATTTTTTAATATTACATAGAGAGTTAATACTCATTTTTACAATCTTTAGCGCAATAACTTTTTTAGTTAGTTTGATTATAATTCCATTTGTAATTATAAACCTCTCTCCTGACTATTTTAAGGGAGCAAATAAACCTTTATATAGATATAAAAACTTATTTATTAGATACTTTGTTTTAATTTTAAAAAATATAGTTGGATATATTTTTATAATTCTTGGAGTTATTATGTTATTTATTCCTGGACAGGGGCTTTTATCCATAACTCTAGGGTTACTTTTTATAAACTTTCCAGGAAAAAAATCCCTAGAGTATAAATTCTTTTCTAATAAAAAAATTAGTAAGGTTATAAATTCAATTAGAAAAAAAGCAGGAAGAGAAGAGATCTTATTTTAAAAGTTCTGGAAACTCCCTTTTTAAATGATCTAGTTTAGGCATATCCCAGTAAAGAATATATGGATTATTTGGGTTTAATTTTAAAAAATCTTGATGGTATGTCTCTGCCACATAAAACTCTTCTAATTTAGATAGTAGAGTAACTACATCATCTTCTAAACTTTTTATATAATCCTTGGCCTTATCCCTCTGATAATTGTTAGTGTAAAATATCTGGGACCTATATTGAGGACCCTTATCTGGACCTTGATAATTTAATTGTGTGGGATCATGGGCAACTCTAAAAAATACCTCTAAAAGTTGATTATAAGTAATTATACTAGGATCAAACTCAACTAAAACCGCTTCTGCATGTTTTGTTAGGCCTGAACTTACACTCTTATAATTAGCACTGCTTTTTTTACCACCAGAGTAACCGGATTTAACATCTATAACACCATTTATAGATTCAAAAATAGCTTCTACACCCCAAAAACAACCTCCCGCAAAAACAGCTGTCTCAAACTCTATATCATTAAAAAGATATAGGTAATAACCGTAACCTGAACTCTTTAATTCATCCTTTGGTATAAAAAGAAGGGATGCAGAATTTATACAGTATCTATTCCCAGTAGGTTTTGGACCATCAGAAAAAAGGTGTCCCAGGTGGGAGTCTGCATATAGACTTCTTACTTCAACCCTTGTTAAATTGTAGCTTTTATCCTCTAAGTTAACTATATTTGTGGGTTCTAAGGGTTTAGTAAAACTTGGCCATCCTGTGCCTGAGTCAAACTTATCTGTAGAACTAAATAGGGGTTCCCCAGAAACTATATCCACATAGATTCCTTCATCGTGGTTGTCCCAGTATCTATTATTATATGCTCTCTCTGTTGAGTTTTTTTGTGTAACTAAAAATTGGATATTTGTTAACCTCTCTTGTAACTCTTTGATACTAGGTTTTATATATTCCCCACTGGTATTAGGAGGTAAAACCCCCTCTATTTCAGGTTTATAACTATCCTTGTTTCCCTTTGAAAATATAGGAAAACCAATAGCTACTACTATTAAAATTACTATTATATTGTACTTTCTCATACTTATATCCTCCTAGGATACTTATCCAAATGTAAATGCAAACAGCCTCAAGGGCCATCTACCCTCAATCTTAGTGTGTTTGAACCACTATTATCCAACTCTAAAAGTTTATATAATCTGCTCTGTGTAGGTCTAATTTCCTGAACTTTTTCATTATTAAGGTATACTTCTATAAAACCACTAGTTCCCTCAGGTTCAATGACTATATAGAGATCTTTTGAGAAGAAATTTAGTACTAAATCCCCACTATCCTGGGGAATAATATACTCTTCTGTTATTAACCAGTTACCACTTAAACTCCACATACCATTTTCTAAATTACTAACTAAAGAGTAGAATCTACTCTTATCTGCTAATATTTTCTCAACCGATTTAAAACCCCTAGATCGACTATATCCAAGATAAATTTCAGGTGTATTACTCTGATTTTCCTCTTCCAACATATTTGTTGGTTTGTTATCAATTTCAACACCAGCCTCTATAAGCAGTGCTCTAATAACCTTTTCTGATGTTTCATAATCACCTTCCCCAAAGTGAAAATATCTAACAACTCCATTTATATCTATAAAATATTTTGCAGGCCAGTATCTATTGTTATAGGAGTTCCAAATTGAGTAGTCATTATCTTGTATTACAGGCCATGTAATTCCTAAATCTTTAACAGCTTTATCAACGTTATTTTTATCCCTTTCAAAGACAAACTCTGGGGTATGAACACCAACTATCTCCAACCCTAAACCCTTATAATTCTCATACCATGATCTAAGATAGGGGATAGTTCTAACACAATTCACACAGCTATAAGTCCAAAAATCGACTATAACAACACTCCCTTTAAGGCCTAAAAGAGGTTCGGGAGCTAAACCATAATATCCAAGTTTCCCTTTTTCAGGCTCTTTAGAAGTTCTAAAATCACCACTATCTTCTAGATTATTACCAAGGGCATTTTGTACAATATCACTATTTTCAAAGGCCGTAAGACCACTGCCGTAGTTGGGAAATAGATTCAAAATCCTGTTCTGAAACTGCCTATCTAGATTAAAAGCTATAGATATCCCTACTATAATCATAATTATTCCAAAAAATCTCTCTAGTTTTTCAGGATTTCTAGTTAAAAAAGGTACTTTTGTAATAATTGCTTTTCCTCCATATATAACCGCAAGCATAGGTAGTGCAGTTCCTATAGAGTAGGATAGAATTATAAATACAGAGTCTAAATTTACATTTTGAGTAGCAGCAAGTGTAATAACAGAGGCCATTATTGGTCCAACACATGGAGTCCAAATAATTCCTAGTGTTAGGCCTATAAAAAAACCACCACTAAATCCATCTCTCTTCTTATGGTCTCCACCTCTATTGATTAGGGAGACTAAAATTTCAAAAGTTTCTTTTAGCTTTGGAGTAAGCATTATAAGACCAAATAATATTAAGCTTATATAGGCTACGGTTCTAAGGGTATTAGTAGGAACATTTAAAAAATCCACTAGGAATGTTAAAGATAGGGTAAAAACTACAAAGCTAATTATAAAGCCGGTAATAATACCGTAGGGACGCCTTCTATTCCCTATCGATCCAGTTAGTATAACTGGGAGCATTGGAAGTATACAGGGAGATAATATTGTTATTATTCCAGATAAAAAAGCAAAAAGTATAAGAATTATCATATAAGATACCACCTTTGTTAAGTTTAATCCTATTTCTATATTAAATCATTACTGGTTTTAATGAAAATGATAACTTTTATTATTTAATTAGAGATTGGTAGATAAAGTTTAAATTGTACATAGGGTTTCTTTTGGCCATTTGTATAATCAATAATATTCTTACACTCTAGGCCACCATTCATTTTATTTATTTGGTTTCGGCAAATATATAAACCAGTTCCATTGGCCCACTTTTCCTCTGGATGGGTAGTTGGGTAGGACTCAATTGTATAGAACATATCAAATACTAGTTCTATATAGTCGTAGGGTATTCCAATAACTCCCTGGTCTCCATTTGTCAATATCTCTTTTGGTATTACCTCGTTTCGAACTTCAAATAGAAGCCAATTTTTTGTATCCTTTTGAGGACTATACCGCATTAGACTTTGATTACTAATTTTATATACCTCAATAAATATTTTGGACTTATTTGGAGAGTATTTTATCCCATTTATACAAACTTCCTCAAAAATGTCTATAAACATCTCATAATCTATTTCTACTTCTCCATCTAGTTCTGTTAACCCAAGGTTTACGGATAACTCTCTACTACTATTATGAAAAAGATCCTCTAGTCTATTTGTAAAATGATCTTTTACTTTGTGATACAAACTTCTAATTTCTAAAGTTTCCATATTTAATTCAGGCAAATTAGTAATAAAATCTAGATACTCAAAGGCTTTTCTCTGGTTAGATGCTGACTCGGTAACAAGATTTAAAAGATCACTATCTAATAGTAGACTTCCATCTTCATTTGTTGGAAGACCATTTAAAATATCCAGCCAGACATAACCTCCCCCAGAGTTAATTGAACGGGTAAAATATGTTATCATCTGCTTAGTCTGCTTAATATCTTTTCCGGCATATAGATCTCTCCAATTACTAAGCTTATTTTTTTCTAATTCAATAAGATCTCTTTCAAGCTCAATTTTGTGGAGTTTCTTCTCCATTATTGATCTATCGATTACCCTAGATACTCTGTATATAAGGTCATCGGAAAGAATAGGTTTTATTAAATAATCGGAAATACCCTTTTCAAAGTGTTCAATAACACTTTTTATATCATTATTAGATGTAAATATTATAAATGGAATATCTTTATCTTTAACTCTTATAGCTTTAAATAGTTCTAATCCATTAAGGTGTGGCATATGAATATCAGATAATATTAGATCGGCTTTACCTTGAAAATATTCTGTTAACATAAATCTTGGATCATTATAACATATTACTTCATGGTAATATTTAGTTAAAATAGTTTTTACTAACACAGTTTGAGTTTTATCATCATCTACAACAATTATTTTACTCATAAAGTAATTGTATTAACACTATTTATAGAATACAAGAATATTTTTTTTTAAACATATTTGTCAAATTAGGGAAATAGAATTATATTGTTTGTTAACGAGGTGATAAATGTACAGTCCATGGAAAAAATTAGACAAATATAAAGGAGATAAAATAGCAGGAGAGTGGCCAACAATACCAGAAATGTTTGACATTACTACTGATGAATTTCCCAATAATAGGGCATTCACTATTTTTAATCCTAACGAGTTTACATTAACATATAAAGAATCCAATGTAATTATAAATAAAATATCAAGATATCTATCTTTTAAGGGTATAAAAAAAGGGGATAATGTAGCCCTTGCAGGTAAAAACTCCCCAGAGTGGGCTTTAGCATACTTAGGCATTGTGAATATGGGGGCGGTTGTAGTTCCTATAGATTATGCGTTAAGTAATAATGAGATAGTAGAATTAATAAAGTTATCCGATTCCAAATTAATGTTCTCCGAAGTTGATAAGTATCAGTTTATTAAGGATAACAGTGTTGACCTTTTAGGTTATATTAGTTTAAACAGTGGTTCTGAAAACTACATACTAGATTTAGATGATGTTGATAACAGTTTTGAGAAACCTGTTGAGAGTGATATAGCAGCAATTCTATATACCTCTGGGACTACTGGAGTGTCTAAGGGTGTAATGTTAACCCATAAAAACTTCTCAAGTGATGTTTTTCTAGCTCAAAGTAATTTAAAAATATACTCTACTGATGTTTTTTACGCCCTACTACCAATACATCACTCATATACTATGACTTCAGTATTTTTTGAAGCAATTTACGTTGGAGCTGAGGTTATATTTGGTAAACAGTTAGTTTTTGCAAAAATACTAGAGGATTTTAACAAGGGTAAAGTTACTATGTTCCTTGGTGTTCCTATGTTATTTAATAAAATATTAAATGGTTTATTAAATGGGGTAAAAAAGAAGAGTATAGTTTTATATGGTGTAATTAGATTTTTAATGTCAATTAGTGGATTTATTAAGAAGAGTTTTAAGGTTAATCCAGGGAAAAAAATGTTTAACTTTTTACTAAAAAAGGCATCATTACAAAATATAAGAATATGTATTTCTGGTGGTGGTCCTCTAGCCCCATCTACATTTAAGCACTTTAATCAATTGGGAATTGACTTTGTTCAAGGGTATGGATTAACAGAGGCAGCTCCAATGTTAGCTTTAAATCCTAAGGAGCATTATAAGGTAGATTCTGTTGGTAAGATAATATCAAATGTTGATGTTAAGATCATAAATAAGGATGCTGAGGGTATAGGTGATATTGTTGCAAAGGGTCCAAATATTATGTTGGGGTATTATAAGAATGAAGAGGCAACAAAAAATGCTTTTACCAGTGATGGATATTTAAAAACAGGTGATGTTGGTTATCTAGACAGTGATAACTATCTATATTTAACAGGTAGAAAATCCTCACTTATTGTTACAGAAGGTGGTAAAAATGTTTATCCTGAAGAGTTAGAAGATGCATTCCAACTATATAATGAGATTGAACAAGTTTTGGTTAAAGGATATTTAAAGGATTCTAGATATCTCTCCGAGGGTATAGAAGTTATTTTTTATCCAACAACTGAGTTTTGTGAGGGAAAAACAGAGGATGAAATTAAGAGCTTCTTTTCATCTATAGTTAAAGATGTAAATAAAACTTTAACAAGTTATAAGCATATTGACCGTCTCTACATTGCTAAAGAGGCTCTACCTATGACAACTACTAAAAAATTAGAAGGAATGTTGTTAATAAGGAATTTGAAAACATAAAAAAATATTAAAATTGATATAAAAAAGGGAGAACCTATGAAGAAAAAAATTACTTTGATAACAGCAATTTTTGTTGTTGCACTATTTTTAACATCCTGTACTGCAGGTGTTAATGTTGCTGAGAAAGTCCCAAATAGTCAGGAATATTTGGCTGGTTTTTTTAGGGGGTTATGGCATGGTTTTATACTGCTTTTCTCATTTATAGGTTCTCTATTTAATGACACTATTTCAATCTATGAGGTTCATAATTCTGGAGGACTCTATGACCTCGGTTTTCTTATAGGAGCTAGTACTTTCTTTGGAGGAAGTGGTAGAGCCGGGAAAAGAAGGTGTAAAAAAGAGAGATATTAATTTTACTCTTTATTATTTATCTGTTGTTCTCCAATAATAAAGAACTTAATAAACTCTTTAGGTTCTTTAATTTTCTTTAACTTATCAATATTCCCATTAATTGAGAGGATTTGTGATAGTTTTGAGAGGATTTTTAGGTGTACAACTTCGCTATCTGATAGTAGTAGTAGAAAAATATATGTTTTTTTCCCATCCATTGATGAAAAGTCTATACCCTCAGTGGATTTACCTATAACAATTTTTGGTTCTGTAACAATTGTGCCACAGGGCTTTCTTAAATGGGGAAGGGCTATACCTTGACCAATAGAAGTAGAAGTAATCTGCTCCCTTTCTAAAAGTTTCTTTATAAACTCCTCTTTATTGGCAATAAGTTCATTTTTGTAAGCATTTTCAGCAAGTTCTGTAATAACTTGAGGGCCTGTTGTTCCCTTTAACTCAGGAAGTATAGAAGACTCATCAATAAGTCTGGATATCTGTATAAAATCAAACTCCTTTTCAACTAATCTTGAAAAATCATTTTGAGGAATAACCTCCATCTTTGCAGTTATCCAATCATCTAACATAACCTTTGAGAATCTCCACTGATTTGCTATTTTTGCACATGGAATTTCTCCTGACTTAACCATTTTTAATATTGTTTTATCTGATAACTGTAGGTATTCGGCTACTTCTTGTAATGTTAAAATCTCCTTCATACTTACCCCTTGCATATATTATATGAACGTAAATATTATATCAGATATAGTTAGTATTATATAAGCTTTTAATTTAAAAATATCTTTATAAATATAAAGTGTATCTTTATACAGTTGATGCTTCTAGTATAAAAAAGGAGATAGCCCTTTAATTGTAGCTAATAAAAAATTTATTTATTGGGGTAAGTTTTGGTTTTATTTAGTTTTATCTATAAAAAGTAAATTAAGTTCAAGATATTTCCACCTGTAGGTTCTAAGTTATTCGTATAATTATTTGTGAAATTTAAATATTTCGTAGAGTCATAGTGTATAAATACTAATCTAGTAGTTTTTTTACTAATTTTTGCGAAGATTAAGCTAAAAAAATGGTTGTTTTGTTGCTTGTTAGGCTCTATGTGCTATAAAGTAACCGTTAATTTTAGTTATTGTAGTTTAAATGCTCAATGGTAGCTGTTTTTAAACTACTTAATTGTAATAATGTTGTTGCAATCCTACATTCTTGTGCTATAATTCACTTAAAATTGTATTGTAAGCGTTTTCTGTGGGTTTTATCTCATGGCATGGTATTTGCAGTATTTAATAGTGAATAAAAATATTTATAGGAGTAAATATGAAAAAAATTGAGAAACTAGTTGCCTTATTAGTGGTAGCTATCTTATCTGTTTTATCCTTCTCTTGTCAGAAAGAGAGTGAAACTGTAGTTAATAAGGATAGTGATAGTAAATTTGGCGGAGTTCTTGTCTTTGCACGGTCAGGTGATTCTGTAGGTTTAGATCCAGGAAGAGAGACTGATGGTGAATCCTTTTATGGAAGTACACCTGTATATGATACTTTAGTTGAGTTTGTTCCAGGTGAAACCTCTATTCAACCAGCTTTGGCAAAATCTTGGGAGTTTGCAAGTGATGGACTGTCTGTTAAATTCTTTTTAAGAGAGGGTGTTAAGTTTCATGATGGTACACCACTAAATGCAGATGCTGTAGTTTACTCTTTTGAACGTCAATTTGTTAAAGATCACCCTGCATATAGTTTTGGACCTTGGAAATACTGGGGTTATATGGATATGGATAATATTGTAGAGAGTGTAACTGCAATAGATGATCTGACTGTAGAATTTAAGCTGAAGAAAAAAGAAGCTCCTTTTATTGCTAACTTAGCAATGGATTTTGCTGCAATTATCTCACCTACAGCTGCTGAAAAATATGGTGCTGATTTAGCAACAAATCCTGTAGGTACTGGACCATTTAAATTTGTATCATGGATAAAAGATGACTCTATTGTATATGAACGAAACCCTGACTTCTGGGGTGGTGATGTATATTTAGATCGTTTAATCATAAAGGTAATACCAGATGCAACATCAAGATGGTTAGCCCTTCAAAAGGGTGAGGTTGATGTTATAGACTTCCCATCCCCAGAGGATTTAGCTGATATGAAGTCAACTGATGGTATTAAGGTTATTCAACAAGAGGGACTTAATGTAGGTTATCTTGCTTTAAATAATGAGAAAGCACCCTATGATAATAAATTAGTAAGACAAGCTATGAACTACGCAATTGATAGAAACGAAATTGTAGCTGGGGTTTATGGTGAAGCTGGTAAACCTGCTAAAAATCCTCTTCCTCCAACAATGTGGTCATATAATGACGATATTGTAGCCTATGAGTATAACCCTGAAAAAGCAAAAGAGTTATTAGCTGAAGCTGGTTACGCAGATGGGTTTAAAACTGAAATTTGGGCAATGCCTGTAGCTAGACCATATAATCCTAATGGTAAAAAAGTTGCTGAAATTATGCAGGCTCAACTTGCTAAAGTTGGAATTGAAGTTGAAATTATATCCTACGAGTGGGGTACATACTTAGATAAAACAGATCAGGGTGAGCATCAAGCTGCTATGTTAGGCTGGACTGGTGATAATGGAGATCCTGATAACTTTTTATGGGTACTACTATCTGAGATGGCAGCTGAAAAACCAGCTGGAAATATAGCTTTCTGGAAAAACTCAGAGTTTACAGAGCTATGTGCTAAGGCAAAAGAGGAGATGGACCCAGCTAAGAGAACCCAGTTATATAGGGAAGCTCAGGTTATCTTCCATGAGGAAGCTCCTTGGGTACCTATTGCCCACTCTATTGTTTCTGAACCTATGAAAGAGAGTGTTCAAGACTTTGTATTATATCCTACTGGTCGAAGAGTATTTACTAAGGTTTGGTTAAAAAAATAAGTATTAAGCCGCCAGGATTTGGCGGTTTTTTTTAATCCATTTATTAAGAAGGTAATATGTTAAAATACATAATAAATCGACTATTATTATTAATACCCACACTTATAGGAGTGGTTACTTTGGTATTTTTCATGATAGCATTGGCTCCAGGTGATCCGGCTCGGGTAATGCTTGGTGAGAGAGCGAGTAAAGAGAAAATTGAAAGACTAAGGGAAGATCTTGGACTTGATAAACCTTTAATTCAGCAGTACGGATTATATATGCAGAGGGTTGCCCATCTAGATTTTGGAAAATCTATTAAATCTGGTCAAAAAGTTATGAACGAGATTAAAGAGAGATTCCCTGCAACTATAGAGTTGGCTATTTGTGCTATGATATTTGCAACAATTCTTGGTATATTAATTGGTGTTATATCAGCTACTAAAAAGAATACTTGGGTAGATTTTTCTGCAATGGTAGGTGCTCTTTTTGGTGTATCTATGCCTGTTTTCTGGTTAGCACTAGTAATGATTATGGTTTTTTCTGTAGGACTAAACCTATTCCCTACAGGTGGAAGAATAAACATTAGATACTACTTCTCCCCAGAAACAAATTTTTATCTATTAGATACTTTTAAATATATTTTTACTGGACATCCTGAATACTTTACATCAGCACTACACCATTTGATTCTACCATCTATAGCCTTAGGGACTATTCCTTTGGCAATTATTGCTAGAACAACAAGAAGTAGTATGTTAGAGGTCTTAAAACAGGACTATATAAAGACTGTAAGGTCTGCTGGTATTAAAGAGAGTAGAGTTATCTATAGGTACGCATTAAGAAATGCCCTACTACCAGTTATTACAGTTATTGGGCTTCAGTTTGGACTTTTATTATCCGGAGCAATTTTAACAGAAACAATTTTTGCATGGCCAGGGATTGGTAAGTGGCTCTATCAAGCTATTGAAGCTAGGGACTATCCTGCTGTTCAAGGTGGTATAATAATTATATCAACCTGTTTTGTTTTAATTAATTTAGTAGTTGATATTTTATATTCAATAGTAAATCCAAAAATTAGGTTACAGTAGGGAGGAAGTTATGAAAGTAGATAATACACTTCCTAAAAAGGACTCTCTTTTTTGGGAACATTGGCATCAATTTAAAAGTAATAAAACAGCTGTTACAGGATTAATTATTATTCTTGTATTTATAATAATTGGGTTATTTGCGCCACTTATATCCCCAATGGATCCTATTGCTCAAAATATTGAGTTACGAAAGTCTGCTCCATTTACAAATGGGTTTATTCTAGGATCAGATGACCTTGGTCGAGATATGCTCTCAAGGATAATATATGGTGCAAGAATTTCAATGTTAATTGGTGTTTTTGCAGTCTCTATATCATTAACCTGCGGTGCAATAATTGGTTTAATTAGTGCTTTTTATGGTGGTATTGTAGATAAAATTATTATGAGGTTAATAGATATTATGTTGGCTTTTCCATATATTTTATTAACAATTGTTATTGTAGCAATTCTAGGTCCATCCCTAACAAATGGGATGATAGCCATTGGTATATCCCAGATACCTAGTTATGCCAGGGTTGTTAGGGCTTCAGTTTTAGCAGAGAAAGAGAATGATTATGTAATGGCTGAAAGAGCGTTAGGAGCCCCAGACTGGGAGTTAATGATCTTTTCAATTCTACCAAACTGTTTAGCTCCTATCTCTGTTCAGGCTACCCTTGGAATAGGAACTGCTATATTAGACTCTGCTGCACTATCCTTTCTAGGTTTAGGGGCGCAACCTCCCACACCTGAATGGGGTTTAATGATTGCTAGTTCTAAGGAGTTTGTAACAAGTGCATGGTGGATTGTAACCCTTCCTGGTATTGCAACTCTATTGGCTGTATTAGGTTTTAACCTTTTAGGTGATGGATTAAGGGATATTTTAGACCCTAGGATGAGGGACTAGTATGAAAAAAGAAAAATTGCTTTCCATGGAAAATATAAGTGTTAATTTTAATACAAGACGTGGAGTTGTTAGAGCCGTTCGTAATCTCTCTTTATCTATAGATAAGGGGGAGACTTTAGCCCTAGTTGGGGAATCAGGTTGTGGTAAATCCGTTACAGCCCATACTATAAACAGATTAATACCCATGCCTCCTGGAATTATTGAGTCTGGAAAGGTTATGTTTAATGGGGAAAATTTACTAGATCTCTCTGAGGATGAGATGCAAAAGAAGCGTGGAACCGATATATCCATGATATTCCAAGAGCCTATGACTAGTTTAAACCCAGTTTTTAAAATAGGAACCCAGTTAGCCGATGTATTTATGACCCATCAAGGGATGAAAAAGAGGGATGCTATAATTAAGGCAGAGGAGTTATTAGGTAAGGTTAAAATTCCATCTCCTAAAAAAGTTTTAAACGACTATCCCCATCAGTTATCCGGCGGTATGAGGCAGAGAGTTATGATAGCCATGGCTTTAGCATCACCAGAACCTGGTTTAATGATAGCAGATGAACCAACAACAGCGTTAGATGTTACAATTCAGGCACAAATTCTTGATCTACTAGCAGACTTAAAAGAGAGTGTTAATATGGCACTACTACTTATTACCCACGATATGGGTGTTGTTGCAGAGACAGCTGATAGGGTAATTGTAATGTACGCTGGGCGAAAGGTGGAAGAGGGGAGTGTATATCAAATATTTGATAACCCTAAACACCCATATACCCTAGGTCTTTTAAATTCACTACCTTCCAACGATAAGTATAGTAGTTCAACAAGGTTAGAAGCTATAGATGGTACAGTTCCAGATCTATTAACCCTTGGAGAAGGTTGTCCATTTGCTAATAGGTGTACCTTCTATGAAAAAAAGTGTGATATTAGTTTTCCAGAGGAGTCTAGTGTAGAAGATGGTCACTCCATTTGGTGTTTTAAAGCTTCTGATTTTTTAAAGGGGGATATATAGATGGATGATAAAGTATTAATGGAGGTTAAAAACCTTAAAAAGTATTATGAAATTCCCTCAACTAAAATAGGTGGAAAGTCCCAATACGTTAAAGCACTAGATGATATCTCCTTTACTCTACAAAAAGGTGAGATCCTAGGGATTGTTGGGGAATCAGGTTGTGGTAAATCGACGTTAGGAAAAACTATATTAAGGTTACATGAGAAGACAGAAGGAGAGGTTATATATAATAATACAGACCTTTTCTCTTTAACAAAATCTGAACTTAGTAGTATTAGAAAAGATATACAGATGGTATTCCAAGACCCATTCTCCTCTTTAAATCCTCGGAAAAAAGTAGAAGCTTTAATAGGACAACCCTTAAAGATTCATAAAGAAGGGAATATTATAGAGAGAAGTAAAAAGGTGGAATCCATCATGGAAGAAGTTGGAATAAACCCTCTATATAAAAAAAGATTTCCCCATCAGTTCTCTGGTGGGCAGAGACAGAGAATTGGTATTGCAAGAGCTCTAGCTTTAAATCCAGAGTTAGTTGTTTGTGATGAAGCTGTTTCTGCACTAGATGTATCAGTCCAAGCACAAATAATTAACCTACTACTAGACCTTTGGGAGAAACATAAACTCACCTACATATTTATAGCCCATGATCTATCGGTTGTAGAGTTTATATCCACTAGGATTATTGTTATGTATTTAGGGCGAATTGTTGAAATTGCTGATAAAAAGGAGCTTGTAGAGAGACATGTCCACCCCTATAGCAAGGCTCTTTTTGAAGCATTCCCTCTAACTAATCCCCATAATAGACAGGATAAAAAAAGGGTAGTAATTGGGGATGTTCCTAGTCCTTTAAATCCCCCTAAGGGGTGTCACTTTCATCCTAGATGTCCCTATGCTATGGAGAGGTGTAAAAGAGAGTACCCACCTTTAAAAGAAATTTCAAAGGGACACTCTGTTGCCTGTTGGATAGAAAATTAAGAAAAAGATTGACTATTCACATACCTAGGATCTATCCTTAGTAAATGACCAAAGTGGTCATTTACTAAGGAGATACTAAGTGTTATACCGTTGTATGCCTATAAAAAGGGCATGGGAGTTATTGTTATGGAACCCCTAAGGGGAGGTTCTTTAGTTACTAAGATACCTAAACCTGTAGAAAAGATCTACAATAGGGCTAAAATCCATCGAACACCTGCCGATTGGGCTCTGCGTTTTGTTCTAGACAACCCTGCAGTAACCCTAGTTTTATCAGGTATGAACGAGGATGAACATATAAAAGAGAATTTAGAGACTTGTTCAGACTCAAATATTAGTAGTTTAACAGAAGAAGAGAATAAAATTCTATCCGATGTTAGAGATAAGTTTAATGAGCTACAGCAAGTACCATGTACAGGTTGCGCCTACTGTCTTCCTTGTCCTATGGGTATAGATATTCCCGCAGCCTTTAAAAATTTAAATGATTACCACATGTTCTCTAAAACAGGAGCACGTTTTCATCATATATCATTTCTTGGAATGGGGTATGAAGATAGAAAACCCCACTTTACATCATCATGTATAGAGTGTGGTCTATGTGAAAAAAAATGCCCACAATTTATTCCTATAAGGGAGAAGTTTAAACTAGTTCAGAGAGATCTAGAGGGCCCTTTAGTAAAATCTCTATCAGCTATTGGTAGGCTAGTTACTGGAGGAAAAAAAAGATAAATTGAATCTATTAATTGAAAACGTAACACAAGAGAAAAAAAATAGAATACTCAACTGTGCAATGGAGGAGTTTGCCTCTAAGGGGTATGATAGAGCATCAACCAATGCAATAATCAAGAAAGCTGGAATATCCAAGGGTGCAATATTTCAATACTTTATGAATAAAGAGTTAATGTTCTACTATATATTTGATCATGCTGAGAAACAGATTAAGGATTATATTCTAGATAATATTGATTTAAATAGTCCAGACCTACTTATTAGAGTACAGAGTTATATGGATAGTATGTTGAATCTTCTAACAGATTTTCCACGTACCATGGAGTTTATATTAAAGGCACGTAGTGATGATAATATAGGGATAAAGAGTGAGATTTTAAAAAGAGAGTCTGACTCGTATAACAAATTAGAAGAGGTCTTTAAAACTGGTTTAGATATTGAGTTATTTAAGAGTCCTAAAGAGTTAGATAAAATAATAATAATTTTAAAATCTACACTAGATAAACTATTAGAGGATGGATTAAACTCCTCCTTAGATAAGAGTGAAATATATGATACAATCTGTGACTATATCTCTTATTTTAGGAAACTGTTCTACATTTAGAATTTGGAGTTTGAGTTTGAAAGATTATATAAAAAGAACCTCAATTGCAGCAATGGCAACAATGTTTGTTTTTGCTGCAAGCGCATCTATAATACCTATATCCCTAGTTAGAATATCTAAGGAGTTGAACTTCTCCTTAACCCAGGGAGGATCCCTAGGTTTTATATCTGCTATGGCCCAGTTTGTTGTTCTATTAATTAGTAGCTACCTAGCTGGAAAATATGGTAAATTACGATTAATTAAAGTGGCTCTTCTTATTTTATCACTTGGTCTATTTCTTTTTACAAAGAGTTCAACATTTCTTCTATCCACAATTTTAGTTCTAATTATAGGTTTTGGGCAAGGTTTCCTTGAAGGCTTATTAACCCCTTTAGTCGAGGATTTACACCCAGGGGATAATGGGAAAAAGATGAACCTTCTCCATGCTTTTTGGCCTATAGGTGTAACTTTTAGTGTTCTATTTTTTGGTGAACTATTAACAAGGGGAACCTCTTGGAGGGTTATATTTGTTATATTAGCTTTGGTTGTATTAATCATTGTTTCCCTATATCCATCTAGTAAAACAATTAACCTTCCTAAATCAAGAACAGAATTTAGTCATATGGGGGAGATAATTTCAAAGCCAAGGTTCTGGTTTTTTGGTTTTTCACTCTTTTTTGCTGGGGGAGCCGAGAGTGCCTTTGCATTTTGGAGTGCTAGTTATATACAGCTAGAGTACAACACAAACCCAAGGGCTGGGGCTATAGGAGCTGCCTTATTTGCTATAGGAATGGTTTTAGGGCGACTCTTAACCAGTAGAATTGCCCATCGGTTTAAACTTAAAAATATTATTCTTATATCTTCCCTTCTCTCCCTAGGGCTGAGCATTGTATTCTTTTTTATAATAAATATCTCATCACTTTTTATACTAATGTTATTTATGGGTCTTACAATAGCTTGTTTATGGCCTAGTATTCAGTCATATGCCGGTTCAGTAATGGGTGTTGATATAACAATTTTAATGATATTTCTATCTTGTTTTGGAACTCCAGGGTACAGTTCTGCCACAATTTTAATGGGAATTATAGGGGATAAGTATGGGCTTCATACAAGCTTTATCTTATCACCTATATATCTCTTTCTATTAGCTGTAGTTTTTTTTATATCAACTAGGTTTAAAGATAGCAAAAAACCCCTTTAAATAGTTACTATTAATAAATTGAAGTAGAATATTTACAGTTTTAAAGGATATTTTACCCCCACTCATTAGAACTAAACTCCTTAGTGGCATCTCATAAATAATAGACTCCATCATTCTCTTCATAGTTGGGTCTACTTCCTCTTCCCCACTAGGTGGTTTTAGAAAATTTTTAGAAATATTTTTATAAAGAATCTTTCCAATAAAAGTACTACTTACATCTCCTACTGTTGAGGTTATAGTAAAATCTTCCCCTTTTAATCTCTTTTGTACCGGTAGATCCCTACCTAAAAGTTCTATAAAACTACTGTTACTAATAGTGTTATATTCAATTAGATTGTAATATTCTGGAGCTTTAGGCTCTAAGTTTTCTATGATTCTTCTGATATCTGATGTAACAGTGACAGACTCTTCTAATCTTATATCCCTACTAGATGAACCAATTAAAATATTAAAAAGGCCACTCTCTACAATCCAATCCTTTGACTCTACATCGTAAAATGCAAAGGATCTTTTTGTTAGTTCAAAGTTTACTTCCCTCTCTTCTCCAGGGTTAAGACCAATTTTTTTAAAAGCTTTAAGCTCCTTTTGTGGTCTAAAAACAGAACTTATATCATCATTTACATATAGTTGTATAATCTCTTTACCATAAACATCCCCAACATTCTTAATTTTTAGACTAACAAGTAATTTATCATTATCACTAATGTTTTTATTGTTAAGTTTTAAGTCAGAATATTCAAAATTGGTATAACTTAGACCAAACCCAAAGGGGAATAAGACATCCTTTTCCGCTTTATCATAGTACCTATAACCAACATATATACTCTCTCTATACTCTACAGTTTTAGGACCCATTCCAAAATATTTAGATGCTAAATCATCCTCGAGTTTTAAGGGAAAGGTCTCTGCAATTTTTCCACTGGGATTTACTATACCAAAAATAATATTAACCATTGCAGTACCAGATGCTTGGCCTCCTAAGTAGCCTTCAAGAACAGCTTTTACACCACCTATCCAAGGCATGATAACAGGAGCCCCATTTTGTAAAATAACAACTATATTCTCATTAACTTCACAAAGGGATTCAATTAACTTATTGTGGCTATCAGGCATATCTAAATGGGTTCGATCAAAGCCCTCAGACTCATAGTCATCTGTTAAGCCAGCTATAACTACAACTTTATCATAAGTTTTAGCGCTATCTACAGCCTGGGATATTAACTCCATATTGGGAATATCAGAGTCTATGTTATACCCCTGTATATAATCGAATTTAATTTGTAAGTTCTCTAGGGCATCTAAGAGGGTTGTAACTTTTGTAGGATTTATTAAAGAGCTCCCCGCACCTTGATACCTAGGTTTTTTTGCAAACTCACCAACAACTAGAATCCTTTCATCTCTACTTAGAGGTAGAATTTCCTCACTGTTTTTCAGTAATACCATTGACTCACCAGCAATCTCTGCAGCAAGGTTATTATGCTCATCCACATCGTATCTATAATCTTTTTGTTTTCCCTCATTAGCTTTAAAAATTAGATTTAGAAGTCTAAGGACAACTCTGTCTACCTCCTCTATGGAGAGGGTTCCATTCTTTACCGCCTTAACAATAAGTTTATCATTTACCCCTCCACTAGATGGCATCTCTAGTTCTAACCCAGCCTTTATTCCTGCTACTCTGTTATTACAAGCCCCCCAATCTGTTACAACTAAGCCTGTATGTCCCCACTCCTCCTTTAATATATTTGTGAGGAGGGTTTTATTATCACTACAGTACTCCCCATTATACATATTGTAGGCACACATAACTGTCCAAGGTTGGGCTTCTTTTATTATAGTTTCAAACCCTGGGAGATATATCTCCCTTAGGGCTCTATCATCAACAACAGACTCAATAGCCATTCTTCTATACTCTTGATTATTAAGGGCAAAGTGTTTCAGTGAAGTTCCAATGCCATTACTTTGAACTCCTCTAACTAGGGATGCCCCCATTTTTCCAGTTAAATAGGGGTCTTCTGAGATATATTCAAAATTTCTACCACATAGAGGGGATCTTTTTATATTAGCGCCAGGTCCTAGCAATACGGATACATCCTCGGCTAAACACTCCTTAGATAGGGCTACTCCCATATTAAACATCAACTCCTCATCCCAGGAACTAGCTGTAGCTGATGCTGTGGGGAAACAGGTAGCTTTTACACTTCCACCTAGGCCTACATGGTCTCCCTTAACTTCCTGTTTCCGTAGACCGTGGGGACCGTCTGTTACCATAATTGATGGAATATTTAATCTTTGTATCCCCTTTAAATGCCAAAAATCCTCTCCAGAACAGAGACTAGCCTTCTCTTCTAATGTTAATTTGTTTAAAAGATCCCTAATGTTTTCACTCATTATTAACTCCTAAATGGTTTAAAATTATCTCAATATGTTTGTAAATAAGTTTTGGATTAATTGATTCATTTTCATACTCTTTTATATTAATTCGCATGATAAGGCTAAATATTGATTGGGTAATATATGTATCATAGAGGGTTATCTCCTCCTCATGTATAAGTATGGACCTATCAGCTATTCCCTTTTTTAAAGCATTTTTAATGGATGTAGACTTACTACTCTCAATTAGTGGTAGATACTCCTTTGTATATTTTATAAATGCAGGGTGATCCTTGGAAAGGGTAGATATATATATATCGAAATACATAATATATTTAGTAAATGCTATCTCATCCTCTTTTGTTTGGTTTAGATGTATAAGATTAAACATTAAAACCTTTAACTGTTTTATACCTGTTAATTGATTAAAGGAGGTATCAAGTGGAGTATTTATACTTCTAAAAAATATTTCATAGGTAGAATCAACTACTAAAAACTCCTTAGAAGAGTAGTAACGGTATAAATTTCTAGTAGTAATACCACACAGTTTACTAATTTCAGCCATAGAGACAGACTCAATCCCCTTAGATGTAAATAGCTCTAAGCTATTAGATAGAATGGATTTTCTTGTTTTTGATCTTGTTGGTGTTTCATTATAGAAGATATTAATGTCATTCATAGAGACATTTTACCCTACAATGGAGATATGTCAATATAATGTCCTGATGCAAGACATTTTTTATCTATTTATTAATCTTAATAATAGTAATATAATTAGCTATAGATAAGGAGTTTTTTATGAAATATTTAAAAACCCTATCCAATGTTATGGGGTAGTTACCCCTAAAGATATAGAGCCGACTATTATTAATTAGTCGGCTATTTTTTTATACAAATTGGGAATTGTATAGATTCCTATATAGGCCATCCCTATCAAAAAGTTCATCATGTGTTCCTTGGTCTTCAATTCCATCTGTAGTTAATACAACAATTTTATCCGCATGCCTTACAGTAGAGAGTCTATGGGCAATAACCAGAGTAGTTCTTCCCCTGCTTAACTCTTCTAGTGCTTTTTGAATCTTTCTCTCTGTCTGATTATCTAATGCGGATGTTGCTTCATCTAAAATAAGAATAGGAGGATTTTTTAGAAAGGCCCTAGCAATTGCTAATCTCTGTTTTTGTCCCCCAGAGAGTAAAATACCCTTCTCTCCAATCCATGTATCATAACCATTATCAAGGGAGGTTATAAAATCGTCAATTTCTGCCTTTAGAGCAGCTTCTTTAATCTCACTATCTGTTGCATCTGGTCTTCCGTATAAGATGTTCTCTTTAATTGTACCAGTAAATAGGAATACATCCTGTTGCACAAAACCAACAGACTTCCTTAAACTAGATAGGGTTGTATCTCTTATATCAATACCATCAATGTTTACACATCCACTATTAACCTCGTAAAATCTGGGTATAAGATGGCATAGGGTTGTTTTTCCAGCACCTGTTGGTCCTACAATTGCTACAGTTTTACCTGATGGAATATGTAGGTTTATATCAGATAGTATATGATTTTCATCATCATAACTAAATGTAACATTATTAAGTTCAATATTCCCCTTTGGATTTATTAACTCTATAGCATCATCCCTATCTATAATATCTGGTTCTTGATCCATAATGTCACAAAATCTTCTAAATCCTGCCATACCCTTCTCATACTGCTGAGTAAAACCTGTGAACCGTTTAATAGGTTCAATTACAAGGTTTATGTAGAGCATAAAAGCTAGTAGGTCAGGGATATCGATACTCTCCTTAAAAACCATATAACCACCAACAGCTAAAACAACAATATTTAAAAGTGTCATTAAAAAGGTTACACCTACGTGGAAGTGGGCCATGGATTTATAAGCCCCTCTTTTAGCCCCTCTAAAATCATTATTGGACTTGTTAAAACGTAACTTCTCAAATAACTCATTTGTAAATGCTCTAGCTACTCTAATTCCAGCAATAGAGTTCTCAAGGCTTGAATTGATCTCTCCCATTTTAACCCGAACAGTAGCCCAGGATTTACCAAGGCTAGATCGTCTTGTTATTGTAAACCAAAGAATTAGTGGGATCATAATACAGAAAATTAAGACAGCTAAATGCCACTCTACCTGAACTAAATATATAAAAGAACCTAATAACATAACAACAGAGAGGAAGATATCCTCAGGACCATGGTGGGCTAATTCTGAAACTTCGTTTAAATCATTAACAACCCTGGACATAAGCTCTCCAGTTCTATTGTTATCGTAAAACTTAAAGGGTAGTTTTTGTAGATGGTTAAATAGGTCCCTTCTCATGTCACTTTCCATATAGACACCCATTATGTGTCCCCAGTATAGAACCACAAAGTCGAGAAAACATCTAATAATATATAGACCTAATAATAGTGCTAATAGAGTAAATAGGCTGTTTAGATTTCCTTCAGGTAGTATATCCTGGAGAATTGTTCTAGTAAAAGCTGGATATAATAGGTCTATTATGGCTATTGATAGTGCACAAAATAGGTCAATAAAGAAAATTCTTTTATGGGGTTTGTAGTAGTTTGTAAATCTTTTAAGTATAGGCTTATTATTCATTTAAGTATTATCTTATAAATATAAGGATACTACAATGCTTGTCTCTCTATAATTATTACTACTCATAATATATTGATATTTCCCCTGTTTCATGGGAATCCCTGAGGAAAAACATCCCCTCATCCATTAGAGCTATACCCCGCTCAAGTCCTTCCTTATAAAGCTTATCTTTTATCTCTATTTTTTTATCTAATTCACAATCTCTGTTAAAAAACAGTTTAATAACTTCTGGGCGGTGATCATCAAATTGTAAAATAAAGAGGGAGTGATCCGAAAATATTAAATCATCATAAAAATAACTTATGTCTAATCCACAAGCATTTATAATATCCTTTGCTGTATCAAAGGGTCTAAATCTGGTATTCATAAAATCTCCTACAAATGGGTAGTTTAAAGTATGTTAAAACTACACTTATGTTCTAAATTTTGCTAAAGTTATAATAATCTCTATTAGAACCTAGCAATATTTAATAAGATGCAAATTTTATGCCAAAAAAAAGCCTCCCATAGGGAGACTTCTATAATAACTTGGATTTTAAACCTATTTAACAACACCAATTGGCATAACTTCTCTTCCATATAGTTCGTTTAAAACCTGGGCTATAGCTGCATATAGAGCGGAAAGTCCACATATTATACCCTCAAACCCTGCAATTTTTTTTACTAAATGGCTTCCTGAGAAATCTGAAATTGCTAATAAAAAGAATAATAGGGTTAAAGTAGAAAATACAACTTGAAGAGCTCTATTTATCTTTAAAGTTCCAACAAACATTCCAAGGGTAAATACTCCCCAGAAGAGTAGGTATACAGCCATAGCAATTGCCGAAGACTCATTTGCAATTCCAAGGGCTGGAAATGTCCATGTAATTACAAGGCTAATCCAAAAAAAACCGTATAGAGTAAAGGCTGTGGTTCCAAAAGTATTATTTTTCTTTGACTCTAAAATACCCGCTATTACTTGTGCAATACCTCCAACAGCTATACCCATTCCCATTATCATTGAATTTAGTGGGAAAAAACCTGCATTATGAAAGTTTAATAGTAGGGTAGTTAAACCAAAACCAACTAAACCTAGGGGTGCTGGATTTGCACTGTTATCTACTACTTCTACAGGTGAATAATTTGACATAAAAACTCCTAATATCTAAATAAATGAGGGTACATAATAGATACAACTTATGGAATAGTCAACTAGTCAATTTTCTTGATTCAATATAGTAACGTTTCTCTTCAGCTTCTCCAATTGAAAATGTTTTCCTAGGCAGGGAACCATCCTCCTCTATCATCTTAAAGAAACGATTTTTCTTAATAGCCGGAAAGTATAGAACCAGATTATCCTCTTTCTGCCCTAAGTTTTTAGCAATACCATCCCCATGAATATAATCCACACTACACTTAGGGTTTAAAATTAAGAATTCATCGATAACCCTTTGAACAACTTCATAGGAGAGTTTAAATTCTGGTTCGTTGATTGTTAATAACCCCCAAATCCCACTATTTAAAAATCCTACCCTATGCTCCTCTTTATCTAGTTTTAGATCTTTTTTTACATCATCCTCGGATAAGTTATATTGTGCAGTTGTTGTAGCCCTCTTTTTTAAGAACTCAATAAAGCTACTGGTTCTAACTCCATATAAAACTCTATGTATTGGTTCAAAAATTATACCTTCGTTATATATATTATTAACTTCAACTAAGGCATATCTTCCAGGGTGGTCACTCGCTGCACCCTCTAGTTTTAGTTGTTCCCAAATCTCCTTTGCCGATGCTAGGGAGTGGTTCCCATCCCCTACAGCAAATAACATCTTGTTTTTATTAAACAGTTTTTCAAAGGATTTACATATCCTATTTAAATGCTCTTCCTTAGAAATTAGATAACCTGCAATTTTCCCACCATTTTGCATCAGATCAAAATTATAAACTTTTTCATACTCATCTATATAGGTAAAAGCTTCCTCTATAATCTCTTTTTTCTCATCGTTTATTAATAATAAAATATGGGGAATATCAAGGGGGGCATTTTCCCTAATTTCAATACGGGGAGGCAGTCTCTCAATTACTGTTCCCTCAGTAGGTCTAATTAAACACTGGGTTCCATCTTTAAAGCAGTACTGTTCTAGATCTATAGCCATAATTAAACCCTTTCTAGACTTTGTATAGGGTGTAGATCTATTTACTAATATAAATCCAGGTTTAAGTGGTTGTAAAACTCTATTCTCAATATACTTACGCATAGTATTTTTTATACTGTCTATTTTATCTTTTTTATCTTTATCGTTTAGGTAGACTTCAGGTAGTATTAATCTAAGGGTTGATGGACCATCATCAACAATTTCTGTTGTTTTAATCCAGTACTCTTTTTCAGAAGTAAATTGATCACAGGCTATAACTGCCCATTTATTCATATCCACATTATTGGGAAGAAGTATTTCTGGAATATGTATACCCATTAAAGAAAATCGTTTTAATAAATCTGTCATACTATATATTATCACGTTTTTAGTTTGATATAGGAAGGGGATTTTCGTATTTCATTTAAATTATACTAAAATTTTTGATTCCCATCTTCTAGAGAGCCATCTTTTTAATATTACTCCACCTCTTAACCACTCCTCAATAAGCCTAGCAATCCATATTCCAGCCATTGCATAACCTAATTTTATACCAAATAGATATGCTAGAGTTACAGCTATACTCCACATCATAATTATTCCTGTAAATACAGGGTATTTTACATCACCTGCTCCCCTTAATCCCGCAATAACCACTAAATTCAGAGGTCTTGCTATCTCATGGATTACTGCTAGGAGTAGTAGAGTAGAGGTTATTGCTGTAATTGTAGGGTCTAGTGTCACTAATTTAATAAGTGGGAATCTAAATATTGCAATTGTCCCAGCTAATATTAAAGAAGAGATAATTCCAATTTTTAGATTTTTTAGGCAAATTTTATAAGCACCATCCATATCCTTAGAACCAACACTATACCCAACTAATATCTGGGTCGCATTTCCAAGGGATATAGATAACATATAGGCGAATCTTGTAAAATTTATTGTATATGTGTACGAAGCTAAAGATGCTGTTCCTAGGGATGAAACCATGTATAGAATTACTATTTGAGCCAAATTGTAGGATAGAAACTCTCCTGCTGATGGGACTCCTATTTTTAGGATGTCTTTTATATATGTACCAAGTGTTTTTATTTTTCTAATTGCAAACATATTGATCTCTGGGATTCTAGTTATTATTAACATCATAACAAAAGCTCCAGCACCTTGACTGAAAACAGTGGATATAGCAACACCTTTTACCCCAAGCTGGGGAAAACCAAGGGCACCAAAAATAAATAGATAGTTCCCAATAATATTTATTATATTAGCTCCAATATTTACATAAAGGGGGATATATGAGTATCCATAACTCCGTACAATTCCTGCAAATACTAGGCTTACTGCCTGGAATATTGAGAAGCGTACATAGACCTTAAAATAGTCTGAAGCAAAGAGTCTAACCTGGGGTTCTAAACCTAAACTATTAATAATTAGGTCTGATAAAAGGTATAAAAGGGTACTTAGAATAATAGCTAGTCCAATATTTGCTAAAACAGCAGATTGGGCTATTTTAGATGCATCTTCACTCTTTTTTGCCCCTAAATATTGGGAGATCAATATACTTGAACCTGTTGAAGCCATTAAATAGATCACCATTACAAAAAAAGTAAATTGCTGTATCGTACCAACTGCAGCTACAGCTTTATCAGAGTATTGACTTAACATAAATGTATCAACATTCATTAATAGTGTTCTTAGTAGTGTTTCAAAAAAAAGTGGTAGTGTTATTGCAAAAGTAGTCATCTTTTTATTCATAAAAATCTCCGTAAAGTAAACTACCATAATTCAAAATCTTAATTTACTCAATTACTATAATAGACATAGGAAACAGAGATATAAAAAAAGGGGCTAAAAAAGCCCCTTTTAATAAAATATAGCTACTTTAAAGAGCTATAGGGATAGATACTAGATGTATGGCCATCACTCCACTGTATGGAAACAGCATAATTCCCAAGGGGAACTGCCTTCTCTCCATGAATATCTTCTGGTATATCTTCTTTTTTAAGAGTTTTCTTTCCTGTATACTCATCTACACAAAGAGCACATTTACAACTATCCCTTAACTCTTTGTTAGGAACTTCCTTAACTGTTCCATCATCCCATGTAATTGTAACTAAATCCTTACTTAAAGCTACCTGTGGTGGGGTTATAGCCTTAGATGTAATAGCACCTAACTGTCTTACTAAGTTATTTGCTAACTCACTATTTAAGTCGTTAGTTTTGTATTTATCAAATGGTACAGCTCTAGTAGCCTCTATAGGTATATGGGCTAGAGTCTCAATACCAAACCGCTCGGATAAATCTCCCCGTTGTTCCCCAAAAATATGGTGTTCCTTATCACAACTATCACATACAAAGTGGGACATATTTTCTACTACACCTAAAATAGGTATCTCAACTTTTTCAAACATTAAGATACCCTTAACTACATCAACTAATGATAGGGAGGATCTCGTTGTAACTATAACAGCCCCATCTAACTTAATAGTTTGGGATATTGTTAACTGTATATCCCCAGTCCCTGGAGGCATATCTATAAATAGGTAGTCAAGTTCTCCCCAATCAACCTGGGTTAATATCTGTGTTATATAACCAGAAACCATAGGACCACGCATTATAGCAGGGGAGTCACCAATTAGATAACCAAATGACATAAACTTCATCCCATTTGATTCAAATGGAATCATCATTTCACCCTTTTGGTAAATTTTAACATCGTGTTGATTATAAAGGGTTGCTAGAGATGGACCAAACAAGTCTGTATCTAGTACACCCACTTTATAACCTTTAGATGCGAACTCGCTAGCTAATGTGGCGGTTACTGTGGACTTTCCAACACCCCCTTTAGCAGAGGCTACAGCAATAATATTTTTAACATTTTTCAAACTCTCGGTATCATTGCTTCTTTTTCTATCCCTAGAGGTCATTACTATATTAACCTTATCAACCCCATCTAACTCTAATACAACTCTCTCTGCTTCTTCCTTAAACATATTCTTTAAGGGACAACCAGCTATTGTTAATTCCATGGAAAAACTAACTGTCGATCCATCTATTATTAGCTCTTTAATAAAGCCTAATGTAACTATATCTTTATGAAGATCTGGGTCTTCAATTTGACTTAATACTTTTAAAACATCTTCTCTTGTTACCATAGTAAACTCCTATTAAATAAATAATACTAATTCTTAACCCTATAATCAATCTTAATAATACTTGTTATTATTAATGTCTTATATTATCTTTTAAATATATAGGAGATTTTAAGATGAAAAAAATAGTTTAACAATAATAGCTTTATTAATAATTCTAGCAGCATGTACCACTGCTGAAGAGAGTAAAATCTCAGGTAGGCTAGATGGCGGACTAAGAATTATTAATATAAAAGATTATAAAAATATGAATTTTACAGTTTATAGAGGGGACTACATAGTACTTGAAACACCAAATAATGATTTATTAAACCTAGTGATACCTGGTTTAGAAATAAATCAAAAACTTCCTAAAAAGAGTAGCGAGACATCATATATAAAAATTAAAAAAAGTGGAAAATATGATTTTACCCTAGGTGATTATAAGGGGCATCTTACTGTTTTAGAGCTGGAATCTCCTAAGTATAGTGAGGTAACAGCTAAAGAGGCCTTAACACTAATGGCTAATATTAAACCCTTTATTTTAGATGTTAGAACACAGGGGGAGTATGAGGCTGGTTTTATTGAAAATGCCACACTTCTACCTGTTCAATTTTTAAAAAGGGATATAAAAGAGCTAGAAAAGTATAAAAATGAACCAATATTAGTCTACTGTCAGTCTGGGAATAGAAGTACTGTTGCTGCTAGAATACTAATTGATAATGGTTTTACTAATATATATAATCTACGTTATGGAATAGGGGATTGGAAGTCTAGGGGATATAATATAGTTAAATAAATTTTATTGTAGATCCATAGGTATCAAACTATAATTATGATTAGATTAGGTTAGTAAACTTGGAGAAATATGAGGAAAAGTAGAACTATACATAGATTCTTATTAAATTTTATAATTTTTACAATTTTACTACCTATGATAGTTCTAGGGGTCTCGAATACAATCTTATCCGTTGATAGTTTTCAGAAAGCGTTAAAAAAAGAGGATGATATTAAAATATCTCTTTTATCCAAAATGATAAGAGATTATATAAGGGGTCCTCTTTTAGAGCTAAATATAATTAAAGAGAATTTAGAATCAACTAGAAATACCTCATCAGAGGATTTTAATAAACTTCTAGGGATCTTAACAGAGAATAGTGAAAAAATTTGGTCTATACAGGTTTCTGATTTATATGGAAACATTAGGGCTTTATACCCAAATGATGAAAGGTTATTAGGAACCGATATCTCTGGACATGAGTATTTTAAAATTGTTACCCATAGTGATAAACCATACTGGTCATCAACATTCCTCTCAAGCAAAACAAACTCATCAGCAGTAACTCTAAGTAAAAAATATAGCGATGGAGTAATAACTCTTTTTATATCAATAAAAGAAATGGATGAGATTCTAGCCCTACTAAATGGAGAAAACTCAAGTAGGTTAGTCTTTGTTACAGATCAGAGAGGAGTCTATGTATATCATCCAGATTATAAAAAAGTCTTGTTAAGGGAGAATAACCTTTTTGAAGAAAAACAGAAGGAGTATGCTACATATAACAATGAGAAGTACTATATAAAAACAGTTCAAATGCCAGAAACAGGGTGGCAGGTATCCCTCTATACTCCTATGGATAACATTTATCAAACTATATATAAATTAGTTCTTCCCCTAATAATAATACTAATATCCCTAATTTCGATAGCTATTATTATAGGAAGAAGGTTTAGTAAAACTATATATAACGGAATTAATGCCCTATTAAACTCCACAAGGGAGATAGCTCTAGGTGAATATGATATAACAATTAGGTCACTAGCATTAGAAGAGATGGATCTTCTAGCAAAATCAGTAACTAATATGTCCAAAGTTATATTAGAAAGAGAGACAGAGCTAAAGGATGCATACTTAAAAATAAACAATAACAAAGTCCTTTTAGAAAGGGAGGTGGAGAAGCAGACAAAGGATTTAAGATCAGCTTTAGAATCCCTAAATGATGCTCAAGAGAAGGTTATTGAGTCTGAAAAGCTTGCAAGTTTAGGAGGAATGGTTGCCGGTGTAGCCCATGAAATAAATACACCTATTGGAATCATTGTAACAGCTGCATCATATCTACAAGATAAAACAGAAGAGTTATATAAATCCTATAAAGAAAATACTATGGCAAAAAGTATGTTTTCTACTTATTGTGAAAACGTGTTAAGTACTACATCTTTAATCCTTTCAAATAGTAAAAGATCTTCTAATCTAATTAGTAGTTTTAAACAGGTTGCTGTAGATCAATCAAGCGAAGAAGTTCGGGTTTTTAGAATGAAAAAATATATTAATGAAATCCTTACAAGTCTACATCCGAATTTTAAAAAAACAACCCATATAGTAGAAGTTAATTGTGATGAATCTATAACTGTTAAAAGTTATCCTGGAGCAATTGCCCAAATATTAACAAACCTTATATTAAACTCAATAAAACATGGGTTTGAAAATATCCCTAACGGTGTAATAAGCATTGATATATATTTAGAAAATGAACGTATACATTTTATTTACAAAGATAATGGAAAGGGAATGAGCCCAGAGGAAGTAAAAAAAATATACGATCCTTTTTTTACAACAAAAAGAGGCAAAGGCGGAAGTGGTTTAGGAATGCATATTGTATATAACTTGGTAACACAGAAGCTTGGAGGACAGATATCTTGCACAAGTTCCAAAAATAATGGAACAACCTTTTTATTGGACTTTCCATCTCAAATAGTATAAGATTTTTTAAGGATAAATATATGAGTAATAAATTAACAAAAGAAGAAGAGAATATAATTATATATAAGGGAACTGAGGCACCATTTTCAGGGGAGTATGATGACTTTTTTATAGAGGGGTTTTACCACTGTAAGCAGTGTGATACTAGGTTATACAGCTCTGACGATAAGTTTAATGCAGGGTGTGGGTGGCCTAGTTTCGATGATGAACTACCTGGGACTATCGATAAAAAAATTGATGCTGATGGTAGAAGAACAGAGATTCTTTGTTCCAATTGTGGTGGTCATCTAGGACATCTTTTTAAAGGTGAAAACCTTACTGAGAAAAACAGTAGATACTGTGTAAACTCCTTATCTATAAAGTTTAAACCATCTAGTTCCGCATACTTTGCAGGTGGATGTTTTTGGGGTGTTGAGCATCTATTTCAAAAGCAAGATGGTGTATATTTAGTTACCTCCGGTTATATGGGTGGGGTGACAAATAATCCTAGTTACCAGGATGTATGTACAGGAAAAACAGGGCATTTAGAGGTTGTAAAGGTTAGTTATGATCCTAAAATAATAAGTTATAGAGAGTTAGTTCAATTCTTTTTTGAAATTCATGACTCTACACAGAAAAATGGTCAAGGCCCAGATATTGGTCCCCAATATTTATCAGCAATATTCTACTCAAATAAAGAAGAGTTTGAAACTGCTGTAAAAGTTATAAACTTGTTAAAGAGTAAGGGGTATGATGTGGCTACAGAGCTTTTTGAGGCGAGTAAATTTTGGAAAGCGGAAGAGTATCACCAAGATTATTACCAAAAAAATAATAAAGAACCGTATTGTCATACATATAAAAAGATATTTTAATTAAGGGTAAAAATGATAAATAAAACATTAAGGTCTGATGCTCTACTACTATTAACATCAGCAATTTGGGGCTTTGCATTTGTCGCCCAGTTAAAAGGAATGGAGTATATTGGTCCATACCTATACAATGGAGTGAGGTTTGCCATTGGTTCCGTCTCATTAATTCCCTTAATATTTTTTATGAGAAAAAAACGTATTAAGCAGAATACCCAGCATGTTAGATTAACTAATAGGCATATTTTTATTGCTGGGTTAATTGCAGGTATAGTTCTTTTCTTAGGTGCTTCCCTTCAGCAGGTAGGGTTACAGTTTACAACCGCAGGTAAGGCGGGGTTTATTACAGGGCTATACGTAGTACTGGTGCCAGTCTTTGGTGTTTTTCTTAAACATAAAACAGGTATACCTACTTGGATTGGAGCGTTTATTGCTGTTACAGGACTATACTTAATCAGTGTAACAAAGGGTTCCGGGATTGGTAAGGGAGACTTTTTAGTTCTTCTAAGTTCCGTCTGTTTTGCACTACACGTTTTATTAATTGATCACTATTCAAAAAGGATAGAACCTGTTTTACTTGCATCAATCCAATTTTTTTGGTGTTCTCTACTAAGTTTTATTACAGCTATAGCTATAGAGCCGATAGAGTTAGCAAGTATTGTTAATGCTACAGTTCCAATATTATATGGTGGTATAGGTTCTGTAGGTATTGCCTATACACTACAGGTTGTAGCACAAAAGGATGCTCCTGCAGCCCACTCTTCTATAATATTAAGTTTTGAGAGTGTCTTTGCTGTAGTTGGGGGAGTACTCTTTTTATCAGAAGGATTAACTAACCGTGGTATAATAGGTTGCTTATTAATGTTTACTGGTATGATACTAAGCCAGTGGGACCTTATATATAAAAAGAAGAGATAGGGATATAGGGGTTTTAAATTTTATTAAAATCCCTTAAAAGTTTTAACCTCTCTAGGGTTATTATTCCGCTCCACTCCCTTTTTGCTGCACTCCACTCCTTTGGAAATGTATTTGCCCAGTTCCAATTTGGTGACCATGAGCCATCACTATTTTGATTCTCTATTTCAAAGTCTAGGTTTGTATTAAGCTGTTCAATAATTAAATTAATAAAAGGTGATTCTATTGAAGTAACTACATTAATTGGTTTCAGACAGTACTCTCCCCACTTCTCAGGGTTACTCTCCACCGAGGTTATAATCATCTGATTAAGCTTTTTCTTAACGGTGTGTTTTACTTCAAGGGGTAGGTTTTTACTATTAAAAAGTCTTGTATAGTTTAGTATCTCATCAACTGAAGCCTCTGTATCCCTTTTATCTAAGTAGTCTAGTACCTCATTTAAAATCTTATTCCTAAACTTTTCACTAGATAGGGTTGGATAGTGAAATAGATAACCACATATTTTAACCTTTGGATTCTCTATAAAAAAGTTAAAAGTTTTTTCAAGCTTATTTTGATTCCACCAAGGAGCATGGGCATAGTTTTCCTCTATCTCTGGAAGAAGTCTCCATGTGCTTTTAGTTTGGTTATAGTTAGATATTATGTAGTTCATTGTAGAGATCACAGTAGCTTCACTACTATCAAACTCTAGGTCAATTAATATGTCCATTGCATAGGTTGATGCAAGTATAGAACTTTCATTAGCTCTATAATCAGGTTCTAAACCTCTACCAAAACCTCCATCACTATTATGGAATTTTAATAACTCCTCAAGAACAAGGTATTTTGAACCATCAAAAAAATAAAACTCTAAGAGTTGTCTCTCCAATGGTCTAGCAAACTCTTTAATATAATTTACACCCTTATCAAAAATCATAACTATCTCCTAGTACAATAATAACCTATAAAAGATATATGAAAAAGGATCCTTTTATAAAAAAAGAACTGATTATACAGCTCTTCTTAGGTTTAATTGTTAATAAACTTTTTTTAATATATTTTCATTTATGTTTTTACATAATGAAAATATATCATTGGAAACAAAATCCTTCCATAAGGGAAGTCATTCATTTTTACTAGGAGTAATACCCTATTAAGTTAGGATTTTTTCCTAGTAAAAACAGGTATAACCATACCCAAAATAATTAATATCATACCTAGGGTTTTAAAAAGAGTAATTTGTTCCTTAATGTTTTAGGTCTTATAATAATAAAAAGACAGATATATCCTATTATAAAACGGTATAGAGTTAACTGGGTTGGGGTTAAGACATCAAGTACAATTTTAACTGTTATAATAGCCGATAGATGGTATTTTATATACAACTTATTTCTCCTAGGCTTCCATCTACTGATGGATGTAGTAATAACTCATTTTTTATTGATGGAATATAATCTTCTCTTCTATGACTTACATAGAGAAGGGTTGTCTCTCCCTTATTTGCTAAGCTATCTAATAATAATAGTATCATCTCCCTATTAACTTGGTCTAAACCTAGGCATGGTTCATCTAATATTAGTATCTTAGGGTGTTTCACCATTGCTCTAATAATTAAAACCAATCTTTGTTCCCCGTAGGATAACTCCTTATATGAGTTATCTCTCTTACTGTATAATCCAACTATTTTTAACCATTTAACTCCCTGGTCTATCTCAGATGGGGTAGGCTTTGTATAAAGGCCAATAGTGTCATAAAATCCTGATAACAGAACATTTAAAACCGATATAGAGACCCTATAATCCTTCTGTAGTGTGGATGATACAAGACCTATATGTTGTTTTATATCCCATATAGACTCTCCTGTTCCCTTCTTATATCCAAAAAGTGTAATATCTTGGCCGTATGATTGTGTATTATCTGCACTAATTATTTTAAGTAGAGTTGACTTACCTGACCCGTTTGGACCAACAATTTTAAAGTGTTCTCTACTTTTAACCTTCCAGGTGATATCTTTTAATACCTTTGTTTCTGAAAAAGAGATTGAAACAGATCTCATATCAATTAATGTCTCAATACTTTTATCCCTTTTTTCCAATCCAGGGAGTTGTTCAGGGATATTACCACTAAAGTGTCTTATTCTATTAAAAGCATCACTAGAGAGTATAGAATCTCTACTTCCTGTTAATATTACCCTGTTATTATGAATAAATGAGATATTGGAAATTAAGGGGTGTATATCTTTCTCCCTATTTAGAATTAGTATTATTGTTGTTTTAGAGAGTATTAAATCTTCAATCAAGTTATAAAGTAGTTCTTGGGACTCAATATCTAAGCCATCATAGGGTTCATCTAAAATTAGATAGTCTGGGGATCGCTCAAGCTCTTTTATAATTAAAAGTTTAACAAGTTCTCCTGTGGAGAGATACTTTAAACCCCTATCTTTAATATGTTCAAGATCAAATACACCATGGGGGTCATTAATATACTCCTTTACAAGGGTTCCAACATCCTCTCTATCTAGAAAGTCTGAATCATCATTTCTTCTCTCTTCTTCTAATAACTCTTCAACCTTTTCAAAGGAGACGTAACCACATTTATCTCCTAAATCACTACTTGTTAAAACTCTACCTAAAAGGGTCTTTCCTGAACCGTTATTTCCTAAAACAGCCCAGTTTTCATCCCTTTTAATCTCCCAGTTAGGGATAGTAATAATATTGTCGTTTATCTTTTTTTCATAGTTTACAAATTTCATATAAATATTTTACTTTTTATATTAGATAGTTGAAAGAAGATGTTTTATTATGATGGCCTTAGTTAAAAATAAAAACAAATTGTTTAAATAGTACTATCTTAATTTTACAACTTTTTAACTTTATGCTACTTTAAGCCATGAATTCATTTGAAACACTATCAATATCCAAGGGTATGGTAGAAAACCTAAATAATCTGGAATATAAGCAGATGACTCCTATACAGGAGAAAAGCATCCCTATAATAATAGAGGGTAGGGACATAATAGCAAAGGCCAAGACTGGAAGTGGTAAAACCGCAGCTTTTGGTATTGGAATTTTAGAGAAACTTAATGTAAAAAAGTTTAGAGTACAATCTTTAGTTCTCTGTCCCACAAGGGAGCTTGCTGAACAAGTTACAGCAGAATTAAGGAAGTTAGCGCGATTTAAGCATAATATTAAGATATTAAAATTAACAGGAGGAATTCCTCTTTATAAGCAGGAGGGTTCCCTATTCCATGAGGCCCACATAGTTGTAGGTACTCCAGGGAGAATTTTAAAACTCTTAGAAAGGGGATCATTAAACCTAGACCATCTTAAAAATCTAGTACTTGATGAGGCTGATAGAATGTTAGATATGGGGTTCTCCGACGAGATTAATGCAATCCTAGACTTCCTGCCCCAAAATATCCAGACTCTATGTTTTTCAGCAACTTTTGCAAGTGATATAAAACTCTTTACAAAAAAAGTTCTAAATGACCCTGTTGATATAGAGGTGGAATCTACCCATACAAGTAGCATTATTGAGCAGAAATTCTATTTTGCATCTAAGGATAGAGTAGAAAAGACAGTAGATATAATAAAAAACCATAATTTTGACTCGATAATTGTATTTTGCAATACAAAGGAAACCTGTAAAAGTGTTGTTAAAGAGTTAAATAAAAGCGGTGTAAATGCCCTTACAATACATGGAGATTTGGAACAAAAGGATAGAAATGAGGTATTAGTTCTCTTTTCAAATGGAAGTTCTCGGGTACTTGTAGCCACCGATGTTGCAGCTAGAGGACTGGATATTGGTAGTCTAAGTGCAGTAATTAATTATGACATGCCCTTCGAGACTGAGACCTACGTTCATAGAATTGGCCGAACAGGTAGGGCTGGGAAAAGTGGAAATGCGTTCTCTTTTATCACATCTGGAGAGGAGTTCCGTCTAGATGCTATTAATGAATATATGAATTTAAACCATAAGTGTGAAGAATTTATCTATAAATTAGATAAGCTAGATGATAGTTCTACTCCCTGGGTAACAATATCTATAAATGGTGGAAGAAAAAATAAAATCAGTCCAGGTGATATACTTGGAGCCCTAACTTCTAATAACGGTATAGCAGGAAGTGATGTAGGTAAGATAGATAGACAGGATTATATAACTTTTGTTGCTATTAAGAGGGAAGTGTCCCAAGAAGCTTTTAATATTTTAAGTAACGAAACTATCAAAGGGAAACGTTTTAAAGTTATATTTCATTAGTTAAACGTGAAATAAAACAAAAATAATTTATTATATTCAATTCTTTTTGAATTTGATATTGATTAATAGTCATTAGTACCATATCATTTAATAAATTTTTAATAAGAAGGGCACAATGGAAACAGGAATTGTAAAATGGTTTAACTCAACAAAAGGATATGGTTTTATTACTCAAGAAAATGGTAATGACCTTTTCGTACACACTAGCGAAATCCAAGGATACATCGACGAAGGTGATAAAGTTGAGTTTGAAATCGGTGATGGTCAAAAAGGACCTTGCGCAATTAATGTAAAAAAATTAGCTTAATTTTAAACTAATTATATTTTATATTTATATTATTGAAAGCTGTCTGAAAAGACAGCCTTTTTTTTGTCCAAAAATTATTATATTAATTTATTACTACAGTTTACCCTCCCTTTCTTTTAAAAAAAAATTATAAGTGTTATATTTTCTATATGGAAGCTAGAATTCACTCGTATGAAACTATGGGAAGTGTTGATGGCCCTGGGTTAAGATATGTAGTATTTTTTCAGGGTTGTAATATGAAATGTCTCTATTGCCATAATAGGGATACTTGGGATCTAGAGGGTGGTACGGTTACAACTCTAGATAGACTAACTAAGAAGGTAGAATCCCTTAAAGGGTTCTATAAAGAGGATAGTGGCGGTGTCACAGTTTCTGGTGGGGAACCTCTTTTGCAAAGTCAATTTATATATAAGTTTTTTAAAAACGTCCATGATATGGGCCTTACAACTGCTGTGGACACATCTGGGCATTTTTTATTAACAGATAGTGTAAAGCAGGTACTAGATAATACAGACTATCTATTAATGGATGTTAAATCCTTAATGGATGATGTTCATAAAAAGATATCTGGAGTAAACAGAGAGTATGTTGTATCTTTTTTTGAGTATGTAAAGGGATTAGATATAAAAATATGGCTTAGATATGTCTTTGTTCCAGGGTATACGGACTCCAAGGAGGATGTTATAAAACTCTGTGACTTTATAAAAGAGTTTAAAAATATTGAAAGAGTAGATATATTGCCATATCATGATTATGGAAAGGAGAAATGGGTAGCTCTTGGGTATAAATATCCCTTAGAAGATCTACCAATTCCTTCCAAAAAAGCTATTGAAGAGTTTAAAAGTTATATTAAAGAGCATACATTAGTTATTGTAAAATAATAGTCAAATGTATAAGATAACAAACATTTTATATAAGGTATTAGGGTATTTAAATGGGAAGACGTGGAGAATTATTTTCTACAAGACAGTTTACAGAAGATGGAAAAAAAACATATTTTTTTAATGTTAAAGAGAATAGATATGGAGATTTCTATGTAAATTTAGCGGAGAGTGTAAAAAAAGATCATGGATTTCAAAGATTTTCCATAATGATATTTAATGAGGATTTAGACCTATTTAAATCAGAATTTAATAAAATATCTGTAATAGCTCTTAATGATGGAAGAGAAACATATGAAATTGCCCCAGGATCAGGTAAACGAAAGTATAAGTTTATTGTAAAAGATGGATATAAGGGTGAGACTGAACTTGTGTTAATAGAGTCTTTAACTAAAGATGGGAACTATAATAATCAATCTATCCGTGTGAAAAAAGAGGACCTTAGTAGTTTTATTTCTGGTTTGGATAACGCAATAAAATTTATTGAAGCGAGAGCTAAAAAATAATGTTTTTAAAAAGCATGGAATTAATGGGCTTTAAATCCTTTGCTGATAGAACTCACATCGATTTTTCTCCTGGAATATCAGCCCTACTAGGACCAAATGGTTGTGGTAAAAGTAATATTGTAGATGCTGTTAAGTGGGTCTTAGGTGAACAGTCAACAAAAAATATGCGTGCCCTTAAGATGGAGGATGTAATATTTAATGGGACTGTGAAGCGTAAGGCTCTTAATGTAGCTGAAGTTACACTAACAATTAGTAATGAGACTAACATATTAGAAATCGATGCACCTGAAATTGAGATTAAAAGACGGTTATATCGAAATGGAGATAGTGAATACTTTATCAATAATACAGTTGTTAGATTAAAGGAGTTAAGAGAGCTCTTTTTTGATACAGGTATTGGTAAAACTGCCTACTCCATTTTGGAACAGGGGAAAATTGACCAAATTCTCTCTAGTAGACCAGAAGAGAGGAGATACCTCTTTGAAGAAGCCGCTGGAATAACTAAATATAAGTTAAAAGGTATAGAAGCGGCAAAAAAATTAGAAAAAACCAGGGATAATATTAAACAGGTTCAAAATATATTAACTGAGGTAAGTAAAAGCTATTTTACCTTAAAAGAACAGTCTGAGAAAACAACAGAGTATAGGGATATTAAGAATAAACTTTTTGATATCGATGTAAATCTTCAACTGCTTAAAATTGAAAAGTTAAAAGAGCTTCATCAAAGACGAGGCGAAGAGCATAAACAGAGAGAAAAAAGTCTAAAATCAATTGAAGATGATATAAAACTTTTAGGTAGTGATCTCTCTGAGAGTCATAGGAATCAAGGCCAAATTAAAAACACTCTTTCAGAGAGCCAGAAGAAACTCTATGGTCTTGGTGTTGAGAAAGAGTCTTTAAAAAATAGAATAACAGCTAACAAGGATAGGGAGAAGGAGTATAATCTCCAGTTTAAGTCCCTTGATGAGCGGGAGAGTAAATATAACTTAAGAAGTAAAGAGCTTAAAAGTGATATTGAAGAGAAAAACAGAACTAGCGAGGGTTTAAAGTCTGAATTAATCACTTTTGAGAAAAATCTAAGTAAGTACATAACGGAGAACTCTAGGTTTAGTGAACATGTCCAGGGTTTAACAGATAATATCGAAAACAATAGTAATAATGTTGCCACTTACGAAGATAAAAAAGATGGAATAATTGAAAATATAAAAGATCTTGCAACTAAAATAACAGATAAGTTAGAAGAGAGTCTAAAGAGTTTCTCTATTGAAAAACATGAGACTCTTGTAGAGATGTTTAGGAAACAGTTAAAGTTATCTAAAACAAACCCATCAATTTTATTTAACCTTGAGAGGGATTTTGATGAGTTAATTAATAATTTTCCTATAAATTTGTTAAAACTAATTAGTGAAGATAAAAATTTAAGTCAAAAAAAGAGTTATGATCTAGAACTTAAAGATATAACAATAAAAATCCAAGAGTGTAAGAGTGTAATTCAAAAATCCAAAGATGAAATAAAATTAACAAATAGTAAAATCGAGATAAATAGTGAGCTTATATCAAAAGAGAAGATAAAGATTGCCGAGAGTAAGGTTAAGTTATCAGGGATTGAAGAGAATTTAGTATTAATTAATAAAAACCTAGTGGAGGAAGAGACTCTTCTTAATGAAATTAAGCGAGAGAGAATTCAAATAGGTGAGAAGATAAAACAGATTGTAATGGATAGAGAAACTCTATCAAAAAAATTAGAAGAATTAAAACTTAGTGAAGAAAAAATTAGTAGTGATATTAAAAAAATGGAAGAGGAAGTAAATAAGCTTCTTAATAATAACAGGGATAAAGAGCAGTTATTAAATAAAAAAAGAGAAAACCTCTCTAAAATTTCACTTCAAATTGAACGATATAATTTTGAAACAGAGCATATAGATAATAAGGTTGCTGAACTTTATGAAGAGTTTAAGGATAAATACTCTATAGAGTTAACTGATGCTAAGAATAGTACTGAGATATTAAATAGGGATGAAGATACCCTTAAACAGGCTATAGCAGACTTAAGAGTAAAACAGAAGATGATAGGACAGATAAACTTAATGGCTCCAGAAGAGTTCAAAGAGGTCTCTAAAAGGTATCACTTCTTAAAATCTCAAATTGAAGATTTGAAAAATGCGGATGAAAACCTTAGTAAAATTACTGAACAGATAAAGAGTGAATCTACAAAGCTTTTTTCAGAAACTTTTTTTAATATACAAAAAAGTTTCTCTGTTATGTATCAAAGACTCTTTGGTGGAGGATCCGCAGAACTTCAATTAACAGACCCTCATAACGTTCTAGAAAGTGGTATTGAGATCTACGCAAGACCACCAGGTAAGAGCCTAGAGAATATCTCCCTACTTTCAGGAGGAGAGAGAAGTTTAACAGCTGTAGCCCTGCTTTTTGCTACCTATGAGATAAAGCCTTCTCCTTTTTGTATTTTAGATGAAATTGATGCTGCCTTAGATGAGAGAAATATATCCCGGTTTGTAAATACACTAACTGAATTTTCTAAAGAGTCACAATTTATTGTAATTACCCACAATAAAAAAACAGTTACTGGATCAGGTGCACTTTTAGGTGTTACAATGCAGGAGTCTGGTGTTTCAAAATTAATAACAATGAGGTTAGAACATGAAGAAGAAGAAGAGTAAAATATCCATTACACAGTTTTTTTCCAACGCATGGCTTGATTTAAGATTTAAACTTATTATCTTTGCATCATTTTTTATCGCATTTTTATTGGTTATGTTCTTAATAGCTAGAGATGTTCAAAATGATAAAAAGATCTTAGAGAGTAAGGCAAATAAGTATGAAACATATGTAGATCAGCTTCTTCTAGCCAAGTATAGTGTTGATGAATTAAAAAATATGAATGATGACCAGTTAAAATTAGCTGTAGATGTTGTTATAGATGAAGCTAATAACATTATGGTCGAATCCCCAAAGTTAAACGACTTTATACTTCCTGTTAAGGATGATGACTACTCATCATTTTTTGAACTGACTAGGGAGGCAAAAAGTAAATGGAGCCAAAGTGATATTGATCAGTTCTGGATTGATTTAGAAACATTAGATATTAAAAATTTAGATGAGAATAATTTTGACTACCTTAAAGCTCGACTTAAAGATATTAGATAAACTTATTATTATACTATCAATATTCCTCTCATCCTGTCAGACCCTGGAGATAGTTGACATATCCTCGGAGTTAGAACCGTTTGAGAATTTAGATGTAAAGGAGTACCTTATTCCTGAACTACAGAGGGTAGATACATTAACACTTGTAATAAGTAACTCATTTTATAGGCCAGAGTTAATAAAACCAAAGGACTACTTACTTCCTGTTTTAGACTTTAAGAAGTTATTTGTAGTTAGTGAAAGTATTCCATTTAATAGTTACAAAGCTAAGGAGTTCTCCCTTCCTCCAATGGAGATAGAGATAGTTCCTAAGGAAACTTTAGTTGCAAATAATCCAGATATAACAAAACCAAAGGTTGTTACAAGTAAACCGGTTATTACAAAACCAAAGGTTGTTACAAATAAACCGGTTATAACAAAACCAACGGTTGTTACAAGTAAACCGGTTATTACAAAGCCAAAGGTTGAAACAAATAAACCAGTTATTACAAAACCTGTAGAGTCCACACGATTTTTAGATGAAATGGATGTTTTAGTTGGTAAAAGCTTTACAATTGAGATGGATCAAACAGGGTGGTTATATGAAACTACGTTAAAGGATCTTTATTTCGAGAATAAATTTTATACAAATGATAAAGTTTTATTCGAATTTACTCCTCAAAAATTAGGAGAGTATTTAATAAGTTTTGTTAAATATACAGGGGATTCAAAAAAATATACAAGGGTAAAGGTTAATGCAGTAGTTGATAGTCCTAATACTATAAAAGAGGAGAATAATATTGTTATAATGCCTGATAATATAGTTGAAAACCTTAGTGAGAAAAGGGTCCTGGAGAAGGCGTTAGAAGACTTAAGTAGTTACGATAATCCTGATGAGATATATTATAAACTTGGACTTATATATTTTGATGAGGGTATATTAAAAAAATCAAAAGAGTTATTTGAGTATATTTATGATAATTACCCTCTTAGCATCTATTATGAGGATGCTAAAATAAAAATGGAATATATTATAGATAACTTCCTAAAAGTTAGGTAGATTTCCTATAAATGTTGACATTCCTATGAAATTATTATAAAAAGTAGTACAAATTAGAGGGGCTTTCAGTAGTGTTAGAAAATATAGCGCAAAAATTTACAGATATTACAAAACAACTTTCAGGTAAAGGAAAGATTACAGAAAAGAATATAGAAGATGCAGTAAACGAGATAAAAATTGCACTTTTAGAAGCGGATGTAAACCTTAGAGTTGTAAGAAGATTTGTTAATAGAACTATAGAAGAAGCAAAGGGTGAGAAGGTTTTAAAGGCCGTTGATCCAGGACAGCAGTTTACTAAAATAGTCTATGATAAGATTGTTGCCCTACTTGGTGATGAAAACCAGGCTCTTAATCTTAATAGCCCCAATAAAACAACTACTATATTAATGCTTGGACTTCAAGGAGCAGGTAAAACAACTGCATCAGCTAAGCTCGCATATAAATTGAAAAAAGAGGGCCGAAATCCACTATTAGTTGCTGCAGACTTGGTTAGACCAGCTGCAATAGAGCAATTAAAGGTTTTAGGTAGCCAAATTGATGTTCCTGTCTACTTTGAAGAGCATAAAGATGCAGTAAAAATAGTAAATAACGCTTTAGACTATGGAAAAAAGAATCAATTTAATACTATAATCATTGATACTGCTGGTCGACTTCAATTAGACCAAGATATGATGAATGAAATAATAGCTGTTAAAAAGGCTGTTAATCCAGATGAGACTATGTTTGTTGCTGATGCAATGACAGGTCAAAATGCCGTAGAGATAGCAAAAAGCTTTGATGAGCAAGTTGGTATCTCTAGTGTAATGTTAACGAAATTTGACTCCGATACCCGCGGCGGTGCTGCTCTTTCCCTCAAAAGCAGCACAGGGAAACCTATTAAATTTATAGGTATTGGAGAAAAAATTGAAGATATAGAGCCTTTTTTCCCAGAGCGGGTTGCCTCTCGAATTCTGGGTATGGGAGATGTTGTATCTCTTGTAGAAAAGGTGCAGGAGAGTGTTACCCAAGACGAAGCGGAACAGATGCAGAAAAAGATGATGAGTGCTACATTCACATTAGAGGATTATCTGGATCAGTTCAAAAAGCTTAAGAAGATGGGGTCAATGCAGTCTCTAGTTGGTATGATTCCAGGAATGGCCGGGAAGATTAACGATGAAGATATAGATGAAAAGGGCATGAAACGAGAAGAAGCAATAATTCTCTCAATGACAATTCTTGAAAGGAGAAACCATAGACTTATTGGTCCTCCTAGGAAAAAGAGAATTGCCAAAGGTAGCGGTACTAGCGTTGCCGAAGTATCTAGGCTTCTGAAAAAGTTCGATAAAATGCGACTTATGATGAAGAAAGTTACTAAAAATAAAAAATACCAAGCTCAGCTTATGCAACAGTTTGGCGGAATGATGTAACAGGAGAAATTGTTAATGGTTAAAATTCGATTAAAAAGATTAGGGGCTAAAAAAAGACCTTATTATAGAATTGTTATTATGGATTCTCGAACACCTAGAGATGGTCGAGCTATCGAAGAAATAGGTTTTTACCACCCAGTAGAAGCTGAAGATAAACAAATTAGAGTTGATCAGGAAAAAGTTGATATGTGGATCAAAAATGGTGCACAACCAACAAAAACTGTAAAAAAACTTCTTAATAGAGCTAAAGCAGCAAAGTAAGTAGGGACGAATGGAAAAAGATCTTGTTGAATACATTGTAAAATCACTTGTAGATAATCCGGATAGTGTAGAATTAAACGAGATAGAAGGTGATAAATCTACTATACTTGAGTTAAAAGTAGCTGATGGTGATATTGGAAAAGTAATAGGGAAGCATGGTAGAATAGCAAGATCAATTCGAACTATCCTAAATGCTACTAATAACAGTAGTCATAGACGAACTGTATTGGAAATTTTAGATTAATATGAGTCAGATAATTGTTGGTAAAATAAGAACTTCACATGGTGTAAAAGGTGATTTAAAAGTATTTAGTTCATCTGGAGACTATGATCACTACTCGAATTTTGAAACAGTAGTTTTAAAAAAAGGTAATAGATCAAAGAGTTTTGAAGTAGAAGCTGTTAAAGGCAGTGGAGCATCTACACTATTAAAATTAAAGGGTATTGATTCTCCTGAAGAGGGGAAATTATACGCTGGTTATGATATTTTAGTTGATGAAGGGTTAAAAGCACCTTGTTATGAGGGTGAGTATTACCAATCGGATTTAATTGGCTGTGACCTTGTGTATCAAGGGGAGACTTTAGCTACCGTTTTAGACATGGTCTACGGTGGCCCAAATGATCTTTTAGAGGTTAAAAAAAGTGATAACGATGTTGTTGTTTTAGTTCCCTTTAGAAATGAGTTTGTCGGTGATGTTGATATTATCAACAAAAAGATAGAGTTAAGAGTAGACTGGATTTTAGATTAGATGAAATTCAAGATCTTAACACTATTCCCTGAGATCATAGAAGGATTCTTTAGTTCATCTATTATGGCTAAGGCCGTAGAGAGAGGACTAATAGAGTATGAGATTTTAAATATTCGTGATTATGCTTTAGATAAGCATAAAAAATGCGATGACTACCCCTTTGGTGGTGGTGCTGGAATGGTACTAAAGGCTGAGCCATTGGCTTTAGCTCTAGACTCCATAAAGGCAAAAGATAAAACTGTAATATTTCCTACTCCATCTGGAGTGAAATATACGCAGCAACTAGCTGAGCAGTTTTCTAAAGAGAGTGAGATAGTGCTTGTCTGTGGTCGTTACGAAGGTATAGACCAAAGAGTTATTGATGAGTATGTAGATCATGAGGTTTCTATAGGTGATTATGTTATATCATCTGGAGAGATTTCATCTTTAGTTGTAATTGACAGCATTTATAGACTTTGTGACGGTGTAATTACGAAGGAATCCTTAGAAGAGGAGAGCTTTCAAGGGAAATATCTAGAGTATCCCCATTACACTAGACCTGCTGAGTTTAGAGGCCTTAAAGTTCCTGATGTCTTATTATCAGGTAATCATAGGGTTATTGAAGAGTGGCGATGTAAAAAGCGTTACGAAAAAACATTAAATAACAGACCAGATCTTTTAAAAGATTAGGGTCGAAGGATTTGAATATGGATATCATAAAAGCAGTAGAAGCTAAACAGTTAAAAGATAATCCTGAAAACTTCAAAATTGGAGATACTGTAAAAGTTCACTATCGAATTGTTGAAGGTACTACAGAGAGAGTTCAGGTTTATGAAGGTATAGTAATTGCGAAAAACAATGCTGGTATTAGAAAAACATTTACTGTTAGAAAGATCTCTTTCAACAATGTAGGTGTAGAGAGAGTTTTTCCTATAAATTCTCCAAGAATTGAAAAAGTTGAAGTTTCTAGACTTGGAAAAGTTAGAAGAGCTAAACTTTACTACCTAAGAGAAAGAGTTGGTAAAAAAGCTAAGGTTAAAGAACTTATTAGAAAAAAGGTTAAGTAATTGTGCCTAAATGGAACTTTCTATAAAAGAAAGTTCTTTGAAAAAAAGTTAGATAACCTTATCTACTTAAACTGTCCTAAGGGGCAGTTTTTTTTTGCCCTTTTAAAAAAGTAAAAAAAAAGTCACCTATAAAAGATGACTTTATAATCGTTTATTGTAAATTATTACTCAATAATTGCAATAATATCTGACATTTGCACTATAAGATGATCAGCAGAATCAATCTTTACAGGTGTACCTGCATATTTATCATACATAACTTTATCACCTGCTTTAACTGTTATTGTCTCAGTATCATCGCCAATAGTTACAACAACACCCTGCTGAGTCTTTTCCTGAGCTGTTTGTGGAATAAATAGTCCAGAGGCTGTTTTTGTTTCTGCTTCTTCTATTTTAATTAATACTCTATCACCTAATGGTTTAATTTTCACATGTAACTCCTTAACTATCATAAAAACTTAAATATAATATAGTCAAATTTAGTTCTATGGGCAACATAACGTAAGTTTTTTTGAAAATAAATTGTCATTTTGTTATTTATTTATTATTTTTTTATTAACAAAAGGATATAGAGTGTTAGGAAGGTTAGAAGTGCTGGACAATTTATCTAGAGCAATTTTTTTTATGGAAGATTTCTCTATTTTTAAAGAAGTACAGATAAATAAATATCTATCAGAAAAAAAGAATAATAAAAAAGTAAGTTCCCCAGAGCTGGATATGATAATCGATTTAATAAAGGATTATTGGTGTGATCTCCTAGCTACTGGTTATATAAATAATAAAGATACTAAGGAAAAAGAGGATATTTTTAAATCAATTGAAATAATATTCCCATATTCAGATATCCCATCAAGCTGGAGTGATGGAATAACCTATGTAGATTTTCACTCTTTTAATCGCTAACTGTTACTTTTTGACACACCTTGAACAAATAATATATAAATAAGGATAATTTGACCCACTTCTGATAACAAAAGAATAAAATGTGTTTTATTGACTCAACTTTCATTAAAAATAACTAAAAATTCTGATCTAACCCCCTTAGTTAACCTCTAGAATAGTTGGCACGCTACTTGCTTTATTGTTTACATAACAGTTCCTATGGAGGATACAATGATTAATAATGAAGAAAACTTACTAGCATTATATTTAGATGAGATAAATAGAATACCTTTATTAACAAGAGAAGAGGAGGACTCAATAGCTAGAAAGCCTTGGATGGTGATTCAGAAGCTAAAGAGAGATTAATAACTTCTAATCTTAGGTTCGTTGTCAATGTTGCAAAAAAATATAAAAACAGTGGAATACCCTTTGAAGACTTGATAAATGAGGGGAATTTGGGTCTTATGACTGCAGTTGATAAGTTTGATCCAGACAAAGGGTATCATTTTATCTCCTACGCAGTATGGTGGATTAGACAGTCTATATTAAAAGCTGTATGTGAAAAATCAAGATCTATACGACTACCCCTTAATAGAGCTAACGAACTTGTTCAAATTCAGAAAACTCAAAGAGAGATTTCAAGGGTAACAGGAGAACAAGTTGATACTAAGGAAGTCGCAGCAATATTAGGTATGGATAATATTAAAGTACAAGAACTAATTGAAATATCCCAAGATTTAATATCACTAGACTCTCCAAGTTCAGATGCCTCTGATTCAGGTAACCTTGGTGATATTATTGAATCAACATATAAAACACCAGAAGAAGAGGCTTTAACTAACTCCCTTAAGGAGAGTATAAATAGTGAGCTTTCGAACTTAAATGATAAAGAAGCTATGATCATAAATTTAAGGTTTGGTCTAAATGAAAATAAACCCCTCTCTTTAAGGGCAATTGGAGATCAATTAGGTGTAACAAAAGAGAGAGTTAGGCAAATAGAAAAAAAAGCTTTAGAAAAACTAAGGGATTCTGTAAATAGGGAATCACTAGAGGTTTTTGTCGCTTAAAAAGTTTGACTTCCACCACTTCATATATAATGATTATTTATATAGATTGGAGGAAAATATGGACAAAAAAAACGTTTACTTTTTTGGTAGTGGTAAAGCAGAAGGCTCAACATCTATGAAAAATTTACTTGGGGGAAAGGGCGCAAACCTGGCAGAGATGACCAATTTAAATATCCCTGTCCCTCCTGGTTTCACAATATCTACAAAGGTTTGTAAAATATATTCAGAGAAAAATCACTCTTATCCTGAAGATGTAAAAAAAGAGATAGAATCAAATATTGTAAAACTAGAAAAAGAGACAAATAAGAAGTTTGGCGACCCTAAGGATCCTCTTCTAGTCTCTGTGCGTTCTGGAGCAGCTATCTCAATGCCAGGAATGATGGATACAGTTCTTAATCTAGGTTTAAACTCAACATCTGTAGTTGCACTAGGCCAGATAAGTGGTAATCCACGTTTTGCATGGGACTCCTACCGAAGGTTTATTCAGATGTTTGGAGATGTTGTAATGGGTGTCTCCCACTCCCTCTTCGAAGATAAATTAACATCAATTAAAAACTTTCATAATTATGATCTAGACACAGAATTAAATGTAGATGACTTAAAAGAGTTGGTAAATCTCTATAAGGAAGTTTATAAAGATAATACGGGAGAGAGTTTTCCCGAAGACCCTTTGGTGCAATTATGGGCTGCAATTGGAGCTGTTTTTGGATCATGGAATAATGAGAGGGCGGTTAAATATAGAACTATAAATAAGATAGATGGTTTAATTGGTACCGCTGTTAATGTTCAATCAATGGTTTTTGGAAATTTTGGTGATGATTCCGGTACTGGTGTATGTTTTTCAAGGGATCCAGCTACAGGAGATAACTACTTTTATGGTGAGTATCTAATGAATGCCCAGGGAGAGGATGTTGTTGCAGGGATTAGAACACCTCAGAAACTAAGCACATTAGAGAGTGAAAACCCCCAGTTATATAAAGAGTTATTAGATGTTAAACAGACACTGGAGAATCACTATAAAGATATGCAGGATATGGAGTTTACCATAGAGAGGGGGAAACTCTTTCTCCTTCAAACTAGAAATGGAAAGAGAACAGGTCAGGCAGCTGTTAAAGTAGCTGTTGATCTTGTTTCAGAGGGTCTAATAGATAAAGAGACTGCAATTATGCGTGTAACTCCAGATCAGTTAGATCAACTTCTACATCCAATGATTGATCCAACTACACTAAACTCCTTAAAAGCTGTTGCAACAGGTCTTAATGCTTCTCCTGGAGCTGCATGTGGAGAAATTGTATTCACTCCAGAGGATGCAGAGGCAAAGGCTCTAGAGGGGCGTAATGTCCTATTGGTAAGAAGAGAGACATCCCCAGAAGATATTGGAGGGATGAATGCTGCAGAGGGTATATTAACAGCTACAGGCGGTATGACAAGTCACGCTGCTGTTGTTGCAAGGGGAATGGGAAAACCCTGTGTCGCCGGTTGTAAAGCTGTTGAGATATCAGGTAAAGCGATGAAGATAGGTAATAACTATTTTAAAGAGGGGGATACAATAACAATCGATGGTAGTAGTGGAAATGTTTATAGTGGAAAATGTATTTTAGTATACCCTAAATTAACTGACCAGTTAGAGATATTTTTAAAATGGAGTGATGAAGTAAGAGAGAGTGCAACTAGGGATGGAGTTAAAAAAGGTTTTGATGTTAGAGCAAACGCTGACCTTCCGGAGGATGCAAAAAGAGCTAGAGAGTTTGGTGCAGTAGGTATTGGACTTTGCCGTACTGAGCATATGTTTTTTGACGAGGCTAAACTTGAACACTTTAGAAGAATGATTGTAGCTGATAGCCTTAGTGAGAGGGTTGAAGCCCTTGAAACAATTAAAGATCTACAGATCTCAGACTTTAAGGGAATTTTTAAGGTTATGGATGGACTCCCAGTAACTATTAGGTTATTAGACCCTCCATTACATGAGTTTGTACCTGGCGATGAGTTTGATAGTCTAGCTAAAATGCTACATAAAGATGTATCAGAACTGAAGTTAAGAATTGAGTCTCTAAAAGAGCAAAATCCAATGCTTGGACATCGAGGTTGTAGGTTAGGTATAACTTATCCTGAGATATATGATATGCAGATAGAGGCTATTATTCGTGGTGCAATCTTTTGTCAAAGGGAGGGTATTAAAGTATTCCCAGAGATAATGATACCCCTTGTAGGGACTGTTAATGAGCTAAAAATTCTACGTGAAAGATCAGAAATTATAATTACTAGACTTTTTGATGAGTTAAAAGATAGTGTTCCCTATAAAATTGGAACAATGATAGAGATCCCAAGGGCAGCATTAACCGCTGATAAAATTGCAGAATATGCTGACTTTTTCTCCTTTGGTACAAATGATCTAACCCAAATGACATTTGGTTACTCAAGGGATGATGTAGGCTCCTTTGTTCCTGAGTATTTAAGTAAAAAGATACTACAGAACGATCCATTTCAAGTTCTTGATGAAGAGGGAGTAGGCCAGTTAGTTATAACTGCGGTAAATAAGGGTAGAAGTGTTAAGAGTGATTTAAAAATGTCCATATGCGGTGAACATGGTGGAGAGGCAAAATCTATAGACTTTGTATATAGAAGTGGGCTAAATTTAGTCTCTTGTTCTCCATTTAGAGTTCCATTGGCAAGGTTAGCTGGTGCACAATCAGTAATTAGGAATAGAACTTAATTTATATTTATGTATAATATAAATTATGAATAGTTATTTAACATTGAAAAAAATATTAATCGACAGTGTGGCTCTGTATAAGTCACACTTTTTATATGCAACCATCTTAATTGGGGCTGTATTAGGACCGTATACTATCTTGGTTAGAATGGAATCTTTACCAGATATCTTTATAGTTATTATCCCTATTTTTGTATTTCTAATGATCCTAGTAGAGGTCGTTTCCACAGGATTAATTAGTACTGGATATGTAGATAGGGAGTTTATAATATGGGAAGAGATACAAAGTAGTATCCCTAAGGTTGTTGTTTATAGTTTTATCACTTTTATAGGTGCTGGTCTTATCTTTTTAGGTTTATCTATATTTATAATTCCAGGTATTTTAGCTATGGTCTACTTAAATCTTTTAAAAGTCGAATATGTTGTTGGTAATAAAAGTTTAAAAGAGTCTATAATAGCCACTACAAATAGTTTAAAAGATGGATATTTAATAAAAATATTAAAAATATATATTTTCCCAATAATACTACAATTTTTATTAGCACTAATCATCTCCCCATATATAAATCCATTAACTATGGAGAGTGATATATACGCTATATATCCATATTTAACAGTGGCACTGATAATAATTTTTCCAATATCTATATGTTTTAGAGTTTCAATATATTACAACTGCATAAAAGAGAGATTATTAAATTCTACCAACCAACTCGTATAACTCCTTTTTTGTTAGTTCAAACCATATAGGCCTACCGTGGGGACATCTAGCTTGATCCAGTTGAAAAGCAGCATCGATTAACTCCCTTGCTGCAACAGGATCTATTGGGTCTCCCTCTTTAATTGCACTTCGACAGGCTAAAGTATCATATAGGTCTCTTTGTATATCTGCCTTTGCACCCTTTTTACTCTTTATAAAGTCTATTATTTCAGAATCTAGTAACTTACAAAAGCTTGGTAGAGCGGTAATTTTATAGGTATCATCGTCTAATTTTGCTACTTTAATCCCAAGTTCTAAATATGTATCTAAATTCTTTTCTATAAGGTTTATATCCTCATTTGTAACTTCAAATTCTATTGGTAGAAGAAGATCTTGTGAGTTAACTTTTTGACTAGTTAGTTTATTGTAAAGAATCCTTTCATGGGTTGCGTGTTGGTCTATTACATAGAGGGTGTTATCCCTCTCTACTAGTAGAAAAACATCCATTATTTGACCTAAATATTTATAACTTCTAGAGTTGTTATTATTAGTTACCTCATCCCTTAGCTCTTGGTGGCTTTTAAAAGTAGGAGGATTTTCTAGAAATGAATCAAATTTCTCCTTATATACCACATCATTTTTAACTGGGATATTTTTTGTATAGTTATAATCCCGTTTAGAATCTATTAATTCCTTTACTATTGGTGCAGATGATTTATGGGAAGTTAACATATTATAGTGGTACTGACTTAAAAATGACTTTACCAATTCAACTAGCCTATGATGTATTGTCTGAAGATTATTAAACTTAGCCTCTTTTTTAGCAGGGTGGATATTAAAGTCAATTAAAGATGGATCCACATCTATAAAGATAAATGCAATAGGGTAGTTCCCTCCTGGTAATACTTCGTTATAACCATACTGTAAGGCTTGAATAAAGGCGAATTCGGTTATACGTCTCTTATTTGTATATACATGCATATACTTCCTATCTTTTCTGTGGAGTTCAGGTCTTCCTAATACGGCTTGAATTTTAAAACCTTCCCCTTCACAGGATACCTCCTCTAATAAGGATGAGTTAAACTTATTTTTGAAACTATTAATTACCCTCTCTTTAAGGGTTGATTTAGGTAGAAAAAGTTCAAGTTTGTCATCCTTATAGAATTTAAAGTTAATATTTGGGAAGGGGATAGCCTTCTCTAGAAAGGTATTTTTACAAAGTGTTGTCTCAGCAGATGCTTTTTTTAAAAACTTACGTCTTGCAGGGATTGAGTAAAATAGGTCTGAAGCGTTTATTATAGACCCAACTGAACCTCTAAACTCGTTAAGGGATAGAAACTCTCCTCCATGAACAATCAGTTTATATGCTTCCTCCCCCTGTTTTTTACTTACTATGCTTAATTTTGTACAGGTTGATATACTAGAGAGCGCCTCACCCCTGAATCCAAGACTCTTAAGGGATAATAGATCATCCTCAGTCTCTATTTTACTTGTTGCGTGGGGTAGGTAGCAGAGGGAGAGATCCTCTCGACTCATTCCAGAACCATTATCAACTACTCTTATATTTGTAACTCCACCATTTTCAACATATATAGAGATGTCGCTACTACCTGCATCAATAGAGTTATCTAAAAGCTCTCTAACTACCGAATATGGTCTATCTATAACTTCTCCTGCAGCTATTTTCTTTGCTACTAGGTCGTTTAATTTTTTTACTGGTTTCATAATTTAATATTAGCAAAAAAAAGCCCTATGTATAAGTATAGGGCTTCGGTTTTTAATTAATAATAGATACTAAAGTTTAAAGTTTACTGCGATTTGTGTATTTGTTATCCACTGTTCAGTAACAGATTCATCAACATTAGTTGTATCAATATTATCTACAGCATCTCCGTTATATTTAACATCAACTATAAAAGATACCACCATATTCCCTTGATAGTAGCTTACGCTACCACCAATTATTGCGTTAGTTGGATCAATTATAGAGTTGAAACTATCCATACCATTTTTGAGATAGAAGAAATCGGCACTAACAATTTTTAATATCTCATCATCTATATGCAGTGTCCCTTTAAGTGAAGGGTATAGTTGAGGAGCTTCTTCTGCAGAGAGTGCTGGAGTATCAAAAAGTGATAATATTCCAGTTAGCCTAGCATCAAAGTATAAAATTTTAGGTATTTCAAAACCAAGCGACGCAGCCATATCCTGTTTTGCAGGAATGATTTCATTAGGGTCTGAGATATTACCATGGTATATATCAAAGTTTGTACTTGTTCTATTTAAGTCATAACTTGCGTTAAAGTAGTCTGCGATATAGTTCTCTTTCTGATTAATATACTCTAATTTATAGTTAATTAGGCTTATTACTTTTCCACCTAAACCGTAAATTTGAGCACTAGACTCATTTTGAAAAACCATATCCCCATAGATATTAAGACCAAAAATTGGAGTATCTATAAAAGGGATGGTTACATCTACACCGTATATTGATACAAGATCATCAGAGGAAGAGTCTATTTCAGAGTTATAAAAATAAGGATCCCTATCAATTACTCCTGATGCCGCAATTTCTACATTAGAGAGTACAGGAATAGATAGAGCCTTAAATGGTCTTGTGTATAATCTACCACCTAAAACATCTACAGCTGCTATATTACCAACAAAGGATTCAAACCCTATGTATGGGAAATTAAATAGAGCTCCATCTATATCTAGTGCTAAACCAAAAACTCTAGTCTCTGGTAGAAACTGCATATTTGAGTAGTCACTTAATATTGAACCATTACCTAGAGTGGCTCTATTAAATTGCCCTGCTTTTAAGTAAAAATTTTCATCCTTTTGTCCTAAACGGATATAGGCAATTTTAGCTAAATATAGGGATAGATACTCTTTGGGAGTTCCATCCTCAATTATCCAGTCATCCTGTAGAATTTCAAAAGCTGGCTCACCCTCTGCTGAAATCTTAAGAGTAAATCTTAAATCAACATTTAGACCAATTCCAAAAAAGCCAAGGTTTAACTCTGGCATTAAAGCGATTGATTGATAATTTAAGCCGTTAATATTTTGGTTACTTAAACCAATTCCCATTCCCATCCCTTCAGAAGGTTGCATCCCTTGGGAAAACAGTTTAACTGAAAGAACAAATAATAAAACTATAATAATATTTTTTTTCATCTATATATCTCCTTTTTTTTGTAAAGATAATATTTAATTATACACTTTTTAGAAAATTATAGTAGTGTAAATACCTAACTCTAAGCTTAATTTAACTGTACTATAATTTTTGTAACCAACATCAATATAAAAACTTGTTTTATTAATGTCTTTAACATTTAAAACAGTCTCGTGTCGGAATCCCACACCAAATTTACTATCTAATTGATCAAAATTAAGGTATAAAGCCTCCTCATGTTTATAATTATAAGGTTTATCCAGTACTTTATCAAATAAAGGAGTAATAAGCAGGGGCCCAGATTTTCCTGGCCAATTAAAGTTTGTCTTAAGTAGAGTTGAAAAACTATTCTCCTTCAACATCAGGTCATTTGTTATATCCAGGATATAATCTTTAAATAACTCCTTATAATATATTAATTTCCACTGAAAAGAAAAAGTGTTACTTTTATTCTCTATATTGTAACTATTATTTGCTGTAAAGCTATTTTTTAAACTTCTGCTACTGGTAAATCCTAGGTCTAAACTATTTATTATATTTGTCTCTTCCCTAGTTGCATCATCGGTATAGGTTTTATTTAAACTATATGTAATGTTGTTAGGAATAAACAGATTTATTGAAGTCTCTATGTTGTTTTCTATTTCTAGTGATAGTAAAGAATTCAGTTTTTTATTTAAAAAAAGGTCATCGTTATAATAGAAATCTAGACCATTACCACTGTAAAAAATATCGGAGAAGGAGAGTTCTTTATAGGGATTGTACTCTAAAAACTTGCTTAAATGGTTTTTTACCCCCTCCTCTAAGTTATTTATACTACTACTCTCTAAGAATGAGTAATCTGTAGATATTTTAGGTTTAAGTTTTATATCCTTTAGGTCTAGAGTAATAGATATATCTCCATAATAGTTGTTAGAACCTATATTATCTGGATATTTAACCTGTTTGTAGCTAGTCGATTGTAAGGAATTAATTTCAAAAATGGATTTTTTAAGTAAAAAAGATAAACTACTGTTTAGATTATTACTAAGATCTAGGGTATTTTTGGGGATAATTTTGTAATAACTTTGGCCTATCTCGCTATTTAGTATATCTATAGAGTCATTACGCAGTTGGGTCAGCTGGCTATCTATAATTAATAAATAAGACTCTTCATTCTTTAATTCTAACTCAAATTGAGATACTCTTTTTCCACTTTCACTCCCTGTAGTATCTTCTAAATCAATTCTTAGATCTAAATATTTAGTGTCTAAATTAAGTTTACTATTTCTATAACTATTACTTGAGTATATAAATGAATCGCTAATAGATAGTGGTAACTGGAGGGTCGGTAGTGATACAAAGTAATTTAACTCCTTTATTGTATCATCAAATATTATACCAGCTTTAACATCCTTTTCTAAAAGAGTAAATCTTATATCTGCTGAGAGTAGGTAGGAGTTTCTGTCTGAATAATTAAAATAATTTGAAGTAGTTAATACAAAATTACTAAGAATCTCCCTATCTTTCCATGTTAAACTTAAATTAGGGGTATACTCTAATTTAATCCCACTCTGGTTGTAAAAGTCTGTAACAGGTTCACTTAAAACTATTGGAGAGAGTCTTAGTTCTGAACTTATTTCATAGTTAGATATATTATAAGATATACTATCTACTATACCACTACCTGTTATATCAAAAGTACCAATAGTATTGTTGTTGTTATTTATTGTTTTATTATCTAAATCAACTTCTATCCTATTATTCCCAATTTCTATATAACTCCCTGGAATTGTAATAGAAGCAACTACTTCCCCCCTGTTTTTAAGATTTAAATTAAAAGAAGTATCACCCTTAAATAATCCACTATTAGTTATTGTCATATTTAGTTTTTTATACTGGGTAATATCTATAGGGGATATTTTAGAGCCGATTTCTATATCTTTTCCATCTGTTGTCCCTGTAGTTTTTATTATCATATCCTCACTTAAACTACTTACTGTATAGCTATTTGAACCCTGATGTTTAACTAATGAATCCCCTGTAAAGCTAATTGATTTTAGTAGAATTAAGGACTTACTACCTTCATTTAACTGGATAACTATATTACTTATATATTTTAATTTAGCTCTCTCTTCTTCAGTAAAATCAACTGTATACTCTTGGTAGGTATCACTCTTATTAACTCTAATAGCTTTACTAAGAACATTATTATCAGGTAGATCAGGGTTTATAAATTTTATAGTAATATCCCTATCTGATAGGCTGCTAAGAAGGTTTATATTAAATTTTGTAGCCCATGAGTAGTTATCCTTATAATCCTTTAAGTTCAAATTAAGGGAAGCGGATAGGCCACTACCAATTTCATCTGATTCTAGAACTATAACATCAAATACAGAGTTACCTATAACATGGTTTATATAGTATGCTCCCCCGGAATCATCGGGAGCTAACTTTTGTATATCACTTGTTTCTAGAAAGATATCATTATCTATCCTCTTAATTAGATCTAGCTGGGAGTCGGAGATTCCAATCTCTGTACTTAAAAGAGGAATTATAAGGTTAGAAGTAGAATAGGAAAAAAGAAGATACTTTCCTAATGTATCCGGTGTTGAAATAACTGACTCAGAGGTTAACCTTCCACTTAAATAGCTATTTTTATAGTTTACTTCCACCTTTGATGATAGGTTCCCAATATTCTCATTAGTGGAGTAGGTATACTCTTCCTTGGATAGATTCCAATTCCCTGTGTTTGATAACTCTAAGCTTAAATTTTCATTTATATTATACTTACTACCGTAGGATAGTAGCAAATTTCCATTACCAATAGATGAATCTTCTTTATAATATATTACTATATCATCTAGGGGGGTAATCTGTTTTTTAAAGGATATTTTCCCACTATCAGTATCGTGGGTAAAGTCAGTATACTTAACCCCATTTATATTTACTGTTAAACTATTCTCTTTTACTGTTAATGGAACAGTAATAGAGTCTACAGTTGTAAATGTTTTAATATATATACTAATGTTACTATTTAGTCCCTGACCTTGGGCACTATATATATATGGGTCTAACTGAATTAGAGGATATCTATAATTCAAGTCTAGGTAATTATATGTAGGGTCATCAAGTATGATAAAACCGTTACTCTCCCTATAGTTAATTAGCTTTGTATCCTCTAGGAATATTTCATAATTACTGTTTGGATCAAAATTATCACTAGTATAAACACCTAGGTGCTCAAAGGGGAGAACTCTCCAACACTAAATATGGATAGGTAGTTTTTACCATCTATTATCTTAATATACTTATCCCATATCTCTGTTGCTGTTAGTGTTGTTACTATTCCTGGGTTATTATCTGGATCTATAAAATTATATAAAATAGTGGTTAATTCACTCTGTTCAAATTCATTCACATCTATATATATTTTATTAAAATCTGTGTTCTCAACATATAAAAGATGTTTATTTTTGTAATAGTTAAAGTTGTTTTTTTCTACAGTTAATAACTCACTACTATCATTACTATAGATTAGGTTAAAATCATTAACTTCGATTGGTAAGACAAAAAAATAACCTGTGGTGTAATTAGTAATATCTAGGGTATCTGTATCTACGTTTTGAAACCCTCTATAGGTTACCAAGTTCCTATCCTCTTTACTATAGATTCCTAATATCTCATGGGTTGAGTTTGAATTTTCAATTTTAGCCCTTATCCCTGGAGACCTATTTTTATTAATTGGGGGAGTATAGTGGGCATATTCTGAGATATTTAGATCGTCATTACCAATTCTAAACTCTTTTAGTCCACCTTCTCCACTATTTTGATATCCTAAAAGAAAAATGTTTTCATCACTATTTGATATAATGTTTGTTTCAAAGAAAAATTTGTTAAATAACCAAATGGATGCAGATAGATCTGGTTTTTGTTTAAAACTCAGATTTTTGAAAATATCAGAGGGTGTACCATTTGCAAATGTAGTTAAATCAAAAGTCCAACTACCTTCTAGGGATAGGTATAGATCGTTATCACTTAAAAGAGATGTTGCAAAAACTGTTTTTCCACTATCTTCTCCACTACAAAAAAAAATATTAGTAGCTAAGAAGATAATTAGTAAATATGTTTTTTTCATATACAGATAGTTCTAATCTTTTTTAAATAGAAGAATATTGCTACATGTATAGGTATTATGGGCTTGGAAATGATCATTTATATTTTTTTCAGAAGTTAATGTTAATTCAAAAAAGTGTGGTGTTGTTTCATAACCTTTAGCTTCAATACTAAGTTGTAATAAAAATGTTTTAATCTCACCAACCTTTTCTGCGGGCTGTGTCTTAGGCCAAAATAGATAATTCTCATTTATTGAAGTAGAGAGTTTAATTGGATTTATCCACTTACTATCCCTCATTTTCACAACTTTATTATCTAGAAGTAGGGTTACAGATGCTTCAACTGGAGCGAATGTCTCCCCTGATAATATTGTCCCTGTAATTGTTGGGAAATTAAAATATGCTGGGGCCTCATCTATTTGTGAATCATATGGTTCTAGGTGGTGGGCTCTCTTTGCCTTTGCAACTAGATCAATCCCATTTGCTACTAATCGAGTAAGATCTGCTATCTCCTGTAGAGAATTTGAATAATTGTCTTTTAAATGGGCTATTCCCCGTTCTGAAAGTACATAAATTGGTTTTGCTCTATTTAATACATAGCACATAACATCAAGTCTGCATTGATAACATAGGCATAAATCCTTAGGTTTATCACTGGAATCAAAAGCCTTATTAACTAGATCAGTTACCCTCTCTTTTGTTATGTTGTAAATCTGCATCTAATACTCCTTGTAATAATTATAAATCATTATAATCTTTTTTATATAAAAAAACTATCTATTTTGTTTTTTAAAAAGAACAACTATAATATTTTTATGAAATATTATTGTTTTACATTATTTGTTCTATTCTCTCTCTTTTCATTAGTTTCGGAAGATGCTCCCATTGACCTTAGAAATAATAAGGGTAAGGCCACTAAAGATGATATAGAAACACCCAATACAATATCTAAAAAAGATATAATGCCAAAGTCCTTCTATATTGGGGATCTTGGGGATTTTTATGGAGATGTTGAAAATAGTAATGCTATCTTATATGTAGTTAATGACTTTTTATTGTCCATTAAAAATAGTAGTGATAAAATTAAATTCCTTGATGAAGATTTTAGCTTCATCTTTAATATTGTCTACAAAGATAGACTAATAAATAATAAGAGAAATTTTAGTTGGTATTTAGGAGGGGTTAGTATAAATAATAACTCTTCTTGGTTAGATTTAGTCCTAGATTTTAAGGATTATATTGAAGTCGGAACTATATATCTAACATTTGATGTAGATTGGCTAATAGTTGATCTTCAGTTAGAGAGAAAAGAAAAGGGATATTTTGATCCCTCTTCATATAATAATCTATATTAGTTAATCTCAATACCACGTTGGGATTTTGGAAACTTTTTACTTACAGCTATTTTATTCGCTTTTTCAGTAAACACTACACCGCTATTCCAATACTCTAGGGCGGCAAACATTGCATTTCCACCGTCCCTATCATCACTATCAGGAGTTCTATAAGAAACGTAATTACCTAGTTCTTCAAAGTTTTCATCGTGCAAACATTTTAATCTTTTCTCATTAAAATCATTCCACTCTCTAATCTTTAAAAATCCTTTTCCCTCATCCTCTACAATTATTCTAGCCTCTTCTGTTGAGAAGTAGTACCAAATGTGAACCTTTTTATTGATGTCACACTTGTTACCATGTTTAACCGCATTTTTGATTAATTCGCTAATCTGTTGTTCTAAAAGGTTTAACTCTTTTATCTCAGGAGGTGCTTTTTGAACAATTAATAATGTAAAATACCTAACCTGTCTTAAATCACTAGGAAACTCTTTATGAAAGCAGCCTTCAGTATTAAATAGTTTACTATTATCATCTATCTCTATCATTTTATTCGACATATAATCTCCTAATTTTTAAAGAGTTTTTATGGCATCATTTACAGTAGCCGCCATTGGGAAATAACCCATTAATTTTGTAAGTTCTATAACCTTCTTTACAGATCCATGAACATTAGTTACTAGTAGTTGAAGGTTCATCTTTTTTATAGTTGAGCATATATATATTAACGCTCCAATTCCACTTGAATCGATATACTCTACCTTATCAAGATTTATTACAAACTTTGTTACCTTTTTCTCTAGCATTTTCATAACTAGGTCTTTAAGTTTGTAAGAATTGTATAAATCCATCTCTCCTTGTATATCTATAATATAGATATTAGAGCTTTTACGAATTTTTAATTCCACAGGCATCTCCAATTTATTTTACAAAAGTTGTACTCAGATTAAGATATATAATACCACCGCATATTCTAAGCGTCAAGTTAAGGTTATTTTATTAATTTAATGATAATTAATAGTTATACATAAGTTTTATTTTAATGTTATAATGTCACTATGTTATCATTATATATAGTTATTAGTCATAAAAAATTATTAAAAAAAAGTAGTTCCATAAACGAAGGTGAATTGGTAAATAGTTTATCTGAAGTTATTGATAGAAGGGGAGGTTATGTTAGTGATTTTTCTTCATACCTTAGCTGCTTCCCATCAAGATATGAATACTCTTTAATAAATTTTATCCACTGCCTACAAGAGGTATATGAAGTCTTAAGTAGTAATATTGATTTAGTAGGGTATAATATTATTGTAGACAATGTTAGACCGGATAGTGATTTTGAGTATTTGGAGAAGAGGGCCCATCTATCTATAATGACTAATCGAATTAATAGAGTTTGGTTTACTCCTGACTCTTTTAAAATACTATCAAAATACATTAGTGGGAAAAAACATAAAAAACTTATACTTATTGATAACACATTTATGGATTTCAAGATAAATAATATGGAGATAAATCATGAAATAATTGATAGTTATTTTCAGAATAACTTTAGTTTTAAAAATAGTAATCTATATATAACAAATAGTGAGTTTAATAATCAAATATACACCAATCTTGTTTACTGGAGCCGGAATAATAGCATAGATAAGATCTTTTATATTAATTTAAATGGTAGCTGTGACTACTTTTTATCTTTTATTGACTTCCTTATTACACTTAAACCAATTTTTGATCCAAGTGTAGATCTAGATGATGATGAGATTATCCATTGGGGTATGTATAAAGATCTATTTATAAAATTCAATCAAAGAAGTTATGACTGTTTTATTTTAGATGATGCAGTTATCCATTTTAATAAGCTGATTCTTTTATGGGTTGAGTCATTTTCTAAACGATACAGAGTAATGTTTACTTTGCAAATTGATAAGGAGGATAATTTTTTTAGAGAGCTTTGTACTCTTTTATCCCTAATAAACAGGGTTTTTATTACTATCTTTACCAATGAAAGTCGTAGTTTTACAACTCCTCTACCAATCATTAAAAACAGTACTTTTAGCAGTTCATTTATATATGATCAATTAAAAGATAAGAGTTATGAGTCATTACAACTGTTGTATATAATACTAATAACTAAAGGAGTAATATTAACATCTGATATCTTACTAATTTGCAAAGGGTTAGGTTATGAGATTATAACCCTTAGAGAGGAGTTAGAAAAATATAAAAGAGATGGTCTTTTAATTGGCGAAAATAACTTATACCCAGGATATAATAACCTTTTAGAAGTTGTTTCAAAACTAAAAAACTCAGAAATAAAGTTGTGGAGGGATAACTTTTTAGGTACTTTTTTTAACTTAGGTTATGATAAAATTTTTAGTTACTCTTATATCATCTCCTTAATTGGACTCAATTCGACTTATAAGTTCCAAGTGACTGACCTATTATATAACTTTATTCAGAAAGTTTTAGATTTAGGGCTTTTAATAAAGTTATCCGATAAAATAGTTGATAAGGCTACTGATAATAGTAACCTTAAAAGCATTTTAGAGTATAAAAATATTAGGGAGAGCCGATTAGAGAGGGTAATAAAAGATGTTCAGTTTGGTAATAATATTAATAAAGATGATAAATACTATCTATCCCTAGAATACTTAGATGTTTTGAACAGTTGGTCAACAAATAGTGATGAAAGGCTTATTTCTAGGTGTAAGGAGTTGTATTATAACTATCAGATTCGTTCTGAACCGTATAATGAGAGTAGAGCTAAGATAATCTTCGCCCTATCTCTTATAGGTATAGGTAGTATTAACGAATCAGTAGACTATTTTGACCTGAATTTTAATTATAGTAAAAATATTGATGATACTTATTCATACATTAGAAATGGATGTTTTTTATCCATGGCTCTTTTTGTTAAAGGGGATATTAGTGGTGTTTTAAGGGTCTCTAAGATACTACTTGAGTATAGTTGGGTCTCTTTTAAAACTAGATGGTTTCTATATTTGCAGTTTATACGTGCAAGGGCATTAGGAGAACTTGGGTACTACCAAGAGTCCATAGATCTACTTAACCATGGGGTTATTTTAGCAAAAAATTTCAACTATTTAGATATTCTAGGAGTTTTAAATAACTGGAAAGGAAAATTTCTTTACTACCTTGGAAAAGAAGGTGAAGCCAGGGAAGTTTTATTAACAAATGTTGATAGTCCTGAGTGTTTCTTCTTTTTATCAGAGTTAGAATATTTTTCTGGGAATTGGGATAAGGCTATTGAGTATATCTATCTTGCGGAGTTTAAAGATGAGGATAAAACTATTTTTGATGAGAATTTAAACTGGAGGGATGGCTATTTTCTTATTGAAGAGTTTTACGATAGAAGTAGGGAACACTCTATTTTAAAAAGTGAGATAAATAATTTTAAGTATCTACTTGAATGTGTAAATGGGAATAAAAATTTTTTAAAGATATATGCTGATAAAATTACCAATATATCTAACAGTTCAAAGGGAATTTATGATTATAAGTATCTTTATTACCTATTTTTATCATTAGAAAATGTATTAGAGGATTATGGAGTTAATAGGGACAACATATATAATAAAGTTATTAGATTGTTGCAACATAGAGCTAGTAAGTTAAGTGAACATAATCAAAAACATCTCTATCTTGGTAATTATTTAAATGAATTAATATTAAACGATAAACGGGAGAGAAAAGTTTTTTAAAATATTTCATCAATTAGTTGACATATTTTAACTAGGTTGCTATATTACAAAAGCAATTAACGAGGTGGCGTAGCTCAGTTGGTAGAGCAAACGGCTCATATCCGTTTTGTCAGGGGTTCAAGTCCCTTCGCCACTACTTAAAAACCTAAGCTTTAGCTTAGGTTTTTCTTTTTTATAATTATTGTTTTTTTGTACTATGAAGGCTAAAATTACTACAGGTGTGTTATGAATTTAGAAAGATTACAGATTTTTTATGCAGTAGCTATTGAAAAGAGTTTTTCCAATGCCGCTAAACGAATAAATAAAACACAGTCAGCTGTAAGTCAGTCTATCAGACTCTTGGAAAATGAAGTAGGAGAAACTCTATTTCAAAGAAACAATAGAACAGTTCTACTCTCAGAGGCTGGGAGAATTTTATTTGAACATGCTGTCTCTATAATAGAGTCTATAGAAGTTGCTCAAGTTAGGATTGATTCTCTTAAAAACTTACAAGAGGGGGAGTTAACAATAAGCTCTAGTATGACCTCTGCATGTTATATGCTTCCAGAAGTTTTAAAAAAGTTTAAAAATAAGTATCCAGGAGTAAAAATTATACTTAAAAATGGACTCTCTAATCAGGCAGCGGATATGGTTGCGAATAAAGAGAGTGATGTTGGTATAGTAATGCTCCCAATAAATAATCCTAAACTAATATGTAAACCCTTGGTTGTAAGAGAAGATGTAGTAATTACTTCCATAAATCATGAATTAAATATGGTTGAAGACTTTAGTGTTAAATCCCTACTTGATTATGAGTTTATTCTCCTAGATAAAGAGGCCCATACAAGACAGTATATAAACACTCATTTTGACTTAATAGGAGCAATCCCAAAGGTAGCTATGGAAGTTGGTAATATGGAAATTATCAAACAGATGGTAAAACTTAACTTTGGTATCTCTGTTATTCCTAGAATCGCAGTAAAGGGTGAAGAGGGGAAGAGTTTAAATGTCAGAAGAGTTTTTAATAAAGATGAGTGTAGAAAAATTGGTGTTGTTTATCGAAAAAGTGATAAGGTTAAGATAACAACCAAAGTATTTATAGAGATGATTATTGATCATTTTAAAGATACTGAGATGATCTAATCCCTTTTAAATTTTCTAAGTAGTAATACTCCCTTTGTAATTCAAGTAATAGTCTATCTCTGGTTTTAATAAATTTTTGTGAAGTTTCGCTTCCGGGGTTTATAATTCTATGACTTAACATACTGTTTAATTTTTGTATCTTTTCCAGGTACTGATTTAACCCATTACTACTTGTTGCAAAGAAAAACTTTTGTGTTATATACTCTATAGCCCTACTGCTAGGGTGGTTTAAAGACTCATCGTACCATCTGTAATCCCTTAATTCATCAAGAAGTATTTCGTAGGAAGGAAAGTAGTAAATATCAAGATCTTTTACTATTTTATCTATTGCTACCCTTAAAACAGCCTTACTTAATGAGTTCTCTTTAGGGTCATCCCTTAAGTGCCTAACTGGGCTTAGGGTAAGAACTATATTGAGTCTGTTATTTCTTTTTTTTAACTCTATAAGTGGTGTTTCTAATGCTTTTACTATCTCTTCTATTTCTAAGACCCTTCTATTAAACTCTGATTTTGGTTGTTTGTGGCAATTATTAACACTTCTTCCGTCCCTCTGGTAGGTAAAAGCAGTTCCAAGGGTTATTATTAGTAAGTCACTGTTTAAAAGTTTTATAGATGACTCTTTAATTGAACTGTTTATCTTTTCTATGTAGTTATTAATGGAGGTATCTCCAACCTTTGAGTGAAAATCAAAATGTTGATAGAGTCCATCACTTATTATACACTCCTCCTTGGTTATTAGTTCTGCATGTATTAATCTTTTTAGGGATTGTGCTATTGATATAGGATTGTATATAGAACCAAAAGGGGAGTTAAAACTATTTAAATGATAATTATAAAATATTTTGTATATATTTTCTGAGAAGCAAGAACCTATTAAAAATGACCTAGTATCAACATCCATGGTAAATGGAGCCTTCTCTACTTTTACTGGGGTTATAGAGTTTATATAAAAAGATTTTTCCATTACAATATAGTAGTATAACATAATATAAATAAAAAGTAGTTCCGAGAAATGAGTATCGACAATTTTAGATCAATCCCATATAATAAACCTTAAATATTAGGAAGAAAAAATGAAATTTGACGATTACGCATTTAGTGCGGAAATTAAAAGCGGGATTCAGAAAGCAAACTTTACTGAATGTACTCCCGTTCAGGAAAAAACCTTCAATTACGTATTAGAAGGAAGGGATGTATATGCACAATCCCAAACAGGTACTGGTAAAACTGCAGCTTTTTTAATATCCATATTCCACTTATTACAGACAGAGAAACACTTAAACAGTAAGGCTCTAATTGTAGTTCCAACAAGGGAATTAGCTGTACAGATAAAAGATGAAGCGGATATTTTAGGACAGGATTTAAATTTTAAAGCGGGTTGTTTCTATGGTGGAACAAGTTATAAAGCCCAGGAGAGTCTATTAGAAAATGGTGTAGATATTGTTATAGCTACACCTGGTCGTTTATTAGACTTTAGTAAGCAGGGAAAGATAAAGTTTAGTGAATTTTCAATTCTTGTAGTAGATGAAGCAGATAGACTTTTTGATATGGGTTTTGTTGATGATATTAGAAAAATATTTAATGCAACAAAAAATGTTAAAGATAAGGTTACTCTTTTATTTAGTGCTACAATGAATCCAAGTGTTGGAAATATCTCATGGGAGTATATGAAAAACCCTGGGGAAATTTTTATTGAGGCTGAACAGCTAACAGTAGAGGCTATTAAGCAGGAACTTTACCATGTTGGGAAAGATGAAAAGATGAGTATTCTTCTTGGTCTTCTAAACCGGGAAAATCCTGATTCTGCAATTATTTTCACAAATACAAAACATATGGCCCACGAAATATCTAAAAGATTGGATCATAATGGGTATAAAAATGAGTATTTAATGGGTGACTTACCCCAAAAGAAGAGACTTAGTATTGTAAATAGTGTTAAGGAGGGTAAGGTTAAGTTTTTAGTAGCTACAGATGTTGCTGCTAGGGGATTACATGTTGATGACCTCTCTTTGGTTATTAACTATGATCTGCCCCTTGATTCTGAAAACTACGTTCATAGAATTGGAAGAACTGCCAGGGCAGGTAAAAATGGGAAAGCTATAACCTTAGCCTGTGAGAATTATGTTTATAGTCTCTCTGGGATTGAGGATTATATAGATTCAAAAATTCCTGTATTCCCAACAACTGAAGATCTATTTTTAGAAGATACAAGTTCCCACCTAAGATTTAGTTTAAATGAGTATAAAAATCGTGGAAAGGATAATAGAAACAACGATAATCGAAATAGAGACAACAGAAATAGGGATAATAAAAAAGAGATGTTAGAAACAGTAATAACTTTAATAAAAAACGTAATAATGAGACTGAAGAAGAGCGATTAAAACGACTTAGAAGTCGAGTTATGAATGTTTCTGGAACTAACTCCCTAGATGTTGATTTTGAAAAAGATACAAAAAAAAGTAGTAAAAAGAAACATCCTCAAAATAGTAATTACACTAAAAACAAAAATAGTAATAAGCCAAATAAAAAGAGAAATGACTACGTTAAGAAGAAACCTAACTCTAAGCCAATGGATGGAATAAAAAGAGTCTCATCTGAATCAAAGGTTGAAGATCGAATTGCTTATTATAAGAAAAAGTATGGCGAAGATTTTAAAGTGACAACTAATAAATCAACACCTTCAAATAGTAAGGTTACAAAGAGTGATGTAAAACCAAAAAACAGTGGCATATTTAGTAAGATAACTAAACTATTTAAGAAGTAATTTCTAAGAAGCAGGAGAATCTACCAGATGATTCTCCTTCCTTTCTAAATGAATAAAACAAATTATTGTTACAAGAAGTACAATAATCCATAATTTCAATGTTATCATCTGGAATACCTACACTTAGGGCTTGGTTTTTATTTATCAGTTTAAGATCTAAGTAATAGCTGTTTTTTTTAACAAAACCTTCCATTTTCTTAGTTTTAAAACTCTCAAAAAGGTCCTTTGATACATTATAACAACATGGCCCAATTGATGGACCTATACCAATTAATATATCAGATCTATAAGAGTTATAATTATCAATAAGAAAGTAAATAACTTTCTTTAGTAATTTTTTTTTACTACCCTTCCATCCACAATGGCAAACAGCACCAATACTCTTCGCCTTATCATAGACAACAATTGGCACACAGTCTGCTACAAAGATATTTAAAAGAATATTTTTATCCCTTGTAATTAAAGCGTCACACTCAAAATTATTTAAGCCCTTATTACTACTATCAACAAGGTGTATATTATCCCCATGAACTTGGATACCGCTGGTATAACTTGATTTTTCTGAACCTATTTTATTGCATAAAATCTCTCTGTTTTTATCCACATATTCTATGTTATCACCTGTATGTTTTGCTAGATTCAGAGAGTCAAAGGGAGGGTTACTAAAACCACCCCTTCTAGTTGTAATACCGGTTTTTACCTCTATATCTCTAAATATATTCCATTCTAGAATGTCAATATTTTCTGATTTCATTAAGTACTTCTTCTGCCATTTTAATATACATCTTATCCTCAATCTCATCTAAATATTTTTTAGCCTGCTTAAAATTCCTCTCTTTAAAGTAGTTAATACCTATAGAGTAGTAAACTACATCCTTAGGGGCTCCTTTATCTAAGGATAGTGTAAAGTGTGAATTGGATCTGTTGTAATCTTCTAACTGACTATAACAGAGGGCTAAATAGTACTCAGGACTATATTGATTCTCTTCTAATTTAAGAGCTAAAAGAAAGTTTTTGATAGCTTTTTCAAACTCTTTATTTTGATACTGGTCAATACCAATATTCATATACTCTTCATAACCCTTCTGTTCTAATAAGTAGGCATATAGGTCTTTATCTAGTTTATAGGTTGAGAAGTTTCTATTTATAATTAGTTCTTTATTTTCTTGATCGCTATACTTAATATAGGATAGAGTATCCCATAGTAGTCTATTGTATCCTTTATCCTTACTATTAATTAAAAAATCAATAACTATCCATGAATGGTAGGGTTTTATACTCTCCCTATCTGAGTTTAAAAGTGTTGTAAAAATATTTTCTTTATTATTTGTCCTTTGTAGAAGGTCTATCCAATTACTACGATTACTACACTCATAATAGGTAGAAATACCTATAGTAAACCAGTATGGAGCATCTGAAGCATAAAAAGCCATATATTGTAGAATTAAGTGGTAATTTAGACTCTTATTTGGATCCTCGTCATCTAAATAAATTATTAATTTAGAACTATTATTACTATATTGAATTAAAATATAGTCTTCTCTCTCTTTTACTCCAATACTTTGCAGGTAGTAATTATATGAAGTCTTTGTCTTAAAAACAAGGATATCCCTTAAGCCTATGTCCCTACTTAGTTTTAATTCTTTATTAATAAAATTATTAAAAGATTCACACTTTGTTACTATCTCTTCTATGTTTTGAACTGAGGATTCATAACTAAAATTATAGTTATCCGATGTTTTTATTAATAAGTCCTGGGAAAAAATTGAGTATTGAACTGTAATAATTAGAAGTAATATTTTTTTCATATAATACCTATTTATGGGAAACTTGATCTATTGTTATATCAACCTGATTAATAATAATACCAGTTAATCTCTCTATGCTCTCTGTAATATATTTTTGTAACGAGTGGAAATTTCCAGATAGTTGCTCTCCAAAGGAGACATTAACAAAAATACCAATATTAAAACCTGCTTGATTTTGGGAGACAGTTATTTTTTTTACCTTAACATTTCCACTATGTTCATCTACACAGTGTAGTACCATTTGGCTTAAAGCAGCCTCTGATATAGTTACAGCCCCTTTTTCTCTCTTATTAAACATAGGTCTAACTACTGACTTTTCCACAAAGTTTTTAGTTTTTTTTCTAGAGAAGAAGACTTTTATAGAGTCGTAAAAAATGTGGGCATAATCCCTTTTAACTTCAATTGAAGGAACTGGTATAACATGTTTACCCTCCCTTGTTCTTGAGTTTATTGCAGTCTCTATCTCCTCTTTACTTGCTACATCCTCTATTTGTACATATGTTGAAATTTCCGGGAGTTCTAACCTCTGTGCTATTTTAGCAACCATCTTATTTGATGTTCCAATTAATAGTATTTTTTTAAACTTGGTGCTTTGTAATTTAGATTTTACCTCTTCTTTATGGGTGGGATTATCAAATAGTGCTGTTTTTATAGCTCCCATATAAGCGTCTTCTTTTTTTGCTGACTTTCCAGCAATTATCTTTTCGTTATGAATTAATAAACCATCGTCTATCATTAGCTCTATTTGATTTTTTTTTGCAACTAATCCGGCTCTGAAACTTTTTCCTGTCCCACTTCTACCTACTAACGCATAAACTTTTACACCTTTAAGGCGCCATTTAAAAGATTTTAAAATATTCATACTCTTTCTAGCTCCTTCTGTATAAGCATATCAATATTTTTAATTTCTAGACTAGTAAATAAGTTTGAAATTAAACTATCTGAAATTTTGGAAAAAGGCATACTTATATTATTTATATCAATAATATCACTTTTTTTAACAAATGATAATGAAATAGCACTTAAATAGTATTTTTTATATTTTGTATTTTTATTGTATTTAATATCACCTGTAAGTGGTTTATTGTGGGCTGAACACTGTACTCTTATTTGGTGGGTCCGTCCTGTTTTTATCTCCAATAGAGCTATAGTGTAGTTATCCTTTGAAAAAATTGGTTTGAATATTGTCTCTGAAATTTTCCCCTCACTAGTTACATAACTCTTATTTTCCATCTCGTTTCTGCTTATAGAGTCTTTCCATACCTCTTTTTTACTATGTATACCATCAACAACTGCAATATAGAATTTTCTTATACCTCCGTTTTTTAATAGGTTAGTAAACTCCCTTGCACCATTAAGAGATACACTAAAGGCTATTAATCCCTGGGTATTTCTGTCTAATCTATGTAGTGGACCTGGGGAAAATGATAGACTCTCTTCTACTTTATCCTTTAGGTAGTTTCTAATTTGGAAATCCAGGCTATTCTTCTCGCCGTGGACTAATACTCCTCTAGGTTTATTATAAATTAAAATATCTCTATTCTCATAAATTACTCTATCTTTATCGATTTCTTTTACGACATTTTTAGTATCAGTCTTTTTTTGCTGTAGATAGGGTTTGTATATTGCTATAGTGTCTCCAATCTTAAGTTTGTGATTCTGTTTTACTTTTAAATTATTGACCCTTATGTCCCCTGATCTAATGCTTTTGAATATGTTTTTAAGAGGCATTAGTGGCAAGAATCTTCTTATAACACTATCTATACGTTTGTCTGAGTCATTCTCAGCAATTGTAAAGTATTCATATTTATCTTTATTCACCTTAAAAACATACTTATTACACTGCTAATTGGTCAACCACCTTTTCTAAATAAACTATTGACAAATGGCGACCCAATACATGAAACTAACCTATGATCAAAACACTCTTTAAAATATTACTAGTTATACTGTTTGTAATCGTCTCAATTTTATTTTTTAATAGAAAAATAAATAATCACAATTGGGGGAGTTATACTCCAATTATCTTAGATAGGGATGAGGATGTTGTTAAGGCCTTAGATACTCTAGGTAAATTAGGCTTTAATGGAATAATTTACGAAGACGGTATCTCTATTGGAATAAATAACTATATTGATTTAGAAGAGAGGGGATTAAAAGATATATCCTCTTTATTAGATAAGAATGATTATAGGAATACTCCCTATATATCAAATTTAAACTCATTGTTTAGAACAAAAGATGATAATAAACCGATCATGTATGTAAAACTAGATAGGACAAATATCTTTTCAATTTATAATATATATAAAGCCTTTGAGCAAAATGCAATACCATATAAGGTTGGAGATCCTCTATTTATGAGGGTAGTCTTAAACTATTTAAGCTTCATTTTACTATTACTTCTATTTGGTTTTGGGTGTAGAACAAGAGTCATTATCTCTATTTTATCCGGTGTAATTGCTTATCTATATATGGATGCATCCTCCCTATATAAGTATTCTGTTTTTTTTATTGGTTACTTTTTAATAATAATGATAGTTGAGTCTATATCCTTTAGTAATAGATATATAAAAAGAAATAATATAGGTATTATTAGAGTCCTTCTTGGAACAATTCTCTTTATTTTACCTAGTTTTTTCCCAATATTTATAGACTTATCTAATACTCTTTATACTCCTATACCCCTTGAAGAGACAGGGTTTGGGTATGAAAACCTAGAAAATAGTTTTGATGAATCGACTCCAAACATAAGTAATTATTTTACCCACTATGCTTACCAAAAAAGCTTTTTATATGGTGACAAATATTTATTCCCAACATATGGAAATTCTGTTACAATAGATGAGTTCAAAAGAGAAGATTATTATCTTTCCAGAAATGAGAAGGTTGTATTTACCTATGATGATGATTATTTAAGTGAATTTCTATCATATTGTGATACAACAGCCCTAGGTAGATTTTATAAAGATTACGGTAGGCCTTTTAAACTGGAATTAAATTCCCTTCTTTCTCTGTATACTAATAGTAAAGAGTATACGTATGTAGGTATATTAGCCATATGTATGTTCTTTTCATCTTTCTTTTTTAAGAAAGGCAGAGATAAAAAACTAAAATATTAGGTTGTTTTATGAAGTTAAAGAGTTTTCCAAAAGGGGGGATACATCCTCCACATAGAAAAAATTCAATGTATAGTAAGGATGATTTAAATGCAACAATTCCATCTATTGCTATTATACCTCTATCTCAACACATTGGTGCTCCTGCAAAATGCGTTGTTAAAGTAGGAGACATTGTAAAAGAAGAAGATCTTATTGGTGAATCTGTTGGTTTTGTTTCGGCAAATATCCATACACCAATACCCGGGGAAGTTATAGAGATAAAAGATGTCTATCTTCCAAGTGGACGAGTTAGTCCTGCAGTTGTTATAGAAACAAAGGGTGAATTTACCAGGTTAGGTAAACCCTTAGAAGTAAGTTCCTGGGAAGGATTAGATAAAAGTGAATTAGTTGACATAATAAAAAGACAAGGTATAGTTGGATTAGGTGGAGCAACATTTCCAACTCATGTTAAATTAACCCTTCCAGAGGGTGTGGAACTTGAGCATTTAATAATAAACGCTGCAGAGTGTGAACCCTATCTCTCTAGTGACCATGTATTAATGCTTGAATATAGTAAAGAGATAACAACTGGACTTAAAATCTTAAAGAAAATTCTAGACCCAAAAAATATATATGTGGGAATGGAAGTAAATAAAAAAGATGCAGGGGAGTTATTAACTAATACTTTTAAAGAAGAGTCCCTAGATGCAAGTGTTGTATTATTAAAAAATAAGTATCCCCAGGGAGCTGAGAAGAATTTAGTTAGAGCAATAATTGGTAAGGAAATTCCAAGTGGTAAATTACCCCTATCTGTTGGAGTAATTAATCTTAATGTTTCTACAGTTTATGCTATTTATGAGGCAGTATGTTTAAATAGACCACTAGTTGAACGTTTTGTTACTATAGCTGGTGGAGCAGTTAAAAAACCTGGTGTATATAGAGTTCGAGTTGGTTCAACTGCAAAATCTTTAATAGAAGAGTGTGGTGGGTTAATTGAAGAGCCATCAAAGGTTATTTTTGGTGGTCCGATGATGGGTTTCACTGTTTTTGATCTAGATGTGCCTATTACAAAGGGAACATCGGGGATTCTTGCTTTAACTAAAAAAGAGGTTAATGCTGCTAAAACTACTAACTGTTTAAAGTGTGGAAGATGTGTCGATGGTTGTCCTATGGGGTTATTACCATCAAAATTATATAAACTTATTGACCATAATAAATATGATGAAGCATTGGATGAGGGGTTAAACGATTGTGTAGAGTGCGGCTCCTGTGCCTACAATTGTCCTGCCCATCTATTTTTAGTGCAACAGTTTAGATCTGGTAAATCAATCGTAAGAAGAAGTAAGGGAGCTAAGTAGTGAAGGATAAATTAGTTATAACGTCGAGTCCCCAGTTTCATAATGGTGACTCTACACTAACGGTAATGTGGAGTGTTTCATTGGCACTAATCCCGGCCTTAGTTTGGGGTGTTGCTATGTTTGGGCTCTCCTCCCTATGGATTGTATTAGTTTCAATTGTTTCAGCAACGTTTGCTGAATTTATATTAAATAAAATTTATAATAAATCATCCTTGTGGGATGGTAGTGCATTTTTAACAGGACTTTTAATTGGATTAAATATGCCTCCTCAAATGCCAGGTTTAGCCTGGATCTATGTTCCTTTAGGTGCTTCGTTTTTTGCAATATTTATTGTAAAAGGAGCATTTGGTGGTTTAGGTAATAACTGGATGAATCCAGCTCTAGGTGGAAGGGTATTTGTATTTTTCTCTTGGACTAAGCATATGACTGTGTGGGAAGTTCCAATGCTTGATGGTGTTACAGGGGCAACTCCCTTAGGCGCTGTTAAATCTGGACTTTTAGGTTACTCAGGCAGTGCTAATAATCCACTATCACTACTAAATGAAGTAAGGGATAACAGTATTAGTTATTTTGATCTGTTTTTAGGTAAAATTGGTGGGTCTATAGGTGAAGTTTCTGCCCTTTTATTATTAGTAGGTGCAATATATCTGATAATTAAAAAAATAATAAGATGGGAAATCTTTGCCTCATATCTATTAACATTTACTGTATTTATCTGGATATTTGATGGAACTAGATTTGGTAATGGTCTATTTACAGGAGATATTCTATTTCATCTACTATCTGGAGGTTTAATATTAGGTGTCTTTTTCATGGCTACTGATATGGTAACATCTCCAATCTCTGCAAAGGGTATGATTATATATGGTATTGGTTGTGGATTTTTAACCTTCCTTTTTAGGGTATATGGTGCTAATCCAGAGGGTGTTTCCCTTGCAATTATAGTTATGAATATTATTGTTCCTATCATAAATAGATACTCTAAACCACGTCTTTTTGGACATAATAAAAAGGAGCTTGAAAATGAATAAAACTTTAAATATGGCTCTAAAATTACTTGTAATTTGCGCTGCAGCAGCTTTTGCTTTAGGTGTAGTTAATGCATTTACAGCTCCTGAGATTAAAAAACTTGAAGATGAAGCTAAGGCTAAGGCTCTTAGTGATCTAGTTGAAAGTGGTTACGCTGATCCAAATAAAGAGGTGATTGTTCAAGATAACAGCACTGTTTCATCCTACTATTTAATTGAAAAAGATATTGAAACTATTGGTTATATACTATACTTAAAGGCTAAGGGTTACGGTGGAATGATGACTGTTATGGCTTCTTATAAATTAGACGGTAGTTTAATCGGTTCTGTTTTAATGGAGAACTCAGAGACTCCTGGTTTTGGTAAAAAAGCAGAAAAACCTGACTATATGAGAAAGTTTATTGGTCGTGGTGGTCGTGATAATCCAATTCCCCTATTTAGTTACCAAGTTGAGGAAGAGGTTGATACTGTCTCTGGAGCAACTATAACATTTATGGGTGTTTCTAGTGCTCTGAAAAATGGTAGTGACTTTGTAAAGGGAGGACTTAAATGAAAATTTTAACAAAAGGTATTTTTAAAGAAAATCCTGTTTTTGCTATAGCCCTTGGTCTATGTCCAGCCCTAGCTGTTACATCTATGGTTTGGAACGCTATTGGTATGGGTTTTGGTGTTATTTTTGTATTAGTATGTTCTAATTTAATTATATCTCTTTTACGTAATTTCATCCCAGATGAGGTTCATATTCCAGCTTATATAGTTGTTATAGCTGCATTTGTTACAATTGTAGAGTTACTAATGAAGGCTTATTTACCCTCATTAGCTGCAAGTTTAGGAATTTTTATCCCTCTTATTGTAGTAAACTGTGTTATTTTAGGTAGAGCCGAAGCTTTTGCAAGTAAGAACAAACCATTAGACTCTGTTTTAGACGGTTTAGGTATGGGTATTGGTTTTACAATTGCATTGATTGCAATAGCTTTTGTAAGGGAAGTTCTTGGATCGGGTCAAATTACACTTTTTGAACAGGGTGAAACCTTAGTTCGTATTAAGTTAGGTGCTCTTAATGAAAATCCAATTAGAGTTTTTGCATTTCCTGCTGGAGCTCTTATAGTTATGGGTTATTTTAAGGCTCTATTTGATGGAATTAGTAAGGGGAATAAATAATGGAAGTTTTGACAGATATTATTGGTATAGTTGTTGCTTACGTTCTTGTAAGTAATGTAATATTGACTCAATTTTTAGGCTTATGTCCTTTTATTGGTGTTTCAAAAAATAGTGAATCTGCTGTTGGTATGGGTTTTGCGGTAACTTTTGTAATGACATTAGCAACAATGTTTACATGGATGTTGTATAACTGGTTATTAGTTCCTGCAGGTTTAGAGTATTTAAAGATAATACTATTTATTTTAGTAATAGCCTCTTTAGTTCAGTTTGTAGAGATGTTTGTAAAAAAGAACTCACCTGCACTTTATAGAGCTTTAGGTATATATCTTCCACTAATAACAACAAACTGTGCTGTAATGGGTATCGCTTTATTGGTTGTTGAAGTTGAAAAGTTATCACTTTTTAACAGTGTCTTAGCTGGGTTTTCGGCGGGGATAGGATTTCTTGTTGCTATTTTACTTATGTCAGCAATAAGAGAACAGCTAGAGATTGAGTGGGTTCCTAAGGGTTTTAGAGGTGTTCCAATAGCCTTTATTTCTGCAGGTTTAATGGCTATGGCATTTATGGCTTTTGATAAAGCGTTGTTAATGAATTTGGTAGGGTAGATATGTTAAATATACTAATTGCAATTGTTTCAATTGGTTTTATCGGTGGGATTTTAGGAGCAGTATTATCCTTAGCATCTGATAAATTAAAGGTTGAAGAAGATTTAAGAGTAAAGAATTTAGAAGAAATATTACCTCAGTATAATTGTGGAGCGTGTGGTTATTCTGGTTGTTCAGGATATGCAAATGCAGTTATTAATAGTGGTGAAGCGATTAATAAATGTACTCCAGGTGGGCCTGATTTATTAGATAAAATTTCAGCTCAGCTAGGTGTAAAGACAGATGGTGTAAAAAGAATGGTTGCCCAGGTTCACTGTAGAGGTGGTCAAGGTACTTCCAAGGATCAATTTAAATATGATGGTATCGGTGATTGTAACGCTAAATATCAGCTTTATAGTGGTGATAAACTATGTAAATTTGGTTGTTTAGGTGATGGTAGCTGTATGGCTGTTTGTCCTGTTGATGCAATTTACAGAGATGAAGAGAATTTAATTTGGGTAGATAAGAATAAGTGTGTTGGATGTGAAAAATGTGTTGATATTTGTCCAACAAACGTTATAAAAATGATCCCATACTCAGCTGACTATATTGTAGCATGTTCTTCTCAGGAGAAGGGAAAAGCTGTTAAGTCAAAATGTTCTGTAGGTTGTATTGCATGTTCGATTTGTGTAAGAAAATTCCCAGAAGCTGGTTTTGTAGTTGACAAAAATCTATCCAGTGTTGATTATACCATTGATAGTGACCGTACAGAAGTTGAAAAAGCTTGTCCGGTTAAATGTATTATACATCCATACAAAGAAAAGAAAGGGAACATTTAATAAAAGGGAATGGGGAAAGTTAAGTTAATTTTAGGTATATATAATAGTCAACCTCCTGAAGAAGAGAACTCTGTAGTTGAAGAGTTTTATCAAAGGGCTTATAAGACTTTTCTCACTACCCTTTATAATAGCCCTAGTATAAAGTTATCACTTTATTATAATGGGGCACTTCTTGAGTGGATCGAAAATTCTCATCCTGAATTTTTATCTGTAGTACAAGAGATGGTAAATTCTAAACAGGTGGAAATGTTAAGTGGTGGATATTACGATCCAGCTCAAACCCTGCTTCCAATTACTGACCGTGTTGGTCAAATGGAGAAACTTACAACTTATATAAGAAAGAATTTTAGTAAAAAACCTAGGGGATGTTTTCTTGCAGAAAATGTTTGGGACTCATCCCTGGTTTCAAGTCTTAAAACTTGTGGTTTTGAATATATATTTTTAGATGATAACCAGTTTAAAGCAAGTGGTATTTTAGATGAAAAGTTGTGTAGGCCTGTTATAACTGAGGATCAAGGAAAGATAATTACAGTTATTCCTATTAACTCAAAACTAACAAATATGTATCTAAGAAGTAATCCCCAGGAACTAATTGATTATTTACAGGAGAATTCCCATTTAGATGGTGTTTTTACAATTTTGTTCAAAGGGGAGTATCTAAACAGCCTAGAGTTAGATTCAAAAGGGATCAAGAGTTGGTTAGAAGAGTTTAACTCACTTTTAGAAGAGAATAGTAGTTGGATAGATACGATTAATACAGGGAAGTATGTAAAACAGATTCAAGGTAGTTTAGATAGGGTCTATTTTCCCCAATATTCAATAAATGGTATGAGAAATAAACCTCTACCTTTAATATCTCAAAAAGAGTTAAATCGGTTAACAAGACACTTAGGAGCCCTAGGGGATGTATCCCACTGGATAAATAGTGGTTTTTTTAAGCAGTTTATAGCTAGATACTATGACTCCTCTCTAATATATTCAAAAATGACATATATAAGTCTTCTTGTAAACCAGATAAAGGGTGATCGTTCTAGAAAGAAAACCGCAAGGGAAGAGCTGTGGAGAACCCAGTCTCACTACGTCTACTGGCACGGTTCCCATCTTGGAATATACGATAAAAAATTAAGATCTCGAACTTATAAGTTTCTACTAGAGGCTGAACTTAGCACAAGAGAGAAGGGTATTTTTAAAGCTGGAATAAGCCATATAGATATTAATTTAGATGGAAAAAAAGAGGCCCTATATCAGGGTGATAATTATAACTCTTATATCTCAGCTAACGGTGGTATTATTTTTGAGCTTGATTTTTTTAAGAGTAATCTAAACCTACTATCAACAGTACAACGGGTAGAAGAGTCCTATCATACAGATGATAATAACCCATATGGGTATGATAGTTATCCTAGAAAAATGTTCCATGATCATTTTTTAGAATCGAGTATTACTCCAGAGAATTTTCTTAAGAACGAGTATAATGAATTAGGAAATTTTATTGATGGTGTTTACGACTATGATAGTTTAAATAGGGAGAGTAAATATATTGTTTTATTAGCTAAGGGATTAGTAAACTGTTCTGGGTCTAAACACAATGTATCTATACAAAAAAAATATCTTTTTAATAAAAAGGGGTTAGTTTTAACTTACAATATTGAAAACCATGATGAACTTCCCCTTGAGACTACATTCTCCCCAGAATTTAATCTTTCCTTAAGTGGTATAGAAAAAAAAGAGATTCCTTCACTATCATCTGATAAAGAGTATTTTTTATTAGATAAAATAACAAAAACAAAAAATATTAATAATCTTATAATAGAAGATAAGAGTGATAATGTAACAGTAAATTTATCATTTTCCAATGAAACATCAAAATTTTGGTCGATACCCCAATATTCAAAATCAATGAAGGATGGTGAGTTATTAGATCTTTACCAGTTTACGACATTTCTACCCCAGTGGGATATTAAAATCGGGCCTAACAAGGTGTGGACTTTAGCAATTAATCTATCTCTTAGTTAGTTTTTTAATATTAATGTTTGACATAGTACTACTTTTTAAAATAGATTGTATTTATGTATGTATCAATAGTTTGTGATTTTAATAGCGATAATAGTAGAAAGGTTGTTGATTCCATATTAATGCAGTATGGATTTAATAGGGTTCAAACAGATACCTACGAGATGAACTCAATTGGTGATAATAGTGTCTCTAAATTAAAATTAGAGATTGATAGACACTGTGACGCCTTTGATAAAGTTAGACTATATCAGTACCCATTAGATCATAAATTAGTTATTTCCTATCTACATGAAAAGAGATGGAAAAAGAAAATAATACTAGATAAATCAATAATTAAGGGATAAATATGTTAGAAGATTTAAATCCACAAATAAAAAGTTTATATAATAAAATCCAAGACTCATGGAGGCGTCTTTGACGCTACAACTATAAAAAAGGAAGTTAAGGAGATAGAACTACTCTCTGGTGCTCCGGATTTCTGGAATGATAGGGAACAGGCAGAGTCTAAGATGTCCAAGATGAATCAACTTAAAGGGTTATATGAGCCATGGGAAGAGTTAGTTCATGTTATGGATGATCTTAAAGGTTTGTATGAGCTTGCCATAGAAGAGGGTGAAGAATCCTATTTTGAAGAGATAGAGAGTTCTCTATCCCAACTAAATGCTACCTATGAGAAGTTAACAGTTCTAGAATTAATGGGGGATGAGGCAGACCCCGCAGGTGCCTATATTACAATTCACTCTGGAGCAGGGGGAACTGAAGCCTGTGATTGGGCAAACATGTTGTATAGAATGTACTTTCGTTGGATAGAAAAAAGTAACTTTACATACTCAATAATAGAGATGCAGGATGCAGAAGGTGGTATTAAATCCGTATCCCTTGAGGTTAAAGGGGATTACGCCTTTGGGATGTTAAAAGGAGAGACAGGTGTTCATCGTTTAGTCCGAATATCTCCCTTTGATTCAAATGCAAGAAGACATACATCTTTTGCCTCTGTATATGTATCCCCTGTAATAGATGACAGTATAACTGTGGATATAAAACCTGATGACATTAGAGTCGATACCTATAGGGCATCAGGGGCAGGTGGTCAGCATGTTAATAAAACTTCCAGTGCAGTAAGATTAACTCATTTTGAGTCGGGAATTGTTGTACAATGTCAAAATGAAAGAAGTCAATTAAAGAATAGAGAACTAGCAATGAAGGTATTAAAATCTAGACTTTATGAGTATTATAAACAGATACAAGATGCTAAAAATGCTGAAAACTCTGCAGAAAAGCATGATATAGGTTGGGGTAGTCAAATACGTAGTTATGTATTTCAGCCCTATAGAATGGTTAAGGATTTAAGAACAAGACACGAGACTTCAAACATTAACGGAGTCATGGATGGGGATCTTGATCCATTTATAGAGAGTTATTTGAGGTTTAATGCAGGACTATGAGACGAGTTTTAATAGTAGATGATATTCCATTTATAAGGTCCGTTATTAAGGATATACTCATTGCAGGTGATTTTGGTGTTGTTGGGGAGGCCTCTGATGGAGCCCAAGCTCTAGCTATGTATAAGGCTGTAAAACCTGATGTTGTTTTATTAGATATTAATATGCCCGTTTTAGATGGGATTGAGACATTAAAGCGGATTAAGAAAATTAATAAAGAGGCAATAATTATTATGTGTTCTTCTCTAGGAGATCAGGAGAATATTGTTAATGCAATTTCCCTTGGAGCAAAGGATTTTGTTGTTAAACCCTTTAGAAAAGAGCGAATATTATCAGCCTTAGAGAAAGCTATACTTTGAAAAAATATCTTCTTATTCTACTGGTTCAAGTTATATTTATAATAAATGCTGATGAGAGTGTAAAAAAATCCTGGAGTGTAGAGTGGGGAGCTTTAGAAGGCAAAAATTTGTCCCTTAGTAATAAGATTCTATTAAATATTATTCCAACATATTTTAGGGATAATATAGATACTGAATTGTACCACTTTTTAGATGATGTTGAGTCTAAAGAAGTACACAAAATGATTGTTAGAAATAGAATAACTGAACTACAGCAGGAGTTAAGTTTAAAATATATTAGTAAAGATAAACTCTTTTTTGAAACTAAAAGAGATGAAAAAAAGTATAATAAATTAGTTGAAGATATTGAAAAACTTAGGGTTGATATTAAAAAAACCAAAGCCTGGATATTGGAAAATTAGAACCTATCAAATCCCTACCAATACTCTACTCGCCTACAAAAGATAACAAGTTTTCTTTTAAAAAGGAGATTGAATTAGAGTACTACCTAGAAAAGTCTGAGATTGATTATTATATAACTGGTATATTAGAGGAGTTAGGGGATAATCTACTTTTAGATATTAAGTTATACTCAAGATATAATAATAACCCAATTAATATATGGTCGGGGATAGGTAGTAGTGAGGAGATTTTAGGTTATAGAAAAGAGATATTAGAGCAGCTTATTAAGTATGTTATCTCTCCTAATATTGTTGAGTATAAAATAGAGGTTGAACCTAGTGATACCCTAATATACATTAATAATAAGTTTAAAGGCTTAGGTCACTACAACGGCTACATCTTAAATGGCAATAAATTTGATATTAAACTTTCAAAAGAGGGATATGAAACCCAAATTATGACAAGTGGGGATAATAATTTAAGTAGAACCATGAAATTTGAATTAAAACCCCTAGAGAGTGATTTTATTAATTTAGATACTCTACCTAGTGGTGCTTCTATCTATTACGGTTCAAGGTATATGGGGACAACCCCTTTAGATATTCCTAAATACTCTTTTGCCCAGAAGTTAACTATCTCCTTAGATGGGTATCTAGATAAATCTTTAATCATTGATCAAAAGAGTATAAGCCGCACAATTAAATTAAAAGCTGGAGTAGTAGACAAAGAGAGCAACTATATACTTAAAAAGAACCGCTTTTATAGGAATACAGCTATTTTCTCTTTCTCTTTAGCCATACCACTATTTTTAGGGACACAGGGTGATAATATAAATAGTTCTGTATATAATATATCAATTGGAAATGCATTTTTTTGGGGGATAAATCTTTTTATCGATCTATTTAGATATTTAAAAGCAGCAGAATTAAGTGTTGAATAAAGGAGTTAGTATGAAGAGTTTTGGACAGAGACTTAAGAGTATATTTAGTGCAAAAATAGATGAAGAATTTTTTGAAAACATGGAGGATCTTTTAGTAGAATCTGATTTAGGAGCTCTGCTTTCAATGGAGATCTCTGATAAGCTAAGGGAATCGTGTAAAAAAAAGAGTATAAAAAACCTTGATGGATTAAAGGGAGAACTTAGAAATATTTTAAGTGACTATGTTATCGAGGACAGTTTAAAGGTTAAACCTGGGGAACTAAATCTTTTCCTTTTTCTCGGGGTAAACGGTGTTGGTAAAACAACTACTATAGGCCGTTTAGCCCATTATTTTAAGACTAAAGAGAGTGTAAAGGATATTGTTTTAAGTGCAGGTGATACCTTTAGAGCCGCAGCTATTGATCAGTTAAAAATCCATGGAGAGAGAACCAATTGCAGAGTTGTTTCACAGCAACATGGTGCTGACCCAGGAGCGGTTATCTTTGATACTGTAAAGTCAGCTAAATCTAAGGGAGAAGAGCTAATATTAGCTGATACAGCAGGTCGTATGCATAATAAAACTAACCTTATTAAGGAGCTGGAAAAAATAAATAAAATTGTTTTAAACGCTGTTGATAAGGCAAATTATAAAAAAATATTAGTAGTTGATTGTACTACTGGACAAAATGGTCTAAATCAAGCTCTACAGTTTAATGAAGCTGTCAAGATTGATGGTGTAGTTTTAACAAAGTATGACTCAAGTGCTAAGGGAGGGATAATCCCTGCAATATGTAATAGGCTAAATATACCCTTCTATTTTATTGGTACAGGGGAGGGATTAGATGATATTAAACCCTTTAATAAGGTAGAGTATATAAAAGAGTTAATAGGAGTTTAATGAGACTTTTTCTAATTATCTTTTTTACAATATCTATTTCTCTTTTTCCAGAAAGTCTAATATATAACTCTAACAAGTCTGGAATGACATTAGAGCCAATAGATGATAGCAGTGTGGGAGAGTACCACATTGAAGAGATTGTTGATGATCTTAACTGGACAAAGACATTAAATTTTTATCAGTCTAAAAAATTACTTAAAAAAACAGAAGAAGAGTATACAAGTAACTTTCTAATGCTAGAGAGAAGAAGAATTTTTGATGGAATTAATAAAACCATTGAAATATATAATGACTCTGGCATCGATAGGGAGGAGTTTTATACTAAAAACATTTTACAATACAGTAATAATTTCTTATATGATGATAGGGGTCAATTAATTTATACTAAGCGTCTAGACTCTAATGAAGATGAAAGATATGTAGAGAGCTACTTCTATAATAAGGATGGGAGCTTAAGAAAAATAGAGAGATCTACAGTTGAAGGTTACTATATCCACTGGTTTTATAAAGATGGGTATATTTTAGAATCATGGTTAATTGAAGGGGATAAATCCACTAGGAGTATATATAATATAAATGGTACATTTTCAAAAATATCAATATATATCAATGATCAGATTTATTCAAATAAGGTATTTAACTATAATAAGGATAACCTTCTATTAAATACTGTAGAGATTACAGGTAGTAAAAAAACTGATTCCCAGTATAATTTAAGTGGAGAACTTACTGAACAGAGGGAATTTTATGATGATATTTTAAGTAAGAGAACAACGTTTAAGTATAAAAACTCATATTTAATATCTGAAGTGATTAGTGGCCATGGAAAAAAAGAGGAATATATATATCAAAGAGATATGGATGGGAATATAAAACAGACAGATTATCTTGTTAACAATGTTATAAATAAGAAGAGTATTTATCTTAATAACAGTAGTTATACCACAGAAGAGTATAAGAGTGGGGTTATCTATCTTAAAGAGTACTATGAAAAGGGTGAGAAAATAAAAAGGGACCTGTTCTTAAATGGAGAACTATTTAAAAGTGAGAAATTAAGTGAATAATTGGATTATATTTACATCTTTGCGTCATCTAAAGACAAAGAGAAAGGAGAAGGGAGATACATCAACTTTCTTATCTGTTATTGGGATACTCTCTGGTGTAATGACTATGATTACAGTAATTGGGGTAATGAATGGTTTTCAAGGGAGTAACATTGATAAAAGAGTTGAGATTGGATCCGGCCACGTAGCGTTAGAACCTATTTCAAATAACTCATCTATTAACATAAACCTGTTAACCAACCTTAAAAATGTAAAGAGTTTTTATAAGAGTTCTGAGTTTGTAACTGCAGCTTCAGATGGTAGGGACAGTGAGATTATCGGCTTACAGGTAAACTCTCTTCCTCAAAATATCTATAAAATTGATGAATCCTTTAAGAGTTGGGTAAAAATACATAGTGGTAGTTTTAATATTAATAGTGACAATTCTATTATTATTGGTAAATCTTTAGCATATAGTAGACATCTATCAATTGGTGATAAGATCAATTTAATTGCATTTGGATCAAAGGAGACTAAATTCAGTCCTAAGGAGATTGAGTATACCATTAGTGGAATTTTTAGATCAGGTAGTATTGAGTATGATGAACGCCTTGTATTTATCTCTAATGAGAGTGCAGAAAGATATTTCATCTCTGAAAATGAATTTATGTATAAATTTAAAATTGAGAATAGAAATAGATATCAATCCCTTGTAAATACTCTTTCAGGTATTCCTGAAGTTTTGGATAACTATACTATAAAGTCATGGAAGGATTATAATACAAGTTATTACAACGCATTAAAAAATGAAAAGGATCTAATGACAATTTTAATTGGTCTTATATTTTTAGTTGTAGGTATTAATATTTATAACTCCCTAAGAAGATCGGTTTACATGAGGTTTGAGGAGATTTCTGTTTTAAAAACATTAGGTGCAACATCCTTTGATATAAGGGTAATTTTTATTTTAGAGAGTTTTTTTATTGGTTTTGTTGGAGCTACCCTAGGGGTATTCCTAGGTTTATGGATAGTAAATAATATTAACTACATATTTGAAATTCTTGAAAATATAGTAAATTTTGTATTTTCATTTACAAATGGAGGCTCTATATCATTTTATGGTCCCCAATTTTTCTACTTAAATACAGTTCCGGTAGAAGTCTATTTAAATGAGTCAATCCTAGTATACTTATCTGCTGTTGGTACATCCATAATAGCAGCCTATGCTGCATCAAAGAGAATTTCAGAGATTAGACCTGGAGAGGTAATTAGAAATGAGTAGTTTATTAGAAGTTAGAAATGTAAATAAGATATATAAGTCTGAGGGTGAGAGTTTAGAGGTTCTTCAGGAGATCTCCTTTGATCTAAAAAAAGGGGAATCTCTTATTATTACAGGTGAGAGTGGGTGTGGTAAGAGTACACTACTAAATATAATTGGAGGTTTAGACTCTGTAACATCTGGTAGTATAAATAGTTGTGGCTTAAACATAACAGATATGGGTGAGGAAAAACTTACAAGTTATAGAAAGAAGTCAGTAGGGTTTATATTTCAGTTTCACTACCTTTTAAAGGACTTTTCTGCGCTAGAAAATTTAATGTTACCCCTATTAATAAATGGTGAGAGTAAAAAAATAGCTAAAGAACACGCTTTAAAACTAATTAATGATGTTGGTTTATATGATAGAAAGAAACACTACCCATCCCAATTATCAGGTGGGGAGAGACAGAGAGTAGCTATAGCTAGGGCTCTTGCCAATAGACCTAAAATTATCTTAGCAGATGAACCTACAGGTAACCTTGATGAGATGAATTCAGGATTAATACAGAATTTACTTTTTAAACTAGTAGAGGATTATAATAAATCTTTAATTCTAGTAACCCATGACGCAACAATAAAGAGTAAGGGAAATTTCCATTACTCAATTAAAAGTGGAAGGTTTGTTAATCAATGAGTCTAAAAACTATTTTTTACCTAGGGTTACGGCCATTTAAACCTAAAAAACATGGAATTAAGGGGGTTGTAGTTCATACAATTCTAGTTGTAACTATAGCAATGCTTCCATTGGTAGTTGTAGTAATGGTTGCAGATGGTATGATACAGGGGATTACAAGTAGATATATTGAAACTTCTAGTTACCACTTTAGAGTCTACTCAAGGCAGCCGGCGGATATTATAGACTTTGATGAGTATAATAAAACTAGGAATGAGTTAAATAAAGTCCCAGGGATAATATCCTCAGAGATAGAGAGAACAGGAGCAGCCGTTGGTGTTGTTAACAATATTAAAACTGGAATATATATTAGGGGGATAGATCCTATTGCTCTTAAAAGTGATAAGGGGTTTAATAAATATATTACTGTCCAGGATGGCTCTTTTGATAACTTAAGTGATGACACTACTGTGATTAGTAGCTTTCTAGCTAGAAAACTCAATGTTAAAGTTGGTGAAGATATTAGGGTTATAACTGGTAAGGTTTTAAGCAATAATAGAGTTCTTCCAAAAATAACTAGATTAAAAGTTGTTGGTATTGTTAAAACTGGGTATGAAGATTTAGATAAACTATGGTTATTTACAACCCTGGATCTTGCAAAGAAAATTCTACCAAATAAGAGTTCTGATACTTTTATTGGAGTTAAATGTTTAGAACCATATAATAATTTAGATGAACTATATTCACAAATTAAAAGCAGTATTCCCAGTGGTTGGATAATCCGTAAATGGGAACAGTTAAATAGAAATACCTATGAGAATTTTAAGACTACAAAAATGGTTTTAGCATTAATTATGGGGCTAATTGTTATTGTGGCAGCAATAAATATATCATCATCCCTAATTATGCTTGTTTTAGAGAAGAGAAGAGATATAGCTATTCTTAAGGGGATGGGGCTATCTCCTAATGAGGTAATGGGTTCATATCTTTTAACTGGAATAATTATAGGTGTTTTAGGTACAATTTTAGGGGTTGTAATTGGAATTTTTATCTCCCTTAATATAAATCAACTTATTGACATGTTTGAAAGCTTATTAAACTATGGTTTAAGATTTGTTAACTTTATACTAAATATTGAGAGTGATAAAAAGTTTATATTATTAGATTCCGAGTACTATCTTGATGATATTCCTGTGGATCTAGACTATTTAAAACTTCTATTAATGACATTTTTCTCTATTACAACTACAGCCGTAGCCTCTTTCTTACCAGCAAGAAAGGCAGGATTGATAAAGCCACTAAAAATTATGCAAAAATATTAATTTATTTTATTTTTTTTAATTATATCCTAAAATTAAATTAAGGAGATAATTATGATAAGAGGTTTTACTCCAGAGTTTCAAAAAATTATTTCAGTAACTGTACAAAAAATTGGAAAAGATAATAACTCTGTTAAGATTGAGCCAGAACATGTAATACTTGGACTAATAGATGATGTTGAGTGTCTAGCATACAAGGCCCTATCTGCAATGAGTGTTGATATAGATGATATGAAGAGTGAAATTCTAGACTCTATTAAGAAAGATGACAAAGATGTTTTTATCGCTGGGGAGATCCCCCAATCTAGAAGAACTAAATGGTTACTAGAGTCTGCTACAAAAGAGGCTAGAAATTTCAATAGGGACTTAGTAGGAACCGAGCATATACTCTTTGCCGCTATTACAGAGGTTGGAAGTCAGGCTAATAAGTATATCACTTCAATTAAACTAAATCTTGATATTTTAAGAAGAGTAATTTTTGAATTAAATAAAAAAAAGGAGAGATTATCTGGTTTTACTAGCTCCATATTTAAGGATACCACAACAGTAACAGAAGTTGAAAAATCCTCTAGTCTAAAGGATTTTTGTATAGATCTAACCCAAAGAGCAAAAAATGGTTTAATAGACCCTGTATTAGGAAGGGAGTTTGAGATTGAGAGAATTGTAAGAATTTTATCAAGGAGAAATAAGAACAATCCTGTTTTAATAGGTGAACCGGGGGTAGGTAAAACTGCAATTATTGAGGGGTTAGCCTCAAGGATTGTGAATGGTGAGGTACCACATAAGTTTTTAAATAAAAAAATATTAACCCTAGATATCGCTTCTATGATTGCTGGTACTAAATATAGGGGAGAGTTTGAAGGACGATTTAAAAAATTAATTAAAGAGATTGTAAAGAGTGGGGATATTATACTATTTATAGATGAACTACACTCTATTGTTGGAGCTGGAGGAGCCGAAGGGGCAATAGATGCATCCACTATATTAAAGCCATCCCTCTCTAGGGGAGAGATTCGTTGTATAGGTGCTACAACCCTAGATGAGTATAAGAAACACATTGAAAAAGATACAGCTTTAGATCGAAGATTTCAGCAGGTCTATGTTGAAGAACCAAACTTTGAAAACAGTGTAGCAATCATTCGTGGGGTAATATCAAAATATGAGAGTCATCATAATGTAAAATATAGTGATGCAGCATTAGTTAGCGCAGTCTCCCTAGCAGATCGGTATATAACCGATAAGTTTCAGCCAGATAAGACAATAGATTTAATAGATGAGGCAGGGGCTGTAAAATCTCTTCAGGTTACTAAACAGCCTGAGGAACTACTCTCCCTAGAGTTTCGGGTGGATGAGTTAGTAAAAGAGAAATCCCTATTAGTTAAGAATCAGAACTATGAAAAAGCAGCTAGGATAAGGGATGAAGTTATATCTATTAGGCAGGAGATTGATGAACTTAAAAGTTCTTGGCAGAGTAGTTTAGTTAACCAGGTTAGTGAAGTTACCCAGGATGATATTTATGATCTAATATCTAGGATAACAGGTATCCCATCAATTAAGTTTGCTACAGATGAGAAGGTTAAACTATTAGAGTTGGATAGCTACTTAAAAGAGAGGGTAGTTGGACAGGATGAGGCTGTAAATGCAATAACAGCTTCTGTTAGAAGAGCCCGTGCAGGTATATCTAGCCCTAATAGACCCCTTGGTTCCTTTATTTTTTTAGGACCAACAGGAGTAGGGAAGACACTACTAGCTAAAACTCTAGCAACCTTTCTATTTGGAGATGAGAAGTCACTAATTAGGGTAGATATGTCTGACTATATGGAAAAACATAACGTTTCAAGGTTAGTTGGAGCACCTCCTGGCTATGTGGGTTATGAGGAGGGAGGATTTTTAACAGATAAAATAAGAAGGAAACCCTATAGTGTTATTCTTCTTGATGAGATAGAGAAAGCCCATGCTGATGTTTTTAATCTTCTTTTACAAATCCTAGAAGAGGGTGAGTTACAAGATAGTAGTGGTCGAACTATCTCATTTAAAAACTGTGTTGTAATTATGACTAGTAACGCTGGAGCTAGGGATATTGTAAATGTTAATAAGTTTGGTTTTGTTTCCCAAAGTGGAGAACAGGATCAAAAATCAATTAAATCATCAGCTTTAGGTGAGCTTAAAAGGATTTTTCGACCTGAGTTCTTAAACAGAATTGATGAGACTATTGTTTTTAAGGCTCTTAACCATGAAAACTTAAAACAAATTTTAGATATAAGCTTAAAAGAGCTTGTTGATAGGCTTAAGGCTATGGATATCTCCCTTGATATAACAAGCAGTGCAAAACTTTTTTTATTAGATGAAAAACACTATGATAAGAGTTATGGCGCAAGACCAATTAGGAGAATTATACTTAATCAATTAGAAGATCCCTTAGCTTTGGAAATATTACTAGGTAAGCTTGATCAAGGGGCACATGTTTCTGTAGAATTGAAGGAGGAAAATTTAGTATTTAACTATGGAGGATAAGTGAAAAAATATCTATTACTGTTGTCACTGTTTGTATGTGGACTATCAATATCAGCAGTTAATAGCCTCCAGTTATATCAGGCAGGTAAAAAAGCATTTTCTGTAGGTTTGTACTCTATCGCTCTAGAAAATTTGAACCAGTATCTATCCACTGAAGATATGGATAAAAGGGTAGAGTCCCTCTATCTAAGCGGAATCTCTTCCTATCATATAAAACAGTATAGTGATTCTATAACTTTTTTTAATGGAATTATTAACCAGTTTCCAAATTCGAAATATGTAGAAGCTGGTTATTATTGGATGGGTTTAGATTATTATTATCTTAAGGATTATAAGGATGCTACTAAATTTTTTGAACTAAGTTCAAATATAGATTCCCAATATAAAAACATCTCTCTTTTATTTAAATCTCTATCCCATATAAAGTTAAATGAAATTGATGATGCTATAAATAGTTTTAAAAGACTAATTAACAACCCTGATGCTGAGTCTAGATATAGGGAGGAAGCAATTTATAGATTAGGAACACTATATTTAGAACAGGGGAATTTAAATAGTACTATAAATGTACTAAATACTATTTTATTAGACTATCCTGACTCTAAGTTCTACAATGAGAGCCTGTCTATAGTTGCAAACTCCTACTTTCTTTTAGAAGAGTGGAGTAATGCAGAGAGAACATATCTACTACTTAACTATCTTAAAAGTGATCAAAAAATTATTAGAAGATTAGCCACAATATCCAATAAACTAGGGAAAAAGGGTGAAAGTATCAAATACCTAAGGGAGTTTATTGATAGTTATTCACCTACCGAAGATGTTTTATTAATGTTAGGTGATCTATTAATGTCAGAGAATAAGAGTATGGAAGCTGTTAATATCTACATCAGTTTAAATAGCGTTTTATCTGACCCTAAGGATATTGATGAGAATAACCATAGAATAGGTAGCATATATTATAACTTAAAAGATTATGAAAACTCCTTTAGATATTTTAGTAGAGTAGAAACCCAAGAGTCATCACTATATTTTACAGTTTTAGCAGGTTTAATAAGTGGTAATGATGTTCTATCTTATATTCATAAACTAAATGATATGTTTACAAAGGGCGAGTTAGCTCTAGATGGTAATAATAGATATATTAACTACCTTCAAGAGAATAAAGATTTTAAAAACCTTGAGCTTTTTTTAGAATATTTAACAGAATTATATCCTACTGTAACAACCTATTCACTAACTTATGGTGAACTTTTATTAGAGGATAACAGATTAGAAGAGAGTATCAAATATCTCTCTAAGGGATACTATATAGGTTCCCCATACTACAGTAATATTGTTTATAAGTTAGGTTGGATCTACTACTCTAAGGGTGAGTTTATAAGGTCTATAGAGTATTTTGATAAGCTTAAGTTGACAGATAGGGAGTATATTGATGGATTATACTCAAAAAGTATAGCTTATTACCAAATTGGAGAACTAGCTAAGGGTAAGAGTGGTTTCCTTGAGCTTCTAAATAGTGATAATAGTTATAAAGAAGAGGTCTCTTTTTATTTAGGTTTAATAGAAAAGGATAATTTTAACTACGTAGATGGGATAAAATATTTTAATACCTCAATTAATAAGCAGTCTCTCTATATAGGTTCAATGGAGAACTTAGCTTGGTGTTATTACTACTTAACTGAGTATAAAGAAGCTCTAGATATATATACAAAACTTAGAAATACAAGTCATAAGGATATCTACATTTTTAACTCTGCTAACTGTTATAGTAACATGAATTTATTAGAGGAAGCTTTAGAAGAGTATCTTTTATTAGTTGATCTAGAAAGTGAATATATCGAGAGTTCATATTATAAATCGGTTGAGATTCTATTTAAATTATCTAGAGATAAGGATGCATTTATATTAGTTAAAGATTTCTATAATAAATATAGAGAGTCTGAACTCCCAGGTAGTGTTATGATGAATGAGGGGGATAATAGACTATATGGTGGAAACATTATTAGTTCTATAGATGTATATAAAGAGGCTTTAAATATTTTTGATAGGGATAAAAACTGGTATAAAGCTAGATTTAGATTAGCAGAAGCTTACTCCTTATCAGAAAATATCATAGAATCTCTAAATTTACTAATTGATTCCATCTATGATAAAGACATATATTTTTTAGAGAGTGTTAAACAGATTGTAACAATCTTAAAAGAACAGTTAGATCCAAGATTAACACTCTATGTAAAGAATTTATTAGAAGATAAAAATATAGATAAGAGTTTAGTTATCCCTATTTATACAGAAATAATAAACCAAGGCTTTTATGGGGATAGTTCCATTGAAGTTATCAATAACCTAATTCAGCTATCTGATAGTAGAGATGAAATTGATAGATTGATATATCTTAAATCTTATTATCTTTTTAAAGATAATAATTTTAAAGAGGCTGAAATAAATATTACAACCCTTTTATCAAGTAGCTTAACAGAAGACTTGGTTAAAATAGATGCAATAATGTTAGAAGCACAAATTTTAGAGGAGTATGGAGAAGAAAAAGAGGCTATAGATCTTTATCTAAATCTCTATATAAACTATTCTGACTTTAAGGAAGAGGCTTCCTATGCCTTATATAAAGGCCTTATTTTAAGTGGGAAAATTGAGGATCTAGTTTTAAAGGACAAAATTATGAACATACTAGCTACAGAATATAAGGATACAACCTGGTATAGCAGGAGCATTAGTGAATAGTAAAGCCGTTATTCTTCTGATATTTTTATTATCTCTTTGTCCTCTCTTTTCAATAGAGAAGGAAATAAGTGCTTTTAATACAAGAGCTTTTAACTCCCTTGACTTAGATCCATCAAACGCCCTCTATTTTGCTGATAAGAGTATCTATATTAATAATAATAGTGATAAAAAGGAGTACCTATACTCTCTTTATATTAAAGCTAGAGCCTTAGATATATTAAATGAAAAATTTTTACTTATTGATACTGTTAAAGAGGGATTTAACATTATAAAAGAGGGTAACATAAAGTTGGATAACAACCTATTTATACTATTTATTGCAGAAACATTTCTTAAATATGATATGTATGAAGAATTAGACACTCTATTAACTATAGAAGAACTTGTTGCATCACTTGATGATAGAGAAGTTGTATATTTTTCAATTTTACGTTTTAAACTTAATTTCGAGTTAGGTATAGAGATAGATTTGAATAAGTTTGAACAAATATTAAACTTAAGTAAAAGTTTAGAGAACGATGAAATCTTAGCTATGGTATATAATTTTTTTGGTGAGTATTATAAGGATATCGATTTACAAAAATCCCTCTCTTACTTTTTAAAATCTTCAGAGTTTGAGATGAGTCCTTATGGAGTCCAATCCCTTTTAGCATTAGGAGAGATTACAAATAGTACAAACTACTTAAAAGAGGCCTACTTAGTAAGTAAGTTTATTAATAAGGACCCTTTAGAGATAGAGGTTCTTAAGTCACTTTGTCAAAAATATAAAAAAGTTGGTGATTATAAAAATTTATCCATAGTACAAGAAGACCTAATCGCCTTACAAGAGAAGTATTCAAATTTTATACTTTTACAAAATAAGAAAATTCAAAGACTAGGATTTAATCAAGAGGTACTTTTGGACAAATTAGAAAAAAGCAAAACCAAAGAGTCGTTTCTACAACTAATATTAATCTCAATGGCTGTTGCATTTTTCTTTTTTATTATTGTCCTCTCTGTGCAATCCTATAGATTACGTGGTTTTAATATTTAAAATAACTCTTTCCTATAAACTCTCTAATAAGTGAATCTGATGGTACTAAATCCTCAGGTATTGGGGTAAAATTGGATAATAGATTAAGTATTCTAACAGCTTCATTATAGTTTGCATTATCTGGCCTAATAGTTCTAAGCAGAGGTTCTGCATATATTTTTAGTACTGCTATCTCATAGGGTAGGGCTGAATTAAAAACACAATCTGCACTTCCTTGAAATGGGAATATATATTTCTTTTCACCCCTATTAACACTAGGCCAAATATTAAATGTATTATCTGCACTATATCTTCGAAAGTTATAATCCCTAACCATACGCCTTAATAATCTATTATCTGTTGAAGAGATCCTATTGTTATCATCAAGATTAAGTCCTGTAAGGGCTGAAATATAAATTTTAAACTTTGATGATTTGGGTACTTTATCTGTTAGTTCATCATTTAATGCGTGTATACCCTCAATAATTAGGACATTATTTTCTTCTAATTTTAGCTTCCTACCCTCTAATATCTGTATCCCTTTAGTAAAGTCATTTATTGGAATATATGTCTCTTTCCCTGCGAGTAGATCAATCAGATTCTGATTAAGAAGGGGTATATTAAGAGCATGAACAGTTTCTAGATCCTTCTCACCAAACTCATCTACTGGTACCTTATCATGGGGAAGATAGTAGTCATCAAGGGAGATATTAATTGGTTTTATACCATTTATCTCCAATGCAAGGGCTAATTTTTTTGAAAATGTAGTCTTCCCTGAAGAGGATGGACCTGCTATTAAAATTGCCTTTACACTATCGATATTTTTTTGTATTTTTGATGCAATGTTAACAATTTGTCTATCATGTTCTGTTTCGGATAACTTAATAAAGTGCCTAATACTCTTTGTTAATGATAACTCGTTTAATTTACCTACACAGTGAACTTCTTGGATTTTAACCCATTTTTTATAGTCTTGAAATATACCAAAAATAACTGGCATATCCTCTACCGGTGTTAGTTTTTTAGGGTTTAATGAGTGGGGGAAGTGAAGTAAAAACCCGTTACCCTTATTAACTAAATCAAAGGTCTTAATATACCCGGTAGATGGAGCTAAGGGCATGTGATATATCTCTTTAAACCCTAGACAATCAACAATTTTAAGGTCATCCTCTGTTCTATACTCTAAAAGCTGGGCTGTATCGTACTGGTGAATAGATTTGAAATAGTTAACAGCTTCAACCCATGAGATGTAGTTCTCCTTTATAGGTCTATCCTCTTCTACAATCTCGTGCATTCTATTTTCTAAAAGAATTAGTTCATCCTCTGTTACTATTTCGTCAAGAAAGTAGTAGTAAAATGCGTGACCTAGAGAGTGGCCAATAATTAACTTCTTATTAGGTAGAACTTCCTTTGCTGCCATGGATAAAATAAAACATAGTGTCTGTCTGTATGCTCTAGATCCAGGAATAGTATCTATATAGATTGGTTCTATATTACAGTTTGACTTTAACTCGTGGTGTAGAGATATTATTTTATTATTTGCCGATGCGGCAATTATACTTTTATCTTCTAAAATAGTTATTAAATTAGAATACTGATCTACTTCATAATTTTTTTTATCTATTGTTAAATTAATCTTATTCATATTGTAACCTCTACTATAAGCATAATGTTAGATATGAAATATTTATAGTAATTTATAATTATTAATGCTAACATTACATAATTTTTTTTAATGGAGTTTATTATGGTGAAAAAAGGAATAGTTATCTTATTTTTTATTGTTACTACTATTGGAACAGCTAGTGCTGTAACTGTTGGTGGTATGGGTGTATTTGAGCCTTCAGGTTTTACTGCAACAGCTAGTAGTGGAAAAGTAGAGGTTGAGTTATCAATTACAGCTTTAACAAACAGTGCCCTAAGTTTAAGTGCAGACTATACACTAGCAGGAGCCGGAATTGCTAATGGTTTCTCTTGGAATGTTGCAGCTGGTGCAGGAATTGGTATTAGTGATAATTATTTTGGCTTAAATATTATTGTTCCAGTAGAACTAGTATTTAAAATTAGGGAAATATTAAATGGTTTAGATATCTATCTTCAAGCTAAGCCTATAGTACCTATAATTCCTAAACCTACATTTGATTTTGAAGTAGGTCTTGGAGTTAGAGTAGGACTATAATTTGAAGCATTTACTGTTTCTTATATTTTTTAATCTATCATTTATAGTCTACTCCCAAGAGAGTAGGCTATTTCAATTTTATAACAGTAATCCAAATGAGAGTTATATAATGTTAAATGTTGGTATATCCTCTGGTTTAACTATAAACTCTAAAAATATAAACCTAAATTTTGATTACTCATTTATCCATTTCAAAGGGATGACCTTCTCTACAGATCTTTTTTTATACAGTAGGGATCTTAATAGTTCTCAGTTAAAAATAGGCCTAGGAAGTGGGGTTCTATTGAATGTTTCCCTAGATAAATTCTCATCAATTTTTTTAATTAGATTCCCAATAGAGTATATTTTAAATAATAACTTTTTTATAAGGGGTATCCCAATTATGGGGTATACAATGTTTGAATATGAGAGTAGTTTTGTCTATACTTTTTCCCTCAGTTTTGGTTATAGGTTTGATATGTATAGGGAAGAGTAGATAAAAAAAGCTGCATAAGCAGCTTTTTTTAGAATTTAAGATTTTTAGAACTTCTTGGGAAGGGTATAACATCCCTAATATTTTCCATACCAGTTACATACATTATCAATCTTGCAAATCCAAGACCAAAACCTGAATGTGGTACAGAGCCATACTTTCTTGTATCTAAATACCAAGAGTACTCTTCAGGATCTAACCCTACTTCTTTGATTTTCCCTAAAAGCGTCTCGTAATCATTCTCTCTTTCGGATCCACCAATTATTTCACCTAGTCTAGGAACTAAAATATCTACACCTCTTACAGTCTTTCCATCTTCATTTAGTTTCATATAGAAGGCTTTAATATCCTTAGGATAGTCAACAACTGCAACAGCTCCATTAAAATGTTTTGTTAAGTACTTTTCATGCTCTGTATGTAGGTCTATTCCCCAGCTTACAGGGTATTGGAATTTCTCATTAGATTTCTCTAAAATATCTATAGCCTCGGTGTATGTAACCCTTTTAAACTCACTCTTAATTACATTCTCTAGTTTCTCAATAACACCCTTTTCTATGTGTTGATTAAAAAACGCCATATCTTCCTGACAGTTGTCTAGTACATACTGTAATATATATTTTAAAAACTCCTCAGCAATGTCTATGTTCATATTAATATCACAAAAAGCCATCTCTGGTTCAATCATCCAAAACTCAGATAAATGTTTTGTAGTATTGGAGTTTTCTGCTCTAAACGTTGGTCCAAAGGTGTATATATTACCAAGGGCTGTAGCGTATGTTTCACCCATTAGTTGGCCACTAACAGTTAAGGATGCCTTTTTACCAAAGAAGTCCCTTGTATAGTCAACTCCACCTGATAGTTTCTCCATAGGAATAGTTGTAACTTGGAACATCTCTCCAGCACCTTCTGCATCACTCTCTGTGATTATAGGTGTATTTACATATAGGAATCCATTCTCTTGGAAATATTTATGCACAGCAAAACTCATTGCGTTTCTAACCCTAGCAACAGCAGCAAATGTATTACTTCTTGGTCGTAAATGGGCTATATCCCTTAAAAATTCAAATGAGTGTCTCTTTTTTTGCAGAGGATAATCATCTGGAGCTTCCCCTAGGACAGTGATATTTTTTGCCTGTATTTCGACTGTTTGACCCTTACCTAAAGACTCAACTAGAATTCCGTTTACACTACAACTAGCACCGGTATTAAGCTGATTTATAGCATTTAATAAATTCTCATTAGAATTCTCTTTATCAATAATGATCTGTATATTACTCATACATGAACCATCATTTAATGCTATAAAACATACTGCTTTAGAATCTCTTTTGGATCTAACCCAGCCATTAACTGTCAATTCCTGCTCTTTTGCAGGGGTTTGTAGAATCTCTTTTATCCGTCTATCCATAATATGGTATTATACAGAAAATAAAATCTTAGTGTATATGCCTTTCTAAAAAAAATGCACTGTATTTATCCCAAAAAATAAGAAAATTTTGCTGTATGTCGTTAAAATAATTTCGTTGAATTAGTGCTCCTGCAGGTCCAATATACCTATAGTGCCAAGGTTCCCATATATATGTTGTTAAACTCTCTTTTCCCTTGGGATAGGATAGGGTGAAACCATACTTCCAACTATTCTCTTTTAACCATTTACCAGCATCTGTGTAAGCATAAGCTGTTGTTATTGTCCCAAAATCAACAGCTGTTCCTAGCTGGTGTTGACTCGCTCCTGGGTATGCCACAATTGTTGCTGCTTTTTCTTCACCGTGAAAATTTTTCATATTGTTAAATATTCTATTTTGAAAACCATAGGATCTATAGGTTGATGCTATAAAAATATCGATATTATTTTTCTTTGCATCATTTGACATCTGAATAAAATCATCTATTGCATATTGGGCAAAAAGCATTGTTTTATATCTTGTGTGCAGATCGAAATCACTTAAATTGACCATTTTAGGAGGGATATAGTTTTCTAATAGTCTATGGTTTTTATCAACTAAGGTTAAATCAACACTATTATTAAGGAGTTTATCTACAAGTGTTAGAAAGTTGACAGGAGTAGTTGTTATGGCTTTTTTTGTAATTTCATCTTCATTAATAATTACCTTCGCTAGGTCATCACTATTTATATTAAATTTATTATGTAAATTTTGGGTATAAATTGAAGTTGATAATATTACTATATATAAAGTTATGTAAAAAATATTTCTCATAAGTAAAACTAAAAATTATGGTATAATTTGTCAAGGAGGATAAGAGATAGGGTTATAACAAAGATTATTTTACTATTATCCTTTGTTTTTTTTACCTCATTTGTATTACTGTCTGAATTATAAGGTGTAAGATTTAAAAGCTTATTATCTATTTGTTCTATAAATCCCTTAAATTTAATTTTATCACCAGAGGTTAGCTGGTTAAAATAGTGAAATGTATCTCTAATTAGAATACCAGTTGTTCCTGAAAACTTAATATTAGACATACTTATATGCTTTGATAGATATAATAGACCAATTAATAGGGCTGAATTATATAATCCATTCTCCAGTGCTCCTAAGGTTATTGTCATTGGTCCAATATTCGTTATAACTAGTCCTACAGGACTAAATAGAGAAACTATTAAAATAGATGTAAATAGCAAGATATTAGGAAGAAGTTTTACTCTAAATCCGGATAAAAATGTTATTATTATATAAAAAATAGCAGTTATTAGCTTTAAATATGGGTTATTAATAAATAGAAACATCAAAATTGATAAAAAACCTACTGTATGTTTAATTTGTTACTCCTTATCCAAAGGGACTTGTCTAAAAAATTATTAGTGAAATATCCGATAACTATACCTGTTATTAATCCTGTAATAAGTATAGGCAACCCAATATACTTAGCTCCAGAACCTAGTAGTAGTGTTGCAAATGATATTTGTACTAAGTTACTACTTAATGCTCCAATAACACTTATACCTATCATTGAAATCCATCTATTAAAAACTCTGTAAAAGATTAACATAATAATCCCGCTAGCTAAAGATCCAGAAAGTGAGTATAAAAAAATCCAACTAAAGATAGTCCCGGCAATTAGTGAAGAACCAATTGACTTGATAAAAATTAATAAAATAGTCTTTTTAGGGGTTAGTAGTACTAGGGAGAGTAGGATTGGTATATTTGCAAGTCCTATTCTAAGGAATGGTATAGGTTTAGGTATAATATACTCAATAACCGAGAAAAAAAGGGAAAGTGCTCCTAAAATAGGTATTATATTGTAACTATTAGAACGTGATGGCATCGACTTCATTATCATGATCTCCAACTATTGATATAAGTATTCTATTAGGTAAACAGGCTGAACTCTGACCACTTTTGGAGATTTCTCCAATTTTTATACAGGTTTTGTTGGAGCAGGGAGACTCTATAATCTTCGCTGTGTTATCTAATACCCTTACAGTTGTATCTCCTATTTCCCCATGAAATGTATAATCTTCATCTTTATCTAGAGGGTATAAATACTCTCTACCTACTACTTCAATCTTGACAAAACTGCTACTATTACTGTTGTTTAGTGTATTTATAAAAAAAATAGTTATTACTACAATTGTGCATATAACTACTAGAGCATCTAGGGGTTTAAATATCATAATAGGAGTATATCTTATCTGGGGTTATTATGTTAAGAAAGATTACAATAATATATTTAATTATTATTTCACTTAGTTGCAGTAATATTAAAGAGAGACAAAATTTTAGTTTTTTAGGTCTAAATACTACATGTAGCATAACTATTTATAACTCTTCTCCAATTGATATTGAAGAGGTAAAGGCTCAGATTATGGAAATTGAAAATCTAATGAGTTCCCATGTTTTTGATAGTGATGTTAGTAATATAAATAGATTGGCTGGTATTACTTTTTATAAACCATCAGAATCTACCCTTACTGTTATTAGAGAGGGTATAAAGTATGGGGTTATTTCAAATGGTGAATTTGATATAACAATAGGACCCCTTATCTCTCTTTGGGATATTAATAATAAAACTACTGTTCCAAATAGTCGTGATATAGAGAATTTATTACCCTTAGTTAATTATAACAATATTATTATTGAAGATAAAAAAGTTATGTTACAGAACAAAGATATGTCCATTGATCTAGGAGGAATAGCCAAGGGTTATGCTTCTAATAGGTTAAAAGATTTTTTAGTAAGTAGAGGTGTTAAATCTGCCATTATAAATCTAGGTGGTAATATAGATCTAATAGGTTTAAAAAATAGTAATAGCTTGTGGAGTATTGGAATTCAGCACCCTAGAAAAATTAGGGGTAATTATATCGGTTTATTGAGGGTTGAGGAGTCATCGTTTGTTTCTAGTGGTGATTATGAACGGTTTTTTATAGAGGATGGCATTCGATATCATCATATATTAGATAGTTTTACAGGTTACCCTAAAAATGGAGATATTATAAGTTCATCTATATTAGATTCATCGGCAATAAAAGGAGATGCCCTGTCTACTATAACTTTTGGAAGAAGTATATCTGATGTTAAGAAGCTTAGGGAGTCTATAGAGTTTGAAGGAGTCTTTATTACTAGAAATAAGGAGATTTATATAACTGATGCCCTTAAGAATATATTTACTCTTAAAGATGAAACATATAGTATAATTCCATGAATATTCAGATTATAGGTACAAAAAAGTGTAAAGATACACAAAAAGTTGAAAGGTTTTTTAAAGATCGGTCTATTAAATACCACTTTGCAGACCTTAAAGAGCGTGGAATTAGTGTTGGTGAGTTAAATAAAATATCATCTGGTAGAGACCCTGAGGATCTGATAAATAAAAACTCGGTAACTTTTAAAAAGAAAAATTTTATATATATGGATTATAATCCCCTTGAAGAAATTTTAGAGCATCCAGATCTTTTAGTTACCCCTATAATTAGAAGTGGGAATAGGGTTATTATTGGTTTTGATCAAAAAGCTATAAAGTCTTTAATTGAGGAATAGTTGATGAGATACGCTGTAATTGGATCTGGTTCGTCTGCAAACTCTTATATTTTTGAAGTTGGGAAGGACCTTTTTGTTATAGATAATGGCTTTTCCTTAAAAGAGTTTAAGTTAAGGGTTAATAAATTAGGTTTTAAATACACGGATATAAGAGCAGTTTTTCTTACTCATACCCACTCAGACCACTCTAAGGGAGTAGGGCCTCTCTCTAGGGATTTGGAAATTCCTGTTTATGCTCATAAAAATATAAAGGGTGATTTTTATATCCATAAACCAATAGAACCATTTAAACACTATGTTATAAATGAACTTAACATTATGCCCTTTGATCTATCCCATGATGCTAAAGACTCTATAAGTTTCTACTTTAAGATTTTAGAAAAAAGAGTGACAATTATTACAGATACTGGAATGATAACACCCCAGATGTATAATTTAGCCAAAAGATCCCATCTACTGTTTTTAGAGGCAAACTACTGTGATAAGCTGTTAAAATCTGGACCTTATCCTGACTTTCTTAAAAGAAGAATTCAGTCTAATGTTGGACACTTATCAAATATTTCAGCAATAAATTTTCTTAATGATCTAACTAGTGATGACAATTGTTGTATATCCTATGTCTATCTATGTCATCTTTCTAAAAACAATAACAGCATAGAAGCCGTCGAGAGGGATTTTTCTGAACTATATACCGGTGAAATCCCCTATAGAATTTGTAATAGGGATGAGTCTGTCTCCTGTGATGAGGCTTTAGGGTTAATTTAACCTGTAATGGTATTATTTACCACTATTTTCAGTCTAAATGATCATACTGGCTATATATTAAGTTGGCATTATAATTGCTTTAATAAGTTTAGGAGGACACAATGTTTGGTCTGTTTTTAATTAGTCTATTTATTTTTTTGGGTGCTGTTATACTGTTCAAAATTCTTTTTTTTGTATTTGGTGTTTTATTGGTAGGAGCAGGTTTTATAATTAAGATTGTAATAGCTTGTATATTTATTCCACTATTACCCCTTTTATTTATTATATCGATACCCTTTATCTCTGTAGGTTCTGTAACACTAATTTTAATTGGTGCTGTTGTTGTATCTCTTTTTACTGGTTCAGAAAGAAGTGGTAGGAAAAATTATAACTAGCCAGAATTGATTTTTAGGTGTAACATCATATAAGTTTGGCTATTCAAACTAAGCGGAGGTTATATGAGTAATTTTACACTTTTTAAAAGAGATAATAATATGAGTTTAAGTTCAAAAAACTGGAAGGATATATTTACAAATTGGAAGGGGGAGTCACAGGAGCATCTTCTTTTTGTAGTACCCCATGATGATGATGTTATAATTGGTGGTGCTCTTCTTATTCAAAAAGCAATTGAGGATGGGGTTAAGGTCTCAGTTTTAATTACAACTGACGGTTCTATGGGCTACTGTAGTGAAGAGGATCGGGACAATATTATAGAAATAAGAAGAAATGAGACACTTAAGGGTCTTGAGATCCTAGGTGTTAATAACGCTAAATGGCTGAACTTCCCAGACTGTAATACAAGTAACTTTATAGGTCGTAGAGTAGCCATATCTGGAGATCCCTGTGTTATTGATGGTTGTACAGGTATAGAAAACGCATTTACATACAATCTTCGAAAAATAAGACCAACTAGAGTTTTTGTACCAGCTGGGTCAGACTTAAATATGGATCATAAGGTTGTATATGATGAGTTGTTAATGTCTATTTTTCATGCAACAGGAACTATTTGGCCTAATTTAGGAGAACCTTTAGGTTGGATTCCTCCAGTTTATGAAATGGCTGTTTACTGTGATTTTGATAAGGATCCAAATTTAAAGATAACAAGTGATGATGCTGCTTTAGAAAATAAACTAAAAGCAATTTTAGCATTTGAGTCCCAAACACAAATATCAGTTCTTGTGGATAGTACAAGAGAGGGTGGAAATGTTGAATATTTTAGGGATATTGAGTTTAATCTATATGACCCAAGAAGATATAAGGATCTATTTTAAAATAAGGCTGTTAATATAACAGCCTATTTTTTTACTCTTTTATAATTTGTATATCTAAATATTAGTTCTGGATTGTTATTAACTACTTCTTCACTATATATTTCCCACTCTCTACCTATTTGTGGAAAGAATGTATCCGCAGTAAAGGACTTTTCTATATGAGTAACATATAGTTTATCAGCAATATTTAGTGCTTGTTTATATATTTCACCGCCCCCGATTATAAATATATCCTTTGAACTTATTTTAACTGCTTCTTCTAAGGAGTTAACAACTATTGCCCCATCTATGTGAAGATCCTTACTTCGAGATATTATTATGTTTTCCCTTTTAGGAAGAGGTCCCTTAGGTAGAGAGTCATATGTTTTTCTACCCATTATTACGGTTTTATTTATAGTTAACTCTTTAAAACGTGGTAGATCTCCAGGAAGGTAGGTTAGTAGTTCTCCATTACAACCTATTCCATTATTTCTATCCATTGCAACAATTATTGATATCATACAGATATCTCTCCTTTTATACCTGGATGACAGGTATAATTCTCAAAGGTAAAATCTTCATACTTAAAATCAAAAATGTCTGTAACTTCTGGGTTTATTTTTAGTGTTGGTAGAGTTTTTGGATCCCTACTTAACTGTAAATTAACCTGTTGGATATGATTATTATATATATGGGCATCACCTATTGTATGAATAAACTCGGAGGGTTTTAGGCCTGTTACCTGGGCAACCATAGCTAATAGTATTCCATAGGATGCTATATTAAAGGGTACACCTAAAAATATATCTGCACTTCTTTGGTATAGTTGTAACGATAGTTTCCCATCATTTACATAGAATTGAAAAAAAGCATGACACGGAGGAAGAGCCATATTATCTAACTCCCCTACATTCCAAGCACTTACAATATGTCGTCTAGAGTCCGGATTTGTTTTTATAGAGTTAATAACCTGGGTTATTTGATCAATATGCTTACCATTAGCAGTTGGCCAGCTTCTCCATTGGGAACCATAAACTGGACCTAACTCTCCATTATCATCAGCCCACTCATTCCAAATTCTTACACCGTTATCTTTAAGATATTTTATATTAGTATCACCTTTAAGAAACCATAAAAGTTCATGGATGATGGATTTAACATGGACTTTTTTTGTAGTTACAAGGGGAAATCCCTCTTCTAAGTTAAATCTCATTTGATATCCAAAGGTACTAATAGTTCCTGTTCCAGTCCTATCTCCCTTTTGAGTCCCACTATCTATAACATGTTTTAAAAGATCTAAATATTGTTTCATATCTAATAATATATATTATTGATGTTAAAAAAAATAGTGAGCATGTAAAAATAAAATATTTGAATTTTACTTTGGTATCAATTTAAAATTATTATATGGAGATTCTATGCATTCTAATAACTTAATAGTTGTAATTGATAAAAACTCTAGATTATCTAAAGCTCTTAAAAAAATATTAGAACCAGAAGATTTTTATCTACTTAGTGTTAAAGATACAGCACAAGGGATATCAAGTATTAAATATAATACACCTCAACTACTTATTTTTGTTATCAATCACACAATGGATGATAGCCTAAAAAGTTTTATGGATATTAAAAATAGTTGTCAGGTATCTATACCCTCTATTTTTGTAGGCAAACATAACGATGAGAATATGTATAAAATATTAAAGATAGGTATGGTAGATTATATATCTGAACCAATAGTTAAATCAGAGGTTATATTTAGAGTTAATAAAGCGACAAATGAACTTAAAAAAAACAAGTCATTAGAGAGTTACAACCTATTATTGGAAAAAAAATGCGCAAGATATGAGGATATTAATGAAAATATTGCAGACTTAATTTGGGAGACTGACAAAAATGGAAACCTTAACTATATCTCTGAAAATATTGTTGATATATTAGGGTATGAACCCCATGAACTTTTAGGTAAACCACCCTATGAAACCCTTGAACAATCCTCAATTCCTGAATATAAACGTAAACTTAATACATTACAATCCATGATTAAAGATTATGAAAATTGGCATAAACACAAAAATGGAAACTTTATATGTTTACAAACTTCTATAACCCCTATTTATGATAAAGATGAGACAATAATTGGGTATAGAGGTTTTAATAACGATGTAACAGAGAAAAAGAGTGCTCAAAATAAGCTTATTAAACTAAATGAAAAACTTGAAGAGAGTGTTTATCTTAGAACAAGGGAGTTAGAAGAGGAGAAGTCTTTTATTGATCATATTATAAATAATCTTCCTGGAATATTTTACACCTTTGACAATAAGGGTGATATACAAAGATCAAATAAATCTTTTCAGAATTTATTAGGTTTAAACGAAGGAAGTATTAAAAAAGTAGACCTATTAACTAACCATATCGATAGGGATAACTCTTCCGATATGGATATTTTTGAAAAGTTAAAGGGAATTGGAAATAACTCTCTTGAGGCTGATATACGAAGTAAGGATGGGACTTTAATTCCATTTTTATTTACAGGGTCTAAGGTAGATATTAATGATCAGACATATACTGTTGGTTTTGGTATAGATTTAACAGAGAAGTATAGGACAAATATACAGTTAAAAAGGTTGTCTGAAGCTGTTGAACAGAGCCCTGTATCTATTATAATTGCAGATACTGATGCTCAGATTATATATATAAATCAGGAATTCTCTAAAGTCTCAGGTTACAGCCAGGAGGATGTCATTGGGAAAAAACCATCAATACTACAGTCTGGTATTATGGGTGATCAGTTTTATAGAGAGTTATGGAATACTATTTTATCCGGTGAAACTTGGAAGGGTGAGATATATAATAAAAAGAAAGATGGATCTATATATTGTGAGGCTACAACTATCACTCCAATATTAGATGATAGAGGAGTTATAAGTAATTTTGTTGCTATTAAAGATGATATAACAAGACGGAAAATAAGGGAAAAAGAGTTAAAGGATAAATCTGTTAGATATGAGCAACACAGTCTATATCTATCAAAACTTACTCAGAATGATGACCTTGTTAACCAATCCATAGAAAATACATATGATAAAATTTCTCAATATGCAGTTCTTGGTTTAAATATTTCAAGATCCAGTATTTGGTTATTTAACAGTGATAAAACTGAACTCTCCTGTTATAGCGAGTATGGGGAAACTAATGGCCAGTCATTAGTTGGTTCAGTGTTAAAAGTTACTGATTTTCCTATATACTTCGAAACAATTTTAAAGTGTAAAAGTCTGGTTGTATACGATGCTTTTAGTGATGAGAGAACTACTGAGTTAATTAATAACTACTTAGTTGATAACGATGTTAAATCATTACTTGATATTCCTATATGGGTTAGGGGTGATATATGGGGTGTTTTATGCAATGAAAACAGTACAACTAAGGAGTGGAAGAATGATGAGAAGTCCTATGGTAAGTCTCTATCTAACTTTATCTCCCTAACTGTCGAAGCAAATGATAGGGTTTTAGCCCAACATAAGGCTGAGGAAGCTACAAGGGCTAAGAGTGACTTTATTGCAAATATGTCCCATGAGATTAGAACACCCATGAACGCAATTGTAGGCCTACTACATCTTTTAACTAAAACTGATCTAAACGAAAAACAGGAAAATTATATTAAAAAGATTAATATCGCTTCAACTAATTTATTGGATATTATAAATGATATTTTAGACTTTTCAAAAATAGAAGCAGGAAAACTTGATATCTATAATATTGATTTTAATCTTGATGAAGTAGTTGATAATATTTTTAATATGTTCCAGGAAAAAGCTAGTCAAAAATCATTAGATTTACAAGTAAAAGTTGATGAGCTTGTACCTAGATTTCTAAATGGTGATCCCCTTCGGATTAGTCAAATATTAACAAATTTAGTTAGTAACGCAATTAAATTTACAGAACAGGGGAAGATTATAATCAAATGTAGCCTAGACAATATGTTAGAGACAGATATTTTATTGAAATTTGATATAATTGATACAGGTATTGGGTTAACAGAAGAGCAGAGTAAAAAGATGTTTAAATCCTTTAGCCAGGCAGATACATCTACAACTAGAAAGTATGGTGGTACAGGTTTAGGGCTCTCAATCTCAAAAAAACTATCAAAATTAATGGATGGGGATATCTCAGTAAATAGTAAACCTGAGGAGGGTAGTACTTTTTCCTTTACCTGTCGGTGTAATATTGTTGGAACTCAACCTTTTGATTTATTTGATATTCCAAAAGAGTTTAAAAATACTAATATTCTTTTAGCCTCTAGTGATGATGAATTAGTAACCACATTATCCTATCTTCTAATGGAGTATGATTTTAAAGTTAACAGTGTCAAAAGTGGGTATGATGCAATTGAAGCATATAATAGTAATAAGAAAGAGAAATCTAAAAGATACTCTATTATTTTTGTTGATCTAAAACTAACAGAACTAAATGGTCTTGATACAATTAAGAAGATAAAAAATTTGGATGACAAACATAGTTCTAAGACTATACTTATATGTGATTTTAATAGACCTGACATTATTAATGAGTATACAAGGGTTGGTGTTGATTCAATTTTATTAAAACCTATAACAAGAAGTGCTGTAGATGATACACTTTATACTATTATGGAGATAAATAGTCCTCCTAATACAGAATCAAATAGTATTGAATCAACTAAGAATAGGCTAGAGTTTGATAATAGAATGGATATTTTACTTGTTGAAGATAATGAGATAAATCAACAAGTAATAGTTGAAATCCTTAATCAAGATGGAGTTTTTATTGATGTAGCATGTAATGGTTTAGAAGCAATTAAAATGGCAAAAGAGAAGAGATATAATATAATTTTAATGGACCTGCAGATGCCTGAGTTAGATGGAATTTCTGCTACAAAAATAATACGTGAATTGTACAGTGAGGTAGAGTTACCAATTATTGCTTTAACTGGTAATGCAGTTTCGAGTGTAGAGGATGAGGTTTTAAAATGTGGAATGAATGACTACATTACAAAGCCTATAAATTTTGACAATATGTTTGTTAAAATCAATAAGTGGGTATCTAATTTACAAATAACCCCAATTGATAAGAGTAGTTTAGAAATTCCTAATATTAAACACCTAGATTGTCATGAGGGTATTGCTCGAATTAATAATGATGTGAAATCCTATCTATCAATAATTTCCAGGTTTAGAGAGAATAATGCTGGAATATTTAATGAAATAAATAGTTTCTACTCTATTGGTGACTATGAATCTTGTTGCGAAGTCATTCATAAACTAAAAGGTATTGCAGGTAATATTAGTGCAAATGAGATCTATAGTATTTGCATAAAGATAGAGAATGCCTACAACAATGAAGATAATAATCTCTGCTCTAATTTAATTTCCTCCCTTGGAGAGGCCATTAATGCCCTTTTTAACAGTATAGATAACTTCTTTGAAGTTAATAAGGAGTACAAAATAAAAGAAAAGGTTGGGAAAACTCAGATTGATGCATATAATTTAAAAAATGAACTTGAAGTTATAAAGGGATATATTAGTAGTAATAATATTCAAAGTGTAAAACTTTTAGAGGATCTGATAATTAAGGTGGAAGACGATAGTCTAGAAAAAAAATTGAAAGATGTTTTAAAACATATTAAGAATTTTGATTTTGAAAAATCATTAGAAATAATTATAGAAATAGAGGGAGAATAGATGGTTAAGGAAAAAATATTAATAGTAGATGATGTTCCTGAAAATATAGAGTTATTAATTATTCTTTTGAAGGATCAATATGAAATCATAGCATCAAAAGATGGTAAAAAGGTTATGGAATTACTAGAGAAGGAGAGACCTGATCTGATTCTATTGGATATAATGATGCCAGAGATTAATGGATATGAAGTTTGTAGTATGATTAAGTTACATGAAGAGTATATGGATATTCCTATAATTTTTCTTACAGCAAAGGCACAAATTGAAGATTTACAACAGGGGTTTGAGTGTGGTTGCGTAGATTATATTACTAAACCATTTCAGCCTATTGAATTAGAACTACGGGTTAAAACACATTTAGAGATAAAGAGAAATAGGGAGCTTTTAAATCAAAAAAATGCTCAGCTTAATTTAATAAATATTGAAGTTAATAATACATCTGAGTTAATGCAAAATAAGGCGGAATATCTAGCCCAGAGAGTAAAAAAAGTTTTAACTCAAAAGAGTGATATGGATAATCAACTACAGAGTGTAAAAGAGCTAATTCCCTTAATAGCATCCAATGATTTAGGAAGTTTAAAAGTAGTAGCAAAAATTCTAGATGAGAGTCGAGAATCTATTGATAAATTAATAAAAGAGCCAGGGGAAGAGTATTTTAAAATTCTCTCCCAAACAATAGAACCCCTTAAAATGGCAATTTCTGATATTGAAGGAGCTATTAATGCTTTAGTATCAATAGGACTTATTGATAAAAAGACACTAGTAGGAGGTAGTATTACTGATACATCTTTTTACTCTCTATTAGAGAAGATATATAGAGAGGGTAAGTTATCAGCTGAACATTTTGAAGATTTTGTAAAACTAGCAACTTATAAAATAAAACAAAAAGATGAGATTACTCTGTTCTAAAAATAAAAAGGGGCAAGCTTAGCTTGCCTCTTTTTATTATAGAAAATCTACATCTTCTGTATAATCAATCTCGTCAAATCCAAAACCGTGTAGTTTTAAGAAATCAGATTTATATGTCTCAATATCAGTCATTTCAGATAGTGTATCACTTGTAATACTATCCCATCTTTTTTCAACTTCTGCTTGAACATCATCCCTCATCTCAAGATCATCTAGTCTTAATCGACCTTCCTCGTCTACAATTGCAGTAGAGCCATTATATATTTTTTGGACAAACATTCTTTGCATCTGTTCTATGCAGCCCTCATGAATCTCTTTCTCTTTCATTATTTTAAATAGAAGGGAAATATATAAGGGCACAACTGGGATAACAGATGAACTTCTTGTTACTAAGGCTTTATTTACTGATACCCAAGCTTGTCCATTAATATCTTTAGTAAACTCTGTAATCTCTTTAGCTGTGGCCTCTAAGTGTTCCTTTGCTTTTCCTATAGTTCCTTTTCTGTACACAGCCATAGTTAACTCAGGACCAATGTAGGAGTAGGCTATACTTTTAAAACCATCTTCAAGAACATCTGCCTCTTTTAAAGCTTTGATCCATAACATCCAATCTTCACCCCCCATAACCTTTACAGTTGGGGCAATTTCAGACTCATCCGCTGGTTCTATTGAAACTTCAGTTACAGTTCCCTTCTCAGGGTTAACTGATTTTGCTGTATATGTTTCACCTAAGGGTTTTAAACATGATTTGTATAACTCTCCAGTATCTGGATCAGGTCTAACAGGAGATGCTAAGGAGTAGACAATCATATCAACTTTACCAAAGAGCTCTTTTATTCTCTCAATGGCAATTTTTCTTGTCTCATGGGAAAATGCATCAGCATTTATACTTTCAGCAATTAAACCTTCAGCTTTCGCTTTCTCATCGAAAGCCCTATTATTATAAAATCCCGGAGTAGCAGGTCTCTTTTCAGAACCTTCTTTTTCAAAAGAGATATTTAAAGTTCCTGCACCTGATCCAAAGGCTAAGGATATTCTAGATGAAAGTCCATAACCTGTAGATCCTCCAACTACTAACACTTTTTTAGCTCCGTTGAATTTAGGTTGAGACTTTACATAATCTATCTCTTTTTGAACAGCTAGGGCACAACCTTTTGGGTGAGCTGTCATACATATTCCATTTCTAATTCTTGGTTCTACTGTCATTTATTAATCCTCGTATTGTTTAAATATAAGTGAACCGTTGTGTCCACCAAAACCTAGTGAGTCTGTTAAAGCTGCCTTAATTTCACCCTCAACACCCTTTCCTTTTACATAGTCTAGGTCACATAATTCATCTTCTGTTTCTAATCCAATAGTTGCAGGGAAGAAGTTGTTATTGATTGCTAATACTGAGATAATCGCTTCGATACCACCAGCTGCACCTACACAGTGTCCTGTCATACCCTTAGTTGAAGATACTTTTAATTTGTAAGCATGCTCACCAAATGCAGTCTTAATAGCATTTGTCTCTATAGGGTCATTTTTAGGTGTAGATGTTCCGTGGGCATTAATATATTGAATCTCTTCTGGTTCCATACCAGCATCTTGTAGCGCAATTGTCATAGATCTTGCTCCACCTTCTCCATCTGGGGAAGGAGCTGTAATATGTCCTGCATCACATGTTTGTCCATAACCAACAAGCTCTGCATAAATTTTAGCACCCCTTGCCTTAGCATGCTCTAACTCTTCAAGTATTAAAATTCCAGCACCCTCACCTAGAATAAAACCATCTCTATCTTTATCAAAGGGTCTACAAGCTGTTTTAGGGTCGTCATTTGTAGTTAAAGCTTGGATTTTGCAAAAACCATCAATAGCTAGTAGGGAGATTGGAGCTTCCATTCCACCTGTAATAACCATATCGGTTTGGCCTGACCTAATAGACATTAATGCATTTCCAATAGCATCAGTTCCTGCCGCACATGCTGTTACAACTGCATGACAAGGACCTTTAATTCCATGCATTATCGCTACGTTAGCTGGACCCTCATTAAGAATAAGTTTTGGAATAGTCATTGGAGCAACACTTTTACCATTAAAAATTTGCTTATATCCATCTTCAATTATTTCAAAACCACCAATACCATTTCCAAGAATTACTCCTGTTCTAAATGGGTCAAAGGTCCCCTCTTTATGTCCTGCGTCTTCCATAGCTTCTTTTGCTGCTACACATGCAAACTGTGTAAATCTAGCCATCTGTCTTGCAGCTCTTTTATCTATAAAATCTGAAGCTTTCCAATCCTTAACTTCAGCGGAAACCTTAGATGGATAATTAGAAACATCTACTAAAGTAGTTGGTGCTACTCCACATTTTCCTTCTTTTAAAGCATCCCATGTATCTTTCACGTTTTTCGCAAGTGGGTTAACTGTTCCCATTCCTGTTACAACAACTCGTCTTCTCATTTTAAAATCCTCAGTATATATTTATAATTACTCAAATTGAAGTTTGTTAACAAACTTCATATTACATGTTTAATCCACCATTAACACCTAGAACCTGTCCTGTTACATATTTTGACATATCTGATGCTAAGTATAAAACAGCATTTGCAATATCATCCGCTTCACCAAAGGCTGCCAATGGAATTGCAGATTTGTAATTAGCTTGAACTTCTTCAGATAATTTATCAGTCATTGGAGAAGTAATAAAACCAGGTGCAATTGCATTAACTCTTACGTTTCTTGAACCAATTTCCTTCGCTAAAGCTTTTGTAAGACCTAAAAGTCCCGCTTTAGATGCACAATAATTTGTTTGTCCAGCATTTCCTTGAACACCAACAACAGATGACATATTAATAATTGAACCAGTTCTTTTTTTCATCATAGCTCTTGAAATTTCTCTACTCATTAAGAATGCAGATTTAAGGTTAATATTAATAACATCATCCCAATCCTTAGTTTTCATTCTCATCATTAGTCCATCTCTAGTTATTCCAGCGTTGTTTACTAATATATCAATTGATCCAGCATGTTCTAAGATTTTTTTACAAGCTTCAACTACTTGTTCTTCATTACTAACATCAGCCGTATAACCAAATATTTCTGTATTGTTCGCTTTTGCAAGAGTTTCCATTTCTGCCATATCTGGATCAATACCAAGATCTAGGTTGTATACAATAGCCCCATTTTCTAAAGCTTTAACTGCAATAGCCTTTCCGATTCCCCTAGAACCACCTGTAACTAATAATTTTTTTCCTTCTAATAATCCTGACATTTCTTACTCCTGTATTCCCTGAATATCTTCTAAAGTCCCTGATGGGATTGATTTAAATTCTTTATCTATTCCTGCAAAAAGTCCAGTTAAAACTTTTCCAGGTCCACTTTCATAGGCTGTTGTAAAGCCTGCTTCTTTTATTTTGTTTTCAATTGAAATCCATTTTACTGGACAGATAATTTGATCGCCACAAAGTTTTTTTGCTTCTTCTCCACTTTTGATTATATCTCCAGTTACATTAGAATATATAGGCATTTGTGGATCGTTAAAAGTAATTGTAGATAAAAAATCTTCGAATTGATTCTTTGCCTCTTCTAATAATGGGGAGTGGAATGGTCCAGAGACTTGTAGATGTACAACCCTTCTAGCCCCAGCCTCTTTTAGTAGTGGTTCAATTGCTAATAAGCTCTCTTTAAGTCCTGATATTACAGTTTGAGAAGGGCTATTATAGTTTGCCATATATACACCATCTATCCCTGACGTTTTTATTACATCTTCAATAACTTCTGGTGTAATTCTTAATACAGCTGACATTCCTGTTTCACCCTTAGACTCTTTTAAACCCTCACAAACGGATTGCATAACATCCCCTCGTTTTTTTACAAGTTTAAATACATCCTTAACTGAAACCACTCCTGCTGTTGCTAAAGCTGCATATTCACCTAAAGAAAATCCAGCTACACCACTTGGATCTATTCCCTTCTCTTTTAACATTATAGTAGATGCTAAATTCACTAAAGTTATTGCAACTTGTGTATTATCTGTCTGTTTAAGATCCTCTGGGCTACCATTAAATAATAACTCTTTGACATCAATTCCAGTCTCTTTTTGTGCAATATCAAAAAGCTCCTTAACTGCATCTGAGTTTTCATAAAAATCAGTACCCATTAATGGGTATTGGGCTCCTTGTCCAGGATATAAAAATACATTCATTCTAATAAATCTCCTTGGTTGCATAGGCGAGCAGGAACTTGTTCCGACCCGTAAAGTATATCTTTATGCATTAATAGTGAGCTGGAATTTCTTCCAACTTACAATAAAGTCTCTATAAAAAGAGTTTAATATTTTATAAGGTTTGCAGCGTATGTTAATCCTGCTCCAAATCCCATTGTTATAATGTAATCTCCTCGTTTTAGCAGTCCTTTTTCATGCATCTCGTTTAGAGCTATACCTATACTTGCTGCAGATGTATTTCCATAATCTTTTAAGTTCATATAAAATTTAGACTCATCAAGTTTTAATCGCTTTGACGCAGCTTTAATTATTCTATAGTTTGCTTGGTGAGGTACAATCCATGCAATATCATCTGCAGTTAAGTTATGTCTCTCTAAAAGCTCTTTAACCATCTCTGTATTAACTTTAACTGCAAAGTTGTAAACAGCTTGACCGTCCATATATAGAGTTCTTTCTGTAATATCTGGAAGAGTATCTTTTATTGGGTTTCTAGAACCTCCCGCATTAATTTTTAAGGCGCACTCTCCACTACCATCAGCTCTAACAATTGAGTCAATAATATCTCCATCAGCATCACTACCCTTTGATAATATTAGTGAGCCTGCCCCGTCACCAAATAGACAACAAGTACTTCTATCATTCCAGTTTACAATGCTTGAGAGTTTCTCCGCTCCAATTATCATAATATTTTTCATTCTACCATTATTTATTAAGCCTCGAGCTACCTCAATAGCGTAGGATAACCCTGAGCAACCAGCAACTAAATCAAAGGCCCCTGCTTTTGTAGCGCCTATTCTGTCTTGTACAATACAAGCCGTTGCTGGGAAACCTATATAGTCTGGGGTAGCAGTAGCTACAATTATCATATCAAGTTCATCGGCATTTATTTTTGCTCTTTCTAAAGCAATTTTTGCTGCATTATATGCAATGTCAGAAGTTGCTGTATCTTCATCAGCTATTCGTCTTTCACAAATACCAGTCATTGTTCTTATCCACTCATCAGAAGTATCAACCATTTTTGTAAGATCATCGTTGGTTAAAACTTTGCTAGGGGTCCATGCACCTACTGATAATATTTTTACACCCATATATTTTCTCCATATTATTCTTTCTTAGATTTATTTTTGACAAAAAATGTATTGTTGTCAATAATCTAATTTCCATATTTTACCCTATATATATTTTTTATTAAAGATTTTTTTGACGTTTTTGCTAATTTGTTTATTTTATCTTCATTTATCTTGACATTAAACAGGCTGGCGTTAAAATAATAAACAGTTAACTTTACAGTTAAGAGGAGCAACCAATGTCTACAGTAGCTGACAAGCTTAAAGAGTTAAAACAGCGAGAAGAAATAATAAAGAAAATGGGTGGAGAAGATCGTGTTAAGAAACAACATGATAAAAATAAGCTTACAGCTAGAGAGAGACTTGATATTCTGTTTGATGAAGGTACGTTTAGAGAGATTGATATGTTTGTTAAACATCGTTCTACAAACTTTAATTTTCAAGATGTTGATATACCGGCAGACGGTGTTATTACAGGGCATGGTTTAATTGAAGGAAGGCCTGTTTTTGCATACTCTCAAGATTTTACCGCTAGAGGTGGATCTTTAGGGGAGCAACACGCTGCAAAAATCGTAAAAGTGCAAGACCTAGCAATGAAGTGTGGAGTTCCTATAATCGGATTAAATGACTCTGGAGGAGCAAGGGTAGAAGAAGGTATAGACTCTTTAAAGGGTTATGGGGATATCTTCTTTAGAAATTCAAGGGCCTCAGGTGTTATTCCTCAAATATCATGTATTATGGGACCTTGTGCTGGAGGGGCTGTATACTCTCCTGCTATGACTGATTTTATATTTATGGTTAAAAAAACTAGTTATATGTTTATTACAGGTCCAAGTGTTATTGAGTCTGTTACAGGTGAGAAAACTACATTTGAAGAGCTAGGTGGTGCAGTTGTTCATAATGCAAAGTCAGGTAATGCTCATTTTGCGTGTGAGAGTGATCAAGATGCATTAGAGAGTATAAGAGAGTTGATCTCATTTTTACCTAATAATAATATGGAAGAGCCAGAAACAATTCACTCTAGTGATGATCCACATAGAGATTGTCCTGATTTAAATACAGTTATTCCAGATGATGCTAGAGCTCCCTATGATATGAAAAATATTATTGAAGAGGTTTTAGATGATGGTTATTTTTATGAAGTGCAAGAGCTTTTTGCTGAAAATGCAATAGTAGGATATGGGCGTTTAGATGGTAGAGTTGTTGGTATTGTTGCAAATCAGCCAATGTTTTTAGCTGGTTGTTTAGATATTGACGCATCGGATAAAATGACTAGGTTTATTAGAACTTGTGATGCCTATAATATTCCTTTAATCTCATTTGTAGATGTACCAGGGTTTCTTCCTGGGGTTAATCAAGAGCATAATGGTATAATTCGTCATGGTGCTAAAATGTTATGGGCATACTCTGAAGCTACAGTTCCTAAGTTGACAGTTGTTACTAGAAAAAATTATGGTGGTTCTTACATTGCAATGAGTTCTAAACATTTAGGTGCAGATATGATGTTTGCATGGCCAAGTTCTGAAATAGCTGTAATGGGTGCAAAGGGTGCCGTTGGTATTATTGCATCATATAGAAAAGCTATTTCAGCAGCTGATGAGAATGATAAGCAAGCTGTTATTGATGAAAAAATTGCTGAGTATGAAACAGCATTTAATACACCATATATTGCTGCAGAACGTGGATATATAGATGCTATTATAGAGCCATCAGAGACAAGAAAAAGATTAGTAGACGCTTTAAATATTTTAAAGACTAAACGTGAAGCGCTACCTCCTAAGAAACATGGGAATATTCCTCTATAGGGTTTAGTTATGGATAAAAGAGCAAAGATGAAAAAGGCTGCTATTATGGCAGTTATGGCATTTTTAGAAGAAGAAGAAAAAAATAAAAAGAGTGGTAATAATTGGGTAGATTCTGGTAGGCAGATGATTATGAAGAATCGACAGATGGCCCAAACAAAACTCTTTAGATAAGGCTGTTTTGTCTATTAATTAAGATAGATCGTAAATTAAAGTTTATTGATCCTAGTTTATAGACAAAATGATACTTTAAGGGTTGGACCAGGTTCCTACTACTATTTATGTTCAAAGAGATACTTTGCGGGTTGGAACAAGTTCTTACTCGCCTATGCAACCAAGGAGATGAAAATGAAATTTGATAAACATGGCGTTTTAAATATGACAGAGATGAATTACGCTGGAGATAGACCGAAGGCAAAGAATCCTGTTAAAGTTCAAGATGTTTCTTATAGGGATGGTCACCAATCTATTTTTGCAACCCGAGGACGAACTGAAGATATGATACCTGTTGCAGAGATGATGGACGAAGTAGGTTTTCATTCTTTGGAGATGTGGGGTGGTGCAACCTTCGATGTTATGCATCGTTTTTTAAATGAAGATCCATGGGAAAGAATAAAAACTCTACGTCAACACGCTCCAAAAACTCCTTTTTCAATGCTTTTAAGAGGTCAAAACTTAGTTGGGTATAGAAATTATGCAGATGATGTTGTTGATACTTTTATTAATAGGGCATCTGAGAATGGAATTGATATTTTTAGAATGTTTGATGCTTTACACGACTTTAGAAACTTTGAAACAGCTGCTAAGGCAATTAAAGCCAACGGTAAACATTTTCAAGGAACCCTATGTTATACTTTAACTGAGTTAAGATTAGGTGGAGATGTATATAATATAGATTTTTATCTTAAAAAAGCAAAAGAGTTGGTTGATATGGGTGTTGACTCTATATGTATTAAGGATATGGCAGGGTTATTAGCTCCGTATGACGCATATAATTTAATCAAAGCATTAAAGTCTCAGTCAGACACACCTATTCATTTACATTCCCACTTTACATCTGGAATGGGTGACTTAACACTTTTAAAAGCTGTTGAAGCTGGAGTTGATGTAATTGATACATGTATGGCTCCATATGCGTATAGAACATCCCATCCCGCAATTGAGCCATTAGTTGTAACTCTTATGGGAACTGATAGGGATACTGGTTTTGATCTAAAGCTACTTAATAGAATCTCTAAGGAGATGGAAAAAAGTACTCCAAAATATATGCATCTAATGGATAATACAAAACTTTCTGTTATAGATACTGATGTTATATTACATCAAACTCCTGGAGGAATGTTATCTAACCTTGTTAATCAATTAAAGCAGATGGGTTCTATAGATAAACTTGATGAAGTATTTGAAATGCTTCCAAAAGTTAGAGAAAAATTAGGACAGATACCATTAGTAACTCCCACTTCACAAATAGTAGGAACTCAAACCGTAAATAATGTTCTATTTGATAAAAACGGAGAGGAGTTTACTCAGATTACAGAACAGGTAAAGGATCTATGTTATGGGTTATATGGAAAAACAGAACTACCAATAGATAGTGAAGTTCAAAAGAAAGCTCTTAAGGATTATCCAAGAGGGCAAGAGCCTATAACTTGTAGGCCTGCAGATATTTTAGAGCCTGAAATGCCTAAAGTTAAAAAGGATTTTTCTGGTTTAGCTAAAGATATTGATGAAGAGGTTTTATGTGCGTTATATCCAATTACTGGAAAAAGATTCTTAAACTGGAAACATGGACATGAAAAAGCTCCTGATGATGTTAAACCTAAAACATTAGAAGATGTTGAGATGGAGAGAGAGCTTATTGCTAAAGCTGTAAGTGGTGAATTAAAAGAGAAGGGTGATGCTGAAGCTCCTGCTAATGCTAGAAGTTTTGATGTTTATGTTGAAGGCGAGCACTTTAGTGTTCAAGTTGCTGTTCCAAAAGCTGGTGGTTCTACTTCTAAGTCTCCAAAAAAGAAAAAAGAGAGTGTTGTCGCAGATCCTAAATCAATTGTAGCTCCAATTCCTGGAATGATTGTTGAATACAAAAAGGAAGTTGGGGACGAAGTTAAAAAAGGTGATGTTGTTGTTGTTTTAGAAGCGATGAAAATGATGAATAATCTAGAAGCTGCTATAGACGGTGTAATTAAAGAGATTCATTTTTCAACAGCAGATAGTGTAGCAAAAGGTGATGTATTAGTATCTATAGAATAATTATATTTTTTTTGAAATGTTTATTGACAAAAAAAATGTGAGTTGGTATATTCATCGAGCGTTGCAACAGTAACTCTAACTTAAGAGTCTGTTGAGACGAAAAACTTAATAACTTTTATTAGTTGTTAAGGCATGAGCTACTTTGTAGTATCATGTTTACATTAGTAATAGAGAAGGGAAGAAATACTTTTAACATTTAATGTTAATTAAAACCTTGAGTATAAAGATCAACTTAGTTATTACTAACTTCGGTTAGTAAACATAATAACGGAGAGTTTGATCCTGGCTCAGAACGAACGCTGGCGGCACGTTTTAAGCATGCAAGTCGAACGGTAGGAAGTGCTTGCACTTCCGAGAGTGGCGAACGGGTGAGTAACACGTAGATGATCTACCTTTTAGTTGGGGATAGCCCATGGAAACATGGAGTAATACCGAATAATCTCTTTAAGCTTTAGCTTTTAGAGGAAAGCAGCGCCCAGCTGTGCTGAAAGATGAGTCTGCGCACTATTAGCTAGTTGGTGGGGTAAGAGCCTACCAAGGCGACGATAGTTAGCCGACCTGAGAGGGTGATCGGCCACATTGGGACTGAGACACGGCCCAGACTCCTACGGGAGGCAGCAGCTAAGAATCTTCCGCAATGGACGAAAGTCTGACGGAGCGATGCCGCGTGGATGAAGAATGCAGAGATGTTGTAAAATCCTTTTATGAGTGAGGAATAAAACTACTAGGAAATGAGTAGTAGATGACGTTAGCTCATGAATAAGCTCCGGCCAATTACGTGCCAGCAGCCGCGGTAACACGTAAGGAGCGAGCGTTGTTCGGAATTATTGGGCGTAAAGGGCGTGTAGGCGGTTAATTAAGTCTTGTTTGAAAGACCGGTGCTCAACACCGGAAACGGACAGGAAACTGATTAACTAGAATCCGGTAGGGAAATGTGGAATTTCTAGTGTAGGGGTGAAATCTGTTGATATTAGAAAGAACACCAATGGCGAAGGCAACATTTTGGGCCTGGATTGACGCTGAGGCGCGAAAGCATAGGGAGCAAACAGGATTAGATACCCTGGTAGTCTATGCCGTAAACTTTGTACACTTGGTGTCGGGGGTCAAACCTCGGTACCGAAGCTAACGCGTTAAGTGTACCGCCTGGGGAGTATGCCGGCAACGGTGAAACTCAAAGGAATTGACGGGGGCCCGCACAAGCGGTGGAGCATGTGGTTTAATTCGATGATACGCGAGGAACCTTACCAGGGTTTGACATATTAGTGACCGTTCTAGAGATAGTTCTTTCCTTTCGGGGACACTATTACAGGTGCTGCATGGCTGTCGTCAGCTCGTGCCGTGAGGTGTTGGGTTAAGTCCCGCAACGAGCGCAACCCCTATCGTATGTTACCATCATTAAGTTGGGGACTCATGCGAGACTGCCGGTGACAAACCGGAGGAAGGTGGGGACGACGTCAAGTCATCATGGCCCTTATACCCTGGGCTACACACGTGCTACAATGGCCGGTACAGAGTGATGCGAAGCCGCGAGGTGGAGCTAACCGCAAAAAGCCGGTCTCAGTTCGGATTGGAGTCTGAAACTCGACTCCATGAAGGTGGAATCGCTAGTAATCGCATATCAGCATGATGCGGTGAATACGTTCCCGGGCCTTGTACACACCGCCCGTCACACCACCCGAGTTGGGGGTACCCGAAGTCGTTAGTCTAACCTTTATGGAGGACGGCGCCGAAGGTATGCTTAGTAAGGGGGGTGAAGTCGTAACAAGGTAGCCGTACTGGAAAGTGCGGCTGGATCACCTCCTTTCTACGAGAAAGGGAAGCTTAGTTTTTACTAAGTACCTTAAAGATTTATCTTTAAACCCTAAATGTCTTGGGTAAAAGACATTCAAGAGAGGTAACTCTTGTAAAGTAAAACTGCAGTACAATAGGTTAGTATTTCTTCCTCCTTCTATTTTTATATTTGTCCTCGTGACAGTTAAGTCTTTGGTGAGTATTGTTCTGGTTCGATTCCAGTGGCTTAAATATCAAACTTTTCTATTAGAAATGTTTGACTTGCCTTACATTGATTGTTTTTAATCATTGAAAGGCAAAATAGCATAGTTGGCAACCTCTCAAAGTTTCTTCGAAACTTCTGACGGTGTTGTAAACTACGTTTACAACTAAATAGCGAAGGGTATAAAAATTATAGTGTGAAAGCACAAATATTTTTGATAGGAACAATATGTCTATCGAAGTTTCTTTGAAACTTCTGTCGACTATATTTTGCTAGCAAAATATATGGTCAAGCGAATAAGGATCCATGGTGGATGCCTTGGAGCTATCCGACGATGAAGGCCGTGGTAAGCTGCGAAAAGCTGGGTTAAGGAGCAAACATCCTTTGACGCCCAGATTGCCGAATGGGGTAACCCAATAGACAAGATGTCTATTACCTTTACATGAATAAAATAGTGTATTGGAGTGAGACTCAGGGAACTGAACCATCTAAGTACCTGAAGGAAAAGAAAACAATTGTGATTCCCTTAGTAGCGGCGAGCGGACGGGGAATAGCCCAAACCTTTACTGTGTAATATCTGCACGGAGTTGCAGTAGGGGTGTTGTAGGATGTACTGTTTTGTATTGTGTGATGCGAACTGCAGTAAGAAACTATATTAGTAGCAGAAATTAGCTGGAAAGCTAGTACCAGAGTGGGTGATAGTCCCGTAAGCGAAACTAATATAGCTGTAGAGTATATTCCTGAGTACAGCGGGACACGAGAAATCCTGCTGGAATCTGGGGGGACCACCCTCCAAGGCTAAATACGAGATAGCTACCGATAGTGAACGAGTACCGTAAGGGAAGTGGTGAAAAGCACCCCGGGAGGGGAGTGAAATAGACCTGAAACCGTGGATTTACAAGTGGTCAAAGCGTCCTTGAGACGTGATGGCGTGCCTTTTGTAGAATGAGCCTGCGAGTTACGTTAATATGCAAGGTTAAGGTATAGAAGTACCGGAGCCGGAGGGAAACCGAGTCTTAATAGGGCGCCAAGTATGTTGCCGTAGACCCGAAGCCGAGTGATCTATTTATGAGCAGGTTGAAGCTTGAGTAAAATCAAGTGGAGGACCGAACACTAGTCTGTTGAAAAAGGCAGTGATGACTTGTGAATAGGGGTGAAAGGCCAATCAAACTCGGAGATAGCTGGTTCTCGTCGAAATGGTTTTAGGATCAGCGTGATATGATTTTTGTCGGAGGTAAAGCACTGATTAGGCTAGGGCCCTTCACCGGGTACCAAACTTATTCAAACTCTGAATACCGATAAACAAAATATTGCAGTGAGACTGTGGGTGATAAGATCCATGGTCAAGAGGGAAAGAGCCCAGACCGTCAGCTAAGGTCCCTAAACTATGCTAAGTGGAGAAGGAAGTTCGATTGCAAAGACAGCCAGGAGGTTGGCTTAGAAGCAGCCACTCCTTGAAAGAGTGCGTAATAGCTCACTGGTCGAGTAGTCGAGCGCCTAAAATGTAACGGGGCTAAGCATAGTACCGAAGCTACGGATTCGTATTAATACGGATGGTAGACGAGAGTTGTGTAGGCTGTTGAAGGTGATCTGGAAGGATTGCTGGAGGTATCACAAGTTAGAATGCAGGCATGAGTAACGAAAAGGAAGGTGAGATCCCTTCCCGCCGAAAGCCTAAGGGTTCCTGGGTAAAGGTTTTCTTCCCAGGGTGAGTCGGCCCCTAAGACGAGGCTGAAGAGCGTAGTCGATGGGAAACTGGTTAATATTCCAGTACTTCTGTTAATTTCGATGGGATGACGCATAAGGAGATTCTATGCCGGAGAATGGTAGTTCCGGTCCAAGCAATAAGCTGTTGAGAGATGTAGGCAAATCCGCATTTTGAGGTGAGTTGTTAAGGGTACTAAACCTACGGGTGCAGGAAGATAGAGGATTCATCGTGCCAGGAAATAATCTCTAAGGTTCGATTAACAGGAACCGTACCGCAAACCGACACAGGTAGGCGAGCTGAGTATGCTAAGGCGTACGGGATAACTCGGGTTAAGGAACTCGGCAAATTACATACGTAACTTAGGGAGAAGTATGGCCTACTCCGCGAGGAGAGGTTGCAAAAAAGAGGTCCAATCGACTGTTTACCAAAAACACAGGTCTCTGCGAAATCGTAAGATGAAGTATAGGGACTGACACCTGCCCGGTGCCGGAAGGTTAAGAGGAGTTGTTAGATTTATCGAAGCAGCGAATTGAAGCCCCGGTAAACGGCGGCCGTAACTATAACGGTCCTAAGGTAGCGAAATTCCTTGTCGGGTAAGTTCCGACCCGCACGAATGGTGTAACGAATTGGACGCTGTCTCAACCCGAGACCCGGTGAAATTAAAGTATCGGTGAAGATGCCGATTACATGTGGTTAGACGGAAAGACCCCGTGAACCTTTACTGCAGCCTGATATTGAAATCTGGTTAAACATGTGTAGGATAGGTGGGAGACTATGACCCCTGATCGTTAGGTTGGGGTGAGTCGTTGGTGAAATACCACCCTTGTTTAATTAGTTTTCTAACAGAAGCCGTTATCCGGTTTTTGGACAATGTCTGGTGGGCAGTTTGACTGGGGCGGTCGCCTCCTAAAGAGTAACGGAGGCGCGCAAAGGTTACCTTGATCTGGTTGGAAATCAGATTGTAAGTGCAAAGGCAGAAGGTAGCTTGACTGCGAGACTTACAAGTCGAGCAGGTACGAAAGTAGGTCTTAGTGATCTGGCGGTCCCGAGTGGAAGGGCCGTCACTTAACGGATAAAAGGTACTCCGGGGATAACAGGCTTATTTTGCCCAAGAGTTCATATCGACGGCAAAGTTTGGCACCTCGATGTCGGCTCATCGCATCCTGGGGCTGAAGCAGGTCCCAAGGGTTTGGCTGTTCGCCAATTAAAGCGGTACGTGAGCTGGGTTCAGAACGTCGCGAGACAGTTCGGTCCCTATCTGCCACATGCGTTGAATGTTTGAGAGGATCTATTTTTAGTACGAGAGGACCGAAATGGACGAACCTCTGGTGTATCTGTTATCGTGCCAACGGTAATTGCAGAGTAGCTAAGTTCGGGAGGGATAACCGCTGAAAGCATCTAAGTGGGAAGCCCGCCTCAAGATGAGACATTCCTGAGAGTTTAACTCTCCTAAAGGGACCAGAGAGATGATCTGGTTGATAGGCCTCAAGTGTAAGTGCAGTAATGTATTTAGCTGAGAGGTACTAATCTCCCGTGAGGCTTGACCATATTTTTATTTTCCTTAACTGGATATGATTTTTATACCCTATTTAGTTATTTACCTTCGGGAAATAACGGAGTATAAATAAGTAGAATAACTTAACTCCAGCGTTATTTAAAATAAACTTAAGTTTTCTTAAGTTGTTTTAATTAAACACTTTTTTTAAGAGTTTTTAATTAAAATTTTTGTCTAGTGATGATAGCACTTGGGCCACACCCGTTCCCATACCGAACACGGAAGTTAAGCCAAGTTGCGCCGATGGTACTGCGTTAGTGGGAGAGTAGGTGATCGCTAGACTTTTTTTATTTATAATAGTTTTATTTACCATGTATCTGTATTAGGATTTCCCCACTATCGCAGTACCATCTCGATGGTACAATGCCAATTCAATCCAGTCATGCAAATAATATATTAAGTTCCATATCAATCTCCTAGTTTAGCAAAACAATTTCTGATCGAAATGTTTTGAGTGGGAGAGTAGGCTAATTGCACTGCAATTAGGTTCATACGCTAGACTTTTTTTTATTAATTTTCTTTTTTTAATCAACACGTTTTGTTTAACATGAACTAACGCAGTTCCATCTCGATGGTACAATGCCAATTCAATCCAGTCATGCAAATAATATATTAAGTTCCATATCAATCTCCTAGTTTAGCAAAACAATTTCTGATCGAAATGTTTTGAGTGGGAGAGTAGGCTAATTGCACTGCAATTAGGTTCATACGCTAGACTTTTTTTTATTAATTTTCTTTTTTTAATCAACACGTTTTGTTTAACATGAACTAACGCAGTTCCATCTCGATGGTACAATGCCAATTCAATCCAGTCATGCAAATAATATATTAAGTTCCATATCAATCTCCTAGTTAAGCAAAACAATTTCTGATCGAAATGTTTTGAGTGGGAGAGTAGGCTAATTGCACTGTATTTAGTTCCTAGGCTGTAGATTTATTGATATCCATTCTAATATTATAAAACTCAACTGTAATAATTACACTTACCCCTATTTAATACTCATAAATACTTCCATTCTTGAATTGTGAGATATATAATAAAGTTAAGAGGGTAGTATGAAAGTAAATTTTTCAGATTTTACTAAGAAACGGGCTGTACATAACTATATCCTGGATAATAGTGTTAAAAAAGTTGTAAAGACAGAGTCTCGATTATTAGATGAAAATGGTGTTGTAACTGAGCATTCACAGGATTTTATTGAGAATTGTGGAGATGTTAAGTACTACTTCCAAAATGATGAAATACTTGAGATAAATAGAATAAACTCTGTAGCTATTTTTATTAAAGGGAATAATAATAGGATTCTCCTAGATTCTAATGAAACAGATGATTTTGAGGAGGAGTTTATACAAATGCTAAATAGTGAGTTAGGATTGAACTTTGAATTAGAGTTTTTATATTTTCAAAAAAATCTTACAGGTCACTTAACAACTGATAAACTAAAAAAACTTAACAAAGATTTAGACTTACTTACAAAAGAGTATGGTTTAAAGATAAGTAATTAAAAGTGGAAATAGTAATTACATGTGCTTTGCCTTTTGAGTTTAATTCAGCAAAAAATGAGTTAGGTTTAAGAGAAGAGACATTAAAGGGCGATCTACCAAGAGTTGCTAAAAAAGACCATGTAACACTAATCTATACAGGTCTTGGAAAAGTTAATACATTGATTAATCTTTATGAAAACCTCTTAAATTTAAAAGATTTAGTTGTTATAGATACAGGTACATGTGGATCACTTAATAATAAACTTCATCCCCTAGATATTGTAACTATAAATAGGTCATTGGAGTTTTACAATTATGAGACAGTTGGAAAAAAATATAGTATTAAGAAAGAAGGTTTATTAACTATTTTTAATAATTTGGAGTTTGATGATTATATTAATGCATCTATTGAGGATAGTGTCAGTGACCCTAAAAAAAGAAATCTATTGGTAGATAGGGGCTGTTCTGTAGTAAGTTGGGAAACATCCTCAGTTTTTGAAGTTTGTAATAAATTAAAAATTCCTTGTTTTTCAAAAAGAGTTATTACTGACAACTGTGATGAAAATACATTTAAGGATTTTAAAAATAATAAGAGTGAAGCGTGTAAAAAATTATATATTTCTGTAAAAAAACTTTGTAAAGGTATATAATAATAATAATGCCTTGAAAAATTAATAATTTTTATTAGAATGTAATATGTAGGAGATTTGTTGTGATATTAGGTCAAAGTAAAAAAGAGGTTGTAGAAGATCATACGCTACAGCTTGTTACTTTCCAATTAGGGAAAGAGAGATATGGTATTGATATAATGGATGTTAAACAGATTAATGGTATTGAAGACGTTAGACCTATTCCTAATGCTCCGGTATATGTGGAAGGTCTCTTTAATTTAAGAGGGGCTATTATTCCTGTAATTAATCTGCAAAAAAGGTTTCATTTTGAAAAAAAAGAACTAACTGAAGAAGAAAAACTCCTAAGTGGATTTATAATAATTAATATTAATAATATGGATATCGGTATAATTATTGATAAAATTTTAAAAGTAGTTACAGTTGATAAGAGAAATATTCAGCCACCACCACAAATTGTTTCTGGTATAGGAAGTGAGTATATTCATGGTGTTGTTAATGAAGAAGATGGATATTTGGTTATTCTAGATACTAGGAGACTTTTTAGTAGAGGCGAACTTAAAAATATAGACTTAGGAAACCTTTGATAGAAGTAAGTAAAAAATATTTCAGAAGAAAAGAGATGGACTCACTACTCACTTATTTAGTCGAAGATGACTTTGATGCTGTAGGTGAGTTGTCTAAATTAATTAAAAAAAACTATGATAAACATAATGTGAAACTTTTAAGAGATTATGAGTCTGCCTTTAGGATCTTTTTAGAAAAACTAGAACTTAAAGGTGGAGAGATAATGATCTCTGCATTAGCTCCAGTATCTCTATATAGGGTTATTATTGAAAAAGGGTTTACTCCTATTGTATTAGATGTATCCTTAGAAACAGGTTTAGTAGAATTTGATTCATATAATAATAATCTTAGGGATAAAACTGTGTTAATAATAAATACATCTACGTACACATATATTGATACATCATATCTTAAAGATTTAGGGGTTCCTGTTATAGATATTTTATTGTGTGGTATTGGGTTAGATGTTAATATGGATAGCATAAACTTTAATAGTGACTACACTATAATATCACTTGAAGAAGATTTAATAGTTAACTCCTTAGGTGGAGCTATTTTTTTTACAAATCATGAAACAAAATATATTGATAACTACCTTAAGCATAATCCACACCTAATCCTTTCAGGATTAAATGCCTCTTTGGCAATCTCATTAATTAATGACTTAGAACATTTTCAAGAGAGACGTATACATGTTATTGAAGCATATAAAAACTCAATACTAAAATCTGGATACTACACCTTTGATAGTGGGGATACTACTATCTATAGCTCTTTTCCTGTAATTGTTAAAAAGTCGTTGAAGGAGATCCAGCACTATTGTAAAAATAATGGATTAGAGACACAGAGAGGATATTTAGATTCAATAATTAGAAATATTAGAGGTCTTAAATGTTGTAATGCAAAATCTTTAACAAGTAGGACGTTACTTATTCCTCTGTCGTTATCTATGAAAAAGAAGGGTATAGAACTAATTTCCAAGATTCTATCGACATTGCCCTAAAATCCCAATATTATTAGTTATGGCTACTATAAAAAATGTTCTACTGTATGTAAACAGAATAAAGTGTGAAGCTACATCTCTTGAGTCTGATATAACTACCTATTTAAATGGTATCGGTATTGAAAACTCAGTTATTTATGCTGATAAACAGGAACATTCAGAAATAAAAAATTTTGATCTAGTTATCACACTAGGTGGAGATGGTACAGTTCTTCAGGCACTAAGAAGGATACACGCCTATCAAATTCCGATTTTAGGTATTAATCTAGGTACAGTAGGCTTTATAACAGAGATAGCCAAGGGTGAATGGAGAGAGGCGTTAGATAAATATATAGATGGCACCCTAAGGGTTAGTAATCGTACTCTGTTAGATATAAAGGTTGTTAGGAAGAATAGGGAGATCTTTAATACCATTGGAGTAAATGATGGAATTGTAACTTCTAACAATATAAAGGCTATAATTGAATTAAAGGTATATTTTTCGGATATAGAGATAGGTGAGATTCATGGAGATGGAGTTATAATATCTACGCCTACAGGTTCTACAGCTTACTCATTAGCTGCAGGGGGACCAATAATTAATCCTGAGATGAACGCGCTGATTTTTACACCTATTTGTCCTTATTCCCTATCTAATAGGCCTATAGTTACTGGTGGTAATGAGATTATAAAGGTAAAAATAAATAAAAATCAGCGAGCTAATATACTATTAACTATAGATGGACAGGAGTCTATAGATTTAGAAGAAGAAGACCTAGTATATTTCCGTGAACACGGTAGGTATGCTAGGGTTATTATGTCTGATAAAAGGTCGTTCTTTGATGTAGTAAGAACAAAATTAAAATGGAGTGGAGGGCCCCGTGCTTGAAGAGTTAAGTGTTACTAATTATGCATTAATTGATGATATTCAAGTCTCATTCTCAAAAGGGTTAAATATATTAACAGGTGAAACCGGTGCAGGTAAGTCCTTATTAGTTGGAGCACTTGGTCTAATTTTTGGTAAAAAAGGAAACCCAAGCTATGTAAGGCAGGGATGCGATGAGGCAAATATATCTGCCTTAGTTGATATAAGTGGTAACCATGAGGCACAAAGATGGTTATTAGATGCAGGAATAACCTATGAAGATGATCAAGTATTAATAAAAAGAAATATAAAAAATTCTGGGCGAGGTAGTCAGTATATTCAAGGACAAGGGATTATTAGATCCCAATTAGAGGAGTTTTCCTCCCTTCTATTTGATATGCATGGACAGCATGAGCATCAATCTCTTTTTAGCAAGGTAAACCACAGGAAGTTACTAGATAAGTATGGAGGCTTAAATGATGATGTATTATCTCTATATAACAAATTTCAAGAGATTACTAAACTAAGAGCTGATATAGCTGACCTTGAAGAGGAAGAGACAGACTTAGGTGATAAATTAGAGGAGCTAAATAGAGCTATAAAAGAGATTGACTCGGCTGCTTTATATGACGGTGAAGAAGAGGAGATAGAGAAGGATCTAAAACTATTAAGAAATACGGATAAACTCTGTTACCTAATAGATGAAGCCCTAAGTTTTACAAATGGGGCTAAGGGTATAGTTCAATATCTTAAGAATCTAACAATTAATATAGACTCTCTTTCCCATATTGATGATGTTTTTACTCCTATGATAAAAAGAGTAAAGGATAGTTATTATGAGATGGATGATATAAATGAATCTATTAGTGATTATAAAAGAATGATTGATTTTTCACCAGAACAGCTTAATATTAAAGAACAGAGATTATCTGAAATATTTAAACTTGAAAAGAAGTATGGCGCAACTATTAAAGATGTTTTAGATTATAGTATAGAGGCTAAAAAAGAGATTGATAAGATTGAAGGTTCTGGAAATAATATAGAAGCTTTAAAAGGGCGATTAAAACTAGAACAAGAGGATATCTTACAAAAAGCCAAACTCTTGTCCGAGGGTAGAAGTAAGTTTGCTAAGGAGCTTGAAAATAGGGTGGTAGCCCAGTTAAAACAGCTTAGTCTACCTAATGTAAGGTTTGTTGTTGATTTAGCTCCTAGGAAGGATAGTAATGGAAAACCATCCTGTGGCCCTTGGGGAATGGATGAAGTAGAGTTTTTAATGTCTATGAATCCTGGGGAACCACTAAAACCGGTTAAGCAGATTGCATCTGGGGGAGAAATTTCTAGAATTATGCTTGCCTTAAAGAGTGTTTTAGCCGATGTAGATAGTGTTGGGTGTTTAATTTTTGATGAAATTGATTCTGGAGTAGGCGGAGAAGTTGCTCTTAGTATAGGGGAGCATTTAAAATCACTTTCTAGAAATAAACAAGTTTTAAGTATCACCCACTTAGCAAGTATTGCAAGTTGTGGTGAAAATCACTTAAAGGTTATTAAAAGTACAGATGGTACAAAGACAAAAACTGAGGTAGTTAAACTTCAGGATGATCAACGTGTAAGGGAGATAGCAAGAATGTTATCAGGCGAGTGTAATGAGGCATCTTTAAATCATGCTAAAGAACTCCTTGGTATCTGCTAAAAAGTTATGGCAAAGGTAAGTAAAGAAGCTAAACATCTCTATTCTGAAAAGATTTCTGAGTATAAGAGAAATTTAGAAGAGACAACAAAAAAAATTAATCAAATGAAACTTATTTTGCAACGTGATGATTCTGGTGCATCTTATAAAAAAATATTAATAGCCGATGAAACTATGAAGTTAATATCCCTTTATGGCATTATGAATAGACTTTCATTAGAGTTATTAGGTATAAAAAATGAATTTTTCATAAATGAAGCAAGAAAGGCGTGTTATGAGTCTTTAATACTTCTAGAGGCAGTTTTTGGGGATTTAGTAAATGCTCCATTTGCAGATTATAAAGATAACTTTGTTGAGTTTAATACATACCCTATTGAGAGTAAGTACAATCTTCTTAAAAAGTTAGGTTTTAGTATAAATATGGTAAAAGATGCCTTTGGGGAGAATTCTAAATGGAAGTTATCATTTATTGACTTAGAGGGTAGACATGCTGTAATTTCCCATAACTGTATCGATTTTAAGAGTATTGCGAAAGAGTTAGATCCTAGGGAGAGGGAGTTGTACTCTCTACATATAAGTTTTATAGAGATGACTATAAAGGCTCTTAATGATGCGGCAAATAGTTACAGGTTAAAATATGAACTTACTACAAATAAATTAGATGATTTTAAAAGGGCAATACTTCTATTAGCGACCCTTAGAAGGTTGTACTCTTATATTGGAAAAAAGAAAGAGATGGCTGAAGTACAAAAAAAGATCGATGTTTGGAAGGCAAAGTTACAATCGGATAAGCAGATACAAGAAAATAGACAAAGAGAAGCTAGAAAGTAGGCATTTGCTAATTTGGTATTAATTATTTGACACATATTCGCCCCTAGTGTAGGATGAGATAAAATCTACTAAAGTGAGAAGTATGTCTGATAAAAAAAATATAATAACTGCAACTTTAATATTTGTACTGTTTTTTCTTCTATTTCCACTAAAATTAGTACCAAATCTTAATTATAACTCTGCAGACTCAATGAAACTATCCCTAGTCCAAACACCTTTATCAGGTGAGAAGATTCCATATATATATAAAAACCACGCTGGTTATTTTACAAAAGATTTAGAAGAGTCCTGGGGTGTTAAGATAAAAGATGGTATTACTCTTTTAGATAGTAGTTTTATTAACTCCTCTAGGGATAAAAAAATAATTCAAATAAGAAACTTTGATGGTGATATTAAATTCTCTATAGAGGATGATGGATACCCATTTAGTATCTCAGATAGATTATATGTAATTAGTAGGGATAGAAAGAGTCTATATGAAATTGAAGAGGGTAGAGTTAAGTGGAGTAGATCATTTAATTATATTATTACTTCAATTGATGGGAACTTCGACACTACTGTAATCGGATTTGCAAAGGGCTTTTTTACAGTTTTAGATAGTGATGGTGAGATTACTTTTGATTATGAACCTGGAGGTAGTAGAGTCTCAATAATTTACAGTGTTGTAATATCAAAGGATAGTAAATATATAGGTATTGTAAGTGGGCTAGATCCTCAAAGGTTTATACTATATGAGAGAAGGGGTGTTGAGTATAAACCCTATTACACAACTACTTTAAAAGATGAGATAAGGAAGAGTGTTAAACTTTTTATTACATCCAATAACCGTTCTGTATTCCTTCAAAACAGTAGTGGTTTTTTCATTATAAATATTGAGGAGAAATCTGATACATTTTTTGAAAGTAACTACAACTTAAAAAATGTTGAGTATTTAAAAGAGTTAGATATCTACCTAGTTCATTCAGGAGCAGTTAATTATAATAATATAAAACTGTTAACACCGGACAATAGGGTATTGTTAGAGAACAACTTTATTGGAGAGGGAGTCTCTGTTAGATCAATGAATAAGTCTATATATACAGTAATTGATGATTCAGTTATTAAGTTGGATATAAGGGAGTAGGGTGTGAGAAAATTTGTTCTATTATTTTTACTTTATTTTGCCATAACGGCAGTTTTTTCATACCAGTGGCCATCAAATAAGGACTATTTATCATCAGTTTTTGGATCATTTACAGGGGATAATATATTAGATGGAATTGAATTTGATAGCGAAAATCAAGCTATCTACCCTATAACAGATGGTGAAATTGTATTTTACCAGGACAGTTTTGAGTTTGGTGATTTAGATTACAATGGTGAAGAGGGAAATATTTTAATTCTTAAACATGTAGGAGAATTTAAGTCTATATATAGAAACTTCTCTACAAGTGATAGTTTTACACAAACTAAAAATTTATCTAAGTCTGAACTAATAGGGGTCTCTTCAGGGGTATATGACTCTTTTATCTTCTCTTTATATGATGATAAAAAAGATTCATATATTAATCCCCAGCAAATTTTACCCTTTTTATTAGATGATAGAAAACCTGTTATAAGTAGTGTCTATATAGATAATCTTGAAACTAGGGGCAAGTTAACAAGAAATATAAGTTTAAACCCAGGTTTATCAAGGATTTATATAGATGCATGGGATGTTGTAAGAATTAGGGGTAAGTATAAGAAGTTTACTCCCTTTAGTGTTAATGTTTTTGTAGATGGTTTTGAGAGATATAATACATCCTTTAGTTCATTAAAAGAGATTGATAAAACTATATACCTCTCCGGGAATAGTGATGTTCCACTTAAAGACATAATCTCTGGAGGTACTCTACTCTATGGTGGGGATGTATACCTTACTACCGGTAGCAGTTTAATAGAGATAGTAATAAAGGATATAGAAGGTAATGAAGCATCAAGATCCTATCCAGTGGTAGTAAAATAATGAAAACATTTTCTACAAAACCAAGTATTTTAGAGAGACAGGAAGTTATTAGTTGTCCTGTTTGTAAAGATGATAAGTTTATTGATTTTTGGGATATGGATAGGGAGTATAGCTATAAAAAATGTTGTAACTGCTCCCTTATATATCAAAATCCTCAGCCTGTAGCCTCAGATGTTACTAGTAGATATGATGATGACTATTTTGAGTATGAAATAGAGAACGAAGACTCCTTTCTAAATTTAATGATTCTTGGATTAAAGGATGTTTCTTTTGACTTTAACCCTGTAATGGAACGTAAAAAGAAGATTTTAGATATCGGCTGTGCAACAGGTCTATTCCTCTCCCACATGAAGGAGCTTGGATGGGAAACCTACGGTGTTGAGGTGTGTAAGGGAGCTGCAGAGTATGGAAATAGAGTTAGGGGTGTAAACATCTTTAATGGGACACTTAATGAAGCTCCTATAGAAAAAGAGTCCTTAGATGTAATACACTTATCCCATGTTATTGAACATATAAATAATCCTGATGATTTTGTTAAAGATATATACTCTTTATTAAAGCCTGGAGGAGTTATTTATTGTACCACTCCAAATATTTCCGGATTTCAAGCTAAACTGTTTAAAGATAAATGGCGGTCAGTTATTCCTGATCACTTAATTCTATTCTCTATAAAAACCCTAAAGCGTCTTTTTACACAGAATAATTTTAAAGTAGAAAGACATAAAACCTGGGGAGGTCTGTGTGCAAATAGTGGCTATCATAAACTAATTAAATTATTACTAGATAGACTTGCAAAACCCCTGGGCTTTGGAGATGTAGTCATTATCAAAGCTGTGAAACCTATCTATATCGACCCTTGACACTGGTTCATCATTTTCATAACATACTTTTAATATCTAAAAAAAATTTGTTTTCCTTAGTATAGGATGGTATATGACTATAGAGCGTTTAGAGTTATTAAGTGATGATGTTTTAGCTAATCTTTCCAAGAAAATTGGAATTAGAGTAAAGCAGGATTGGGATCGTTCAAAAATGATTGATTCTATTATTGAGGTAATGGAAGAGGATCGTATAGAGAAAGAGTCTCTTTTAAATTTAGCCGTATCAATTGAATCAAAAAAATATTCAGTAACAATTAATGAAGAACTTGATTTAGCCTACGATGTTGATGAAGAGATGGTTTTACCAGATAGGTATAATGAAAATATGCTTCATTTCCTATTACGGGATAATTCCTGGGGTTTTATTATGTGGGATATTAAAGATTCACTAAATTTAAAGTACCAGAACCAGTTAGAGGATGTAAATTATATCCTAAGAATCATTGAGTTAGATGAAGCTGAGTATTCTACTGATGCTATTGTTGATTTTTTTGATATTGGGATAAAAAAAGGAGAGACTAGTAGGTATGTTAGTCTCCCCCATGAAGAGTCGTTCTACTGTGTTGAATTTGTACTCTTATCCGATTCAAAAGAGATTATTATTGATAGAAGTAGGATTGTGAAAACTACTAGAGACCATATAAACTACGTTTTAGATGATAATGCTAAGCTTAAAAAAATTGTAGAATTAAGTGGCTATTCTAATTGCGATATTATAGAAGAGAGTAGAAAAAGTTTAAATAGAATACTACCTATGGATAGTATGGATGAGGAGGAATAATGAGATCTTTTGAAAATTCACAGGGACTTTTATCCTTAGTTTTACACGCCCATCTTCCATTTGTTAGGCATCCAGAGTATGAGAAGTTCTTAGAAGAGAAGTGGCTTTTTGAGGCTATAAGTGAGACATATCTTCCTCTGTTAAGAACTTTTAGAAATCTTGAGTCTAAGGGTATAGATTTTAAACTTACTATATCATTCTCTCCAACACTAACTGAGATGTTAGTTGATCCATTTCTACAAGAGAGGTATTTAGATCACTTATCTTCCCTTATAGAGTTAGCGGAAAAAGAGATTATTAGAACTAGAAGTAATCCTGCTGAACATAAAATGGCAATAATGTACCAGAAGCTATTTACAGAAAATTATAATGACTTTGTTAACTTATATAATAAAGATATAACTATTGGTTTTAAACACTATTTTAATAAGGGGAACTTATTACTAATTACCAGTGCTGCAACCCATGCTTTTTTACCTAACTTTTCAGAGTATCCTGAAGTTATTAGAGCACAAATAGTTACAGCTGTTGACTCATTTCGACGGGTTTTTGCTGAAAGGCCCTCTGGTATTTGGTTACCTGAGTGTGGGTATTTCCCTGGACTAGAAGAAATATTAAAAGAGTCTGGTTTAAAATTCTATATTTCATCAGCCCATGGGGTAATGTATAGTGATACAACTCCTGATAAAGGTGTATTTGCCCCTGTTTCATGTCCAAATGGAGTATCGGTATTCCCAAGAGAGAAGGAGTCATGCCGGGATATATGGTCCCCTATTGATGGGTACCCAGGAGATGTTGTATATAGAGAGTTTTATAGGGATATTGGTTTTGATCTTCCTATAGACTATATAAGACCATATATTCAAGATGATGATATTAGGGTTAATACCGGGTTTAAGTATTACGCTATTACAGGCTCTGAAACTAAGCAGTTATACAACCCAGCTAAGGCTGAGATAAAGATCGAGGAACATGTAGATAACTTTCTATATAATAGAGAGAAGATGGTAAATAGAGTTAGAAAAGTTTTTGATGATAGACCTGCTCTATTTACATGTCCATATGACGCTGAGTTATTTGGTCACTGGTGGTTTGAAGGTCCCCAATTTATTGAGAAACTTTTAGTCTCCATATCTGAAAGTGATATATTTGATTATTGTACACCTCTTGAGTATTTAAAATCTTACCCTGAGAATCAAACTGTTGAACCTGTATATTCTAGTTGGGGGGAACAGGGATATAGTCAGGTATGGTTAGATGGATCTAATGATTGGATTTATAGACACTTATTTAAAGTTATAGAGAAAATGGTTGAACTAACCCAGAGGTACCCTGATGCTACAGGCCTTAAAAGAAGGGCTTTAAATCAAGCAGCTAGGGAAGTTTTACTTGCTCAAGCCTCGGACTGGCCTTTAATTTTAAAAACAGGAACTACAGTTCCATACGCTACTAAGCGTGTTAAAACTCATATACTAAATTTTCATAAAATTTACGATTCCTTGTGTGAAAATGTGGTAAAAACTGAATGGTTAACTAAGTTAGAAAAAAAGAATAATCTCTTTAAGGATATAAACTATCTAGTTTTTCAAAAGATTTAGTTTTAAATAGTAATAATTATTAGTAAGAGAGTGGTTTTTCCACTCTCTTTTTTTTTATTCTAATAAAATATTTTTTTACTTAACGCCTGTATAGTTCTATCTATTATCGGCATTTAATTTAAATTCTAAATTTTTTTTCTTCGTTGACAATTGAATTTCTAAGTGTCATTATTAGGGATATAAGTGGGAGAAAGTGGGAATTTGTAGGATTTTTGTGTAATTAGATGGGATATGAGATAAAAGGCCAGTTCAACGGTACTATTGACGATAAGGGAAGACTACTTCTTCCTGGAAAAATCAGGGCTTCTCTGCCAGATGATATCCTAGTTCAAACTAGGGGCGTCGATCGCTGTATATGGTTATTCCCAACTGAGCCTTGGCAGAAGCTAGAGGCTTTAGTAAAAGAGAATAGTTCTCTATTTAAATCACAATCCAGACTTATTCAAAGAAGACTGATCGCTCCTGCTCAAGAAGTTAATATTGACAAAGCCGGTAGAATTAAACTCTCTGCCTCGGTTATGAAGTCAGTAGATGTTGTAAGAGAGTGTGTTATTTTAGGCCTTGATGACCATATTGAGGTTTGGGATGTGGAAGCGTATGAAGAGTACCAAAGAGAGACTGAAGAGGATCTTAATGAAGCTCTTGAAGGATTGGATTTTTAATGGATATTGTACATTATTCAGTTTTAATGGATGAGGTTTTAGGTTTTTTAAAACCGTCTGCACCAGATCAACTACTTGTTGATGGAACAATGGGTGAGGGTGGACATTCAAATATGTTTTTAACAAATTTTCCTACTATGAAAGTTATTGGAATAGATGCTGATCATGTTATTCAGGGTGTAGCTAAGGAGAGATTAGCTCCCTTTGGTGATAGGGTTAATTTTGAAAATACCTGGTTTAATGAGTTTTTTGAGAATTTTGATAACTATAATTATGAGAGACCTGATAGGATTCTGTTGGATCTAGGAATCTCTGTTTTTCACTACGAAAAAAGTGGAAGAGGCTTTACTTTTCAAAAGAATGAACCCCTTGATATGAGGTTAAACCCAAACACTGTAGAGAGTGCTAGGGACATTGTTAATACCTATGATGAGACGACTTTAGCAAACTTAATATATGATTTTAGTGATGAGAAATTATCAAGGAAAATAGCAAGAAAAATATGTGCTCAAAGGGAGATAAAACCTATTGAAACAACGGATGAGTTGGCATATATTGTTCGTGGATGTTTTGCACCTGATAAACGTCATGGAAAAACCCATCCTGCAACTAGAACTTTTCAAGCTTTAAGAATCGCGGTTAATTCAGAACTATATAGATTAGACAGGGTTTTAGAAGACGCTTTAAGGATATTAAAACCTGGAGGGCGGTTTGGTATCATTACCTTCCATTCTTTAGAAGATAGGGCTGTAAAACGTTTTTTCCAGGATAGGGCAAAAAAGTGTATATGTCCTGATAATTACCCAAGATGTCTGTGTGGAGGGAAGCCTGAGGTTAAAAGATTAACAAAGAAACCTATAGGTCCTACAGAGGAAGAGATTAAACTAAATCCTCCTTCTAGAAGTGCAAAGTTAAGGGTTATTGAAAAGCTTACAGAAGCTAGGGAAGTTATGGGATGAGAAGATCTTTTTTAGCTATAATTGTAACCTTATCTGTTCCTCTATTCCTCTTTGTTAATGTATTACAGTCTGAAAGGTATATGATGGAGTATTTTGAGGTTAGAGGTTTAATAAATAGCCAGGAAGAGTTGGTTCAAAATAATAAAAAGCTGATAAATCGTGTAGCTGAGCTAGAGTCACCAGCTAGGGTTTTTGAGTATATAGATACCAATGAGCGATTAAAGAAGATTGGTGGTGGCCAGATTGTTCGTTTAGAGGTGATAGGTTTAGATGATTGAGCTTTTTTCCCACTATGATATATTAAATGCTCTAGAGGCCAAAGCCGTAGGTTATAAAGATGGTGTTGTTGACCGAGTTATAATAGATTCTAGATTAGCTGTAGGTGGTTCACTTTTTATTCCTTTAAAAGGGGAGTTTACAGATGGGAATTTATATATAGAAGAGTGTTTAAAAAAAGGGGTTGTTAGCTCCTTAGTATCTTCTTTCTACTTTGATAAGAATAGGGAGATGATTGAAAAATTAGCTGCTGAGTATGGAGCTACTTTTTTTATAGTTAACGATGGTTTAGAGGCTCTACATAAATTGGCCCATCACTATATAGAGAAATTTCCAAAATTAAAGGTTATTTCTATAACTGGTAGTAGTGGTAAAACTACAACAAAAGAGGTTTTAGGCTCAATTTTAAAGCTATATAAACCTACCCTGGTAACAGATGGAAATTTTAACTCTGAAACTGGGCTACCTTTAACTGTTTTTAGGGTTAGAGAGGAGAATGAATTAGCAGTATTAGAAATGGGGATGAGTAACCCAGGGGAGATTAAAGCCCTTGTTGATATTATTAACCCTGATATTTCTATAATTACAAATATTGGTACCGCTCATATTGGTTCTTTTGGATCAAGAGATGGTATAGCAAGGGAGAAGAAGGACTCTTTTGCAAACTTTACAGGGGATAATATTGGTATTATTCCGGGTTGGGATGATTATTACAGCTACCTTTCTTCTGAAGTAAATGGTAGTGTTCTAACTGTAAGTGATAACCCTGATTTTATATCAAATATAAATGATTTAGGTTTTTATGGTTGGGAGTTTAAATATGAAGATGTAACTGTTAAATATCCATATATTGGCAGATATAATCTATTAAATGCTTTTATGGCTATAAGTTGTGCTAGGGAATTAGGCGTTCCTTCTAGGCTTATAGCCCAAGGATTAGAAAATCTTCCATCAATGTTTGGTCGTGGAGAGGTTTTAAATGGGAAAAATTGGGTTATTAGAGATTGTTATAATGCAAATCCAGACTCTATGTTAAGCTCACTTAAAATGTTTGAATCTACTAAATGGGATAAGGAGAAGGTTGTAATTTTAGGTAGTATGCTTGAGTTAGGAGACTCTTCCTATTTGGAGCATAATAAAATATTAAACTTCGCAAGGGATCGGTTTAAAACAGTTATCCTTTGTGGTAAAGAGTTTGAACAGGTCTTTTCTGAATTAGAGAGTGTTGTAGGCATTCACTACTTTAAGGATGTTAACGACCTTAAAAATAGAGTCGACGTTTTAGTTGGTTCTGGCTCCTTGGTTCTTTTAAAAGCTTCAAGGGGCATAGGCTTAGAGGGAATTACTGATAATTTACTTTAGCTTTTAATTATATATTTTTTCGATTCTAGGGGGGAGATTCGTGTTTAAAGCATTATTATATCCATTAAAGGATAGTGTATCCTTTTTAAATATCTTTCAATATATCAGTTTTCGTTCAGCCTATGCTGCGGTGACTGCAATTTTAATCTCATTTATTCTAGGGCCATGGATTATTAAGTTTTTAACTAAAATAAAAATGGGACAAGAGGTTAGGCATGATGGGCCCCAGTCCCACTTAAAAAAGTCAGGGACTCCTACAATGGGTGGTTTTATTATAATTGTCTCTGTAATTATATCAGTAGTTCTATGGCAGGATATTAGAAGTTTCTACTCATGGCTTGTAATTGGAGCATTTGTCTCCTTTGGTTTTTTAGGTTTTTTAGATGATTATTTGAAAATCTCAAGAAAGAGTTCCGAGGGATTAAGAAGTAGGTTTAAACTAATTGGTCAGGTATTTATAGCTTCAGTTGTGGCAATATTATTATATTTACATGGCAGTGAGGAGTTCTCAAAACTCTATATCCCATTTTTAAAACGTCATGTTATTGACCTAGGTATTTTTATGATCCCTGTTATTGTTTTTTATATAGTTGGGATATCTAATGCGGTTAATTTAACAGATGGTTTAGATGGTCTTGCTACAGGATTAGTTCTTTTTGCAACTATAGCCTTAGCTGTTATTACATACTTATCGGGGCGACCTGATTTTTCTGAATATCTTAATATCCCCTTTGTCCCAGGTGGTGGGGAGTTAACTGTATTTAGTCTTGCATTAGTTGGGGCATGTATTGGGTTTTTATGGTTTAACTGTTATCCTGCCCAGGTTTTTATGGGGGATACAGGAAGTCTTGCATTAGGTGGAGTATTAGGTGTTATATCCATTATTGTTAAGAAAGAGGTTCTCTTTTTGATTATTGGTGGAGTTTTTGTTATGGAGACTCTATCTGTAATAATACAGGTCTTTTGGTTTAAAAGAACAGGTAAGAGGGTTTTTAAAATGGCTCCTATACATCATCATTTTGAATTAAAGGGCTGGGCTGAGAGTAAGGTTATAAATAGATTTTGGATTATTGGAGGAATGTTAGCAATTCTTGGGCTTTCAATGTTAAAAACACAATAAAAAAATGGCAAATAATATAAAAAATCAGTTTACATTTGAATCTATCTCATCTAAGAAGTCCGTAGACTTACACCTAATAATGATCGTTATCTTATTAGCTGGAATTGGTGCTGTATCTCTATTTTCTGCTTCTTGGTATTTTAGTCTAAAGGTAGATAGGGGACCATACTACTTTTTTTATAGGCACCTACAATTTTTAGGTTTAGGTGTTATATTAGCTATTTTGATTACATTTATTAATATTGATTTTTTTGAGAAGTTTGCATCCCTTATTCTCCTGATCTCTTTAATATTAAATCTATTGGTTTTTATACCTGGTCTAGGTAGAACAATATCTGGAGGGACTAGGTGGTTTGAAATTGCGGGTATAAAATTTCAACCATCTGAGTTGGTAAAAATAACCCTAACTATCTATCTTGCTAGAATGTTTGATAAAAAGAGGGGTATGATAAATGATATGTCTAGGACAATTTTACCAGCCCTTATTGTTGTTGGTTTCTCATCCTGGATAATTATTATTCAGAATGACTTCTCTACAAGCTTTTTTGTTTTCTCTCTATCACTGATTCTACTGTTTTTATCAGGGGTTAAAATCCGTTTTATTGGTATTATATCGGGATTCTGTCTACTTGTTGCCTCATTAGTTATTATGGTCCAGCCCTACAGAATTCGTAGGATCCTCTCATGGTTAAGTCCTGAGAAAGATCCCTTAGCTAGTGGATATCAGGTTTTAACATCATTAAAGGCTCTATATCAAGGTGGTTTTTCCGGGAAGGGATTAGGAGCTGGAAATATAAAACTAGGACCATTACCCCAGGCTCATTCTGATTTTGTTTTTACAGTTGTAGGTGAGGAAGCGGGTTTAATTGGAGTTTTTGCTATAATAACCCTTTTTGTTATTTTCTTTTTAAAGGGTATTTCAATCGCCAAGAGGCAAGACTCTAGCTTTAAGGTTTTAGTGGGAGCAGGTTTTAGTTGTGCCATATTTTTCCAAGCAATGTTAAATATGGGTGTTGTTTCAGGACTTCTTCCACCAACAGGTATTCCTCTTCCATTTTTCTCCCAGGGTGGTACTTCAATTTTAGTTACTATGATAATGGTTGGTTTTCTATTTAATCTCTCTAGGTTTGAGGATGTTGAGGTAGAAGATGAATTCTAGAATAATTATAAACTCTATATATACTCTATTAACTATATTGATCATAATATCAATTTTTGGTTTCTTTGTTCTGCCTTTTTTTACTATTAAGGAGATAAAGTTAGACTCATCCATAAGTTTCTCCAATAATATTGAGAATATTGCAGGGCTTAATAGTTCTAGTTCTTTCCTATTTATTAAGCCAGATATAATTGAAAAAAGAATATTAAAAGAGCCTTTAGTTCGAAAAGTATATGTAGAAAAATCCTTTCCTGATACTCTGAATATAACTGTATTTGGTAGGAAGGCATTAGCTATTGCTTATGTGGATCAGGGTGGTATCTCCATTCCTATCTGCTTTGATGAAAATGGTGTTGTTTTTCAAATAGGTAATGAGATAGAGGATATTAATCTTCCTGTATTAAGTGGGGATTTAGATTTTGGAAAGGTTTCCACAGGTGGGGAACTTCCTAAGGTTTTAGTTCCATTATTAAAGTCCCTAAAGGATATTAGAGGCAGTGTTCCAGAGTATTACTCCTCTATTAGTGAAATTATTGTTACAAAAAGGGGTGAAAAAACATTTGATCTTGTTTTACATTTTATTTTTTCACCTATAAAAGCTGTAGTTAGAGATGTTTTAACAGCATCAGAATTAAAGAATATTATAGTTGTTATTTCCCTGTTAGAGAGGGAGTCTGTCTCTGTTGATCAGGTTGATTTTAGAGAAGATGAAATTGTTTATAGGGAAAAGGAGTAGTTTGTTGGATGATTTAGTAGTTAGTTTAGATATTGGTTCAACAACAATTAGGGTTGTTATTGCTGAGTATAATACCTCTGGTAAACTTCATATTGTTGGTTGGGGCAGTGCTCCGTCAAAGGGTGTTAGAGTTGGTGTAATTACAAACATGGAAGAGGCTATAAAAGCTGTTTCCAGTGCTATATCCGCTGCAGAACAGATGGCTGGTAGAACTGTTACTCATCTTTATACTGGAATTGCAGGGGGTAGTATTGAGTGTTATAACTCTAAGGGAGTTGTAGCTGTTACAGACCGGGGAAAAGAGATAACTACCCACGACGTTGATAGGGTTTTAGAAGCAGCTAAAGCACTGGTTATACCTCTAGATAGGCAAATCCTACATGTTATTCCCCAGGAGTATACAATAGATGGGCAGAGTGGAATTTATGATCCTGTAAATATGATAGGTGTTAGACTTGAGGCTGAGGTTCACATTATAACCTGCTCTTTAACATCCACAGATAATATTGTTAAGTGTGTAAACAGAGGAAACTACTACGTTAATGAGATAGTTTTAGAGTCATTAGCTGTAAGTGAATGTGTCCTTACAAGGGACGAGAAGGAGTTAGGTGTTCTACTAATTGATATTGGCGGTGGAACTACAGACGTCTTACTACACTATGGAGGAGCTCCTTATTATACAAATGTTGTACCTATGGGAGGAGATATTTTTACAAATGATATCTCTAAGGTTTTAAATACACCAATCCTATCTGCAGAAAATATTAAGTTAAGAGAGGGGTGTTGTGTTGCTAGTTACGTTGATTCCGAATCGGAGATAATAATTCCAGGAATAGCTGGAAGACCTCCATTAACTGTAACTAAGACATATTTAGCTGAGATTATTGAAGCTAGAGCATGTGAGATGTTTAATATAATTGGTACTGAGCTTAGAAGAAAGGGTTTTGGTGATAAGTATCCTGGTGGAGTTGTTTTAACTGGTGGATCTTCACTTCTACCAGGGATTGCTGATTTGGCTACAGAGATTCTAGGTGTACAAACAAGAATAGGTCTACCCCAAGGGGTATCCGGATTAACCGAGGAGTTACGACATCCTGGGTTTTCAACAGCAGTAGGTTTAGTATCTTTTATTGGGAAAAAAAATAAGAATACTGTAATTAAAAGAAAAGATTTGGACTCTAGTGGTCCTAAAAAAGAGAATTTATTTAAAAGAGTTTTTAAACACTTCATTTAAAGTCTGGGAGGGGTAAATGGATATTGAGTATATTAATGATGAACCAATGGTTGTAGGCACAATTATTAAGGTTATTGGTGTAGGTGGAGGTGGAAGTAACGCTGTAAACCGTATGATATCAGAGGGTGTTAAAGGTGTAGATTTTATTGCTGTTAATACAGATCAACAAGCCCTAAATATGTCTTTAGCCAGTATTAAACTAGCTATAGGATCAAAGTTAACCGGAGGATTAGGTGCCGGTGGTAAACCTGAGGTTGGAAAAAATGCAGCAGAAGAGGATCGGGAGACTTTAACAAATATGTTAAGGGGCTCTAAAATGGTCTTTATAACTGCTGGTATGGGCGGTGGTACAGGAACTGGAGCAGCCCCTGTTATAGCTTCTATTGCAAAGGAGTTAGATATTTTAACAGTTGCAGTAGTTACAAAACCCTTCGCTTTTGAAAGGGAAAAAAAGATGTCCTATGCAGAAAATGGTATTAATAACTTAAAGAGTATCGTTGATACTGTTATCACTATTCCGAATGAAAATTTATTTAATGTTGTTGATAAAAATGCATCAATAAAAGAGGCTTTTTTAATGGCTGATGATGTATTAAGAATGGGTGTACAAGGAATATCCGATCTTATTACTACTCCTGGTATAATTAATATCGATTTTGCTGATGTTGAGAGTACTATGAAGGGAAAGGGTGATGCATTAATGGGCATTGGTGAAGGTTTTGGTGATAACAGAGCAATTGATGCTGCTACTAGTGCTATAAAAAACCCTCTATTAGAGAATGAATCAACTATTGATGGTGCAACAGGTCTTTTAGTAAATATTAGATGTGATGAATCCCTTACAATAACTGAGTATAAAGAGATTAATGAGATAATTACATCCACTGTTGATGATAGAGTCGAGATAAAATCTGGAACCGTTGTTGATGAAACTATGAATGGAAAGATTATTGTAACTGTTGTTGCAACTGGATTTAGAGGAGATCATACATATAAAGATGAAATCCTTGAGATAACATCTCATAATAAGACTCCTAAAGCAAAAACCGAAAAGGCTAAGAGTAAAAGTAGCATCTTAACACAAAACTTCTCTATTAGTCAGGATTTTGATGTTCCAACTATATTAAGAGAGAGACAGAGGATTAATTAGATATAATGGAGAAATTTAGAGACTACCTTACAGTTGAGATTCGTCTACAAGAGAGTTCTGTTGAAACCTATATGTATGAGGCTATGGAACTTAATAACTACTGTATTGATAGGTCTTTAAATCCAGAAAAACTACAGGTTGATCAAATTATTGATTTTTTAATAACAAGGAGAGAGACTCTTTTAACAGCTAGAACACTTGCAAAATGCCATACAGCTATAAAGTCTTATTATAACTTCCTTATAATTGAGGGTGTACGAGGGGATAATCCCCTAGATAAGATTGATACTCCCAGGTTTAAAAGGCATTTCCCCCATGTTTTAGCAGTAGAAGAGGTTGATCGACTTTTAGGTGTTATTGATATAAGCAGCAGTGCAGGATTAAGGGATAGGGCACTCTATGAATTAATTTACTCCTGTGGGTTACGGGTAAGTGAGGCTGTAGATCTTAATAAAAGTAATCTATTCTTAGCTGAAGGTGTGCTGCTTGTTAAGGGTAAAGGAGATAAGGAGAGGTTAGTACCCCTTGGGGATGTGGCTATCTACTGGATTAGAAAATACTTAGATGAGTCTAGACCTCACCTTTCAAATAGTCATAGAAACGAGGCTCTATTTCTTAACAGTAGAGGTGAGCGTTTAACTAGAAAGGGTATGTGGAAAAACTTTAAAACAATCTGCGCAAAGTCTGGTGTAGAAGGAAAGCTTCACTCTTTAAGACACTCCTTTGCAACTCACCTCCTAATTGGTGGTGCTGATTTAAGATCTGTACAGGAACTTTTAGGTCATAGTGATATTGGAACAACCCAAATATATACCCATTTAAGTAGTAATGAGCTTGAAAAAGCCTTTAATACCTACCATCCGGAGGGAGTATGAAAAAATATGCAATTTTATTAACTATTGTATTAGTAACATTTTCCTGTTCTAGTAAAAAAGTTAAAGAGTTATCTAACCAGGTGTATGAAACTGAGAATAATAATGAGTCTAATAGGGATGAGAGGGTTCAAGAGTTAACAGCTAATATTAAAAAACTTGAGAAAGATCTAGATGCTACCCTTGAGAAGTATCAAAAAATTGGGAACTTCCATAGGGCTTTAGGTGTTAAGATGATGCATTATAAAATGTATTATAAAGCCTATGAGCACTTTAGCAAGGCGATTGAGTTTTATCCTAATAGTGAGATGTTACACTACTATAGGGGTATTGCCGCTAGTCAGTTTGCACTTAGTCAGGATGTGGAAAGTGTTAAAAGAGATTATTTACAAAGAGCACTAAATAGCCATGAGTACTCAATTCAACTTAACCCCGGCTTTGTTAAAGGTTTATATGCCCTATCAATTTTATATATATATGAATTTGATAGACCAGATGATGCTAAGGATCTTTTAGATCGTCTAATAAGTATCTCTACTAGGGAGTTTGATGCCATGTTATTAAGAGCCCTGTTATATGAAAAAGATGGAGAGTATAATGAGGCCTTAGACCTATATGATAGTGTTTTAAGTCAATCAAAAAAGGATGACCACATTGTTAGGGCAACAACCCATAGGGATGAAGTTTTAAGTAGGTTAACTAGTGACTAGAGTTCTAATATCCCTATTAAAAGGGAGTAATAATAGTAAAATAGCACTTCTAAATTGGGGTTATTCTTTAAGGGAATTATCACATCTTTGTGAAACAGATGAACTTAAAAAAGAGTTTAACCTTGAAAAGGGGCACGCCTTTAGCAGGTTTTCATTAATTGAAAAAGGGATAACAAAGGGGAATATTAAAATTACTTCCCTAGTAGATAGCAGTTATCCTGATAATCTTAAAAATATTTATGATCCTCCATTTTTACTCTATGTTAGGGGTAATTTAGACTCTTTAAAAAAAGATTTAGTATCTGTTGTTGGTACAAGAAAGCCATCCCTTAGAGGTCTTCATGAGTCTTTTAAACTGGGAATGGATCTAGGTCGTGGTAATATTGGAGTCGTTTCAGGACTAGCCTTAGGTATTGATAGTGCTTCCCATAAGGGAAATTTAGTAACAGGTGGAGAGAGTGTTGCAGTATTAGGTTCAGGGGTAGATACAATATATCCTAAGAGTAATAAAGCCCTTGCAGGTGATCTTTTACAGAGTAACGGGGCTATTATTAGTGAGTTTCCCCTAGGAGAGTCTCCTTTAAAGTTTAACTTTCCAAAAAGAAATAGAGTTATAGCTGGTCTTTCAAACTCCCTAATAATTGTTCAAGCACCAACAAAATCAGGTTCCTTAATAACTGGGGATTTTGCTCTTAACAATGGAAGAAGTGTATATGTTCACTCTGTAGGTGTTAATGATAAAAAATTTTTAGGAAGTGATAAGTATTATAAAGATGGAGCAAAAAAAATTGATTCCGCTCTGCCTCTTTTAATGGATTTTAATAGGGAGTTGTATATTCCTGAATTTGATAGTAGTCAGTTTAGTAGTCAAGAGATTATAAAACTTGAACTTGATGGAGCTATTATTAAGTATAAGGGGTGTTATTTTAGGTTATGAACTTAGATGATTTTATTAGCTACCTTAAAAATGTTAGAGACGTAAGTAATAATACTTTAATTAGTTATAAAAGAGATTTAAAATCATGGTTCACATTTTTAGATGGTAATAATAATATTACACGTAGTATAATCAGACGTTATCTTGTTCTTCTACAAAAAAGAGGGTTAAAAGCCTCAACTGTTAATAGACATTTAAGTGCTATAAGAAATTATTATAAATTTGAGATTTTAACTGGAGTAAGGGAGGATAACCCATTTAACCAGATAAAATCCCTAAAACAAGAGAGTAAATTACCAAACTACCTTTTTTTTAAGGATTTGGAGAAAATATTTAGTAATGGGGGGGATGACTTTTTCCATATTAGGGATCAGTTAATCTTTAAAACCCTTTACAGTACTGGTTGCAGGGTTTCCGAGTTAGTTGGAATAACTGTTAATCAGGTTAAAAATGGTGAGAGCCGAGTTAAGGTTATCGGAAAGGGTGATAAGGATAGATTCGTCTATCTAACCCCGGATGTTAAAAACTTAATTAAAAAGTATCTTCCTTTAAGGGAGGAGATGTTAAAGGATAGGGGAAAGATAAACTCTCTCTTTCTTGATTTTATGGGGGATAAACTAACTACCCGTGGTGTTTATTACCTAATTGAGAAGAGAGTACGTGAAGTCGGAATGGATAAAAAGGTAAGCCCCCACACATTTAGGCATACTTTTGCAACCCATCTTTTAAATGAGGGAGCGGATATTCGAGTGGTCCAAGAGTTATTAGGGCACAAGAGTATTTCAACAACTCAAATATATACCCATACTGGAATAGAAAAACTTCGGCAGGTATATAGGGGAGCACATCCCCATGGCAAAAAAAGTTAGAGAGAATAGGAGTTATTATGGATATTAGAGGAACTACAATTTTAGCAGTTAAAAAAGATGGTGTAATAGCATTAGCTGGTGATGGGCAAGTAACCCTAGGTAATGCGACTATGAAGGGTAATGCAAGAAAGGTTCGAAGAATATATGGTGGAAAAGTTGTTGTAGGTTTTGCTGGGTCAACAGCAGATGCATTTACATTAGAAGAACTTTTTGAAGATAGACTTAATCAATTTAATGGTGATATAACTCGGGCTGCAGTTGAACTTGCAAAAGAGTGGAGAACTGATAGAGCCTTAAGAAAACTAGAGGCTATGTTACTAGTAGCTGATAAAGATAAAATATATCTTCTAAGTGGAAATGGTGATGTTATTGAGCCTGAACATGGAGCAATTGCAATTGGTAGTGGTGGTAATTTTGCCTATGCTGCAGCACTTGCTTTTTTAGATAGTTCAGACTTAGATGCTGGTGAGATTGCAAAAAGATCCCTACATATAGCAGGGAACATATGTATATATACAAATAATAATATAATTTTAGAGGTGGTATAAATGAAACTTAACATGGAAGAGAGTACTCCTAAATCTATAGTAAATGAACTAGATAAATATATAATTGGCCAAGATTCTGCAAAAAAAATCGTAGCTATAGCCCTTAGAAATAGAATGAGACGGGCACTTTTAGATGAAGATATGATAAATGAAGTATCTCCTAAAAATATAATAATGATAGGTCCTACAGGTGTAGGTAAAACAGAGATAGCAAGAAGGTTGTCTAAGCTGGCTAAGGCTCCATTTATTAAGGTTGAAGCAACTAAGTTTACAGAAGTAGGTTATGTAGGTCGAGATGTTGAATCAATGGTTAGAGATCTAATGGCATCAGCTGTATCTATGGTTAAAACAGAGATGCAAGACGGTATAGAAGAGGATGCAAAACAACGTACTGAGGAGATTTTACTAGACTATCTGCTTCCTGGTCTTAGCAAGGATAAAAAGAAGGATGTTGGATTTGGTAACCCAGATAAATCTATAGAACCTATAGAAGAGAATAGTACTAGAGAGAAGTTTCGAGTAATGCTCAAAGAGGGAAAACTTGAGGATAAAGAGATTGAGATCTCTGTATCTAAACCTTCATCATTTGAAATTTTAGGTGGTGGTGAGTTCCAGAATATGGAGATGAATATCGGAGCTATAACTGGTATGTTATCCCCAGGTGGAAACAAAAAAAAGAGAATTGTTACTGTTAAACAGGCTAGGGAAATTACACTTGCTGAACAGAGGGATAAGTTAATAGATACTGATAATGCTGTTGATATAGCTAGGGATCGAGTTCAAAATATGGGTATTATTTTTATTGATGAGATTGATAAAATTGCAGCAAAAGGTGGTAGATCCGGGGGACAGGATGTTTCAAGACAGGGCGTTCAAAGGGATATCTTACCAATTGTTGAGGGATCAAAAGTAAATACTAAGCACGGTATTGTAGATACTTCCCACATCCTTTTTATTGCTGCTGGTGCATTTAGTATGAGCAAGCCATCTGATTTAATACCAGAGTTACAGGGGCGTTTTCCACTAAGGGTTGAACTGCAGGACTTAGATGCAAAAGCCTTTGAGGCAATATTAACTAAACCTAAAGCATCCTTAACTAAGCAGTATATTGAGCTATTAAAAACAGAAGATGTGGAACTAATATTTAAAGATGAAGCAATTAAAAGAATTGCCCAGATTGCCGCTGATGTTAATAATAAAACTGAAAATATTGGGGCTAGACGGCTTCATACAATTTTAGAACATCTATTGGAAGATATCTCATTTAATGCACCTGATACTAAGGGTGAAAAGATTGAGATAACTAAAGAGTTTGTTGATGAGAGATTAAAGGATCTATCCCAGGATAGGGACCTTAGTCGGTATATATTATAAAAAAGTTAATAATTTTATTTAAATACCGAAATTAAGATTAAGAGTTTAGCAGGGAGTATAATATGTTTGATAATACAACGTTTGGAAAAAGTTTAGATGTTTTGCAAAGAACTATGGATGTATCTCTTTTAAGGCGAGAGGTTATCTCTAATAACATAGCAAATGCGGAGACACCAAATTTTAAAAGAACTGATGTAACATTTGAGGAGTCTTTATCAAAAGCATTAGCTAGTGAAGGTAAAAACACTTTTAAAATGACAATGACAGATGAAAGACATATTCCTGCTGATAGAACTGTGGATTACAAAACTATAAAACCAAGAAGGGTTTTAGATTATACTACCCAGTCTGATAGTAATGGGAATAATGTTGATATTGAAGTTGAGATGATGGATGTCGTTAAAAACCAGATGAGGTATCAACTACTTACTCAGGCTGTTAGTGAGCAGTTTCAGAAAATTAATATGGTAGTAAAATAAGGGGTTATAGATTATGGGTATGTTTAGTTCAATAAATACAGCTGCATCAGGGTTAACAGCACAGAGATTAAGATTAGATGTAATATCTGATAATATTGCAAATGCAGAGACTACTAGAACATCTGATGGTGGACCATATAGAAGAAGCCGGGTTGTATTAAAAAGCAATGTAGAGCAACCATATTGGAATAGCCCTTTTCAACCAAAGGACTTGGACAACGGTGTTGGTAAGGGTGTTAAAGTTGAGAAGATAGAAGAGGATATGGATGCTGAATTACGACAAGTTTGGGATCCAACCCATCCTGATGCAATTCAGGTAGGGCCACAAAAGGGTTACGTTTTATATCCAAATGTAAACCCAGTTACAGAGATGGTAGATATGATTTCTGCCTCAAGGGCCTACGAAGCCAATGTCTCTGTAATTGAAGGTACAAAGGCAATGTTTAATAAAGCTTTAGAAATTGGGAGATAATAGAGTATGAGTATTTTAGACGTTTTAAGTAATAATCAGGTTTCAGGCGACTTGGTAGATATTAAAAGAACTAATCCTCTTCATCTAAATATTGATGGAGAAAAAACTCCGTTAACAAATAGTGATGGAGCAACTTTTGAAGAGCTTATGTTAGAGGCTGTTAATGGTGTTAATAGTGATCAGATGGAGTCTGCAGATTTAATGCAGCAGATGATTACAAATCCAGACTCTGTTGATACCCATGATTTAACAATAGCCATGGCAAAGGCCGAGATGTCATTAAATGTAACTAAGGCGGTTATAGATAAGGCAGTATCAGCATATAAAGAGATAACATCTCTACGTTAATATAAACAGTATTTAAAATAGTTTCTTTTTTGGGAGGGGAGTAACAGTGGATTTTATTAAAAAAATAATTTCTAAAATCACTAGCTTATGGAGTAAGTGGTCATTAGTACAAAAAATTATATTGATTGTAATTGTTGTAGTTGTTATAGGAGCTTTATCGGCTGTTGTAGGTGTAAATGCAGGAACATCTGCTAAACCTTTATATCTAGGTCTGTCTGAAGAGGCTAATCAGGAGCTTCTGTTTACACTTAATGATATGAATCAGCCATATACAATATCCTCCGATGGAACGATTATGGTAGAGAGTGAATATTTAGCAAAAAAAATTAGAACTCAACTTGTTGCAACAAATAGTGTTCCAGGTTCAGTATCCGGTTTTGATATGTTAGGTACTCCTAGTTTTACTGAAACCCAGTGGGACAAAGACCAAAAACTTCAGATGCGGGTTAAAACCCAATTAGAGTATCACATTGAAACCTTAGATAGTATAGATGATGCATCTGTTACAATTGTAATTCCTGAGAAAGAGTTGTTTAAAGAGAATCAAAAACCAAACACTGTATCAGTATCCCTTCGTATAAAACACGGTTCAAACTTTGCAAGTGATAGATCCCAAATCCAAGGGGTTGAGAGGTTAATAATGACCTCTGTTGTAAACCTTAATAAGGATAATATTACAATTGTTGATAGATCGACTGGTAAGATCCTAAATGTATCTGATGAGGATATGGCAGAGTTTGATAGGTTAGCCCTTGGTAACAAGGAGATGGACCAAAAAACTAAATTTGAATTAAAATATAAAGAGTCAATTGAGAATGCTCTTTTTGAAATATTTACAGAGGATAGGGTAGCCCTAGTTAACTTAGATATAACACTGAATACCGATGTTGTTGAAGTTGATAAGGAGGAACATACCCCAATAATTACAACTAAGGATAATCCTGCTACAGGTTACTCTGAAGAGGTTAACCAAGAGTCTATTGAGATATCTAGACAGATAAATAAAACAGAATTTCAAGGTTCAGGATTTACTCCAGAAGGACCGGCGGGAGCCGAGGGACAAACACCTCCCCAATATCAAGAGTTAGATACAATGGCTGGGACTTATAATCAAAGTAGCGAGATTGTAAATAAAGTTGTAAATACTGTTAATACTAAACAGGTTAAGAGTCAGTGGAAAAAAGAGAGAACTTCTGTAGCTGTAAATATTGATGGTAAGTGGGAGAAACAGTATGATAAAGATGGTAATGTTCTAATTGAGAATGGTCAGATTGTAAGAAAGTTTATACCACTAACAAAAGAAGACATATTAGCAGCTGAAGAGTTAATTAAACATGCAATAAATTATGATATTCAAAATGGTGATTCAGTTACTGTTCAAGCAATACAGTTTGATAGAACTAGTGAGTTTGAGTTAGAGAATAAATTAGAAAGAGATGCACAAAATAGAAAAAAGATTTTACTTTTCTCTGTTTTAGGGTTTGTATTAATAGTTATCATCTTTGTTATTATGAGAATGGTTTCAAAAGAGCTTGAAAGACGTCGAAGATTAAAAGAAGAAGAGATGGCTAGACAGCACCAGGCTATGAGGGAAGCTGCTCTTAGAAGTGCAGAAGAAGATGGCATGGAAGTAGAGATGTCGGTTGAAGATAGAGCAAGATTAGAGATGCAAGAACAGGCTATAAATGTGGCACGGGAACACCCTGAAGATGTTGCACAGTTAATTAGAACCTGGTTATCAGAGGAGTAGGAAATAGATGGCTAAGAAGAAGCAGACCCACAAAGAGGAACTTACAGGACGGCAAAAGGCCGCAATTTTCCTTGTAACCCTTGGATCTGAAATATCCTCGGAAATTTTTAAACACCTAAGGGAAGATGAAATTGAAATATTAACCTTTGAAATTGCCAGATTAGAGAATATCGATTCTGAGCAGAGAGATAAGGTTTTAGCAGAGTTTCAAGAGTTAATGATAGCACAGGATTTTATATCTAATGGTGGTATTGACTACGCTAGAGAGTTACTAGAGAAATCCCTTGGGAATCAAAAAGCTGTTGATATAATAAATAGATTAACTTCTTCCCTACAAACTAGACCATTTGATTTTATTAGAAGAACTGACCCTGCCCATCTTTTAAACTTTATTCAGCAGGAGCATCCACAAACTATTGCACTTATTCTAGCCTACTTAGAACCGGCAAAAGCATCAATTATTCTAGGGCAACTTCCGGCAGAGAAGCAGTCTGATGTTGCTAGGAGAATTGCAACAATGCAGAGAACATCCCCTGAGATTTTAAGGGAAGTTGAGAGGGTTCTAGAGAAAAAACTATCATCAGTATCCCAGGAAGATTATACGTCAGCTGGTGGTGTTGAGAGTATTGTTGAGATTTTAAACCTTGTAGATAGAACAACAGAGAAGAGTATTATTGAGGTTCTAGAAGAGGATGATCCAGAGTTAGCAGAAGAGATTAAGAAGAGAATGTTTGTATTCGAGGATATTGTTATGCTTGATGATAAATCAATTCAGAAAATTATGCGTGAAGTTGATACTTCCGAGTTATCAAAAGCTCTTAAGGGTGTAGATGCGGATGTTCAAGATAAAATATATAGAAATATGAGTAAGAGGGCTGCAGCCCTATTAAAAGAGGATATGGAGTATATGGGACCTACAAGACGGAAGGATGTAGAGGATGCCCAGCAGAAAATAGTTTCAATTATTAGAAAACTTGAGGAACAAGGTGAAGTTATCATTGCCAGAAGTGGTGAAGAGGACGTACTGGTTTAAGGAGCAGTTAGATGGCAAAAAATGTATTTAGACCAATGGAAATAATGAATCTCGTACAAAAAGTAGAAATCCAAGCTCCTGTTTTTGAAAGTATAGAAGAAGTTGAAGAGTTAGATGAACTTACTGAGATGGAAGAGTATACAGGGCCTACAGCAGACGATCTAAGAAGGGAAGCTGAAGAGTTTAAGCAAAGGTGGGAGCAGGAGAAGAGTTTTCTTGTATCTCAAGCTGAAAATGAAGCTAACCAGATTAAAGAGAGAGCCCAGGAATCTAGTGCGAAAATGGCTCAAGATAAGGTTGATGATGCACAAATTGAGTCAAATAAACTAATAGACGAAGCTACTTTAACCTTAAACAGAGCTAAAGATGAAGCAGAAAAAATAATCAACGAAGCAAAGGCTGAGACTGAGAAAATAAAGGCTGAAGCTTATAACGAGGGAGTTAACCTTGGAAAGGAAGAGGGGTATAACTCTGGTAGAGATGAGGTCCAAAGATTAGTTGATAGGGTTCATAAAGTTTTAAATGCAGCCATTGATAAGAGACGGGATATAATAATGGAGGCTGAAAACCAAATGGTTGAGCTTGTTTTATTAATATCTCAGAAAGTAGTTAAAGTAATCTCGGAAGAGCAAAAAAATGTTGTTTTAAGTAATGTTATTCAGGCCTTAAGAAAAATGAAAAGCCGGGGTGAAGTTGAGATTAAGGTAAACTTAGCAGATGTTGCTTTAACAACAGAACACATAAAAGATTTTATGGAGATGATAGAGAGTGTCTCTGCAATTACGGTATTAGAAGATTCAACTATAGAGAAGGGTGGTTGTATAATTGAGACTAACCTTGGTCGAATAGATGCAAGAATATCCAGTCAGTTAAGAGAGATAGAAGATAGAATTCGGGACTTAATGCCTATTAAAGCGGATATGGAGAAGAAGAGGTTAGAGGAATTTGGAGATCTTTGATAAATACATTTCAACTTTAAAAGAGCTCGAACCTGTTAAGTTTACAGGAAGCGTAACTGGTATTCATGGTATGGTTATCGAGAGCACTGGACCTCAAGCTGTTATTGGAGAGTTATGTTATATAACTATTGATCCTGATAAGGATAAAAAGAACCCCGGACGTCTTTGGTGTGAAGTTGTTGCACTTAAGGGAACTAAGGTTCAACTTATGGCCTACGGCGAGATGGATGGTGTTAAAATTGGATCCCTTGTAACAGCAAGTGGAGAGACTCTTCATGTCAATGTATCCGATTCTATGTTAGGCCGGGTTTTTGATGGCCTTGGTAGGCCTACAGATGGTAAGGGAGCAATTGTCGATGGAAAGAGATACCCTGCTATGAATACTCCTCCTGATGCAATGACAAGGAAAAAAATAGAAGATAGGGTTGTAACAGGTGTTAAATCCATAGACGGTCTAATCCCTATAGGGAAGGGGCAACGTGTAGGTATTTTTGCAGGATCTGGTGTTGGTAAATCAACACTAATGGGAATGGTTGCAAGAAATACAGATGCGGATATAAATGTAATTGCATTAATTGGAGAGAGGGGTCGAGAGGTTCGTGAGTTTCTTGAAAATGACCTAGGAGAAGAGGGTCTTAAAAGATCTGTTATTATAGTTGCTACTGGGGATTCTCCCCCACTTGCCAGGTTAAAAGGGGCATTTGTCGCTACAGCTGTAGCAGAATATTTTAGAGATCAAGGAAAGGACGTTATGCTTCTTTTTGACTCTGTAACACGTTTTGCAATGGCTCAGAGGGAGATCGGTCTCTCTACTGGGGAACCTCCAGCCACAAGGGGATACACTCCATCGGTTTTTACTATGTTACCTAAACTCTTAGAAAGGGCTGGAACCAATGAGAGAGGTTCTATTACAGGCTTTTATACAATACTAGTAGAAGGTGATGATATGGATGAACCAATTGCAGATGCAGTACGGGGAATTTTAGATGGTCACATAGTACTAAGTAGGGATCTAGCCCATAAATTTCACTATCCCGCTATTGATGTTTTACAATCTGTATCCAGACTTACTAATAAAATTACAAGTAAGCCTGTACAGCAGAATATAGGTTACATAAGAAAGATGTTAGCCCTATATAGGGATAAGGAAGATTTAATAAATATTGGAGCCTATGCAAAGGGTTCTAACCCTGATATTGATGAAGCTATAGATAAGATGCAGGATATAAATAACTTTTTAAGACAGGATATTGATGAGGGGGTATCAATAGATGAGACCCTTTCTAGACAAGGCTTTATTTCGGGGCATAATTTTGATGGTGAAGCTTAATGAAAAAGTTTAAATTTAACCTAGAGACTGTTTTATCAATTAGAGAAAATATTGAAAAAGAGTGGGAAGCTAAACTTGGACTAGCTAATAAAGAAGTTCAACTGGTAAAAAACAGAATCTCAGAAATAGAGAGTAAGTTAAACTCCTCTAGATTAAGTAGTGTGGATATAAGCCAGATGCAGGTTAAATGTATATATGAAGATAGATTGTTATACCAAAAGAAGAGGGAAGAGTCCCTTTTAAAAGAGAAAGAGTTAGATAGGGATAGGGTTAAAGAGGTTTATCTTCAAAAATCCATGGAGAGAAAAGTTATAGATAAACTAAAGGATAACTCCCTTAAAAAGTATAAAAAAGAGAGTCTTAAAGAAGAGACAATGTTTATAAATGAGATAAATAACTCATCAAAAATTAGAGAAAGATTACTTGGGGGTACTGTATAATGGCTAATAATTCAATCGCAGGAATGATAGGGAAATCCATACTGCTACTACTTCTTATAGTTATTTTAATAATTGGTGGAATTTTATGGTTTGACTTTTTAGGTGTTATAGATAGGGGAGACTCTCTTAATTTTATAACAAATTTAGTAGGAATTGATGAGGAGACTCCAGTTGTCGATGAAGAGTCTAATATCTACCTCCTTGATGCGGTACGTTTAGTAAAAGAGAGGGAAGCAATTGAGAGAAGGGAGATCGCTTTAAAATCCAGGGAAGAGGGTATCACTTTAGAAGAGGCTAAAAATAGACAGGTCTTAGAAGAGTTAAAGGAGAAAGAAGCTGCAATCATAGATAAGGAGAAATCCCTAGAAGAGGCTCTAAATAGGTATAATGATGAACAGAAAAACCTAGAAACAACTGTAAGCTATCTTGCTGCTCTTCCACCACAATCAGTAGTGGATATTTTAAATAACTACCCTGTTCTTAAGGTTGTTGATACTCTAAGAAAAGAGGATGAAATAGCTTTAAGGGATGGTCGGGTATCAAACTCATCAACATGGATTCTGTTTATGGATGCTAAAAAAGCGGCTGAAGTTCAGGATATGATGATTAAAAAACCTAGTTAATAATTATTCCTAATAAAATACTTTTTATTTATTTAAATCCTTAGTATACTATTTAAAAAGGAGTTAATAGATGAAAAAGTTATTAATAATATCAATAATTCTATTATCATTTCTTGGTTGTAAGGATGATAATAATAATAAATTAACAGTTGCAATGGAACTACAATATCCACCATTTGAAATGAGTGATGAGAGTGGAAACCCTTCTGGAATAAGTGTAGATATTGCTAAGGATCTTGGTAAATACTTAGGTAGAGAAGTGGTTATTGAGAATATCGCATGGACAGGCCTTATCCCTTCTTTACAGACAAATAAGGCGGATATCATTATATCCTCAATGACAATTACTGATGAAAGAGCTCAGGTAGTTGACTTTTCTAACCCGTATATTAAGTCTGGGTTAAGCCTACTAATTAATAATGAATCAAAAGTAACAGGTTTTGCAGATGCTGATAAAGAGGGTGTAGTTGTTGCTGTTAAATCTGGAACTACTGGAGCTAATTTAGCCAAAAATATTTTTAAAAAAGCGGAAGTTAGACTTTTTGATGAGGTAGCAGCCTGTGTTTTAGAAGTTTCCCAGGGGAAGGCAGATATTTTTATATACGATGTTTTAACAGTATACGAAAATTACCAAAGAAATATTGAAACTACAAGAATGAATCTAGAACCTCTACCAGGGTCAGAGGGGTATTGGGGAATGGCTGTTAAAAAAGGTAATGATGAGCTTTTAAGGGATGTTAATAAGTTTATTAAAGAGTACCAGGATAATGGAGGCTTTAATAAGTTAGGTGATAAATATCTAGGATATATAAAGACTATCTTCGATGATTCCGGAATTCCATTTTTCTTTGATATTTAATGTTTAGTTTAAAAAGATATTTTTTATTAAAAAATCCCTCGGATAGACCTCCGAGGGGGGCTATACTCTTAAATTTTACTATTATATTTATTTTTCTGGCAATATTTATAATTAAGGGTTTCTCAATTCTTGATTATGATCTCAGGTGGGACAATGTATATAAATATAAGGATAACCTATTAACTGGTTTTTACACTACAATAGTTCTATCCCTAATAAGTCTGCTATTTAGTGTTATTATAGGTTTATTTTTTGGAGTTTTTGGCAGAAGTCGATTCCTACCGCTAAGAGTCGTTTCAAAAATATATATAGAAATTATTAGAGGTACCCCCCTAATAGTACAGATATTAATATTTTTCTATGTTGTGGCTAATTTTATTGGTATAGATAATAGGTATGTAGCAGGTGTAATAATAATGTCTTTCTTCTCCGGTGCTTATATTGCAGAAATAATTAGAGCTGGTGTTGATAGTATTGGAGAGACACAAAGGGAGACTGCTAAGGCCATAGGGTTAAGTAAGACACAAACCTATAGGTATATTCTCTTTCCCCAGGTTTTAACCAGGGTTTTACCACCCCTTGCAGGGCAGTTTGCATCTTTAATTAAGGACTCATCCCTTCTATCTATTATTGCTATTAAAGAGTTTACAATGGCAGCTAGGGAGATAAATGCAAATACATTCTCTACAATTGAGAGTTATGTACCTTTAGCAGTTGGGTATCTACTATTAACTATACCTATATCTATATTAACAGGCTACTTAGAAAGGAAATTTAAATATGAAACTTGAGCTTAAAAATCTCTCAAAGAGTTTTGGAAATCATAGGGTTTTAACCGATGTTTCAATAAAACTAGAGGATTTTGACTCTCTAGTTTTAATAGGCCCCTCAGGTGGGGGAAAAACTACCCTATTAAGGTTATTAGCAGGCCTCGAAAAACCCCAGGGTGGAGATGTAATAATTAATAATAAACAAATTATATACGACGAGAAATATCTATCCCAATATAGAAAAAGAATAGGTATGGTATATCAAGCATACAACCTATTTCCCCACTTAACTGCAGTTGAAAATATAACCTTACCCCTAATTAAGGTTCATAATGTAAAACCTAAGATTGCAAAGGAGATGGCATTTGATCTTTTAGATAGGTTTAATCTAGGGAATCAGGGGAATAAAAAACCTATAGCACTATCAGGAGGTCAACAACAGAGGATAGCAATATGTAGGGCTGTTGCAATAAAACCGGAGTATCTTTTATTAGATGAACCTACATCAGCTTTAGACCCTGAATATACATCAGAAGTTTTAGACCTTATATATGAGTTAAGAAATGAGGGAATGCAGTTGGTACTAGTTACCCATGAAATGGGTTTTGCCAAGGAAGCAGCTGATAAGGTTATGTTTATAGAGGATGAGGGGATTGTTCAGTGTGGTTCGGCAAGTGATGTATTAAACAATAGTGAAGATCCTAGGGTTAGAAAGTTCCTAAATAAGGTTTTAAAACATACTAAATAAAAAAAGGGGCTATTAAAAAATACAACTTTAAATAAAGCCCCTTTATATTACTATCTATATAGGTTTATTTCATCCCTTAAACTTTTAGCTGCAATAGAAGGGTCTTCTGCGTAGATAATACCACGGGATGAGTTAATTATCATTCCAGTACCATCTGGTGTAGTTCCAGCTTTAACAGCCTTCTCCACATCGCCACCTTGAGCACCAATACCGGGTGTTAAAAATGGGATATCCCCAATAACTTCTCTAATTTTTTTAAGCTCCTCAGGATAAGTTGCACCTACTACTAGAAGAATGTTTTTATTCCTATTCCAACTATTAGTCGCCTTACTAGCAACATGCATATAGAGTGGTTTCCCATCAATTTCTAGGTCCTGAAGATCAACAGCTCCTGGGTTAGAAGTTCTACAAAGTATAATTGTAGCCTTATCTTTTTGTTCTAAAAATGGCTCCAAGGTATCTCCACCCATATACGGGTTTACAGTAACAGAGTCCGCTTTATATCGAGTAAAAGCCTCTTTTACATACATTTGAGCTGTTGAACCAATATCTCCACGTTTAGCATCTAATATTACAGGTATTCCTGGATAAGACTCATGAATATAATTAATTGTAAGCTCTAAGTCCCTCTCAAGGCCAACACCGTTATAATATGCAATTTGTGGTTTGTAGCAGCATACGTACTGGGCTGTAGCATCAATAATATCCTTATTAAATGCAAATAAAGGGTTTTCTAACTCCCTATATTTTGCTGGTATCTTCTCTACATCAGGATCTAATCCAACACATACAAGGGTGTTGTTCTCTACCCATCTCTTTTTAACTTGTTCCATAAATGACATATATATTACATCCTTTTTATATTTTTCTATAAACACGTATAATTCCTTTTAACATAGAGAATTACATACTTCTATCGCAAAACATTATATTTTAATGTCGTGATAAAATCAATATTAAGTGTTTACAGTCAGCAATTCTCCTTATTAAAACCATCGCATAGCAATGTTCAAATATAAACATAAAATACTTTTTATAAAATATTCTCTTGAAAAGGGTTTTATAATTTTTGCTTTTCTGTTATAAAATTTTCAATGGGAGCCGGAAAATCAGCATTTAATACATTTTTATCTTTTCTCTACGATAGCATTGAGCATTTCCCTGATAATAGATCAGTGAGAAACACGCAATATAAAATGTCAGATGTCGCATAGGCCGCTTATTCATGTTTTCATATGCAGAATCAATCGTTCCTTTCACACCAGAAAGCCATGGAGAACTCAAAAGGGAAAAATAATGCCAGATCATTATTTGGAATTGAGATGATTCCAACAGATAATCATATAAGAAACCTACTTGATGAATGTGAAGCCTCCCTTTTATATCCAGCATATTTAAAATCTTTCGAATGGATTAAAAAAATGGTTATCTCAAAAAGTACAGTGGACTTAATGGAGCCATCCTGGTGGCTCTTGATAGTACAGAGTTCTTTTCATCAGAAAGCATCTGCTGTAAAAACTGTTTAACTAAAGTTAAGAAAAACGAAAACACACATTATTCCCATAGTGCCATGACTAGAGAGTTTAACATCAGTTACAATGAACTTGGTCAAGAAGTTTTAAGAGAAAGTGATAATGATACTTCCATTATGTCTTATGATGCTGTTGGAAGAATGACTTCATACTTACATAAAAACCGCCGACAAATAGTTCGAGCTGAAAGTTTTGTATATAATGAATTAGGACAGAAAATACTTTCTGTAGATGAAACAGGAGCAATGAGCTCATATGATTACAATGCCTTAGGACAGCTTGCAAAGGCAGAGTATTCTTATGACTCTGGCTATTTAAAACAATCTTTTGCTGAATTAAAAGATTTAGGGTATTTTAAAGATAAGCATGATATATGGAATTATAATTCACAATTAAAGATAAATAATGGAAAAAGAAGTAATAAAAATAGTTTAGATCGTTGGGACATGTCATTTGAAGAGCAACAATTAGTTCGAGACGCTTCAGATCTTATTAATCCATCATGGAAATATCTTGATTTTAATAAAAATATATGGAGTGAAGAGTTTAACTATGATGTGAATGGTAATATAAATTCTAAAACAACTCCTTTTGGTACAGTTGATTATAGTTACAATGAAGAAAATCAATTGTTAGTAGCTGGTAAAAAAAGCTTTGAGTTTGACTATAATGGAAATATGATTAAAGAGATTGTTAATGGAAATGAAATTGATATGTCCTACAATTTTGAAAACAGACTATCTACTTATATAGAAGATGTACAAAAAATAACTTATACATACGATGTATTGGAAGAAGAAACTCTCGATCTGTTGGTTATTATAGCGAGAACAATATAGATTTTAAGAACAAAGGCAAAGCCAATGCAAGTTTTAAAAGTGTAGAAGAGACTGTATCTAATTATACTTATGATGGATTTAGTTTTAATACATTGCTTGAAGAAAGAGTTTATCCAAATAATTGGCATGATATTCAAGTTTTAGAACATGATTATTTGTATTCGCAAGTATTAACAACAGATGAAACTAGATGGCATTATACACATGAAACTTTTTATAGACATGATAATTTAGGTTCAGTTGTAGCTTATGAAGAAAATAATTCAATTAGACCTGTAAAATATACTGTATTTGGTAATACTGTTAATATGTGGAATTGGCCTGACAAGGAAAACTTTTTCGGATATAATGGTAAAATAGAAGATATGGAAACAGGATTATATAATTACGGATTTAGAGACTATTCACCGGTTAACATGAGATGGACGACTGTTGATCCAATCCGTGATGGCACAAACTGGTATGCTTATGTTGGGAATGATCCGATTAACTATATAGATCCGTTGGGGTTAGCTGAATTTAGAGCTAATCCAGGAGATGATGATATCACTATTGCAATTGATGTTATAGGTGGGACAAACTTTGGTGAAACTGACTATGGCCAGAAAGTTGTATCAAATTTAAAAGATTTAAATGATAAGGGACAGATAAAATATAAAGATCTAGGAACAACAACTAGAGCTCAGCATATAAATTATTTTGGTTTTAAAGATGAGGTTATAAATATAAATAATAATCCATCATTAAGTATTACATTAGACGAATTACCTGGTAGATTAACTCATGAAGGAACTCATAATGTTCAAGCTACACAAGGCTTTGTTTATGGTATTGATAAAGAAGTGCAAGCATTTGATAATGCAGCACAAGTAGATATTGAATTAGGAATAACTCCAAACACTCCTACAATGGAGCAATTAAAAGAGGATTATCCACAACATTTTGATCTAAAACCTGATTTAGGAACAGTTGTTGGTGTATTGCTAGATCCATGGAAATATTCTATTCCTCCAAGACCCGCAGCTTCCTTTGAAAAAGATTTTAATGATACAGAAGATAATGGTGAGTGCGAATGAAAAGATTAATTTTACTCCAATTAGTAATTATTATATTTCCATTATACTCACAAGAAAATGTTTTTAAGAGCAATGGTTTAATTTTCCTAGTATCAGAAATTGATGACAGATCTCCTGTTTTAGATTCTCCTGTCTATTATACATTAAAGTATGATAAAGAAGATAATGTTTTTACCCACAGCATAATAAATCAAGATAATATTAGTCATTCATTTTATATTGGAAGATTTAAATCAGCTAAAATTCTTAATTCGACAAATTCTGAGAGGCATAGAACCATTTTCGATTCAGAAATAGATTATAGAATAAAAAAGGATATGTTTATTGAGCTGCTACCAAATCAAAAGTTCACATTTAAGCAGGAAGTTGAATCTAAGTTTGGATTTGTAAAATCAAATAGAGCTTTTTTACAATTTTATTTTGGTTCATATTTATTTTTTAATAATAGTCATGACTTTTACCCCATTAATAAGCATACAGAATTTTATGGGAAATATTTTTTATTTGAAAATATAAAGCTTAAAGCTAATGAATTAAATATTCATAATTTATATATAGATGAAGTAATTAGTAATAAACAAAAAGTAGTAGAATAATAATTTCCATAAGATAAAGTTGGAGCAGAACCTACTTTGTAGGTCAGCTCAACTAGCCCTTATGGATATTTCAGGTAATAATTAATACTAAAGGCTATCCGGTTTGGGTAGCCTTTTTGAATTTAGGATTAACTTTAAGTTTGATACGTAATAATTTGTAAGCTTAAAAGTATCCGTCATTTTCTTGGGCAGTTAATGCATAATCTTATTAACTTCAACCGAATCACAATTCCAAGGAGTGAGATGTTCCATTGATTCACCTTCTGAAAGTAAAACTACATTTTCAAAAAGCCACTTTAAATATGCATATGGATTTAATCCATTAAGCTTAGCAGTTTCAATTAAAGAGTAGAAAAAACATAGAGATTTTGCTCCTTCAGGACTTTCAGAAAATAAGAAGTTACGTCTATTATGTGCTATAGCGCATAAACGTAAAAACTGGATATTTAGTGGCAGTCCTAAAGGAGCCGAATCATCAGCAATATTATATAGTCTTGTTGAATCTGCGAAGATGAATAATATCCAAGCTAGTGATTACTTTAATTACATCTTAAGAAAAATACCATATTGTGAAAAACAGGAAGATTATCAAAAACTATTACCGTTCAACTAAACACCTGAAATTTTGAAACCTGTATAGGTGGAATTAATAACCGCTTACTGGTCTTAAAACCAAGAGATACAAAATATTCACTCTCCCTTTCTTGTTTTTCAAAATATATCTCAGCTCCACTAGTGTGTCTATATAGTTTATTATGTTTTACTTCTGAGTAATTTGACATTTTAAAGATCCTTTTTGGAAAATAACAATATTGTTGTAATTGAAATAAAAATAGTAGATATTAAAACTATAAAAAAACTCTCTGTAATATCAAAAATAGTTAATTCTGCTGGGATATATCTCTTAAAAAGATTATAGATAAGACCCGTGAAAATAATTATCTGGGCAAATTCTGCTGATAAAAGCCTGTAAATAGATAGTATATTTAATATTATTAACAGAGCATAAAAACTTAAAGGATTAACGTTATGCCCTAAAATAATTATTTGGATAACCTGAGATAATCCAGTTGAACCTAGTGTTAATAAAATAAAGAAGAGATAGTCACTTATAAGCAGATAAAACCTACTTATAGGTAGTAATGATTTAAACTTTATTAACTTCTCATTTTCTTCATAATAGATATATCTCTCTGTAATAACTAACAATAATATATTGTTCAATGAGATATTTATAGAACTAATTGGAGTAGTTATTAACGATGTTACTAACAATCCAATAATAATATTTCTGTTTTTATGAAACTGAATACTTAGGAGTTGAATTAAAGTATTATTCATTGTGGCAGTCCATAGATTCAACTTTGTTTGATGTTATATATGTACCTGTCAAAAAATATAGGATAGAGAACATTATTATGCTAATTCTATTTTTTTCTAATAGGTTAATGAACTCTTTAGCTATTGTTGAATCATTTAATATCTGTATGAATACAATCATTAAAACAAAAACAACAAAAATCATTATACGGTTTTTACTTATAATCTCATCATATGGGAGAATGAAATAGAAATATTGAATATTCGTTAGTAGTATCGAACCTAATAATATACCAAGATACGGAAATAACAGTTCATACTCACTAGTTAATCCTTCAGTTACTTTAGAAAATCCTAACTCGTTACTAATGGTAGATCCTATAAATACACCAATCATTGTTATTATTAATACCAACATAAGGCTTATATTTTTACCTAAGACCACATCTTTTCTAGAAATGGGTAACATAAAATAGAACTGAAAGAGTCCATTATGAAACTCTTTATTACAGCATATATGATTTATACGCATTAGCAGTATAAACATAACAAATATTAAAAATGACATGGGTATAAATATAGATAGTATTAGACAACCTAGAGTAAAAAAAGTGTAATAAGGCACTCTGTTTTTTATATCGAGGTAAATAATATTATGTATCATCTGATTAACTCCAATATCTTCTCATTACTCTCAGTGTGTTCTACCTGGTCAAATGGTCCATCATAAACTATTTGCCCCTTATTAATTAAAATTAATTCAGTAGCTACCTTATTTATGTCAGATAAAATATGTGACGAAAAAAAGATAATCGAGTCATTCTCTTTTATATATTCTGCTAACTCATCTAAGATTAACTGTCTTGTTACAGGATCTATATTCGAAGTGGGTTCATCTAATAACATAACAGGAGCTTTTGTTGCTAATACAGCTGCAAAAGCTAGTTTTTTCTTATTACCAAGGGATAGTTCTTTAACTCTTTTATATTGTGAGAGTTCCAGTTTGTTAACGATCCTAAGAAACATCTGATTATCCCAGTTTTTATAGAATTTAGAATAGATGGATGATATCTCATGAGCATTCATATAGTTTGGAAAACTTGAGACTTCAGTTAACATCACAATGTTTTCTTTATCCTCACTACTTGTGTACTTATGGAATTTTTCATTTAAATAGAGTTTAGTTTTCTTATTAGGATAGAGACCAAATATGGATTTAAACAGTGTTGTTTTACCAGCTCCATTTCTACCTACTAAGCCAACAATACAACTTCTGTTTATATTGATGTTTAAAGGTCCTAATGTAAAATATTTATATTTCTTCTCTATGTTAGTTATATTTAATCTCATAGTGTAACTCCTTCGCAAACTTTAGAGTGCATAGGTAAGCAACAGTCGCATATATTGTTATACCTACAGTTATCCACGCAGAGTTTCTGTTTTGTTATATAATCTAAGTAGTTGTAATCTTTAAGGATATCTATAATTCTATTTTTATGGATATTCCCTATGGATTTATGTATACCTGAACATGGATATATATTTCCATCCATAGTTAGGTGAAGTCCCCCAATAAGGCAAGTATTAAACTCACTTCTAGCTTGTATATTCATGTAATTAGAACTGCTGATAGATTGTTGTAAAAGATGATCGAACTCAATATTTTTGTTATCGTTAATAATATCGACATCGTAAACAGGAAGTTTGTAGTAAGTAATAATCTCATTTAAATCCCTTTTGTGGGTATTATCTATGATAACTTTCATTTTTATATTTATTTCTTTGTCCAACATAATCTTTAGGTACTTTTGCTGAATTTCAAAGTAGTTGTTATTACAAATATCATTAACGATCTCTTCCTTATAATGGAAGACTGGAATTATTAGTCCTATGTTATAGTGTTTTATAAAATCAATTACGAACTTATTTATTGAGTAAATGTTTGAAAAAATAGATATATGTAAACCAAAACGGGAAAGTTCCGTAATTAAAAAGTAGAGGTTGGAAGAGTTCTTAAAAACATCTCCCCCAATAAGATAAACAGACTTTAATCCCATAGGGATGAGTTGTTTTACAAGGCTCACTATTGTTATATTATCAAGGTTGTTTTGATTATTGAACCATCTATTACAACCACACCTTCTATTTATACTATCGTTACAGAAAGAGCAGTCAAGTTTACAATCACTACTTAATTGTATAGTTAGTGTCTCAATATTTATTCCACTTAGATGTGGAGCTTTTAATAAAGCAGTGTTAATAGTATTAAATGTATCTTCAACAGACATATTACTGGTCAATTCCAGGAATCCATCACTAACAAGTGATATAATCTCTTCTCTAAAATTTACAACACTATTAGTAGAGAAGTTTTTAATCTCTTCATATAGTTGTAAACTTATCTCTTTTGATCTTTTTCGTAGAGTATCAAATAAAAACCCACTATTATTATCAGAGTTAATTATTACCTCTTTCTTTAACTTAATATACATTTTAGATCCTTGTATCTCTATCAAACTCTTTCTTTGAGTAATATAATCCTAATAATCCAGTATGTTTTGACATCTGGATCTGTTCTGTTTCAAAATGCTTGAAACATACATCACATAAGTTACTTATAGGACAGTAGTGACACTTTTCTGTATGGAGTTCTGTCATAAAGTCCAGATGTTTTTCTATTACCTCTTCATTTAGACCACAATGTATAGATCCTATAGGGTGGTTCTGGTTTCCTTTTTCACACATATGGTACTTTCCATCTACTGATAAGTATATTTTGTCATAACCTGGAATACAACAACCTTTTAATACTTTCTGCTGATGTAGTATTCTGCTTTTTAATATAACAAGAGACTCATCATATAATCTGTTAACAAACTCCTTAGATTTTGAGTCGTTGTTCGATGAATATATATCCCAAAGTTTGTTAGAACTTTCCTGGGTTACTTTTTTAAAATCCATATCATCATAAAAAGAAGTATTCTCTACTTATTACTATTGTATATAATTTTGTATTTATTCTACTATTAAGATATAAGGTTGACCTTAATTTAATATTAACAATTATATTATGTTCAGGCTTAGTTCCATATTTTTCTATCTTTATCTTTATATTCTCTAAAAATAAGGTTGAAGCATTAACTAAGGGTAAACTTTCATCTTTAATAATAATTGGAGCTGTGGTTCCATATTTTATACCATCAAAATTTAATTATATATTAGGAGTATTTCCTACATTTTGGATTGAAAAAATATTCTATTCAAAATTACCCCAGACTGTTGTCTATTTTATAATTGCCCTATTTTTAATAATCTTAACAGTTAAATTGATGATGAAAAAATTAGTTCTTTAATTTTTTTTACTGAAATCATCTGTTGTTCTTCCCTAGAAATTGTAGCTGGATTATCCCCTTTTTGTTCTCCATAGGAACCAAACTGGGCATGATTCCCCCCATTAATTATAACAAACTGTGCTGTTTTAGGTAGGTTTTGTTTACTTAATTCAAACTCACTATTATCAACTAATCCATCCTGTGAACCTTTAATGGATAATACTTTAACATCTACATCTGTTAAAGGTTTTTTATCCATTGGGTAGGCTGCTAAAAGTATTAAACCTTTAAAAACTTCTGGATTATCATATACATAGGATGCAGCCATAGCCCCACCTAGGGAGTGTCCCGCTATATACCACTCTTTAATATAGTTATACTCATCTAAAATTTTATTAGCACCATTTGAGTTTAAAACAGCAAGGTTAAATGGCATAGACTTAATAAAAACCGCTATATTAACCTCCTTTGCTATTCTGGCCATTAATGGGATATAGGCTTCAGGTTCTACAAGACCTCCAGGATAAAATATTAAACCCTTCTCCATAGTGTAGCATTGGGGGATAACTGAAAAACCACCATTAATTGTATTTATTATTACATCGGTTGGAAGTTTTTTCTCATCAAAAACAGGTGCTGATGAACATGAGTATATAGAAATGGTAAAAATTATTAACAATAATATTTTTATTTTTTTCATAAGGTAACTATAGTAGAAATAACCCCTATAACCAATAGGGGCACTATCTAAGAAATTAAATTTAAGCGATTTCTTCTTTAATCTGCTTAACCCAGTCACTTACTCTTTTATTAGTAAGTTGAGCCTGATTATCTTCATCAATAACAAGACCTACAAACTTCCCATCAACAACTGATTCAGACTCTTCAAAATCATATCCTTCAGTGGATGTTTTTCCAACAATTTTAGCTTCACTTTCAACAACTTTATTGTAAAGATGGCTTAAGCTTCCAGCAAATGAGTCGGGATAACTTACCTGATCTCCTGTTCCAAAAATACCTACTCTCTTTTTTGAGATATCATATAGGTCAAGGGCGTCAGCTTTTTCCTCCCATTCATCCTGTAGTTCACCAAAACCAAAAGTTGCAGAACCTAGAAGTATTAAATCGTAATCTGTTATTGTATCAAATTCAAAACTGCTTACATCTACTACTTCTGAATCTTCAATCTCTTGACCAATTAGCTTTGCTACATCCTCTGTATTTCCTGTTGTTGTTCCATATATAATTATCGTTTTCATAAAAACTCCTTATTAGTAATAATTACTATTATAGTTGTTTCTGTTTTACTGTCAACAAGAAAAATAGAAATATCTATTACTTATTTACTTTATTATAAGTTATCATTATTTTAGTTTGTATTATGAAGGTTGCTAAATTGAAACGAGTAGATAATGGATAACCATTTAGAACTATATAGGGAAGATGAACTAATTTATTATAATAATGGTAGATGGGTATATCCTCTTTTTGATCTCGAGAATTATATTATTAAAAATGATTTATCAGTTGATACTCTATTTTTAAAGGATAAAATTGCAGGAAGGGCTGCAGCCCACTTAATGGTCTATATAGGAATAAAAAAAGTACATATAGGTCTAATAAGCAGGGTAGGTTTAGAGGTTTTTAAAAAAAATTCTGTAAATATAACCTATGATACTTTAGTTGATAGAATTAAGTGTAGAACAGAAACCCTATTAGAGGGCGTGGAAAACTCAAAAGAGGCTTATAAAATACTAAAACAGCGGGCTGGCCTTTTTTCAGGTATAGAGATAAGTTGCAAATCCCTTACCTGTGGATATCAAAGGGATGTTGTCTTAGATAAAATAGATCTAAATATTAAAGAGGGTGGAACCCTACTTTTTCTAGGTGAGAACGGTGAGGGCAAGAGTACTTTTTTACGGACAATAGCCAACCTACAAGATAAAATATCCGGGGAAGTAGTTTTTTATAAAAAAGGTGAACAAATTAAGGTTAAAAAAGGTGATATAGGATTCTTGAATCAAAATCCTGATACTAGGAAAATGCCAATTTTAGTTAGGGAGATAATGGATGTTACAGCCTCTCTTCTTGGCCTTAAGGGGGAGGAGAAGAAGTATCAGATAGAGATCTCTTTAAGAAGAACAGGAGCCTTGAAGTTTTTAGATAAGCACTACTATGAGTTATCTGGGGGAGAGAAGCAAAGGGTTAATTTAGCCCGGCTTATTTGCCAAAGAGCAGGTATTTTTATTTTAGATGAACCTGCTGCAAACCTTGATAAAAAAGGTCGGGATATCCTAGTCTCCTTATTAAAAGATATTCACGATAGAGAGATGCCTACAATTATAGTTTCTAGTCATAATAAAGAGTTTATTGATGACCTTGGTTGGGAAAAACTATATGTTAAAGGGGGAAACATAGGTGCTTGAGTTATTATCTTTAGCCCCAATTCAGAGGGGTATAATTGCTCTTATTATTGCTGGATTAGTTCTTCCTCTTTGTGGTATGCCATTAATTGAATTAAACCTACTTCCTATGAGGTTTATGTTAATGCATGGTGCGCTTTTTGGTGGATCTCTTGCTGTTGTATTAAATCAATCTCCACTGCTGTTTATGGTGGGGATAAATATAATATTTGTTATTATTATCTCCTATGTTAATATAAACAAGTTTATGGACCTAGGAAGATTAAGTTCATTTTTTATGGTCGCCTCCCTTGGTGGTGCAGCCATAGTAACCCAGGTTAAGTCAGTCCCGGGTCAAACTATTTTATCCTTATTGTGGGGTAGCCCCTACGCCTTAAGTCGTAGTGATCTTATTGTATTTATTATCTGGGCTTTAATTATTATTTTTATGTTTGTTGCATTTAGAAATCAATTTATTGCCTATCTCTTTGATCCTATAATGGCTAGGAGCTTAGGTGTTAATACTAAACTATTTAGCTATATGATTAACCTTTTTATCGGTATATCAGTAGCCTTGGCTATGAAGTTATTAGGGGCTCTGCTTGTGGATGTTCTACTTATTCTTCCTGTAGTACTATCTAGTTTTTGGAAAAGAGGACAGAAGTTTTATACTCTATTAAGTATATCCTTTGGTCTTTTTCTAAGTTTAAGTGGAACAGTTTCATCCCTTGTATTCGATCTCCCTGCTAGTGGTTTAATGGCTGTTTTAGGGAGTTTTATATTTTTAATTTTACTTATTTTAAAGGAGGAATGATAAAAAGTAAATATAACCCTTTTGGTTGATAGACTGTTTTATAATTAGTAAGACAGCAAAGCTACTGTTCGTCATATTTATTGGTCTGCGAGACCGCAAAGGAGATTGAAGAGCTGTAGCCGTAACATTCAATGGTCTGCGAGACCGAATAGGAGATTGGAGTTAATCAACCGTACAGGAGCTGTCTAATATAGGGGGCAATATATGAAACTTAGTATAGGTTCAGACCTACACAAAACACAATTTACAACACTTTCACTTAGTGAAGATCGTAAAATTGAAGAATCAGGAATGTATCCAACAAATAAAACGGGATATGAAGAATTCTTAAAACAGGTTAAAGAATGGATAGAGCAAGGATACGAAATATCTATTGCTGTTGAATCAACTGGAAATGCAAGATTTTTTAGAAACAAAATGATTAGTGCAGGAATTGAAGTAAAAGTTGTGAATACACTGAAGTTCAAAGTTATAAATGAGTCTGTGAAGAAAACAGATAAGCATGATGCAAGAACATTAGCAGAGTTTTTGGAAAAAGATATGCTTCCAGAGTCGATTTTATGTTCTCAGGAAAGTGAAGATATCAGAAGAATATTAAAGTCACGATCTATTTTAGTAAAAACTGTTGTTTCTTTAAAAAATCAAGTTCATGGTCTATTACTTGGATATGGTATTGAATCCAAAAGAGGACAGTTGCAAAGTAAAAAAGAGAGGCAGCGAATCCTTGTGGGTCTCGAAGACCATAGGTTTAACGGAAACGCCGCCAATGCGGTAAGACCGCTACTTAATACGATAGATCAGGTATCATCAGAAGTCAAGATTTTAGAAAAAGTCTTAGCTAAAATGGTTGAAGAAGATGAAGATGTTGCACTTCTTCAAACAATACCTGGTGTTGGAATAATAACAGCATCAACAATAAGAGCATTTACTGATGATATTGAAAGATACAGTAGTGCAAAAAAATATGCAGCACATGCAGGACTTGTTCCATGGGTTCAAAACTCAAATATGACAATACATCATGGTCATATAACGAAAAGAGGACCAGTAGAGCTTAGAACTGCATTTGTACAAACTGTAATGGGAATGATTAGAAGTAAAAAACATACTATGGGATACAGATTAATGAGTAGGTATACAGATATGAAAAAACATAAAGGTTCTGGGAAAAGTATTATAGCTACAGCCAGAAAAATGAGTACCATAGTTTATACAATACTAAAAACTAGAGAACCATTTGATCCTCAGAAAATGGCTCACAATAGTAAATATAAAGAAATGCAGGCGACAGCATTAGGTGCCGCACTTGCTGTGTAGAACAGCACGATATATGCTTTTTTACGGAAGGGTATATATTGACTTTTTATAGGAGAAAAAATGAAGAAATTTTTAGTAATATCATTTATATTTTGTAGTCTTAACTTATGGGCACAAAATATTGTAACAACAACAAGTTGGGTTAAAGCCTATGTTACAGCTGCAGGTGGGGAGGATGTTTATAACTTTGCTCCAGCTGATATGTCCCACCCCCCTGAGTATGTTTTAAAACCATCGGATATTTTAAAGCTTAATAACGCAAAATATGTTGTTTTTGCAGGGTACGAAGGGATGGTTAAAGAGCTAAAAGGTTCCCTAGGAATTGATGAGAGTAGGATGATTAAAATTGGTACCGGTTATAGTTTTAAAATAATATCAGATTCAATATTAACAGTGGCTAAAAGTTTAGGCACAGAAAAAAAGGCTAAAATATCACTAGAAGAGATTTCTACACTCTATAAAACTTCTATAAGTGAGTTGAAAAAGGATGGATTACTAGATAAAAAGGTTATAGTACATTTCCATCAGCAGACAATGGCTAAGGAGTTAGGTCTCAATATTGTTGGTATTTATGGTCCAGGTCCAATTAAACCATCGGAATTAAAGGATTTTAAAGAGTTAGGTGCTGATTATATTATAGATAATATTCACAGTCCAATTGGAAAAAGTTTAATAGAAATTTTACCAAATAGTATATATCTAAGTTTTGTTAACTTCCCAGGAACTAACGGAACTAAGAGTTTAATAGATGTAATTAATTATAATGTAGGACAATTTTATGAGAAGTAATGAAGAAAAATATGCAGAACTGTTAGTTAATATAGGGGTAAATATTCAGAAGAATCAGACCTTAGTTATTAACTGCCCTGTAGAGTGTGCCCACTTTGCTAGAGTAGTAACAATTAAAGCCTACGAAGCTGGGGCTAGGGAAGTACTAGTTAACTGGAACGATGAGAAACTAACTAAAATTAGATATAATATGGCTAATGATGAAGTTTTTGATGAAGTATATGATTGGGAGACTAATTTTTTTAATACTACAGCGGATATGGATGCTGCATATTTAAGGATTTCAGCATCCGACCCTCAGATTATGAAGGATGTGGATCCTAAAAAAATATCTAGGCAAAATAAGGTGAAAACTAATGCATTAAAATACTATAGATCAAAACTAATGTCTAATCAGAATGTTTGGTGTGTAGCCTCTATTCCAACTATCCCTTGGGCTAAAAAGGTCTTTCCTGGTTGTAAAAATAACCAAGAAGCTGTAAATAAGTTATGGGACGCAATTTTTAAAGCTGTTAGGGTCGATTTAGATGATCCTATTAAAGCATGGGAAGAGCATCAGCATAGGTTAAGAGAGAAACTTAACTTTATGAATAGTAACAGCTTTAAGTATTTAAAGTATAAAAATAGCATAGGAACCGATGTTACAGTTGAGCTAGTTCAGAACCATATATGGGCAGGAGGTGGTGAGGAGTCATCTAAGGGGCAGTATTTTATTGCAAATATGCCAACAGAGGAGATCTTTACAATGCCTAAGTTAGATGGTGTTAATGGTAAAATTGTCAGCTCTATCCCCTTAAATTATAATGGTAACTTAATTGAAGATTTCTCCTTTACTTTTAAAGATGGTACAGTTGTGGATTTTGATGCAAAAAAGGGATATGATGTTTTAAAAGAGTTACTTGATACTGATAATGGTGCAAAACGCCTAGGAGAGGTTGCTCTTGTTCCCTATGACTCCCCCATTTCAAACCAAAAGATACTATTTTTTAATACACTGTTTGATGAAAATGCATCCTGTCACTTTGCCCTAGGTAAGGCCTACCCAATTAATATTAAAGGGGGTACTACAATGAGTCCAAGTGAGCTACAGAGTGCCGGAGGTAATGACTCATTAGTCCATGTAGACTTTATGGTTGGGACAGATGATCTAGAAATTATTGGAATTAAGGAGAATGGTGATAAAGTGCCAGTTTTTAAAAATGGAAACTTTGCCTAATTAACCCAATTTTAACAATACTAGCTACCTATTATAGGTGGCTTTTTTTGTTTTAACCGTTGACATTAATCCTATCTTTTTACAACATTAATAAACTAAATATGAAAAAGGTAGTTAAAGAGTATGTGTTCAATTGTAGGAGTATTTAATACTCGAGAAGATGCAAGTTTGCTTAGAGCGCAAGCATTAGAAATGTCTAGAAAACTTAGACATAGAGGGCCGGATTGGTCTGGAATTTTCTCTAACGAGAAAGCTATTTTAGTCCATGAAAGATTATCCATTGTTGGTGTAGAAAATGGTGCGCAACCACTATATTCATCGGATAATAATCAGGTTTTAGCCGTAAATGGTGAGATCTATAATCATAGAGAGATAAAAAATAGCCTTAATTACAATTTTGCTACAAACTCAGACTGCGAGGTTATTCTTCCCCTATATAGAGAGAAGGGAGTAAACTTTTTAAATGATTTAAATGGTATTTTTGCTTTTGCTCTATACGATCAAACAGATGATAGTTATTTAATAGCTAGGGATCCTATAGGTGTTATCCCATTATACTATGGTAGGGATGAGGATGGTATTCTCTTTGTTGCTTCTGAGATGAAGGCTTTAACCGGTTATTGCAAACAAATTAATGATTTCCCTCCTGGACACTACTACTCAAGTAAAGATGGGGAGTTTGTAAAGTATTACAATAAAGATTGGTTTGATTATGAAAATGTAAAAGATAATTTAACTTCGGTTCCAGATATTAAAAGTGCATTAGAAGCTGCAGTTCATAGACAACTAATGTGTGATGTACCCTATGGAGTTCTTTTATCAGGTGGTTTAGACTCCTCGATTACTTCTGCTATTGCTAAAAGATTTGCAGCAAAGAGAATAGAGAGTGATGATAAAAGTGATGCGTGGTGGCCACAACTTCACAGTTTTGCAGTAGGGTTACATGACTCTCCAGACTTAGTTGCTGCAAAAAAAGTTGCAGAGCAAATTGGGACAATTCACCATGAGATAAACTTTACAGTACAGGAAGGGTTTGACGCTCTTCGTGATGTTATCTATCATTTAGAGACTTTTGATGTAACAACTATCCGTTCTAGTACTCCAATGTTTTTAATGGCTAGAGTTATTAAATCTATGGGTATTAAAATGGTAATAAGTGGTGAGGGTGCAGATGAGATCTTTGGTGGGTATCTCTACTTCCATAAAGCGCCAAATCCAGAAGAGTTACATAAAGAGACAGTAAGAAAACTAGAGAAACTATATAAATATGACTGTTTAAGAAGTAATAAGTCTATGGCTTCTTGGGGTATTGAGAGTCGGGTTCCATTTTTAGATTTAGAGTTTTTAGATGTTGCTATGAGACAAAATCCTAAGGATAAAATGCCTTCTAAAGAGAGAATGGAGAAGTATATTTTAAGAGAGGCCTTTGAAGATTATCTTCCTAATGAGGTTGCTTGGAGACAAAAAGAGCAATTTTCAGATGGTGTTGGTTACTCTTGGATTGATGGATTAAAAGATAAAGCAGAGAGTGAAATTACTGACGAACAGTTTGCATCAGCAAAGTATAAGTTCCCTATAAATACTCCTCGAACTAAAGAAGAGTATATGTATCGTTCCATATTTGCTGAACTTTTTCCAGAGGATGATGCTGTTAATTGTGTACCTTTTGAAGAGTCCATTGCATGTAGTACAGCTATTGTATTTGAGTGGGACCAGACTTTAAAAGAGATGGCTGATCCATCAGGTAGATCTGTTAAAACAGTTCATGATAAGAGTTATTAATAATAACTTATCTATATAATAGGGACTGCCTTAATAGGCAGTCTTTTTTTATAGTTATAGTTTGTTGTCTTATATAAAACTATAACTTTTTTACATTAATACTGTATACTAAATATATGTACAGAAATAACTTTTATATAGATGAGATCTTTTCTGACTCCTTTGTTATAGATAAAGATGATTATATCTTTTGTTTAAACAGAGTTATTGAAATTCTCAATTTTGAAGACCCTTCTATAAGGGCTAGGGATACAAATTTCCAGCCAGGAGGGGTTATTAAACTAAATAGAGATCTAGATACAATAATAGTTCCAGACCTTCATGCAAGAACCTACTTTATACAAAAACTACTAAATTTTAAAATAAACAATAAATCAGTTTTAGAGTTACTGCAACTCTCTAAACTACAAATTGTCTTTGTTGGGGACGGGTTTCATTCTGAGAAAAGACATAAAGAGCGTTGGTTTAAAATTGAGAGTGAGGCGGTAAATAACTTTATAAACCATGAAAACAGTGATTTAGAGATGGCTGAGAGTTTAGGTGTTATGAAGTATGTAATTAATCTAAAAATACTATTTCCAGATCAAATACACTTTTTAAAGGGAAACCATGAGAATATATTAAATGAAAATGGTGGTGGGAATTTCCCCTTTGGAAAGTTTACCTTAGAGGGTGAGATTGTAAAAAAATGGGTATCTAAGTTTCTAGGGGAGGATTTTTTATGGAAGTACTCCAGTTTTGAAAAATCACTGCCCTTAATAGCTATTGGTAAAAACTTTATAGTTTCCCATGCAGAACCTAAAAAGTTCTACTCCTTAGACCAATTAATTAACTGTTATAATAACTCTGATGTGGTATTTGGCCTTACTTGGACACGGGATAATCAATCCGAAGATGGTAGTGTCTTTAATATGTTAAAAGAGTATATTGATAAGGATATGTTAGATAATGCACTATATTTTACAGGACATCAAACCATTGATGGGTTATATGAGCTTAGAGCCTATGGGAAACTTGTTCAAATCCATAATCCCAATAGATGCATAATAGCACATATTAGCTTTGATAAAGATATAGATTTAAATAATGATATAGGAGATATAGATGGCTAAGATCCCTTCTAAAATTGGAAAGTATGAGATTGAAGAGTTAATTGCCTCAGGTGGTATGGGTGCTGTGTATAAGGCAATGCATCCTACTTTAAATAGAAATGTTATACTTAAAAAATTAACATTGAAGGATGATGATCAAATTATTCAGAGGTTCACTCGGGAAGCTAAAATTATGATGGACTTTAAAAGTGATAATATTGTAGATGTTTATGACCATTTTAAAGAGAGAGATTCCTACTATATAGTTCAAGAGTATGTTGATGGGGGAACTCTTGAAGATTTAATAAAAAGTGGAGAGTATATTAACGATGATATCGCGTTGTATATTGTTTTAGAGGTTGCAAAAGCTCTTAGATACGCCCATCTAAAGGGTGTTGTACATAGGGATATAAAACCAGCTAATATTTTAATTTCAAAAAGTGGAGATATTAAGTTAGTAGATTTTGGTATTGCAGTTTCTGATGATATCCTTGATGAAGATTTAACTACTGTAGGAATGACACTAGGAACTCCATCATATATGGCTCCTGAGCAGTTTGAAAATACTAAAAATGTGGATAAAAGAGCGGATATCTACTCTTTAGGTGTTATTCTCTACGAGATGATGACTAAAACTAAACCCTTCCCCTCTGGGCTATCTCCAAGTTGTATTGCCAGGATACAAAAGGGCAAATATAAAAGAGTCAATAAGATAAATAAGGGTGTTAAAAATATTACATTAAAACTTATTAAGGGCTTAATGCATCATAAGCAGGGAAAGAGGTATCAAGACTTAGATAAACCTATAAGTATCATTAAAAAGTATTTTAGGAATAGTGATCTTGATCAGTTTAAAAACATTGTTTCTAACCTTTTAATAGGTAGAGTTGTTGAGTTAGTGGAAAATAAAAAGAGTAAAAAGCCTCTACTTATTTTAATCTTAACTGGCATTGTTATACTTTTAGGATTTTATATTAAGGATAAAGGAGTACACCATCTACTGTTTCAGAGAAATAGTTATGGAGCTGTAAATATCGATCTTAAGGTAAAAAAAGATTATTATAAAGAGATAGATGAAATATTTATTAAGAGTAAGCTCTTTGTAGAGAGTGGTAGTAGGCTAATATTAATAGATAATTCTAATTATAGTTTTTTACCATCAAAAGAGAGTCTTGATGAAGTATATAATATTTATGAAACAGAAAAGATCTATCTTCCTGTAGGTTTTTATAGGTTAAAACTCATGGTAGATGGGAATTTATTTTGGAAAAACTTTACGGTCCACTCCATTAACGAGGAAGAAGAGGTAAAAAAGATAACCCTAATTCATACAGAGTCCCAACCTTTGCCGTTTCACCCCCAGTTTAAAATTTATGACCAAATATCAGGAGAGGATATAACTTCTACTGTTACTATTTTACGTAGGGTTAATAATAAGTTTGAAAAATTTAAAAAAGGAGATAATAGTCTTAAAACCGGTCAAGTCCACTATTTTCAATTTTCACAAAAGGGATATTATGCTAAGGATTATATTTTAAAAATAAGCCATGACCAAACTGACTTAAAATTAGAAGCTGGACTATATCCAAAACCTGGAGTTTTAACTCTTCAGAGTAATGTCTCTGGAATAAAAATAAAATTAAATGATAAGGATAGTTATACTATTGGTGATAGGTCTGGTGAAATAGTAAAGTTTGATAAGTTAGGAGTAGATAAAAGAGAGTTGATTTTAAACCCAGGTTCCTACTCCATAAACTTTAGTTATAAAGGTAATAAAATAGAGAAGCGTTTTCAGTTAAAAAGTGATAATACTATAGATATATATGTTAACTACAATAAGGAGAGGCGGTCTATTAGTTTTAAGTAAAAAATATTCCACTATTTTCTAATTTTGTTAAAAGGTTATTAAAATCTTGAATAGTATTTATTTTAAAGAACTTAAGAACCTTATTTTCAATGGAAGAGAACTTTCTTTTTTCCCCGTGTACTTGGGGTATTTGATTCCCCAGGTATACGCAAAAGGTAATAATCTTATACTCATCATCAACTTTAAGGGGAGTATGGTGATGTTTAATTGCCTCAATATATTTTTTGGGAAAATTCCATTTCTCAATTAATTTTGATCCAATTATTGAGTGGTTATAACCATCGGAAAGGTTGTCTATTACATCTGTAGGGATCATTCTATCCTTTGATAGCTTCATAATTCCATCTTCTAATTCAGGGTTTAGAGCATTAACTATTATTTTACCTATGTCGTGCATTAGAGCAGCAACATAGATATCCTCGGAAAACTCGTCTAAACCTACCATATTTGCTAAGTAGCTTGATATAAGGGCTACCTGGAACAGATGTTCCTTATACTGGTTTATTTTATCAATATCATATTTTGAGCTTAAAACTTTAAAAGAACCAAAATTGTATAAGATAGCTTTTAACCCATTAATTCCAATTTTTTTAACAGCTATTGAGACCTTATCTATTCTACTACTTGGTCTATATACAGGAGAGTTAACCAGCCTTAATATCTCTGCAGTCAATGCTGAGTCTGATAGTATATAGTCAGTTATTCTATCATAGTTCCACTCAGGATCCATTATCTCCTTTTGTAGTTTCATTATACTATCTGGGAATTGGGGTAAAACGGATATCTCCTTTATTATCTCCTCGGTTACCCTATCTCCGTGGACATCCTTTAACCTTTTTAAAGGCAGTGTTAATGTGGTATCTGTATATCCATCATGTCTTTTTATATCTAAAGCTCTAGAGTCTATATTAATATTTTTTAACATAAGGGTAGAGAATATTATTCCAAAGTTATCATTTTGAGAAATATCCTTATCATCTTGGAAAATCTCATTAAGATTATTAAATCGATTTGCATATTTAATAGATGTATTTATCTCCTCTAGTTGCCAATCTAAAAGAGTTCCACTATTAAGTATTGATAGATTAAAATAGTCCTTATCGATATTAATTATAATTTTAATATACTCACTCTTATCCCTATCTGATACATTAAGCATAAACTTATTGTAATAATCTTTAAAGGAGAACATCTGGTCCGCTTCCTTAGATTTGGCTATATCCTCTAAATTTGTATTACTCTCCTTAAAAAAAATGTTTTTTATATTTATCTTATTTGAGTTTTTAAGTAACTCATTAATAATAATTGATATAGCTTGATTAAAATCCTCAAAACCGGACTCATTTAATAATTCGTAGACAACCTTGGAAATTAAAATTTCAGATACTGAATCATAAAATGGGATTGTACATATATATTCCTTTTTCCCTTTTAGTGAATTTACAATATTTTCAATATTCTCTAAATCAAAGTTACTATAAAATACTTTTCTCATTATAAACAAACCCTTTCTTTACCCTTGGACTTAGCTATATACAACTTTTTATCTGCGCTTACTATAATCTCTTCTAGACTATCCTTCATCTTTGTACATACACCAATACTTACAGTTACTGTTATTCTCTGTTTTCCAATGTAAATTTTTCTCTCTGATATCTTTTTTAGAATGTGTTCAAAGAACTCCTTTGCCCTATTAGGATCAAGGTTGTTACCAATAATAAGAAACTCTTCTCCCCCAAACCTTATCACAAGATCCGATTTCCTTACAGATGACTTTAACTCTAAAGAGACCTCTTTTAAAACAATATCTCCTGCATCATGGCCATAGGTATCATTAATATACTTAAAATCATCAATATCTATCATAGCTGTTACAAGGGATAGATCGTGTCGTCTTGCATTTTCAAATAGGTATGAACCTGTCTCTTTTAAAAAATGTCTATTATTAAGTTTTGTTAACTGATCTATTACAGCTAACTCTTTTATCTGTTTAAAATACTCTATAACTTTAAGGTTTTGGGTTATTCTACAGTATAATAGTTCGCTAATAAATGGTTTTGATAGAAAGTCGTTGGCTCCATTTTTTATAAATTGGATTTTTAAAGTGTGATTTCCCCTATCGGAAATACCTATAATAGCTAACCTATCCATAGGGTAGCGCTCCCTAATAATTTCGGTTAATTGTAAACCATCTATATCATCAACCATATAGTCTGTAATAACCATCTGAATTTTATCAAAATTATCGTTTAGAATTTCTAAAGCTTCACCTCCTGTAGAGGCTTCATAAATTGTATATCGATGTAGTTTTAGTAGTTTTTTTAAGTGACGTCTAGACTCCTTAGAGTTATCCACTGCTAATATTCCAATATTAGGGTTATTAAAAAATCTATTTGTAACATCAACAATAGAGTCTAAAGAGTTATTATTCCCAGTTAGAATATAATCAATAACCTTTAAAGACCATATTTTCTCCTGTATATCATGGGTTATCTTTTCTGATAATAAAACTAGGGGAATTTTAATTTCATGAAAGTACTCTAATATTTTTCCATCATTAGAATCTGGTATATTGTAATCGATAATCCCTAGTTGAATCTTTCTATAATCATGGCCAGCTTCTATAAATTTATCATATGTTTTATACCAAATTACTTGGTACTCATCCTGGGATTCAATCTTGTATTTTATTGCTCTACCAAAGAGATCATTTTTTTCTAATAGAAGAATTCTTTTATCCATAAATATATTATATTATAAATTACAATCTAATTCGAGATATTAATTTTTTTCAACTAATTAGTTGACCATATATCTTATCTGGATATATAGTTTTAACAATGAATACTTATAAAGCATTACAATTAAACAACTCAGCCAAAGCCTCAGTAATAAATTCTCTGTGGTGAGTTGTTATGTTTATATAATAAAGCCACAGTCAGAGGACTGTGGCTTTTTTTTTACATATTCCTCTGACCTGTTAATAGGAGAAAGATATGAGAAGAGAGATTCTACATGAAGGAGCGGGACAATTAACCTATGAAATTAGGGAGATTGTTAAGATAGCTAGATTTATTCAGTCTAAGGGGCAGGAGATTTATTGGGAAAATATTGGTGACCCAATATTAAAGGGTGAAGAGATCTCTCCCTGGATAAGGGATATTGTAAAAGAGGCTGCAGGGGAGAGTATTAGTTATGGATATACTGATAGCCAAGGAGACTTAGAGGCTAGAAGTTTCTTAGCAGATGAAGTTAATAGTAGACAAGGTATAGATATCACCATGGATGATATTATATTTTTTAATGGTTTAGGTGATGCTATTAGTAAGGTCTATAGTTATCTAAAAAGGGAGTCTAGAATATTAGGCCCATCTCCAGCATACTCAACCCACTCATCTGCAGAGGCAGCTCACTCAGGGTATTCCCATCTAACCTATAATCTTGATCCCCATAACAAATGGTTTCCAGATATAGATGATTTAGAGAGTAAGGTTAAATATAATGACTCAATTGCTGGAATATTGTTAATTAATCCAGATAATCCTACAGGTGCGGTCTATACAAAAGAGATATTAATGGAAATTGTAGATATAGCTAAAAGGTATGATCTTTTTATAATATGCGATGAGACCTATGCAAATGTTACTTTTCCAGATACTAACTGGACCTTTTTAAGTTCTGTTATTAATCAAGTTCCTGGTATTTCAATGCGAAGCCTATCTAAAGAGGTTCCATGGCCAGGATCCAGGTGTGGTTGGATAGAGGTATATAATAGACATAGGGATGAAGAGTTTAATAAATATATAGAGTCTATTATTAGTGCCAAAAGGTTAGAGGTATGTTCTACAACACTACCCCAATTAGTTCTACCTAAGATTTTAGGGGATAAAAGATATAAGAGACATATTGATAGTCGTTCAAAAATATTTTCAGATAGGGCAGAGGAAGCACACTCTATACTCTCTAAGGTTAAGGGCGTAACATGTATAAAACCTCGAGGGGCCCTATACTTCTCAGTAATATTTGAGGATCTTTGCGATAATGGAGTTCTGGATATAGATAATAAAGAGGTTGAAGAGTATATTTCTTCTCAGGTTAAAAATGTACCTTCTGATAAGCGGTTTGTATACTATCTTTTAGCTTCTACTGGAATATGTGTTGTTCCACTTTCCGGGTTTTATTCAGATTTAAAAGGGTTTAGGTTTACTCTATTAGAAAATGATTATGTTAGACGGAATATGATATATAGTACAATAGCTGAGTCTATAAATAAATATTTAAATAATTAAGTATTTATTGTGTAAAAAAATAGAGAAGTAATTTACAATGGTGTTTAATGATTGATAGAAATAAAATAATTCTAACTATATCAATAATCTTAGCTATTTTAGGGCTATTTCTAATTGCAGCCATTTTAATAAATTCTCCTTATTATCAGGGGTTTGAGGCAGAGCTTAGCTATCTTTCCCCTGATTTAAGTGAGAATAGAACTCTTCTACGGGAGAGTGTTACTATTACAAAAAAGTCGGATATTAAAATTATTTTTGAGAAGAAGTACAATCAAGTAACCTATGATAATGAGTTGTTTAGAGATTTTATAACTAACTTAGAGGTTCAAGTCTGGAACGAGAGCGAGTACTTCTCATTTCAACCAGATGATGTATCTATAACTAATATTGATGAAAAACTATTTCAAATTAAAATTGGAGAGTTATCTGGAAGTGGAAATTACTATATATACATTAATTCAGATTATGGTGTTAATGGTGCATATAATATAGGTATCGGCATAGGGCGAGAGAGTTATTTCCATCCTATTGGAAAGAACAGTCGCCGTTTTTATTAAGGAAGGTTAAAGATTTTTAAAAAATATGATATAGACAAGGAGTATAACCTTGTATCACTAATGAATATAAACTTATACGATGAAAAGGCCATTCGTATTAGTAATGCACTTTTAAATAGGGTTAACTTCTTAAATGTAGACAACACTATAAGTGCCAATAAGGTAACAATTCCCTCCACTGATGATTTTTTAATCGACCTATATATATATAGACCTAAAAATATTGATAGGGAGCTACCCTGTATGGTCTACTATCACGGTGGTGGATTTTTTCTAAAGGGTGATGCTCTCTCTCCTAAAATTTTATCTGAATATATTAAGGAGAACAGTATGGTTATTGTCTATGTAGACTATAGACTCTCTATTGATTTTCCATACCCAACACCAGTAAATGACTGTTATGCTGGTCTTAATTGGGTTTACAATAATTATGAATTTCTAAATATTAAACAAGATAAAATATTTGTTATGGGTTTTAGTGCTGGGGGAGCCCTTGCTGCCGGTGTAACCCTAAGGGCTAGGGACAATAATCTAGATATAATAAAAGCCCAGATATTAATATGCCCTGTAACTGACCACAGGCAAGTAACAGACTCTGTTAAAAATTTTGTAGATACTCCTAACTGGACTAGTAAGAGGAACAGACATATGTGGGAACTTTACTTAAGGGATATAACAGGGGATGTCCCATATTACGCATCCCCCTTAAACGCACCTGATTTTAAGAATCTTCCTCCAGCCTATGTGGAACTTTCCCAGTTTGACCCCCTACATGATGAGGGATTATTATACGCAAATAAGTTAAAAGAGAGTGGTATCCATGTTGTACTTAACGATACAAAGGGAACAGTACATATGTCCTCAATTGTTCTTAGGGCAAAAAAAACCATGGATAATATAAAGAAAATGTCTGAATTTATTAGAGAGAGTTTAAATGAGTAACATAGAAGAGTGGGCTAAAAGGGTAAGGGACAATATTGGTATTGTCTTTTTTGGAAAAGATGATGTGGTAGATAAAATTCTAACAGGTCTTCTATGTGGGGGCCACGTATTATTAGAAGACGTTCCAGGCCTTGGTAAAACAATTTTAGCCCGGGCAGTATCTATAAGCTTAGGAGGTGTCTTTAATAGAATTCAGGCAACTCCAGATCTACTTCCAAACGATGTTTTAGGGCTATCTATATATAGTCCAAAGGAAGAGGTTTTTAAATTTACCCCTGGTCCTATAAATAGTAACATTGTATTGGTAGATGAGATAAATAGGGCGACACCTAGAACTCAGTCCGCATTTTTAGAAGCAATGGCTGAATCCCAAATATCAATAGATGGAGTCGTTCGCCCTCTGCCTAATCCATTCTTTCTAATTGCAACTGAAAATCCCACAGAGTTTGAGGGGACGTTCCCCCTTCCTGAGGCGCAAAAAGACCGATTTTTTATGACAATTAATATTGGTTATCCCTCAAGGGAAGCTGAGGCTAAACTCCTAGAAAGCCATAGGAGAATAACCCATCCTATTACAGATTTAAAACCTGTATCAAACCTGGAGGAGTTAATAGAGTTTAAAAAAGAAGTTGTCAATATTTTTGTAGATGATACTATTAAGTTATATATCTTAGACCTAATAGAGGCCACAAGGAGGAGTAAATTCTTCTCCCTTGGAGTCTCCCCTAGAGGATCTTTAGCCCTATATAAGGGGTCTCAGGCATATGCGGCCCTAAAGGGTCGAAATTTTGTAATACCTGATGATATCAAAGAAATATTTAACTCTATTATGCTACAAAGGGTTATATTAAAACCGGAATTCCTAATTAAGGGAGTAACAGTCTCTGATGCTTTAGAAGATATCTTATACTCTATTCCTATTCCCCAAAGAGTAACTAAGTGGATAGGACAAAACTTAGCTTATTAGTTTTTTCAATTATAACACTATTGATTTTCCCATTTTTTTTAATACAAATGCTCTCACTATTTATAATAATAATTCATCTCTTATCCTTTTTATATTCTAAATATCTATATTTTAATTTAGATATAAGTTTTTCTAAACCAATTTATTACTGTAATAATAGAGAGGATGAAGTTGTTACTATTACTTTTAGAAACCGAGGTTATCTTCCAATAGATGGTGCACTTATTCATATAAGGGGTAATGGGTGTTTTACTAATATCGATGGAACTTTTTTAACATCTCTACCACCTAGGGGTATCTGTAGTCTCGATAGCCATATTATAACAAATGTTAGAGGTGCCCATAAAATAGGACCAGTATTTTTAAATGGGAGTGATCCTCTTAACTTCTTCCCATGGAAAAAGGAGATAGATATATCTAGTGAGGTTGTTATATATCCAAAATATCAGGATATAAATCTTATTTTTAACATTGGGGAGAAAGGTGGCCACCATAGGGTTAAGAATAAAATGTATGAAGACCAGGCAGATCTTAAGTCTATAAGAGAGTATAGAGCGGGAGACTCATTAAAAAGAATAAATTGGAAGGCTTCTGCTAAGGTTGGAAGTCTACAAACTATGGAGTTTTCAAATACTCTAAACTCACCACTATTTATTTTAATGGATATTGATCCGTTAAAATACCCTATTAAACAGCGTTATAACTATTTAGAGAGAACAATTGAGGTAGCTGCATCCCTTGTTACCAGTTATAGTAAAAACTCCAACAGATGTGGTCTCTTAACAAGGGATTCTAAGGGAGTTAATTACATCCCTATGGCTAAAGGGTGGGATCATACTGTTGCTATTCTAGATAACTTAGCAAAGATTAACTTTCTAAATCAAAAGAGTGAATCAATAAGTATAATAAATACTTTTTTTAGTAAAAAAATTAATATCCCCCAGGGATCTTTTATCTACATTCTTCTTCCTAAGATAGACAGCTTAGTTGTTGATTCTTTGTTCTACTTTAATCGACAAAGATATAATATTAAAGTTGTAAATACAGGGGGAGTATCTTCTACAATGAAAAGCTCCTCCTATGAGTTTTTAACTCTAACATCCTATGGAAAGGAACTCTTCCTATGATGAGTACATTTTTAGGTTTTATATACTCTTTATTAACCCTCTTACCAGTAGTTTTTATATTTAGTATAAATTTCAGAAGTCTCTTAATACCTATAACTCTAATTCTTCTTACACCTGTTTTTAGGTCCTACATTAAAAGTAATATATATAATTTTGAAGATAGAGAGGGTACTATCCCAACCCTATTATCATCTTTTTTTATAATTTTAAGTCTAATTATATCCCTAGGGATATTAGGGTTTAATCCATTTTTTTTACTTCTGTCTATTCCTATATTTTTAATAATATTAATATTTTATATGTCCTGTGTATACGATATATTAGGGGATAAGTTTAGTGATGTAGTTGATAAGGTTTTAGATAGCCATATAACCTATACTCTTAATTTTTCAAGGATATTTATTATTCTAAAATTAATAACTTTAGTTACTCTATCTATTTTTAATTATAGTAGAATCTATACTTTGTTATGGTTATTGGGGTTTGTTTTTGATTTTGCTGTTTTGACATATGGAAGGAGAAAACTGTACGATCAAAGGCTTTTAGTAGGTGGAATGGCAAAAGTTCATAGTAGGGTGAACTATAGAAGATACGTAATAGTTATATTTTCTATATCCCTTATCATCTCCTCTATTTTTGCTTCTAATAGTGCAATAATACCCTATTATGACATTATTAATTTTTTAAAATCCTTCTCAATATCCACTACAAACTTAGACCTTATTCCAGTAGTAGAAGAAGAAGGGCAGCAAGGGGATCTTTATAGTATTCTAAATGGACTAGCAGGGGATAGCGGCAGTAAAATAGAACTCCCTCTTTTATTAAGGGTCATTTTTAAATATCTAGTTAGAGCTATCTACATAGTTTGTGGTGTAGTTTTAATATATATATTTTTATACCCCATATTCTCTCCACTGTTTAAAAAAAATAAAAAGAAAATTAACCTTAGGCTGTACTATTTAAACCTAATTAAAAGTATATTAGATTTTTTTAAATCCCTTTTTATCAAGAATCAAAAAATGGATAAATATATCACTAGGGATGTTAGGAAAAGAGTTAAACAGAGTCAGAATATTGATGAGAAAAAACGGTTAGAAATTAACAAACTTCTTAAATACTATTTAAAGTTATTAAAAAAAAGTGGTCAATGGAGTAGTTTTAAAAGAGAAAAGAGCACAATAAATGAGGCTTTTTATAGATTAAGCCAAGTAGATAGTCTGGATAAAACAGAGTTAGAAACCCTTAGAAACTATTTTAATATAGGCTTTTTCTCAAATATCCACTTAGGTGGTGACAAATTATTAGAGATAAAGAGTTTAGTTAATAGTATTATTAAGAAATTAACCTAACTTGTTTTTTTAATTAAATATAAGTAGATTATAATAAAATATTAAAAAGGAAATAGTTGTGAAAAAAGGAATTATCATTTTATTAGTTGTTGTGGGAGTTTTGCTTTTAGGGGCTGGATCACTTTATGGAGCTTTTAAGTCTAGATATAACAATATGGTATATTTAGATGAGGGCGTTAAAGAGAAGTGGAGTCAGGTTGAAAATGTATATCAAAGAAGGTCTGACTTAATACCTAATTTAGTTGCAACAGTAAAAGGGTATGCATCCCATGAAGAGGATACATTTACAAAGTTAGCCGAGGCTAGAAGTAAGGCAGGAGGTACTATATCTATCTCTGAAGAGGTATTAAATGATCCCGCCCTATTTAAGAGGTTTCAAGAAGCTCAGTCCTCCCTAAGTGGTGCCTTACAAAGATTGATGATGGTTACAGAGAGTTATCCTGAACTTAAGGCCAATGATTCCTTCTTATCCCTTCAAAGTCAATTAGAAGGGACTGAGAATAGAATAACAGTAGAGCGAAAAAGGTTTAACGAGACAGCTAAGGAGTACAACTTCTATATAAGAGCATTTCCTAATAATATCTTTGCTAATATGTTTGGTTTTAAAGAGAGACCATATTTTACAGCAGTAGAAGGGGCAGATGTTGCACCTACTGTGGATTTTGGTAATTAGTATGAAATTAAGTGAAGATGATCTTAAGTCTATAAAAAACTCTGTTACCCAGGCTGAAAAGGGTACAAGTGGGGAGATCTCAACTGCAATAATAGAGGAGAGTTCTGACTACGCATTTTATGAGTTAGCATTTTCCATAGTTGTAGGGGCTATTTATTTTGTTATGTTTCTACTCTTTTCAAGTAGAGTTGAAGCCTGGTTTAGTAGATTTTTTTGGGACTATAAAAACATATATTTTACAATTTTTACAGGGTTCTCCATATTTTTTGTAATTGGTATAACCTATATCATATCTAATATCCCAGCTGTTGATAGGTTAATAATTCCTAAGTCTGTTATAACTAAATCCGTTTATAATAGGGCTCTTAGACACTTTATAGAGTCTGAAACCTGTTATACAAAGGATAGAACAGGAGTTCTAATTTTTATTTCTATAATGGAGAGAAGGGTTATACTTCTTGCGGATAAGGGAATAAATGAAAAAATTGATCAGAGTAGGTGGTCAGGAATTGTAGACTCTCTGATATCTGGGATCAAAGTAAAAAGTTATACATCCTCAATTACAGGTGCTGTTAAAGATATTGGTGATATTTTATCTAAAGAGTTTCCAATTAAGTCGGATGACATAAATGAATTAAGTGATGATATACAGGTTCTAAAGGAGTAGTATATGAAAAAAATCAGTCTAATAGTAGCTATTATATTACACTCTTTTTTGACTCTAAATGCACTGGAAGTTCCTAGGTTATCTGGTAGAGTTAATGATTATGCAGGTATTTTAAGTAGTAGTGAATCAAGTAGGTTAGAGAGTGAAATAAGAGAGTTAGAGGCCACATCCTCCTCTCAAATAGCCATACTAACAATTAAATCCCTAGAGGGAGATAACTTAGAGGACTTCTCTATTAGAGTCGTAGATAAATGGAAATTAGGGACAGCTGAAAATGATAATGGTGTTCTACTTTTAATATCTTTAGCTGAGAAGAGTATAAGGTTAGAGGTTGGCTACGGTCTTGAAGGTGTATTAACCGATGCTAAATCAGATTATATTATAAGAACGATTATCTCTCCTAATTTTAGAAGTGGTGATATCTATAAGGGGTTAAGCCAGGGTGTTACAGGTATTAGTGGAGTTATTTCTGGAGAGTATCAGATAACTAGGTCTGACTTAAGTGAATCTAGAAAGTCATCATCTAGTGGATCTGGAGATGGGTCATCCATATTCTCACTGCTATTCTTTATAATGTTTGTTCTATTCTCAATATTGGGTAGATCAGGTAGACATAGAAGGGGTGGGAATTTAGCATCAATTTTAATTCTTAACTCACTACTTGGTGGATCATCAAGATCTTCTAGGGGATTTGGTAGTTCCGGGGGCGGATTCTCTGGTGGAGGTTTCTCCGGTGGAGGTTTCTCCGGTGGAGGTGGTGGCTTTGGAGGTGGTGGAGCCTCTGGTGGTTGGTAGCCTAGAATCCAAAGCGATTTAATATTGCCCCTTTAAAGTGGGTAATATTTTCTACTTCCCTAAAGAATTTGCCCTTTAAGGAGCTATCCTTAGAAAGATATAAAAAAGGTACAGGATTTTTTGTATGATTTCCTGTACTTATATCTTCACAATTCCCATGGTCGCTAGTTAATATAATATCTACCCCATTTTGCCCACTATTCCAAATATACTCTATAAAACTATTGAGTTTTTGGGTTTCAGATATTAACTTTAATTCCTCTTTTTTATGACCATATGTATCGGTAATAAAGTATTCAAAAAAGGTAAAGTCATTTTTATTGCAAATATTTAACATGTTACTTCCGGCTATCTGGGGAGTGATTATATCGATATTATATCCTCGACTTCTAATAATTTCATTTGTTATATCCGCAAATACTGCCTCATTTTTATTATAATCATCCATAAATCTAAATGGTAGATTAGAGGTTTTAACAGATAGGGCTGAAACAGGAAGCATATTTTTACTTCTAGACTCTCTTTTTTCAAAATACTCCTTGGAATACATATTTGCACAAGTAACACTAAGACCCCTATTTTTAAGTTCAAGAAGGATATTCTTCTCTTTTATTATGTTAATAAGCTCTCTATTTGGAAAGGCTGTATGGTGAAATCCAAGCCTTCGTTGACTATTAACCCCTGTCATAATAGAGGTTTGACCAGTGGCAGACTGGGGGATACCATTAATTCCAAGAACGGCATCAATAGGCTTTAATAAAAAATCGTCATTTATTATAGGGTAATTATTTAAAACAAAATCCACACCTGTTAAGTTCTTAAAGAGGTTCTTTATTGGGTTAATTTCTGAATTAAGACCTAGGCCTACACCATCTAGAAATATAAATAATAACTTATTCATTCCTTATTATACAAAAAATAGGTTTAAAAGAGTAGCCATCAAACTGAAGAAGCTTGCATTGATAGTAGGATGTTTATATCATAATTAACCATGGAATATATAGATCTTCATGTACATACAGAGTATACCAAAGGAAACGGATTAAGTAGGATCCCTGAACTTATAAAAAAGGCTAAGGAGTATAAAATGAACTCTTTAGCTATTACTGACAGTGGAAATATAGATGGATTTAGAGAGTTTGGGCAGTGTTGTAAAGAGTTTGATATTAAACCTATATATGGCTGTGGCTTCTATTTTGCACCATTTGGGTTCTCTTTAAAGGAGACTCAACACCTGGTTTTAATAGCTAAAAACATAGATGGAATAAAAAATATAGAAAAACTAGTTCAATTATCTAATAGTAATATAATTGGTAATAAACCAAGGATTGATATCTCTTTAGTTCGGCAGTATAACAACGGTATAATCTGTTTAACAGGTGGTTTAGGTGGTGTTTTTGATAAGCCATATATAGCAGGGAATTGTAACGCTGCTATAGAAAATATAAGGGATTTAAAGGATATTTTTAATAATGACATATATTTCGAACTACAAAACAACGGCTTAGAGTTAAACCGTTTAATTATACCAGAAATTATAAAAGTATCAAAAAGTATGGCTATACCCTGTGTAGTAACAGGTGGAAGTTTTTATATAAACAGAACTGATGCTAGAGCTTGTAATATCCTAAGAATCAAATATAATAATCGGGAGCTTGAGGGGGATGGTTTCTACTTTAAATCAAAGGAAGATATACATAAAAGCTTTCAAGGTTATGAGGAATATATAAATAACTCTGTAGTGATTAATAAAAGAATAAGTTATAAGCTATAGATTAAATTAAACATAGATAATTATAAGGACGGATAGGTAATGAAACCAACACTTTTAGTATTAGCTGCAGGAATGGGAAGTCGATATGGAGGCTTAAAGCAGATAGATCCAATTGGACCAAATGGCGAGATAATAATTGATTACTCAATATATGATGCAGTAAAAGCAGGTTTTGGAAAAGTTGTATTTGTTATAAGAAAAGATATTGAAGATATGTTCAAAGAGCATATAGGTCGTAGATTCCAGGATATAATTCCTGTTGAGTACGCCTACCAACAACTTAACGATCTACCTAATGGGTTTCAAGTTCCAGAGGGTAGAGAGAAGCCATGGGGAACAGGCCATGCAATTTATGCTGCTAGGAATATTGTAAAAGAGCCATTTGCAGTAATAAATGCAGATGACTTTTATGGGAAGAGTGCATATACCCTACTTGGACAGAAGTTAAAAGAAGTAAGTACTAGTACTATTGATCAATACTCTATGGTAGGTTTTGTTCTAAGTAATACCCTATCTGAAAATGGTTTTGTATCCAGGGGTGTATGTGAATTAGGGGATAACAATATTTTAGATACAGTTGTTGAACGAACTAATATAGTAAAAACAGCTAGTGGTGCCGAGGCTACATTAGAGGATGGGAGCAAACTCTCTTTAACAGGGGATGAGGTTGTTTCTATGAACTTTTGGGGCTTTACTCCAACACTTTTTGACCATTTAGAGAGAATGTTTACAGCTTTCTTAAAGGATAGAGGTAATGAGTTAAAGTCTGAGTTTTATATCCCATCTGTTGTTGCAGATTTAATAAAAGAGGGTAGAGCTAGTGCTGAAGTTTTAACATCTAAGGACTCTTGGTTTGGTGTTACCTATCCAGAGGATAAGGATATGGTTGTTAAAAGTGTAAGAGCCCTTGTGGAGAGTGGTGCCTACCCCAATAAACTATTTTAAAGGAGGAATGATAAAAAGTAAATATAACCCCTTTGGTTGATAGACTGTTTTATAATTAGTAAGACAGCAAAGCTACTGTTCGTCATATTTATTGGTCTGCGAGACCGCAAAGGAGATTGAAGAGCTGTAGCCGTAACATTCAATGGTCTGCGAGACCGAATAGGAGATTGGAGTTAATCAACCGTACAGGAGCTGTCTAATATAGGGGGCAATATATGAAACTTAGTATAGGTTCAGACCTACACAAAACACAATTTACAACACTTTCACTTAGTGAAGATCGTAAAATTGAAGAATCAGGAATGTATCCAACAAATAAAACGGGGTATGGAGAATTCTTAAAACAGGTTAAAGAATGGATAGAGCAAGGATACGAAATATCTATTGCTGTTGAATCAACTGGAAATGCAAGATTTTTTAGAAACAAAATGATTAGTGCAGGAATTGAAGTAAAAGTTGTGAATACACTGAAGTTCAAAGTTATAAATGAGTCTGTGAAGAAAACAGATAAGCATGATGCAAGAACATTAGCAGAGTTTTTGGAAAAAGATATGCTTCCAGAGTCGATTTTATGTTCTCAGGAAAGTGAAGATATCAGAAGAATATTAAAGTCACGATCTATTTTAGTAAAAACTGTTGTTTCTTTAAAAAATCAAGTTCATGGTCTATTACTTGGATATGGTATTGAATCCAAAAGAGGACAGTTGCAAAGTAAAAAAGAGAGGCAGCGAATCCTTGTGGGTCTCGAAGACCATAGGTTTAACGGAAACGCCGCCAATGCGGTAAGACCGCTACTTAATACGATAGATCAGGTATCATCAGAAGTCAAGATTTTAGAAAAAGTCTTAGCTAAAATGGTTGAAGAAGATGAAGATGTTGCACTTCTTCAAACAATACCTGGTGTTGGAATAATAACAGCATCAACAATAAGAGCATTTACTGATGATATTGAAAGATACAGTAGTGCAAAAAAATATGCAGCACATGCAGGACTTGTTCCATGGGTTCAAAACTCAAATATGACAATACATCATGGTCATATAACGAAAAGAGGACCAGTAGAGCTTAGAACTGCATTTGTACAAACTGTAATGGGAATGATTAGAAGTAAAAAACATACTATGGGATACAGATTAATGAGTAGGTATACAGATATGAAAAAACATAAAGGTTCTGGGAAAAGTATTATAGCTACAGCCAGAAAAATGAGTACCATAGTTTATACAATACTAAAAACTAGAGAACCATTTGATCCTCAGAAAATGGCTCACAATAGTAAATATAGAGAAATGCAGGCGACAGCATTAGGTGCCGCACTTGCTGTGTAGAACAGCACGATATATGCTTTTTTACGGAAGGGTATATATTGACTTTTTATAGGAGATTAAATGAAGAAGTTATTATTAATATTTTTACTGCCTATATTTCTTTTTAGTTGTGTAAGTAATAGGGTTGAGTCCAGGGAAGAGGTAAGTATAGAGAACCAATGGTTTTTACAAAAAATTGATGGTGTAGAAGTTGAACCAGGAGTCGAATTAACATTCGATGAGAATCGTTATAGTGGAAATGGAGGTGGAAATACTTTCTTTGGAGAGTTTTCAACTGAAGGTAGTTCTATAAGTTTTGGTCTATCTGCTTCTACTAAAATGTATGTTGAAAATGATATGGGAGAGTTAGTCTTTCCTCTACTAGAGAGTATAGACACTTTTCGAATTGAAGGTGATACACTTTCTCTCTATTCTGGGGAGAAAGAGCTCTTTACCTTTATTATTCAGTAATACTATTGGCTCCCTAATTAAAGGGAGCTTTTTAAACTAATCTATAAAACCATGGAAGTCTGAGATTTTATTAAGGTTATTTTCTTTCATATAATCCTTTATTCCATCTAAAATATCTAAAGGTGCATTGGGGTTAATAAAGTTTGCAGTTCCAACTTGGATAGCACTAGCCCCTGCAAGAAAATACTCTATAGCATCCTCTGCATTCATAATTCCTCCTAACCCAACAACTGGAATTGTAATTTTTTTAGATACCCTATATACAGCTGCTACTCCTACAGGTTTTATTGCAGGACCTGATAATCCCCCTGTTTTTTGATAAATAGCCGGTTGTTTTTTATGGATATCAATTTTCATTCCCATTACAGTATTTATACAGGAAACAGCATCTGCTCCACCTATTTCACAGGCTGTAGCAACAGTTGTTATATCGGTAACATTAGGAGTTAACTTCATAATAACAGGCTTTTTAGTTTTACTCTTTATAACCCTAGTTAACCTTTCTACTTGAATTGGATCTGTACCAAAGGCTAGGCCTCCACATTTTACATTAGGGCAGGATATGTTAATCTCATAACCCCATACAGACTCTACATGGTCGATCATCTCTACTACTTTTACATACTCATCTTCAGTTGATCCTGCAACGTTAACTATGTTTTTACAACTCTTAATAGTATTTAGAAATGGGACCTTATTTTTAAGAAAACCCTCTACACCACTATTTGCTAGACCAATGGAGTTAATCATTCCATTAGGTGTCTCTGTTAATCTAGGCAGTCTGTTTCCTTCCCTAGGAAGTACTGTAACAGCCTTTGTATATATAGCTCCTAATTTAGATAGATCTATTAACTCTCCGTACTCTTCTCCATAACCAAATGTCCCTGATGCTACTCCAACTGGGTTAGGTAAAATCTGATTACCAATTTTTACTTTTAAGTCCATATTATCTCCCTGCTATTAAATACAGGGCCATCTTTACAAACCCTTTTATACTTCTCTTCAAATGTTGTCTCCACAACACAGCCGTAACAAGCACCTATTCCACAGGCCATCATCTCCTCTAGGGATACCTGGCACTGCAGGTTATATTTTAATGATAAATTATGGCATGCTTTTAACATAACATGGGGTCCACAAGCTAGTATCTCGCTATTCTCAAGATATTTCTTGCCCTCACTTTCTAAGTATTGGGTTACATTACCCTTAAATCCAAGGGAACCATCATCTGTACAGTAGAGTACTTTAACACATGGGTCTACATCGATTTCAGGTATAAAACCCTTATCCCGAGCCCCAATAATTAGTATAGGTTTTAATCCCTCTTTTGCAAGCTCATTAGCTGTAAATATCATTGGACCAAGACCTATGCCTCCAGCTATTAGAAGAGCTCTATTTTTAGGTTTTTCAAAACTTTTACCTAATGGGCCAAGGATATCAATAATATCGTCTTGTTTTAGCTCTGAGAAGTTGGTTGTAGCTGCACCTATCTTCTTATATATAATACCACCTGTCCCGTTAGAGTAGGAGGAGAAGGCAAAGGGTCTTCTTAGTAGAGATTTTCCCTCTGGCTTAATGGTTAGAAATTGCCCTGCATTAGGTTTAAAACTGTTTGTCCATGTAAAAACGAGTTCAAAATAATCCTTGGCAATTAAGTTGTTACTAATTACTCTACACTTTTCCTGAATCATAAAAATCCTTATTTATTTGATATTATATTTTCCCAAGTCTCTCTATCTTCTAACTTAGGTTTTAAATAGTTTTGAATATTTGATAACTTTAAAACACAATCTATATCTATAACATGTTCAACTCTACAGCCAATTTCTGTTGCCTTCTTTTCATCTAATAATAGAACATCCTTAAAAAATGAAACAAGGAGTTTATGCTTTTCATAAACTTTAACAGCAATACTCATTCCCTCTTCTGTTAAACTAATATATGAGTTCTTTTCATAATTTATCATTCCCTTGGCCTTTAAGTTTTTAAGGGCACCAGAAACAGATGGCATCTGAACCCCTAGCCAAGACGCTATATCCTTTACCCTTGCAACTCTATTTTTCCTTTCAAGTTGTAGAATTGTCTCTAAATAATCTTCTAGGCTTGGTGATAGCTTAACTTTCTTATTCATAGGAGATCCTCATTATTTTTATATTTTAATTATTTTAGCATAAATAGGCATAACAAGTCAGTATCTCTTATAGAAAGAAATTTCCTAGTATTCGTGATATTTTGAAATTTAATTATACAAAGAGAGAACTAAGGCTTTACATATTTTTATTTATTTGTTATTTTAAGACCCACTTAGTGAGTAATTTTTCTTAAGGTAGGATATATATGGCTAGAAAATGTGAATTATGTGGTAAAGGTACTATTGCTGGAAATAGCGTACCAAGAAAAGGTTTACCTAAAAAAAAGGGTGGAGCTGGACAACACATAGGTGTTAAATCAAAAAGAACTTTCAAACCTAACATTGTAAAGGTTCAAGCAACTGTTGCTGGTTCAACAAAATCTGTAAAAGTTTGTACAAGATGCTTAAAAGCAGGAAAAGTAGAAGCTCTTTAATAATAAGTTATTATTAACTTAGAGTTAAACAGATTTTAAACAAAGTCCGTCATGTGCGGGCTTTATTTTTTTTATAAAGTCTATATTTTTACTTATTTTCTTTAGCTCCTTAGTCAGTTTATAGTGTTCAACATCGTGACATATATGGGTCAAATAAGCATATTCAGGTTTTATCAATCTTATCTCCTCTACAGCCTCATCTATATTAAAATGGGTTGAGTGGGATCTATATCTTAGTGCCCCTATTATTAAAGTATCTACCCCTTTAAGTAGTTTGTAGCTATTTTTTGGAATAGTGCTACAATCTGTTAAATAAGCTGTGTTATTTATCCTATAACCGTAAATATCCAATACTCCATGTTTAATCGGAATAGGTGTAACTTTTAAATCACCAATAATTACACTGTCATTTAATACCCTTGTCTCTAGGTTCGGCTTACCTCCACCTAACTGTTTTACACTATTAAAAATATAGGGAAATCTTTTTTCAATATCATCAATATCATCCCATTTCCCATATAGAGGAATTGTTTTATCCATACTTAAAGGGCGTAGGTCATCTATTCCGTGGAGGTGATCAGCATGGGTGTGGGTATAAAAGACAGCATCTAAACTATTAATTTTACATCTATTAGCTTGAATTCTAAACTCTGGAGAGGTATCAATTAAAATTGAACTATTCCCGCTTTTTATATATATAGATGATCTTAATCGTCTATTTTTAAATGATAAAGATCTACACACTCTACAGTTACATGTAATAACAGGAATCCCATGGGATGTACCTGTTCCTAAAAAAGTTAGTTCCATAAAGTAGTTATACTATAGAATTTAATAAAAAAAATGATAATTTTGCTTAAATAAATAAGGCTGGTTATATAATGAAATATCATATAGTAGTCCTTGGTTGTCAGATGAATATATCAGATTCACAACGTGTTAAAACAGTTTTTGACAATCTTGGGTATAAACATACAGAAAATGAAGAAGAGGCTGATGTACTTGGTGTTATTGCTTGTTCAGTAAGACAAAAGGCAATAGATCGAGTATATTCTAGGATTCATAGATGGAATAAGATGAAAAGAAAGCAGAAGAGAAATATTTTAACTTTTCTTTCAGGATGTGTTTTAGAGAGTGATGAGAAAAAATTCCTTAAAACCTTCGATTTCGTTTTTAAAATGGGTGATCTAGATAAATTACCAGAGATGATAAACAATTATGGAATTACAACACCTGGTAACCTTAAAAAAAACAATTTAACTGATTTTTGGCAGATAGATCCCCACCAGGATAATAATTTTGATGCCTACGTTCCAATACAGAATGGTTGTAATAACTACTGTACCTATTGTGCCGTCCCTTATACTAGGGGTAGAGAGCTCTCTAGACCCTCTAAAGAGATAATCAGGGAGGTTAAGGAGCTTGCAGATAGGGGATTTAAGCAGATTACACTACTAGGTCAAAATGTAAACTCCTATGGTTCTGATAAAAATGGCGATGAGATAACATTCCCAATGTTATTAGAGGAGATTGGGAAATATGGAGAGGATAGTGAAAATGAGTTTTTAGTCTATTTCACAGCACCACATCCAAAGGATTTTTCCATAGAGTTACTGTTTATTATGAAGAGATATAAGTGTCTAGCTAAATGGGTTCATTTTCCAATTCAAAGTGGAGATGATGAAATTCTTAACCGTATGAATAGGGGATATACCCTAGAGTCCTATGGTAAAACAGTAGAACAAATCAGAACTATACTACCAGAGGCAACTCTATTTACAGATATAATTGTTGGCTTTTCTGGAGAGAGTGAAGAGGCATTTAATAAAACAAAATTAGCAATGGAGATGTTTAAGTATAACATGGCCTATATAGCGTGTTACTCCCCTAGACCTGGTGCTAAAAGTCATAGATGGGAGGATGACATCCCCCTTGAAGAGAAAAAAAATAGGCTTCATATCCTATCAGATGTAATGATGGAGACCTCCTTAGAGTATAATAAAACACTATTAAATAAAGAGGTAAGGGTACTTTTAACTGGACGGGATAGAAAGGATGAGTATTTCCAAGGTTTTACCCAGGGACGTGTTGTCACCAGGGTTAAAATAGAGGATAAAGACCTTGTTGGTAAGTTTGTAAATATTAGAGTTACGGATATTAGTAATATGTCTATTGAAGGGGTTCCTGTTGAGTAAAAGAGTCGCATTAAATACCCTTGGCTGTAAAATGAATCAATACGAGTCAGATAGTCTTGCTTCGGATTTTATTAAAGCAGGGTATACTGTTGTACCCTTTGATGAAAAGGCTGATGTTTACATAATAAATACTTGCACGGTTACAAATAAGAGTGATCGAAAAAGCCGAAATAGTATCAATAAGGCTAGAAAACAGGATGACGCAGTTGTTGTTGTTACAGGCTGTTATGTTGACTCTACAAAGCAGGATTTAGAAGCAAATACAGGGATAACATTTTTAATAGAAAATAAGAGAAAAAATCAGATTTTTCAAATGGTTGATGCATATTTTAATGGTGAATTGACCCATGATAATAGAAAGGATGATGTTTTTGATTTTCATACAACTGATAGGGGACTTAGAACTAGGGCAACTATAAAGATTCAGGATGGCTGTGATAGTTTTTGTAGCTACTGTATTATACCTTATGTAAGGGGCGGAGGAATCAGCAGACCAAATGATGATATAATCTCAAGTATCAAAAATCACTTAGATGAGGGTTTTAAGGAGATTGTTTTAACAGGCATAAATATGTCCTGTTATGATTATAATGGGGTTAATTTTATACAACTAATTAAGAGTATATTAGATATTGAAGGTGACTGGAGATTAAGAATTTCATCCCTTGAACCGGATATGATGGGGGATGAGATAGTAGAACTATTTAAACATCCAAGAATGACTCCCCACCTACATCTTTGCCTTCAAAGTGGATCTGAGAAAATCTTAAAGGATATGAAAAGAACCTATACCTTTAGTCAATATAAAAGCATTATTGAAAAAATACGTAGGGTAATTCCTAATTTTAATGTAACTACAGATCTAATTGTAGGTTTTCCTACTGAGAGCGAGGAGTTATTTGAAAAGAGCCTATTGGCATGTAAAGAGATAGGTTTTGGACATATACATACTTTTAAATATTCTAAAAGAGAAGGAACCAAGGCTGCTGAAATAAAAAATCAAGTGGAAGAGAAGATTAAAACTAAAAGATCTGAGATTGTTAGGGATGTTGCCTTAGAGTTAAAAAAACAATATAGAGAGTCTTTAATTGGTTTAACCCAAAGAGTTTTAGTAGAAAAAGTTAAAGATGGTATATGTTCTGGATTTGGTGAAAATTATGTGCCTGTTATTTTCCATGGGGATAGTTCAATGTATAATAAGTTTGTGAATGTTAAAATTATTGAGCTAGAGGGTGATAAAGAGATATCTCTTAAGGGAGAAGCTCAATAAATAATAATCTTTTTTAAAATATCTTAATGTGATATATTTAAATTTATAGAGAGAAAAAATGAAGACAACACTTAAAGATATAGCTGATATTGCAAATGTTAGTCTATCAACCGTGTCTAGAGCACTTAATGATAGCCCACTAATTAAAGTAGAAACGAAAGCTAAAATAAAAGAGATAGCAAAAGAGCTGAAATTTGAATTTAATGCTGCAGCTAGAAGCTTAAGTAGTAATAAAACAGGGAATATTGCAGTCGTATATGAGACACATATTGATGAGCTTGGTCCATCCTTATATATTAACCAACTCTTTGTAGAATTACGGGCAGTATTAGAAGAAGTAGAGTTTGATGCAATTGTATTAGAGGCAATAAATCCTAAAACTGGAGATAGTAACATTGATCGTCTACTAAGGCAGCAAAAAGTTGATGCCTTTATTATTGTTCACGATCATATAGAGAAAGAAGTTTATGAGAATATTAAGGACTCTGGGATACCCTTTGTTCAACTTCATCTCCTTCCAAGATATGTAGAGAGGGAGAGTGTTGATTACTTTTTTGCTGATAATACTAAGGGTGGTTATATAGCTACAGAGCATCTTATACACCAAGGGTGTAAAACGATATTAACAATTTTACCCTACCCGATAGACTATGAAGAGTTTGCTAATAGAACCCTAGGATATAAAAATGCCCTTAAAAAGCACAACTTAGAGTTTAAAGATGAGTATATAATCCCAGCAGAGTTTAGTTTTTCTGTAGGGCATGAGATTTTTGAAAAACATTTAGAACTTATTAATAAAGCTGATGGAATCTTTTTTCAAACTGATATTCAAGCCTTTGCATTTTTAACAATCGCTAAAGAGAGGGGCATGAGTATCCCTAAGGATCTTAAAATTATAGGTTATGATGACTCTCCCCTATGTAAAGCTATTACTCCTAACTTATCAACTATAAAACAACCAAAAACTAAGTTAGCAGAGTTAGCCTGTGCTAGGGTTATAGATCTAATTAATAAAAAAGATTTAGAGGTTGTTTCACAGACAGTAGTAGCCCCAGAACTTGTTATTAGACAATCATCGTAATATAAATAATAAAATATGGAGAAAATATGAAAATAAATGAGTTTGAATTTGGAAAAACAAATGAAGGTCAAACTGTTATGGGAACAACAATCTCAAATAGTGAAATTGAGTTTACAGTAATAGATAGAGGAGCTACTCTTACTTCATTTAAATTTAAAGATAGGGATAATAATCTTGAGGAGTGCATCCTTGGTTTTGATAGTATTAAAGAGTACGAAGAGCATAAAGCATATTATGGTGCTACTATTGGTAGGGTTGGAAATAGAATAGCAAAAGCTCAATTTACCCTAGATGGCACTACATATAATCTTGCTGTAAATAATGGAACAAATTGTCTTCATGGTGGGAATGTTGGTTTTGATAAAGTAATCTGGAACTACTCTGTGTTTAATAATGAAGATGAAGCAGGAGTTACTTTTACATATTTAAGTAGGGATATGGAGGAGAACTTTCCAGGAAATCTGGAGGTTGAAGTAACATATACTTTAAATAAAAACAGTCAATTTATTATAAACTATAAAGCAGTAACAGATAAAAAAACCCCTGTTAATCTAACAAATCATGCATACTGGAATTTAAGTGCTTTTAAAGAGAGTATTCATAACCATAATATGTTAATTGAAGCAGATAGTTACCTAACCTTAGATAAAGATCAAATACCCACAGGGGAATTAAAAAGTGTTGAAAATACACCATTTAACTTTAAGAAGCTTACTAAAATTGGTGATAACATTACAAAAACAGGTGGATATGACCATAATTTTAATCTATCTTTAGAAAAGAAGGATAAACCTGTAAATAGAATGTATATAGAACATCCTAAAAGTGGAAGAGCTATGGAGATATTAACAACAGAACCTGGTGTACAGATATATACTGGATTTGAGGAACATAACTTCTTTTGTGCAGAGACTCAGATGTACCCAGATGCCATAAATAATCCTAAATTTGAATCTATTGTATTAAACCCGGGTGAAGTTTACAGACAAAAGACAATTCATAATTTTAGTATAAAATCTTAACTTATTAGGTCAACTATCACTACTTTTAAAATTTTTAGGTAGTTGACCAGTAATTTTTTTAAATACCCTTGTAAAATGAGACGAGTCACTAAATCCTAATTGTAAAGAGATCTCAAGACAAGTTAGGTCACTATTAAGTAGCAGGTATTTAGCTTCATCAACTCTTCTTTCTAATAAAAAATTGTGAAAGCTCACATTAAAATATCCCTTAAAATGTTTTAAAAATGATGACCTAGACATATTTGATATTTCTGCAGCTTCTATAACTGTAATGTTATACACTTTATTCTCGTTTATATACTTTAATAGGGGAGTAAAGTAGTTAGTATTGTAGTGAAACTTTTTATTAGAATCATTTTGATTTTCATTTATCCATGAAAATATTGTTTTTATTATACTGTATTTAAACTCATCAGAATTAGATAAGTCATTAACCCAATGTAGCAACTCCTCTAATGTATCCCTAGTTTTTATATCAAGGTTAAAAAGTTTTGGATACTGGGGAAGATCGACTAAAAAAGAGTGAGAGGTATGAAGGACTATATAGTCACAACTCTGTTTAGGTAGGGTAAAACCATGGACTGCATAGGGAGGAATATATAGTAGCTTAAAAGAATCAATAAAATGCTCACTGTTATTTAAAGAGACAGAACCGGAAATTTCTCTATATAAAACAATCTCATAAATATTGTGATAATGTTTTTTTATAAACCAATCATCCCTATTTTCCCTGTGATAAAAATTAACGGAGAATATTTTATTCTTAGGAATACTGATAAAGCTAAAGAGTGGGTTTAAATCATTCATTGGACTATTATACAAAAAAATGGTTCTTTTATTCTATATAATTGGAAAATATAGGTCTATTATACAAATAGAGGAGATATTATGCCACAGTTAGATAAACCATTAGAAGAGTTAAAAGAATATAAGGGTATTAGCCCATGCCCAATTGATATAGATGAGTATTGGGAGAGGGCTTTATCCCTACTTGATACATTTGATTGGGATGTGAAATTTACAAGGGTAGAGAAGGGTGTACCCTATGCAAGTTGTTATGATTTAACCTTTACAGGTGTGAAAGGTGCCCGTATATATGCAAAGTATATTAAACCATCAGTAGAAGGTAAAAAAAATCCAGGTATTATTAAATTCCACGGTTATCATGGAAATAGTGGGGACTGGCAAGATGGATTCAGCCTTGTTGCTGCTGGCTTCTCCTATGCTGCATTAGATTGTAGAGGGCAAAGTGGTAAATCCCAGGATAAGACAGAGCTATATGGGCATACATTTAATGGACAAATAGTTCGTGGTCTAGAAGATGGAAAAGATAATTTAGCTTTTAGGGATATATATTTAGATTGTGTTCAGTTGACAAGAATTGTTATGGATCTGCCTGAAGTTGATGAGGATAACATTGCTGTAACAGGGGCGTCCCAGGGGGGAGGGTTAACTCTAGCCTGTGCTTCATTGGAACCAAGAATTAAATATGTTGCACCAATTTATCCATTTTTAAGCGATTATAAACGAGTATGGGATATGGATTTGGATATAGATGCATATGCAGAGATTCGGCACTACTTTAGACAGTATGATCCACTACATATTAAAGAGGATGAGATTTTTAATACTCTTGGTTATATAGATATTAAGAACCTTACCAACCGGATTAAGGGAGAGGTACTAATGACTATTACTCTAATGGACAATATATGTCCTCCATCCACACAATTTGCTGCATATAACAATATTGAGTCAAGGAAAGAGTCAATAATCTATTACGATTATGGACATGAACATCTTCCTGGTCTATCTGATATCTTATTTGATTTTTTTATGAAGATGAAAAGTAATAGATAGTTCTTTACAAAACAGTGCCTCTTTCAATTATTTTAAGGGGCAAGTATATATTTTGTATAGGATCCTTAGGGTTTTTAATTCTTTTAAGCAGTAACTCCACAGCTAGCTTTCCAGACTGCTCTAAGGATTGATCTACAGTAGTTAGATTAAGATAGTTAGATGTATCTGTTCCATCAAAACCTATAATAGCTAACTCATTAGGGACAGATATCTCTAACTCCCTAGCAGCTTTTAGTGTTGCTGCAGCTAAAAGGTCTGTTGTTGCAAAAATAGCCTGGGGACGTACAATATCTTTTAATAGTTCCCTAGCAACTTTCACACTCTCATCAAAATCGACAGATGAGTATTTAATCATATCATTAGGGATATTAATTCCCTTTTTTATTAATTGATTAATAAAACCAGTAACCCTCATCTGATTAGGGTGTAGTTTTAAATTACTCTCTTCTTCTGTTAAAATAGAGAATGATCTATACCCCCTATCCAATAGGTAACTAGCAACTAGGGAACCACCATAGTTATTATCTATTGATATACTGGAAAAATCCCTCTCTCCAAATTCTACAAAAACAACATGGGCCGAGATTTCCTTTAGTATTTTAAGTGTCTTATTTTCCAGTTTTTGACTAAGAACAATAATTCCATCTAGGTTATTTTTAAGTTCAGCAGTACTTAAGTAGTAACCTAGATCCTCATCTTTTTTAGTTGGAACTATTACTATTTCGTAGGGTGTTCCATTTAAAGCTGTAGATATACCATTTAGTCTATGTACAAAGGAGAGACACTTTAAGTTACTTGCTATAACTCCAATTTTCCCAATACTCTTTTTAGCCCTCTCTCTAGCTTCAGCTTTTGGTGTAAATTCAAGCTCTCTCATGGCAGATAGGACTCTATCCTTGGTTTTACTACTTACTTTATCTGGGGTATTAATAACCCTTGATACTGTAGCGATAGAAATACCAGCTCTTTTAGCAACATCATAAATATTTGAATTTTTATTAGACATATTTACTCCTATGGGTTTCGTTAACTTGACTTTTTATTCACTGGGCTTTAATCTTTGTAATAGTTTACATGTAAGGACTTACATTATCAAGGGGTTTTTATGGATGAAGAATGGGTAATAAGACAAAATAACTTTGAGGATATAGAAGATCTTAAGAAAAATGAGACTCTATTTACTTTAGGAAATGGCTTTCTAGGTATTAGGGGAGATCTAATCCAAGAGGAAAAATCCTTCCAAAAAGGTACGTATATAAATGGTTTTTATGAAAAAGGTCCAATAAAATATGGTGAAAATGCCTATGGTTATGCCCAGAATTGGCAGACAATGATTAGTCTTCCCGAAGGTAAAGAGATTGATTTTGTAATAAACAATGAGAAACTGTTTAACCCTAAAGGGCGTTTTATAGAGAGTTGTCGAATCTTAAATATGAGGGAATCCTATACTAAGTGGTCCTTTAAATGGGAGGATTCCAAAAGTAATATAATTAGTGGAAGTCTTTTAACCATTGTTCCATTTGACTATAGAGGTACTGTTTTATACAGATGGGATTTTGAATTTGCTAACTCAAATAACCAGGTAAAGATTAATAGTAAAATAACCTATAATAGACCAAAAACAGAAACTACAAAGGATCCTAGAATCTCTGCACATTTTGATCATAACTCAATTAGTGTAGATAAATCAGAGAGTGATAATAGTTCTAAGATTTTAAATATAGTTACCTCAGGAAGTTCTCTGATTTTATCATCAATAATGGATCATCAAGTAAGTGGTGGTGAGTACAAAGTTCAAAATAGTGAATTAGATGAAGGTCTGAGTAGTTTTATAGATATCTCTGCTGGGAGCAGATTAAGTATAACAAAAATTATTACCTACGATTATGATATTGAAGAAAACAGGAATCTATTATCAAAAAGATTAATATCCCAACAGAGCAAAGCTTTAAAAGATGGATTTGAATCTATCATCTTAAATCAGAGATCATTTATGGAGAGTTTCTGGAGTAGAAGTGATATAAAACTAGATGGAAATATAGATATTCAAAGAAGTATAAGGTTTAATCTGTTTCAACTTCTTCAGTCTACAGGTAGAGATGGGAAGAGATCTATAGCTGCAAAGGGTTTAAGTGGACCAGGTTATGAAGGACACTACTTTTGGGATGCAGAGACCTATGTTCTACCATTTTTTATATATACTAACCCTGAAATTGCTAAGAGTATGCTTTTATATAGAATCTCTATTATGGATAAGGCGAGGGAGAGAGCAGATATCCTAGGTCATAAGGGTATACTTTTCCCATGGAGGACAATTAATGGAGAGGAGTCTTCGGCATACTTTCCTGCAGGTACTGCCCAATACCATATAAATGCAGACATAGCCCTTGGACTCTCTAAGTACTTAGAAATAACTGGGGATTTAACAATCTTAGACCAAGGAGGTTGTGAACTTCTATCAGGTACTGCTAACTTTTGGTGTAGTTTAGGAGATACTATAGAGGGAAAGGGTTTCTGTTTTAATGGGGTAACAGGTCCCGATGAGTATACAGCATTAGTTGATAATAACTTTTATACAAATATTATGGCTAAAAAAAACCTGGAGATGGCTGCATATTGGTTAAATGGACGTCATGATACCGAGGAAGTTAACCTATGGATAAAAAGGGCAGGGGAGATCTATCTTCCAAAAAATATAGATATAACCCCCCAGGATGATAGTTTTCTAGGTAAAGAGAAGTGGGACTTTAAAAATACAAGTGATGATAAATATCCACTTTTATTAAACTTTCATCCTTTAAATATATATAGGAAACAGGTCTTAAAACAGGCTGATACAGTAATGGCCCAATTTCTATTCAGAGACTTCTTTCCTCCAGGACTTCTTAAAAGAAATTTTGACTACTATGAAGAGGTCACAACTAGGGACTCATCCTTAAGCGCCTGCGCCCAGGGGATAAATGCTAACTGGTTAGGTTACGAGGATTTAGCTTGGGAGTATTTCTTAGAGACTGTTCATACGGACTTAAAAGACCTACACCAAAATGTATTCCATGGACTACATACAGCCTCTATGGGGGGATCATACCTAATAATACTATTTGGTTTTTTAGGTCTAGATACCCGGGATGGAAATTTAATGTTTCGTCCTAGACTACCTAGATATATTAATAATTTAGAACTTAATGTCTCTATTATGGGGGGGGAATTAAATATAAAAATTAAGGATGATAAGATCTCCTATACACCTATAGATGGGGACATAGAGATTTTTCACTTTAGTAATCTAATTCTGCTAAGTAAAAATGAGACTAAAACTATGAGTCTATATCCTAGGGTTAAGTTACATATTAAACTTGATTCCACCCAGGATAGACTTAATATGGAAGAGTCTATATTTGATGATATAAACAAACATGATCTGCTACCTGAGGAAGTTATGATTATAAGTAGTGGTGATAATATAATTAAATATCTTAACTATTTCTCCCAACCCGATTTAAAGACAAATGATGACCTTGAAAATTTATATAGGGATTCTTGGAGAAAGAACAGGGAGTTTATAGGCTTTAGGCCTAAAATAAAGTAGTTAAATACCTCTCTTTGTTGACAACAACCGGGATTTAAATCAAAATTATTTCGGTAACGTGTGCAAAGAGAGGGGTTATGAAGGTTACAATAAAAGATATTGCAGCTGTCGCTGGTGTAAGTCACTCTACAGTTTCAAGGGCTTTAAATGATAGTCCTCAAATAAGTAAGGCTACAAAGGAAAAAATAAAATACCTCGCAAAATCCATGAACTTTGAGTTTAATGCCGGTGCTAGAAGTCTAAAAGGGGTTCGAACTGGTAATATCGCTGTAATTTACGAGTCCTATATAGATCAATTTGGTTCATCCCTATATATTAATCAGCTATTTACAGAACTAAGGCATATTTTAGAAAGTATGGATATGGATGCTATTATTATTGAGGGTTACCACCCAGATACAGGAGCAAGTAATATTGAAAGATTATTACGTCAGCAAAAGGTTGATGGTTTTCTTATTGTCCATGATCAGATAACTAATAGAGATTATAATAGTATACAGGAGGCAGGGCTTCCCCTTGTTCAGCTACATATGAGGCCGAGGTTTTTCAAAGGGGAAAAGTTAAATGCTTTTTCATCAGATAATATTTATGGGGGAAAACTTGCAACAAACCACCTTATTAAACAGGGCTGTAGAAATATTTTAACTGTACTTCCTAATGAGGAAAAATCCCTTGAGTATATAGATAGAACAAAGGGGTATCTCCTCGCTTTAGAAGAGAATGGAATAGAGTTTAATCCTGAATATGTAATAAAAATTGATTGCTCATATACTAAAGGCTATGATCTTGTACAATCGATACCCAATCTTATTAAAAAAGCGGATGGAATTTTCTTTCAAACAGATGTACAGGCCTTTGGGTTTTTAACAGCCGCAAAGGAGAGCGGAATAAAAATTCCCCAAAAGCTTCTTGTTATAGGATACGATGATACACCAGTATGCGAGTATACATCTCCACTTTTAACTACAATACACCAACCTAAAAAAGAGTTAGCTCGGTTAGCCGCTAACCGTATCATGGAGCTTATTAATAAAGTCAATTATGATAAATACACTGTAGAAGTAGTAAAGCCAACTTTAGTTCTAAGAAAATCCTCATAAACCAAAAAAAATGTTTGACAGATATAAGAACCTATCATAATATTATTTTAACGCACACGTTTGCGTAACAGCAAGTCCTTACAATGTAAACTATTAAAAAGGATTATGCTAACGTGTGCATTAGTTTGTGTTGTTTTTTGTACATATAATGTATAAAAAATAAAAAAGATTGGAAATTTACTTAGGCTACTTATAAAGTTTAAGTATATAAAAAATTAAAGGAGAACAAAAATGAAAAAAATTATTGCTATTTTTATGTTAGTAATAAGTTCTGCAGCTTTTTTATCTGCTAACAGTAACAAAGAGGCGGATAAAAAAGATTCAGCAGCAATGGCAGATAAGAATGACCCTTATGCAGCAGTAAGAGGAAAGGTTGTAACAATGTCTGGTCCATTTGTGGATAATGATGCAGTTAAGTTTGAAAACTCAATTAAAAGTTTCGAAGAGATGACTGGTATTGATATTCAGTATGAAGGTTCAAAAGAGTTTGAAGCTTCAATTGCAATAAGAATTGAAGGTGGAAATCCTCCTGATATAGCTGACTTCCCACAACCAGGTCTTTTAGAAAACTTTGTTAAAAAAGGTTATGTAATCGATTTAAATAAAACTTTAGATATGAAAAAAGTTAAGGACAACTATATTCAAAGTTGGTTAGATATGGCAACAATGACAGGACCAGAAGGCGATATTATGGCTGGTCTATGGGCTCGTGTAAATGGTAAGTCATTAGTTTGGTATAATAAAAAGGCTTTTGATGCAGCTGGATATAAAGTTCCTACAACATGGAAAGAGTTAATGACATTACAAAGTCAAATAATAGCTGATGGAGATACTCCTTGGGCTATAGGTATTGAGTCTGGTGCAGCAACTGGTTGGGCAATGACTGACTGGGTTGAAGAGATGATGTTAAGAACAACTTCTTTAGAAAACTATGATAAATGGGTAAGTGGTGAACTTAAATTTGACTCCCCTGAAGTTAGAGCTGCAATTCAAGCAGTAGCTGATATCTGGTTTGCAGATGGAATGGTTTATGGTGGTAGAAATAGTATAGCAACTACTAGTTTTGGGGATGCTCCAAAGGTTATGTTTGAGCAACCACCTAAGGCATGGTTACATAAACAGGGTAACTTTATAACTTCTTTCTTCCCAGATAATATGGTTGCAAACGAGGACTACGATTTCTTCTATCTACCAAGTAAAGATCCTTCCCTTGGTAAACCTGTTCTTGTAGCTGGTGATATCTACGCAATGTTTAATGATAGACCAGAAGTTAGAATGGTTATGCAGTACTTTGCTACTGGTGCTTCTGTTGAAGGCTGGGTTAAAGCAGGTGGAGCAATTTCTCCTCATAAAGATTCAAAGCTTAGCTGGTATACTAATAGTGTAGATAGAAAAGTTGCTGAAGTAATTCAAAATGCAACAAGTGTTCGATTTGATGGTTCTGACTTAATGCCTGGTGCTGTTGGTGCTGGTTCATTCTGGAGAGAGATGACAGATTATGTTGTTGGTGCTAAAACATTAGATGAGGCTGTTAAAGCGATTGACGCTTCATGGCCTAAATAATAAAAATTAACTTAAATGGGGGCTACACACAGTATGCCCCCTTCTTTCTTATACAAAGAGGAGGTAACTTTGTGTTAACTGACTTAATAAATAGACCTAAAACTAGTAAAAGATATGTTCTAGTTTTAGTTCTTATAACTTTTGCAATACTTATTGGAGGATTTGTTTTACTCCAAAAGATGCAGAACGTTAAAATTCTAATGACGCTATTTGCAGTTGTTTGGGGGGTTGGTTCTGCGGCTCTTCTATATTTTACTATGAACTCTATAGCCCAATCTCTACCAAGAAAAATGCGTTCAGTTGCTGTTGCCATAGTGTTTGCAGGGCCTGCTGTTCTTATACTATTTTGGGCCCTTGTTTTGCCAACTCTTCGTACTTTTTGGTTTAGTTTTTTTGATGCTACAGGATCAAAATTTGTTGGCCTAAAAAACTATATGTTTGCATTTACAGATCCAATAATGCTTGAAAGCTTTAGAAATAACCTATTATGGATGATATTTGGAACATCTACATGTGTAATACTAGGGCTATTAATCGCAGTTCTTGGAGATAAAAGTAAACATGAAAAAGTTTTTAAATCCTTAATATTTATGCCTATGGCAATTTCCTTTGTAGGAGCTGGTGTTATATGGAAGTTTGTTTATGCATATAAGGGGCAGGGAATAAATATTGTTGAAATCGGACTTTTAAATGCAATTGTAACTGCATTTGGAGGAGAGGCCCAACCCTGGTTATTGGTTCCATTCTGGAATAACTTTTTTCTAATATTCATAATGGTATGGTTACAAACAGGTTACGCCATGGTTATCATTTCATCAGCAATTAAGGCTATTCCTAGTTCATTAAATGAAGCTGCTAGAGTTGATGGAGCAAATGGTTTTACTATTTTCTTTAAAATAACTGTTCCATTTATTATGCCTACTATCATTACTGTAACCACAACGATTCTAATTTTTAGTCTAAAACTATTTGATATTGTGCGGGTTATGACAGGTGGTAATTATGGTACTAATGTTATTGCGAATGAGTTCTATCTACGACAATTTACATACGGGAATACAGGAGAGGCATCAGCTATCGCTATTGTGTTATTAGTTGTTATTGTTCCAGTGCTTTATTACAACCTAAAAGAGTTTAGAAGCAGGAAGGTGTTAAAATGAAAAAAGTAAAACCAAAAATACAAAAATCACAAATAGTAATTGCTGCTGTATTAATTCTTATCGTTACATTATGGACAGTTCCAACTCTAGGTGTTTTTATTACATCCTTTAGAGATTCTAAAGATATTTATAGTTCCGGGTGGTGGAGTGTTCTACCTCATAAAGATATTGTAAAAACAGTAGAAATTGAGTTACCACAGGATATAGACCCAGATGGACCTATTACCCTAGAAGGACATACGGCTAATTTTAACCAGTGGCGGGAAGGGATAGAAGTTTCAGAGGGTAGAATATTAAGATGGTATGGTAATAAAAGATCCAGAATTGTAGAGGTTTATGAGAAAAAATGGGTAGGATTTGGAGCAAATTTAACCCTAAGTAACTACCGTGATGTTTTAGCTGCTGGTACAGTTACCTTCGAAGATGCCCAGGGTAATCAGATAACAAGACAGGGGAATAATTTTGCAGATGCTGTTTTGAACTCTATAGCTGTTAGCATACCTGCAACTGTTATACCTATTTTAATTGCAGCTTTTGCAGCCTATGCATTTGCTTGGATGGAGTTTCCTGGAAGAAAACCTCTTTTTATTATGATTGTAGGACTTTTAGTTGTTCCTTTACAGATAGCATTAATACCTATACTTCGAGATTTTACTGCTTGGGGGTTAAATGGTACATTTGTTAGTATGTGGTTGGCTCATACAGGATTTGGGCTCCCTTTAGCTGTATATCTACTTTATAATTATATAAGTACACTTCCTAGGGATATTTTTGAGTCCGCTTATCTAGATGGAGCTACACCTTTTACAACCTTTGTCTTACTTGTAATACCACTTTCTGTTCCTGCTTTAGCAAGTTTTGCAATATTCCAGTTTTTATGGGTGTGGAATGACTACTTAGTAGCACTTATTTTCCTTGGTGATAAAAATAGAGTTGTTACTAGTGCATTAGCTGCAATGGTTGGAGAAAAAGGTCAAGATTGGCACCTTCTAACTTCTGGTGCATTTATGAGTATGATAATACCTCTAATGGTATTTTTTGGACTACAAAGATTTTTTGTTAAAGGGCTAATGGCCGGTTCAGTAAAAGGATAATTTACTTTTAATAACTAGTAAAAAAAAGAGGATGTCTATTTGGACATCCTCTATTTATTTATGATATAGTTTTATATGAATAAAAAAATAACTAAAAAATTAGTATTAATCCTACTGTGGATTATTGTAACCGCCTCTTGTACCACAACTAAAAAAGATGTAGCACAAAGTGTAGAAAAAAGAGCTCTTTTATGGGAGTTAACAAATGGAGATACTTCAATATTTATTGCAGGGTCAATACATATCGCTCCAGATGAGATCTATCCATTAGATGATATCTATTATGAATCTTTAGGGCAATCAGACCATTTTGTTATGGAGGCTGATGTAACCTATGCAGGAACAGATCCTGATTTCCAAAAATTTGTTATGGAAAGGGCTCTACTTCCCCAAAAAGATGATCTTGCTAACTATATTGATAAGGATAATATAGAGGTTTTAAATGAGATTCTCTCACCTTTTAATATGAATTTTAATCAAATAAGAATTTTTAAGCCCTGGATGGTAACTACAATATTAACTGAGTTCTTAGGTCAGGAACTTGGATTCTATTCCGGGAATGGTGTAGATGTCCATCTGCAAAATGTTGCAAATCAAATAGAATTAAACCCTCTCTATCTAGAGAGTGCGGAGTCCCAAATAGTAATGATGGATTCTAATTCTTTAGAGTATCAAAAGTTTGAATTATTATCACTTTTAGAGGATAAAAATGCTCTTAAAGAGACTTTTAATGGACTAATGAATGCTTGGATTTCTGGAGATACAGAAGCTATCTATAAAATTATGACTTCTGAAGGGCAAGATATTCCAGGTTCTAAGGAGGCTTTAGACCGACTTCTTTTCCAACGAAATAAAAACTGGTTAGAACAAGTTAAAAATTATTTAGAAACTGGTGATAACTACTTTATTGTAGTAGGAGCTGGTCACTTATGCGGAGAGGGTAGTTTAATAGATCTTTTAGAAAAAGATGGATATAACTTAAATAGATTATAGGGTATTTGGGGATGGAGAAGTTTCATCCCCTATAATTAAATGTTTAGTTAAACCTAATTTCCCCCATCTTTTTATAATAACATTACTTTTAGTTAGTATATTTATACTATCTTTAATAGAGTCCTTATCCCACCTGGAAAGAATACCAAAACCACAGGCATTGTGATACTGTTCCTGTTTAGCAGTAAATGTATAAAAACCTTTTAAAATATTTACTGACTGATCTATATTATATATAAATCGATTTTTTATCAGGAACTGGGTAATTTGTATAAATCCTGTTTCAACTGCTTGAAAACTATTATCGCAAATATCACATCCCGAACAGAACTCTATCTCATGTCCCATAAGCCTAAGAAGAACTTCTCTACGGCATAACCCTGTATTAATAGCATCTAGTATTCTACTTTTTTTATTAACCCTTGTTGTTATTAAAAAAGATTTTGCAAGTTTTCTATCCCGTCCTCCCCGCCCTGACTCCTGTAAAAATGCCTCTATGGAGGAGGGGACTTCTAAATGGATTACACTTCTAATATTTTGCTTATCAACACCCATTCCGTAGGCGCAAGTTGCGTTTAGTATTCCAGTGTCAGATGTAAAAAACCACTCTTCGATTCTACTTTTCTGATCTTTTGTTAATCCAGCATGATAGTATACAATATCATCCCTTTCTAACCTGTTTATTAATAGTCTATTTGTTACTTCGGCACTGACCCTTGATGAGTGGAAAATAATTGCTGGTGTTTCTACACTTTTAACTAACTCTATAAGTGTCTCATCCTTGGATATAGATGGAATAACAGAGTAGTGAATATTAGTCCTATCTGGATTGCCCCTAACAATATTTACCTGCTCCCCTAAAAATATATGTTTAATTACACTCTCTAAAATATATTCAGATGCTGTTGCTGTATAGGCTGTAACTAAATCTACACCAATTGTTTTAATATGTTTTCCTACCTCTAAATATGTAGGTCTAAAACTCTCCCCCCACTGACTAACAGTATGGGTTTCATCTATAACTACATGGGTAATCTCAGCACCACTTAATAGATCTAGTATTTTAACACTTCCTAGGGTTTCTGGGTTTGTAAGAATGAATTTTACACTGTTTGTTCTAATTAGTTTATATGCCTCATCCTTTTCATCCTTAGACATTCCCCCTTTTAATATGGTAACAGATCCCCCTCCCTCTATTATTCTTCTCTCCTGGTCTGCCATTAAAGAGAGTAGGGGGAATATTATTAGTGTCATACCTTCTAATAATACCCCAGGTAACATAAAACAGAGGGATTTCCCAGCTCCTGTTGGTAGTAAAACAATCTGCCTTGGAATGCTCTCTAATCTATCATCTTCAGAGAAATATCCTGCTGCTGCCAATGTATTAGATATAACAAGCCTTTGAAAGGGGAATACATAGTTTATACCAAAAAGTTCTTTTGACTTACTGTTTATTAGGTCTTCCATATATGCATATATAGAAAAATTATACAGTAGAATTCAAAAAGAGTAATTGTATCCCCAAATTATCCATCATATATTATACTAACCTAAATATACTGTGCCCTTGGGTCATGATTTTAGGAGCTTTTTTTGCCAGAAAAACTATATAAAATGGGTGATGTAGCCAAACTACATAATATTACAAAAAAAACGTTGAGATATTACGATAAAATAGACTTATTTAAACCAGATCAAATTGGTGGATTAAATAATTATAAATATTATTCTAGAAAAAATTTTCCAATTTTAAAACAGATCATTTATTTAAAGGATATAGGGTTTTCCTTATCAGAAACAAAATATCTTCTAGAAAATCGGACCCATGAACTCATGATCAGCGAATTACATAAAAGGTTAAATATTGTATCAGAAGATATTGATAAACTCTCTCAAAAAAAAAGAAGTATCGAGTATCTTATTAATTTCTATGAACGTGCCAAAAAGATCAATAAAAATGACCTTAATAGACCCTCTATTCAGATTCATGATACAAGAAAAGTTTTTATGTTAGATGCTGAACAGAATGATAAAGAAGGAATAATGTTAGCATATAGAAAGGTTTTAGGCCGTTTAAGAGAGTTAGACCACTTTTCTCATCAAGAGTATGGTTCTATATATTTTAACAATGGAGAACAGTTACCTAAGAGATCTGGCTCTTTTATTCTTCTACCTACAGATTTCAAAATCCAGGGACAGAATATTCTTCCAAGGGGTAAATATATAAGCATGTATCATATGGGATCATATTATAATGAAAAAGCCGTAACATTTCTTATGGATTGGTTAAATAACAATAACTATAAAGCTATTGGAGATTTTTATGATTTTTGTATTGTTGATAGATCTTTTACAGATAATGAAGATGAAATGATCATGGAATTACAGGTTCTAGTTGAATAGGTTTATTATTATCTATAAAAAAATATAAATATTCTTAAATTTTTATTGACTGTGCTCTTAGGTCATCGTTTACATTGAATACATTACAAGGAGATTTCAATGGAAAACAAAATAAATGTGAAAGAGTATTTTATTAAAATTCTTACAGGTATGAGTACTGGAATAGTTGTTGCATTAGTACCATTTGCATTACTAGGAGAGATTAGTAAAGCATTAGGTTTTACTACAATATTAGTAATAATACAAATTGGATCAAGGCTACTATCTGCAATTATGGGTTTATGTATTGCAAGACAATTCAAATTTTCCCCAATTCAAGCTGGAACTTTATCTATAACAACTATGATAGGTTCTGGTGCTATAAAGATAACTGAATCTGGGTTCTTATTAGCAGGGCTAGGAGATGTTATTAATGCAGGTATTACAGCATCAATCGCTGTAGCATTATTACTACTTATAGGTAATAAATTAAAAGCTTATACTATTCTATTAGTACCTACAATTGTAATTATTGTTGTAGGACTTATTGGGTTGACAACTCTACCCTATGTTTCTAGGTTAACAGGGTATATAGGTTCTTTAGTAAATGTCTTTTCAACCTTACAGCCAGTAATAATGGGTATTTTGATATCTGTAACATTCGCATTTCTAATTATATCACCTGTATCCACAGTTGGTGTCGCATTGGCTATTTCTTTATCAGGACTTGGTTCTGGTGCTGCAAACCTAGGTATTTGCTCCGCTGGTTTTGGATTGGCCATATTAGGCTTTAAAGTAAATGGAACAGGTACAAGTCTTGCGCATTTTTTAGGTTCTCCTAAAATGCAGATGGCTAACTTTGCGAAAAATCCTAAAATGATTTTGCCTATATTGGTTAATGCAGCAGTAGTTGGAGTTTTTGCAGGATTATTTAATATCCAAGGAACACCTATGAGTGCTGGGTTTGGTATTAGTGGTCTAATTGGACCTATAAATCATTTATCAGCTGTTGGGTATACAGTAGGGAATGTATTTTTAACTATACTAATTTTTGTAGTAGCACCTATAGTAATAGGAATTATATGTAAATATCTGTTTATTACTAAACTAAACTACGTAGAAGAAAAAGATTACGAGATTAAATTCTAAAAGGTGTATTGAATGAAGATAATAGCTTATGCAGCTAGAAAAGATGAGCAATATGGGTTTGATAAAGTTTCTGCAGAGTTACAAGTCGAGCTTAAATATGTAACAGATGGGTTAAACTTAGGTAATACAGAGGAAGCTGCTGGATATGAGTATGTTACTATTTTAGGACATTGTGATGCTTCTAGAGAAGTACTAAAAAAATTGAGTTCCTTAGGGGTTAAGTATATTTCATCACGAAGTGCTGGATACAATAATATTGATATAGAAGCGGCAAAGGAGTACGGAATTAGAGTAAGTAGTGCATCATATTCCCCAAATTGTGTTGCAGACTTTACCCTAATGTTAATGTTAATGTGTATAAGAAATGCAAAACAATCTCTACTAAGAGGTGAGGCTAAGGATTTCTCTTTAAGAGGTTTAAGAGGCCTAGAGATGAAAAACCTAGTTGTCGGTGTTATTGGTACCGGTCGAATTGGTAGAACAGTTATAAAAAATATTAGCGGTTTTGGTTCAAAAATAATAGGGTATGATCTCTATCAAAATGATGAGATAAAAGATTATATGAACTATGTTGATCTAGAAACACTCTATAGAGAATCGGATATCATTACCCTCCATGCACCTTATATTGAGGAGAACCATCACTTAATAAATAGAGATACAATTAGTAAAATGAAAGAGAATGTCATTATTATAAATACAGCAAGAGGAGAGCTAATAGATACTGAAGCTCTAATTAATGGGCTAGAACAGGGGAAAATAGGTGCTGCAGGTCTAGATGTTTTAGAAGGTGAAGTAGGTATTTACCATAACGATAAACGTTTTGAATCTTTTGTTAATCATAATATGTCTATTCTAAGGTGTATGCCAAATGTTATATTAACACAACACCTAGCTTTTTATACAGATCAAGCTGTTTACGACATGGTTGAATGTGGATTAAAAAGTCTTTACTATTTTAAAAATGGGGAAAAAAACCCATGGGAAATTTTAGCATAGTAAGTTGTACAAAATATGACTAATTACCCCTGGTCAAAATTGTTACCAGGGGTTAAATATAGTACCTATACCCACTTACCATATTTATAGACTTTCAGTTTCTTAATTAATCAAGTTTTATATTATTTATCTATGTTACTTTATATCTACTCTATACTATTAAGGAGACTATTAAGGTTATTAAAATAGTCCCATTAAAACAAATGATAAAGGAACCCCTAGGGCTCTTCTTTTGTATACAAAAGGTTCTCCGGTATATGCGTATGAACCTATTAAACCAATTAACCCGATAACTAACATCCATAAATCTGTTAAATAAATTAAATATATACCTATTAAACCTGCTATACCAAGTGCAGCTATTCCGGATATAAAAACAAATATATCAAAATTAGTTCTTTGTCTGCCAAGAAAATTTCGTGTTTTTTTTGAACTATTTTTATATTTAAAACTACCTTCAAAATAATCATTAATCAGATTCGCCCCTGCTTGAGAAGCTATTCCCGCAATAGTTATTAATATAATTAACAAAATGTCATGCCAAAATCTATCAGTAAAAAGTAAATCATTTATAAATGCAGCTAATATTCCATAAGAAGTAGAGGCAAAGGCTAGTGTTAATGAAAATGGGCGTAAAGCAATAAAATACATTTTTCCCAAGTGTAATATTTTTTTTATTTCCAACAGAATCTTCCTTTTTTATGAAGTATTTCATAATATCTATCTTCAAGCAATCAAATAGAGCATACTATTCCTATTTCCATCTAGTTTATGATATAGTTTTTAAGTTAAATTATTTTTTTAGGATTTTAAATAGATGAAAAAGAATATTACATTTCTACTTTTAACATTGATCTTTTATTTAGTATTATCATCTTGTAAAAACACAAATGACAATGGAAAATTAAAAATAGGCTTAATGCCTGCTGTGGATACAGCACCTTTTTTCTACGCCCAGGAACAAGGACTCTTTACCAAAGCCGGAATTGATGTTGAGTTAACAATTTTTACAGATGCAGGGAATAGACAAACTGCACTACAGACCAATAGTATAGATGGGGCAATGACAGATATGGTGGCTCTTATTAGTAATGTAGCAGCTGGGTTCCCAATTAAAGGTACACTATCAACAAACGGATCATTTCCACTACTAATCAATCCCAATTTTGATTATCAAACTAACCCTAAAATTGGTATGATGGAGGTTAGTGTTTCTAATTATCTAGTATCTGAATATATGAAAGATCAAGGTTATTCTAAAGTTTTTATTAATGCTATACCTATGCGTCTAGAAGCAGTAGCTGCAGGTCATATAGATATGGGATTATTCCCTGAACCATTGGCATCAATTGGCCAGATGAAAGGCTTAATAAAAAAATCATACCCAGGGATTCCTAAAGAAAGTCTTGATATCCTGGTTTTTACTAATCAATCACTAAAAGATAAGAAGAGTTCTATAAAAGTATTTCATTCAGTTTATGCACAGGCTGTATTAGCACTTCAGGAAAATCCAAATTTAGCTAGAGAAGTATTAATTCGTTCTATCCCTAATTTACCTCCAACAGTTAAAGACTCTATAGAGTTACCTATTTATACTAATCCAACAGTTCCAAGTTCAGAGTTCACTAAAAAGATTATGACTTGGACTGCAGAAATAAGTAAGCATAAAATAGAGTTAACCGATAAAGATCTCTTTGATACTAGTTTTATTAAATAATGATTTCATTGCAAAATGTTGATTTATGGTATGGAAGCGAACATGCTTTAGATAACATTAACTTTAGTATAGATAGAGGTGAAACCCTTGCAATAGTGGGGGCCAGTGGCTGTGGGAAAACAAGTATTTTATATCTTCTTGCAGATCTGCTAAAACCCACCTCTGGTAATATTAGTAATACATATAACAAACCTATGAAAAAAGGTTTGTTATTTCAAACAGATATGCTTCTTCCCTGGAAAAATATACTAAATAACACCCTCTTAGGCCTTAAAAATAATAAAAGAAAAAAAGAAGAGGCTATGGATTTACTAAAAATGTATAATATTCAGGATCAGGCCTATAAATATCCCTCCCAACTAAGTGGTGGTCAAAGACAACGAGCAGCCTTAGCAAGAACTATTCTAAACAGTCCAGACCTTTTGTTATTAGATGAACCAACATCAGCATTGGATGAGATATCCAAAGAGCTTCTACAAAATCAACTAAAGGAGACAGCAGATCTATTTGGATTAACCTTAATATTGGTTACTCATAATATAGAAGAAGCTGTTTATCTTGGTAAATCAATTTTGATAATGGAACAAAAAAAGATTATTAAAAAAATTGATAATCCTAGTTATAGTATTAATAACTCACGTAGTGATCCGTCATTTTTTGAAGTCTGTTGTCAAGTTCGTCAATCATTAAAAGAGGCCAACGTTTATGAATAAGAAGTCTATTTTATTAGGTATATCAACTATATTTGTTATTTGGTTTCTATTCTCCATTATTATCAATAAACCAATAATACCTTTACCGAGTGTAGTTATTAAACAGCTCTTTATTGAGTTTAGTAAAGGGACTATTTTTTTACATCTTCTAGCAAGTATATTAAGGATAATTAGCAGCCTATTTATATCTCTTACTATTGGAATTCCAGTTGGAATAATTACTGCAAAAATCAAAAAGTTAGACTCTATTTTTTCACCAATATTGTATTTATTGTATCCTATACCTAAAATCGCATTTTTGCCAATTATTATGGTTCTTTTTGGATTGGGGAATACACCTAAGATTATTCTTATTAGTTCAATTTTATTTTTTCCTATTACAATTGCTGTTAGGGATAGAACAAAACAACTACCTAAAGAGTATGACTATCTCGCTAAGGTATTTTTATTAACTAAGAAGCAGATACTTTTTGAAATTACACTCCCAGGGATATTACCTTCTATATTATCTGCAATTCGAATAAGTATTGGAATAAGTTTATCTGTACTGTTTTTTAGTGAAAATTTTGCAACAGTTTTTGGTATTGGTTATTATATTATGAATAGTTGGGTTATGGTCGATTATCCTCAAATGTATGTTGGAATCATTATGCTAAGTTTTACAGGTCTTGGTCTGTATCTCTCTTTAGATATTATAGAAAAGAAAATAGTACCTTGGCATATCCATTTAAATTAACTCCCCTTTAGAATATCTAGAATTTAATTATTTTAAAGGGGGGCATTATATAGTTTAGTAACAGAACGTTTATTTAATAGTAATAACAACAACCTGGCTGAACTGAACCACCTCTACTGTTTAGACAGTTATATATTGTACCATAACCTTTAGAGAAACATGTAATATGATGGATATTAATTCCAGGTCTCTCTGGTGTCTCAACAGCGCAATCAATATGTACATTCTTATCAGTATTATCTTTTATACCCATAAATGCATATATACCTAAACCATAAGCTTCATGGTTATGAACATGATCTCCAACTTTATATGAGGCGTAACCTAGTCTGTTTTTTGTACTCCAACTATTTTGGTTAGGTGGGTCATAGGGTAACTCTGACTGATAGAAAAATGTTTTTCCATACTCACCTAACCAAAGGGTTTGGTACTTTTGAAAATGTTCTACAAAAAGACCATAAGCTTTTACATGATCTCCATTAATAATAACTCCGGTAGAACACCTGTTATCTGACCATCCAACACCATTTCCATGATCGGCCCTCCACAACCATAAATGGTCTAATATTACATAATTACTATTCACTTCTAAGCAGGTTTCAGCTCTACCTGGAAGCATGCCTCCAACCCTACATATTAAGTCATGTATTGTTATTGGATTATCTGAGAAGTTATTGGTTGATAATTTATTTTCTCCAATTCGGATTAAACTTTTAGACTCCACTTCCCCCGCATCAATAATTAGGCCGGAAATTGATACACCTTGAATATCTTTTACTTCGATAACTGATTTACCATAAACAGGTATAAGTGTTGCCATTCCCATACCGTAAACTACTGTATTTTCTCTATTGATAATAATTGGTTCATCCAGCTTATAAATACCAGGAGTAATTAATAGATGTTTTCCTCTCTCTAGAGCTTTATTTATTGTAAATGAAGTATCCGTGTTTACATCCGTTATATAAAACTTATCAAGGGGTATCAAATTTCCTGGTTCATTGTTTTCCTTCCAGCTAACTCCTATAGAATTCTCTTTTATTGATGGTCTAAATAGACTAAAACTTCCATCCCCATTTATAGTTAGAAAAGGTTTCTCTCTTAGTACTTCTGTATTATCTACGTTGGTTATAGGTTCTTTAGGCCAATTCTCCTCCATGGCTCCTTTTGTTCCAATAAAAAACCTATTCCACTGACCTCCAAACCAGCTCCCAAGTTCTGAATTAATGGTAAACCACTGCTGCCCACTTCTGGTCCCAGCAACACCTTCAACTAATGAGTTGCCAAGATATCCTCCACTTGCCCAACCATTTTGGTCAAAAACAAGATCACCTTTTATGTTCATCCTTCTATATGGAGCTGCCTGAGATACAGCCCATACTATTGGTTCATTTTTATCCCTTGGCTTTACTGTAAAATTCTCAGCAGATCTCCAAAACATAGTGGTTACATTACTATTTTTTGTTGTAGTTATCGACTGAACTGAACCTATAATTACCACATCGTAAGGGCTCTTTCCCAAGCCTACAGCCTGCATATAGTATTCTAGAGTTATATCTATATTGTAGGTTCCAGGCTTAAATAGAAAGGTATATCGATTTAAACTGAACTCGTCATATCTCTGTTTGTTTCCAATATTATCTATAAAATTTTCTATGTATTTCATATCCATTGATGAATCAAAAAGAAACACATTATTAAAAATTTTATTATTCAATAAATTTATCATAAAACCCCATTCTGTATTAATTTATTATGTTTTAATAAGATTAACACAGGGTAGTGTTTACGTAAACATTTTGTTTAATTATATATTTAAAAAATAAAACATTTAAATGTAGTTTATTAAATGTTCTTAACTTGGAGGATATAATCAAAGTATAAAACTTTTGAAAAGAGAATATTTGTGTACTATAATTTGTTTAAAAATTAAAAAAATTGCATTTTGGGGGGCATCTTATGGAATCAATATATTCTCTCTTTAGATATTTAACACCTTTAGTTTATTGGATGCTAATCCTATTATGGTTATTCATTTTTAGCTTCTATATTAGAAGAATAAAAAGGAAAAAATATAGCGATACACTGTTAAGAACTCTTTTTATAATTCTCTCTATTGACTCATTAAGAACTCTTTTAGAGAGTACTTACTTTGGGTTCTGGTATACATCCCTTTCTGGCTTATTACCAATCTATATATTTGATTTTCTGTCCCAACCACAAATAGTTTTTTTCCCTAAGATTTTAAATTTAGTAGTTTCACTGTTAATCATCTTTATTCTATTAAAAAAGTGGATACCTATGGAGGATAAACGTCTTAAAAAGATGAAAACAAATATAGAAATCTATCAAGCTGCATTTGATCAAAGTCCAGTTTCTATCGTTATTACAAATACAAATGGAGATATTCAGTATGTTAATAAAAAGGTCTGTAGTTTTACAGGTTATTCAGAGAAAGAGCTTATAGGTCAAAATCCAAGAGTACTAAAAAGTGGAGAGTTAGATGATAGTTTTTATAAAGAGGTATGGAGTACTATAACATCTGGAGATACATGGAAAGGGACATTTATAAACAAAAAAAAGAGTGGAGAAGTTTATTGGGAGGATGCCCAAATATCTCCTCTATATCAAAGGGGAAAAATCACTCATTTTATAGCAACTAAGGTTGATATCACTGAAAAAATAAAAATACAGGAACAACTACAACATAAGAACAAGATGGATTCTATTGGTAAGCTTGCAGGTGGAATGGCTCATGATTTTAACAATGTATTAACCGGTATAATAAGTGCTGCTCAACTTCTTAAATCACCTAAAAGAAATCTTGATGAAAAGAGTATTATCTACGCAGATCTTATTCTTAAATCTTCAGAAAGGGCGACAGATATTATTAAAAAATTAATGATATTTAGTAGAAAAGGAACAGTTACAACTTCAACAATTGATATTAATAAAATATTAGATGATGTTGTTTCGATTCTAGAAGGTACAATAGATAAAAAAATTGAAATACTAATAAACAAAGGTGCAACAAAAAGAAAATTTATTGGTAATTATTCAGCCATAGAGAGCTCAATATTAAATATCTGTATTAACGCTAGTCATGCAATACTCTCTGGTGGCCAAATCCATATTAATACAAAAAATATCTCTATTGATAAAAATTATTGTGATTCAAGCACCTTTGATATTTTACCTGGAGAGTATATAGAAATAGGTATAAAAGATTCAGGTTGTGGTATTCCAAATGATAATATTAAAAAAATATTTGAACCATTTTATACTACTAAGGAACAGGGGAAGGGGACTGGATTAGGCTTATTTACAGTATATAGCACTATTAAGGATCATCAAGGTAGTTTAGATGTTCAATCCCAAGAAGGAGTAGGTACAATATTCTCTATATTACTACCATGTTCAGATAATGCTATTGAAAAGGAGGATAAGATAACTCCTATTTTTAGTGGTTCAAGTACAGTCTTAGTAGTAGATGATGAGGAGTTTAATAGAATATTAAATAAAGATCTTCTTGAATCTCTAGGATATAAAGTTTTATTAGCTAAAGATGGAGAAGAATCAGTTGAAATATTTCGTAAAAATCATTTAGAGATTGATTTGGTTCTTATGGATATGATTATGCCTAAAATGAGTGGTTCAGAAGCATTTTATAAAATGAGAGAGATAGATGAAAATTGCAACGTAGTTATTACATCTGGTAATGCTGAAAATGGGATGATAAAAGTTTTAATTGAACAAGGGGTAGCAGATTTTATCTCAAAACCATATAAAATCTCTGAACTTAGTAAGGTTTTGGCTAGAAATATGAGAAAGTAGTAGAGTCATATTTTTTAATTTAATTGCAATAAGTTATTTCTCTACTAATAATTATTAAAAGGGGGGCTATTTGAAGAGATCGGAATTATTGTTAAATACAATCCCATATATAATCCTCCTTAGTTTAATTATTGCTATTTATACGGACTTTTCCAGAAGAATTTCAGATGAAAAACAGGATATGATACAGAACTTGGCTTTAGTTGAATCAAAAGTGAACTCTGTTACTAATCACTATATAAGTAAGATGATTGGAGTTACTACATATTTAAGTATTCATACTGAGGTAGATATAGAAGAGTTAAACTATTTTGTACATAGTGTTGTACACTCTGATAGAAATATTATTAGTAATATTGGGGTATTTAAAGATACTACAGCAATTTATTTATATCCATATGAGGCTAATAAGAGTATGCTTAATATTAATCTAGTAGAAATTCCTAGATTTAAAGAGAATGCATTAAGGGTAAAAGAGGATTTAGATGTAGTTATTACACCACCTGATGAGGTAGTCCAAGGTGGTATAGGTATTATTATTACAAGGTTACCAATAGTATTGCCTAATGGTTCCTACTGGGGGCAGGTAGGTTATATGATGAAACTTGATGATATAATTAAAAAACTCACATTAGATTTAGAAAAATATAAATACTTAATTTCACAATATAATAACTATAATAGTGAGAGCCATATAGTTTTTGATTCAGGGTTTAAAGATAATCTATTTTCTGAAGAGGTTATAGTCCATTTACCATCTGGATTTTGGAGAGTTCAAATTGGATTTTTTTATGGAAGAAAACTTGTAACACCAGCTTTTTTCATACAAATTATCATAGCGTTAATACTTTTTTTATTAACAAAATATACAATATTTAAACTTAAAGAGGGGAAGGAAAAACTTAGTTTAATTATAGATAGTATAGACTCCTTTATTTTTGTAGTAAATGAGACAGGTAGACTTATTACTGTGAATTCTCCCTGTTAAATAGGTTAGGTTTAAATGAAAAAGATATAATTGGTAAATCAGTACAGGATAGTTCATTATCTCAACTCTTGGATTTTATTAAGATTGATAAACTATTAAATAGTGGAAAAGATTCCATAGTTTACGATAGTCACTCTTTAAACATGAATAAAGAGACTACGTGGTACCATACAAGTTTACAGAGAATTAAAAGTAACTCATTTGGAGGTGCTATTATATTAGGTACATCTATAGATATCTCAAATATAAAAAATGTTGAGTTGAAACTAAAAAGAAGTGAAGAAAGGTTTAAATCTGTTATAAATCAAGCACCAATACCAATGATGATATCAGAAGATGATGGAACAATTATTTATGTAAATAATAGTTGGATTGAAGTTTCTGGTTATACGATTAGTTCTATACCAACAATTAGGGATTTATTAAATATAGGATTAACCAATATAAGAGATAATATAGGTTCAACAACTAACAATGCTTCCATATTAACAAAAGGTGAGTATGAATTAATATGTTTTGACCAAGAAGTAAAAAACTGGGATTGATACAATTAATATTGGACAGCCATATATGGAACGTAGCCTCTACTTAACAGTTGCAAATGATATAACTTCTAAAAAGAAACTTCAAAAACAACTATTAGAAAAAAGCAAACTAGATGTAGTAGGTCAGTTAGCTGGGGGTATTGCCCATGACTTTAATAATATCATGAATGGGATAGTTAGTTCTGCTAGACTTTTGCAGATGGAATCCCTACATCTTAGTGATAAAGCTTTAGGTTATGTTAAATTAATATTGAAATCATCCAACCGAGCAACAAATCTTACAGCAAAACTTTTATCATTTAATCGAAATAATAAAACACTTTTTAAGCCTGTAAATATGAACACGGTTATTAATGAAATTACAGAAATACTATTTAATACCATAAATAAAAATATAAAAATTGAGACAATTCTTGATGCTAAAACATTTATTATTAACGGTGATGAGAATGAAATACATAACAGCTTGCTTAATTTATGTGTAAATGCTGTTCAAGCAATGCCTCAGGGGGGAAATCTTAAGATAAAAACAGGAAATATAAAATATAATGAAGAGTTTAGGTGTTATGACTTTAAATTAGATATAGGTTTATATTTCTACGTTGAAATTACAGATAGTGGTTATGGTATAGGTGAGAATAACTTTTCTAAAATATTTGAACCTTTTTATACTAAAAAGAGCCATGGAAAGGGTACCGGTTTAGGTTTAGCTGTAGTACATGATGTTATTTTAGAGCATAAAGGAGCTGTTGAGGTTGAAAGCGAAGTATCTAAAGGTTCAACATTTAGGATTACTCTACCTCTAACATCTGACCCTATTATAGAAGAGGATAAAGGGATTCTTAAAAAGGGGAAGGGACTTATTTTATTTGTAGATGATGAGGAGATTAACCGACTAGTTGGAAATGAAAGTCTTAAAGCCCTAGGATACAGTGTTATTACAGCTTCAGATGGCTTTGAAGCTGTAGAGATTTATAAAAAGAATATGAATAAGATCTCTATTGTAATTACAGACTTCATGATGCCTAAAATGAATGGTTATGAAGAGTTTATTAAAATACGAGAGTATAATAGAAACTCTAAAATAATACTTATTTCTGGATATTCTGATAACGATGATATTCGTAAAATGGAAAAAATGGGATTAAATGGAATATTGAAAAAACCATATAATCTTGAGGAACTTAGTGAACTATTAGAAAAAGTTTTATCTACATAGCTACTTGTTAACTTTATATTTTCATAATTTTGTTTGGAATATAGAATAGAGTATGATTAATAAAAAACCAAGTATTGGTACAGGTGTTGTTGTCTTTAATAAGTATGGTCAGATCTTAATGGGTAGAAGGGTATATAAACCGGAGGGTTATAGTCTCCCAGGTGGTCATCTTGAATTTGGAGAGACTTTAATAGAGTGTGCAAAAAGGGAAGTTTTTGAAGAAGTAGGTATTGAAATTGAAAATATTGAAATAGCTACAATTGGGGAGAACTTATTTCTTGATAGAGAGTTTCATAGTATCTCTATTTTTCTTATTTCAACTATTAAAGAGGGAGAAATATTAAAAAATCCAGAACCTGATAAGTGTGATGGTTGGAGTTGGGTAGGTTTAGATAGTTTACCAAAAAAACTCTCTTTTAATTACGATCCAATATTTAAGGATGTATTTAAGATATTAAAAAGTTATATTAATAGGATAATATTATAATTTGTATAGATTAAAAACCAACAACCTAATTCATTTTATTAATTATGAATAGGTTGTTAGATATATATAAGCTTGCTTATCCTATTACAAAATGTGCTAATAATGTTATTACAGGAAGAGTTATTACTGTTCTTAAAAGAAAGATAACAAATAGTTCCCAAAACTTAACCGGTATCTTACTACCTAAAAGAAGAGCACCAACTTCTGACATATATATTAACTGTGTAACAGAAAGAGCTGCTATAATAAATCGAGTTAATTCACTTTGAATAGAAGTTGCTAAAATTGAAGGAATAAACATATCTGCAAATCCAACAATTATTGTTCCTGCAGCAGCTTCTGCCTCTGGTATCTGAAGTAGTTTTAAAAATGGTATAAATGGTACACCTAAAATGTTAAATAAAGGAGTGTACTCTGCTAGGATTAGAGCTAAAGTTCCAATTCCCATTACAACAGGGAGTACCCCAAAAAGCATTTCTAATGCAATTTGACAGCCATGAATCATCTCAGATCCAATATTTTTAATCTTAGATACCCGTTTTAAGGAGAGTTCAAAACCATAACTAACAAGGTGTTTTCCTGTTGGAATTGCTTCATCATTTTTAGACTCTTCTTCTCCACTAATAAATGTATCTCTTTTTTTATTTAAGGGGGGGATTCTAGGAATAATGATTGCTGCTACAATACCTGCTGCACATGTGGTAAGATAAAATGGAACAAATAGATGTTCAAGGCCAACTTGAGTTATTACTACCATGCTAAATGTAATGGAAACTGCAGAGAATGTAGTACCAACTACAGCTGCTTCTCGTTGGGTATAAATTCCATCTTCATATTGGCTATTTGTAAGCATAACTCCTACTGTTCCATCTCCTAGCCATGATGTAATACAATCAATAGCCGCTCGTCCTGGTAGTTTAAATAGAGGGTGCATAATTTTTGTAAGAAGTGTCCCAAAAAATTCAAGTAGTCCAAAATTTAGAAGTAGGGGAAGAAATAGTCCTGCAAAAATAAATACTGAAAAAAGAACAGTTAATAGATCGTTTAAAAGTAGTCCTCCTGTAGATCCACTATAAATAGCTTCAGGACCAATATTAAAGTAGGTTAAAAGAACAAAAATTGCACCAATTACTCGAATAATTAACCAAGGGATCGTAGTTACAAAAATTGATTTAATAAAGGAGTTATTTTTTAACCATGTAGGTTTTAATGTAGTAAATATTAGGGATAGAACTGATGATACAGCTATTAGGATAGTAACTATCTCCCTCTGGATTGAACCTACAAAGTTTAGAAGAATCTTTGCAAGTATGGCTACAGGGATTGTAACACTTCCATTGTAAAGAACCGGGGTCATAAATAGGAGTATTCCTACTAAAGATGGAATAATAAAAAGTAAAATATTTCTAGTTGTTTTCATTTAGCTTCTCTCATTATTGTTATAAATTTATTTAAAACTAAGCACTATATAAGACCTACCTATATGCTAAGCGAATAACAACATAGTATATGTTTCGTATTAAAACAACCCATTTTTATCTAAATATGCATAAATCATGCATAAATATCCATTATCCTCCTATTTCAAATCTATTTTTACCCCGCTTTTTTGCTAGATACAACGCTTCATCTGCACATTTTATAAGTTTATTACTTACATCTGTAGAAACTGGGATTTTAGTATAAACACCAATACTTACTGTAACTATGCCAGTCTCCTCTACAGACTTTCTAATATTTTCAGCAATTATCTTTGCCCCTTCTAAATCGGTTCTTGGAAGTAATATACAAAACTCTTCACCACCATAACGAACAAATGAGTCATCTGGTCTGTTTAATACTTTTTGCACAGCCTTAACAACGGAGATAAGGCATTTATCTCCAGCTAAGTGTCCATGGGTGTCGTTAAATATTTTAAAGTTATCTATATCCAACATAAGGGTTGAAATTGGTGTTCCATACACAATACACGCCTCAATCTCTATATCAAACCTCTGTTTTAGATATCTTCTGTTATATATCCCAGTTAATGGGTCCCTAATACTTAAGTCTATATTCTTTTTATTTATAATTTCTAATTCAAGTAATCTTTTTCTTCTATCCATTCCGGCTTTAAAACCAAAAAGTAGATATATGAAAACTAATATAATTATTATATACAATAAATACGCCCACCATGTTTTCCAGAAAGGTGGTTTTATTACAATTTCGAGCTGAGCTTCTTTATATGACCATACATTATCATTATTAACTGCTTTTACAAGTAGTCTATATCTCCCGGGGGAGAGGTTGGTGTAAAGAGCAAAATTACGGGGATCTCTTTTACTCCACTTTTTATCAAATCCTTCCAGTTTGTATGAATATTCAGTTTTTAAAGGGTGTAGATAGCTAAGTCCAACAAAATTAAAAGTTATATAACGGGCATCTGCGTAATCTACTTCCATTTTTGTTTTATCTGTATAAGGGTTTAATCCCGGTACTAACTTATTCCCTAATTTAACTGATTTTATATATACCAAGGGGCTATATTTATTTATAATTTTCTCTGATTTCTCAAATAGAGATAGAGTATCAAAAGATCCAAGATACACCTTGTTCTTATCAACTAAAATACCCTCGGACATCTCCATATCAACTAAACCATCTTCTTTAGTAATTGTATCTATTTCGTATGTTAAAATATTTATTATAGAGACACCATTCATAGTCCCAATCCATATCTGATTGTCATTAGTTTCAGCCATTGACATAACATAGTTGCTACTTAAGCCATTATTCGTTGTAAAGTGGGTAAATGTATTATCACTATCATTATAGCGCATAACTCCACCGCCTAATGTTCCAATCCAAAGATGTTTATTGCTATCCTCTATTATGCTACGTATATTATTATTATTTATTCCTTTTATATCTGTTTTGTCCAAAAAATAGTGGGTAAAGTCATTGGTTTCAGGATTGTACTTGTTTAGGCCACGGTTTGTTCCTATCCAGATATCACCATTTTCTCTAACAACAATTTCCCTAGTTAAATTATCTGATAAATTATTGTAATGTTTGATATTCTTTAAATCTAAGTCCATTTTTAATAGGCCGTTAAAATATGTACCTATCCATAAATTATTTTCCTTATCCTCAGCTATCTTTGTATATGTATCTGAAATTCCCTGCTCTTTGATAAAACTATCTGTGAACTTTTCAAAATTATCTTTATCTGGATTATATATATTTAATCCATCATTAGTTGCAAGCCATATTCTGCCTATACTATCTTCATAAATATCTCCAATAATATTACTGCTTATGGAGTTTGGATCCTTATTATCCTGCCTATAATGTTTAACCTTTTTAGTTTTTGGATTGTATATATTTAAACCCTCATTATAAATCGACAACCATAAATTATCATTTTTACCTTTAAAAATAACATCAATTTTTCCTGAAGATAGGCCTTCTTTCTCCTCACTGTTATAAGTTAAAAAGTTTAATTGCTGTTTTTGGTAGTTTAACTTATTTAGACCACCACCATTAGTTCCAATCCAAAAAATACCAGTATTATCTTGAAAGAGGGAGTATATAGTATCAGAACTAATTCCACCAGCTAAATTTTTTGTACTTGATAACTGCTTTATGTTTCCACTATCTACATCAATAATAGATATACCTCCACCCCAGGACCCAGCCCACAAAAAACCATTATTATCGAAGTTTAGAGTGTAAATTCTATTGTCTAATGTTGGAAAGTTTGTATAAGTATCTGTTTTGATATTAAATTTTGTAACTCCACCACCCCAAGTTCCTATATAGAGAATATCCTCCCCCCTCTCTATAATCTTCATTACATTTGGGCTAGGTAATCCATTCTCTATACCCTCTATATATGGGTAATGAATAAAACTATCGGTTGTGGGATTATAAAGGTCTAATCCAGATAAATTCCCTATCCAAACTCTATTTTTGGAATCAACCATTACAGATCGAACAACATTATTCATTAGTGAGGTAGAGTCTTCTGGATTGTTAAGGTATCTAACAATCTTCCCTGTTTCTAGGTTTAGTCTATTTAAACCTCCTAGTGTTGCAATCCATAAATTACCAAAATTGTCCCTATCTAACCCTGTAACAATTGGATTACTAATTGAGTTCTCATCTTCACTGTTATAAACATAATTAGTAAATTTTTCTGTAGCTATATCAAGTCGAGATATACCATTATATGTACCAGCCCAAACTGTATCATCCTTATCTATATATAGGGTTTGAACTAGGTCATGGGCTAATGAGTTATCATTAAAGGGGTCATTATGGAAAACTTTAAACTCATAACCATCATAGTAATTTAAACCACTCTTTGTTCCTAACCATAAAAAACCTCTACTATCCTGCTGAATACTTGAGACTGCGTTACTAGAGAGCCCCTGCTCCTTATTTATTATATCAAATATATATGGGGTATCACTTGCTTCTAATAGTAAAGATTTTAAAATAATTAGAAATATATAAAACTTTTTATTTACCAATATTAACCTCTTGCTAGTAAAACAAATCTTTCATTTTATAATTGTAAACTAGTTTAGTGTAAAATGTGCCAATATTATCGTAAAATTAATATAATTAAACTATAAACTTATCAATATCGTCAGTTAAAACCTTTATACTATTTTTATTATCACCACTTATTCTATTTACCTCGGAAACTGAAGTATTAATCTCTCCAGCTCCTACATTCATCTCATCCATTCCGTTATTTATTTCATTTGTAATCATGGTTAATAAATTCATCTCTTCTAATACATCACTACTATTTCTAAGCATCAATGAAGATCTCTCTTTTACTTCATTTGTAATTCTATTTAGCTCATTTATTGCTGTAAGAATTTCGTTACTTCCATGGTTTTGTTCATCCATGGCATTTTTAATTGATATCTCTTGTGTGTAGACAATATTTATCTTATCTGTAACTTTATTAAAAACCTGAGAAACCTCTAAAATAGAACTTGAAACTGAGTCAATTAAACTTTTCATCTTTTTTAATACAGAACTTATTATTTTAGCCTGGTTACCCGAGTCTTCAGCTAATTTTCTTATTTCATCTGCAACAACAGCAAAACCCTTCCCTGAATCCCCTGCATGGGCGGCTTCTATAGCTGCGTTCATAGATAATAAGTTGGTTTGACTGGCTATTTTTTGAATTATTGTACTAATTTCTAATAGACCTTCTGATTCGTTTGTAATATTACTAATCACATTAGATACATTGTCTACACCACTTTTACCTTCTATTGATACCTTTTTTAACTCTTTTACATAGCTAGTATTTTTTTCGATGGTATTTCCAACACTTCTTATATTCGCTAACATCTGTTCAATAGCTGATGATGACTCTACAATATTTGCAGACTGACTAGAGATGGATTCATCCAATGTATTTATACTCTCAATTATCTGATCCATATTTTTTTTGGTATTATCTACACTCGAGGCTTGTTTTAGTGACTGCTCCTTTGTACTACTAATATTTTGGGTTATCTGGTAAATAGCTGCAGCAGTTTCAGTCATATTTGATGATAGATCCTCCCCTATATTATTAAGCGTATAAGATTCTTTTTTTACAGATAAAATTAATTCTCTAATTTTTGCAATTGTTAAATTGAAATAATCTCCTAGATCCTTCATATCATCATTTGAATTAATTTCGATAGTTTTTGTAAGATCACCATTCCCCTGGGAGATATCTTTAAGCATAACTATTGTCTTATTCAAAGGAGCTAAAGTTTTATTTAGGAATATATTTTGAATTATTAAAATTATTATTAATATTACTAATGCAAAAAGGAATGTATTTAATAGTATATATTTTATGAAGATAGTAATTGTGTCTTCAATATTTGTCATAGGTATCCCTATAAAAAGAATTCCTATTAGTTTATTTGATCTATCTAATATTGGTTCATACATTGTTAGAAAATTACTTCCAAAAATAACTGCCTCTCCAATATATCGTTTTTTATTTGAAATATCTAAAAATGCTGCGCTATTTGAACCTAGTTTTGTTCCTAAAACCCTCTCTCCATTTGCATCTTTTATATTTGTTGAAACCCTTGTAAAATCACTTTCCTTGCTGACAAAGATAGTACATAATACTCCTAATTGATCCAAAACTTGGTCTACAAACAAAGAGTTCCCTTCTATAGAGTTACCCTTTGAATCTATTAGACGACTATCTTTTAGGGTTAAACTTCCAAAGTGAATATTTAATAGATTTTTTGAGGATTCAATATCCCCGTCAAGTTTGGTTTTTAAAACACTTATAGTCAGTTTTTTCATATATCTATTGGTAGTAATATATGAACTTAACTGTAGTATTAAGGTTAACAAAACCACAGATAAAACCATAAGTAAGCTCAACTTATTTTTAACTGTATTAAATCTAATCATCAATATACTCCTTATCCAATACCAGTATAATTGGATTTAAAAAAAAATAAAGCAAAAAAATGGAGATAAGGATGTATATTTGTATGTTTAAGAAGTGTCAAATAATAGACACTCCTTTATGGAATAAATGATTGTTTACATAGTATCTAGTAGAGTTATAACTTTAGTTAAAAACCGGGGAATATGAAAAGGGCCTTTAAAGTGATTCCCCTTCAGATTTACCTGGACAGAGCCATCACGTCTTAGGTATCCAAACCACTCACCCTTTTCCCTATCTGGAAATTTTTCCCACGTATACTCATGTACCAGATTAAACCAGTGCTCATATTTTTTATCACCTGTAATTTCATAGGCTAGAAGTAGGGCATATATAGTTTCACAATGGGGCCACCAATACTTCATATCCCACTCAACCTGGGATGGTTGTTTTCCTTGGATATCAACAAATGAGTAAAGTCCACCATACTCCTTATCCCTTAAGAATAATGATCAAAAAAATATTAAGAGTTTAATAAATAAGCAGTTTAAACTTATAGATATAGATTCAGTTAATAGTTCTTCTGTAGATGTTTTAAGTTTTTATGTTTTATTCATAAGAACCATAATCTCTAGATTAGAAGAGCAGGGCTTCTCTATGGAATCAAATAATAAAAGAATAGACAGGTTTTTTGTGTCTCTATATCATGTTCGAACAAGAGAGAATACTCAGACTCTTATATATAACTTTCTATTAGAAGTAGGGGAGAGTATAGTCTCATTTAATGAGGACGATAAAACAATAGATTATGTGCGTATTGCTAAAAGGATAATAGATTCTAAACTAGGTGAAGATATATCTCTTTCAAGTATTGCAGATGAGATGGGGTTCTCATCTTTTTATCTTAGCCGTATCTTTAAAAATGTATGTAATGACTCCTTCTCTAACTATCTAAAGAATAAACGTATGTTATTGGCTAAAGAGCTGTTAGAGGATAACTCTATACAGATCCAGGACATTAGCAAAAGAGTAGGTTATTGGAGTCCAAACTACTTTATAAAAGTATTTAAAAAATATTATGGAGTAACACCTGGGGAGTATCGTCATACATCTTTAAATCAGGATTATAGATCAACTATGATTTAAACCCTCTTTAGCAACCTCTAATGCCTGGATTACTCTGTCGCACCAAATATCAAACTCCTTATCTTCTACTTGTAGGTCTGGACTATTTAAAATATTAGTTACTGTTCTCTTAATTCCTTGATCAAATCTAATAGATGGAGTAAATGTAGGAACTAAATTTTTTAATTTACTATTGTCAAATACCACACTATTTACCTTATCTCCAATTAGGCCACCTTTAAAGTCATACTTTCCCACTGCATCTAGAAAGTCTGAAGGAACATAATATGGTTTTAACTCAACACCTAATGCATCTGCAATTGAACTATATATCTGATTCCATGTTAAAGATTCATCGGAAGTTATTTGAACAGACTCTCCTATAGAGTGACTATTTCCCATTAGACCGATAAAAGCTTTAGCAAAATCTATACTTGATGTCATTGTCCACAGTGATGAACCGTCTCCGTGTATTATAACCTTTTTCCCTTCTAACATTCTCTTTGCTACTTGCCAACTACCTCTATCTCCATGAACTCCAAGGGGAATGGATCTATCATCATAGGTATGGCTTGGCCTAACTACAGTTATAGGAAATCCATTTTCTCTATACATTTTAAATAGGAACTCTTCGCAAGCTATTTTATTTCTTGAATACTCCCAGAAGGGGTTTGATAGGGTTGTACCCTCAGTTATTTTATAATTAGATAAAGGTTTCTGATATGCTGAGGCAGAACTTATAAATATAAACTGCTTAGTTTTATTTTTAAATAACCTATAATCCCTTTCAAGGGCTGAAGTATCAAAGGCTATAAAATCTGCCACTACATCAAATGTTAATTCCTTTATTAATTCCCTAACTTCATCTTCTTTATATACATCGCAGGTTAGGTATTTTACACCACGACTACCAAGAGTATCGTTTCTACTACCTCTATTTAGTATATATAAATCTGTACCCATTTGTATTAATTCTTTAGAAATAGCCGTGCTAATAGTTCCTGTCCCACCGATAAATAGTACCTTCATAAGTTCTCCTCTCCTTATATTATATAATATAAAATCTTCTATAGTCTAATTACTTATTTTTCCTCTATTAATATTTTTTCACAAAACAATTGTGGAGGATTAGTTTTCGATAAACCTGGACCATATTTTGTTATTTTTGATGTAGCCCAACTTACACCAGTTTTTAGTGCATCTTTTATAGTACAAGTATTAATTAATCCAAAAATAAACCCAGCTAAAAATGTATCTCCAGCACCTACTGTTGTTTTGACCTTTACTTTAGGAGCATTCGCAATATATATTCTATCTCTTGTGTACAGTTTACTTCCGTCCTCTCCCAGGGATAGGGCTACTATCTCAACTTTTTGAAGTAACTTTTTTGCTAAAAGATCCACAGTTTTTTCTCTATTGGTTGCTTTTTGTATCTCTGGATATATCTCCGTAAGCTCATTTATATTGGGTTTTATTAAGTTTATAAAACCAGAATTAATACTGGATAGAAGAGCTTCTTTACTGCTATCTAAAGCCACAAAAACCCTGTTCTCCCTAGCTATTTTTGCAAGTAGAGTATAAAAGTCATAAGGAAGACTTCTAGGAAGGCTACCAGATAGTATTACAAAATCAAAACCCTTAATAATCTTTTTATATTTAATAATAAAATTGTCGATATCCTTCTGTTTTAAATCTATTCCATTAAAGTTAATATCAGTTGTAATTTCATTTTCTGTATCAGTAACTTTTATTCCCTCCCGGGTTAAACCATCTACGTATATAAAATTATCAATTATTGACTTTTTTCTAAAGTGACTAGTAAAAATATCTCTATTTTCCTTTCCGATAAACCCAGTAGCACTGGTTATAAAACCTCCATCAGATAGAGCAGTAGATACATTTATCCCTTTACCTCCTGGATCTCTTCTACTATGTGTAGCTTTGTTAATAGAGTCAATTTTAAAATTAGGTACTTCTATAGTGAAATCAACCGCTGGATTTAATGTAACTGTTAACACTCTTTTCTTCATAGTTAATAGTAATTTGTTGTTATTTATATGTCAAACCTTAGGATAAATTGAAATTTAACCAAAATATCATATTTACTTATTAGAAATATTGACTTTATAAATTAGTTTTGCTAATATCAGTTTTAGATATCGAGTATTGATATCAAGGAGTTGCCATGAGAAATAAAGTACCAAAAAAAATGTTATTAGGTTTTATGCAGATACATATTTTAATACAGGCGAAAAAAAAACCATTTTTTGGACTTTGGATGATAGAGCAGTTAAATAGTTATGGGTATCAAATTAGTCCAGGGACTATCTATCCACTTTTAGCAAAAATGGAGGAAAGTGAGCTTCTTAAAAAAGAGACTCGTTTAGAAAATGGAAAAAATAGAAACTATTACAGTATAACAACTGAGGGTGATGGTGTTCTTGCAATAGCTAAAGAAAAAGCTATGTTTCTATTTAATGAACTAAATGAAGTATAAAAGAAAATATTATTAATACAGGTCTTTTTCTGTATATCACAAATATAAAGGATGTTATATGTATAAAAAATTGGGATTACCAAAGGATATTCAAAGTGTTTTAGATAACGCTCCATCAGTAATTTATCCATCTACTAGGGATGAATTAATCGAACTAGCCCTAGGTGGACCGGGTTCCACCTCATTTACAACCTCTTATCAAATTCCTGGTCAAGGTGTTATTGACGAAGTTATTACAGAGAAGAGGTCAAATGGGGTTGCGGTAAACTATTTTGAACCCTACATGAGAAGAAGAGACCCTGAGTGTATGGTTATTGGGGATGAATTACCAACTGATAAACCAACTTATATGGAAAGATTTGGTGAGAGTTTTTCAAATACTCGGACAGAAATGTTGAAATGGTTACAAGAACAGGACCTATCTGTTACTGCATATTATATTGGAAAACCATTTACCCATGGGAAACAGTATGGTGGAATACTTATTGCACCTAAAAATATGGGATTCTTTATTGCGGGTTTAGCTGATCTACAAGGATTAGTTACATTAGAAAAAATAGATGATAATTTTCAAGTTCGATCAGTTATGTTTGTTGCTCCTCCATTTAGACACACCCACTACAATGGAAAACAGGTTGTTGTACATAATAGACACAACGGATTACATGAGATCTTTTCTAACAACCTATACCCAGGACCTTCTGCTAAAAAAGGAGTTTATGGAGCACTTCTTACAATAGGAGAACAGGAAGATTGGATTACACTACATGCATCCACAGTAAAAGCAGTAAACTCTATTAAAGGTGAAACTGTTTTAATGCATGAAGGTGCTTCTGGTGCAGGTAAGTCTGAGATGTTAGAGCAACCCCATAGAAATTCCGATGGTGATTTAGTTCTAGGAACTAACCTAGTAACTGGAGAAGTTCCTACAATTAAAATGGAAAACCAAGATGAGTTATATCCAATAACAGACGATATGGCTATGTGTCATCCAAGACATGGTGCAACAAAGGATACCCTAAGTGCATGTGATGCAGAGGACGCATGGTTTTTACGAGTTGACCATGTTACCCATAAAGGAATTGATCCCCATATGGAGCATATGACTCTAGAAGCACCAGAACCTCTAATATTTTTAAATCTAAAATCTGTAGAGGGAGAGCCTATAAAAGTTTGGGAACATACAGAGGATGAGCCAGGAGTTCCATGTCCAAATCCAAGGGTAATAATGCCACGTAGGTTTGTTCCGGGAATATTAGAAGAGACAGTTGATGTGGATGTTCGGAACTTTGGATTAAGATCACCAGCTACATATAAAGGTCATGTCTCCTACGGTATAGTTGGAATGGTGCATATATTACCTCCAGCTCTAGCATGGGTTTGGAGACTTGTATCTCCAAGAGGGCATGCTAATCCATCAATAACAGCGGGTGGGAAACTAATGCAATCTGAGGGAGTAGGTTCATACTGGCCGTTTGCAACAGGACGGAAAGTAACCCAAGCAAACCTACTTTTAAATCAGATAAAGGACTCAGGAGATGTAAAATATACAATTACTCCTAATCAAAATGTTGGTGCATGGAATGTTAAATTTATGTCAGAGTGGTTAGGAAGGTCTGTTCTTACATCCTATCCTGAAACTTTTTTTGATAAAGATAATTTAATTCCTGCCCGTTGCCCACTACTTGGATATACTCCTAAAACTGCAAAAGTTGGGTCATTTAATATTCCTGAGGGTATGTTAAGGGTCGAAACACAGCCAGAAGTTGGAACCGAGGTCTATGATCAGGGGGCTAAAATGTTAGTAGACTTTTTTAAGGAAGAAGTATCCCTCTTTCTAGAAGATGATCTTGATCCCCTAGGGAGAGAGATAATTGAACTATTTTTAAATGATGCCCCTGTTAAGGAGTATGAAGGACTACTATAAATATAAGCCCCCTATTCTTTAAGGGTAGGGGGTATTATCTATCTGTAGGCCAAAGATTAATATCTATATCTTTTTCAATAAACTCTTCTATGTCATCTGGTAAATTGTAAAAGAAGTCTATGCCGGTTAAGTCTTCAATGTCATTTACACTAAGTGCATACTTCATAATTGGTATACTACTCTTTTTATTAGGTAGTAAAAAACCTATAGCTTTAATCTCTTCACCCTTATAATCTAAAATGACTTTATAAAAGTATTCTGGAATCCCTACTCTATTTTCTCCAATTGTAAGATAGGTCTCCTCTGTAAATACAGGGCCTGTTACAATATAAAGCTCTTCATTCTCCACAGCCCAAAATCTAACAAAACTTTCAAGTTTTTTCCAAATACCTCTATTAAAACCAGGTCTTTGAGGGCTCATATTACTCATATAAAAGGATTCAGACATAGCTTTTTTAGATATTTTCATATCTGCTGCTGGGACAAGATGTCCTCTATCAAAACCAGAGCTCTTATAATCCTTTAAAGCTGCAGAACCTGTTTCTATATCACTATCTACTTTAAAGGAGTCTCTCCTCTTTTCATCCCCATAAACCATATCTTTTGTTAGCCGATAGTAAACCCAGTCCGCCTGCTCATACTCTTCATTATACTGAAGACTATAGAACTCTTTGTAGAATACTCTACCTGTAGCCTTAGGAGAAAAGTCATTATTTGAGTAGATAGGTGAAAGGGTAAAAAGAAGAATCACTAATAATTTTATTCTATTTAAATATTCCATAATCTGTATTTTTAGAATAATTATTAGAATTAATCTATAGTTTAAATATATTGGAAAAGTAATATACTATTCACCATAAATCTGTTAAATTATCCATATGAATATACAAATAACAGATCTTTCAAGAAAGATGACAGAAGATGAATTAACAAAAATATTTCTACCCTTTGGGAAGGTTTCATCCACAACTATAATCATGGATAAGGCAACCGGGAAATCAAAAGGTTTTGGTTTTGTTGAAATGGATGATGAAAAAGAGGGACTTCTAGCTATTAAAAATTTACATAAGAGTAGGGTAGAGGGTAAACTCATTAGCGTAAAGAGAGCTAAGGATTTTAAATAAAAAAAATAATATTTTTTATATCAAATCCATGGTGTTCCTACTGTGAATATCCCCTCTACTTAGACTATAAATAACAGTAATTTATTATATATTATTAATTATACTCCTTTAGGTATCCCTATTTATCTATATCCATAGGGATAATGGTTAGCTTAAATAGATATTTTATGTATAGTTTTAAAACATAAACTATTTGAAGTTATATCAACAAGGGGAAAGTTGGAATATGGATAAAATTAAATTTGCAATTGTTGGTTCTGGCTGGAGATCAAAGTTTTATATAAGATCCGTAAAGCAAAATCCTGAACTATTAGAGTTAACATCTATGTTATTTAGAAGCCGAGGTAAGGCTAAACTTTTTAAACAAGAGTTTGATATAACAGTAACTACTCTAAAGGAAGAGCTAATTAATAGTAAACCTGACTTTATTGTAGTAGCCGTAAGTAAAAGTGATCTTTTTTTTGTAACTAAAGAGTATCTAGGGTTAGGTATACCGGTTTTAGTAGAGACTCCTGGGGCTGTAAGAGTAAAGGATCTTACAAGTTTGTGGTCTCTTAGAACTGGTTCCGGGTCTAAGTTACAAGTAGCAGAACAGTATTTTCTATATCCTTATTATAAGGAGATTTTACATAATATTAAATCAGGTATAATTGGGGAAACACAATTTATCTCTATATCATCAATCCACGATCACCATGCCGCTAGTATTTTTCGCCAAGCTCTAGGAGTAACAGATGAAGAGTTTACAATTTTTGGTCGTAGTATTAATTCGAAAGTAACTACAACAGACTCTAGAGATGGTAAAATTCTAGATGGAAGTATAGGGGAATTTAAGCGAAATATAATAACAATAGAGTTTAAAAATGGAAAGAGTGTTTTATACAACTTCTCAGGCGTACAGTATTTTTCTGATATTATAAGTAAAAACATAGTCGTACAGGGTGTTAGAGGGGAGATTAATAACAATATAATTACATATCTTAATAAAAATAATATAGTAAAAACTAAATATATCCCGTATGAATTAGATGATTATATTAATACTGACCAAAAGTTAGTTCTTGATATATTAATGGGAATGAAGAGATATATAGATACTGGAGTTGAGTTCTATCCTTTAAAGGAGGCTTTACAAGACTCATATATATCTATATTAATGCATAAAGCTATAGATAATAAGTCCCCTATTTTATCAGAAAAACAGGTATGGCAGTAAAAAGTTTGCAAATATTTTTTTTTAGTCTTAAAATTTAGAAATAGCTAATTCGTGTTCTTTACTATGTAATGTATTAAATATATATTAGCCTTTTGAAATATATTAATATTTAGGTTTATACATTAAGGAGTATATATGAAGTTTTCTTTATCATCTAAGATATTATTACCATCGCTATTTATTCTCTTTTTAGGGTTATTTACAGTGTCATTTATAGCACACAATACAACTAAAAAAATCCTCACAGAGGATCTTATTACAAGCACAAAATTTTCATTAGAAGTGTTAATAAGTCAGTCTCTTGATCGAAATAACCAGGTGGAAGTAATTTCTAGGGCTATGGCTGATAACTATATACAAATAGCCCAGTTACTAGCTATCTACCTTGGTGATAATGCTGAAAATATTTCGACAGAAGAGTACGCTAAAATTGCAGAGAATATTGGAGTTGATGAGATCCATGTAACAGACGAAAATGGTGTTTTAATGTGGGGGTCAGTTCCAGGATTTTTTGGTTTTGACTTTAATACCACTGATCAAACAAAACCATTTATTAAAATCTTAAATGATAATAAATATACATTAGCCCAGGAGCCCCAATTAAGAGGAACAGATAATCTTCTTTTCCAGTATATTGGAGTTTCAAGAGTAGATAAACCTGGAATAGTGCAGATAGGTATGAGTGCCCATGTAGTTCAAGAGGTTTTAAAAAGAGTTGATCTTCAAAACTTAATTGATACTTTTCAAGTTGATGAGTATGGTGGATCAACCTTTATTATTGATAATAGTGGAGTTACTTTAAAACATAAAAATAGAGACTTTATTGGAGTAAATGTTAGTGAAGATTACGATTGGGGCAAAAAACTACTTGAGGGTGATAGAGGTAACTTCTACTACAATTTTAATAATGAAAATAAGTTTATGTCATATGCAAAGGCTGGGAATAATATTTATTGTGCATCAGTTTATGTTGATCCATATATGACACCAGTTAAAAATATGGATAGAATATTAATTATAACATCTGTGTTAGTAGGTTTAATACTTTCAATAGTAATTATCTCTCTATTAACAAAGATGGCAAGCTCACCTTTAAAATCCTTAAATAAAAAGATTTTAATTCTCTCTGAAGGGGAAGGGGATTTAACTCAAAAAATTTCAATTAAAAGTGATGATGAAGTTGGGGAGTTAGCTAGTGGTATAAATGAGTTTGTTTCTAGCTTAAGGCAGATTGTTGGTAATATAAAACTAAGATCAGCAGAAACCCAGAAAATAAAAAATATTCTAAATGATGAGGCTAAGGAGTCTGCAGAGACCAGCCTTAAAATATCTGTTAATGTTGAGAATATTACTAACGAGATATTTAAGCTTGATAATGAAGTTACTAATAGCTTAACAATTGAGAAAAAAATAGAGAATAGCTTAGAGGAGTTAGATCGGGAAGTTGAGAACCAGGTTAGCGCTGTTGAAGAGTCTACAGCCTCTGTTAATGAAATGGTTGCATCTTTAAAAAATGTATCAGGAATAACAACTAACAAGTATGAATCTACACTTAGACTTGTCGAAACAACTAGGGTAGGTGGAGAGAAAGTAACTCTAATGAACTCCTTGGTTAATGATATCCACGATAGTGTAAGTGAAATATCTAATATGGTAACAATAATAAACGATATTGCTTCTCAAACAAGTTTGCTATCGATGAATGCTGCAATAGAAGCTGCCCATGCAGGTGATGAGGGAAAGGGATTCGCTGTTGTTGCAGATGAAATAAGGAAACTCTCAGAATCCACTGGAAGTAATGCTTCTTCAATTACAAAGGTTCTTGAAAATATAAGGGCCCAAGTTAATCAAGCCACAAGTGCTAGTAGTGAAACAAACAGTGCCTTTTTAGAGATTAACTCCGAGGTTAAATCTGTTTCTGAAGCACTATCTGAAATTAACCTTGCTACAGAAGAGTTATCAAATGGTGGAGAGCAGATAATTGAAGCTATGTATATTCTTCAAGATGTAAGTACTAAAGTAAGGGATGGAGCTGTAGATATGAAGCAAGGCGCTATTGATATGAGCCTAGCAATAAAACTGATAAAAGATATATCCCAAAGTGTTTTAGATAAGGTTACTGCTATTTCTGGAGACAGCTCAAGTATTGCTAATGGCTCAGAAACCATTAAAAAACTTGCATTAGATCTTTCTAATAATACTACAGATTTAGAGTCTGAGATTCAAAGATTTAAAACAGAGTAATGACATTTTATAAGTAGAGTTATCAAAATTTAAATTTTAATTGATAAACAGGTATTTATAGTTAGTGTACTAATTATAAATACCTAATTAAACAACAGTTCCTTGAAATTATATAGAATTATGTCTATTATAATACTTAGTACTATAAATATATGGAGGAGTTGTGAATATCCAAGAGTTAGAGAGTTTCATTGATCAATTTATTGAAAAAAATGATTTACAGGATAATCTTAAAAACAGGAATATAATTAAGATGGGACTTAGAAGCCCATCTGCTAAATCTTTAAAAACTACTTATGAGAAGTCTGAATACTTAAAAAAGAAGTTTTTAAAATAATGTAATCGAGTAACTATTTTTTATGAATCTTATTATCTAAAGAGATATGATTATGTCTACTTTTTTTGTATCTTTTTTTATTAGATAACTCTTTAATAATGCCACAATCATCTTGGGATAAACCTCCCTTGCACTGTTTCTTTAGATTTATAAGTTGTTTTTGTAAACTCTTTAGTTGCTCCATACGCTGGGTAACATGTTCTAAATGTTCCTCAATTATAATATTAACACATGTACAGTCATCCTCTTTTCTATCTTGAAACAGTAGTAGAGCCTTTATCTCTTCATGGCTCATATCAAGGCTACGACAGTTTTTAATAAAAAGTAGTCTCTCTAGATGAATTTTTGAGTAATCACGATAGTTACTAGCAGTCCTATTAGGCTCTGGCAGTAGGGATTTTTTTTCATAATAACGTATAGTTTCAACAGTTAAACCAGTCTGATCTGATAATTCTCCAATTTTCATTTAAACATCCTTGACCCTATAGTAACTACAGGGTTGATATTAATCAATAAGGATGGAGAATAATGAATAAGATTAAAAGATACAGTATCCAAGAGATGGATTGCCCAACTGAAGAGGCTATGATACGTAATAAACTAGAGAAGCTTGATGGCGTTGAATCCTTGGGATTTAACCTTATTAAGAGGGTTTTAACTGTAGAGCACAGTTTAGATGATATAGGGATTTTAAAATACTCTATAAATGAGTTAGGTTTTGATGCCATAGATCTAGATGATGATATTATTGAAAAGAAAAAACAGTCTATCTATAGGAGTTGGGGCCCAATAATATTTGCCCTTTTACTGGCTATACTCTCGGAGGTTTCAGAAATTCTTGAACTATTCCACCCCTATCTTCCAGCTCTATTAGCCCTTGGTGCAGTGATTATTAGTGGGGTAACCACATATAAAAAAGGTTTGTTAGCTATAACAAGTGGTAATCTTAATATAAACGCATTAATGAGTATTGCAGTTACTGGCGCTCTTATTATTGGAGTTTGGCCCGAAGCAGCCATGGTTATGGTTTTATTTACAATTTCAGAAAAGATAGAAGGTTTATCCCTAGATAAAGCCCGGAATGCAATATCTAGTTTAATGAACCTAAGCCCAAATAAAACAGTTGTTATACAGGCAGATGGGGTACTACTAGAGGTCGATTCTACAGTTGTGGAAGTTGGACAGGTTATACGGGTTAGACCTGGAGAGTTAATCTCCCATGATGGTTTAGTATGTAGGGGAAGTAGTTATATTGACCAGTCTGCAATAACTGGTGAGAGTACACCTGTTGAGAAGTTAATAGGGGCAGAGGTTTTTGCAGGAACAATAAATAAGAATAGTGAAATTGATATAGAGGTTACTGCAGATAAGTCCCACTCAACACTATCTAGAATAATTCAGTTAGTAGAAGAGGCTCAGAGTCACCGTTCTGTAACCCAGAGGTTTGTTGATAAATTTGCCAAATATTATACCCCAATAATAATGGGTATATCACTACTAATAGCTATTCTACCACCTATTATACTTGCTGAACCATGGTTAGTTTGGATATATAGAGCCCTTGTTCTATTAATTATTGGTTGTCCCTGTGCCCTTGTTGTATCTACACCTGTTACCATTGTAAGTGGTTTAGCAATGGCTTCCCGTTTAGGAGTAATTGTTAAAGGGGGAGTCTATCTTGAGCAGGCAGCTAAAATAGACTATATAGCCCTTGATAAAACAGGAACAATAACAAAGGGTGATACAGCACTAGTAGATCAAATAGTAATTGGTAGAGAAGAAAATATCTTAGATATTGGTATTCTACTAGCAAGAAGCTCTAACCACCCTATATCCCAGGCAATAACTAGAGGGTATACTAAGGATTTTAAAGAGATAGAAGGGGAGGTTTCAGAGTTTAGTGCTACACCAGGGATGGGTGTTCATGGAGTTATTAATGGCAAAACTTATTATCTTGGTAATCAAAGATTTATCGAAAAATATGGTAAATCTAATGCTCGGTTAGAAGAAACTGTTAATAAGTTAGAAGAGGAAGGTAAAACTGTTACAATTCTTTTTAATGATATAGAGGCTTTAGCTATATTTGGAGTTTCAGATACAATTAAGGAGAGTAGTAGGGAGGCTATATCATACCTACATAAGTTAGGTATCAAATCTACAATTTTATCTGGTGATAATTTAAGAACTGTTAGATATATTGGTCTACAAGCTGGTGTAGATGATTATAAAGGTGGTCTTCTACCAGAGGATAAAACTTCCATTATTAATGAGTTAAAACAAACAAACTCTGTGGTGGCAATGACTGGTGATGGAATAAATGATGCCCCTGCCTTGGCAAATGCTCATATTGGTATTGCCATGGGAGGTATTGGAACAGATATTGCAATTGAAACTGCAGATATAATTATCATGGATGATGATATTAGAAAAGTTCCCCAACTTATCCTACTCTCTAAAAAAACTAGAGAGATTTTAGTTCAGAATATTGTTATTGCGTTAGGTATAAAGATGATATTCCTACTATTAACAATACTTGGATTTGGAACCATGTGGATGGCTGTTTTTGCAGACATGGGTGCTAGCTTAATAGTTGTATTTAATGGGATGAGGTTATTAAGGTGGAAGTCAAAAAAAACTAGGAGAGAATAAACAGTAATAACACAATTGAGACTATTATGCTTATTGAAAGGGTATTTGTAACATACCCTAGGTTGTCTTTATCATCTTGGTCCATAAATATAGAAATTACAAAGGGTGGTGGCATTAGAAAAACTATAAAAGCTGCGGATGTATATATCTCTGGGAGTTTTAATAGGCCAATTATTATGTACTTGTTAAATAGGATTGCAATTAATATAAGTATTGTCTTCCTGATAAGGATAGTTTTAAAGGCTTTAATAAAACCATCTTTTTTAAACTCAATCTCGTATCCAAGACTAATCATTATTAAAGGCATTGTTAAGCTTCCTACAATATCTAAGAACCCTGAAAAAGAGGTAAGAAGTGGGTTACTCTCTAGATTAAAACCTAAGCTACCTAATGTTAGTCCTCCTAATATTGCGATTATTACAGGTGATTTTATAAATGAGATTGTAGTCTCTTTTAAAGATTGTTTACCTACAATCATCTTTTTTAGGGATGGAAGCAATACAAAAAATACAAATAGACCCTGGCCTAGATCCACTATTGCCAGGCTACTTAATTGATCAGTACCAAAAAAAGCAATAAATATGGCATAACCTAACATTCCTGTTTCAAATCCTGTTAATAGGTAGGGGAAATAACTACTGTTTATTTTTAAAGGATAGTATAGAAGTTTACCAATTAATCCCATAATTAGTGGGATAGTAAACATTATTAATACAATGACAATATTACCTGAATCAATTATAACATCTAAATAAGCCTTAAAAACCAGGGCTGGAAGTGCAAAATCAGCCACTATAAGTTTTAAGTCCTTAATTGTCGATTGCTTTAATATCCCTTTTTTCTTAATAAGTAGTCCTAACAAGAAAAGTAGTGTTATAGGTAGAATTGAAAGTATGGAATTCATTTAGTGTCCTTAAAAAAATATTTCTAATCTTACAGGAATTATGTTACATATTAAATACTCTTTTAAGAAACAACTCGGTTACGGCCACTCTTTTTACCGATATATAGGTTATCATCAGCCTCTTTTATAAGTTCTTTTATATTTTTATTACCATTATAATAAGATAATCCAAATGTAGCTGAAACGCTTATCTCTTCCTTGTTTACTGGTATCTTTAATTCAGAAATAGCCACTCGAATCTTCTCTGCCATGGATATTAAGTTCTCTATGTTAGGGGAAATTGCTAATATTAAAAATTCTTCACCTCCCCATCTACTTAGCTTATCTTCACTTCTACATGTATTTTTTAAAACTTGGGAAACTTTTTGTATTACAATATCACCAATATCATGGCCATATGTATCATTAATATTTTTAAAGTGGTCTATATCCAGCATAATGATTCCAAAATAGGTATTATTTCTTGAAGCCCTAGATAACTCCTCATCCATATGATGGGCCATTGATCTACGGTTTAATAGGCCAGATAGGGTATCTTTATAAGCTATCACTTCTAACTTTTTATAGGCTTTATTAATATCTAGGTTAAATTCTTTAATCATAGTACTAATAACTTTTTCAAAAAACCAAACTATAATACCGCATATAAGTATGGCTATAAGAATGGCAAAAACCGAGGCTACTCTTATTCTTCTTAATGAAGTCTCCATTATATTTTTTTCGTTTGATATAAATTCATCAACATCATCTAAGTATATCCCAGTTGCAACAACCCAGTTAAATGGTTTATAAAGCTTTGAATAGGATAGTTTATGGGAGACTTTAGAGCTGTTCAGCTTTTTAAAATAGTAATCAAATAAGACGTAACCATCACTCTTTATTCCATTAAGTTCAGTTAAATAGGGTTGATTCCCATGATTATCTTTAAAGTTAGTTGAAAGATAATTCCCTTCGGTCTCTATAAGATTAGGGTGTACTAATCTAATTGCATAGTTATCACCCCCATCAAAATCAATTATTTCATTTATCCAAAAATATCCGTTATCTGAGAGTTTAGAGTTTCTAATAGACTTTATAACTCTTTTTTTTACAATTGAGTTATAATCTTCTGCGTAAATAATTATCTCTATACTTCCACTATCTCTATAGCTCACTTTTTTACTTAACAAAGTTGGCTTAGATGGGTCAATAACGTTGGATATAATTCTACCATTATATGTAATATTATAAGAAATAGAGCTTAGGTTTGCACTTTGTAAAAAGCGATTAATAGTTAACCTAATCTCTTCAGGCTTTTTATAGTTGTCTAATATTGTCTGGATTTGGAATATTGCGGTATTAGAGAAGATTTCAAGTTCATCTTTGGTTAATGTAGATATATAATCAATATCAGATATCTTTTCATTTACTAACTCGGTTAAAAAATCATGTTTCTGTTTTAATATGCTATCTGAAAGTTGGGATATCTTTTTATTATACTCTATGTTTAAAAGGAAATTAAATGGAACAGATATTGCAATAACTATTATTATTAATATTAGAGAACCTGATAGGTAGTATATCTTTCTTATTTTTTTTTTGATAATTCCATATTATACCAACAATTTCATTATTAACCATATAGGGTCGTATATCAATCTTTATCCACCTTATATGGTTAAGCTTTATTGTTAATTTAAATAAAGAAGTTAATTCCAAAAATTATCTGGGTAGCTGAATACATCCAGTTTGGTGGACCTATTAATAGGGATTGTGTTGCTTCAAGTAGTAGGCTCATTGATGGATGGATCTTATATCTAAAGCCCATTTTTGCATTTGGTCCAATTAAAAAGATACTTTCATCACCTAGAGGTCTTAGTGTAGGAGTGATACCAGTTCCAACTAAATAAGTAAGCTTTTCACCTATTGGGAATAAAAAATTTATATCAAAATAAACAGGGATATTAAACTCAGGTTTAACACTCTCACCATCATTCTCAGTTCTTAGATCTAAAGATACCTTTATATCTAACTCTTTATTTCCAGCTAATGGTTTAATAATAGAAAAACCAAAATCTACAAAAAAGTTATCTAAATACTGTGTCCCACCAGATATAACAAAGGATGTTCTATCTTCTTGGGCAAAGGTAAAAGTTGAAATTAAAACAAATAAAACTATATATATTCTTTTCATTATTATAATAAACCTTATAACTTAATAAGTTTCAAGATATTTATAGAATAAAATTAACCTTGTAACCAAGGGATAAACTATTTATTATACAGATATGAATTTACTTACTAAAAATGAAGCAGCTTCTATATTAGGTATCTCTGTTGCTAGTTTAAAAAATTGGGAACGGCATGGATACATTAAGGCTATACATAATAACCTGTACTCAAATGTGGAAGTTGAGGATTTAAAAGATAAAATTCGTACTGGAGAGATAAAAAGACTAGACTCTAGGGCGAATAAAAGCAGTTCTAGAACACATTTTATCCCATTAGAGTATGTAAATAATCAGAACTCCCTAGTATTAATAGAGGATATTATTCATTTTATTTTAGAGTATAATATTAAGCCTTCCCAAGCTCTTTTCCTTTTATCAATAAATGCACTTATTAATAGTGGGGATATAGAAAAGAGCACCCTATATAAAGCTATTAAGTTTGAGGATAAGTCCTACTTTAAAAGAGAGAGTGTCTATTTTGAGCTAAAATCATGGTTTTCTACTATTAGTAATGGGGAGATTAAAGAAGATAATAGGTTTTGTAAATTTTTATTAGAAGCTCCTCTACCTAAGGAGATTGACTTTCTAGGTATTATCTATCAGTCAATAATGCATGAGGGGGAGAAGTCCCAATTAGGCTCCTACTATACTCCCACATCACTTGTAGAACAGATTGTTGATGATAATTTACTAATTGGAAAGGTTTTGGATCCCTGTTGTGGTACAGGGCAGTTTTTACTTTTAATGGCAAAAAAAATAGGTGATCCCAGTAGAATATGGGGGGCTGATATAGATGAAAATGCTGTAAATATAACTAGAATTAATCTACTTCTCTACTATAAGGATAGGGATTTTAAACCAAACATCTATCATATGAACTCTCTTTTAGATTTTAAGGAGAAAAACTTCTCCTTTATAGCAACCAATCCTCCCTGGGGTGCAAAATTTAGTAAAATTGACTTAGAACTTTTAAAGGAGAAGTATGTTAGTATACAATCTAAGGAGAGTTTTTCATACTTTATACACTTTGCAATAAACCATCTAGAGATAGGGGGAAAATACTCTTTTGTACTTCCAGAATCCATTCTCTATGTTAAAAACCATAAAGATATTAGATCCTATCTTTTAAATAACTCCTGCCTTGACTATATAGAGAGTTGTGGCCGACTTTTTAAAAATGTATTCTCATCGGTTATTAGGTTAGATGGGTCGATTAATTTTAGAAGTAAAGGATCAATTACAACAATTAAAACGGATATGGACACATACCAGGTGGAAGGAAGTAGATTTTTAAGCAATACAAACAATATTATTGATATATATTGTGATAATAATGATCAAGAATTAATTGATAAAGTTTATTCTTATCCCCATTTAACTTTAAAGGGTAGGGCTAAATGGGCTTTAGGTATTGTTACTGGAAATAATTCAAAACACTTATCATCTATTTATAAGGATGGTATGGAACCTATATATAAGGGAAAGGATCTATCCTGTATGACACTATTACCCCCTACTAGTTATATCAATTTTAATCCCCAGTTATATCAGCAGTGTGCTCCTATTGATCTATATAGGGCTAAAGAGAAATTAGTATATAAATTTATTAATAAGGAACTGGTTTTTGCTTATGATAATAATAAACACCTTACACTAAATAGCGCAAATATAATGATTCCGAAAATAGAGGACATTCCTATAAAGGTTATTGGTGTTATCTTAAACTCATCCCTATTTAAATTTATTTTTAGAAAAAAGTTTAACGCTATAAAAATACTTCGTAGTGATATTGAATCCCTACCCATACCAATACTTAGTAAAAAACAAATTGAGGATTTAAACACCCTCGCTAAGGATTTTATTAATAATGATATTGATTTTGAGGTAATAGATAGATATATTTCCTTGATCTACGATATTGATTTTGAACATTTAAAAAAAAATCCTTGTGATATAGCTCAAAACTAATATAATTAAAATAAATTTAAAAAAATGGAACATAAATGTTAATTACTGAAAGAAGATGTATAATACTATTATCTACTATCACTCTGGGGCTATATATAAAGTTTGGTATAGCTTTATCATCCTATTTTAATATTTATATCTTAATAACCCCTCTTTATTTTTTTACAATTTTTTATATTAATAAATCTATTGATAGAATAGAGAGAGTTGAGCTTGCTGTTAGTAGCTGTTTAGATGAGTCTGAATTTAATGTTATTGATAAGATTGAGCAGCTAAGAAAGTATTTTTATAATACTACAGATGTTATAGAGTATCTCTTTGTTGTAGATACTCGTCTATTAACCTATGTTTTTAATCAAAGTAATTTAAACTTAAAATATAAGGATTTTGTATCTGGTGCTATTACCTGTTTAGCTATTTACAAGCAGTATGGTGGTGGTTGTTATTTTAATATTGATATTGTTTCAATTTCAAAGGAAGATAAAATTTCAACTCTTCTAAGTACTCTATATATGGTATCTAAACAGATTGATAGTGGAAGTGATATAATATATATAACATCAAGACAGATAGATGATGGTGTATATATCGATGTAACTGACAAATACCACTCTAGTAGTCAGGGTGATACATTTTGTAAAAAGCTTTTAGATATATTTTCAAATAATCAGTTTATACTTAGCTCTAAAAGTGTTTAATATTCTAAATAGAGTAAATTTATAGCTTTTTTCAATATAATTAAACCTGGCTCTATATTCTCTTTAGGTATACTTTTTGTATTTAGTAAAAAGTAGTTTGAGTAGTCAACACCTATAGTTTCCCCTGGAGTTATATCAATACCATATATTATACATATATCTCTTAATCTTCTACTATCTCCTTTTAAAAGTTTTATCCAGAAATGGGGTGAATTTAACTCACTATCAAAGGATATTAAATCTTTAAAATCTGACATAAGTATATCTTTAATTAATAAGCTTTTACTTCGTATATTAATTGATAAAGTTTTATAATACTCATTCCAGTTATTATTATTTAGATAGTTTGTAAAAGCCCTTTGAATTAGCCCAGGAGTGGATATATCTGTACTAGTTTTAATGTTTAAAAATTTATTAAAAATCTTCTCCGGGGGGATAATACACCCTAGTCGAAGCCCTGGCATAAATAGGGGGGTAAAGCTTTTTATGTATATTACTCGGTCATACTTATCTAGGCTTTTTAAGCTTCTATTATTTAAATCAAACTCTAACTCACTGCCTAAATCATCTTCTAAAATGTAAAATCCATATTTATGAGCAATTTCTAAAAGTTGTACTCTATTTTCATAGCTATATGTTACTCCGGTAGGCTTTTGATTGTAAGGCATTATATATATAAAGCTAGGTTTTCTAACTTCAATTTTTGAAATTAAAGCATCAATATCTAAACCATTTTTTTGTATATCTATACTTATTATCCTAGCCTCTCTACTTAAGAAACTTTTTACTGCTCCATGATATGTTGGTTGCTCAGTTATAACAGTGTCTCCAAAATCTAAAAGGGCTTTGGATACTATGTCTATTGCCTGTTGCCCTCCTGAAACAATTTGTATTAGCTCTGCCCTTGTTGTTATGTTGTAAAATTTAAAATAGTTGGCTAAGGCCTCTTTTAGAGGTAAATAACCATCTGGATCTTCATATTTAAATGCGTTAACTCCATCATCTTCAAGGATTTTTACAATCGATCCTGAAATCTCTTTTAACGGAAAAGAGTCTATATTTGAATCTTTTCCACTAAAATCCATATACCCTATATCTATAGAGTTCTTATTATAACTAACAAAAGAGCCACTACCCACTTTTTTATATATAAGACCATCTTTTTCTAATAACTTATACGCATTAATAATTGTTACGCTATTTACGTTTAAGCTGGTTGCAAAATCTCTTATAGGAGGTAGTTTTGTTTTATCTTTAATAGTCTGGTTAGTAATAAGTTTTTTTAACTCATTAAAAAGTTGAATATAAAGGTGTTCTCCATTTTTTTCTAGCTTTATATCTTTTAAATCCATAAGTCCCTCTGATTGTTTCGATACAATAATACTTTGATATGGAATTATTTACAATATGATCTACTTTTACTTAATTGTATTGACACATTTTAAGGTAGATTGTAGATTTAAGCAAATAAAGAGTTTAATTGTACCGTAATTATAGATTTATTTATAGTATTGTATGGGTACAATTAAGGTTTTGTAGGAGTATATATGAAGAGTAGAGTTGAGATAAATAGAGACCTAGCTAAAATGCTTAAAGGTGGAGTTATTATGGATGTAATTAATCCTGAACAAGCTAGAATTGCAGAAGCAGCAGGGGCTGTAGCTGTTATGGCACTAGAGAGAGTTCCATCTGATATAAGAAAGGATGGGGGAGTCTCTAGAATGTCTGACCCTAAAATGATTAAAGAGATACAAGATGCAGTATCTATTCCAGTAATGGCTAAAGTTAGGATTGGACACTTTGTTGAAGCACAAATTTTAGAGGCTTTAGAAGTTGATTTTATAGATGAGAGTGAAGTTTTAACCTATGCAGATGAGGATTATCACATTGATAAAACAAAATATAAGGTTCCATTTGTTTGTGGGGCTAGGGATCTAGGAGAAGCTTTAAGACGAATAGGAGAAGGGGCTTCTATGATTAGAACAAAGGGTGAAGCGGGAACAGGGGATGTTGTTGAAGCTGTAAGACATATGAGAGAGATGACAAAAAATATTAAAAGAGTTCAATTAGCTTCAGATGAGGAGTTAATGACAATAGCTAGAGATCTAAAAGCTCCTTTCGAACTGGTAAAAGAGGTAAAAGCATTAGGTGGTTTACCTGTAATAAATTTTGCAGCAGGAGGAATTGCTACACCTGCAGATGCTGCTCTAATGATGCAGTTAGGGTGCGATGGAGTTTTTGTTGGATCAGGAATTTTCAAATCTTCTAATCCGGCTAAGAGGGCTAAGGCTATTGTAGAGGCTGTGGCATACTATGATGATATCCATTTATTGGCTAAAGTTTCCCAAGGGCTTGGGGAGTGTATGGAGTCTGTCGTTGCATCCCAGGTAGAAACTGAGTTCTCAGTAAGGGGCTGGTAGTTGGTTATAGGTGTCTTAGCTCTTCAGGGTTCAGTAGAAGAGCACTGTAATATAGTTTTATCAAATTGTGATAAAACTATTTTGGTAAAACATCCATCGGATTTAAATAAAATTGATGCATTAATAATTCCTGGTGGAGAGAGTACAACTTTAATTAGACTTCTTAAAATTAAAGGGTTAGATAGAGCATTAGTAGAAGCCTCTAACCGTGGTCTAAAAATATGGGGAACTTGTGCAGGGTTAATTCTTCTCTCAAAAAAGATACTCTGTAATAGTTTTTCTCCCCTAGGTTTAATTGATATTGTTGTGGATAGAAATGGTTATGGCTCCCAGGTTGATAGTTTTGAAACTGAAATAGATTTTTTTAATAATAAGTCTAAAGTAAGGTTTATTAGAGCGCCTAAAATTGTAGAACTAGGAAGTAGTATTGAAGTTTTATCAATTTATAATGGAGAACCTATCGCAGTAAGGTCTAAAAATATATTTGTTACCTCTTTTCACCCAGAGGTAACAAATAATGATACGTTTTATAAATATTTTAAGAGCTTAATATAGTTTAGAAGCCAAGGGCATTTAATACCTGCAGTCCTAACCGTCTATTTTTTCCTTTAAAAGGGTAACAGTGTATATGGATTGCAGGGTTAAAGTTTAGTTCAATTATAGTTGCATTTGTATCTGATCTTCTGTTTTGTATATTTTCAATCATCATATCTACACCTGTTATATTTGCTCCAACCGCCTTGGCCGCCCTCTCTGCTTCATCCTTGTAACTAGTATCAATTAAATCTGTAAAATCTAGACTATCACCACCTGTACTAATGTTGGAATTCTCCCTTAAAAAAACTATTTCATCCTTTTGGGGTATGTAATTAGGGGTTAAATTTTTACTCTTTAAATAGAATAACTCTTCACTTCCAACTTTTAACTGCTCTAGGGGTTTTTTATATCCTCTTCCTCTAAGTGGGTTTCTATTTTTAATCTCTATAAGTTCTAAAATATTTGACTTCCCATCTCCAACTACATTGGCTGGGACCCTTTGAAGTATTCCTGCAACTTTTCCATCGATTATTGTGAACCTATACTCATTTCCTTTAAAAAACTCTTCAATTAGAATTGTATCATCATTATTAAAGGCCAACTCTAGACCCTCTTGGTACTGCTCTATTGAGAAGTTTGCTTCTAATATGGTTATACCTATTCCGAAGTTTGTATTGTTTGGTTTAATTACAATTTTACTCTTTAAATACTTATTAAAATCCATTAATGCTCTATCTATACCTGTATATATACCACCGTTTGGAACAGATATACCACTTTTAAGTAGTACTTTTTTAGTAATCGCTTTATTTTCCATTATTAAGGCAGTAGAGTAACTGTCTAGTGATGTTTTAGTAGCTTGCTTAATATACTCTATCTTTCTTTTATTGCTAATTGATATAAAATTCTCTCTCTTATCTAATACTTCAACCCTAAGCCCCTTTAATAGCGCCTCTTTTAGTAGTATCTGAGTTGATAGTTCAAGGTCTTCGTACCCCTTTAAAGAGTAACTCTCATTTAGACTTATCTTTTTATTCTCTTTAGAGATTGAGAGATGGTGATTTATATAACCTTCATTTAAAACAAGATTATAAACCTTATAAGAGTATAACTCCTCTTTATGGGATAGTTTTCTCTTCGCAGCCCTAATAATATCATTATAGTAACCACAATCGATAGAGAGTTTATCTAAGACTTTCTCCATTCTATCAAAAAAGAATAACCCCTCATCCCTTAACTCTTTAGACAGATTATGACCATTAAAACTAACTTCATTCTGATTTTCCATCGCTTTTTTCTGTTCTTTATGGTTATAACTACTACATGGGTAGAGCAGACTAGAAAGTATAAAGAGGTGAACAAGGGATAGATCTTCCCTAAAAATACCCACCTTAGATAGAGGGTTTAAATCAATCATTCTTAACTCTATATACTCAATCCCATCCCTTTCTAGAGCTTCAAAAGTATCAGTATCCTTACTGTTCTTTAACCTTACAGGGCTATAATACTCTTTAACTCCCCGTAGGTGCCCCTGGGATATTAGGTTTTTTAAGTCTCTAATATTCTCTTCTAAAGTATCAAAGGAGACCCTAAAATCCTCTTTGTTTCTATAACCACAGAGACTATTTCTGTATGAACACGCACCTTTAAATAGAACCTCTTCCTTAATATTTTCTCTATCCTTATTACAACAGTGTTTATATGATGAGTGAGTTGCTACATTTGCCCCTAAAAGATATGTTAAAAGCCATTGATGTTTTAATAAATTACGTGCTGCTGTAAGGTATATTCCATTTTTAAAATCATAAAAAGACTCATTAACACTACTTAAAACATGAAGTTTCTTAAGAAAATCTTCGTTAAAAGAGAAGTTGTAGTGGATTCCACTTATTAGCTGTTTATGTTTGCCATATTTTTTAGCTATATAGTTCCTATACTCCATTTTATCTTTTGCTTCACTAGAATTACCGTAGTTTGCAATAGGAATATCCTCATCTTTAGGTATTATAGGTGGCATACTACTAGGCCAAAGGTACTCATCTTTTTCTAGGTTTTCAGTTACAATATCGTGTAAATTTTCAAGCATAAAATAGGCTTCATCCATAGATTTACAGGGAGGAGTTATAACTTCAACCTGGCTCTCAGAAAAATCTGTTGTTATATATGGATGTTCTATCTTATTTCCCAACCCTAATGGGTGTTGTGTTAGTGCTAATTTTCCATTGCTATCAACTCTTATATTCTCTTTTTCAAGGCCCCAAACTCCACAGATAAGTTCCCGTTCTAGGCCGTTATTTATGATAGCATTTAATACATTTTCCATTATAAAAACATAATATTCTTAAGGGTATAAGTCAATGGAGTTGTCTAAAGGGAGCAAATAAAAAAAATAGTGAAATGAGCCATAATGAGCACTATAATTATAGTAATTAAAAGGAGATTATATATGAGAATGGACGGAAATATAACAAGAGTGTTCTATAACCCTATAACAATACTAGTTAGCTTAGTTGCAGGTCTATTTTTTGGTGTAAATTATCCTCTGTTTTCTAGTAAATTATTTGTTTATGGTGAGCTTTTTATCAAAATAATTACTCTATTTTCACTACCCTTATTTATTACATCAGTAATTTCAAGTTCAGCATCCCTTGCTAGATTTCCTAAATTTAAGTCTCACATTTTTAAGATACTATTATTTATTATGCTATTTACAATTATAAGTTCAGTTTTAGGTATAATAACTGGGGTAGTTGGAAAACCTGGTTTAGGTATTTCTAATAGTTTTTTTAGTTCTAGTAGGGTTACGAGTTTTGAGCCACTATCACTAAAAAAGCAGGCAGAAAGTCTTATCTCGAGTAATATTTTTTTATCAATATTAAAGAGTAATCTATTTGTTATATCGATTTTTTCTCTACTCTTAGGTGCTTCTGTTGGGGCTATAAATTTTAAAAAAAGTGAGACTGTATTTAACTTTATAGATGGAATATCCTCTGGCTTACTAATTGTAATAAACTGGATTAGCTTTTTTACACCATTGGGAGTTTTCTGTTTAATAGCATCTAGCTTTTCAGATCTGCAATTAGATGTTATAAAACTCTCAAGTAACTATATTCTTATTTTTTATATTATAGGACTTATTATAAGTTTGTTGGGGCTTATAATTATTTGGGGTCAAAGCCATCAAAAATTTATTAATGTCTTTATTTACACAACTAAATCTCTTTTATTAAGTTTAGCAACACCCTCTCCCCTTGTAAAACTACCCTTTGTAATCACTGTAATGAGCAAAAAGCTAAAGTTTGATAAGGAGAGTACAAATTTATTTCTACCTCTAGGCTTTACCTTTGGAAATTTTGGTAGCAGCTTTTTTTATAGTTTAACAACAATCTTTATACTGCAGATCTACAACATAGAGTTATCCATAGGGAATTTGAGTTTTATTCTACTTTTTTCTATATTAGCTGGTTTTTTATCAATAAACTTTGGATATCTATTAATTATATCCATGTTATATTCCCTATTAAAACCCTTTGGAATACCATTATCTACTGTTGCAAGTAGTATTATCTCTATATCAGTTATATTGTTTCCAATTGTTTCCTTAATTACAACAGTTTTAAATATGGTTTGTAGTTCTATAATATCAAAACCTAATAGTGTTGATTTTATAGAGAGAGAGTTAGGGGTTCTTTTACAAAATACTCCAGTTGGAGTAAATTTAAGAAGCTACTTTAGAGGTGTAGAGGAGGAAATAGCACTAATAAATCATGATAAAACTGATCTATTAAAGAGTGTGTTTCCCAATGCTCAGATTAAAATATATAAGAATTGGGAGCAAATAAAAGATTCATGGTTAAATGGAGATGTTAATATTATTGTTGGAGAGAAGGTTGATATCGAAGATATCAGTTATAACATAGATGGGGATACTAAGTTTGTTCTTCTTAAGCCAAAAGTTTGAACTTATCTATAAAAGTATCAATACCATCTAGATCGCCTGTACCCTGCCATATACTCTTTTTACCTCCACCTTTTCCATTTATTAGAGGCATTAAGTTCTCTTTAAAATTAGAGTAGTTTACTTCTTCACTTTTAGAATCAATTAAAATCCAGTTTAATCCTTCATGCTTATTTATTAGAAGGGTAGGTCTTGTTAGGGTATTTGTCAGTTTTACACCTAATTTTTGAACTATCTCTTTTGGAATATTGTTATATATAAATACTGTTTCTCTACTGCTTTTAATCTCTGTCTCTAGTTTTTTTATATAGAGTTCACTTATATTTTTTTTATCTAGCTTTAATGTATCAATATTTTTTTTAAGCTGGCTGATACTGTTAGGAATATCCTCTGTTTGGGTTGATAACTCCTTATTAAGAATGTTAGTTACTCTGTCTTTTGTCCTGTAATCTATATATGCATTTTTACCAATTAGAGCATTAAGTCTAATATGACTCCGTATTTTATCATATCCAACAATCTTTATTAAACCAATTTCATGTATATTGGAGAGGTGGACTCCTCCACATGGTACAAAGTCAAAGTTCTCTATCTCTACAATTCTAATATAACCCTTATATTTTGATTCTCTTCTAATGTTGAAGTTCTTTAATCCCTCGTCATCAGTTTCATGGTATATAACTCTGTTTCCTTGAGATATTAGATCATAAATTTTGTCTTCTAAAACTGCTATCTCACTATCTAGAATATCAGACCTATTTATCTCTATGGTTGTATATAAATTCCCTAAGTGAACAGATAGTGTATCTATATCTAACTCATGTTTTAAAACTGCAGAGATTAAGTGCTGTCCTGTATGCTGTACCATATAGTGATCTCTATGATTTTTATCAATAATACAGTTAACAAGAGGGCCTTTAGGCTCCCCCTTAACACGGTGGACTACACCACCACTCTTTTTTTGAACATCAACTACTTCAAGGGAATCAATTGTTCCCCTATCAGCAGGTTGACCTCCACCCTCTGGGTAGAAATATGTCTCTTTTAGTTCGATGTCGTATAAATTATCATCAATTTTAACAATCTTTTTTATACTTGTTTCAAAGTTATATTTTCTGTTATCTAAATAGTATTTTTTTATCACTTTATAATCGAGGATGCATATAAAAACCAACTAGCGTGTGGTATCCATTGCTCGCCCCACCTCCATGTATTATCCATAGTATTTGCGGATTCTGGGCTAAAGTCAATATCATCCTCATCTAAATAACCACTTGTAATACCGTTACAAATCCCCCCTGGATAACTGGGCCATGATTCGTGATAATCTGGAGTATTTCTTCCTCTACCATATAACATACACATATCATAAGGGTTTAATCCTAAAATCCAGTGGATCTGGTTATTACCGTACTCTATTAAACTATTAGAGAACTCAGTATCCTTATTAAATAGTTTTGAACCTAAATACGCTGCGGCAGCTAATGATGCTAACCTAGCATTCTCTCCCTGCCACCAGTAACCTGTCTCGTTTTTATGGGGTAGGAAAAAAGCACTCTTTTGAACACCTTCAGTATTTCTAGTATACTGTCTAGCGTATCCAAATGGGTTCTTTACTTCCTTGGTTATATTTAATTCATACTCTAATGATTTTTTAATTACATCAAGAACTACCTCTTTTTGGTCTGTAATATCTAAATACTCAATAAGAGTTATTATAGGAAATCCAGCTTCAGCCCCGTGGAAGAAGGGTCGGTTTCCATCATCAGCTCTAAACCAGTTATTAGCAACACTGTCAGACATCTGTCTGCTCATTAGTGATCTAGCTCTCTTATCAGCTGCTATTTTAAATTTTTCTTTTTTTGATGCTTTATATAGCTCTGTTGCAGCAAGTAGGGCACAGTAGTCGTCAATTATATTTTCTTTACCATCATCTAAGTATTTTAAGTTATTTGACTCTAAGTGGTCAAAAGCCCTCTCTGCAATATCTAAATATATCTCAGAATCAAATTCACTATAACTATCATCAAAGGCAGCTGCCTTTGCAAGTGCAGCAATAGCTACGCCACCACCCTGTCTATATCCTGCTTGGTAGTTATCATACTTATTCCCTGCTTGGGTCTCATAACAACATATATCCCTCTGATTAGGGTCCTTTGACCATTTATCAAATACTACTTGGTAGAAAAATCCCTTCTCATCAAACATTCTAACTAGAAAATCAGCACCAAATAGAGCCTCTTCAACAATTTTTGCATTGAATTTAAAAGTGTTTGAACCACTCTCTCTGGCATTTTCAGATAGTTTTAACATATGCCAAACAGATGCTGGGATTTGTTGAGGATTCATAAAGTTTGCGTAACTTAGGTGTGTTAAATATTTACTGTAATCCCCAGAGGCATCATACCAGCCACCACTAACATCCTTTGTATCACTTCTTTCCCCAATAAAGGAGGCATTTTTATCATGTCTGTCCCATTTTCCTACAGACCTATGGGATCTAAAATAACATAATATCTCATTGTGAAGGTTAGAGTCGAATATGGTTTCAACAATATTAAATACCTCCGAGGTAGATCCATCTATATCAATATAGTACCTACCTAAGGTTTTAAAATTAGAGAAGTCTAATGTAAAGAAATACCAATCCTTCCACTTTTCCACATATCCAACACGTTGGATAGATCCAGTGTAGGCAACCTGATTTGTTTCTCTATCAATTATATTAAAACTCTTAGTTGCGAACTCTTTTGTGGTTTTTAAAACAGCTTTTTTACTTGTGGAGACTGTATAACCTGGATGACTAATATATATTTTCATTTAGACCTCTCTATGTTTATTCTTCTATTTTTAGTTTTTTGGGGATGATAAAATCAAAAAGTCCAAGGGCTAACCAACAAACTGTTCCAGTAAGCCAAGGTATACCTCCATTTCCTTCTTTATCTTTATAATATCCACCATTGTAGTAGTTTACTAATACAAATGGTTCACTACGTGTTTGAGTATAATCCTTATACATAGGAAGTGCTCTTTTTAAGAAATCCATACCTTCACTATTCTTGTTAGCCATTAAAAGGGCGTATACACCGTAAAGTGAGGCGTGATTATATACTGCAAAATTCTCTGCTAATCCTGGGGCTAGGGCTGATAAATTCCCAACAGTTTCATCAGGTTCATCCCATCCTGGATCACAGATCATTAATCCGTTTGGTGTAGAAAGTTTTTTAACCATATTATCTAGGGCAATAGACGCTTTTTCTGGATCTCGTTTTCCCATTCCAGATATTGTAAACCATGCTTGGGGAAGAAGGAAAATCCTATCTTCAAGTCCTAGTTTTACACCTTTATCAGAAATTCCTCTTCCAAACCACTCGCCAGTCCAATACTCCATTACTCCCTTGTATAGGGTATCTTTTAAAGAGTTTATATTTAGATTATGGTTTTCTACTGTTAAATTATCTAATATTTCTAATTTTTCAAGGGCGTAGTAGGCAAATTGATTTAGCCAAACACTTCCACCTTCTAGGCCAAGGCCTGATAGAGCATCATTCCAGTCCCCAACTCCCATTTTTACAAGGCCATGATCACCAATTTGTAGGCTGTAATTAATTCCTTTTATACAGTGGGAGTAGACACTCTCTTCAGTTTCTGACTGGAAGTATTTCATTTTAATATCTAAAATCCCTTTATCCCCAGTATTTTGTATATAACGTTCAACTGCTATAGGTAACCAAAATGCAAGATCTCTGAAATCTCTCTCATCATTAAAACCACCACCAGTATTCCACTGTCGTAGACAACGACCATTATCAAACTGTTTAGTACACATTGTAAGAATAATATCTTTAGCACCCTTTGGGTTGTAATAACTTAGACTCATAGCGTCCTGGGCTACATCCCTATATCCTCTAAAAGGTATTCTAACTAAACCTTCGGACTGTTGATAAATTTGATATGGGAAGAATGTTTTTAAGTAGTTTTTAAAGATACTATCATCAAGTTGTTCAATTTCAGCCTTATTTATCTTTTTTAGCCAATCTTCTTTAACAATAGTGAACTCTTTTTTTACCTCATCTGTTGTAGGGAAATCTTTTTTAATTAGTTGAATATTATTTTTATCAACTCCTAGAAAAATTGCAAACTCCCTCTCTTCTCCTGGTTTTAACTCTAAGTCAAATTGGAATGCACCTATATATGGATCACCACCACTAGTGGAATTTTTAAGTTGTCCATTTATAACAGACTCAGGTTTTCTTTGTGAACCGTTACCTTTAAAAGCAAAAAAACTTGCGTCATAAAATGATGGAGAGAGAGTTGAAGTAAAAAATCCAGTAACTGTATCAGCTCCACCCTGTAACTTTTTAAAGATTAATGAGTTAGTATCCTTTTCATAGGATGAGTTTGTATACCATGAGTAGTATACAGGATCAACACCAAAGGAGTCATATAGTAGAAATTCAACCTCCGGAGTTACTGATATTTTTTTAACCCTATTTGAATGGTTTTTAATATTAATTAATCCAATCTCGAAGGTTCCTTTTTGTGGTAAAAATATAGAATGGCAAACCCTAACATCGTTTTTAATTGAATCAAACTGAGTGTAACCTGGAGCGTGTAAACACTTATAGGAGTCAAGACTCTCTTCTACAGGATAGAATGAGGGACTCCAGATTGTATCGGAATCTTTTATATATACAAATCTACCTTTATTTGGTGTAAAAAAATCATAGTTTGTTACAACAGTTCTAGGCTCCTTTATTGTTGTTGAGTAGGCATCTCCTAAATGGGATATTTTAATTCCATAGTCAGAATTTGATATATAGTTATACCAACTTCGCAACTCCTGTGGATTTGTAAGTATAAAATGTTTATCAGTAAGCTTCCAGCTCATTTAAAACTCCTTAAATTGATTATTAACCCATTATTATACGGTTTTAGCGAAAAAGCAATTAGTTTGTATGATTTTAAATACTTATTGTTATTTTTTTTATTATGATGATTATAAAATAAAAAAATAAATGTTAGAAATATTTTGTTTTATTCGGCTTGTTTTGTTCTAGTTTTCACGATAATATAGCTGTTTAACCCCTAAATATAAGGGTTAGAAGGTGTTTTTATTATTTTCGTTTTTTTTCTTGACAGGCTACATAAAGGGGAGTAGATTGATGTTAGTTAAGTTAACTTACTAACCTAGGAGGCAGGGATAATAGATGAAAGCATCAAATAAGAGTTTTCAAAGGCAACATAACCTTGCCCTGGTTGCTAGAAGTATATGGAAGAGTGAAGGGATTAGTCGGGTAGATATTTCGAAGGATATTGAGATGGATAAAACTTCTGTTTCAAATATTGTATCTGTTCTACTTGAAAACAACTTAATTGAGGTTGCAAATGTAGGTGAGTCTATGCCTAAGGGGGGACGAAAACCTATAAATTTAAGAATTAAAGCTGATTTTGGTTATGTTTTAGGTCTTAATATACAACCTGATAAGTGTAAGCTGGCAATATTGTGTTTAGATGGATCAGTTGTTTTTAAAGAAGAGATAAAGTTACATGAGATACTTACCTTAGATGAAATTGTAACCCTTGCTATTGAGAGGGTAAGATCTGATTTTGAAGGTGTAAAAAAGATTCTAGGATGTACAATAGGTCTTCCTGGTAATGTTGATACGTCTTCAGGGACTATTATTAAATCAGATCCATTTAAGATTTTTGACTATGAAATTGGAAATAAATTACAAGAGTTGTATAAGTTTCCTTTTTTAATTGAGAATGATGCTAACTGTTGTGCGTGGGGTGAGATATTTTTTAATAATGATAGAGATGGGAATTTTCTATTTTTATTAGGAGAGCTTAACAAACACTACTTAGTACATAATATTGAAGTTGGTATTGGTTTTGGTATGGGAATTGTAATTGATAATAAGGTTTATCCTGGTTTTAATAATCAGTCAGGTGAATTTAAAAGTCTTTTCTGGAGAAGTAAAGATGATTATCAGTTTGGTTCAGATAAGGCTAAGAGGTCTTTTAGTAGACTTCAAGGTGTATTAACAGATGAAGTATTAGAGGAGTTGTTACTTAATTTTACTCCTATAATATCTGTTTTAAACCCAGAGAGAGTTGTTGTTGGTGGTGATGTTAGCCGTTATACGGATAGGATAAATGCTCTAATTGAGACAGAGTATAGTGATCACTACATATCAAAAGAGATCTCTGGTTGTAACTTTGTAAGATCCAATTTTGGAGAGTATGATGTTGCTGTTGGTTCTGCTTGTATGTTTTTGGAAAAACTTTTTAGGGTGCCAGAGATATCAGAGGTAGATAGTATTTGCGATATAAATTGGGAAAATATCTTTTCCTAATTTTATTGATATAATTAAATTGGAGGAATTTAATGAAAATTCGAAATGTTGTTTTAATGTTAATGGTTGCTTTATTAACAGTTGGAAGTGCTTTTGCAAGTAACAATGCAGAAACATCTGAAAAAGTAAAATTAGTTGTTTTAGGTTATGGGGACGCAAGTACTCCTGATGGTAAGCAGTTTCAAATTAATATTGAGAACTTTATCGCTGCAAACCCTGAGATTGAAGTTGAATGGGATATGCAATACGACGAGTTATATCACCAAAAATTACAAGCTATGTTAGCTGGTGGTGAGCAATTAGATCTTGCATATATGTGGAATGGTGGTTCAAGACATCAACCTGTTAAAGATGCTGGTGAAGAGATTGATCAATTACAATTTGTTGATGCAACACAATATGATCCTGCTGCTTTAATTGGTGGTGGTGCTAATGGTGAATTATTTTCAATTCCTGTATCAAAAGGTGCTCATACAGTTATGTACTCTAACGATGACTTATTAAAAGAGTTAGGTTTAACTGTTGCTAAAACTTATGAAGAGATGTTAGCTCAAAACGAAATTGCTAAAGCTGCTGGTAAATTTGCATTAGCTTACCCAGGTGCTACAGCATGGGCTCACAATACTTTTGTATACTCTGTATTAGTTGGTCGATTTGGTGGAGCTCAACACGCTAAAGACTTAATTGCTAAAAAAGCTAAGTTTACTGATGAGCCTACTGTAAAAGCATTTGAATTTATTAAGAAAATGTACGATGATGGTCTTGTAACAGAAGATACATTACAAGCAGACTACGGTGTATCTTTAGCTCAGTTTAATAACAACGAAGCTTTATACTTTATTGATGGTGGTTGGAGAGCTGCTCAAGTAACTCTTCCTAACTTTACATGGAACAAATTCTTTGCTGTACCAGGTGAAGTTGCTCCAGGTTCAGGAAACGGTGGTTATTCTGCTGGTTACTCTATCATGAAGTCTGCTACTTTAGATCCAGCAAGAAAAGCTGCTGCAACTAAATTATTACAATATATGACTGGAGAAGATGCTTCTATTGTAAGAGCATTATACTCTGGTGCTGTACCAACATTTAAAGTAAAAGGTGATATTGTTTACAAAGAAGGAACTGAGCCAGCTGCTGAATATATTGCTAGCTTAAGTCAAATTACTGATACTGTTGGTGACTATATCGATGGTACTACAAATGGTCACTACTGTGACGGTATAATTGAAATCTGGTTAGGAACTAAAACTCCTATGCAGTTAGCTGAAGAGACACAGGCTATCTACGAAGCAAACTAGTTTTAATTAGTATAAAAATATTTAAAAAAAGAAGTACAGGATTTTTATTAAAAGGAGATCTCTGTACTTCTTTTGTCTATGGGAGAGTATAGTGAAAAACAAATTACGTAAAAGAGGGGACCTTCTATTCTACATAGTTATGGTAGCTCCTTGCATGGTGCTTTACTTGGCAATTATTGCAGGGCCTATATTAGCTAGTTTAGGTATAGCCTTTACAAACAATGACTTTAGACCTAATCAGGAGTGGGGTTTTATTGGATTTGATAATTTTAAAGTAATCTTTTCAGATCCTGTATTTTGGCTTGGTTTTAAAAACAATATGTTAGTTGTTGCTCTATCTGTTTTTGGTCAAATACCTCTTGGTCTATTATTAGCTTATTTCTTATTTAGAAATATGGTTAAAGCTCCTGGTTTTTATCAGGCTATGGTTTTTATGCCTCAAGTTATATCTACAGTAGTTATTGGACGAATCTTTCAAAGTTTCTTTGATATAAGAGGTGCTGCTACAGGGCTTGTAAGACTTATTACAAATGACCCTAAATTTACTTTTAGATGGTTCTTAGAGCCAGGGCAGGCTATGATTCCTATACTGATTGGTATGTTATTTATATATACTGGTTTTTATATGTTAATGTTTTTAGCTAATATGCAAAAATTAGATGGTGGGATAGTTGAAGCTGCTTCTATTGATGGTGCATCTGAGATGCAGATTTTTGCTAGAATAATAGCTCCTGCACTATCTGGAATAATAATTATTAATTCAATTCTAGCTATTGCTGGATCGTTAAAGAGTTTCGATTTAATCTATGCAATGGCACCAAATGATGGTAAAGGGCTTGGTAATAATAATATTGTTTTGGCTACTTATATGTATCATAGAGGTTTTAAAGCATATAAAATGGCATTTGGATCCGCAGTTTCTGTGATAATTGTATCAATAAGTTTAGTTCTTATTGCTATATCAAACTGGGCAGGTAAAAAACTCGACCCACTTCAGGAGGCTTAAGGTGAAAAACTCAAATCAGATAAATAAACAAACAATCCCAACAAAAATAGGAATAAATGCAATTTTTATAGCTTTTGTATTATTTACCACTTATCCTTTATTTTGGCTTGGTTACTCATCTCTTAAAACAAAACAGGAGATTCAGAATGCACCTTTAGCTTTCCCGGAAGTAATACAGTGGGGAAACTTTTCAGAAGCATGGGAAGTTGGTAATATTGGTTTAGGTTATTTAAACTCTACTATATATCTTGTATTTACACTTATTATTGTTGTTATGGGCTCTATGATGGCAGCTTATGTATTTGCTAAATCCCCATTTAAAAGACTTACACTTATTTTAAAATCTGCTGTTGGATTAGGTATACTAATATCTACACAGTCTGTTTTAATACCACTGTTTTTAATGTTAAGATCCGCTGGTTTAACAGGAGACAATGCTAGATTAGGAATTATTTTAACTTACTCTGCCGTTGGTATGCCTATGGCTGTATTTATGGCTACTGACTTTATTAAAGGTTTACCAGACTCTCTAGTTGAATCTGCTCAGATTGATGGAGCTGGAAGATTTTTAACATTTTTCCACATTATATTACCAATGACAAAACCTGTAATGGCAACTGTTGCTATAATTACTGCTCTTGGTACTTGGAACGAATTTTTACTTGGATTTATATTATCAAATAGATTTACTAAGGCATTACCACCTACGATTATTGCATTTGCTAACCCTAGGACTCCAGAGTATCACTTACAAATGGCCGGTTTAGTAATTTCAATTGTACCTATGATAATTTTATATGCAATTTTTAATAAGCATATAACTAAAGGTGTAGTTGGAGGAGCAATTAAGGGATAGTTTTAATATATATAATAAAGTTTAAGCATAATAGGTGAGTTAATGGAAGAACTATACAAAGAACTAATAAGGGTTTTACTAGCCCTCCCAAAATAATTCACCCAATATAGATAAAGACTGCATTTATGCAGTCTTTTTTTTGCTTTAATCTTGAAAACACTCTGAATAATTAGTAAAGTTACTTAAGTATTCTTAAAGGATTGTAATGCTTAAAATTACAATTTGTAACAAAGATATACTTTTGGGGTCGTAATAAAAATTACTGCTCGCCTATGCAACCAAGGAGGGGAAAATGGACTATACAAAATATAAACAGTATCCACCAGTAAAGTTGGATAATAGAGAATGGCCGTCTAAAAAATTGGATAGGGCTCCTCTCTGGTGTAGTGTAGATCTTAGGGATGGGAATCAATCTCTACCTATTCCTATGAGTATAAATGAGAAAGTAGAGTTCTTTAATCTTTTAGTGGAAATGGGATTTAAAGAGATTGAAGTTGGATTCCCATCAGCGTCTGAAACAGAGTTTAATTTCTTAAGAAAGCTAGTAGATGATAATCTAATACCAGATGATGTACATATTCAAATTTTAACTCAATCTAGAGATCACTTAATAAAAAGATCCTTTGAAGCGTTAGAAGGTGTTAAAAATGCTATTGTTCACTTTTATAACTCAACATCAACTTTACAACGGAAAGTTGTATTTAAAAAGAGTAAGGATGAAATAAAAGAGATTGCTGTCTCTGGAGCAAAATTAATTAAAGAGATGTCAAAGAATTTTTCTGGAAACATTAGATATGAATACTCCCCAGAAAGTTTTACTGGAACAGAATTAGATTATGCAAAGGATATTTGTGAAGCTGTAATGGATGTAATAAAACCTACACCTACTAATAAACTAATACTAAATTTACCAGGAACAGTTGAGATGTCAACAGCCAACGTACACGCTGATCAAATTGAGTGGTTTTGTAAAAATATAAAAGATAGGGATAGTGTTATAATTAGTCTTCATGCCCATAATGATAGGGGAACAGCAACAGCAGCAACTGAACTAGGCTTGTTAGCTGGTGCAGATAGGGTAGAGGGTACACTATTTGGAAACGGTGAGAGGACTGGAAATGTTGATATTATCAATTTAGGAATGAACTTTTACACCCAGGGTATAGATCCTAAGCTTGATTTTTCCAATATTGATAAAATAGTTGAGATCTATTCAAGATGTACAAGAATGACGGTTGGTCCTAGACACCCATGGGCTGGGAATTTAGTCTACACAGCATTTTCAGGTTCCCACCAGGATGCTATTAAAAAGGGTCTAGAAGCCCATAATAATTCGGATAGTCATATATGGGAAGTTCCATATCTACCTATAGATCCCTCTGATTTAAACAGGGTATACGAGGAGATAATCCGTATTAATTCACAATCAGGTAAGGGTGGTGTAGCTTTTGTTCTTGAGAATAGTTATGGATATAAACTTCCAAAGTCAATGCATCCTGAATTTAGTCAAATAATTCAAAAAATAACTGATAAAACAGGAAATGAGTTATCACCTGAATATATATTTTCAACATTTAATAGTGAGTATCTAGAGGTAGATGGTCCATACAGACTGTTAGATTATACAATTAACACAAGTTCATTAGAAACTAAAATTAGTGCAAAATTAGAGTATAAAACTGATAAAATAGATATTTCAAGTTTTGGAAATGGACCAATTGATGCTTTTTTCAATGCAGTAAAAAAAGTAATAAGTAGTGATATAAAATTCCATGACTATAGTGAACACTCATTAACAGAGGGTGCTGACTCAAAGGCTGTAGCTTATATAGGGATGGAAGTTAAGGGACAGATTATATTTGGAGTAGGTATAGACTCAAGTATAAATACAGCTTCAATAAAAGCACTTTTATGTGCATTAAATAGAGTAGAATAGAATAAATAGGGGATAAAAATGGCATATAATATTGCAGTTTTACCAGGTGATGGTATTGGTCCTGAGGTAATGGCTCAGGCTCTTAGAGTTTTAAAAGTAGTAGAAGAAAAATTTGGATTTTCTTGTAATTTGACAGAGGGATTAATTGGTGGAGCTGGGTATGATGCTGCTGGACACCCTTTACCAGAGGAGACAAAGGAGATCTGTCTTAAGTCTGATGCTGTTTTTCTTGGGAGTATTGGTGGACCAAAGTGGGAAAATCTTCCACCTGAACTAACTCCAGAATTAGGAGGATTATTAGCCTTAAGAAAATTATTAAATTTATATGCTAATATTAGACCTGCAGTTATATATGAAGAGTTAAAGGAGATGTCTCCACTTTCCGAGAGGATTCTAACTGATAAAGTTGACTTTGTAACAGTAAGAGAACTAGCCTACGGTGTATATTTTGGTCAACCAAAAATGTTAGAAGAAGATGAAGCTTTTGATACTATGAGATATAGAAAAGAGAATGTAGAGCAGATTGCAAGGGCTGCCTTTGATATTGCTATGAAAAGAGACAAAAGGGTTACATCAGTAGATAAGGCAAATGTTCTATCTAGTTCTAAACTGTGGAGAAGGGTTGTAGAAGAGGTTGCAAAAGAGTATCCAGAAGTAACATTAAACCATCAATATGTGGATAATGCGGCAATGCAGCTAATGTTAAATCCACTTCAGTATGATGTAATATTAACAACAAATCTTTTTGGTGATATTTTATCCGATGAATCTGCTGCCATTTGTGGATCACTTGGTATGTTACCATCAGCTTCATATGGAGAGAGTATAAGTCTCTACGAACCATCAGGAGGTTCCGCACCGGATATTGCAGGTAAAAATATTGCAAATCCAATTGCACAAATATTATCTTTAGCTATGATGTTAGAGTCATCTTTTAATGAAGATGCTGCAGCTAAAGCTATAAGAGATGCTGTTGATAAAGCTGTTACTGGAGGCCAAAGAACTGGGGATATTGCATGTGGAGGGAAGTCAATTACTTGTTCACAAATGGGTGATATTCTTTGCCAATATATAAAAGAAGCTTAAGTAAATTAACTTTCGTATTAAAGGGGTTATTATAGTAATATACTGTAAAAAACCCCTTTACTGCTCTTCAAATCTATAATCTTTTTCAAATAGATCCTTTAAAATATCTATCATCTCTTCTTCGTTTACACCACTTACTCTAATTGTTATCTCATCATTATAAGCTAAACCTAGGGTTAATATTGATATAATATCTCTAAGAGGAGTTGTAACTCCATCCTTAATTATTAGAATTTCCCCACCATAATTCATTATAGCCTTAAAAATTAAACCACTTGGTCTTACATGTATACCTTTACTGTTGTGAATCTTTGCAGATGTTTCTACCATATTGCCATTATACATATATAACAATAAAACTGCAAAAGAAATAACTCTTTTTTTAATTACAACTTTTTGCTAAAATAGTAAAAGAGGTAGGATATGTTTCAGAAAAGAGTTGTTGTATGCCTAGATGTAAGGGATGGAAAGACTACAAAGGGTATAAAATTTAAGGGTAATGTAGATATCGGTGATCCTGTTTTAATGGCAGAGGAGTATTACAAACAAGGTGTTGATGAACTAGTTTTTTATGATATTACTGCTTCAAGTGATAAGCGTGGAATTATGATTGACGTTGTGAAAGAGGTTGCTAAGAGGATATTTATACCCTTTACAGTTGGTGGTGGAATTAATAGTTTAGAAGATATAAGAGCCGTTATTGATGCGGGGGCTGAGAAGGTTAGTCTTAACTCAGGAGCTGTTAGAAACCCTAATATCATTAAAGAGGGTGCTGAAGTTTTTGGTAATCAGTGTATAGTTTTAGCTATGGATGCTAAGGCTGATGATACCTGTCCCTCGGGATATAGAATTGTTACTAGTGGTGGAAGAAATGAGACACAGTGGGACGCTTTAGAGTGGGCAAAAGAGGGTGTTAGGTTAGGTGCTGGGGAGATTGTTTTAAACTCAATTGATGCTGATGGTATGAAAACAGGTTACGAGATGAACTTAACAAAAATGATATCAGAGGCTGTTTCAGTTCCTGTTGTTGCATCTGGTGGGGCTGGAGTTCCAAAACACTTAGCCGATGTATTAACTGAAGGAAAGGCTGATGCAGCACTTATTGCTAGTATGGTTCATTATGGTGATTACACAGTCTCTAGTATTAAAAATGAATTAAAAGAGTTAGGAGTATCTGTAAGAATTGTATAGTAAGTGTAATCATGGCCTTTGATAAAGGCCATGATTGTAATTTTATAGTTTATGGTACTCTGCTTCTTCCGCTGCTTCGATTAACATCTCTTCAATATTTAATGAGTTGAAAATCTCAGTTGTCTTTACAAAATCTGGTCTTGTTTCTGGGTGGGGAGGAGCAAACATTGCACAACAATCATCAAATGGCTGGATTGAAGTTTCATATGTCTTTATATTTCTAGATATCTTAATTATCTCATCCTTATCCATACCAACTAATGGTCTAAAAACAGGAAGTTCACTGTTTGAACCTGTAAAGTGTAGGCTCTGAATCGTTTGACTTGCAACTTGACCCACAGCTTCTCCAGTTACAAGGCATAAAGCCTTCCGTCTCTTTCCAATTATATTGGCTATTCTCATCATACATGCCCGACCCATAAGAGTTGCATATGGTGCAGGAACTTCTTGATTAATTTTCAGTTGTATCTTAGTAAAAGGCACGGTAAAAAGGTTTAAACCACTACACCAAGGTGATATTATTTTGGTTAAATCAACGACCTTATTAAAGGACTCTTCTGATGTATATGGTGGTGTATGGAAGTATATAGCATCCAGCTTTACCCCTCTTTTTGCCATCATTACACCTGCAACAGGTGAGTCTATTCCTCCAGATAAGAGCAACATTCCTCTTCCTGCACTACCTACAGGTAGACCTCCCGGTCCTCTACCTCCAAAACCGTATATGTAAGCGTGCTCCCTTAATTCTAGGTTTATAACAAAATCTGGGTTTTTAACATTAACAGATAGTATATCTTTAAACTCATCTAATATTAATCCTCCTAGCTCTGCAGAGAATTCATAAGAATCCATTTTAAGTGATTTGTCAGTTCGTCTAGTTTCAACTTTAAATGTTTTACCCTTATTATTTTCCAGGTTTTGTCTAACAAGATTAAAAGCTACCTCTTTAATTGAATCCATGTTTTTTTCACACATGTGTGCTTTAAAGAAGGATACTATCCCCTGGGTCTTAGAGAGAACATCATGAACCACACTCTCTTCGCTGTCATGTATTGTTAAATAAAAACGGCCGCTTCTAATTATTACAGTTGTCTTGTAATCCCTAAGGCCATTTTTAATATTATCCTTTAGTTGTTTCTCAAAAATCTTTTTGTTTCCCTTTTTTAAAGAGATCTCACCGATTTTAATTAAGTATAAATCTTCCATGATAATAACTTATCACATCCTAAGTTTATGGGGCAAGTTCATTTAATGTCTCTTCTAAGGCTTTTATAAAGTTTTCGATATCTTTTTCTGTTGTATCCCGGCCAATAGATACCCTAAAAGATGAAAATCCCTCTTTCTCTGAAATACCCATGGAGAGTATACCCTTAGTGGTGCTTTTTTTATTACTAGAACATGCACTGCCTGTTGATATCATAAATCCCTTAGAGTTTAAAACCCTATTTATTACTTCTCCAGGAAGTGGTGGATATGTAAGGGAGAGAATATTGGGAATAAAATTATCATCGGATAAACCTCTGTTTTTAGGAATTGTTTTAACACCAATTTCCCTTACCCCTAAAATAAGTTGATCCATCAATCTATTTATTTCACAAACTCGGGAATCTAAATTTTCAGTAGCTTCTTTTAAGCATCTAGATATAGAAATTATACCAAAAAGATCCTCTGTCCCAGGTCTAATACCACCTTCTTGACCACCACCTCTATATAATACATTTTTAGGTTTTTTTAGGTAGAGAATACCAATACCCTTTGGGCCACCAAATTTATGACCGGATATTGAGAAGGAGTCGATATCTAAATCCTTTAAATCAATTGTTATCTTACCAACAGCTTGTACACCATCAATATGTATGTGGACTTTTTTACCAATCTCATTTTCTTTCTTACGTACAGACTCTACAATATCTTTTAAAGGTTGTATTACTCCTGTCTCGTTATGAACATATATAATTGATATAATTTTTGTCTTATCATTTATGCTTTTTAATACCTTATTACACTGTATAATTCCATTTGTATCTGGATTTATTCTTTTTATTTTCCATCCAAATTGATTTAGTGTCTCAATTGGTTCCCCCACCGAAGGGTGCTCAATTGAAGTTGTTATAACCTCCCCAGTTCCATGCTTCTTTAAAAAAGATAATAGGATTAGATTATTTGACTCGCTTCCTCCACTAGTAAAGTAGATTTGTGAGTTATCACAATTTAGAATTTTTGAAATATTATCTCTCTCTCTGTTTAATACTTCTTTAGAGCTTACACCTGTATCATGAACAGAAGAAGGGTTCCCATAAAGTGTTAAACTCTCCTCTAAGCTCTCTCTTAAAATATCTTTTTTTGGTTTAGCTGTTGCAGCCCAATCTAAATATATCATTTTTTTATTATATAATATAAATCAAATAAATCTAAATACTTGCGAACAAATAATTATTTATCTATAATTCATTTATGGAAAAATGCAAAAATGATGAACTAGTTAACGAGTACGCTAAAAAACTTAAAGTTATAGGCCATCCTCTTAGAATGAAAATATTAATTTTAATTGAGGATAAATCCTCTTGTGTTGGAGATCTATGGCAGTGTCTAAATACATCACAGCCATCTATATCCCAGCATTTAGCTATTCTAAAGGATGCAGGAATTGTTACTTCTAAGGTTGATGGAAATAAAAGAATTTATAACATTGTAGATGATTTTGTTAAGAGTATTATTCAGAATATAAACCTTACATTATAATTCTAAATCAGCCCTAGAGATAGGGCGACCAATGTAAACACCTTCTGGGCCTAAATACTCCTGCCTAGCTCCATCGATACTAAATAAAACACTCTCAACAGTTTCGTATTCAGTTGCGGTATAAACAATCTGTTTTATTTGTGCTATATAACCTTCCACTCCTAGTGGGTTGAACCTAAACATTTCATTAAAATTCAGGTATGCTACACCATCTTTAATACTAACTGATAGAAGTTTTGATCCATCAGGTATTAGAGTTAACAATCCTCTATTTATATCCGTTGTATCCGGTCCTTCTAATAACTTTTCAATAGATTTTTTGAGGGGAGTTTTTCCTACATACATAAGTTTTAGTTCACTTTTAAGCTCTATCTCCCCATCATTATTTACCTTAATAAAAAAGATTCTAACCTTCTTTTTTATCTCAGTGATATCCGGTTTTTCATCAATATTTGGTTCTGTATTAATTACAGTAGCAGTGGTAGGTTCATTTTTAGATATAAAAAGAGCATCATTTTGTTCCTGCTCGTTAACGTTAGTAATAATAATTTTATTGTGGGATTGGACTACAGAATCAATTTTAGTAAAATAAATTGTAATTATTAATCCTAATAATATAACAACAATGATAAGCAGACCTTCTACAGGTAGCTTTTCTAGTAACTTCTTCATAAGCAAAGTTTAGATAATATATTAAACTCTGTCTAGTTTATAAAAAAAGTTGTTTTTTTTATAAAATATGAGTACATTTATATGTATGATAGTTTTAAAAGGTATATCAGCATCTCCAGGAATCGCAATAGGTAAGGTTTTACTCTATTTTGATGAGTCTGAAAGGGAAGCTGTTCCATCATATAAAATAGAGTTCCACGAAATTGAGAGTGAAAAACAACGATTAGAATTAGCTGTAGAGAGTGCAGTTGATGAACTTGTTGAGATTAAGACTAAAGCTGACGGTATTGTTAGAGCAGATGATGGTAGCTTTTTAGATGCCCATCTACTAATGTTAACAGATGTAGGTCTTCATGATAAAGTTCATAGAGAGGTTGAAGAGACTCTATTAAATGTAGAATCAGCACTCCTTAAAGTAAGTAATCAGATAATAGCCCAGATGAATGATTCATCTGATTCATATTTAAAAGAGAGAGCTTTAGATATCCAAGATGTTGCAAGGAGACTTCTATCCCATTTAATGTATAAGGAGAGAAAATCCCTAGAGCACTTAACAGAGGATGTTATATTAGTAACCAATAATCTACTTCCATCTGATGCTCTTGTTATGGATAAGGTTCATATTAAAGGTATCGCCTTAAATGGTGGTGGGAGAACCTCCCATACAGCTATTTTAGCAAGGAGTTTTGGTATACCTGCTGTTTTAGCCCTAGTATCTGTTACATCAAATACTCTAGATGGAAAATATATTATTGTAGATGGTTATACTGGAGAGGTTATAATTGATCCAGATAAAAAAACTATTGATCAGTATGAAATAAAAAAACGTGAATTCCAAAAGATGGAGAGTGAATTATTAACCATGAATCAGCTACCTGCTGAGACAAAGGATGGGAAACTAATTCATCTAAAGGCAAATATTGAGGTTAAAGAAGAGGTTGACTCTGTATTATCCCATGGTGCTGATGGAATAGGTCTTTTTAGAAGTGAGTTTCTGTTTTTTCGGTCAGGGGATATTCCTTCGGAAGAGGAGCAATTAGAAACATATAGTCAAATATTAGAGATGTTAAAGGGTAAACCAGTTACAATTAGGACCCTTGATGTTGGTGGGGATAAACTTATACCAAAAGTAACCGGTGGTTATGAAGAAAAAAATCCTCTATTAGGCTGGAGGGCTATAAGATTTGGTCTTCATGAAAAAAAATTATTAAAAGCACAGTTAAGAGCTTTGCTTAGATCATCTATTTTTGGTACATTAAGGATTATGTTTCCTATGGTCTCTGGAATTGAAGAACTTGATGCTGTTCTAGAAATTTTGAAAGAGGTAAAGGAAGAGTTAAGAGCGGAGAAGATTTCTTTTAAAGAGGATGTCCCAGTTGGAATTATGATTGAAGTACCTTCTGCCGCATTAACATCGGACATCTTAGCAAAGAAGGTTGATTTCTTTTCTATTGGTACCAATGACTTAATTCAGTATACAATAGCTATTGATAGGGGTAATGAAAAGGTTGCACATATGTATGAACCATTTCATTTAGGTGTCTTAAGGCTTGTAAAATTGGTTGTAGAGAATGCCCATAAAGAGGGTATTCCTGTAAGTATGTGTGGAGAGATGGCAGGTGATGCCCTAGCTTCTGTTATTCTATTAGGCCTAGGCTTAGATGAATTTAGTATGAGTTCATTTGGTATTCCTAGAATTAAAAAGATAATTAGGTCAGTCTCAATCTTAGAAGCACAAGAGTTAGTTGGAACTATAATGGAAATGAAATCCTTCAAAGATGTAGATAAATATACTACAGCATACATGGAGGAAAAATTTGGGATCAAATCTTTCAAATAAGATATTACCTAAAGTAGTCGTTGTTGGTAGACCTAATGTAGGTAAATCAACACTTTTTAATAGATTTTTACGGGAGAGAAAAGCAATAACTGACCCAACTCCCGGGGTAACTAGAGACCCAATTGAGGCCTCATGTATTATTGGTAATAGAGAGTTGTTACTTATTGATACTGGTGGGTTTAAGCTAGAAAGGGATGATGAGTTTGATGAATTAGTCTCTAAAAAAGCTGTACAAATGATCGGTGAGGGAGACCTTATTCTATTTCTTATGGATGTAATGGATGTTACCCCAGAAGATGAAGCTTTTATCGAACTTTTAAGACCCTACGAAGAGAAGGTTATTCTTGTAGCTAATAAGGTAGATACAGTTGAAAAAGAGAATGAGGTATGGAATTTATACTCCTACGGATTCTCTACAGTTTTAGGTATCTCGGCAGAACATAATAGAAATATCTATGATCTAGAAGATGCAATTACCTCAAGACTTGAGTTTGTTGATATTGAAGGAAAGGAGTTACACAACTCACCTGATATAAAAATAACAATTTTAGGTAAACCAAATGCAGGGAAGTCCACCCTGGCAAACGCATTAACAAAGAGTGGAAACTCCTTAGTATCCGATATTGCAGGTACTACACGGGATGTTGTTGAGGGACACTTTAAATATGAAGAGTATGATTTTCAAATTCTCGATACTGCCGGAATAAGAAGAAAGAGTAAGGTAAAAGAGGATGTGGAGTACTACTCCGTTAATAGGGCAATTAAAACCATTGCAGATGCGGATATTGTATACCTTTTAATTGATGTTGAAGAGGGTCTTACAGATCAGGATAAAAAAATTGCTTCACAAATAATTAAACACGGTAAAGGTGTTATTTTAGTTCTTAATAAATGGGATGTTATGAAGGAGCTTGGTAATGATTTTAACGCAGTTCAAGATAGAGTTAGGTTTTTATTCCCTGTTCTAGGATTTGCACCAATTTTAAATATTTCAGCCCTAAAAAAAAGGGGTTTTAGGGACCTTCTTAAAAAAACTGTAGAACTTTATAATGAGCTTGAAAAAAGGGTAGAAACAAACCACTTAAATGATGCTTTAGCAGAGTGGCAAGATTTCAATCCAGCTCCAATTGTTAAAGGTAAGGCTATAAAATGTCGATATTTAACCCAGGTATCAGTATCTCCATTAAAATTTGTTTTATTTGTTAATAGAGAGAAGAATTTTCCAGACTTCTATAAGAGATATATATTAAACCAGATAAGAAAGGAGTTTGGTTTTAAAAACGTACCTATAACTTTAGATCTTAAGGAAAGTTAAATGAAGGGATTTCTGTTTGGTATTTTTACACTAACATTTCTAACAACAGGTTTAGTTTCTCAAACTTTAAATAGAGAGTGGGAAATGTTAACTAATTCTGGTGTATATGAAAATTACGAAATTAGGGAAAAACACCGGGCCGTAATCCTATCAAAAACATTTGAAGCAGTTAATGCTCCAAAAAGAGTCTTTTCCCAAACTGAGTCTGATGTAAATGTTCGGTTTGAAGTTCGAAAGACAGCTGATGCATTTTATCTCATGTTTTTAAATGAGTTTGAAGGTAGATTTCCTGTTTGGAGTAGTGGCTCATATATCATAAAAAAGGATACGCTAACTGGAGAGTTTCTCCAGGCTAAAATTTTTATGTATAACGATGAAGAGAGCTTTATCAGAATATACCCAGAGTTTGGTAGAAGTCGCCTTGACTTTCATCTATTTGGTAAACAGATCTATAACGGAGTAATGATTCCACTTCCATTTGAGAAATTGATTCTACTACCTCTATCTAAAATTGTATCTTTAACTAAAAATAAAATTCCATGGGAAGATCTTTTTACGGATATCTCTTTTAGTGAATGGAAGGACGTAAAAGAGTTTTCCAACACTATACAAATAGAATCAAAAGATCTAGGGGATGCTGATGATGGGGCTATAAATACTAATGGAGAGTATGTTTATATTGAGACTCTAGAGCCCCAGGTTGGTGAGTCAGGATTGAACTGCTCTGGTTTTAGTAAGTGGACTGTTGATAATTTATACCAAAAAATAACAGGTTCAATTCTACCAATAGAGCCTCTTAAGAAAAAACTGTATAATCTAAGGGGTAATAGTTGGTCAAATAGAGCAGAAGAAGCTCGTGATCCATACTTTGGTTTAGACTGGACCCGTAATTTAGCTTTTTATTACAGAAAAGCCCTATATCCTAAACAGGATATATCCCTATTAAGTTGTGATATAAACTACACACCATATTTTTCTTATAAAGAGAATGTTGGTTATGAAATCGATGAGATTCCTGCTGTACTATTTCTTGCAGCAATTAAAAATCCTGGTCGAATATATCTAGGTTCAGTAAACACTCCTTTTGGAGATACAAACATATTAAGACAGCATGTTCATGTTGTTGTTCTTTTCCCTTATTTTGATACAAATGGTAAGTTTGTTATTGATGTTGTTGAAAGACAAACCGTAACTGGTATAGACTCATTAAAGAGAAGATATAAGGGTGAATTTATGCACCTGGTACATGTTGAATTAAATTAAATAAACCAAGGAGATTTTAATGATATCAATATTAATAAATGGTGGGCCAATTTTATGGATAATAATGGTTCTATTCTTTTTAGCAGCAATAATTATTGTAGAGAGAATTTTATTCTTTAAAAAGATTCGTGTAGATGAAGAGAGACTTTTCTCTAGGGTTCAGTCCGCAATAGAGAAGAAACACTATGATGAGGCACTCTCTATTTGTGATACAAATGAGTCTCCACTATCATCATTAATGAAATCTGGGATTAATCATAGGCATTTCCCTAAGCATACTCAAAAAGAGATACTCCAGGAGAAGGCAAATCTAGAGGTCCCTGCATTGGAAAAACACCTATCATCCTTGGGAACAATATCACACATCTCTCCACTATTAGGTCTTTTAGGAACTGTAACAGGAAATATCTCATCATTTGGATTATTAGGTGGATCTGTTTCAGTAAGTGATCCAGGTCTATTAGCTACTGGAATTTCCCAAGCCTTAGTTACTACTGCAGCAGGGCTGATTGTAGCTATTCCAGCTGTTATATTTTATAATTTTTTAGTATCTAAAGTGGATCTTATATTAATAAGAATGGAAAATCAGGTAAATGATATGATACTGCTTTTAAACAAGGATGATATTGTAAACGAGGACGTATAATGAAGATCAGAAGAAGGTTAAAAAGAACAGCCGTTGCAGATATGACTCCAATGATCGATATTATTTTTCAGCTAGTAATCTTTTTTATGATATCTAGTGTATTTAATACAGCTCCTGGTATTGATATAGAGTTACCCCAGGGAGAGAGTGTCCAAACAATGGAGATAACACCCCTGGTGGTTACAATTACTGGTACAGAAGATATTTATTTAAATAAAAATCTAATTCCCTTTAATAGTTTAAAAGAGGCTCTACAAGATTATAAAGAGAGTATTGATGATAAAACTACAAACGTTGTTTTAAAAGGGGATAAGGATGTCTCCTATGGAACTTTTGTTCAGGTAATGGGTGTTCTTCGTTCTACAGGATATAGTCAAATAAATATGATTACAGATACAAAACAGGATTGATTGTGAATAGATATCGAGAGAAAAAAGAGAGAGAGAGGGTTCTTTTAAGTACACTATATGTTTTTGGTTCTACACTACTGGTCTTTCTTTTTCTTTTCCTATTTGATCTATTAAAATTTGAGGATTTTAATGAGTATACAGGACCAGTTAAAATTACATTTGGTTCTCCACTATCTGAAATAGATGTGATCCCAGAGAAACAACCCACTCCTGAAAAAATTGAAGAGCAACCGGTAGAAGAGGAGAAAATTCCAGAGGAGATCTTAGAAGAAATAGAATCTGAAGTTATAGAGTCTAAATCTGAGGAGATCTTAAATGATAAACCAAAAATAGAAGAGACTAAAGAAGTTGAGCCTATTAAAAAAGGTATAAAGGAACCGGTTAAGGTTAGTGAACCTGTAGTTCAAAAGGGCAGGGAGAGTGGTAACTCCCACGAAACTTCATTTCAAAGTGACTCTAGTAAAATAAGTAGAAGTGGATACTTTCCAATATATCAATATATGCCTCTACCTAAATCTATTACCCTTGATATCTACTCCTTTATTAGTGGGGATGTTACTGGTTTTGGGGATAAAGAGTATAATAGGAATTTTTTCAATAGATATTATCAAGATAGAGGTAGTTTCTTTTCATTAAGTATAGATGTTCCTATGGAGAATAGACCTGATATGTGGGCAATATTAGAGGCTGCAGGTTATAAGGTTGAAAGTGCTGAATATAAACTGGATAATAGCCTAAAGCCAGTAATAATTGCCTTTGAAATAAATAAAAACTCCAATGGAATGAATGCTATTAAAAGTGCAGAGATTGTCTCCTCTAGTGGTGTTTCTGAAGTAGATGAGGCTGTACTATACGGATTTAAACAGAGTACTTACTCTAACAATACTGATGAAAGTGTTAAAGGTCGTTTTAAATACTCTTTTAAGTAAGTATGGTTTTATATACTTATAGTTATCTTTAATGAAGTAAATAGATTTTTAAATAAGAAAAGTAAACTTGCAAGCTTAAAAAAATTAAGGTATCTTTATCTATATGAATATAAAAGCTGTAATTTTTGATATAGATGGAACTTTTTATCCAAACTGGCGAATGAATTTAATGACATTTCCTGTTGTTTTAAGAAATATAAGGCTTTTTTCTGCCTTTGCAACTGTTAGAAAAGAGTTAAGATTAATGCCTGATAAACATGTGGATAATTTTTATGAAATACAGGCAGACTTAACTGCTAAAAAACTTGGACTTCCAGTAGATCAGGTTATGAAAAAGATAGAAAGTGATATCTATACAGAGTGGACTGCATCCCTTAAAAGGGTTAAACCCTTTGATAATGTACGAAACGTTATTGTAGAATTACAAAATAGGGGATTTAAGACAGCATGTCTTTCTGACTTTCCTATTCTAGATAAATTAAAATATTTCGGTTTAGATGATCTTTTTGAAAATAGTGCTTATACCTGCGAAGCTTGTGGTCATCTTAAACCTCATCCTGATGCATATAGTTATGTTATGGAAAAAGTAGGTGTCAAACCAGAAGAAATACTGTATGTTGGTAATAGCTACCAATATGATATTCTTGGCTCAAAAAAAGCTGGTATGTATGCTGCACATATATCTAAAAAAGAGATTGATGGTGATGTTAAAGCAGATTTTACATTTAAAAATTATTATGAGTTTATTTCAAAGTTTGATAATTTAATTAAGGGAGTTTAATGGAGATGCTTTCAGTCCTGGGAAACCTAATAGTTTTAGGTATTGTCAGTGTAGTATTAGTACTATTTAGGAAAACAGATAAAAATAGCAAATCTCTTGAACAGGTAAAAAAATACGCTTCAAAACGTAACGAAGAGTTTGATCTCTATGTTGAAGAGCGTATATCAAATCTTAAAGATCTCTCTATATCTCTAGAAGTTCAGGAAAAAACTGGGGCTGTAATACTAAATAGAATTGCTGGAGAAGTTGATCAACTCTCAGAAAAAATTGAACGAATAGAAGAGTTAAATAAAAAGGTTGTTGGGTATAATTCAACAATGGATAAAATGTTGAATCTTTCTAAGGAGCTTGATGAGAGGTATAGTGGGTTAAAAAAGGACTCTCTATTTCTAGAGCAGGTTGATAAAAAGGTTCGGGATAGTAAAAAGAAATTAGGGTTAATTGAGAAGAGTATCGATGATATAGCTACTGAGTTTATAGAGAACAATAATCGATCTATAAATAAGTTAAAAGATAGTATCTATTTACAATCTAAGGAGCTTACAGAAGAGCTTGGGGAAAGAATTAATAAGAGTTCCCTCTATTTGGATGATATAGACTCAAAGGTTAATGAGCTAAGTAACAACTACAATACAACAGCTAAATTAAGCTACGATACTTTTAAAGAGGATTTAAATAAGCTGTTAGAAAATCATAGAAACACTGTTCTTAAAATTACACAGGATGGTGAAGATTTAGAAAATTCATCATTTACAGAAATAAAAAATAAAATAGATCAAAGAAGTTCTACATTAGTTCAACTACTTGAGAATAAACTATTAGCTATAGAAGAAGAGAATAAGAGTAAAATAAGTCAGTTATCCATGGATATGGGGAATGTAGAGCTTATAGCTAACAATATAAAAGAGGAAAACAAACAAAGGCTAGACTCAATTAAAGACCAAATAGATAAACAATTAGGGCTAATTAAAGAGTTAAACTCTGTAGGTGTAAAAGAGCTTCAGGAAGAATTTAAAATTAATTTTAATGAGTTTAGAAGTATTTCTATTTCTGAAATTGAGAAAACAAAGAGAGAGAGTGAAACACTTTTAACTGATATAAACGATAAACTTACAAATGTTAAAGAGTATAGAGATGAGGTTGTTAATAATATCTCATCAGTAGAAGAGTATGTAGAAGGTGAGCTATCTGAAATAAAAGATAGAGTTGATAGTAGTGTTTATGATGTTACAAGAAGTATTCAAGATAAAGAAAATGAGATTAGGAAAGCAGCAACAGATAAAATTGCTTCATCTATTGAGTCATATAAGAAAGATGTTGAGTTAAAGTTAGGTGATCTAGTAAGTGTTAAGAGTGAAATAGAGTCTACTAAAGAGAGTCTATATGACAGTATCTTAGGCATAAAAGATGATGTTAAGTTAGAATTTAAAGAGCTAAATAGTAATATTTTAGAAAAGAAAACTAGTATTTTCTCTGAACTAGATAATATAAAAGAGGATGTCTCTAAGCAGTCTAAAGAGAATGAGGCCCTATTAAATAATGAAAAAGAGAGTATGCTTAGAAGTTTAGAGAGCCTTAAGCAAAATAATGATAAATTAAAAGAAGATCTAATTAGTAATGAAAAAGAGATAAGGGAACAAGTTAAACTACAAAGGGATAGACTTATATCCAGTGTAGATGCTGATTTAACTAGTAAACTAGATGAGATTAGAAGTGAATTTTTAGACAAAATAAATACCTTTACAGATTTTGACGAAGAGATAAATAGTGCTAAAGAGAAATTAGAGGCACATATGAAACAGATTCACGGTGCTCTAGAAAAAGATATTGATCAGTTCCATGAAAAACTAAATCAAAAAATGGACGATGAAAAATCCGTACTAAATCTATTTACCGAAGAGTTTAATAGGGATAAGGTCGAGCTGGAGTTAGAAATAAATAAACTTAAAGAGCGATCATTTACAAATATATCAGAGAAGTTGGACCTCTTTGAGGATGAGTACTTTGCTAAACTTAGAGAGAGGGAGTCTTTAATTGATGTTGAAACTGATTCATGGCGTAATAAATTAGGTGACTCTATCAATGTTTTAAAGGATGAAACTACAACCTCTATCTTAGAGAATATGGAACAGGTTAATACTAGGGTTAATAGTTTTAAAGATGAGCTAGAAGGTGATTTTAAAGGGTTTAAATTACAGTTTAGCGAAAGGATAGAGTCTCTTATTGCTAGTTTACAAAGCAGAGAAAGTGAGGTCCTTAATGATTCTAACGAGTTTAAATCCAGAGTTGAAGGTGACTTACAAGAGGTTAAAGATCAGTTAAATCTAATAGTAAGTGAAGTAAATAGTAAAACTAACCAATTAAAAGATACTCTAAGCAGTATATCAGAAGAACAAGATAAGTATATTTCAGAAACTGAGATTTTCAGTAGAACCGATAAGTTAAAAAGTGATTTAGAGAGATCCATTGATATACTAAGTCAAAAGTTAAAAGAGACAGACGAGAAGAGTGACTTTGTTGATTTAACCAATGATAAATTAGAGGTTTTAAGGCCACTTTTAGACCAAATTAATGGGGATATCGATAATATTGAAAATAAGAGAGCTAAAATCGATTCCCTAGAGAATAGAGTTAATAAGGTCCTAGACCTATCGAATAGTGTTGATGATAAACTTAAGAGAATAAAAGAGTCTGAAGGATATATTGGGGAGATTCAATTAAAACTAAGGGAACTTAAAGAGTTAGAGGATAGTGTAAGCTTAGAGTTTAATAGACTTGAAAATAAAGAGGCTATCCTAGAAGAGACAAATAAGGCAATAGATAGTGGCTTCTCCCATGTTCAGATAATAGAGAATAAGTTAGAACTTCTTAGAGATAATATAACTCCTTTTAATAATCAAATTGATAACTTTAAAGAGAAGTTAATAAAAGTTGAAGAGAGGGAGAAGTCGATAAACAAGGCTATAGATACACTCACCATCCTAGACTCTGCAATAGTTGATATGGATAATAAGATAGAGAAGATGGATAAGGCTAGGGAGTGGATAGCTGGTGTTGAAACTAGATTAAATGAGAGTGTTAGGGTTGCAGATGAGCAGGTAAAACTTATGGGAGCATTGGCACAAAATAAAAATGATAGCAGTAGTAAAAAATCGGATACAAGTGCTCCAAATATGAATATGAGGGATATGGTAATTAAATTAGCCCATAATGGTTGGAAGCCAGAAGATATTGCTAGAACTACAAAATTAAGTAGAGGTGAAGTTGAACTTATTTTAGAATTATCTCCACGAAAATAATAAAAATTAAAAACAGTATAAAAAAAATCATATACTCTTGACGAATTCATTTTAGGTTAGTATTTTATTTTCATGAATGAAGATAAGGATAAAGAAGAGATCTTAGAAGAAGAATCTAAGACTCCTCAGGTTGAAGACCAGGAAGTTGAAACAGGAGAAACTGAAGAGGAAACTTCAGATGAAACTCCAATGGATGAATTAGCTTTTAAAGATGCAAGAATTAAAGAATTAGAAGAGAGTGTAGAAGAGCATAAAGCTAATTATTTAAGAAAACACGCTGATTTTGAGAATTTCAGGAGGAGAATGCTTAAGGAGAAGAGTGATTCTATTAAGCATGCCAATGAGTCCTTAATCACTGATTTAATTGAAGTTGTAGATAACTTTGATAGAGCATTATTATCTGCAAATGACAACGAAGATTTCAACTCTTTTAAAGAGGGTATTGAAATGATAGAGAAGCAGTTTAAAGGAATGTTAAGCTCCAACTGGGGGCTTTCAAGAATAGAATCTGTTGGTAAAGAGTTTGATCCTCAAATACATGAAGCTATGTTTATGGAAGATTCTGCAGATGTTGAAGTTCCAACAGTTTGTGAAGAATTTCAATCTGGATACAAGTTACATGACAAAGTATTAAGAGCACCAAAAGTTAAGGTTCAAAAACCAATAGACCAATAGTTTACCTATTGGAAATAATTAGAAGGAATAAGGAGAAATACAAAATGGGAAAAATAATTGGAATTGATTTAGGTACTACAAACTCTTGTGTATCAGTTATGGACGAATCAGGAAAACCGGTAGTAATTCAGAATGCTGAAGGACAAAGAACTACTCCTTCTATTGTAGGATATACAAAGGGTGAAAGATTAGTAGGACAACCTGCTAAGAACCAGATGGTTACAAATCCAAAAAATACAATCTTCTCAGCGAAGAGATTTATGGGTAGAGCTTACTCTGAGGTTACTGAAGAGTTAAGCATGATCCCTTATACTGTTACATCAGGAAGTGGAGACCAGGTTAAGATTGATGTAGATGATAAACACTTAACTCCTCCAGAGATTTCTGCTGCAATTTTACAAAAAATGAAAGAGACTGCAGAGGACTATTTAGGTGAGCCTGTAACAGAAGCTGTTGTTACTGTTCCAGCTTATTTTAATGATGCACAAAGACAAGCAACTAAAGACGCAGGTAGAATTGCTGGTTTAGATGTTAAAAGAATTGTAAACGAACCAACAGCAGCTGCACTATCCTACGGTTTTGGAAAGAACCAAGATAAAGAAGAGATTGTTGCAGTTTATGACTTAGGTGGTGGTACTTTTGATGTTTCTATTCTTGAACTAGCTGATGGGGTTTTTGAAGTAAAATCTACAAATGGTGATACTCACTTAGGTGGAGATAACTTTGACCATGAGATAATTGATTGGTTAGTAAAAGAGTTTAAGAACGATCAAGGAGTTGATCTGTCTAAGGATACTATGGCACTTCAAAGATTAAAAGAAGCTGCAGAGAAGGCTAAAAAAGAGTTATCTTCTTCCCAATCTACAGAGATAAACCTTCCTTTTATTACAGCTGATGCAACAGGACCAAAACATTTACAGTATAACTTAACAAGATCTAAATTTGATCAAATGACTGAGGCTTTAGTTCAAAGAAGTAAAATCCCATGTGAGAAAGCTTTAAAAGATGCAGGACTTACAGCAGCAGATATAGATGAAGTTTTATTAGTAGGAGGTTCTACAAGAATCCCTGCAGTACAAGAGTTAGTTAAAAAGATTTTCCAAAAAGAGCCAAATAAAGGTGTAAACCCTGATGAAGTTGTAGCAATGGGTGCTGCTATTCAAGGTGGAGTTTTAGGTGGAAAAGTTGATGATATTATTCTTTTAGATGTTACACCTCTATCCCTAGGTTTAGAGACTTTAGGTGGTGTTATGACTAAACTAATAGAGAGAAATACTACTATACCTACTAAAAAGTCCCAGGTGTTCTCTACAGCTGCAGATAATCAGACTGCTGTATCAATTATGGTTCTACAGGGTGAGCGAGAGATGGCTAAGGATAACAGACTTTTAGGTAAGTTTGACTTAGTAGATATTCCAGCTGCACCTAGAGGTGTTCCTCAAATCGAAGTAACTTTTGATATTGATGCAAATGGTATTGTTCATGTAAGTGCTAAAGATTTAGGTACAGGGAAAGAGCAAAAAATCAGAATTGAGTCTTCTTCAGGTTTAAGTGATTCAGAGATTGATCAAATGGTTAAGGATGCTGAGATGAATGCTGAAGCAGATAAAGCTGCTAAAGAGAAAGTTGAAATTAGAAATAATGCTGACTCTCTTGTATTCCAAACAGAAAAATCTTTAAAAGAGTATGGAGATAAGATTTCTGCAGATGATAAAACAGCCATTGAAAAAGCAATTGAAGATGTTAAAGAAGCCCTTAAAGGTGATAATTTAGAAGAGATTAAAAGTAAAACTGAAGCTTTAACTACAGCTGCTCATAAACTTGCAGAAGAGATGTATAAGCAAGAGGGAGCTGGTGGAGCATCAGAGCCACAGGAAGTAGATCCTACTCAAGGAAATGATTCTGCTGGTAACGAGCCAAAACAAGCTAAGGATGCAGAAGATGCAGACTTTGAAGTTGTAGACTAATAAGAGGTAATAGGTTGTCTAAAAGAGATTATTATGAGGTTTTAGGTGTAGATAAATCTGCATCTAGTCCAGAAATAAAAAAAGCATACAGAAAATTGGCTATTAAGTACCATCCAGATAAAAATGCAGGTGATGCAACTGCTGAGGCTAAGTTTAAAGAGGCTACAGAGGCATACGAAGTTTTATCTGATGATCAGAAAAAACAGGCCTATGACCAATATGGTTTTGCTGGTGTTGATGGAATGGGTGGTCCAGGATTTAATGCAAATGCTTTCCATGGTTTCGAGGATATCTTTGGTGGTGGATTCGAAACAATCTTTGATTCCTTTTTTGGCGGAGGTGGCCAAAGAAGGAGTCGTGGGCGACAACAGCAAAAGGGTAGTGATTTAAGATACGACTTAAGAATAACTTTCTTTGAATCTGTTTTTGGTACTAAAAAAGAGATTAAGTATAGAAAGGATACTCCATGTGAGACCTGTGATGGTACTGGAGCTAAGTCTGGATCGAATAAAAAAACCTGTGGTACCTGTGGTGGACAGGGGCAAGTTAGAAGAAATAGTGGTTTCTTCTCTGTTGCTCAAGCTTGTCCTACATGTGGTGGCGAAGGTACAATTATTGAAAATCCATGCGAATCATGTCATGGTCGGGGTATTCAAGAGAAGGCTCAGAAGTTAAATGTAACTATTCCTGCTGGTATATCCCATGGAAAGAGAATAAGACTTGGAGATCAAGGTGATGCAGCTCCAAAAGGTGGAGTACCTGGAGACTTATATGTATATATAAGCGTAGAGTCCCATGGAACTTTTGAAAGGGATGGACATGACCTCTATTGTGCTCTTCCAATTAGCATAACACAAGCTGCTTTAGGTTGTGAACTGTTTGTTAAAACCTTGGATGATAAAAAGATAAAGTTAAAAGTTAGTCCAGGAACCCAAAGTGGTAGACTTTTAAGGATTAAAGGTGAGGGTGTTTATCACCTAAATACTACTAGACGTGGTGATATGTATGTTAAATTAATTGTAAACATACCTACTAAATTGTCTTCCAAAGATAAGAGTTTGCTAAAAGATCTCTCTGAATCTATGGGTGAAAATAGTTCACCTGATCCAATACCACTACACACATTATAATACAAAGTCGCTTAGGCGGCTTTTTTTTATTAAACAAGGAGTTTTTTATGAAGAGGTTGTTGTTAGTACTATTAAGTTTTACAAGTATAGCTTTTGCAGATGATGTTCTACGAACTATAAATGTTATAGGTCGTGGTTCTATGGTTATAAAGCCAGATACTGTTGTTATATCTACTGGAGTTGATAGTGGAGATCCTGTTATTGGGGTTGCATTAGAAGAGAATAATAAAATTATGACTGGAATTACCCAGGGCTTAGCTGATCTTGGTATTGAGAGTGATGATATAGAGACTAACAACTATAATGTATATCTTTATAGGCCATATAACGATGATGATAAAAACAAAGAGGAGTATCGTGTTTCTAACTCAATTACAATTAATATTAAGAAGTTAGAGCTAGTTGATACTGTTATAGATACCATAATAACTCTTGGAGCTAATAAGATTAATGGAATATACTTCACCTTTGAGAATTCTGATATTTATGAAAATAATCTAAGAGAGAAAGCTATTAAAGATGCCAGAGAAAAAGCTGAGTTTTTAGCGTCCCTTGAAGGCATGAAGGTAAAGAGAGTTATCTCAATAGCAGAAGAGGGGATAGCTATACAAAATCCAATAACTAATTATGCATATAGTATGGCAGAATCTAGACCTAAAGGACCAATTTCATCTGGAGTTGAAGAGATAAAAAGATCCTTTAATGTTCTATATGAGATTGTACCTAAGTAATTTTTAATTCACTTTTTCCAATATTAATAACCGAACCAGGCTGAAGTTTTTTCTCTTGGTTTGGTAGAATTGGATTCTTATTGACATATGTAGAGTTCGTACTTCCTAGGTCTCTAATGTAATAAGTCCCCATTTTTTCCTCAATAATCGCATGCCTTCTTGATACAAGAGGATCATCTAATACTATAGTATTATTTCTATCCCTTCCTATTGTAATAGTTCTTCCTAAAGTCATAGAATTATTCTGCCATTTTAAATTTAAAGACTTCTTTTTCTCTCTACTATTTTTATCTGCGACCTTGCTTCTTTTATAAATTGTTTCATCCATGTAGATATTATAGCAATAAAGTACTAAAATTTGTAGTAGTTGTTTTATAAGACTTTAGCTAATATAATGAGTTGTCGATAAATAACTGAGGAATTTATGTTTAATAAAATAATTTTACTTATCTTCACCTTATCTGTTAGTTCAGTCTTGTTTGCTGATTACTCATTAGATTCCAATAGTGATGGCATATTGGATATCTGGGTTGAAGAGTTAGAGGATAATAGCATTATAATATCGTCTGATACTAACTTTGATGGTAATGTTGATAAAAAACTTGCAATGAATGGGGCAAAACTGACTCTATATGAAGAAACTGATTATAACCTTGATGGTATAATGGATAATTTCTATTTTTATGAAGATGGATTTGTAGTTAGGCAAGAAGTTGACTCTAATTATGATCTAAAAATTGATATATGGGTTTATATAACAAATGATGGTAAGTCTATTTCAAGTTATGAAAAAGATCTAGATTTTGATGGGGTAGTCGACAAAGTTAAAGAGTTCGAGGTATATAAAGAAGATGGCAAATAATTTAACAGATTTTCATGGATGTGAAGAGATTTTAAAAAAGGGTGAAGTAGAGGGAGTTTTATACCTCTCTAAACAGAGTAAAAGAGCTATGATATTAAAGAAAATGGCTCAAGTAAAGGAGATCCCTGTAAAAAATATATCTATTGAAGAGATGGATAAGATGGCTTCTGATGGTCATAGAGGCTATTTATTAAAAGTTAAAAACAAACAGAGTAGAGCGAAAAGGGAAGTTGTAACACTTGAGTCATTCCTTGAGACCTTTGATAAAGATAATGGAATGGTTGTTATCCTTGATGGAATTACAGACCCCCACAATTATGGGGCTATACTAAGGTCCTGCGATCAATTTAGTTCTGATTTGGTAATTATTCCTTCTAGAAGAACAGCTAGTGAAACACCTGTAGTTACTAGAGTCTCGGCTGGGGCTGTTAATTATGTTGATGTTGCTGTTGTGACAAATATAAGTAGAGTTATTAAGCAGTTAAAAAATATCGGTTTCTGGATATATGGAGCAGATATGGGAGGAACATCCTGTCAGGAGTTAGACTTAAAAGGCCGTGTAGCTATAGTTATGGGATCAGAGGGGAGTGGTATGCATCAGAAGGTAAAAGAGAGTTGTGATGGAATTGTTTCTATACCTACAACAGGTAATGTAGACTCATTAAATGTATCTGTAGCAGCTGGTATATTAATGTATGAAGTTAAAAGACAACAGAGTTAATCTTAAAGGATAATATTAATGGGAATTGAAATTATTAAAAAAGAGAATGAAGCAGAAATTATTGTCTCTGAGACATCCTTAATTGGTCTATCAGTGGAAAATCTAAAAAAAGATGCCTTAGAACTTATTGAAGATGGTTTTAAAACATTAACTATTAATTTAGAAAAAACAAATTACATTGATAGTTCTGGAATTGGAAAACTACTTTTTATTAACAAGAAGGCTATAAGTAAAGGTACTCTTTTAAGAATTAATAGGATATCACCAACTCTATTAGACTTTTTTGAATCATTATCGATTGATAAAATAATTCCTATATTAAAAAAATAGCCCGGTTTTACCGGGCTTTAAACTATCTGATATTATTTGTAACTATAATAATTGTTTGTAATAATAGGAATTACTTAAAGAACTTTCTAGCAATATCTTTTCTATACCAAGAACCAGGAAAACTTACCTTTTTAACAACTTTATATGCATTTTCACATGCATCTAATGTATTCTCTCCAGTAGATACAGCTGTAAAACATCGCCCTCCGTTAGTATAAATATCATCACTTTTAAGGTAGGTTGAAGCATGGAATATATAACCTTCTTTTTCAGTTAAATTATGAACTTCAGCTTTTAAATCTTTTGTATAACTTCCCGGATACCCCTTTGCTGCTACAGTAATACATACAGCTGATTTATTTGAGAGTCTAATATTGTAATCATCTAAGCTCTCTTCAGTTATTGCATCCATTATATTACAAAAGTCAGACTCAATAGTTGGGAATATGATTTGAGCCTCAGGATCCCCAAAACGCACGTTATACTCAAGTACTTTAGGCCCCTCTTCGGATATCATTAATCCGATATAAATAACTCCCTTATAGTTTAAAGAGTCTCTATTTAATCCGTTTATAGTTGGAATAACAGCTTCTTCTTCAATCCGTTGCATTAATTTACTATCAACCCAAGGAACAGGTGTTATTGCACCCATACCACCAGTGTTAGGACCCTTATCCCCATCATAAGCTTTTTTGTGATCTGTACAAGGTTGTAAGATTTTATAGTTTTTACCGTCTGATAATACAAATATCGAAACCTCAAACCCTTCCAAAAACTCTTCAACCACAACTTTATCATTATTTAAAGCTTCAAGACCAAAAGCTAGCATTTCATCCTTATCTTCTGACTCTAAAACACCCTTACCAGCAGCTAAACCACTTTTTTTAACAACAACTTTTTTATTTAAATTTTGTATAAATTTTGTGTAATCTTCTTTATTTGAGAATTCATCATAATCAGCAGTGGGTATATTATTTCTTTTCATAAAAGCTTTAGAAAAAGATTTACTAGACTCTAGTTGTGCCGCTTCTCTCCCTGGACCAAAACAGTTAATACCGTTTTTTCTTAGGTCATCAGCAAGTCCATTTGCAAGGGGGATTTCTGGGCCAATAAATACAAAGTTAATCTTATTTGCCTTTACCGTATCGATTACAGATTGACTATTCATAACATCAATATCGATGTTTTTTGCAATCTCATCTGTACCAGCATTACCCGGAGCTACAAAGAGACCGGATATTCTTTTACTCTTACTAAATTTCCATGTAGCAGCATGCTCTCTAGCACCTGAACCAATAACTAAAACTCTCAACTTATTCTCCTAAATGGCTTTATTAAAATTATCAAGTTTCTTGATAAGAATTTGCGGATATACTCTATGCTCTAATCTATGAATTTTCTCTTCAGCACTCTCCAGGGTTTCACCATCACATCTAGTAAATGATTCTTGGTATATTATCGGACCTGTATCCATCCCTTGATCAACATAGTGAATTGTAACTCCTAGTTCAATATCTCCAGAGTTAAAACTATCTTCAATTCCATGGGAACCTGGATACTTAGGAAGTAGTGATGGGTGAATATTTATAACTCTATTCTTCCACTTATTAGTAAAGAGAGGGGAAAGTATTCTCATAAAACCAGCTAGGGCTACTAAATCTACTTTTTGGCTATTTAAAATACTATCAATCTCTTTTTCAGCCTCGGATTTATCCCTATTATAGTAGGTTACATAGAATACTTTTATTCCTAATTTTTTTGCTCTCTCCATTACAAAAGCACTCTTCCTATCACAAATTAAACAAGAAACATTGTGATGAGATTTTTTAATAACTTCACTAATAGCTTGAAAATTACTACCACTTCCTGAAGCTAAAATTGCTAAATTAGACATTACCCTACAATACCAGCTTTAAAAACATCAATATTACACTTTTTAGCAAAGTTTGAAAAAGATTTCTCATTCTCTTTTTTAATAACCAGTACCATACCAATACCCATATTAAAAACCTTTCTCATCTCATCTTCACTAATATTACCATTTTTCTGTATTGTAAAAAATATTTCAGGAACTTCCCAATCCCATGTAAGTTCTGGTTTTAGTTCCTTTGGTAGAGCTCGTACTATGTTTCCTTCAAGACCACCACCTGTTATATGGGCAGCTGATATTATCATCTCCGATTTAAGTAACTCTTCAAGCTCTTTTACATATATTTTAGTTGGAGTTAATAGTTTCTCCATATTTTCTCTATCATTAATATCAATTGTCTTTCTTGCTAATGATAAGCCGTTAGAGTGTACACCAACAGAAGCCATTCCAAAAAGAATATCACCCTTTTCAACTCGATCTAATTGGGGTAACATTTGGCTCTTCTCTACAATCCCTACACTAAATCCTGCTAGGTCAAACTCATTGTCCGAGTACATATCAGGCATCTCTGCTGTCTCTCCACCGGCTAAGGTACAACCAGCTTGTTCACACCCTTCAACAACACCTTTAATAACTTCTTTGAGAACATCCTCATTTAATTTACCACAACCAATGTAGTCTAAAAAAACTAAGGGTGATGCACCACAAACTATTAGATCATTTACACACATAGCTACTAAATCGATACCTAATGTATCAAATTTTTGAAGTTGCTGTGCTACCATTAGTTTAGTTCCTACACCATCTGTGCAAGAGAGTAAAACGGGTTTTTTGTATTTCTCTACATCTAGTTCAATTCCGCCAGCAAATCCTCCAATACTATTGGATACTGCCTTAGACTTTATGTTTCCTATAAAAGAGGCAAATCTATCACCTTTTTCTATATCAACACCTGCTTCCGAGTAGGTTAATCCCATCTTCTAACTCCTTTATTTATCTTTACCGGTTTTTGGTTCTACCGGGTAATCATTATTAAAACAAGCGTAACAAAAATCTTCAGACTTATCAAAACAAGTTTTTAATTTGTCCACAGGAAGAAACTTTACACTATCTGCACCAATGTGCTTTGCAATTTCTTCAGGTGTTTTTGTTGTTGAAATTAACTCTTCCTTTGTAGGTACATCAATTCCGTAATAACATGGACCATTTATCTCTGGAGCAGATAGTCTTACATGAACTTCCTTCGCTCCAGCGGATCTTAATAGCTTAACAATTATAGAACTTGTAGTTCCTCTAACTAAAGAGTCATCAACTAATACAATTCTTTTATCCTTTACAATCTCTTTTACAGGATGTAGCTTCATCTTAACTGCTAATTCACGTTTTTTCTGTGTAGGAAGAATAAAGGATCTACCGGTATAGTGGTTTCTAGTTAAACCTAGTTCATAGGATAGTCCAGACTCTTTAGCGTAACCAAGTGCAGCGGTGTTTCCAGAGTCGGGAACACTCATAACAAGGTCAAAATTTTCAATTTCATCTCCATCTTGTTGAGCTAGTACTCTACCCATTTGAAGTCTAGATGCATAAACAGATGTATCGAATATTTGTGAGTCAGGCCTTGCAAAATATATTAGTTCAAAGGAACATTGAGCTTTTCTTTTAGCCGTAGCAAATATTTCACTTTGAATCCCATTACTGTTTACAACAATAAGTTCACCAGGCTCTACTGACCTATAATCAGTAATATCTAAAATATCTAATGCACATGACTCAGAGGCACATACTGTAAAACCGTCTTTTTGACCTATATATAGGGGTCGAAAACCCATAGGATCTCTCATAATGTATAGATTATCTTCTCTAACCATCACCATACTAAAAGCACCCTCTAGATAACAAAGAGTCTCTTTAAGGGCTTTGTAAAAGGTATCCTGCATTGAGTGAGCTATAAGGTGTAATACTAGTTCAGAATCTGTTGTACAGCCAAATATAGCACCTTTTTCTGTTAACTTACTCTTTAAGAAGTCAGAGTTTGAAAAATTACCATTATGGGCAATGGAGATATCACCTTTATTACAGGACGCCTGTATCGGTTGAACATTTTCAACTTGGTTTCCACCTGTTGTAGAGTATCTAACATGGCCAATACCAACTGTTGATTTTCTATCTTCTTCAAGGTATCTACCAAGGACATCAGAAACCATACCTAAATCCTTGTAGGTTACAAGCTTTCCGTTATTCAAATAGGAAATCCCAGCTCCTTCTTGACCTCTATGCTGTAATGAAAATAGAGGGAAAAAGAGATCTTGTGGTATATTTCTCTCTGATAAAGAGTGTATACCAACGATTCCACAGTAATGTTTAATTTTATCTATACTATTATTCACACATAAAGATATATCATTTTAAAAATGTTCAAGTCAATTGATTAATGTATTTAAGTTTCTATTACTAGAGTAAACTCTGAAAAACAGTCTCATATTCTTCTAAAGTACTACATCTAACCAATTTATCCCGTGTCTCCTTTGCTCCAGGAAAACCCTTTGTATAGGAACATAGGTGCTTTTTTATCTCTTTTAAGGCAACATCTTCTCCGTAGAACTCAACAGAAAGTTTTAAGTGTTTAAAGGCTATTTCCATCTTATCTGTTAAGGTTGGTTGGGTCTTTATCTCCCCTGTGGTAAGAAGCTCTATTGTTTGGGCAAATAGAAATGGATTTCCAAATATTCCCCTTGCAAACATTACTCCATCACAATTTGTCTCTTCTAACATTCTTTTTGCATCATATGGTGTATAAAGATCCCCAGAGCCTATAACAGGTACATCTACCATGGATTTAAGCTCTTTTATATAATCCCAATTTGCAAAACCTGAGTACCCTTGACTTCTTGTTCGAGGATGAAGAGATACCATGGATGCCCCACCTAATATCCCTTCATTAGCACATTCTAGGAAATTTATACTCTCATGGGTAAAACCTGACCTTATTTTTATTGAGACAGGGATATCTGTCTCATTACATATTGCCCTAACTATTTCATTAATCTTTTTAGGCGTTTTCATAAGATCGCTACCAGATCCTGATTTTAAAATTTTAGGTACGGGACATCCACAATTTAAATCTATTATTGAAGGGTTAAATTTAAGTACACTCTTAATTGATTTAGCCGCTGAGTCTGGATTTCCTGTAAAAATCTGAATAGCTGTATGTTTCTCATTATTAGCAGGTTCCATAAGTTGTAGGGTTTTTGGATTATCCCTAATTATCGCTTCACAGGATACCATTTCTGAAAAATTTAGTACTGAGCCAAAATCAGTGCAAATCTGCCTAAATGGTCTATCTGAATATCCAGCAGTTGGAGCTAGAAAAATATTACCTTCTAACTCCAAATCCTTTACCTTTATTTTTTGTATAGTTGAGCTGGTCTACTCATTGATATTAAATAATTCCAAAGTGTTTTTGTAGATTGTATCTGCAAATTCTGTTACATCCATCTCCCTTAATTCTGCTAAAAACTCAACAGTAGCTGGAAGGTAGAATGGCATATTTCTTTTACCCTTGTGGGCGCTTGAAACCATAAATGGACTCTCTGTCTCTACAACCATACGCTCTAGCGGCATATTGTATGCTGTCTCTTGTAGAGTCCTAGCATTTCTATAAGTTACATTACCTGCAAATGATATGTATAAGTTATCATGATTGTTAAGTACTTTTTGTGCAAACTTCCAATCCTCTGAGTAGCAGTGTAACACTCCTCCTCTTCTTGGGAGTTTATCTTTTAAGATATCTAAAATGTCAACACCAGCTTCCCGGTTATGTATAACAACAGGAAGATCTAAATGATCCGCAATCTCTAACTGTCTAATAAAAAGATCTATTTGAGAATTTTTATCACCAAATTTTCTATAATAATCTAGACCCGTTTCCCCAACTGCCACTACTCGTTTTAGTGCAGCTCTCTCTTCAATTTTCCTCTCCCAATCTTTTCCTGGGTGAATCACTTCCGATGGAGATACTCCAACAGCATGATACACTGCGGATTCAGAAATGAGATTATTGTAAACATTATCAAAATCAATAAGATTGTTACAAATACTAAGCATCTTACTAATTTTTTGCTGTTTACTTTTTTGTATTACCATTAGTTGCTCCATTGGATCATCATTAATTAGACCAATGTGCACATGTGAATCAAAATGTTTCATAAAAATATAATAGTCATTTAATCTTTAAGTAGTCAATAAATAAAAAAAATATAATACCCTAAGGGCTCTATGCTTGCCTTAAATGCTATTGTAATGATACATTTATACATAATTGTTTTAAAATTGGTTGGATTAAATATATATGAAAAAAAACAGTGTTGATTATGTTACAACAGCGGATAGTGGGGCTTTTGACAAGTTTAAGGGGTTTTTTAAAAAAAGAATAACCTTAATGTTGATACCCCATAGTGAAAAGAAGGTTTTTAATGTTCAGGTCTCACTCTTTTCTATAATTGGGGTGATTACTCTATTTGTGGCTCTTTTGTTCTCTTTTTTTATTTTATCTTCAGGTTACTCAGGTAGTCTTAGGGTTATAGATGATAGGGATGGAAGAATTATCCAGGCTGAGGCTGATCTTTATAGAACATCTGAAGCGGTAGAGAAATTAAATGAAGGTGCTGAGAAATTTAAGCAGGCTATAAATAGGACACTACAAACTGTAAATATTAATAATAGTGGTGTAGATGGAGTAACTGGGCGAGGTGGAGATTTAAATAATCTTTTAAATATACAGGAGTCAGACGCATCATCTTCTAGTGATGTTAAAACTATTGATAGTGTAACTGCCCTATTAAATAATTCTATACCCCAACTTGAAGAGCTTACTGATCAAATGGAAAAAAAGGTTGGACACTTTGTTGATATGCCTTCTATACTACCATTAAAAAATGTTATAGGTCGGTTTACCCTTAGTTTTGGACCCCAAAAAGAGCCATTTACAGGTAAGTGGTATCTCCATAGAGGTCTTGATATAGCTTATAGTAGAGGAACCCAGATCGTTGCAACTGCAAATGGAAAGGTCGAAGTTGTAGAGTATCAACCTAGTGGATATGGAAACTCAATAGTTATAAGTCATAAGTGGTCCTATAATACTAGATATGCCCATTTAGACAAGGTTTTAGTCTCTAAAGGGCAGTGGGTTAAACAGGGGGATGTTATTGGACTAATGGGTAGTACAGGGCGTTCAACAGGACCACATTTACACTATGAGGTTCGTATTGGGCCAACATATGTAAATCCAGCTGACTATATAGGAAGCTCAAACTAAATTAGATAATAGGATAAGACGTGGATAATACAAATGTAAATGTAATTAACTCAATAATTGGGTTTGGAACTGTTTTTACCGGAGATTTGGATTTAACAGGTTTATTAAAGATAGATGGTGATTTTTCTGGAAGTGTAAAAGCGGAAGGTAAAGTTTTAATAGGACATACAGGTAGAGCTAAATGTAGTATTTTTGCTAAGACCGTTGTTGTTGGTGGCGTTGTAAAAGGTGATATATACGCTGAAGATAGAGTAGTTGTTCTCTCTACAGGAATGGTTTTAGGTAATATTAGGTCTCCTAGGCTTGTAATGGAAGAGGGTGTGCTTTTTAATGGAGAGCTAACTATAACCCATAGTGATGAGTATGGGGATTTAATGGATACAAATAGCTCTAAGAGCTTCTCTCCATTTGAAGTAAATAATAAATAAAATGGAAATTTCTAATTTAAATGGCTTTAATAGTGTGGCAAATGAGTCAGCTTTTAAGAGTCAGAAAAAAGAGAAATTAAAAAGTAATAAAAAAAATCTATTTAGGCGGGAACTTAGCAAAGCTGAGGGTTCCGTTGATAGTTCACCTTCATTAAGTGGAGATGAAAAGCTTGCTGAGCTTATGGATGATCTATTTAATCAAGGTGAGGATTTAGTAAAAGATCCTACAATACATAACCTTAGATTATATCGAAACTCTGTTTCACTCTTTTTTAAGTTTGTTATTAAAAATAGTTTAAACTTTGATTCAGTTGAAGGCCGATTGAATCCAAAGACCTTTGAACGAAAGTGTTATGCCTTGATTAGTGTTGTTGATAGAAAAATTGATGACATTGCAAAGAGTGTTTTAGGAGAGCAAAGAAAACAGTTTGATCTTCTAGGAGCTGTAGAGGAGATTAATGGCCTTATTGTAGATTTGATAAGTTGAGGACCAAATGAGTATAGATCATAATGAATTAAAGAAACTTGAAGATGAAGTTGTAGTGCAAAGACCACCTAAAAAGAAGGGGTCTGTAATTAAAGAACCCTTATATAAAATAAAGCTGGTTTATTCCGGTGAAACAGAGGTTGCAAGAATAAAATCTGGTATCTCTGTTGGGGATAATATTATAGTAAACTCTCGTTATGGGAAGGATCTTGGTATTGTTCTTGGTGTAGTTAAAAATCACAAAGATGTTGTTGAAGATGATATTATTCCAATTCTAAGAATATGTAATGAGAGGGATATTAAAAGATTAGAAGAGAATGTTATTAAAGAGAAAAAAGCTTTTGTAACTTGTAAGGAAAAAATATCTTCACTAAACCTTGATATGAAGCTTACCGGTGTTCATTACCTTTTAGACGAACCTAAGATACTCTTCTATTTTACAGCGGATAACAGAGTTGATTTTAGAGAGCTTGTAAAATCCCTTGTATCTATCTTTAAGATGAGAATCGAGTTAAGGCAAATTGGTGTAAGGGATGAGTCTAGGCTTTTAGGTGGAATGGGGGTTTGTGGTAGAGTAATATGCTGTCACGGATTAACAGATAGCTTAAAACCTGTTTCTATTAAGATGGCAAAAGAGCAAAACTTATCTTTAAACTCTATGAAAATTTCAGGGCCATGTGGCCGGTTGTTGTGCTGTCTTGAGTATGAGTATGATTTTTACGAATCAGAGAAGGCCAGGCTTCCAAATCAAGGCTCTAAAATAAGATATCAGAAGGATTTATATAACATAGATGAAGTTAATATCTTTTCTAAGACTATAACTGTTTCTGGCTATGATAGGAGCTTTATTAAAGTTCCTTTTACAGATATAAAAAAATTAAAGGTAAGTGGGAAATTATAAAATTCGAAGTAGAATAGATGTTTTATTGACATTGATGACTATTTTGAGTAATATCCATTTGCAAATATAAGGAGATGTTTTATGGCGCAAGCAAGTAAAAATGCCCGTATTGGATCAGGAACTCATAAATTTGAATGTCCATGTGGCGGTGAAGTTAAAATGAAGTCTGTATTTTCTGCAGGTAGAATGAAGCACCACGCTGAGTGTGAAAAATGTAAAAGAGTTGAGAGAAAACCTAGCGATTTTAGATAATTGCTTTGTTTTGAATAAAAAAAAGAAAAATGGAGGTCTATTTTGCCAAATAATTTAAATGCAGCAAAGAGACAGAGACAAAATGTTTCAAGAAGACTTAGAAACAGAACTGTTAAGAGTAGTTGTAAAACTGCTATTAAAGCATTTGAAGTTGCTTTAAAGGATAATAACAAGGAAGTAGCTGAAGAAAAATTCAAGCTTTCTGTTAAAATGCTTGATTCTGCAGCTGGTAAAGGTATTTTTCACAAAAATACAGTTGCAAGAAAAAAATCAAGAATGAGCGCAGCATTAGCTGGTATAAACGCTTAAAAATCGGGTTTATTAGTGAAACTTACTAAAGCTGAAATAGTTAATAATATTTATGAATCTGTTGATGTAAATAAAAAAGATATTCATGCGATTATTGACAACTTCTTTGATGAAGTAAAAAATGCTCTAGTTGACTCTAAGGTTGTGGAATTAAGAGGTTTTGGTACTTTTGAAGTTAAAACAAGAAAGGCCAGAGAGAAAGCTAGAAACCCAAAAACCGGTGAAATAATTCCAGTTGATAGTCATGGTGTTACTGTTTTTAGACCAGGAAAAGAATTAAAAGAGTTAACATGGAATGTTAAAAAATAATTTTTTTAACCAAGGCTCTAGTCGGAGTTTATCTGATTAGGGTCTAATTTTTTTTATAAATGTTTTATTTAAGGACTTACAGGGGAGCTAATTTTGAAGAATGAAAATAAAATCGCAGAACTAGGGGTAAATACATCTTATAAGGGAAACTTAACCTTTGATAAACATTTAAAAATTAAGGGTAAATATAATGGTTCAATCCTATCTGGAGGAACTTTATACATTGAAGATAGTGCTTTATTTGAGGGTGATATAAACGTAAAAGAGGCTGTAATTGCAGGTCAAATTTTAGGCGATGTTACAGCTACAGAGAGAATTGATATTCTATCAAACTCTGTTATCAAGGGTAATTTAATTGCACCAACTATAAAGATTGCTGATGGAGTTCAAATTGAAGGACGATGTCAGATGATACAAGATTCTGACACAGTTGATATTTTCTCAACATCTGTTAGTCAGTTAAAAAAATCAGTTTCAATAATCTAAACAAATAGGTCAAGTATATATTTAGGTTATTCTATACTTGACAAAATAAAAAGCAATGTATTAAACTTATAAAATAATAATCAATTCTAAACTAATCGTTTTTTATATAAATCAAACAATAATTAATGGAGAAATCATGTCAGATGACAGCAAAAAAACTGATCCGGAAGAGGTTAAAGTAATTCAGAAGGAATTAGATTTAACAGTTCCACAAGTAGAAGAAGGGTCTGATGATAAGGCAAAAAAAGTAGTAGTTACTAGAAAAAGAGTAAGAAGAAAGAAGGTTGAAGAGCCTAGTACAAAGACAGAACAAGAAAAAGACCAAGAACCTGTTTCGGTTAAATCAGAAAAGAAAGTTGTAAATGTATCTGATAGTTCCAAATCTGAAAACGAACCAATGAATAGATTAAAAAAAGTGGTTGCAGCAAATAGTCCTGAGAAGTCCAATGAGACTTCAAATACTCCACATTCGACAAACCATAATAACAGTGTTCAAAGAAAAAATACTAAAAACAGTAATAATAATAGGAACAATAATAGAAATTCATATACTAATAAAAACCGAAATAACAGGAATAGAAGAAATGATAATCCTAACAGTGCACCAATTCCAACACCTGATCAACCAAGAATTCTGATAAATAACTTAACAGATATGACCCTTCCTGATTTAAGGGCCTTTGCAACTGAAGATGGTGTTGTATGTGATGACTTAATATCTTTAACAAAACAAGAAGTTATTTTTCTAGTTCTAAAAAATCATATTGAAGCTAAAAATGGTGTTGTATTTGCATTTGGTTCTTTGGAAATACTTCCTGATGGTTATGGTTTCCTAAGATCTCCTGGTAACAGTTATCTACCTGGTAATGATGATATCTATGTATCTCCCTCACAAATAAGACTATTTAATTTAAAAACTGGTGACAATGTATATGGTCAAATAAGAACTCCTCAGCAGGGGGAGAGATTCTTTGCTATGTTAAGGGTAGAGAAGGTAAATGAAGATGACCCATCTGTAGCTCAAAGAAGAGTAGCTTTTGAGAGTTTAACTCCACTATTTCCAGATGAGAGAATAAATATGGAGACCTCCTGTGGTGATGTCTCTACAAGAATGATCAACCTTTTTTATCCTATAGGTAAGGGGCAAAGAGGTATAATTGTTGCGCCTCCTAGAACAGGTAAAACAGTTTTTCTACAAAAAATTGCCAATGCTATATCTGAAAATCACCCAGAAATTACCCTTATGGTTTTACTTGTAGATGAGCGACCTGAAGAGGTTACAGATATGAAGCGAAACGTTAAGGGGGAAGTTATAGCTTCTACCTTCGATGAACAAGCTTCAAGACATGTGCAAGTTGCAGAGATGGTAATATCTAAGGCTAAACGTCTAGTTGAACATAAAAAAGATGTTGTTATACTTTTAGACTCTATTACTAGGCTTGCAAGGGCCTATAACCAGACCGTACCAACCTCAGGTAAAATACTTTCCGGTGGTGTTGATTCAAATGCTCTTCATAAACCTAAAAGATTTTTTGGAGCTGCTAGAAATATTGAAGAGGGTGGAAGCCTTACTATTGTATCTACTGCACTTATCGAAACTGGAAGTAAAATGGATGAGGTTATATTTGAAGAGTTTAAAGGTACAGGGAATATGGAAGTTCATCTAGATAGAAAACTCTCTGATAAACGTCTATTCCCAGCCATAAATGTAAAAAAATCAGGGACAAGAAGAGAAGACCTATTGCTAACTTCCGAAGAATCCAATAAGATGGGTATACTTAGAAATGCTATTGCTCCAATGGATGATTTAGCAATTACTGAGCTCATAGTTGATAAAATGAAAAAAACAAAGAATAATGAGGCGTTTTTAAGATCTATGAATAGTTAATTCGTGGTCTTTTATAACCTTAGGAGGGAATTGTGAAAAAAGATATACATCCAAAGTACGAATCAGCAAAATGCATTTGTGTATGTGGAAACGTAATCGAAACTAGAACGACTGTTGGTGATATTAAAATGGACATCTGTTCAGCTTGTCACCCATTCTACACAGGAACACAAAAGCTTGTGGATACTGCTGGTAGAATTGAGAAATTTAACAAGAGATACAAGGTTAAATAAATATCAATTCATTATGTATCAAAAAGAGGCGTTTATACGTCTCTTTTTTTTTATTGTTTTCTTACAATTTTTCATTTACTATTAAAATGTATGGTTCTTAGATGGAGATGTGAGTGACTGAAATTGAATTGAAACATAAAGAAGAATATGGACATAAACCTGGAGTATTTTATTCATGCCCAGGAAAGATAACTCTATCCGGTGAGCATACAGAGTACAACGATGGAGTTATTATATCATCTGCTATAAATTTGTACTGCCAAGTAGCAATCTCAAAAAGGGATGATAACTCAGTAAGATTTTACTCTGTAAATTATAATGAGAGAAAAAAAACCTCAATTTCAAATATTAAAAATAAAAGGGAAGATCGCTGGTCTAACTATATAAAAGGCGTAATTATGTCAATTATACAGACAGGCACACCCCTAAGTGGAATGAATATCACTATTCTTAGTGATATACCAGAGAAGATAGGTCTTGGATCTTCAACTGCTATGTGTTTAGCTACAGCCTGCTGTTTAAAAAAACTATATAATCTTGATCTCTCTTGGCTTAACTTAGTAGAGTCTACCAGATTTTCAGAATCTGTTTTTATGGGTTTATATGCGGGTTTAGATGATGCTTTAACAATGTTTTTTAACAATAAGAATAGTCTCTTCTGTTTTGATGCTGCTACACTAGATTATGAGAGTCTAAAATTAGACTCTCTTATAGATAGGGTTGTCCTATTAGATCCAGGTGTTAGTAATGCAGATGTAGAGATGGATTATATTGATGATAGGGATGGACTTTATGAGTTAGCCTCAAAACTATCTAAGGGTAAAAACAATCACTCCTTAAGAAATTATAGGGTAGAGGAGATTAGAAGTTGTATCGATATTCCTGAACGTATAAAAAGAAAGGCCATATTTATAGTTGAAGAGATAAAAAGGTCTCTTGATATAAAGCAGGTTGTTTCAAATGGTAATATTGATCTTCTAGGGCGATACCTTGTTAGATCCCATGAGGGATTAAGGGATCTTTTTGAATCTACGTGTCCTGAAGTAGACTGGCTAATAAAGAGGGGAGTTGAAACAGATGGTGTTTATGGTGGTAAATCATCAGGAGAGATTTCTAGTGGTATTGTTGTCTTTATTATGGAGCAAAACGGAATTGATAACTTTTCTACACATATAGAAGATTATGATAAGATTTTTGGATTTAAAGCAAAAATAATGAGTATTAAACTCTGTAATGGAATGTCAAAAAATTATCCAGAAATTAATAGTTAAATTTATTCAGGCTATACATATATTTAAAGCGTTGATATAATATTAATACATGTTAGAAAATCAGTTGAAAAAAGCAATTAATGAATATAATAAGGGTTTGTACTCAGAAGTAATATCGACACTTTTATTAAGTGATTACTCGGATGAAGACTTTATAGTTTACTACTATTTAGGTCTTTGTTATATTAAAATAGGTGATTATGAAGGTGGAAAAGAGAGTTTAGAACACTATATAGAGCTTGATGACAACCTACTACGAGTTTTTCAAGGTAGAATGTTATTAGCCTTTGCTTCAATTCAGTTAGAGGATTATAAAGAAGCCCAGTTACATCTAGATAAACTTCTAGACTCAGGTTATGAGTCTGCAAAACTATACTCTCTACTTGGCTTTATATATTACAAAAAGAAAATGATGGCCAAGAGTGTTAAATATTATAGGCTGGCAATCTCAATAGATCCGGAAAATGCAAATGCGTTAAACTCCCTTGGTTATATCTTAGCAGATTATAAAGATGACTTAAAAGAGGCTGAAACCCTGTGCAGAAGGGCTTTATCTATAAATGTTGATAATCCTGCTTATTTAGACTCTCTAGGTTGGGTCTGTTTAAAAAATAACAAGTTTAGTGCATCCCAATCCTTTTTTAATCGTGCACTAATGTTATCTCCTAAAAACGATGTAATAACTAAACATATAAAAGAATTAGAAAAGGTTGGTCCTAAATTATGAGCAAGAGATTTTTAATACTTCTTCTTTTATCTTTATCTACATTAATATTCTCCCAGGATGTGGAGCTTAACAGAATAAATGCACTAGATGAATTTAAGTGGGGTGTTAAATTTTATAATCAGGGTTTATATGAAAAATCTGTATTCTCCTTTGAAAGGTCTCTATCCTATGACTCATTAGATTTAAGGACTCACCTCTGGTTGGGACAGGCATATTTTATGAAGGGAGATGTGGAAGCAGCCCTTGGTGAGTGGTCCCTACTTCAGGAGAAGGATGAAGCCCCTATATGGCTTGATAAGGCTGTAGAAATAATCTCCGCTAGACGGGGTGTTATTAACAGAATGTACTCAGTTGAAGAGTGGGTAACTCTCTATTCAAAAGATATAAATAGGGCATCTTCTGTTTTATCCCTAAATAATGGAGATAGTATAATAGTCTCATTTATGGATGGTTTATTAACAAAACTAAACAGTAATGGAGCAGTAATAGAGACATATAATGGAGGTTTTGAACCCTTTGATAAACCCTTTGATATTATTGAGTCAGATAATGGAGGGTATATTGTTTCAGAGTTTATGGGTGATAGAATTTCATTTATTAATGATTTAGGTATAAAAATTAAGAGTATTAACCCTAATGACTCTCCACTCTCTGGGCCTGGATTTCTTTCTAAAAATAGTAGTGGTTACTTCTATGTCTCTGATTGGGGAAATAGAAGGGTTTGTAAATTTGATATGGATGGTAATCTTATACTCTCTATTATTAATGAAAATTTAAAAAGACCTACTGGTGTTTTAGCTGCCGGGGATGAAGTTTATATAGCTGACTCAGTAAATAAAACAGTTTTATTATTTGATGAGAGTGGTAACTATATAAAAACTGTTGTCTCCTCTGGTTTAGATAGTCCTGAAGGTCTTAGCTTTAAGGATGAAGTGACCCTATTAATTGCTGATGGTGTAAAACTAAAGGAATTTAATTTAAATAGTAGAGTTTTATCCGATGTTACGGATCTACAAGGTAAGGCAAGTAGGATAACAAAGGGTGTTGTTGATGTTAACGGGAACACTTTAACTACAGATTTTAACTTAGGAGAGTTTTATTCATTAACTGATATCTCATCCCTATATGGTGGGCTCTATGTTGTAATTGATAGAGTTTCAAGTATTAATTTTCCTAAGATTGATGTAGAACTTCAAGTTTATAATAGACTTGGAGAGCCAATAATTGGACTAGATAACAGTAATTTTTTAATCTCAGAGAATAACAGAGTCGTAGGAACAAGGGATGTTGTTTTTAAAGGTAGTGATAACAACTTAGTTAATATGAGTCTACTTATTGATCTAGACTCAACAGTAGCGCCATATTATAATAATTTATATGACATTTCTAAGGCTTTTGATAGTGAACTAATAGCTGGAGATAGAGTATCCTTAATAACAGCTGGAGAGTATCCAGAAGTTGTATCAAGTAGGAAGCTAAATTTTGGTAATGATATTTTAGAAATTGATAATAACTCCTTTATTGATAGGGATGGAATAGATCTCTCTATAAAGTTAGCAGCTTCAACCCTAATACCATCTAGAGAGAAAAGAGAGATTGTATTAGTTACTACTGGAGTACAAAAGGAGAGTGACTTTGTACAGTACTCTCTTAATGAAATAAATGATCTTCTAATTAATAATAGAATATCATTGAGTATTATATATCTGGAGGATAGAAATAATCCTGAGCTAGATTATATAGTTAAGCAAAGTGGTGGATCAACAAGATATCTATTTGATGGTCCTGGGACAAAAGGAATAATAACTAAAGAGAGGGAAAAAAAGTCTGGGTTTTATGTTTTAAGCTTTGACTCCCTTAAAAATATAGATAATGGCGAACAGTTTACTACAGTTGAAGTTGAGATAGACTTTATTCGTAAAAGTGGACGTAGTGAGTCTGGGTATTTTGTTCCTGTTAAGGTTTTAGAGTAGGTTTAGTGCTAAAGAAAATAGATAAATGGTGGGAGAGTCTATGTTGTGGATGTGGACTTTGTTGTTATGAAAAAGAGTTTAGTGACGAGGATATCATATTTATTAATATGGAAAAACCGTGTAAATTCTTAGATTGTAACAGTAACTGTTGTACTGTATATAATAAAAGATTCAATATTAATCCTGATTGTAAAAAAGTGAATTTATATGAAGCTCTGTTCAACCCATACCTACCTAGTAGTTGTGGTTATGTTAAGAGTGTCAGATTCTGGAAAAGGAGAAAAAATGGCTGATAAAACATCTATATCTAATGAGAGTAGCGTAAGTAATAAGCTTGAAGAGCCAGGCCTTTTCAATGTTTTATTGCATAATGATGATTATACATCTATGGATTTTGTTGTTGATGTATTAGTATCTATATTTAGAAAAAACAGTGTTGAAGCTTCCAAAATTATGATGGAAGTACATAAAAAAGGTGCAGGTATTGCCGGAGTTTATCCCTATGATATAGGAATAACAAAGGTTCATGAGGTTAAAAGAAGAGCAAAGGTTGAGAAATATCCTCTGTTATGCACATTGGAAAAGGTATAAATATGAAGGTTAATGAAGCAGTTCAAAACATAATAAATGCAGCTTATCATGATGCACGGTTAAAAAAACATGAATTTTTTACTCCTGAGCATATACTATATTCAGCCCTATTTTTTGATGGGACAATCTCAATAATTAAGGAGTGTGGTGCTGATCCTGAACTTATAAAAAAGGACTTAGAAGAGTACTTTTCCAAGTATATGCCAACCCTAGATAATGGAGAGGATCCTTCAGAGTCTGTAGGTCTGCAAAATGTTATTGAGAGAACAATGATGCATCTAGAGTCCACTGGTAAGGAGATTGTAGATGAGGGAGATCTTTTAGTTTCACTATTTAAAGAGAAGGAGTCCTATGGTTCTTACTATATGAAGAAGGTTGGAATTGATAAAATGACCCTGCTCTCTGTTGTCTCCCATGGTAGTCATAAGTTTGTACAGAAGGATGATGATTCAAAAACAGCAGCTGATGACTCAAAGAGTCAAAAGAGAACTAGTGCTTTAGAGAGTTATACCCATAATCTTACAAAAAGAGCTAGAAATGGTGAACTTGATAAACTTATAGGTCGGGAAGATATTATTGAGAGAACTATACAGGTTCTACTTAGAAGAAATAAAAACAATCCTATTCATGTAGGTGATCCAGGTGTTGGTAAAACCGTATTAACTGAAGGGTTAGCACTTAAAATAATTAATGATGAGGTACCTTCTGGATTAAAAAATCATGAGGTTTTTTCTCTAGACCTAGGTTCTTTATTAGCTGGGTCTAAATATCGTGGGGATTTTGAAGAGCGATTAAAAGCTGTAATAAAGGAGCTTGAAATAAGGGGTAACTCAATACTTTTTATTGACGAGATCCATAATATTATTGGAGCCGGGGCTGTATCTGGAGGTTCCTTTGATGCTTCTAACCTATTAAAACCAGCTTTAACAACCGGGAAGTTAAAATGTATTGGTTGTACTACGTTTGATGAGTATAAAAAACACTTTGAAAAAGCCCACGCCTTTACTAGAAGATTTCAGAAAATTGATGTTCCGGAGACTAACATAGAAGATACTATTAAGATTTTAGAAGGAATAATAGACTCCTATGAGTCCCATCACAACGTTAAATATACAAAGGAAGCAATAATTGCTACTGTAGAGCTCTCTAGTAGATATTTAAATGATAGAAGGTTACCAGATAAAGCTATAGATGTTATAGATGAGGCTGGAGCACGGGCTAGAATGAATAGTTCTGGAGATGTTCAAACAATTACAAAAGCACATATAGAGAATGTATTATCCTCTATTGCAGGTATACCAAATAAAACTATCTCTTCATCTGAAAATAGTATGTTAAAAGGTCTTGGGGAGAAAATAAAGAGAAAACTCTTTGGGCAGGATGCCGCTGTTGACCTAGTTGTAGAGTCTGTTAAAAGATCAAGAGCTGGGTTTAGAGCTGAAGATAAACCTGTAGCATCCCTGCTTTTTGCCGGAAGTACAGGTGTAGGTAAGACAGAGCTTGCTAAACAGTTAGCCTTAGAATTAGCTATACCCCTAATTAGATTTGATATGAGTGAGTATCAAGAGAAGCATACTGTGGCTAGATTGATAGGTGCGCCTCCAGGTTATACCGGTTACGAAGAGGGGGGACAGTTAGTAGATAGTATAAAAAAGAATCCTTACTGCGTTCTTCTATTAGATGAGATAGAAAAAGCCCACTCGGATATTTATAATCTGCTACTGCAGATAATGGATTATGCTACTATTACTGATAATTTAGGAAGAAAAGCCGACTTTAGAAATGTAATTATTATAATGACAAGTAATGCTGGAGCAAAGGACTTAGGTAAGGCTATTATTGGTTTTGGTGAAAATAAAGTTACAGGGGATGCTATTTTCAAAGCTGTCGAGAAGGCTTTTACTCCAGAGTTTAGAAACCGGTTAGATAAGGTTGTTACATTTAACAGGCTCCCGCAAGATGTAATAGAGTCCATTGTTGTTAAAGAGATAAGCCAACTAAAAGAGATGTTATATAAAAAGAATGTCTCATTAAAAGTAACTAAGGATGCAATAAGTCTACTTTCTACAATTGGTTATTCTGAGGAGTTTGGAGCTAGAAATATGGCTAGGGTGGTTGATCATGAAATTAAATCAAAATTTATTGATGAGATCCTATTTGGGGATTTAGTTAATGGTGGTAGTGTTCACGTATCCATTAAAAAAGGTTTAATATCTGTAAAGGTAGAGAGTCTTGTCAGATGAGTTCCCATATTTAAGTATTAACGATTTTTATACATTCCCTGACCCTAAAACCCTCGAAGATGACGAGGGTATTGTTGGGGTAGGGGGAAACCTCTCTCCTGGTATGCTCTTTTCTGCATATTATCAGGGAATATTTCCTTGGTATGATGAAGAACCTATACTTTGGTGGTCATTAAATCCTAGATTAATTTTACTACCAGAGAATCTTGTGGTAACAAAATCTATGAGAAAATTGTTTAAAAAGAGAGCCTTTCATGTAACATTAGATAAAACGTTCTCTGATGTTATTAAGGGTTGCAGTAATATAGTTAGGAGCCATGAAGATGGTACATGGATAACTGATGAAATTATTAAAGCTTACACAAAGCTACATGAAGAGGGTTTTGCCCACTCTGTGGAGGTTTGGAATGGGGAAGGAAAACTATGTGGAGGACTATATGGAGTCTCTATTGGTGGTTACTTTGCTGGGGAGAGTATGTTTGCCCTAGAGTCTAATAGTTCAAAGTATGGATTTATCACTCTTGCTCTATTTTTAGAAGAGAAAGGGTTTAAATTTATCGATTGTCAACAGGAGACCCAACATTTAATGAGTTTAGGAGCCAAAAGTGTTAAAAGAGATAATTTTTATAAATTATTAAATGAATCATTAAATTTCTCTACTTATAAGGGTAATTGGGGAGAAATATTTACTGAATTTCAAGATTTTGACCCTTTAAAAAGAATTTTAGGAGTATAATATATATATGATAAAGAGAATTTTACTTATTTTTACTTTAATAATAACTTCCTCAATACTTTTATATTCAGATGAATATACAGATGAGCAGTTAGATCTTTCTATAGAAGAGTTCTCAAAAAAGAATTACAATGAGGCTCTTAGAATAATCGATGAGGTCTTGATAGTTGAACCTGAAAATGAAATAGCATTAATGTATAAAAAGACTATAGAGGATGTTATACAGATCGATCAGACAAAGGCGGAACAGGAGAGTATTAAAAAATCCCTTGAGTCAGAAGACCTTCTAACAGATAAAAAAGAAGTTATCATATTAGATTCTAAACAAGATTCTATAAGGAAAAGTCAAAATATTATTACAAATAGTATATATGTTGGTAAAGATAGTAGTGATGATTTAGTAGTTGAAAATAGGACTACAATACTATTTGGTATTCCAGTATTGGAATTTAAACTCAAATCAAAATCCTTTGATTATAACCTTATCAATATTGATTTAGGCCAATTGCCCATTGAAGATTTAGTTGACTTAGGAAATTATCATAGTGACTTATCCCTAGGTTATAGGTATAAGCCCTTTTCTAATATAATTGATAATGGAGGTTATTTTGACCTTAAATTGGGAGTAAGTAATTTCTCCTATGATAGTGAAGATATTATTCCTTATATTGGTTTTGATACAGAGACCTATTTTCTTGCAGTTAAAAATAATAATTTTATATTTAATAATTTGTGGTTTGGCGGAAGTGCTTATATCTATCTCTTTGATGGTGAGTTTAATAATAACTACTTTATTGAGTCAAAGTTAGGAATAAATATTGGATTTGGAAAGTTAGGGTTATTTTACAATTTAACCCATATTGAAAGTATATCAAATAATGAGTTTGACAGTGATATTTTTGGTATTATTTTGGGTCTTAGCTTTTAGGTTAAAAAAGTACCAACCTAATTGTTGTAAAATATATAGCATAACCGCAAACATCAATTACTGTTGACATTAATGGTCCTGCTGCAACTGTTGGATCTAAACCAATCTTATGTAGAGTTAGGGGTATTGATGCCCCTATTATAGTTGCAAAAATTACAACAAAATTCAGGGATAATCCTATTGTTAAAGCTTCTTGGATTAAAATTCCTCCAGGTGGAAGTAAAAAACTTCTAAGTATAATAATTATCCCTGTAACTAGTCCAATTAAGCTACCAACTAACAGTTCTTTTCTTATTATTTTAAAAAAATCTCTAAAGTGGATTTCCCCAGTAGCTAAACCCCGAATCATTAGTGTTGAGGATTGTGTCCCACAATTCCCTCCAGTTTGTGTTATAACACCCATAAATAGAATAACAAATGCCATTGAGGTAACATCTGAGAAGGCAGCAATTACATTTGTAGAAGCAGTACCTGCCAGTAATAGGATTATTAACCAAGGAATTCTTTTTAAGATAAGTTTGAAAATACCTGACTCTAGATAGCTGTCGGTATCCCCGGACATGGCACCCATTTTATATACATCTTCTGTCTGCTCTTCCCTCATTACATCAATAGCATCATCTATAGTTATAATACCTAGAAGTTTATTGTATCTATTAATTACTGGTAGGGCTAAAAGATCGTGATCTTCCATTATCTTTACAACATGTTCCTGGTCTGTATCCTCCCTAGCTGATAAGACGTGTCTCTCCATAATAGTATCAATTGTAACGTTGTCTTCAGAGGTTAATATCTCTTTAAGTGATATAACTCCAACGAGTTTTTTAAACTCATCTACAACGTATAAGTAGTATATTGTTTCTACCTTTTCCACCCTCTTTCTAATAAAATTGATGGCCTGGGAAACTGTAATGTCTTTTCTAATAGCAGCGTATCTAGGAGTCATTAGTCCTGCTGCATCATCCTCATCAAATTTAAGTAAAAACTCAGTCTCTTCTTTTACCTCATTGGGTAAAGAGTCCCAAACAGACTGTCGTACATCTGGGGAAATCTGCTGAATTAAGTCAACTAAATCGTCTGGTTCCATGTCTGATAAAACATTGTTTATACCAGAAGCTGATAGTTCTATAAGAATGGTCTCTTGGTCTTGGGTAGGGATTTCAGAAATTAATCCAACCTTAAACTCTTGATCTACGTGGGTAAAGAGGCGAACCATCTCCTCTTTAGTAAACTCATCCCACTGATCTAAAATCTCAGTTATCGTTAGATCTCTAATTGCATTATTTAAATCATCTTCATCAAATATATCTAAATACTCTTTAATATTTTTTATTGATTGATGCATTAATTACTCCCATATACCAACTTTTAGAACTTCTGGTTCAAGAATATAACCAGTTTTATTTTTAACTACATCTATAGTTTTATCTATTAAATAGTTAATATCAGAAGCAGTGGCATCTCCTAGATTTACAATAATATTACCGTGGAATGTTGATATTTGTGCTCCACCCTTTATCTGTCCTTTTAGTCCAGCATCTTCTATAATTTTACCACTAGGAAAACCAAACTCCCTATTGTTTTTAAAAACAGAACCTGCACATGGGTATTTAAAGTGACCCTTATCCCTTCTATCTCTACTGTTTTTATCCATTATATCTTTAATAGACTCTTTTGTTCCTGGTTTTAATTGTAGTGCAATCCTAGTAATTATTGAGTCGTTATTTTGGAATGGAGATATTTTATAATCCCAATGGGAACTATTTTTATGAATTTTTTGTAAATTACCATCTTGATCAATATACTCTGCCCATAAAAAAATATTTGAAATCTCATCCCCGTAGCAACGGGCATTCATCCATACCGCCCCACCAATAGTTCCTGGCATACCATTTATAAACTCTAGACCACTTAGAGACCTGTTAAGTGCTAGACTACATAGATTGTTTACCGATATTCCCGATTCAGCTATAACGCAGTTATCTAAAAACTCTACACTGTCTAATCTATTTAAAGAGAGAGTTATTCCAGGTATTCCTAAATCAGAAACCAATATATTGGCTCCACCGCCAAGTATAAATAGGGGTATATCATTCTCTTTTGATACTTTTTTTATCTCTACTATATCCTGGGGATTCCCAGCTTCTATAAATATCTCAGCTTTACCACCACACTTGAAAGTCGTGTGTTTAGCCATGTTTTCATTACTAGTTACAGTTCCTGTTATGTTGATTTTATTTACAATATCCAATATTCTATTCACAGAATAATAGTATAACAAGAGTCCTCTATAGGCAACCGCAGGAGTTATCAATATGTTAAAACTTTACAACACACTAGGAAGAGAAGTAACAGAGTTTCAATCAATAAAGGAAAATAGTGTCTCTTTATACTGCTGTGGTCCAACAGTGTATAATTTTGCTCATATAGGTAACTTAAGAACATATTTCTTTGAGGATATATTAATAAAAACCCTAAATTATAATAATTTTCATGTTAAACACTGTATGAATATAACAGATGTTGGTCATTTAACAGATGATGGTGATGATGGGGAAGATAAGATGATAAAAGCTTCAAGGGATAAGGGAATGGATGTTTATGATATTGCCAAGTTTTTTGAGAAAGCTTTTTTCGAGGATACAAAATCCTTAAATATTAGTAGACCAGATATTGTATGTAGGGCTACTAAGCATATAGGTGATATGATTAAACTTGTAAAGGGTCTAGAGGATAAGGGATTTACATATGTAAGTAATGGAAATGTCTATTTTGATACATCAAAATTTCCTGCTTACGGTTCAATGGCTGGTTTAGAAAAACAGGATCTTAATTATGGAGCTAGTACAGCCCTGGATAGTGCTAAAAAAAATCCCCAGGACTTTGTCTTATGGTTTACAAATAGTAAGTTTGAGAACCAAGCTATGCAGTGGAACTCTCCCTGGGGTAAAGGGTACCCTGGTTGGCACCTAGAGTGTTCAGCTATGAGTCTTAAATACCTAGGAGACACATTTGATATCCATTGTGGTGGTGTAGATCATGTAAATATTCACCATACAAACGAGATTGCACAAACTGAAGCTTATACAGGTAAAAAATGGGTTAATAGATGGTTACATGGGGAGTTTTTAGTAAATAAAACTGGTAAGATGTCTAAGAGTAAGGATGGATTTTTAACACTTCAAACCCTAGTTGATAAGGGGTATAAACCCTTAGATTATAGGTATTTCCTATTAGGTGCCCACTATAGAACCCAGTTAACATTTTCATGGGAATCCCTTGATGGAGCAAAATCCGCATTAAAGAGTATAAGGAATAAAATCTCACTATTATTAGAGAAAGATGACATAGGGTTGATCGAATCCATAGGTGATAGTGGTAAAAAGTATCTAGATAACTTTGTTACACATATTAATGAGGACCTTAATACCCCTAGATGTTTAGCCGACCTTTGGGATCTATTAAAAGATAAAAGTGTTCCAGCTTGTGATAAGCTTGCAGTTATTAATCAGATGGATAAAATACTATCATTGGATCTTTTAACCCTAGAAAAAGAGATTTGTACAGATAAGAGACTGCTTAAGCTTCTTGAAAATCGAAATGAAGCCAGATTAAATAAGGACTATGCCTTATCTGATAAGATAAGAGATGAGTTGTTAGAAGAGGGTTGGGTTGTTAAAGATTCAGGGAATGGCTCTGTTCTTGAAAGGGTTTAATGACAGATTTTAGCGAAGTTTATGATGCAAATTTTGAATTAATAATGCGTATAGCTTATAGGTTTACAGGAGATCTAGAAGCTGCTGAAGATTTGTGTCAGGATACTTTTATAAAATATTTTGAAAAATTTGGGAATAAACACTCAAATAAAAATGAGAAATCTGTTTTCTATCTCATTAAAATTGTAAAAAATTTATCAATAAACTATGAAAAAAGAAGAAAAATTGAGTATAGAGTGTTCAATCAGTATAAAAATGAGTCTCTATCCTATGATAACGAATCTGGTTTATCAGATTTAGTTAAAAAAGAGCAAATTTCTGATATACAAAAAGCACTTCTATTGATACCTTATAAATATAGACTACCACTGATTTTAAAAGAGTATGAGCAGTTGAGTTATATTGAGATAAGTAAAATAATAAACTCATCAGTTTCAAATGTGAAAATACTCATACATCGGGCAAAAAATATTTTTAAAGAGAAGTTAAAGGAGATTGAACATGGACACACTGCCTGATTTTTCAAATAGTAAGATTCTAATAAAAAACCGTATAGAAGGTGCCCTTAGAGAGAAAAAAAGAGACCTAGTCTATATCAATATTCACTTTTTTTAGGACTTTTTTTCATAACCACAATATGTACAGCTCTCTATTTAAAAACAGTTATATTGGGTCAAAAAAATGTTTTATCTAATGATGTTAACTACTACAGTTTAGAGCAATTAATGAAATCTCAAATACTAGAAAATGAAACAACTATTGAACTTCCTGGGGCGATATCCTTTGCTGCAGCAGGGGAGGCAAATCTTATATCAAATATTAACTTTTCAAAGGGGAGTTATGAATAAATTTTTTTGGTTATTCCTTGTATTTCCTGTATTTTTATTTGCAGAAACCAATGGAATGGAGGGGCTTTTACAAATTGATGTTGTTGTTAAAGTCATCTCTGGAGAATCAGAAGAGTTATGGAGTCTTGATTTAACAAAATATACAATTAGTGAACGGGCTATAAGTATTAATTTAAAAGGGTTTGATGGAGAGCTTCTAGCTACTGTTACACCAGTGGAAATTAATAGTGAGTTGGTTTTACTTAAAACATCATCAATTATAAAAAGTTTAGACACAGGTGAAATAATTAAAGCTAGTCATAAAGAGTTAGTCGCAGGATTTAATGAAAAAATTATCTTTTACCCAATTGGTAATCTTGAAAATATTCCAAATGTAATTATGGAGCTTGAAATAAAAAAAATCCTTGGGGTAGATATTGAAAATAAATAAAAAATTAGTTGTTATTCTTATTGGACTTGTAACAGTTTTATCTTTAGTTTTAATTTTTAATTTTAATAGTGTTGGTAGGAGTCCTCAGTTACTTAACCTATCCAAAAGTGTCGCCTCACCAGGTGATATAATTGTTTTAAAAGGTAAATACTTTGGAGGAGAAGTCTCTAGAGGCCGGGTATATATAAATGATAAAATGATTTTTAAAGAGTTTATTAAATCATGGAGTAATGATCAAATTATCATAGAGTTATCAGATGATTTTAAGTCTGGTATGATAGTTGTAGACAATATGTTTGGCCAGAGTTCACCATATTTAATAACTAGTTTAAAAGATGTTCCTGAGATTAGAGATGATAGCTACTCTATAAATAAACCCTTTATTAGAGATGCTGTCTACTCAAATAATACAGACTTAAAAATAGATGTATATGGAAACTCATTTGGCACAAGGGAGATGTTCTCCCTTTTAAAGATTCACGATCTTGATGGTAATGTAATAGATATAGATAAGAGTTTAATTACCCAGTGGCATGATTATTTAATTACTTTTTTCATTCCCTATGGAATCGATAATATGGTTATAACTGTTGAGAACAGTAATGGTATAAGTAATGAGTTCGCTCTACATAGGAACGATATCCCACCTGTTATCTATATAAAAGATAACAAGAAGGAGTATCAATTAAAACAGATTGTTGATATCTATAATGTTATTACCCTAGGTGAAGGAAGTGTAGAGCTTTTTTTACCTACTGTATTCTCGGATTATAGACAGGATGATATTGTTTTTGATTCGGCTCTAGGAAGTTTTATATCTAAGTACAAAGTATATAACTATCAGTTAAATTTTTACGAAACTGGAGAGAATTATTCTATAACATTAAACACCACATTAAATGTAAGCTCTATAGAGACAAAAATACGTAGAGAGTATATTGGCCGTGTATACGATAAAGAGTCTCCTGCCTATATTGATGGTTTTTCCTATATTCCTAATGTAGATAAAAGTGATAAAGATATTTCAGGTACAGGAGTCTGGTTAGTTAGAAATAGTAAAAATAGGGTAAGTCAGGCTGAAATAATTATTGACTGGATTTTAAAGTATATTAAAATAGAGGATGAGTCCTCTGATAATGCTTCTATTGCATTTAAAAATAGATCTGCATCTAACCTAGGGTTAATTAATATAACTACGTCAATGTTAAGAAGTATAGGAATTCCTAGTAGAGTTGTATATGGGATAAAAATTGATGAGAATGTCTCTAACTATAGGTGGCTTGAGTTTTACCTACCTAGTGGAGGGTGGGTTCCTGTAGATTTAGTTCAGAAAAAGGTTCAAAGAGACTACCCTATAGGAACCCTTGAAAACAATATTATAGGGTTTAGTAAGGGGTTAACTTTTATTGACTATCAGAGTGATAATTTACAGAACGGTTTTTATGCTTTACAGAATAGCACCAGTAATTTTCATGGTAATATAGAAAGTTATGATACCTTATGGCATAATATTGAAATTAAATAGATTACAGGAGTAAATATGGAAAATTTAAAGGTAACTGACCCAGAATTATTCGAAGCAATAAGTAGTGAGCTTACTAGACAGAGGGGTAATCTTGAACTAATTGCCTCGGAGAATATTGTTTCTAGAGCGGTATTAGAAGCGGCTGGATCCGTATTAACAAATAAGTATGCAGAGGGTTATCCTTCAAAAAGATATTATGGTGGATGTGAAAGAGTTGATGTTGCCGAAAACTTAGCAAGAGATAGGGCAAAAAAACTTTTTAATTGTGACTATGTTAACGTTCAGCCTCACTCTGGTAGTCAGGCAAATATGGGTGTTTATTTAACAGTATTAAAACCAGGAGATACAGTTTTAGGAATGGATCTATCCCATGGAGGGCACCTAACCCACGGTTCTCCAGTAAACTTTTCAGGACAACTTTATAATTTTGTTAGTTATGGTGTTTCAAAAGATAGTGAGCAGATCGATTATGAGGCTCTAATGGCCCAAGCAAAAGAGGTTAAACCTAAACTAATTGTAGCTGGTGCATCAGCATATTCAAGGATTATTGATTTTAAGAAATTTAGAGAAATAGCAGATGAAGTAGGTGCGTATTTAATGACAGATATGGCCCATATTGCAGGTTTAGTTGCAGGAGGTGTTCATCCAAGTCCTGTTCCATATTCAGATTTTACAACAACAACAACCCATAAAACTCTACGAGGCCCTAGGGGTGGGATGATTTTAATGGGTAAAGATAGGGAGAATGATCTTGGTATTGTTGCTCCTAAATCTGGTAGGGTAAAAATGTTCTCTGAGTTAGTCGATGGTTCTATTTTTCCTGGATGTCAGGGTGGACCATTAATGCATGTTATTGCAGCTAAAGCTGTTGCATTTCAGGAAGCATTAACCCAAGACTTTAAAGATTATCAAGAACAGGTTGTTAAAAACTCAATTGTTTTAAGTCAATCTTTAACAGACCTTGGAGCACGTATTGTTTCTGGTGGTACAGATAACCACTTATCCCTTGTAGATCTTACACCTCTAGGTGTTACTGGGAAAGATGCAGAGAAGTTATTAGATGAGGCAGGAATAACTGTAAATAAAAATACAATTCCTTTTGAAACTAGAAGCCCATTTATAACATCTGGAATTAGAATTGGAACTCCAGCAGTTACTACAAGAGGTATGAAAGAGGCTGATATGAAACATATAGCAAGTTATATTGTTGAAGTTCTTAAGTCTGGTGGAGATAAGGTCGTAATTAGTAGTGTAAAAGAAAAGGTTCAAACTCTTTGTGAATCATTTCCACTTTATCCGAAACTTTAGTATATAATATAAATATAGAGGGTTATATGAGTAATGCACAGTTAGGAATAATGTCCTGTAGAAAGGGCGCATATATCACAACAATTGGAGAGAACAAAGCTGATTGTTTTTATATTATTCGTTCAGGCTCTGTACGTGTAACCCGAGAGATCGACATCAAAGGTGAGTCTAAGAGTATTGTTTTAAAACCTGGAGACTTCTTTGGTGTTGTTTCTACTATGAGTCATCACCCCCATATAGATACAGCCCAAGCAATTGAAGATACAAAGATTATTACAGTCAAAAAGGATCAATTCCAATTTCTGATCCAAAATAATACAGCAGTAGCTATGAATATTATTAATGGATTTTCAAAAAGAGTTAGAGTACTAAATAAAGAGTTAGTTAGAAAAAGTGGTATAAGCAAACAGGAAATTGGCCCAGAGACCCTATACTCATCAGCTGAAGTCTATATTAAAAGTAATAGATATAATGAAGCCTATTTTTTATATAATAAATACATTTCAGAATCATCAAATAGTGAAAATATCAAAAAAGCAAAATTACGGATGGAGAGATTAAAACCCTATGCTAAATCTCAGATAGCTTTACAGGGAGATACATCCTTTGTTCGTCACTATCCAAAGGATTGTATGATCTTTGGAGAGGGGCAAAAGGGTACTGAACTCTATATTCTCCAGAAGGGACAGGTAAAAATTACTAAGATTGTTGAAAATAAAGAGATTATTTTAGCAATATTAAAAGCTGGAGATATGTTTGGAGAGATGGCTCTTCTAGAAGATAAACCTAGGTCTGCATCGGCTATTAGTTATGAGAATGCAGATCTAATGGTAATTAGTCGAAGTAACTTTAAAAAAATGGTTTCTGAACAACCACAAATTGTAACTAAACTAACAATATTATTGGCAGATAGAATTTGGGGAACTACAAAACTTATTGAAAATGCAAATATATCTGACTATGTAGGCCGATTGTATGATTGGTTATCTGTTGAGTTAGAAAAAATGAATGTACCACTTAATACAAAAGAGTCTGCAAAATTTAATTTTGGTATTAAAGAGCTAATAAATATTGTAGGAATTCCTCGGGATAAAGTTGATGAATCCCTAGTTGAGTTGTATAAAAATCATAAGATATCAGAAAAAGATGGGAAATTACACTCATCAGATGTCTCTGAGATCAGGTCTCAATGTGCCTATTACCGGAAAATGGATAGAATAAAGAAAAACCGAATATAGACCATAAAGCTTTCATTTGTTATTATGTCCCTACTAATAGAAAATTAGGCAGGTCGGTTTTATAAACCAACTAGCCCATAACACCAAAGGAGATAGTATGAAGGCTATAGAGATGGATAAAGTATATAATCCTAAAGACTTTGAAGATAGGTTGTACAGGTTCTGGGAAGAGAATGGTTATTTTAAACCCAATGAAAACAGTGATAAAGAGCCTTTTACCGTCGTCATTCCTCCTCCAAATGTTACAGGTGTTTTACACATGGGACACGGTTTAAATAATACACTTCAAGATATATTAATTAGATATAATAGAATGTTAGGCAGGCCAACTCTTTGGGTGCCGGGAACTGACCATGCAGGTATAGCTACCCAAAATGTTGTTGAGAGAAAACTTAAAAAAGAGGGTCTAGGTAGACACGACCTTGGTAGAGAGAAATTTCTAGATAAAGTTTGGGAAGTTAAGGATGATCATCATAAGATTATTACTTCCCAGTTAAGAAAATTAGGTGCATCCTGTGACTGGACTAGAGAACGATTTACTATGGATGATGGTCTAACAGAAGCTGTAAAAGATGTTTTTGTTAAACTATATGAAAAAGACCTAATTTATAGAGGTGAGTATTTAGTTAACTGGTGTCCATCCTGTGGTACAGCACTAGCTGATGATGAAGTAGATCATGAAGAGAAACCTGGGAAACTTTATAATATTAAGTATAAGGTTGTTGGTGAGGATAACTATTTAACAATTGCAACAACAAGACCTGAAACTCTATTTGGTGATAGTGCTGTAGCAGTAAACCCTGAGGATCCAAGATACTCAAGTTTTATTGGAAAGGAGTTAGAACTACCTTTAACTAATAGAACATTTAAAATAATTGGTGATAGTTATGTTGATATTGAGTTTGGTACTGGTGCATTAAAAATAACTCCTGCCCATGATCCTAATGACTGGGAGATTGGAGAGAGACACGGTTTAGAGAAGATTAATATTCTAAATGATAATGGTACATTAAATAATATCGTTCCAGAAAAATACCGTGGACTAAGTTGTAGTGATGCAAGAGCCCTTGTAATAGAGGATTTAACTTTAGCTGGTCTTTTTATATCCGATGAGGACAAGCCCCACCAAGTAGGACACTGTTATAGATGTAAAACTGTGGTTGAACCCTATATGTCTGAACAGTGGTTTGTTAGAATGCAGCCATTAGCAGACCAGGCTATTCAGGCTTGGAAGGACGAAGAGATTAAGTTTTTTCCTAAAAAGTGGGATAATACATATGCTCACTGGATGAATGGTATTAGGGATTGGTGTATCTCTAGACAGTTATGGTGGGGACATAGAATTCCTGTTTATTATTGTCAAGATTGTAGAGAGATGATTGTTTCTAAGGATTCTCCAGAAAAGTGTACTTCCTGTGGTTCAACTAATATAGAACAGGATAATGACGTTTTAGATACATGGTTCTCATCCTGGTTGTGGCCATTTTCAACCCTTGGCTGGCCAGAGGAGACAGAGGATCTTAAAAAGTACTACCCAACATCAACTTTAGTAACTGGTTATGACATAATTTTCTTCTGGGTTGCTAGAATGGTTATGGCAGGTAAAGAGTTTACTGGTAAAGCTCCCTTTAGGGACATATATATGACTCCTCTTATTAGGGATAAGCAGGGTAGAAAAATGAGCAAGTCTCTAGGTAATGGAATTGACCCATTAGATGTAATTGATGAGTTTGGAGCAGATGCTCTTAAATTTACCCTTGCTTACCTCTCTACCCAGGGATTAGATATTCCATTTGGAGATGATACATGTAAAATAGGTAGTAAATTTGCCAATAAAATATGGAACGCATCTAGATATATTTTAATGAACCTAGAGGGTCGGGAGCTAGTTGATATCTCTGAAAATGAGTATACCGGTGCTGATAAATGGATTTTACACAGATTAAATGAGACAATCATCGGGGTTAAAAAGGCTTTTGAGATGTATCGTTTTGACGATATGACCCACCTATGTTATGACTTTTTCTGGAATGATTTTTGTGACTGGTATATAGAGAGTACAAAGTTAGAACTATACTCTAATGATGATAAGATTAAGGATAAGGCTGTTACTATGTTAGTATCTGTCTTAGAAGAGTCCCTAAGATTACTTCATCCGTTTCTATCATTTATAACTGAGGAGATATACCAGAAACTTCCAAATACCCAGGGGGCTTTAATTATTGCAGACTACCCTGTTGTTAAGGATAGTAGAAAAGATAGTTTAATCGAGGAGAACTTTGATTCGTTAAAAGAGTTAGTTCAATCAGTAAGAACCCTAAGGAGTGAGTTTAATCTACCTCCTGGTAAAAAAATAAAGGTTAGGGTTAAGTGTGATGACGGCTTTACTGGTAGTGGTTTCTTTACTAATGAGACAGCATTAATGGCTTCTTTAACTGGATCAGACGACTTTAAAATGTTTAATGTAAATCTAGATACTACAGAAGGTGGTATCGCTGCTCTAGGTAACGGATTTGAAGCTCTTGTCTATATTAAAGATGTAATTGATGTAGATGAAGAGATTAAAAAGCTTAAAAAGGGTATTGAGAAAAATATTAAATTAAAGGAACAGACCGAGAAAAAGTTATCAAATGAGAACTTTGTTTCAAGGGCTAAACCTGAGATAATAGCAAAAGAGAAGGGTAAGTTAGATGAGTTTACTTCTGCAATAGAGAAGATGACTACTCACTTAAAAGGCCTTGAGGGATAATATGAATAAAAAGAGCCTAAGATACTTAATAACAACAGTATGGATTATAAATTTTATATTCTTTCTAGGCTCTATTTTTTCACTTCTTGCTAATAATAATGGCCAACTATCTACACTACCTTTAGTGTTTGTTGGCCTGTTATTTATACTCTTTATATATCTAATAAAAGATACACTTAAACTCAATAGGCCCATATTTATTAAAATAATTGGAATTGTTTTTTTTATATCAGGGATCTACTACATCCTTATTAAAAATATTTTTATGGTACTACCTGTAATAATTTGTGGAATACTACTTCTAAAAAAGGACTAAACTAAAATGCCCAAAAATAGAACTCTCTTTACTAAACGATTTGCTGGAAAATCTGGAATTGGTGAACTAATGGATGATCTTGGCCAGGCTATGGCTAGTGGGGATAAACTTATGTTAGGTGGTGGTAACCCTGGTTATATCCCAGAAGTTGCTACCCTGTGGAGAGATAGATTAAATGAGATGGTAAACAGCTCTAATGAGATTGATTCAGTCCTAGGAAACTACGATACTCCCCAGGGTAATGAGAACTTTATTAATTCAATAGTTAGTTTTTTTAATAGACATTTTAATTTTGGGATTACAAGGGAAAATGTAGTTATTACAAATGGTAGCCAGTGTGCCATGTTTAATCTTTTAAATATTTTAGGCGGAACAGGGGAGGATGGTATAAAGAGAAAAGTATTATTTCCCCTAGTCCCTGAGTATATAGGATATGCAGACCTACACTTAGAGGATGATGTTTTTCTCTCCTTAAAGCCGATTATAGAGGATTTAGGCTTTAACAGATATAAGTATAGAATTGATAGAGATAATCTAAATAAGATCAAAGAAAATCTAGGGGCTCTTTGTGTATCAAGGCCAACTAATCCTACAGGAAATGTCTTAACAGATGATGAGATTGATTTTCTCCACCTTTTTAGTAAAAAGAGGGGGATCCCTCTAATTATTGATAACGCATACGGGGCACCATTCCCTCAAATCCTATTTAAAGATATTACCCTAAAGTGGGATGAAAATATTGTTTTATCAATGTCCCTATCTAAAATAGGTCTACCTTCTACAAGAACAGGGATTGTTGTTGCAAATAGGGAGATTATTTTAGCTCTATCAAGGGTTAATGCCATAACTAGTTTAGCCTCTGGGAGTCTAGGTCAAGGGATAACATATCCTATGTTAGATGATGATAGATTAATTAATATTAGTAAAAACTTAGTAAAACCATTTTATCAAAAAAGGTCAAACTTAACCCTAGAACTAATGGATAAATATTTTCAAGGTATTGATTATAAAGTACATGTAAGTGAAGGGGCTCTATTTTTATGGGTTTGGTTTCCAAGTCTACCAATAACTAGTAAAGAGTTATACACTATTTTAAAAGAAAAAAACGTGCTTATTATTCCTGGAAACTACTTCTTTTTTGGTTTGAAGGAGTATTGGGATCACTCTGATCAGTGCATAAGGATAAACTACTCTGGGGAAGAGAGAGTAGTAAAAGAGGGTATAAGAATTATTGGTAAAACAATAAAAGGTCTATAGCGACCTTCTATTTAGTGTTCCGTTGTTTTTCCTGTGATCTTTTGAATCAGTCGATAATGGGCATCCTTTGTTCCATTCCATGGTTTATCATCATTCTCTTGGCTAAATTTTTGTGTAAAATATAGAATCTCTTCTTCAAGTCTCTTTAGGTTTCTATCTTGAACTTCTAATAACTCTTTAATAAACTCCCCTAACTCTACTCCATTTAAGTACTCTGCAGCCATATTGGATATTAGGTTTTGATGCTCTAAGCAGAACCCTTTGGATTCCTTAAAATAGTTCCTAAACTCACTATTTTTTTTCCATAAATAGACTGTAGTAAATATATATCTCTTCATTGTGTAGTCAATTTTATCGCATATTAGGCACTTTTTATCACTTTCATTTACAAATGATTCTAAATCTTTTAATGATTCAATAAGTTTTTTGTCCTTTAAAGGTGTCTTTATCTTAGAGGAAGCGTTAACTGCTAACTTATTAATTTGACTAAATTTTTTATTAAGTTTCTCTCTATACTCTTTAAAGTGTGTATGGGTCATTAATCCAAGATAGTGAGGACTTCTCTTCTGTAATAGAAGGCTAAAATGATCAGGGCAAAACCCTGTTTTATTAACGTTAACCCTCATTTCAGGAACCATTACTGAGTTTCCTAGGAAAAATTTAAGATATGTCTCTTGGGCTTTATCTTTTAGTATACATATAGGGCATTCACACTCTTTTTTAAAGGCGTCCCAAACTGGTATTGTTTCTAGTTCATATTTCATAACTAATTGTACATTGTTTTTCTAATCCTGCAAACAATGATATAACTCTTTTATATATAACAAATTATAATTTCTCCATATGTGATTTTGGTTAAATAATAATTTAGAGAAGTATTTGGTGTATTTAAACTGCTGTTTGAAATCAAATGTCAAGAAAAAGTCAAGTTTATTATATCTCTCTTAGGGATGAAAATTATAAATTAAAATGTATTTTTACAATAATTTATATTTGATCATAAAAAGTTGTTTACTATATTCAATGTATGTAATAATAATACTTTGTTAGGAGAAAAATTATGAATAAAAATAGACAAATATTACAAAATGAATTTAATTAGAATAATCAGGTTTCTCAGATAGCAGATTCTTTTAGATTAAATGATGAAGAAAAGATAAGTTAAGCAAATCAAAAATTGCTAAACTAATTGGAATTTTACCTATTTTAGCAAATTGTGAAGATGCTGAAAGAACTTCTTTAAGACATCTTGCCACATATATAATAGCATCTAGAGGTAGTAAAGATATTTTTTATCATAATGATTACGATAATGAAGATGTATTATCACGGTTAAAATCAATTAATACTTTCGTTGGAGGTGATAGATTAGTTATAGAGAAAGGTATGAAGCTATTAGCACTAAATATGGTTCATGACTATCTTAGAGATATAAAAGAAGATAAAATAAAAAACAAATATAATCCTATATCTGCTGGAGTATGGAATTATGGTAAAATTGTAAAAGAACTACAAAATGATATATCTAAAATTAACTTTAAAGAAATGGATAAATACTTTACTATTACTGATGCACCATTCGCATATTGGGGCTATCGTGTTGGTTAACTAATTGAGGAATTATGGATAAAAATTTATCAAAAAGATTTGGATTATATATTGGTATAATTGTATTTATAATTTTTTTAACTGATATTATAGTAATATATAATGATAAAGGTACATTAAAAAATCATTACTATTATTTTACGCTACTATTTATTTCATTAATCATGGTTATATCAAGCCGATTCAAAATAGGTAAATATATTCAGGTCTTTTCATTAATAAGTACAACAATAGTTAGTTTTTTCCTTGATCAGAGTTCTGGATATGGAATAGGACAAGTTATCATCATTGTTTTACTATCTCAAAAATATGGTTTTTTTAAAAAAAATATGCTAATAAAAGTAATATTATCTGTTTTGACTTTTATTAGCATAGTTGTCATCACCGTATTATTCAAAAAAGAGATATTATTTAATATTTTACCTCCTATCTTGTTCCTTATTGTATTTGGAGCTTCATTTATCATAATAAAGTATGAAGAGATTCAAGTTTATTTAAAAAAAGAACAATTATTGAAAGAAGAAATATTTAAGTTAAAGCATAAAATTAAGGAAATTAATGAATTTGTTGATCCAGTAGAATCAGGTTTAAGTCAAACCGAATTATTAGTTTTAGAATCTTTATGTAAATACAAGGAAACTAATCAAGATTTAGCAACTAGATTAGTTAAGTCTGAGCATACAATTAAATCTCATATAAAAAATATTCTTAATAAGATTGGTGCCGAAAATAGATATCAATTAATTGATCTTTGTAAAGGATATTTTACAACCGAATAATCCCTTCTTCTTATGTCCTTAATTCAACATTGTTTTAATTAATTATAGGATTCTAATAACTTTTCTAAACTCAATGGAGATATTAAAATTTGTATTTTAGATGTTGTTATTTTAATGAGTTAATTACTGTAAAGAAAACAACGATTATGTTATTTATTTCATAAAAAACTTACTTTAATCATGTTTAAATATATCACTCTTAATGATGAAGAAATACTTCTAACCCTACTGTAAAGTACTTTAAGCATTCATCCCTAAGAGCGATTGTTTGTTTTTGTCAAATCATTCAATGTAATTAATAAAAGCTTAATAAGTTTAGTTTTATATACCTAAGCTTTAGCATATTAAAGTTAGTATAAAATTATTATTTTAATAATTATAACATTTTAAAAAATTTGAAGGATTTTATGGAAAATAATATGATTAAGTGTAAATTTTGTTCACAAATGACAGATTATAATAAACCTATTTGTGAAAATTGTGGTTTACTTCTCAATGTTGATCTTAATGATCAAAAGAGTAGTTTTTTTACTAAAATATTATATAAAAAAATAATTTCAGATGCTGAATGGTTAAAGTTTTTTTTAATATTGCTAATACCTCTTTTCAATATTTACATCGTATTTAAGTATGGATACTTTATTAAGAATGAGTCAAATATAACAAACTTTTGTAAAGCTTTAGTAAAGTTTGTTATATTCATGCTCGTTTGTGTAGTACTTATTAGAGTTCAAAATGAAATATTTAATTTTTTTTAATTATTATTAAAATATAAATATTCCTGGCCAGAATAAAAATATATTATTTAGGAGAATAAATGATAAAAAAAATAGAAAAGTTTGAAACTTTAGAAAATGATGCTTTATTAAGTATCAATGGTGGAAGTGCATTGGGTGCGACTGTAGGAATTATTGCGGCTAGAACGGCTGTATTTGTAGCAGTCCGATCAGTAACGGTTATAGCAAAAGCAGTAGCTGTAGGATTGTATATCAAACAAAAATCAAGGCAAATTGCAGTAGTAAATAATATTGGCGGAATAAGGAACTAAAAATGAAAGAAGATAACTACTTTAAAAATTTTGAATCATTATCAATGGAAGAATCTTTAGATGTAAATGGTGGTGGGTCATTTATTGGAGATACAGTAAGATTCGTTGGGAAGCAAATTAAAGATGCAGCTATTAGTGCTGTTAAGGTTGTGGAAAGAGTTGTAGGTATCGGATCTGCAGCAAAAGCAGGATTTGAATCAGGAAAAAATGATGATTGTTTCAATTTTATAAAATAAAATATTCCCCTGATTTCTCAGGGGATTAAAGTAGGAAAATGAAATATTACTGCATAAAACAACACGACATTACAGACTGTGGAGCAGCTTGTTTGGCTACTATCTGTCGTCAATATGGTTATAAGAAACCTAAGATTCTATAACCAGCCAGGTTGTAGACAAGGAGTAAATTAATGAAAGAATTAAATTTAACAGAATTAGAAAATGTAAATGGTGGTAGAGAAGCAAGCGTAGAAGCTATTCACCGCTTTAATAAACAGTTTTACCCTCGAGGGCGTAATTTTAGTACTAACCCTAGAATTGATAGGCATAGTGCACATAAGTATGGTGGTTCAAGGGTTGGTGGAGCATATATTATCGACTAATTTATAGAAAAATTATACTGTATAATGACTAAAATATGCAGTATTAAATAAAAGGAGTATTCAATATTAAATGAAAATAGTAAAAATATTAGTAATTATTTTGATAGTTACTTTTTTAATAGCTTGTAATGAAAAAAAGGACTTTATAGAACTTGAGATTACTGAAATTTATCATATTAACTCATCAGATAATAACGATCTTCTAATTATACGAGTTCCAAAAAATTATAAATACCATCAGAAAGTCCTCTCATCTAAATTTTCTGTTAAACCGGATGATATTTATATGGATGGAGAAGATAAACTTGCTAGAATTTACATTGATAATGGGATAGATGAAGTTATTGTAACCCATCATATTAAGATTTATAGATATGATTATATTGTTGCTAATCAGTTTGAAAATATAAAAGAGAAAAGGCCTGAAAATTTAGATGACTTTCTCGTTTATTCTGGTTCTGATGAATTGCTAGTAATAGCTGAAGATTTAACGGGTAAAAGTAATAAAATGACAATAAACAATATATTACGCTTTATAAGTGAGAATATGATTTATGAAATACATGATGAAGAACTTAGTGGATATGATGCTTACTTAAGAGGAGAAGGTGATTGTACAGAATTTTCAGATCTATTTGCAACATTATGTATGCTGAATGATATTCCTACAAGAACGATAATGGGCTATTATTTTTCTAATTGTAATACGAATATTCCATTTGCTCATGAATGGAGTGAAGTATATCTTGATAATTATGGTTGGATTCCTATAGATGCTACTCCCAAAGGGAATTATATCTCAAGATTTCCCGAGAAAATGGATAATAGATATATATATCTTGGATATAATGGCTATTCTAGCCCATATAACTATGCATACTCAGAGGGATTAGATGTCTATTATGATGTTGAAATTAATAAATTGAACTAATGAAATATAACTGCATTAAACAACACGACATAACAGATTGTGGCGCTGCTTGACCGTTTATTACACCATGCTAAGATTTTCTCCATAAGTGGAGAATCATATAGAATAAAAAACAGGAAGGAGGAATAAGTTTTTATTTATAGTGGGGATTTTAATTTTCAATTAATTGGGGAATTATACGTAACCGTCAAATCTAAAGGCAGTAACAACTGATATTTAAATATTTAATATTTTAAAAAGGGAATAGCTCTCTAAGAAGGTAACATAATTTTATTAACTTCTATTGGATCACATTTCCATGGAGCTAATTCTTCTAATGAGGAGCCTTCTGGTAATAATGGAGCCTTATCATATAACCATTTTAAATATGCGTATGGATTTAAATCATTTAATTTTGCCGTTTCAATTAAAGAGTAGAAAAAACATAATGCATCCGCACCTTCAGGACTACCCGAAAATAAAAAATTTTTACGACCCATAACAAGTGGTTTTACCACTCTCTCCGCAGCGTTATTATCTGGAGTAAGCTCTGCACAATCAAGGTAATTTATCATTTTATCCCATTGGCCTAATGTATATTTTACAGCTTTCCCCAATTTACTTTCTGGTCTAATATTTATAGCCTTTTTATCAAGCCAGTCTTTTAGGTTATCAAGTAATGGTGTCGCTAACTTCTTTCTTTCTGCTACAAATTCTTCCGGTTTGAGGTTCTTATCTCTAAGTTGTTTTTCTACAACATATATCTTTTGAATTTTATTAATTACAACATTAGACTTATTTAGTTGCTTAGAAGCTTTATAGGCATCGTAAAGCTCTCTCCGACAATGTGCTAAACATGTTACATGTGTTATTTTGTCACTATTTTTAAAAACGGCATTGTAACCTGGGAAACCATCTGACTGACAAAACCCAGAAAAGCCTTCAGTAAAATCTTTAATATATTTTGAACTTCGAGATCTATTATATTCATAGAGAGCTATACTTGAGTCTTTAGGCCCACCACAGGTGACCCATATGTAAGAGTTACTAGAATCTAATTTACCAACTTCCCCATGAACTTTGAGGACTGTTTCATCCATTTGAAGATATGTACCAGTCTTTATGTGATCTTTCATAATATCATTAAGACCTTTTAATTTTCTATAAGCTTTTATAGTCCAGTTTGACATATTCTGTCTGCTTATCGGAATCCCATACCTCTCAAATCTTTTCTCTTGCCGATAAAATGGCAGGTAATCACAAAATTTATTTGTATGGATGTAAGCAAGAAGACCACCAGTCACTATACTTCCTGAAATCAATGATGGTGGTGCAGGAGCAACTCTAAAAGTTGGTTTATCTTCATCTCCTGAACCTTCACAATTCCTGCAGGCATATTTTGGTCTTATATGTTGTTCTACATAAGACTTTTCAGGAATAATCTGTACCCTTTCTGTTACTACTTCATCAATTTTAACCATCTGACATCCACAAGCACACTGTTTATCATCTTCTGATATATCGTGAATGATTTGTTTTCTAGGTAGGGATGGATCTATAGGTTTTCGACCTTTCTTTTTTCTATTATATGCTGGAATAGATATAACTTCAGGTTCATCCTCTTCTTCTATATCCAAGGCGGTTTGCTCAAACTCATCAAATAATTCAGATTGTAAAGGTGTAACCTTTTCACTAGATTTTCCAAATCTCTTTACTCTTTCGAGACGCAACTCTTCTTCTAGTATTTTAACCCTATTTTCAAGAGATTTATTTGAGTTTTCAAGAGACTCAATATATGTAGATATTTCTTCAGGGATTACCTGTTTTTTTATTCCGCCCATCGAGTAAATACTACAATTTTATAAAAGATTATAAAACCCTTTTAATTCATCTCTTTAAAATATATTTCTTTATGGGCTTTCCAAAAATCTATACCAGACAATAGAAGTTTTAATTGTTCTAAAGTTATCTCTTCTGCATCATCTGCCGTTTGTGGCCATGGGAACTTATCTTTCTCGAGTTTCTTTTGCCACATTGCAAAACCATTTTTATCCCAGTATATACATTTCAAGTTTTTTCTGTTTTTGCTACAAAACAAAAATAAACTTCCAGAACCAGAATCTAATTTCATTTCACTTTCAGCTAAAACTGATAACCCATTAATCTGAGATCTCATATCTGTTGATCCAGGGCGAACGAAGATTGATATTTTAGTTAGGTCTAAAAACATCAGTTAACTTCCATTAGTACAGCGATTATTTTACTAATTTTATCTGAATTTATAACTCCACAGATCTCAATCTTTGTATCATTAACAATAATTTTAATATCATGAGTTTTCTTAGAATTACTCGTTTTAGGTTTTATCTTAACCAAATTTGATTTTTCAGTATTTATAGAGAACATTTTAACCCAATAAATAAAAGTTGATGCTTTTAGGTTATTTTCTCTACTAAAAGCTGCAACTGACTGGCCTGATTTATTGAACTCTGATACTAATAATTTCCACTCTTCGTGGCTCTTTCGACTTTTCATATTATCCCTCGGACTTAAGGGTGTAATATTTTATTTATTTTTTTAAGGGCATACTAAATTGACGGTTACAATTATACTTGCCATTTCCACAGGTATTCTTACTGCGACCAAGTGAGAATGGCAAGTACTTTTCCATATTTAATGGACAATAGAATAATCATATTAAATCATTGAGTAATCAAAAATATTTAATAAAGCATGTATGATTATTGGAAATAATATATTCCGAGTTTTTTCCAATATAAAAAACATATATTGTGAGAAAAATAATAAATAAATAAGCTGGGGAACATTAAAACCCAGATGATATACAATAAATATAAGTGAATACATTATCTGCAACTTAAACTTATTGGTAATTAGCTTATTTTTTTTGATAACCAATAACGGATATAATCTAAAAATACATTCTTCCAATGATGCTAATAATATAATATAAAAGATTAAAATTGGACTAAAGTTTTTAAAATCAAAACCTAAAAAATAAAATTTTAATAACAAATATAGTATAGTCAATAACACAAAATATAATCCGAAAATAAACTTCTTATTAAAGAAGGTTTCAATATATATACTCTTATAACTTTTTATTATTATTATTATAGCTCTTTTTAATAATAAATAATCAAATAATATAATGAGAATTATACTCATGATGAATAAAATGTCTTCTAAAAAAACATTATCAGAGTTAAAATTGTAATGAATTATATCGCGAATATTAATATGGTTAATTATATATACAACAATATAATAAAATTGAATTATAATACTTTTAACAATGACATTAATATTTTTCTTATTTTTTATATCTAAACGATATAAAACTAATAGAATTAATGGGTAAATTATTGATAATATGATGGTTTTATTCATTATGATCCTCAAATGGTGGTACTATAGACCACCAAAACCTATCTAGCTAGATACTTTATACCTTTACCAATAAGTGATATAGGATCCAGAAAACTTCTTGCTGCTTCAACAGTATCAACGAGTTCTCTTACAACAGCTTTTTGCATTTTACGTGCTGAGGCCCATTGTTTTTCTGTTAACATACTCATATCTTTACCTGTTTCATAAAAATCTTGAGGAAGCATTCCACCATTAATACTCTCTAATTCTTTTTTACTAATAACTTTCATTTATTCCCTACTTTAGTTCTATTCCCAACTGGCCAGTTTTAACAGACTTTTTTATATAAACCTACATCAACGATGTATTAGTTTTAAACTATATTTTATTAGGATTAACACCTATACAAACATCAATCTCCATTTCATCAACAGATATACTATGTGGTTGATCTTTTACACTTATATTATAACCAGATGTTAATGGTTGTATCCCATTGACTTGAATATATGTATTCATTTCATTAGATTTTTCTTATATTAATTCATTTATTAATATAACTCAATATTTTTCATCTCTACCTGAATTTGCCTCATTGTCATCTTTTTTCTTAATGATAAAAGATTTTCAAGCTTTAATTCTCTTGCTGTTTGTATCATTTTTATGAACCTCAACGTATATTACGAATCAATATAAAAATTAGCAATCGCTCTTAGGGATGAATAATTAAAGTGCTTTACAATGAGGTTAGAAGTATTTTTTCATCCTTAAGAGTGATAGATTTATGTATATTTTTTGTCTTAATTTCTTATGCGGGTAGCGTGATTCTATTAACTTCTTCAGTACTAACAGCAAATAACTATCCTGATGGTGTGTATTCAAGAGCTATTTTATACTCATAAATAGAGAGTGCTTGATTAATAATATTGAACCTTATAAATACTTAAATTCTATCTTTTCAGAAATAGCAGATAAGGGTGACAATATAGATTTAGGCTCTTTTATGCCATAAAATATTGAATTAAACCCTAAATAATTCTTTTGATCCTTACTGTGGTTTTATATCAACAGCAATTGTTTTACATTTAAAGAATTTTATAAATAATCGAGTTAATTTAGGATTTTTCGCCTATAGTTACTAATACTAAGCCACATTTCAAAATCCTTTTATGATAATTCGATGGTATCATTAGGTTTTTTATTTGCTTATGCAATTGCATTTACTATCTTTCATGTTGTAAATATAATTAACAGAAAATATAAGATTTTTAATGAAGTATAACTGTATAAAACAACACGACATAACAGACTGTGGTGCCGCATGTTTGGCGACAATTTGTAGACAGTATGGGTATAAAAAACCTATTTCCCAGATTCGGGAGATAGCTGGTACTGACAAGATGGGTACCAATGCTTTAGGATTGGTAAGCTGCAGATAAGCTATGTTTTATTGCTAAGGGGGTTAAAGGGGATCAATCTAGTCTTATTGGAGATTTCCCTCTGCCTGCTATTGCCCATGTAATTAAAGATAACTTATTATACTATGTTGTTATTCATAGGATCAAGAAAGGTTCTTTATTAGTTGCAGATCCCGGAGAAGGTATTGTTACTTATACCGTAGAGGACTTTTGTAAGATTTGGTCAGGAGTTCTTATTTTAATGATCCATGATAAGTCCTTTGAGAAGAAGGATGAAACTAAAGGACTCTATAGCCTTTTTTTGTCATTGATATTTCCCCATAAAAAACTTGTGTTTGAGATATTTTTATCATCCATAATATTCACATTTTTAGGAATTTTAGGAGCATTCTATTTTTAATCGATGAAGTATTTGTAAGTTGATTAAAAAAATCACTACACGTTATATCCATAGGCCAAATCTAAACACTACATCTTAGTCAAAAAATAGATATAGCACTTATTTTTGAATATTGTAGACATCCAAACTTTAGGATGTGAAATATTTTGTAACAAACATAAATATTTCACTCTTTAAAAATAAAAATATAGAGTAAATTATATCACTCTTAAGGATGAATATCTTACTCTAGTTGAACTTTAGAGTACTTTTAGAACTCACTCTTACGAGCGATTGCTAATTTTTATATTGCTTCGTAATGTAAGTTGAGGTTATTAAAAATGATACAAACAGCAAGAGAATTAAAACTTGAGAATCTTTTATCGGTAAGAAAAAAGATGACAATGAAACAGATTCAGGAAGAGATGTTAAATCTAGAGTAATATTTAAAAGAAAACAATATTGAAAAAAATGGTCCTATAGTTACTACAACATTTTCAGTTGAACAGATACTTAATGAACAAATTGTAGATATGGAAATATTAATACCTATAAAACATAGTGTAAAAATTGATAATACATATTTATTAAAAAAAGAATTCCATTTAACAAATGCAATATTTAAGAAACATGTAGGTAATCCTAATTTAATTCAAAATACATATAATGAAATGAATACTTACATTCAAGTAAATGGACTACAACCTATAACATCTGGTTACAATATAAGTGTAAAAGATCAGACTCATGGTATTTCTGTTGATGAAATGGAGATTGATGTTTATATAGGAGTTAATCCTAACAAGTTATAATTAAAAACTAATACATCGTTGATGTAGGTTTAGATAAAAAAGTTCTATAAAAACTGGCCAGTAAAAAAGAACAAAAAATGAAATCAATAAGTTTTAACAATCTTGATGAATCTGAAATGTTAATGATTGATGGAGGACGTACAGGAGGCAGTATTATCAATGACTCTCTGTATGAGTTAGGTAATAAAGTGGGTTCGGCAGTTACTTCGACTATCAATACAGCTAAAAGTTTAGTAGTAAAAGCAGCTACATATGTAGTAAATAAAACGGTTAGCCAGTTACCTGGTTATTCTAGATATTAATAGGATGGTATATAATGAAAAATTTTAAAGGTTTTACAGAATTAACTGAAGAAGATTCTCAAAGAGTAAATGGTGGAATTGCACCCTTAGCAGTTATCGGCTTAATATTAACAGCTGCTGCAATATATGATGCAGGGAAGTCATTTGTTGCAGGGTATAAAGATGGTAGAGAAGGAATCAATACACATAATAGATAACAAATAGCAAAAGCCTCTCAATTAATTGGGAGGTTTAAGGAGTCAAAAATAATTATGGAATTATTTGAAATTAAAAAGCAGCATCTAGGATTCAACCTACTATCTTTGATACCAATACTACTTATTGTTTTTGGCTATGATATTGTAAGCTCTGAAATAAATAATATATTTGTATTTTTTTTTAAAATCGAAAATAGTAATTCTTTTTTTGATGATAATGAAATAAGTATTCTAAGTGTCATTAAGTTATGTATTATCCCTTCTGTGTTGGAAGAGTGGATATTTAGATTTCTTTTTTTGACTTACCTTTGTCGATATTTAACAGTTTTTAAATCAATACTTATTTCTTCTATAGTTTTTTCACTATTTCATAGTGGTGTGTTAAGATTTATATATGCTTTACCAATAGGAATTCTTCTGGCTATTATTTTTGTTTACAGTTCTTCAATTGTTTATTGCGTAGTAATTCATTTTTTTAGTAATTTATGGGGTTTTATTAGTTCTAAAATTATTCATAATATTAACGGTTATACGAGAGATAATTCAGTTTCATTTCAAGTATGGTATCTTGATATTTTGGGTATAGTGTGTTTATCGCTTGGTTTGTTCTTCTTATTTCGAATCATTTCTAAATCTACGTTGAGGTCTAGACGTGAAGTATAACTGTATAAAACAACACGACATAACAAACTGTGGTGCAGCTTGTTTGGCTACTATTTGTAGGCAATATGGGTATAAGAAGCCTATTTCTCAGATTAGGGAGATTGCTGGCACTGATAAAATGGGAACTAATGCTTTAGGATTGGTGAAGGCTGCTGAAAAGCTTGGTTTTATTGCTAAAGGTGTTAAGGGGGATCAATCTAGTTTATCTGGAGATTTTCCTCTTCCTGCAATTGCCCATGTCATTAAAGATAATTTATTACACTATGTTGTAATTCATAGGATCAAGAAAGGTTCTTTATTAGTTGCAGATCCTGGAGAGGGATTAGTTACTTATACCATAGAGGATTTTTGTAAGATTTGGTCAGGTGTTCTTATTTTAATGATACCTGATAAATCTTTTGAGAAGAAGGATGAGACAAAGGGGCTTTTTAGCCGGTTTTTATCTTTGATATTTCCCCATAAAAAACTTGTGTTTGAGATATTTTTATCATCAATAATTTTTACCCTTCTTGGGATTTTAGGTGCATTTTATTTTAAATATCTAATAGATGAAGTCTTTGCAAGTGGACTAAAAAAATCTTTACATGTTATTTCCATTAGTATGGTTATTTTAACACTTTTTAAAGTCTTGTTAAGTTCTTTTAGGCAACATCTTTTATTACATCTCAGTCAGAAAATTGATGTGGCACTTATCTTTGAATACTATAGGCATGTATTAAAATTACCTATGTCTTTTTTTGATACAAGGAAAGTAGGGGAAATATTATCCCGGTTAAACGATGCATCTAAAATTAGAGCTGCAGTTTCCGGGGCTACTCTTTCTGTTATGATAGATACTTTAATGGTTTTAGGTGGTGGTATTGTCCTCTATATGCAAAGTTGGAGACTCTTTTTAGTTGCACTTATTTTTATTCCATTTTCAATAATAGTTGTATGGGCTTTTACTAAACCATTCCAGAAAGGACATAGAACTTTAATGGCTCAGGCCGCAGAAACTGAATCATATTTAGTTGAATCTTTAGGTGGTATTGCAACAATTAAAGCTGTAAATGGTGAAGAAGAGGCTGTATGGGAGACCGAGAAGAAGTTTATTAAAACAATTAATTCTGGTTTCAAAATCGGATGGATGCAGAATATTCAGGGATCACTCCAGGGATTTTTAACACTAATTGGTGGAATAGTTATTTTATGGGTTGGTGGAGTTCAGGTACTTGCAGGGAACCTTAGTATTGGACAACTAATAACATTTAACTCTTTATTAGTATACTTTTATGATCCTATTAAAAATCTTATTGGACTACAGCCTGCACTCCAGGAAGCCTATGTAGCTGCTGATAGATTAGGTGAGATTCTGGATCTGGAAGTGGAAGCTCCAAATGATGAAAAACTACTAACTCCTTCTAAAATATATGGTGGAATTGACATTAAAAACCTTCGGTTTAGATATGGAACCAGAAAATATGTACTAGAAGATATAAATCTTTTTATAACACCTGGAGAGAAGATTGCTTTTGTTGGTGAGAGTGGTTCAGGTAAAACTACACTTATTAAATTACTAATGAAGTATTACCTCCCGGAAGAAGGTGAGATCTTATATGATAACAACAATATAAAGGATCTACAGACATCAAATTTAAGACATAAAATAGGTTATGTTCCCCAGGATATACTGCTTTTTTCAGGAACTATAATTGATAATATATCCTTTGGTCAAAAAAACTCAACTTTTGAAGAGATAGTTGAAGCTGCAAAAAAAGCAAAAGCCCACGATTTTATTAACGAGATGCCAAACCGTTACCAGACAATGGTCGGGGAGAGGGGTGCAACTTTATCTGGTGGACAAAAACAGAGAATCGCCCTGGCAAGAGCAATACTTGGAACTCCAGATGTATTAATATTTGACGAGGCAACAAGTAATTTAGATAGTATTGCAGAGAGGGCAATACATGAAACCATTGAGAAGATAAACAGGGATACAACAACAATAATTATTGCCCATAGACTCTCAACTATTATGCGTTGTGACAGAATAGTTGTGATGGATAAAGGGAAAATTGTAGAAGTTGGTACACATTCTGATCTTATATCTAATGGTGGATTTTATACTGATTTATGGCAGGGACAAAAGGAAAGTGTATGCATGAATATATAATTGATATGAAAGATCTTTCTGATAGTAGAGAACTTTTAGAGTCAAAACCACCAAAGGTAATTAAAATATTTATATATTTCCTTCTATTTATGTTAGTAACTGGATTTATCTGGATATCTGTATCATCAATTGAAATTACGACAAAATCTCCAGGAATAATAAGACCAATAGATGATATAAGTATTGTAAGAAATGTGGTTTCAGGAACCCTGGAAAATATATGGTTTAAAGATGGGGATTATGTTACTAAAGATGAACCATTATATAAAATTGATACTACATCCCTGGATATAGATTATAACGAAGTTTTATCTAAATTATCCAGATCAAATAAAACTAAGGAAGATGTAATTAAACTACAAAAGTCTATAAGTGAAAACAAAAATTTATTTTCATCGGATAACATTAAATTTTACAACAGATTTCTAACTTATCAGCTGGAAAAAGAGAAGTTGAATATGACATACCTTAAGGCATTAAGAGAGTATGATGACGAAAATTCACTTTTAGATAATATGAAAACCCAAAGAAAACTCGATGAATTAGAAGCCAACGTTCGATATAATTTCCTTAATGTCGAGACCTTTGTTAGTAGAAATTTTATTGATATTGAAAATGAAATAACCACAATTAATGAAGAGTTAATAACCTTAAATAGAAATAAAATGGCCCTCGAAGAAAATATTAAAATGAGTCAGGTAAATGCTTCAATATCCGGAAGGATTCAGAAGATACAGGATCTTAATACCGGGGATTTTTTAGGAGTTGGTTCTGAAGTATTAAGGGTTCTTCCAATAGAGAGTGAATCAATAAAAGTTGACATTATGGTTTCCAATAAGGATATAGCTGGAATAACAGTTGGAAATGTTGTTACCTACAGATTCTCAGCGCTTCCTCAAAGTGAGTATGGTGTTTTAGAAGGCAAAGTCCTCTCTATTCCTGGGGATATCACATCAAATGGTGCCAATGGAAATGTTTATGTCCTTGAAGGAAGTGTTAATTCAAATAAACTTGATAATAAAGATGGAATTCCTGTCTTTTTAAAAAGTGGAATGTTTTGTGATGTTAGAATTATAACCAGGGAACAAAAAATACTAGGCTACTTATTGGAAAAATTGGACTTTAAATCATGAAAATTATTTCTCTGATAGCCTTTGTTCTTTGTATCTCTCCATTTTTATTCTCTAAGGATATCATATCAATAGTAGATATTTTAAATAATGCATCAAAAAATCATAGTAGTTGGATTAATTTAGAAAAAAATAGGGAAAATGTAAAATTAAATACTGTACTGTTAAAAGAGAGCTTTTTACCTGATTTTTCATTTGGCGATGGACAAACACCTATATATACCTATGGTTCCCAAAGTGAAAAATATTATCATAACATATCCCTAATAACCCAAATGAATTGGTGGTTACCAACAGATGGGACTCTATCTATTTCTGCTTTAGATACTATAAGTTATGCCCAGACAGATGATGATAATGTAATAAGTCAGTCACCTGTTTTATCATTTAGTTATACACAACCTACATGGCTTAGTGGAAAGTTTATTGAACCATCACTATATTCTAAAATCCATAGACTTCAACTGGATATACCCCTAAACGAAGATAGAATTAAATATTTAATAGATAGAAACAATTTAATTTATGATCTTATTAAAGATCTTTTGGATATTGATAATAAAAAGAGGGAAGTACAACTTCTGGAGATGAATTTTAAAATAGCCGATGATGAACTTGAAGTCTTTAAATCAAATAGAGATAAAGGGTTGGTTTCTGGTACGGACTATTGGAAAAAACAACTGGAAAGAGATACTATTCAGGATTCATTATGGGAAAAGAAATCCAACTTAGAATTAATTGTTAGTAGATTTCTAAATAACTATGGGTATAGTTCTAAAAAAGATAGTTTAAACATGCCTGAATTCCCAGAACTACCAACTATTCCACTTAATGATAATCCTACACCTTCGTTGTTAATGATGTTACAAAAGATTAAATTGGAAAAGGCTGAATTACAATCAACAGTTTATAGAAAACAGAATGCATCCTATTTAACAACATCATTCTCTATAGCACCTAAATATGGAATTAGAAATGATCCATCATCATTCTCAGATTCATTAAACTTTGGTACAGAAGATAGTTATATCGATTACTCTTTATCAGTAACCTTTAAGTTATCCAGTAAAAATATAAGAGAACAAAATACCCAGGGTAAAATTGTGGAATTAGATTATGATACAGCTAAAAAAGAATATGAGGATACTGATAGAACTGAGAAATTAGAATTACAGTTATTATCTGATAATTATAAAATATTAAAGGATAGAAAGGAGAGGCTTTTTAGCAGTATAAATTACGCTAAAACTCTTTTTGATGGTGAAAAAAAACTTTTGGGTATTGGTAGAACCACACCTCTGTTAGTCCAGCAGGCTAAATTTAATTATGAATCAAGGAAAAATGATTTAAAAAACATAGAGAATGATTTATATCTTTTAAATCTTAAAATGATAGCAAGTAAAGGTTATGATTTAATGATATTACTCAAATAGGTAACAAAATTATAAAATATGGTGTTTACAGAATTGATTACACATGAGAATAAATTTTGATGTAACTACCAATCTTCTTAACTGGGGATTCGTTTTATTTTAAATGGGTACATTCTATCTCTAATTGTACATTGTTTTCTAATCCTGCAAACAATGAGATATCTGCTTAATTATTCCAAAAATCATACAGGTTTGTATTATAATAATTAATAGGAGGAGTTTTGTTATGAAAAACAAAGTTAATATAATAATTATTTTAGTTAGCGTAATTTCTATTTTAGGTTGTACTACTACTAAATCTAATGAAACAGAACGTCTTGATTCAAATACCAACCAGATGATACCTAAAGAGTACAAACTAGGAGGGAAAGGCCCAGGTGGAGGAATTATTTTTTATGATGATTTAATTGGATTTGATTTTAACTATGATGGCACTATATCTGAAGATGAAAAAAATATACTTCAGTATTCATATCTTACAAAGAGTCGTTTCCTTGAAGTTGCTCCTAGGGGATGGAATTTACCTGATACAAGGGATGACCCTGTATCTCAATGGGGTGGAGATAGTTCAAATATAGATGAAATATCAGACTTAGATCTCAATTTACTTACTCCAGAGAGTGATAATATTCGTGATACTGTAGGTAATGGACGTCGGAACACAGAAATTATAATATCCTATCTTAAAGAAAATACCCAGGAAGAGGGTACAGCAGCCCATCTTTGTAGAAATTACAATGGTGGAGGTCTATCCGATTGGTTTCTTCCTTCTGTAGGGGAGTTAGTACTTTTGCATAGTATGATGAATGATGTTAAGGGCCTTGAATATGATGATTATTCATCTTCCTCAGAAAGTATGTTTAATAACCTAAGATGGATTGTATACTTTGGTGAGGATAAATTTGGGGTAGATACTAGGCGTAAATATAGGGAGTACAGAGTTAGACCTATACGTGCTTTCTAAAAGTAAATACTATAAACTTAAATAGCGGAGGATTTATCATTCAACTCCGCTTAAATCTACTTTAACTAATTCACTATAATTGTACTATCTATCTATGGAAAGAGGCATATAAAAAGTGATAGAGTTGCACCATGAGTGATTTTTTACCTATTAACCAAAATGATATGAAAAAAAGAGGGTGGGATGAGTTAGACTTTGTCCTTGTATCAGGGGATGCCTATGTGGATCATCCCTCATTTGGTCATGCAATTATATCTAGAGTATTAGAAAAAGAGGGATTTAAAGTTGGAATAATAGCTCAACCTGACTGGACTAATGTTGAGAGTTTTAAAGTTTTAGGGCAACCTAAGTATGGTTTTTTAGTTGCACCTGGAAATATTGATAGTATGGTTAATCACTATACAGTAAATAAGAAGAAGAGAAGACAGGACAGCTACTCCCCAGGTGGTGAAGCTGGAAAAAGACCTGATAGGGCAACTATTGTATATACATCTAAAATAAAACAGGCATATAAAGGTATACCAGTTATAGTCGGAGGGATAGAGAGTTCTTTAAGACGATTAGCCCACTATGATTACTGGAGTAATAAGGTTCGCCACTCAATATTATTAGACTCAAAGGCAGATCTTTTGATTTATGGAATGGGAGAGTATCCTATTGTTCAAATTGCAAATAAATTAAAACAGGGAAAGGGCATTAGAGAGATAACAGATGTTCGGGGAACAGTATACGCGACATCTAAACTTCCTAAGGATGTTGTAGAGCTCCCATCTTTTGAAGAGATCACAGGAGATAAAGAGCTCTTTTCTAGGAGCTTTAATATTCAGCACTCAAATACTGATCCCTATACGGGAGAAGTTCTAGCTGAAAGAGATGGAAGCAGGTGGGTTGTTCAGAACAAGCCTAGTTTCCCAATAAGTAAAGAGGACTTTGACTCAGTATATGAACTTCCTTTTACAAAAACTTACCATCCTATATATAAAAAGAGTGGAGGCGTCCCTGCTCTAAATGAAGTTGAATTTTCAATAATTAACAATCGGGGTTGTTTTGGAAGTTGTAGTTTTTGTGCCCTAACATTTCATCAGGGACGAATTGTAACATCAAGAAGTGAAGACTCTGTAATGAAAGAGGCTAAAGATCTTATAAATAAACCAGGATTTAAAGGTTATATCCATGATGTAGGTGGACCTACTGCAAACTTTAGTGGACCCGCATGTGATAAACAGGCTAAAAGTGGCTCGTGTAAAGATAGAAGCTGCCTTGGTCACAATATGTGTAAAAATGTAAAAGTAGACCACTCTTCATATTTGAAACTACTAAGAAAATTAAGAAATTTACCTGGTATTAAAAAGGTTTTTATAAGGTCAGGAATAAGATTCGATTATCTACTAAAGGATAGTGATGAGACATTTTTTAAGGAATTAGTAGAGCATCATATTAGTGGTCAACTAAAAATAGCTCCTGAACACATATCAAATAGGGTTTTACAGGTAATGGGTAAACCTAAACACGAGGTGTTTGAAAGTTTTATATCCAAGTATCAGCAGTTTAATACCAGTTTAGGGAAAAAACAGTTTTTTGTTCCATACTTTATATCAAGTCACCCTGGTTCAACTGTTGAAGATGCAATTAAATTAGCAGAATATTTAAAGAAGTTGGGTTTTACACCGGATCAGGTCCAGGATTTTTATCCAACACCTGGAACTCTCTCTACAGCTATGTACTACTCAGGATACAACCCAACAAGTGGTAAAAAAATATTTGTTGCAACGGATCATAGTGATAAACAGGCACAAAGGGCTCTTTTACAGTTTAATAGACCAGAGAATTATGTAACAGTTTTAAAAACATTAGGTAAGGCAGGGAGACAGGATTTAGTTGGATTTGGCCCAAAGGCTTTAATACCACCACCTTCAAAAAATAGTAAAAAAAGGAGAACAAATAGCAAATTAAAAATTTCTAAGTGTTAAATTCTAATTAATCTTTAATATTTGTAAAATAATTACTTTTTAAGTAAAAATATTACATGTGAAGAGACCTTTAAAGGTATATTTTTATATTTCTAGTAGCTTATAAAATTAAAAATAATATTAAGAGGTTTAGATTTATTATGATAAAGATTACAGAAGAATATAAAGATTCAGCTTATGAAGTTCGTCTTAAAGCACCAATGCTTAGTATAGTTATTAAAGTTTTTCTTACTTTAATGATACTTTTAGGTTCAAGGTCCCTAGTTAGAGGGGAGTTTGATTCAGTAATTATTATGTTAGTTTTTTGCCTTTTTTTTATATACCAAAATATTAGAATATATAGGGGGAAATATACATCTGTCTCTCTAATCTTTACATATATTCTTGCTATTACCTCATCCTATAGTGCTTACACTATGCCCTATACAGAATTAGCATATTATAGATTCACTATTATAGTATTAATGAGTATGTCAATATCCCTTATCTTTGTACCTAATTTAAAACACTTGGTTTTCCAATACTCATACTTAATTCTCACCTATGTTACATTTATTGTTATCAAGGTAAATAATGGTAGTATTACTGAGGTTGCCGTTAAATTTAGTGACCAGATATTTATACCAAGTGTTTTGATAATAATGATACTATTTATGTTTATTTCAATTAGAATTATATTGGACCGTGTCTCTATTGATGCAATTACAAAGATTAAAGAGAGTGATGAACAGACCCGAAGAATGGTACAACTAGTATCAGCTTCAACCTCGCAACTTGATGAGGCTGATGGAATGATGGAGAAATCAAAATTAACTGCCGACTCTATTTCAGAGATAGAGAGTAATATAAATAGTATCTCTGTAAAAGCAGGAACCCTTAATGATCAATTTTTTATATCTAAAGAGTCACTTGAACAGATAAACAGAAGTCTAGTTACCTTAGAAACAATTTCAGAGGATCAATCAGCTAACATTACAGAAACAAGTGCTTCCCTTGAGCAGATGGTTTCATCAATAAAAAACTCTGCAAATATTATACATAGTAAAAAGAGTAGTGTTAATAATTTAAAAGATAGAGCTGTAAATGGCGCCTTGGTAATAGATAAAACATCCTCTTCATTCCAAAGAGTTACAGAACATATTGAGAGTATAAAGGTTATGACTAAAGTCATATCAGATATAAGTGATCAGACTAATCTATTAGCTATGAATGCAGCTATTGAAGCGGCTCATGCTGGGGATCAAGGACGTGGTTTTGCTGTAGTTGCAGGGGAGGTAAGAAAATTAGCTGAATCTAGTGCTAATAGTACCTTGCAAATATCTTCGAGTTTAAATCAACTTTTAGAATCAATAGATTCTATGGGAGAACATGTTATAGCTAGTGGTGATGCTTTTAAGTCTATAAGTGTAGAAATAGAGGAAGTAAAAGACTCCATGGATGAAATTAGTAAAAATATACATGAACTAAGTACAGGAAGTGAAGAGATTCTTAGGGCGACAAGCCAAATGATAGAGCTTACATATCAAGTTAATGAAGCTGTAAGTTCTGTGAAAAATAGTGAGAGTTCTGTATCTTCAAATGTAAATAATATGGGAAGTTTTATATCTGATCTTTTTGCTGGTCTTCAGGAGATTCTTCTAGGTACAGAAGGGATAACTAATGCTATGTTTGACTTGTCAAAGATGTCCAAAAGATTAAATCTAAATACAAAAGAGTTGAACCGTAAAATTAGTATTTCATAAAAAATATTAATTAGATAAGGCAGGATTTGATATTCCTTCAATTAATCCATAAATTGAATTTATAAATCTTGCCTCATAATCTGGCATCTTGTGAATTTTCATCAATATTGGTACAAAACACCTAAATATAATTGCCGCTATACTCATTATATCACCTCTTAAATCAATGTTAGTATCATTTACCTTTTTAAAAAGTTCTATATAAGCAGCTTTAAATCTATTATGTAGAGTTATCACATCTTTAAAATTTTCAAAATCTAACATATTTAATAGGTCCAGATTTTTATCGTGTTTTTTCCAAAGAGTTAAACAAAGACCACAAATATCCTTAATTTTAATCCCTTGAATATCATTAAATGTTCCAATATAGTCTAGTCCTGTTTTAAATATTGGCTCTACAATAGCAAGGACCAAACACTCCTTATTTTTAAAATGGTAGTAGAGGGTTCTTCTTGCTAAACCTGCTGTATCTGCAACTTCTTCTAAAGAGACATGGGATGAGCGTTTTTTTAGAAATAGTTCAGTAGCTATATCTAGGATAAGTTTTCGGGTTTTGCTCTTTTTATTCATTATTATTTTCCATATTGCTATTAATATAATAAAAATATAAAATGCACACAACAGTGCAAATTTACACATTAGTGTGCAATTTAGGAGGGAGAAATGATTATATTTGCAATAGTAACAATTTCTATGGCTTTGGTATTTTATACTATAGGTGTATTTGGAGAAAAACTCTCTGGAGGATTAAAAAGTTGGAACTTAATCTTATTTTGGATTGGGCTATTTTTTGATACAACAGGAACTCTTTTAATGTCATTGATAAGTAAGCAGGATGGGATTACTTTACACTTTGTAACAGGAGCCTTAGCCTTAATTTTAATGCTATTTCATGCAGCTTGGGCAACTATAGTTTTAATTAAAAAAAATGAGCAAATGATCATGAAATTTCATAGGTTTAGTATAGTTGTTTGGTTAATATGGTTAGTTCCATATTTAACAGGAGTAATAATTAATATCTAAAAACTTTGCACAGAAGATTCCTCCTATGCAAAGTCGTTCTAATAACTCCTCTTAATTCTTAGGAATTTTATTTAAGTCTGAGTTTATTTTGTGTAAAAATCTTCTACTTAGTAGATCAGGGCTCATTTCAGCCATTTTTTCAAGGGAGAAATTTTTTGCCATAGGAAACATTGAGTGTTCAAACATCTCACTAAGATGTTTTTTTAGAACTGCTTCACCCTCAGTGTTTTTTATAATTTTTGATATTCTGTCTTTTATTGAGTAGAATCCTTCTGGAAACTCTAACTCAGGAACAGGTAATCCATCATCCTCATCTGAGAACCAGTTTGCTACATCTCCAACAGGATTTAACTCTTTTGCTACACAGTTATAAGACTTATCTGGTTTTTTTACGCCCTCAATTAAGATTGTATCACTACTGTTCCCACTAACTGCAACAATAACATTTTGTCCACTTTTTAACTTAACATCATTAAAGGTTACCATATTTTCAACAGGCTTCTTCTTTCCAAAGTATTTTCCATTTACAATTAATTCAACCTCTTTTAAATTAGATATTACAGAAATAGATGTTTTGCCCTTAGGACGTTTAACAAATCTTTTTGATGTTATGTGTAATACCTCTTTATCTGTCCAATATGATTGATAAATATAGAATGAGTCCTTTCTAGTTTTCCGGTCATGGGTTACTAAACCCTTGTTGTTCATACCTTGAACTCCACCCTCATTTCTAAGATCAGATGCAAAATCAAACATATTCCAAACATAAGTACCCCAAAGCCATGGTCTAGCATTAAATATCTGAAGTATCTCATGATGATATTTTGTTTGATACTCCTCACTATAATCACTTTTTTGTGGACTTAAGTTATGATATTTTAGGATAGCTTCACAACCGTATTCTGTTATTCCTAGGGGAATACTAGGGTTCTCGCTATGAAATTTATCTAACCATGTTCCCATAGTCTCTGTTTCATCGTAATACCAACCAAAATATTTATTATATCCAATTATATCAGTTATAGAGTTCATTGAATCATCATCAGGGTGGTGCCCAACTTGGGCTTGAGCTGTTAACCGACTAGGATCTAGCTTTTTAGTTAACTCATTTAATTCAGTAACAATACCTTCTATGTTATTCTCTTTCCCTGCAATTGTAATCTCATTTTGAACTCCCCACATAATTATGGAAGGGTGGTTGATGTTTTGTTTTACCAACTCTGTCATCTGACTTATCGCATTAGAACCTGTTGTATCATCATCGGAAGATGTTGTTATATAAGGAATCTCTGCCCATGATATAATACCTTCTCTATCGCATAGATCGTAGAATATCTGATTGTGTTGGTAGTGGGCAAGACGAATTGAGTTTGCACCCATCTCTCTTATTATTTGTATATCTTCAGCCATCTCTTCTTCACCCTGAGCCCAACCAATATCCTTTCTATCTTGATGTCTACTAACACCATTTAGATTAATAACTTCTCCGTTTAAAATAATTCCCTTATTAGGGGCAGCTTTAATACTCCTTAAACCAACAGGTATTCGTCTTAAATCTGATATTTTCCCATCTACAAAGAGATCAACTTCTAACTGATGCATATATGGATTTTCTACTCCGTTCCATAATTTAGGTGAAGCTACATTTAAAATTATATCCTCTTTTTCTCCACTTCCTGAAGCCACAACAGATCCAGCTTTATCTAATAATCGTGCTTCAATTTTATACTCTTTATCACCAGTAACTAGTGACTCAACTCTAAGTTTTGCACTCTTACTAGTAACCTCTTCCTGGTGTAGATAGACACCTAATGATCCAAAGTCAGTTAGGCTAAAGTGAACAGGATTAACAATTAAAATATTAACATCCCTATATAGACCACCCATAAATGTAAAGTCTGCCATTAATGGGTATACATCGTCATAGTGAGCATTATCCACGGATATATCTAGTGTAGATTTTATACCAGACTTTATATGGTCTGTTAACTCAAACCTAAAAGTAGAGTAACCACCCTTATGTAAACCAATCTCTTTACCATCAATATTTACTTTACAGATACTATTTGCACCTTCAAGTTCAATAAATACTCTATTCTCTGGAGTAAAATCTACTACTAATTCTTTAGTATAATGGCACTCTCCCCTAAAGTAATTATTTCCACCGTTTTGTCCATCTAAACCATTCCATGTATGGGGAAGATCTACGGTTTTATTCTTTTCTTCAGGCTTTTTGAAGATCCAATTTTTATTTATATTATTTTTAATCATTTAAGTCTCCTTTATTATTGTTTGAGTTGTTTATTGTATCAATTACTTCTTTTTGTTTTTCTGGTGTTAAGTTCCAAATAAAATAGTAGGCTATAAATGCAATAAACATAGCTATTGCAGGTACACCTATTGTTAGAAATTTAATCCCTAGTAAAGTCCCTGTAGTTTGCATGTCAGCTCCAGCTATATATCCAACAATAGATAATCCTATACCTGAAAAGAACCCAGCAAAAGCTTGCCCCATCTTTCTTACAAAGGAGTAAATTCCATATATAGAGCCCTCCTGCCTAGTCCCAGATAAGTATTGGTTGTAATCTATACAGTCTGAAACCATACCCCAAACAATCATATTAGGTATCATCATAAAAACAGAAGCTATTAATGTTCCACCTAGATATATCCATGGGCTTGTTGGTAGAAAGAAAAGTAGAGCGAAAATTAATGCAGATATTAAGCTTGATACCCAGCTTGTCTTTTTTACACCATAATTTTTTACTAATTTTGGAACTATTACAGATACAAATAACATTGGAATTATAGCAGTTAAACCTGTTAGGGCCATAAGTTCCAGTGCATCTAAATTCTCTCTAAAGTAGTAGATATTCATACTTCCCTGGATTAATAAACCTGTCAACATTGCAACCGATGCTAATGAAACCGCTAAAAAAGGTCTGTTTTTAAGAATAACTGAGAAAATATCTGAGAATTTAAATTTTGCATTTGTATCACCTTGTATAACAATATTCTCTTTAACATTGAAATAACTATATAGATAGGATAAAAATGTGATACCTCCAAAAACAATCATTGTAATAAGGTAACCCTTGGCTTCATTATCAGAGAATTGAACAAGTAGTAAAGGAACAACAATTCTTGTAACCATAGCCCCAATTAGGCCTCCTAAACCCCTGGAAACAGATAGTTTTGATCTCTCTGCTGTATCCTGAGTCATAACTGCTGCTAAACCACCATAAGGTATATTAATAAATGTATATGTCATACCCCATAGAATATAAGTTGCATATGCCCAAATTAGTTTTTGAGTTCCATCTAAACCCTTAGGTGCTATGAACATAAGTATAGCAGCTATTATTACAGGCCAACTTCCTTTTAAAAGGTATGGTCTAAACTTCTCAATTACCTTACCCTGATCTTTAGCATTTTTTACCCTTTTACTAAAAACTTTATCCGCAATACCACCCATTATTGGGTCATTTATAGCATCCCAAATTCGAGCTACTAAAAAAAGTGTACCTGCAGCAGCAGCTGTAATACCTAATACATCTGTATAAAATGCGAGTAAAAATGTTGCTGACATACCAAATGTTAATCCATTTGCTAGATCACCAAACCCGTAACCTATATAATTCTTTTTTGTGAGTTTATTCAATTTAATACTCCTCAAATTAATCTTTCTATATTAAACACCCTAAATTTTAACTCAACATGTAATTTATTTACCTAAAAAGTAATTTATCTACTATAATATTCTTATGATTAATAGATATTTAAACTTTTATTATAATATTACTGAGCTAAACATAAATTATATTTCTAAAGAAAGTAATATTGGGCTCCATACAGGGCCAATAAATTCCACTGTGTTAGATCTCTCAAAAATAGAAGAGTTTTTAGCTTCTAAAGCTGATGGATTACGATATATTAATATAAAAGATGATAATGGTTTACGCTTTTTATGTAGTCCGTTACAGAAGGGATATATTATATTAGGGCCATTTATTTTAGATACTGATCCTCCACCTAAGCTTGGTAGAGGACACTCCATTAATATTGAGATTCCAATTAAAAGTATCGAAAAGATAAAGTCTTACACTCAGCTTCTCTGTCTAGGTGATATAGGAACATTAGATTTAGAGTTTAGTAGTGACCCTATAAAAGTTCATAATCCAGTTTTTGACGATATATCAAAGTTAAATTCTTCTGAGATAGATGAAGTATATGAGATAGAGAGGAGTATTAGATATTTAATCTCAAGCGGTGATAGGGAAGGTTTAAAGAAACTATTTACTAAGGGGCTATACAATATTGCTACCTTTCAAGATAGATTTCCAAATAACCCTCTACGTTCCCAAAAAAACTTAGCAATTATATTAAATAGTATATGTAGATTAAGTGCAGAGAAGGGTGGATTACCAAATTATTTACTACATAATATTTCAGAGTCTTTTGCTTTTAAAATAGAGTCAGAAACATCTGTTGATGGTATAAAGAATTTAACTTTTGATATGTTATTACACTACTGTGATGCGGTACATAACTACGGTATTGAAAATCATAGTTATAAGATTGTTAAAACATGTCAGTATATAGTTTTAAATCTGCATACAAAATTGGAACTTGACACTATTGCGTCTCATATTGGTTCAAACCCAGCATATCTATCAAGGCTTTTTAAAAAAGAGGTTGGTAAAAATATTACAGAGTATATTAGGGAAAAAAGAGTAATGGAAGCAAGATGGATGCTTGGAAATACTAATGAATCAATAACAGATATTGCACTTAATCTAGGTTTTGAAGATGTTAACTATTTTAGTAAAGTTTTTAATAGGGTTGTGGGAGTTCCTCCAAGGGAGTATAAAAAAGGCTCATGGCAGAGAGATTTTAATGGACTTCCATAAATATTTATATACTCTTTTTATTCTTGACTTACATCAATAACTGCATATATTCAAAGTTAGCTGTAAATAAAAAGGGTATGAATATGTCATTTATAAAAAATATGAAAATAGGTTTTAAGATTGGGTTAAGTTTTACAATTGTTGTTCTACTATTTATAGTTGTAATTATTCAATATCAGAGCTCATTTATAGAAATTCAAAGAAGTTATAATAAGTTATTAGATGAAGTTGAAGTTAAAAAAAGTCTTTCAACGGATATTGAAATATCTATGCTTGAGGCTAGAAGATCGGAGAAAGACTTTTTTTCACGCTTGGAACTTATATATTTATCAAATGTTGAGCAGTCAGTAAAAGAGATAATCACCAAAGCTGAACTTATAAAAAATATTGATAAAAACAATGGGGTATCCTATGAATCCTCAGCTGATATAATCAAATATATTACAACTTACAAGGACCTATTTATAAAAGTTGTTGATGCATATAAAGTTAAAGGGTTAAGTTATGATCAAGGTCTACAGGGAGAGTTTAGGTCCGCTTCCCACAATATAGAAGCTGAGCTTGAGAAATATAATGAAGAGAAAATATTAATAGAGTATCTTAATCTAAGGAGAAACGAGAAAGACTATCTTCTCCGGAAGGAAGAGTCATATATTAAAAAAGTAGATAGTAGTATTTTAGAAATAAAAAAGAGTATAGAAAATTCAAATTTAGATTCCAATATTAAAAATGAGTTAAAGACACTTATAGAACTATATCGTCTGAAATTTAAAAACTTAACAGATAAAGATATAGAGATTGAGGGGTATACAGCTGAACTTAGAAGTGCTGTACATCAGATAGAACCTATTATTGCAGAGATTGTATCTAAAACAAATATTGAAATGAGTTCTATATCAAAAGATACAGAGATGATGGCTAAAAAGAGTATTGATATCGCTTTAATAACCGGATTTATAGCTGTTATTCTTAGTATTATATTTGTTGTGTTAATAATTTTATCAATTACACGTCCAGTTGCAAAAATACTGAAGTTTATTAAGTCATATGCCCTTGGTGATTTAACAACTAAGATATCATTGGATAGTAGTGACGAATTAGGAATTATCTCTCAAAATCTTCAAGGAGCAATCTCAACAATACATAATACTATAATTCAGGTTGATTCAAGTTCAAAAAACGTCTCTTCAGGAAGTAGTCAGTTAAGTGATACAGCCAATCAGATGTCCCAGGGGGCTTCAGAGCAGGCCTCCTCTATCCAGGAGATCTCATCCTCTATGGAGGAGATGGTGTCAAATATTAAAAGAAATGCTGATAATGCATCACAAACTGAAAAAATTGCTCAAAAATCAGCAGAAAATGCTAAAGTTGGGTCAGAATATGTTAGTCAAACAGTTGCAGCAATGAAAACAATTGCAGAAAAAATAACAATTATTGAAGAGATAGCAAGAAATACTAACTTATTAGCACTAAATGCATCTATAGAAGCTGCTAGAGCAGGTGAGTATGGGAAGGGTTTTGCTGTAGTTGCTTCAGAGGTGGGCAAGTTAGCAGAGAGAAGTAAATTAGCATCAGCTGAAATAAATATTCTTGCTAATGATAGTGTTGATGTGGCGGATAAGGCAGGGAAGAAGATTATTGATATGATCCCTGATATTCAGCGAACTGCAGAATTAATCCAAGAAATAAGTGCATCTAGCCATGAACAAAATTCAGGAGCAGAACAGATCAATCAAGCTATAATGCAGCTCGATAAGGTTATTCAGCAAAATGCATCGGTATCAGAGGAGTCATCATCTATGGCCGAAGAGTTAAATAGTCAAGCAATAATATTAGATGAAACCATAAGCTTTTTTAAGATAGATAACAATGATCTTAGTATTTCTAATAGGTTAGAACTGCTTAAAGCTAACTAATAATTTAAATCTAAATATCTGTTACTCAATTATATCTAGGTAACAGATTTTTTTTGACTTTATAATTAACGTCATTAATTTTACTAATTTAGTTAAATTTATAAACACCGTTAGAGAATTCCGTGATATTATTTATCTACTTACTATAAAAGGAGAAAATAATAATGAAAAAAATGCTAATGTTCATTTTAGTTTTAGTAGGAATGGGATCTCTTATACAGGCTCAAGAAGCTGTATCTAAAGTAGATGAGGGTACTCTATATACCCCTGTAGTTAGTGGAGATATCACCACAGTATTAAAAATGCAGGAATCATATAAGTCACCCTTTGATACACCAGCGTGGGATGCAAATCAAAGGGCTGGAGCTAGTAACAGAGATAGTCAATATATGAGAGTAAAGGGGAATATTAATGTTTCATCAGGTATCCCCGGGGTTTCACAGTGGTTTGGAGTACTCTCTTTATCCATGGATCCTAATTCTCCAGATAATGTTGATGGTAGTGATAATCATAATGTTGAAGAGATAGATGTTGATTTAACAAACGCTTTTATTATGTGGAGACCACTAGAAGTTGGAGGAGGTAGACCATTAGGTATCTCTATAGGTAATCAAACAATTAAAGCTACAGCAAATACAGCCTACTCATATATGTGGGGTGGAGACTTAGATAATGATTATGTATTACACTCAATGTCTGCACTTGTTAATAAGCCAATGATTAACATTGATCTGCATATTAATGAAAATAGTGGGATTGGATACGCCTTCGCTAAAGGATGCTCGGACTTTATACAAAACTCAGCTGTATTAGATAATGACTACGCATTAACAAATGTTGTATATGCTGAATATGGAATTGCCGGAGTTCAGTTAAATGCTTCTTATCAGTATGCAATAGGGAATAGATACTTAAAGGATGAGAATGAAACTAAAGCGGGGAATGCTTATCTTACTGCCGACTATGGTTATAACTCAAGTACAATTAATGGACAAGTTAGTTATGATCTAAACCTACCTAGTGTAAGTATTATGCCATATGTTGGATATCAAAAACTTTGGGGTGATGAAGCTTCAATTAGTGCTTACCAGGATAATGCTGCATTTTCTACAAAATCAGCTAACCTAGATATTATTACAGCTGGAGGTGTTATTAAAACTAAGGCTTTAGGTAAAAAGGTAACAATAGCAGGTGGATACAACCTAGTAAGCACCCAAGACTTTAACGGACTTGATGGTATAGAAGATGGACATTTAGATGAGCAAATAGAAATTTTTGCAGGAGCTAATGGTATGAGTTATGATGCAGATCTTGCAGCTTTTGCTGGTATATGTGGAGCTGGTTCATCTACATACTCAGTTGTTGGATTAGACTATATGTATAATTTAGAAGCATCAATAGAGTTAAGTAAACGAGCTTCTCTATCTATATTCCTACATGGAACAAAGGCAAAGGCGCCTGATAACTATAAAGTAACAGATGAACAAAAGGCGAAAATACAGACAGTTTTTGAAACAGCCTTTGGAATGGATACAGCTACAGCTACATATATGACTGAGCAGGTTGCAACAGGATATGATACAGATATCCTAAGTGGAACAGAGTGGACTGATAATATCTCCTTTGGTATTCAATTAAAATACGCTTTATAATTACCCTATTTTTATCATAACGAAAAATTAAAAAAAGTTGTCTGGACTCCATAAATATCAACACAATTTGGTTTTGTGATAGTCCAACACTTTTTTATCTATAACATCCCTAAAAGATTCAATAGATGGATAGTTCTAGCCACCCTAATGGGGATAGATACATTTTTTTGTAATATCCAATAGTCTTTTTATATAAATGAACTTATAATAGTAAGTATGAATGTAACAATTATTAATCCATTTTTAAATTCTGCTATCAGTATGTTTCAAGAGATGTTTAATTTAACTCCTCAACATGGAGCCCCCTATATCGTAACAGGTTCAGGTAACCATAGATGGGAGATCTCCGGAATTATTGGAATAGTAGGTGACACAGAGGGTGTTATTGTTATTCGATTACCTAGATCTTTAGCTGTAAGATTATTAATTGAATCTGGAATGAATGTTCAATCAAATGATGTAGATGATATGATACATGGAATGGTTGGTGAATTTGCAAATATCATATCAGGAAATGCTTTAAATAAGATTTCACAAAAAAAAATTGATATTACAGTTCCTATTACTGTTCAAGGGAAAAATCATACAATAAACTGGCCAAATAAAGGAGCTATTATTGGTCTACCTTTTACTACAGCATTTGGTTCATTTGAAATGCAGATAAATATTTCAACCTCATAAATATAAATCAAAAATATATTTAGAGCATAAGCTTGTTTTACTTTAAGTTATGCTTCATAATTAATAAAAACCTAGGAGGTCTTTAATGATTGTAATTGTAAAAATGGTTAGTAATAACCGAGTTATTCCTTGCCAACAAATCCTTGGTGTTTCTGTTCAATAATTACTTTATACAGTAATTTTAAAAAATTCTAAATTATCGAACATGACATCAACCTTTATTTTTAGTGTAAGTGGTTTGGTATGTCCAAAACAGACAGATATATAATCAAATCTCTAGTGATGACTAGGACTTAAGTCCTAATAGGATTATAACGATGAATTTAGAAAAATGGGGATTAACATCCTATTTTAAAGATAAAACATTAAATTTAGTAGCACAAGGTTTAAATATAGGGCGAATTGTAAAAGAGTCGAGGCACCTATATGAAATTGAGACAGAACAGGGAAGATTCCCTGGAAAAATCTCTGGACATTTTCAATATAGTGCAATAAATAGGGCAGATTATCCCACAATTGGTGATTGGGTAGCTGTCAAAATAGATAAAAATATGGCTGTAATAGAGAAGTTAGTAGATAGAACTACTGCTTTCTCTAGAAAGAGAGCTGGGAATGAAACCCAAGAGCAAATAATTGCAGCTAATTTAGACTATATCTTTTTGGTTTTTGCACTAGATGGTGGTCGAAACTACTCAGAAGGTGCTGTGGAACGTTTTTTAACTAGAGCATGGGATAGTGGTGCCACACCAATTATAGTATTAAATAAAACTGACCTATGTGAAAGTTGTGATGAATATCTCTATAAGACTGAGTTAATCGCAGCTGGAACAGCAGTTATATTGACAAGCACCATTGATGGAAGTGGTATTAGCGAACTGAGAGAGTTATTGAAACCTGGGAAAACAGTAGGATTCACTGGATTTTCAGGTGTTGGTAAATCAGCCCTAATAAATACTCTCTGCGGTCAGAGTGTTATGGCAACTGGGGCGATTAGAGAGAGTGATAAAAAAGGTAAACATACTACAACCCACAAGGAGTTAATTTTATTGGATAATGGTTCTATTTTAATAGATAGTCCAGGTTTGAAAGAGTTACAGCTTTGGGGTGATGAGAGAACTTTAGATAGTACATTTAATGATATTATTGATTTATCAAGAGAGTGTAAATTTTCAAACTGCACTCATAATGGAGAGCCTGGTTGCGTGATCAAAGAGTTATTAGACAGTGGTGAGTTGAACCTTGATCGGTATAATAGGTATCTCAAAATGAAGAAGGAGCTTAATTTTCTTGAGAGAAAAACATCAATTAAAGCTAAGTTAGATGAGAAAAAAAAGTGGAAAGATATTTCCAAGTTTGCAAAAAGTTTAAAAAAATAGTCTAGGCTGCCATAATTGGCAGTCATTTATTAATCTTAAATATTTACCGATAAAAAAATTGAATATATATTTAAAAACAAATTGAGGAATATCATGAGAGAGAAAAGAAAACACAAAAGATTCCCTGTAATCTGCAAGGCTGAATGTACTAATGCTGAGCTGCTAGTTCTTAATTTAAGTAGGGAAGGAATGAATGAATATAGAGACAATATACTCCTTTAAGGACAATAAAAATATAACCTTTACCCTAGTATTTCCAAGCCTGGATATAATTAAAATATGTGGTGATATTATATGGGATAAAAAATCTGATAATAATAAATATAGTTATGGTATTAAAATAATAAAACTAACTGATGAAAATGAAGCAGCTTATATTTCATTTATTAATAATTTAGAAATCTACCAATAAAAGTTGTTAAATATTTTCAATCTCCCCAAGCCTTTTTTATGCATTTTCATAAGTAAATTTACTTTGATATAATTATACTACTTAAGAAGTATTTAATAATTGTAAAATATAGGAGAGAATTAACGGGTTTAGGAGGGTGGTATGGGAATTAAAAAATTAAAGAGTAATGAAATACCCTATAATTTAGTCTACTTAGCCGATGAAGATGCTGATCAAATAAAAAAATATATAGACTCTACTACGTTTTTTGGTTCATTTTGTAATGGATCAATCGTAGGGATAATAGGTTTAAATGAAACTATACATAAGTCAGTTGAGATTGTCTGTGTTGCAGTTGAAATTGAATATCAAGATCGGAAAATTGGATCAGAATTATTAGAGTATGCTATTCAATACTCTAAAGAGAACTCTTATAAGGAAATTTTAATTAAAACCGGTAATAGTAGCATTAAACAGATATACCTTTATCAGTCCTGTGGTTTTATAATTGACTCTATAAATAAAAACTACTTTATTAAAAATTACAAAACCATAATTTATGAGAATGGTTTAAAATGTAGAGATCAGATTGTTTTTAAATATAAGATATATAATCAAGAAGAGTTGTCTAGAAAAATTGATGAGTACTGGAAGAGATTTATATCTATAAATAAGGAGTATAAAGATAGGGAATATGAAGTTTGGAATTTTTGTTATGGGGAGATACTACCAAATAGACTATTGGGACTAGTTAAAACAGGAATTAAAACTGCAACTAGTTCAGCATATGATCTATATAGTAAGGATGATAAAGTTCCTCAGGTTGGAGATCTCTCAATTATTACATATGGAAATGGTCTACCTGGATGTATTATAGAAACAAAAGAAATAAAAATTATAAAATTTAATGAAATTAGTGAAAATGAAGCAAAACTTGAAGGTGAGGGAAATAAAACACTAAAATATTGGAGAGAGGGACATAAAAAGTTTTTTAAAATTGATTATGAAAACGATGAAAAAGAATTTTCAGAAGAGATCCCTGTCCTTTTTGAACGTTTTCATGTAATTTATGATGAAGAGAGGGGCTATTGATAGCATGTTAGAGAGTGAATAATAGAGTTTTTAATACATTACAGTCAGTATTTGGATTTTCATCCTTTAAAAAAAATCAAGAAGCAATTGTCTCTTCTATATTAGATGGTAGGGATGTTTTTGCTGCAATGCCAACAGGGGGAGGTAAATCTCTCTGTTATCAACTACCCTCAATTTTATTACCAGGGATTACAGTAGTTGTTAGTCCATTAATAGCTTTAATGAAGGATCAGGTTGATTCTGCTGTACAAATTGGAATATCTGCAGCATATATAAATAGTTCCCTTGATAAAGATAAAACTATTCAGATATATAGGGATTTACAAAAAAATAAGATAAAACTTTTATATATCTCACCAGAGAGATTTGCTCTAACAACATTTATTCAGACTCTAAGTCAGTTAAATATATCACTTTTTGCAATTGATGAAGCCCATTGTTTATCAGACTGGGGGCATGATTTTCGACCTGACTATTTATCCCTTACTAATATAAGGAAGTTTTTCCCAAATACAGTAATTGCGGCTTTTACAGCCACCGCGACTAAACAGGTTCAATCGGATATTATTTATAAGCTAGATCTAATTAGACCTTTTATAACAAGGGCTTCATTTGATAGACCTGAGTTATCCTATAGGGTTGTAAGAAAATCAAAAACAAAAGATCAACTGCTTAAACTTACAAAGGATAGAGTCGGCAAAGCTGGTATAATTTATAGAACATCAAGAAATGATGTAGAGAAAACCGCAGCTTTCCTTGTTGCTAATGGAATAAAAGCACTTCCATATCATGCCGGTTTAGAAGAGAGAGTAAGAACAGGGAATCAAGAAAAATTTAACTGTGATGAAACCGATGTCATTGTTGCAACAATTGCATTTGGAATGGGCATTGATAAGAGTAATATTAAGTATGTAATCCATGGAGACTTACCAAAAAATATTGAAGGGTATTATCAAGAGACCGGTCGTGCAGGTCGAGATGGATCAGACTCAGAGTGTATACTACTTTTTAGTCGAGGTGATAGTGTTAAAATAAACTACTTTATTAATAAAATTGAGGATATTCATGAACAGGAGAAGTCTAGACATAATCTTAATAAAATACTTAGATATGCTTCAAGGAATGTCTGCAGAAGAAAGCAACTTTTAAGTTATTTTGAAGAGGAACACCCAGGAAACTGTAATAATTGTGATGTTTGTAACAACGAAAATGAGTTAATTGATATAACTGTAGACTCCCAGATGATTTTATCTGCTATTGCTAGAACAGGTCAAAAGTTTGGAATAAATCATACTATTGATGTAGTAAGAGGTTCTAAGAGTAGTAAAATTTTAAAGTTTGAACATGATAAAATTAAGACTTTTGGTATAGGTAAAAGTAAAACAAAAGAGTTTTGGCACTTAGTAATAGATGAGTTATTAGGTCAAGAGTGCCTAATTCAGGATAGTGAAAGGTACAACGCTTTAGTTATATCTGAAAAGGGGACAGATCTTCTATATGGACGAATAAAAACCACTATGTTTAAACCTGTAATTGAGAAGAGTAAAAAAAGTAGGGAAGCTATAACTTTAACTAAGGATGAAGAACTATTTGAAAGATTACGAAGGGTAAGATTAGATATTGCTAAGGAGAAAAACGTTCCACCATATGTTGTTTTCTCAGATAAGACTTTAACAGATATGAGTAATTTAAAACCTAGGAACTCAGAAGAATTTTTATTAGTAAATGGTGTTGGAGAGAAGAAACTGGAGAGTTACGGAGATCAATTCCTAGGAATAATTATAAAATATTTGTAGGAGTAACTTTAATTATCGTTGGATAGGAAGAGTTGATAATATTTTTGTCATTGTGAATACTTACCCAAAACAAACTATCAGATTGTTTGTTTCCAATAATAACCATACCAAGCTTTCTTCCCCGTTAGAATTAGAACTTGTTACTTAAAAAATCCATATCCATATAACCGGTAACATCAGGGACATATTTTGAATACTTCTCTTTTTTTTAACTCCTGGCTTATAGTGTCAACTCCTAATTTTACGAAAATCTCTACTTACTTAACATCATCAATATGTCTATCATCTACTACAACCATGAACCCAATAACTTTTCACAGATCTCTCTCTCTTCTTTCATAACACACCCTTCACATACCTACGGTGGGTATTCATAACGTAATCCCACTTAAGTTATAAATCAAGGGAGAACCATTTATTATTTTTAATATTTTATATATAAATGGAACTCTCTAAATAGATATCTTTAAGCTCCTGACGGCTCTGTATATCAGCCTTCTTATATATACGATTAATATGGGTTTTAACAGTTGCAGTTGATATACATAATAAATCTGAGATTTTTTTATATGTATGACCGGCTAGTAGTAAATCTACTACTTGAGCTTCTCTTTGAGTAAACTGTAAACTAGATGATATATTTTCATTTCTATTTTGTTTTACCTTTATATGCAGTAATAATAGATTTTTAATTCCTATATTAATTACCACTAAATTGTACACTGATAATAATAGAGGGCTTAGAATTATATCTTTTCTAATAGAGGACAATAATATATCTATTATCTGAATTGGAACAACAAATAACATAAACAAAATAAATTTATTTTGTGCTGGAGACTTATCTTCCTTACCCCTCATAAAGAGAAGAATACCAATTATCATTCCAGTTATAAGTCCAAAGATCAAATAACTTGTACTATAATAATCAAGAATACTGAAATCTCCCAATCTGATTATATTATTGAAATTAAGAAAGAAAAGGATGTTCATTGTTATTGAGACTATTGGAAGTATATATAACTTCAACATCTTAAAATTATTAATATCAAACAGCTTTAAAGCAAAAAGTGATAGAGACCAACCTAATGTGTTAAGTGATATATTCTCACTACACATATATAATACTCTGAGTAAGGAAGATTGGTTAACTTGTAAAATATCCACATAGGAGTGTAGTAACCATGATCCAGCTAGAGTCACTAGAGTCAATTGTAAGAAAATAAATTGTCTGTAGGATTTATTTTTTTGAAAATGGTAGTAAATTATTATTCCTAAAAAAGAGATAATAGACAAAAAAAATGCGGCTAAATAATAAAATAACTTAATATGTTCCATAATTGTTAACAAGTATATCATCGTTTCAAAAGTAGGACAACTTTAATTCTTCCATCTATAAGGTGATTACTATGTCTTTAAAACCTATGGTAAATAAAAAAAGTTGACCCACTTTTCTCCGGGTAATCCTATTTTATCGATGGAGTTAGTTGGTAAAATCCACCTATATGGTTGATGGACGTATTTTCATAAGAGGATGTATAACATGAACATCAAAAAAAATAAATTAAGGAAGTGAATATGAAAACTAAGTTTTTGAAAGAGAGAGTATTTAGTATTTCTCTAATCTTGTCTTTGTTTCTATTTTCATGTGAGAATGGAGTGGTTATTGACAGTGCGTCCAAACTAGAGGATTTGGAAAAACAGGAAGTCTCTATTTATAATGGAGACAATAAAGATGAAGATATTATTAGTTATTCAGCAAATGTAAAATCTTATTATTCACATGATAAGAAAGGAATTGACTCTGAATTAACTCAAGAGTACAGAATGTCTTTAAAATTAATTGATAGTCAACTATACACAAGAATCGATGTCCCTGGAAATCAGTTCTCAGATTTACGTAATCGTTCAATTGTAACTTCTCCAACAGAGACTATTGTCTTTTTTGAAGATACAGACGAAGTGGAAGCACGAATTCCTATAGAGTCAACATCAAATGATTTCTTAGGTATAAACAATAGGCTTCCTATATTAGGTCGATTGGATCTTAACAGTATAACAACTGAAGCAAAACGATTATCATTTGATGTTGAAGATGTTACACCAGGGATCCTAACAGTCTCTCTACCATCATCAGCTTTTGAACAGACCGGGGGTGTATATAACGATTATACCCAAGATGTTTTAAGTTACAAACTTAGCTTTGATACAGAAGAGAACACACTAGCATCTACAGAGATGATAGTAGCTGAGTCTGACGGAACTATAATGACAGTTAATACCTATGACCTTTTCCATGAAGATGAAAATGGAGAACTAATAAAAACAGGAAGATATACAGCTGTTCATAATAATTTAAACATGGAAATCTCTATTGATGATGCAGATATTGAAACTTACGAAACACTTGATGATATTCCTGAGATATCTAAAGATGAAATTGCTACCCTAGTAGAAGAAGGTTCTATTTCTGAAGCTGATGTTGAACCATGGTTAGGAGATCCCACAGATCCTAACTTTACTGAGATATTTATTGAGTTATACGAAGATGTTGAACTAAATACATTGGAAGATAGTCTCTTCCGAGTGGGACTATAGGGAGAGTGTGATGAAAAAAATAACTTTATTCTTATTATTTATTTTTATATTTGTTAATGTTTATAGTGAAGATGTCATTATTTATGGTTTTAATTTTGATTCTCATGATTTCAGTACATCACTGGAAAGTAAGTCTCAGACTATTTACAATGATAATAAATCCACTAAAGATCAGGTAGTAATTGGACACAGCCAAGGTGGTTTAAAAGGTGCGGCTTATGTAAAAAAAATGGAACTTGCTAAAAATAGTAATATAGATGCATTTATTTCCGTAGATTCACCTGTTGTTGGGTTTGCAGGCCTTGATTATGGTTACTCTACACTAAGGACAAGAATATTAACTGATGTAAAAGTACACCAAAGAGGTGTAACTGGTATAGTATCAGCCTTACCATTTGGGGAGTATTTAAGTATTATCTTGGATTTAATTGGATTACATGATACTGCACAACTAAACTTAGTGTTGAATATCGCCGACGAAGTATCTGAGGTACCAATGAGAGAACTCTTTGATACTGTAGTTAATAAAAGTAAAGCAGACTCATCCATCAAAGAGATAACAGATATGGGACGAAATAGTACCTTTGTAAAAAAATATGTTAGGGATACAAAGATTGAAAAAGTAAAATATGTTTACAAAACTACTAAGTACCTTGCTGTAAAATGGAAGAAAAAAGGATGGATTAAATATCCAGTAACTTATTGGGCAACAAAGAAACACTACAAATACAGAGATAAATATATATCTGGAGGTAGTAAGTTACCAAAAGATATAAAGATAGGTCATATAGTTGGAACGGATAATGACCCTCTTAGAATGGCACAGGATGGTGAGAAAGACATGAGAAGTGGAATGAATAAACTTCAAACTGCTTATGGTGTTGCAGGATGGGTAAATGGTGGAAAAGCAGTTACTCAGTTCTGGAAAGCTGCATACTTCGTAACGAAATCACACCAGTGTTTCTCAGCTGAAAAATGGGTTAAAAACTACAAAACAGAGTGGGGAGACATAATCGGAGGTAGAGCAAATGATGGTTTTATTTCTCAGGGTTCACAAAAAATACCAGGAACACCTTTAGACTATATACGTTATGTAAAAGTAGACCATGCACGTTCAACACCTCCAACTAGTGCAAATATTAAAGCGAATAGGTTTAATGATGATCTTACAGCGAAGATTTACCACCTAGAAGATGGAGAAGTTACTAAAATTAAAAAAAGTATGGGGTTTAAATGATTTATAAAAATATTCTTATATTTATATTAGGAACATCCCTTTGCGGGTGTTCATACTATCCTATAAAAGGTTCCTCCAATAATACATTTGAACCTATAATAGTTAAACAGATGGATAATAACTATAATAATACCAATCTCTATGAGTCTTTACTTGTAGTAGATGTATTATATATTTCAGAAGTGCTTGATAATGGTTTAAGTAAAACCAATCTCACAACAGGGGAATTGTTATGGAGGAATTCCGAAGTAGATCCATCAACAAACCCTGCTCTTTGGGAAGGATTTATTGTATCCTTGGTCTACACAGTGTATGAAGAGGAACAGGACTATAATCTTTATTTTACAGATCAAAACACAGGGGAAATTATTTATAAATTTAGATTCAAGGATATGATGGATAATCCTGAAGTTGGATTAAATGGTTATTGGTCTGTGATACATAATAATAAATTGTACTTCTCAACTTGTGACACATCTAATTCATTTTCTGATGAAGCTATTAAACTATCCATGGTGGATATTTCAGAACTAGATTTTACAAACTCAGAACCAGATGCAATAGTTCCAGAAGTTATCCTCCAAGGTTCGAGATTGGACTCTTTATTTAGAACTCAGCCTCTATTTAATGTTGATGGCATGTATATACTTTCCGGTGGGGCAGGTTCAAGTATACCAGAAGATCAAGAGGTTACAGAAACTTCAGATTACCATCAAAGTGATATAAAGCTCTATGCTTTAGATAATGAATATAACAAACTCTGGGAGAGAGGATTTGAGTATGCTGGATGGGTTGGTGCTAATGCATATCATCTTCAATTTTATGATGAGGATTATCTATATCTAGCAACATCTGACGGAGCAGCTTTAATAGATAAAAATACTGGAACCATAATTTATGAAAGAGTTGGTAATTATAGCTCTAATTACACAACTATTGATGGAGAATATGGTTACTCAACGATTTATGGATTTCTAAAATGTGTTCATATTCCTACAGGAGATATAATCTGGAATGATGAGATAAAGTATACCAGAGATTGTAAGCCAGTTGTGTATGGCAATAAATTATATGTAGTTGATTCAGATGCTCTAAGAGTATATAACAAAAAAACAGGACAACTACTTGGTAAAAACGAGGATTTAGGTGTTCCTGGATACCGATGGCAAGGATATATGCCATATAATAATGATATTTTACACATTCTACAAACAGAAAAGATAGTCTCGATAAGGATGGAGGATTAAATGGTGAATATGAGAAAAATCTTGAATAATTTGTTAATAATTTTAATCCCAACTCTTTTATTATCATGTGAAATGATTGATAGGCAAAACTCTTCAAATAATAATGTTCTAAATATAAAAATCGTAATAGAAGGGAGTAGCAGTTCTAATTCGAAAGCAAAGGTTTTTCTAGAAGGATCTGATGGAAATTTAGTTACTGGTAGTAATGTTATTATCCTAAATGACACAGGAGTAGCTTCTCTTCTAACCTTTAATTTTGAAGAAGGTAGTTATTATGGAGAAATTCCTGTATCAGCTAGTGGCGCTTATGAGATACGGGTTAAAAGTGCTTTAATTGAAGAAACCCTTATTAGTGATGTTCAATATCACGGGCTTAGTAAAAAAGCAGAAATAAATATGCTTCAGGATGATAACAGCCTTTCGGCTCTAGAGGGTAATACTCTTTCTTCAGAAGACAAGATCCATATGGGTTGGTCTGAAGTACTCGGGGCAAGTATCTACCAAGTCAAAGTTTATCGAGATGGGAACCTTATTTATACAAAATCATCTAGTGATTTAACATGTATTATAGATGGAGGAACTCTTCAGGAAGGAAGTGACTATTATTGTAAGGTTGATGCGCAATATATCAGTGGAGATCCTCTTTTTGTGTCATCTTTCTATTACTCATTTAGTGAGTCCCTTGGCTCTAGTTTATACTTTAACCTGGATTAAAAAAATTGAAAAAGTTTGTTTTTAGTTTTATTGTTTGTTTATTAATATTCTCATGTAATGTTACTGATCTGAATAGGACAAAAGTTTTAGATTCAATGATCTTAATCCCATCGTCAGAGTCAATATATGAAGTAGAGGATTTAATTTTCTTTTCACTTGACCAATGGGATAATGAAATAGAATGGTATTCAAATATTGATGGTAAACTTGGAGAGGGAGATACTTTGTACAGCAGACTGTCCAAAGGTACTCATCAAATAACAGCTCAAAAGAGAGATAAAATCCTAGATACTATCTCAATAGATATTATTTCTAAAATATTATCAGAAGGAGATATTATAACGAGGTCTATATACCAAGAGGTTAATCATTATATTCTACCACTGGGGATCTACTCTCCAGTAATATATTCATTTGGAAGTTCTAATATGAATATAAATATACCTGCACGTAATATGATAAGTTCTGGAGCTTCTCAAACTTTAGAGGGAAATCATTTTTTAAACCTTAAATCTTCAAATATAAGACCTCAGAGACAATACGGGAATCTACTGTATAATTCTATGGGAAAAAGAACTCTAGATGAGACTGTAAAGGAGTTTATATTACCAAATACCGCAAATCCTGGAAATGATCCTCATATAGTGAGAGCTTCTCTAGAATTTACATCAGATGAAGTGAATTTCTGGTTGGATGAAAACTCTAATAAAAATGAAGAGTTATTAGAGGAATTGTGGCTAAATATATCTAAGATAGGCATTCTCAGAGTTAAAGCTATCTGGGGATATTGGGCAGATATAAACAAAAACAGTAAAGTGGATGTATTAATATCACCTAAAATAAATGAAGAAGAAGTGGCTATAGGTTTTTTCAACACAGCGGACTTTTATGAATATAACGATAATATAGACTCTGATGAGTATAATATCTTTAGTAATCAAATAGATATAATCTACCTTGGAGATCCATCAGCTTCACCAGATGATTTTGCGTATTCTGTAAACTCTTTAACTGCCACCTTTTGCCACGAAATGACCCATATGATAAACTACTCAAATAAAGTCTATTTACCAGGTCAAGCTGGAATTGTGAATACAAAACCTGAAGAACTTTTTTTAGACGAAGGGCTTGCACACTTAACAGAGAGTTTATGCGGATTTGGAGAATCCGGAGGAAACCTTGCCTTTCTCTCTAAGTTTCTGGAAAATACCGGTCACTTTTCGTTTAACGGTCCAGATTTAGACGGATCATTAGATAGCGTAGGAAAAAGAGGAGGAGTTGCAGCTTTTCTTTCTTATCTAGTTTGGAAACATGGAGGAATTAGATGGAACTCCCAAAAGCCTGGTGTATTGGATAACTCTAGCGGACTTATTTTTTTAAAGAAACTTCTGATTAGTGACAAAACAGGTTGGGAGAATTTATCCTTTGCTTTGAGTTCTAGAAGTGAAGATTTCTTACTGGAATGGATACAACTTTTAAATGAAGATGGAGCTGATTCATTTCCATCAGTAGTTGATGATTATACTGGTGAAGAGTTGGTTCTGAACCCTTATTGGGGTAATCTACAAATTAATTCAAACTCATATCCTTTACAAGGGGTTGTAAGAGCTTCATTGGAAGAGTCTTTTATTATAATTCCTTACTCCTTTAGATGTTTTGATCAAGTAACCACAACAGATGAAACGGAGATTATAATTGAAGGAGAACTTGATAAAGGTAAAGTCTTAATTGAATTCTTAATAGAATAATGAATTTATCCTAATAGTCTAACAATCCGAATCAGTCCATATATATTAGACCATATCTACCTTCAACAGCATAATCAGTAAGCTCTATAAGCTTTTCTAGAGAGGAGAAATTTAAATCAGTATTATTTTCTCTGGATTTAAAACATTTAGACGTTGTGCAATATCTTTTTTTAATGAATCAGTATTTTCGATCATAAAAATATAATAACATAAATAACTTATTCAAACAAAGGCGTTTATTAATGCTAGATATATTAAAAATGTAAATACTTAGTAGTATATAAGAGCTTCTTTCCATATGGGTATTGATAAGAGTAATATTAAGTATGTAATCCATGGAGACTTACCAAAAAATATTGAAGGGTATTATCAAGAGACCAGTCGTGCAGGTCGAGATGGATCAGACTCAGAGTGTATACTACTTTTTAGTCGAGGTGATAGTGTTAAAATAAACTACTTTATTAATAAAATTGAGGATATTCATGAACAGGAGAAGTCTAGACATAATCTTAATAAAATACTTAGATATGCTTCAAGGAATGTCTGCAGAAGAAAGCAACTTTTAAGTTATTTTGAAGAGGAACACCCAGGAAACTGTAATAATTGTGATGTTTGTAACAACGAAAATGAGTTAATTGATATAACTGTAGACTCCCAGATGATTTTATCTGCTATTGCTAGAACAGGTCAAAATTTTGGAATAAATCATACTATTGATGTAGTAAGAGGTTCTAAGAGTAGTAAAATTTTAAAGTTTGAACATGATAAAATTAAGACTTTTGGTATAGGTAAGAGTAAGCCAAAAGAGTTTTGGCACTTAGTAATAGATGAGTTATTAGGTCAAGAGTGCCTAATTCAGGATAGTGAAAGGTACAACGCTTTAGTTATATCTGAAAAGGGGACAGATCTTCTATATGGACGAATAAAAACCTCTATGTTTAAACCTGTGATTGAGAAGAGTAAAAAAAGTAGGGAAGCTATAACTTTAACTAAGGATGAAGAACTATTTGAAAGATTACGTAGGGTAAGATTAGATATTGCTAGGGAGAAAAACGTTCCACCATATGTTGTTTTCTCAGATAAGACATTAACTGATATGAGTAATTTAAAACCTGAAACTTCTGATGACTTTTTACTTGTAAATGGAGTAGGGAATAAAAAACTATTAGAGTATGGTGATATATTTATGAGTGAGATAAGATCTTTTCTAGAGTAGGATCAGTTTTGATCCTACTCTTATATATTAGATAAGGTATCTAAGATAGACATAAACTGTGGATATTATTAATGTGATAAACATTATTATTACCCCGTACTTAGTGAACTCTAAAAAACTGATTTTATAACCACTTCTAGAAGAGATTCCAGCACTTACAACATTAGCAGATGCCCCAATTAATGTACCATTTCCACCTAAACAGGCCCCAATAGCTAGTGACCACCAAACAGGAATTATAGCACTACCACCTAACTCTTGGCCAAGTCTCTCAACTAATGGAATCATTGTTGCTACATAGGGTATATTGTCTAATATTGCAGATAAAATACCACTAACCCATATAATTGATGTGGAAGTAACTAATACATCCCCATTGGTTGCAGATAGATATTTTTCAGCAAGGAATTCAATAACTCCCAACTCTTCTAAACCTCCAACCATCATAAAAAGACCTATAAAAAAGAATATTGTAGACCACTCTACTTCGTTAAAGAACTCTTCAATCTCCTCTCCTCCAGCTATTAACATTAAAATAGCTGCACCACCTAGAGCTATTGTTGAAGGCTCTAATCCTGTAATACTATGTAGTAGGAAAAAAATTAGAACTACACCTAAAACAGATAAGCTTTTAATAAGAAGTGGAACATCGGTTATAGAGGCATTTTCATCAAAGTCCATAATCCTAGCTCTTCTCTCCATACTTACAACTAGCTCTTTTCTAAAAAATAGATATATTATTCCACAAAATACAATTAGTAATATTAAAACAAGTGGTCCCATATTTACAAGGAAGTCTGTAAAACCTAAACCTGCAGCACTTCCTATCATTATATTTGGTGGGTCTCCAATAAGAGTTGCCATACCCCCTATATTAGATGCTAGAGCAGCACTAATTATATATGGTATAGGACGAACTCCTAACTCAACAGAAACTAATATAATAACAGGTGTTAATATTAAAATAGTAGTCACGTTATCCAATAATGCTGAAAGTATAGCAGTCATAATTGAAAAAAGTATTAGGATTTTAATAGGATCACCCTTAACTACCTTTGCAGACTTAATAGCTATATATTGGAATACCCCAGACTTTTTTGTAATTCCAACTATTACCATCATACCAATTAAAAGGAATATAACATTCCAGTCTACACTTTCAAATGCTTCATGTTGCTGAATAATTCCCATAGAGATAAATAAAACCGCTCCTAGTAGGGACAAAATTGTTTTATTTGCAACTTCTAATGAGATAAGAACAAATAGTAGTATAAAAAATACTACACCTATAATTGTATGCATAATTAACCTCTAATTACTTTTTTGAGTACATCTGTCTCACTTATGATTCCAATAACCTCTTTGTTGTCTATAACTGGTAGGTGTCTATAACCCTTATCAGTCATCATAACAACAGCTTCAATTATTGACGCATCCTTAGAAATATTTCGTTTACTAGCTCTCATAATATCTTTAACAAGAATCTTATCCTCGTCCCTTAATAGAGCTTCAAATGGTTCAAGGGTTTTTAAAAACTTTATATTGCCAATTCTTTTTATATAATCAGGAACCCCTCTAGATAAAACATCTTTAATTGTTACTTCTCCAATTTGCTTTCTATTTTCATCAACAACTGGTAGGTAGCTAAGACCATTTTTGTAAAAAATATCACTTAATTGACCTAGAGTTGTATGTTTCGTACAGGTAATTGGGTTAGCTGTCATTATATCCTCTACTGTAACTTCTGTCTTAATAGTTATTGTGTCGAAAATATCATGAATCTCATCCCGTGAACCATTTAATATTTTGGGCATTGTTTCATCATCTAAGCAGTGTTTAGCTATTGCAGAAAGTACTGGCAGATAGAGTGCTGACCCAGAAATTGAAGTGATTAGGAAAAAAAGTATTTTTACCTCACCATCTTCAGTACTTAATGGTTTTTTAGGTACCCAAACCCCGATAATTAAATCATCTACTGCTTCACATCTTCCATGGGGTAGGGCTAAACCATTTGGTAAAACTGTTCCACCAAGCTTCTCTCTATCTCTAACTTTTTGTTTTACAATATTCGATGACACTGTAAGGATTTTCTTTTTTTCAAAAAGGTCAATAAATGCATCTACACAATCTAATACACTATTAAAATTATTCCCTGTTAATATAAAATCCTTATCTATCAATGAACTTAGCTTCATGTAGCTCTCCTTTTTGAATAATATCATTATAGATATTATAGGTCTTATGATACTATTTGACCAACTATTTCATTAAGTTTTATATTCCTCTATATTCTTTTATATTCCTTAATATAGAGTTTTTGTGGTGTTTGTACAATATCTTATTAGTTTAAAAGTTGAATATTAGTTGAAAACTATATAGAATTTTTTAGATATGATTCTAATGCTTCTTTATCACTTCTGTATAGATGTTTGAATTTTAATCCAATAATATAAGTATTGTTGTTTTTTTCTTGCCAAAGAACCTCTCCATAACACTTAATTATTTTACCTTCATTTTCTTGTGGCAGTTCAAACATTAAAAAAATCTCTGATCCTGTTGTTATAGGGCTATTAACAGAAAATCGTAGCCCTGAAATAGATATATCTTCTAAGTTTGCATCTAATAAATTTTCTTGATTAGAGTAAGAAATTTCAATAAGTTGTTGTAGTTTAACTCTTCTATTTATCCGCCTATTTTCCACTTTAGCCCCTCTTAATTCTAATTTTAATTTATTTATACATTAAAAACAAAAAAAACGAATAAAAACAGATATGAGTTGTATATATAATATGGAGTATGAAAGAGATGATTAAAAAGGATAAAGAGGTTTTCAACTGGCTTGTTACTAATTACTACAGCAGAGTTTATAAAACATCACTTTTCTATCTTAAAAATCGGGATGATGCTTTGGATATTACCCAAGATGTTTTTATTAAAGCCTTTGATAAAATTGATTTTAGTAAAACTTCTAATAGTAAATTCCCAATACTGTTTATTATAGCAAAAAACCTATCACTTAATAGATTAAAAAGTAGGGGATATAAATGTGAGGGTTTAGTTGATTATGACCTAAAATCTAAAATTAAGACTCCTGAGGAGGATTATATTGAATTTGAGCTCAAAAAAGAGATTCAAGAATATTTAAATAAACTACCTCCAAAGGATAGGGAGATTTTGATTTTAAAACACTTTAGAGATTGTTCATATTCCGAAATTTCTGAGATTCTAGGTATTCCTATTGGAACTGTTATGTCTAGACTCTACAGTGCAAGAAAAAAAATGGGGGAATACTTAAAAGGAGAGTATAATGGGTAGAGTTTGTGATAAATACAAATTAAAGATTGGAGCTTTAGCAGATGGAGAGCTAAACTTAAGAGATGATGAGACAAGTGACTTTTTTCTTCATCTATCTAGTTGCTCTAGTTGTAGAAATGAGTATTACGATTTATTAGAGCTTAATCGTAGGATAAGTATTACCGGTGAGGTTAAACCTCCAGAAGATCTTTTTATTGAGTTTGAGAAAAAAAGATCTTCAAAGGTGATTAGAACATTAGGGTTTATATTAATTTTAGTACCATATTTAACCATGATTTTTGTTGGAATATGGGATTTTATTAATAATAGTGATGAGTATCTATTAATGAGGGTTTCTACTGTAGGAGTTTTATCTGGAGTAGTTCTACTGCTAATATATACTGTTATAGGTAGAGTTAAAGAGTCTAAAAAAGATAGATATAAGGAGATAGTTAGATGATAGTTGTAACAAGTGATACAATTCCTGGTAGAGAGATTAAAGAGGTTTTAGGATTAGTAAAAGGTAATACAATAAGAGCAAGAAATATTGGGCGAGATATTCTTGCAGGTTTAAAAAATATTGTAGGTGGGGAAGTCTCAGACTATACAAAAATGATGGCAGAATCTAGGGAGCAAGCCCTAGATCGAATGCAGGAGTCAGCAACGGCTTTAGGGGCAAATGCTATTGTTGCTGTAAGGTTTGTAACAACAAGTGTAATGGATGGTGCTGCAGAACTTCTAGCCTACGGTACTGCTGTAGTAATTGAATAGTTTTAACTAATGTTTTGAGTCTTAGACTTCTTCTTTTTTGGCTTCTTCGGTTTTAATGGTTTAATCCTAGGAGAAGTTTTTAAAGAACTCTTTGGCTCAAAACCTACAATTAATTCTCTTGTTATATGGGTCTGTAAAAGATGCTCTACTTTAATAAGATCATCAAACTCATCTTCACAACAAAATGATATAGCTAACCCACTATTACCAGCTCTTCCTGTTCGACCAATTCTGTGAATATAGTTTTCCGCTACATGGGGCATATCGTAGTTAACTACAACTGGTAATTTACTTATATCTATACCCCTAGAGGCTATATCAGTAGCTACTAAAACCCTAGTTTTACCACCTTTAAACTTATCTAGAGTCTCTGTTCTTGCAAACTGTGTTTTTTTTCCATGTATGGAGTCAACGTTAACTCCCTTGTTTTCTAAAAATCTAACTAGTCTATCAACTCTATTTTGACTTTTAGCAAAAACAAGAACCTTATCCCATGAGTTTGTATGTATTAACTCTAGTAAAAGAAGATTTTTTTTTGATTTATCAACAGGGTATAACCACTCATTTATACCCTCTGCTGTTGTAACTTCCTCTTCTATTCGTACTTCAACAGGATCTTTTAAAAATTTACTTGAAAGTAAGTTTATACTATTAGAAAATGTAGCAGAGAACATAACTGTTTGTACTTTATTTGGTAATAAAGAGTGAATCCTATTTAATTCGTCTTCAAAACCAAGATCTAATAACTTATCAGCTTCATCTAATACTAGGGTTTCTAAACATTTAAAATTTATAGCATTTTTATCAAAGAGATCTAAAAGTCTACCAGGGGTTGCAATTAATATGTCAGCACCTCCCCTTAAAGAGATCATCTGTGGGTTTATATTAACCCCACCTAATACTGTATTAATCTTAAGTTTAATGTATTTATTATAATGTTTTACATTTTCACCAACCTGAATTGCCAGCTCTCTGGTAGGGACTAATATTAAACTCCTAATACCGTTATCTCTATTTACCTTATTCAAAAATAGTTTATTTAAAAGGGGTAGTGTAAAACTAGCTGTTTTCCCGGTTCCTGTTTGTGCAACACCAATTAAATCATTGTTATTTAACAATAAAGGAATAGCACTTTTTTGGATCTGTGTTGGTTCTTTATACCCTCTGTCTGCCACAGCAAAACAGATATCTTTAACTAAGCCTAGTTGTAAAAAATTATTAGAATACTCTTTCATATGTTTCCTTAAAAAGTGCATTTTAATGTAAAATATCTATAGTATCAAGCTTGGTGGGATTAGAACTAATAAACTAATTGAAGTAGTCCCTAGATATATTATAGGATATAGTGTAAATAGTAATAAATTTAGGAGATATAATGAATAAAATTATTGATGATTTATTTTTGAGTGGGGATAAAGAGATACTATTAAAAGTAGTTTATACATTGATAACCCTAGCTATTTCATGGATTTTAAAATTTTTTATTAGTCATATCATCCATAAAAAAGTGAGCGAGCAAAATGCACGTTTTACAGTTAGAAAAATTGTTCACTATTTAGTAACACTAATCTCACTAATTGTTATAGGTTCAATATGGATAGTAAACTTTAGTAAAATAGGAACTGTCTTTGGTCTGTTTACCGCAGGTATAGCCATATCCCTAAAGGATATATTCCTAAATATAGCTGGTTGGCTTTTTATATTTATTCGTCGTCCATTTTCAATTGGTGATCGTATCGAAATCAATGGTAGTGCAGGGGATGTTATTGATATAAAATTATTTCAATTCTCTATTTTAGAGATAAGAAATTGGGTCGATGCTGATCAGAGTACTGGTAGAATTATTGATATTCCTAATGGTTTTGTTTTTACTAATCAACAGATCAACTTTAATAAAAATTTTGATTATATTTGGAATGAGATCAAGATACTTGTAACATTTGAAAGTGACTGGGAGAAGGCAAAAAAGATACTTTTAGATATTATTGAGGTAGAGAGTGATACCCTTAATAAAGAAGCAAAAATGGAACTTACAAAAGCAACAAAGAAAAACTTGATAATGTATGCAAATATGAAACCTATAATTTATACAAGTATTAAGGACTCTGGGGTACTTCTAACCATAAGATATCTTTGTAGGCCTAAAAAAAGAAGAAATAGTGAACATACTATATATGAAAAAATATTAAGAGAGTTTGCAAAGCATAATGATATCGATTTTGCCTATCCAACAACTAGGTTATATAACCACAAAATAGAAAATATAGATTTTTAGCTCAATTATAGAAGTTTAATCTGGAAACACAAAATTTTATTGTTGTTTATAGTTGAATATTTATATAAAGTTTATACATAACTAAAATATATATATTTAATAAAGGAAAATTTGTGGATTCTAAAAAAATTATTGATGGAGCTATAGGCTCGTTTAAAAACAATTGCGCAGGATATTTAAATCCTAGTGCTTCTGGTAATGGTTATATAGCCGCTTTAAAATTATCAGTAGGCAAAGTGGTCGCTGATATGGATAATTGACTTGAAAAAATTGTTTCATATGATTCTGCAGAAGCAAATGACGCTTATGTGGGGCAAATAAATATGTTAACAGCATCATCTTTTTGTGGATTAAATGGATTAATCTGGGGTATGATGTTTGTTCCTAGGAGCAATTTAAGTCTGAAAGTTATATAAAAAGAGAAATTAAAAGGCATGATAGTATTAATATCCCTGTTCGATCTGTTGAACCACTTTTAGATGCAGCAGAGAGACTTTTTGGAAGGCATAATCAGAGCTATGGTTGTGTGTGCTAATAAATCTATAACTATGAGAGGCCCTGAACTTTTATGGTGTGCTATAGCTTTAGCAATACCTGAAGATAGGAGTAAAAATGCATGTATGTTTATTGAGGATGCGGGGTTTAATCATTCAGATTTAGATAATCTTGAAGATAATATTGTAAACTCTATAATAAGATGTGGTGAAAACCAGTCTGTGTTATTTAAAGAGATTTACGTAGGTCATAATACTATAGAAGTCTTAGAAAATGAAGTAGGTTGTGCCTTAACTTGTGCTCCCTATATAACATTAGCAAAAAATGCAATTCCTTCAGGATATCAACCAAGGGACTTATTAAACATCTCATTAAATGAATGGGAAAAATCACTTAACATTAAGCCTTTGGAGGGTAAAAATGAATTAGAAGGTCCCGTAATTTCTGATACTGTGAATATTGCATCAAGAATTGAATCATTAACAAAGATGTTTGGTAGTAATATATTGATAAGTAATGATCTTTTTTTAGAATTAAATAGTTTAGAATCATATAATTATAGGTTTATTGGTTTAATAGATATAAAAGGTAAGAACCAGCCGATTTCTATTTTTGAAATTTATGATGGTGACAATAATAATATTATAGATATGAAAAATATTACTAAGAACGATTTTGAAAAGATTAAAGTTAAGGGAATTGATAATTCTACTATTAAAAGAATTGAGTACTTTAATGAAATTGATGCAAATGAAGAACTTGAAGAACTTGAAGAGATATAAGAAACTAAAATAAAGCTTTATTTGTCTTAATAATCAATCTATAATTTTTATAGGAGATTTTTATGATAAATAAAAAAATTAAAAAAAGACTTATTATACTTATTGGAATACCCCTTGTTCTTCTCTGCTTTGATATAGTTGCTATGACTATTTTGAAAGGTTTATTGGGATCATTTGTTATATTTACTTTTCCAATATTTGCTGTTTTTATCGGTTTAGCATTTTATCTACTACTAAACTCCTATAATGATTTAGACGATTGGTATGGACAGTTATTAGATGCAATTCCCCAACCAATCTCTGTTACAGATATTGATATGAACTGGACTTTTATAAATAAACCTGTAAAGGATATTATCGGTGTTGAAAGAGATGAAGTTATGGGTAAACAGTGTAATAATTGGGGAGCCGATATTTGTGATACACCTAAATGTGGTGTTAAAATGTTAAGAAATGGAGATCCAATATCATACTTTAAAAATGAGGGAGTTAATAGAAACTTTCAAGTAGATACAATGTATCTATACAGTAGAAAAGATAGAAGTAAAAAGATAGGTCATATAGAGATTGTAACGGATATAACTACAAAAACAAGGCTTGATGAAGCGGTTGAACACATTAAACAATTATCACTAAACCTATTAAAAACTATAGAGTTAGAAGCTTCAACAACAGAAGAGATATCAGCTACTTCTGTAGAATTCTCACAAAACTTAAATAGTATAAGTAATAATACATCTAAACAGTTTTCTGTTATAGAAGAGACTGTAGCAGCTTTAGAAGAGATGAGTGCAAGTATAGAGTCTGTCTCCCAAAATTCAACAAAAGCATCAAATATGTCTAGAGAGAATGTTAACGTTGCAAAAAGTGGGGAAAATAAAATTAAAAACACACTAAATATTGTGTCTGGAATAAATAAGAGTTTAGAGTTAATAACTAATAAAATAAACTCTTTAGATGAGAAGACTCAAAAGGTTGATGATATCCTTAAGGTAATATATAAGATATCCTCTCAAACTAACCTTTTATCCATGAATGCAGCTATAGAAGCAGCCCACGCTGGGGAATCAGGAAAGGGTTTTAGTGTTGTAGCAAATGAGATTGGGAAATTAGCCGATAGTGCTCAAATATCATCAAGAAGTATTGAGGAGATTATAAAAGAGATTAAGCTTGAGGTTATTCAAACAAAGGACTTATCTGATAAGAGCCATAAAGATGTTGAAGCTAATATTATTAATATTAATGAGTCTTTAAACTCTATTAATACAATTGTAGATATCATTGAGAGTGTGGATAATATGATAAATTCAATTGATTCAGCTGCAAATGAGCAGGCTTCTGCTACTAGTACAATTTTAGAAAATGCAAAAAACCTTAAATCATTATCCCATGAGATAACAGATTCACTACAGGAACAATCTGCTGGATTAACCCAAATAACCAATGCCCTAGAAGGTTTAGTTGAAGAGACTAATAACAACAAAAGATCTGCAAGTAACTTACAAGAGATAGCTAACAAACTTGAGTTATAATTAAAATGTAGTTCCTAATATTTTTTCGAGTTCGATAAATATTAGGTTCCTATTTAGCTTTTCATTTTCAAGGGATATAAGAACTTTTTGTAGTTCCTGTCTTGTACTATCTAGATCCTGTAGAGATGTCCTCCCGTTCTCATAGTTTTTTTGAACCTTTACAAAATTATTTTCCTGGAGTTTGATATTTAGTTTGTTTACTTCTATATTTGAATTACTAAGATCTAAATCAAGGAGTAAAGAGAGTACATTATCAAACAATTTTCTTTTAGAATCCTCAAGGTTAATTTCAAGCTTTTTAATATTATCATCAATTTTTAATCTCTCTAACTCTCCTTTAGATCCCCTTAAGAATGGGTCTAAAGGGAGAGCAAATGATACTCCTAGTCCTAAACTGTCCCTCCAATCTTCACTACTCCAGGTCTCTTTATTAAAGAGTGGATTAAAACCTGTTGACCAACCAAGATTAAAACCAAGGGAAGGTGTTCTTTGGTTTTTAATAATTATTTCTTTATTTATTTTTGTTTTTTCTAATTGTAAAAGGGAAATTTTTAACTCTTCATTTCGACTTAGATTAATATTATTGGGTTCTAAATTTATACTATTGTAATAATCTTCTGGGAAAACTAGGGTTATTTTAAGTTCTGGTTCCACCCCAATTAATTGCCTAAATTGAATTAGTCTTTTATCTTGGTCTATTTGGGCCTTTTTGAGTGCTGGTTTGTCCCTAGCAACTGATATTTGCGAGCTTAAAAGTTCAAATTCTGATCTTAAGCCCTTATTATATAGATCCTCTATCTGTTTATACCGACTTTGGGATAGACCTAAAATCCTCTCTTGAAGTTTAATACTCTGCTCACCTGCGGAAATCTGATAATATAATCTCTTTAGGCTTCCTCTTAGATCCCTAATTTTTATCTGCTTTTCTAGGAGAAGAATATTATACTCTATACTTTTTATTCTATCTTCTAATTTTACTGTTTTGTTTAAGTTTAAACGTAGATCTATACCACCTCTTAATGACCAGTTATCTGCCTCAGCTCCAATATTATCAGAATTGGTTAAACCACTAATTAACGGTGAGGTTCTAGAAATATTACTTGAAATACCTATACTTGGGATAAGATACTCTCTACTTTTTATCTCCCTTAAAGCTGCTTCCTCATCTATTAGTAGACTAAGTAGTGTAGGGTTATTCTCTTCCATTTTAATCCATGCCTCATCTATATTCATAGCTTGAGAAATTAAGGGGATTGAATGGATAAATAGTAAAATATAAATTATTGTTACAAAAAATCTTTTCAAAAGTTTACTCCTTTTCCACTGTTTTGGTTTTTAGACTTACTGCTATGGGTTAAAACTATTATAGAAGGTATTGCATAAATAGTTAAAAAAGTAGAAACAATTAATCCCCCAGATACAGCAATTCCCAAGGGCTGAAGAATATTAGAACCCTCTCCTAGGCCTATCGCAATAGGTAACATACCAAATATTGTTGTTAAAGTTGTTATTAATATTGGTTTAAAACGTATTGTAGCAGTTGAAATAAGGGCTGTTTTGTAATCTATATAATCATCCCTTGTCTCTTTATAAAAATCTATCATCATAATAGCATTATTAACAACAATCCCTCCTAAAAGAATTGTGCCAAGTAGAGAGTTTAGATTAAGTGTTGAATTAAATACTCTTAAAGAGATTATAACACCTATAAATCCAAGAGGAATAGTAACAAGAATTATAATCGGGACCCATAATGAGTTAAATTGAAAGGCTAAAAGAATATAGATTAAAATAATTGATATTAAAAGAGCAAAAAAGAGGGATTTTATTGACTTATCCATCTCCATTCTAGGGTTATCAAAACTATAACTATACCCATCTGGAAGGGTTAAGACTTCTTTTAAGTAGCTCTCTGTCTTATTTTGAATTTCTACTCTTTCTGCATCGCTAATTCTAAATCCTGCTGAACCATATATCTGATATGCAGGTTCTCCATTTTGACTATAAATTTGGGACACCCCTTTACTGGTACTAAAGTTAAAGAAGTGTTTTAAAGGGATAAAACTCTGCTTATAGGGTATTAGAAAATCTTCAATTTTTTCCCTTGAATCTAAATCTTCCTTTGGGTAGTCGGCTGAAACATTAACGTCATTTATACCATCATTTAGAGTTATTGAAGAAGTTCCTGTTAATACTCTTCTAATAAGGGATATTAGGCTTGATTCTGACCATGGAGACAGCCTATTTATACTCTCTTCCCGTGGCGTCATATTTAATTGCTCTATAGCAGAAGATGAAGGACGGGTAAAAACCCATGAATAGAGTTCTTCTTTTTCTAGAAGCTCTTGTATTGCTACAAGTAATTCTACCTTTTTCCCAGGATCAGAGCCATATATACTCATCTGAAAGTCGTAACTTTTAGGAAGGGGTAGGGCTGCTGGGTCCCATGGTATTATACTGTAATACCAATCTCCTTTAGATATAAACTCCCTCTGAAGTAGTGTAATAACATCTTCTGTATCATCAGAACTTCTTAAATCTAGAAATGTCTGATTAAAACGACCTGAAAGATTTGTATATTTATTTACTAAGCGATCACCGAGTAACTCCTCTATTTTACTATTCATCTCCGGTAGTATATCTATCATTAACTCTTCAGTATCACTAATTGTTGAATTTCTAAAAAATAGTACTACTCTATCAGATGTAGGTGTAGAAATAATCTCCTTTGGAATTTGTGGTAATACCATTAAAACTGAGATAGCTAAGGCTGTAAAAGCTAGTATTAAAAAGGAAAAAGCCCGTATCTTCTTATCTAAAATCCATTTTAAACTCTTATTATAGATTTTAATTATTATATTTATTACAGCCTCAATATGAATCTGAATAGTTCCTATCTTTTTTCTTTTATTTACATGAAATCGAAAAAGATGGTAGGACGTTAAGGGCACAATTGTTAAAGAAACAACAAGGGACACTAATAGACAAAAAACAACAGTTCTTGCCTGATCCCCTAAAATTGCATTTGTTAATGGAGCTGTAAAAGATATAGGTAAAAAAACAAGAACTGAAGTTAGGGTTGAAGCGATAACAGGGGATCTAACCTGTGCCACGGATTCAACTATAATTTGTTTTAGGGGAGCGTTTATATTTCCAGAATCTGTTCTATGCCTATGTATATTTTCCATAACAACAATAGTTGAATCAACAATCATTCCCACAGCAAGGGCTAACCCTCCTAGGGAAATTAAGTTTATAGATACATTAAATAGATCCATTAAAATAAAGTTTAAAATTATTGTTACAGGGAGAGAGGCTGCAATTAAAAATGTATTTTTCCACTCTCCTAAAATTAAAAAAACTATAATAATTGCTAATAATCCACCAATTAGAGCAGCCTGAATTACGTTTTTAATTGATTTACTAATGTATTTTGCCGGGTCAAGGTAGAGTGAGAATTCTGAGTCACTAGGAATTATACCACTTACTCTAGCCTCTTCCATTATAGCCACAATCTCTTTAGTCATATAATTTATATTACCACCTTCAACAGGGGTAGCTGTTAGTTGAACAGCAGGTTTTTCATCTACAAGAAAAACCCTAGAGGGTAGGGTATATTCTATATTTAGTGTCGCAATATCATCTAGAGTGATGCTAGAATCTCCTACTTTTTTAACCTCAATTCTTGGTAAATCCCTTAAACCTCTTCCATTTCTTTCTAAACGTAGGCTAAGTCTACCTGTGGAAGTATTTAGAGAACCTAGGGGTTGGGGTAAAAAACCAGATTGGAGAGCGTTGTTAACATCTATAATTGTAATACCATAGGATAACATCTTTTTTTGATCTAAGGAGACATCTACAATTAATCTTTGGGTATTATAAAATCCAATTTCATCTAAATCCTGTAATTGATTAAGCTTTGATTCAATATTATTTTTTAATATTTGATATAACTCTTCTGATTGCATACTAGCCGATGTTATACCTATAACAAGATATCCTGCATTCTCTCCATCCCTAAATCTAACACTGTAGGAGTCTCTAATTTCACTTGGTAGCGAGGAGTTAATAGTTATCATTGTATTTTCTACAGAAACCCGAGCATCATCACTTTTAATATTCCAATCAAATGTTAGGTTAATTCTACTTGAGTCAGTAGAGTATGTAGTTTCAATTAGACCTACATTTTTTATAGATAGTAGCCTTGACTCTATCTGTCCTGCATACTGTTCCTGAAAATCAACAGCAGATATACCCGAGTGTCTTAAATCTATCTGAACTTGGGGTCGTCTTGTTTGTGGATACATCATTACAGGAAGTCTTAAAACTGTATAAATACCAAAGAGTAGAAGTACTATTGTAATTAAAAAGATGCCAGTAGACTTTTTTAAAATATAGTTAAGCATCAGTTTTTACCCTGGAAGTGTTATTTTCTAGATTAGCCTTAATAAGATCCTTTGGGTCCATATCTTCCTTTTCGTTACCGCTAATATTATTAATATATCTCTCTCCAATAGATAGTCCCGATTGTATAATTACTGTTGTAGTTGTCACTTTATCTACAACTATTTCTGATAAAATTAATTTATTATCCTTGCCTAATTTCCATAGGTAATTTTTTCCATTTTCTTTAAATATGGCACTATTGGGAACAGAGATGCCTTCAGATTTTTGTACTTCTATATCAACAAACAGAACCATACCAAGAAATAACCCTTTTTGATAAGGGAACTGTATATTTAGTGTAAAAAGCCCTGTATTGTAGTCTGGCTCTTGGGAGACATATAAAATCCTTCCATTAAAGTATTTCTCCTCGGTATTAACACCAACTACAGGCATGTTTCCTAAATATCTTATACTTTGGCTGTCCCTATCACTTAAACTAGTAACCAGTAGAAAACTAGAGTTATCAATGATTGTAATAGCAGATGTTCCACTATTAACCTCCTGTTTTTTTAATACATTTATCTCTGAAACAATGCCACTAATTCTAGACTCAATAAAAACAGGAAGGAATGTTTCTCCAGCTACATTTCTAGTAATTTTAATTAGGGGCTGACCCTCTTTTACTCTATCCCCAACCTTTACAAGTAGAGTTTCAATATAACCAGATACTGGAACTGTATGATTTATTTTTAAAACTGGAGATAATCTACCACCTACAGTTACAACTCTACCAGCTTTACCTGGTGTTGCCACAGTAAATAAGCCCCCTGAGTTATTACGCCCCCCACCTTTAAAGGATTGTCCAAATATTGGGAAAGTTAAAATAATTAATATGTAAATTAATACTGTTTTACTCTGTTTCATATCTACCTTCTAAATTGTAATTGATTTAACATTATACTATTTAAAGTCTAAAGTTATAGCTCCTGTCCAATTTATTGGTGGTTTATAAAGGTAGTTCCTACAGCGCTCTAAATATATATTAACAATTTTATCACTAACAAGAAGTTTCTGACAATCTTTAAAGTAATTATTAGCAAAATGCCAATTCCCTAGTTTAAACATTACTTAAGCCATTACTCAACAAAATATGTTGTTAGTGATTTATCCTTTCCCTGAATCATTATTATATCAATTTGTCTAAACTCTTATTAGTCTTGTTTAGTTCACATCTTGTTATAGGATGCTAAACTATACTATTATTAAGTTATGATAATCCCAGATAAAATGTTTGCAGTGGTAACTCTTGGAGTAGGAGGATATGATAAATTAGATTATTGTCAAGTTCCAACCCCTAAACCTAAAAAGGGGGAGGTTTTAATTAAAGTATTAGCTTGTGGAGTTAACAATACTGAAATTAATACCCGTTTAGGCTGGTATTCATCCTCTGTTAATAAAGGTACAAATAGTACTACTGGAGAGAGTAGTGTTACCGATGGTGGCTGGGGGGAGAAAACTCCATTTCCTTTTATTCAGGGAACTGATTGTTATGGCTTAGTTGTTATAGATGAAAATGATAGTAGCTCGCTTATTGGAAAGAAGGTTTTAATTAGACCATCAATGAGAACTTCTGGATTTGAATCTAAGGACCATATATGGATGGGCTCAGATTTTAATGGTGCATTTGCCCAGTATGTGGTTGTTCCCAAAAAAGAGGTTTTCCCAATTAATAGTAGTTTAACAGATGTAGAGTTAGGAGCTATCCCATGTGCCTATGGTACTGCGGAGAACATGTTAGGCAGAGCTAAATTAAAGGAAGGTGAGACTGTATGTATTACAGGAGCTTCAGGGGGTATAGGTTCTGCTACAGTAGAATTAGCAAAGATACGTAAAGCAAAAGTTATAGCAATAACTTCAAAGTCAAAAATGGAAGTTCTTAAAAATGCTGGGGCTGATATTGTACTGGATAGGTCTGAAAATTTAGTTGAAAAAATTGGTGAGAAGAGTATTGATCTGCTAGTGGATAATGTTGCAGGAGATAACTTTTCAAAACTTATATCCCTTATACGTCCAGGTGGAAGAGTTGTCACCTCAGGAGCTATAGCAGGACCAATTGTAGATATTGACTTAAGACAGATATATTTAAAGGATATTACACTTTATGGATGTACTGCGTGGGATGAAGATAGTTTTCCCAGGTTAATACAATATATTGAAAAAGGGTTAATACACCCACATATAGCTGGAACTTATCCCTTAGAGGATATTGCTAAGGCACAAAAAGAGCTCTCTCTTAGAAAGCATTTTGGGAAATTTGTTTTAATTCCTAAATAGTCTTTCTTAAAAAAATTAAAAGGTGGTTAAAATAATGAATGGACAAAATAGAGAAGATATAAAGCCTGGTATAGAGGTAAATATTGTAGAAAAGAGTAATCAACGAAGTGGTATTTTAACTAATGGTATTGTAAAAGATCTGTTAACTAAATCAAGTTTTCACCCCCATGGGATAAAAGTTAGATTAGAATCTGGTATAATTGGTCGAGTTCAGGAGATTATTGAGTAAATTTCTATTTAAAAAAAGTTAATTATGGTATAATCTCTCTTTATGGAGTTTGAAGATATATCACTTAATCCTTTATATATTAAAAATTATAGTTTATTAAATGATATAGGGATCTTTGACTATATTCAAAAACAGAAAATTGAGAATAAAGAGTTAGAAAACTTAATTGAAGATGCATATACAATATCAACAAAAAAATCTATTACAGAGTTAGTAGACTATTTAATAGAGTGCCTTTCATCAAAATTTATACCCTCTGATCTTGTTATAATTATTAATCAAGAAATCATTAATAATAAATTAAAAGTTCTTTATTTTAAAAACTTAAAAAAAGTTACTATGGATATTGAGCTTAAAAGCTTAGAACCCTTTGAAGAGTTTTTCAAAAATCATAACTCAACAATTAGTTATTATATTTTTGAGTCCGAAATTAAGGATTCTACACTAGTAAAATGTTTTAAGAAGATTAATACCGAGATTATTATTCCAATAATTGGTCACTCAGGACTATATGGATTAGTATTGTTTGGGCCTAAAATTTTAGATGAAGATTACACTAACGAAGAGGTTTCATATATTGATCGATTGATGAAATTTATCTCAATAGGAATACAAAATAATATTCATTATGAGCACTCTGTAAAAGATTTAAAAACAGGTTTATATAATCATACATTTTTCATTCGAAGAGTTAATGAAGAGATTGCTAGAGCAAAAAGAAGAAGTGAGTGTTTTACGCTTATGATGATGGATATTGATAAATTTAAAAACTTTAATGATACCTACGGCCATATAGCTGGAGATGTAGTTATTTGTGCTATTGCAAATAAGTTAAAAGAGGTTTTAAGAGAGGAAGATGTCATTTCTCGGTTTGGGGGGGAGGAGTTTACTGTTCTTCTGCCAGAGACTAAAAGCGTAGAAGCAACTATAATTGCAGAAAGAATTCGTAAATCTATCCAGGACTTATCTATATCTTACGAAGAGAATGACTTGAAAGTAACAATAAGCATTGGGGTAACAGTTTTTAATTGGGCAACAAATCATGATGTTAGTTATTTAATAAATAAGGCTGATGAGGCACTATACCGATCAAAGGAGCTAGGTCGAAATAGGGTCACTCTTAATAAACCTGGATTGCTTAGTAGAATATCCTATCTAGATAGATAATATTTTATTCAAAAGACAGAATATATAGTGACAATAGATTCTTAACATAGTATACTCCTTGGGTAGGATTTAGGTAGTCGATGAGATTAATTAAGATATATACATTTATAACCATTTTTTTACTCCTTGGTTGTGAAAAAAAAGATGTTAACAATAAGCCTGTAAGTGATACAAAGTTTATTTTAGGTACATTTGTAACAATTAATATTTGGGCGGATAATAGTAGAGAATTATTAGATGGATCATTTGATATATTGTTAGATATAGAAAAGAAGATGTCAGTTAATATCGATAGTAGTGATGTCTCCCAAATAAACTTAAACGCTGGAATATCTCCAGTAGAGTTAACAAATTCAACTTTAAGTGTAATAAAAAAAGGACTATATTATGGAGACTTATCAAATGGTCTCTTTGATATTTCTATAGGCCCACTTGTTAAATTATGGAAAATAGGAAGTGGTGGTTTTGAAGTTCCTGATATTAAGGATATTAATAAGAGAATTCCTTTAGTTAATTATAAAAATATCAAAATAGATCAAAACTCCATATCCATGGATAAGGGTATGTCTATAGACCTTGGAGGTATTGCTAAGGGGTATGCTGCAGATATTGTTGCAGAATATTTAGTGCAAAATGGTGTTGATAGTGGCATAATTAATTTAGGTGGTAATGTAAAGTTAATTGGTAATAAACCAAATGGTAGTGATTTTATTGTGGGAATACAAAATCCTTTTGATAATAGGAACTCTTATCTAGGTACCATTGAGCTAAAAAATAAATCAATAATTTCAAGTGGTGATTACGAGAGATATTTTGAAGTTGATGGTAAGAGATACCATCATATTATTAATAGAGTTAGTGGGTTTCCAGCTGTAACTGATGTATCTTCTGTAACAGTTATTACAGATAAGGGGATTGATGGGGATGCTCTGTCAACTATATTTTTTCAGATGGATATAGATAGTGGTCTAGAATTAGCGAAAAAAATTGGCGGAGTATATGTTATATATATAACCAAGGATTCTAAAATTTATCTACCTAAGGAAATGAAAGAGAATTTTAAATTGATAAATACTAGTTTTAGTCTAGTATTTAAATAGTAAAGGGAGAAGTCAAAATGGATAAAGCAAAACATATTGTAGTCCTAGGTGGTGGTTACGGAGGTGTACTCACCGCTAAAAAGCTAGCGAAAAAATTTAAGAAGAGTGAAGAAGTTAAAATTACTTTAATTGATAAAAATACTTATCATACTATGCTAACAGAGCTACATGAGGTTGCAGCAGGAAGAATACCTGAGGATGGGGTTAGAATAAACTTCGATAAGATATTTGCAGGTAGAAACGTTGATGTAATTTTAGATGATATCCATTCAATTGATTTTGATAAGAAAGTTCTTGAGGGCCGTGTTACATGTACAAAATATGACTATTTAGTATTAGGTACTGGTTCAAAACCTACTTTCTGGGGTAATAAAGGTGCAGAAGAGCACGCTTTCCCTCTATGGTCCTATGAAGATGCTGTAAAAATTAAACACCATATGTGGGAAGTTTTTGGAAAAGCTAGTGTAGAAACAGACCCTTTTATTAGGAAAAGACTATTAACTTTTGTTGTAATTGGTTGTGGATTTACTGGAATCGAAATGATTGGTGAATTAGCTGAGTGGCGAGAGAGACTTTGTCATACATTTAATATTTCAGAGAATGAGGTTAGAATGATAGTTGCAGATTTACTTCCAAAAGTTCTTCCAAATTTCCACCCTAAACTTATTGATAAAACAACTAAACGACTTGAAAAGATGAATGTTGAAATCATGCTTAATTCTGGTGTCAAAGATGTTACTAAAGACTGTATTGAAATAGACGGAAAGGGTAAAATCGAAACTAATACTGTAATATGGGCAGCAGGTGTTGAAGGTTCAGATATTATTGGTTCTATAGAAGATGATAATCTTGAGATCCTGGCTAGAAATCGTGTTCAAACTGATGAGTTTTTACGGGCAAAAAACAAAGAAGATGTTTTTGTTGTAGGTGATAATATATTTTATATCCCAGAGGGTAGTGATAAACCTGTTCCACAGATGGTTGAAAATGCAGAACACTCCTCTGCAACAGTTGCAAATAATATTGAAGCAACAATTAAAGAAAAAGAGTTGAAATCATATAAACCTGCATTTCATGGTGCCATGGTTAGTATTGGTGGTAAATATGGAGTTGCTCAGATTAATACAACTAAAAGAGAGTTTGTATTTTCTGGTTTCTTAGCTATGTTTATTAAACATTTTGTCAACTTTATCTACTTTGTTGAGGTTGCTGGATTCCATAAGTTGTGGAAATACTGGATGTATGAATTTTTCCATGTTGAAGATAGAAGAAGCTTTCTTGGTGGACATTTTGCTAAACGATCACCGAATTTTTGGTTAGTTCCATTTAGAATGTTTTTAGGTGGAATGTGGTTATATGAGGGTATTGAGAAGTTAATAAAAATAGTTGCTGATCCAACTTATATTTTTCTGTTAGCCTCAAAGGTTGATGTAACTGGTGCTACTTCAGAAGCTGCAACAGAAGCTGTAAAAGCCTTAGCTGTACCAGAATTTATTACTAGTATTGTTGATTGGTCAATGAACTTGATATTCTATACTTCTACTGGTGAATTTACATTTATGGCTGTTATATTCCAAACAGGAATGGTTCTAGCAGAGATTGTTGTTGGTTTATGTCTTTTAGGTGGACTTTTTACAGCTTTAGCATCAATTATTTCGGTAGTTATGGGAATTATGATTTGGGCTTCAGGAATGGCTCCGTTTGAGATGTTATGGTTTATCGCTGGTGGTATTGCTATGATAGGTGGTAGTGGTTCAACATTTGGTTTAGATTATTATGTTCTTCCATTCCTAAATAAAAGATGGAGAAAACTTAAGTTTGTTAAAAAATGGTATTTATTTACTGACTTATAAAAATGAGGTTCTATGTTAGATTGGTTTGAGGATAAAACCCTAAATAACCAACTTAATGCTATTAAAGATAAGTTACAAAAAGATTTGAAAAGTGGTAATAACTACTTTAATGAATCTTTGGATTATTTATTAGAGGATGGGGGTAAGATGTTACGCCCCATTTTATTATTGATAGGTAGCAGGTTTGGTAAATTATACAAAAAAAAGGGTGATGATTTAGTTGATATTGCAACAGCAATTGAAACCCTACATGTAGCAACGCTACTCCACGATGATGTTATAGATGAAGCAAAACTGCGTAGAGGTAAAGAGTCTATTCAGTCTAAATACTCTAAGGAGTATGCTATTTATATGGGGGACTATCTATTAAGTAAATGTTTTTTACTATTAACAGAGCTTAACGTCCCAAAAGAGTTGGCTATTGCCCTAGCAAAAGTTGTTAGTAGAATTTGTATTGGAGAGATTTTACAGTTTAAAAATAGGTATAATATGAATACCTCTCTTTTTGGATACTTAAGAGTTGTTTCTGGTAAAACAGCAGCACTTTTTGCTATCTCTTTAAGTGCTGGATCTTATATAACAAAAGCTGATGATAAAACAATAAAACGGTTAGCACATGCTGGTTATCAACTAGGGATGGCTTTCCAAATAGTTGATGATTTACTAGATTTTATAGGTGACGAGGAAGAGGTAGGTAAGGATTTAAGATCTGATATTTTAAAGGGTTACTACTGTCTTCCTGTGATATTTGCACTAAATGATGAATCTGAGTATAAAGATTCAATTAGAGAGATATTTAGTTGTGGTATAGACGAGAATAATATACAACAAGTAATTTTACTAATAAAAAAATCAGGTGCTATAGAGAAGTGTAGAAATTTAGCCATTAGGTATCATGATAGAGCATTACAAGTTATTAATAGGCTTCCAAAAAATAGTGGTTATGACCTTCTTATGGAGCTTTTGCCAAGGCTTATAGATAGGGTTAAATAGGAGTTTTAATGAATTTAAAATCATTTTTTAAACTTGTAGAGATACAAACTAAAGTAGCAAGTCTGTTTCCACTACTTATTGGAACGCTGTTTACACTTCATCGATACGGTAGATTTGATATCTTAGTTTTTTTAATATTTTTTGTTAGTCTGTTATGTATTGACTTAGCTACTACAGCTATAAATAATTTTATGGATTATAAAAAAGCTATTAAGAAGGATGGCTACAACTATGAAATCCACAATGCAATGGTTAGAGATGGTATTAGTGAAAAAGCAGCGTTAGTAACAATAATTACACTGCTTATTCTTGGTTCTTTTTTAGGGATAATCCTCTTTTTAATTACTGATCTGGTTGTTCTATTTGTAGGGATTTTAAGTTTTGCCATAGGTGTAACTTACTCATATGGTCCTATCCCTATTTCAAGAACACCCTTTGGAGAGTTATTCTCTGGTGTTGTAATGGGAGGATTAATACTCTTTCTTACGGTTTATATACAGGTCTTTGATACTAATATTATTAGCGCTGATTTAAGTAGTTTAATGTTAAGCTTAAATGTAAATTTAGAAGAGATGTTATCTATATTTTTTATATCGCTGCCTCTTATATTTTTAATATCTAATATCATGTTGGCAAATAATATTTGTGACTTAGATGATGATGTGATTAATAGGAGATATACATTACCATATTATATAGGTAAAAAAAACTCTCTATTGATATATGTATTATTAAATATTTTACCATTTATAGTTGTAATTATAGGGGTTGTTTTTAAAATATTACCAGTTGAAAATTATCTGGTTTTAATTGCAGCAATTCCAATATATAAAAACATAAAAGTTTTTTTAAGTGTTCAAATCAAGGCTGAAACCTTTATCGTAGCAGTTAAAAACCTCTTAGTTTTTGGAGTTTTATGGGCTGGTTCATTTATTATCAGCTTTTTTGTTTAGAAAATTAGTATAGAGATATACTTATTATATTAAGGAGAGAGAAATGAAAAAAAACATTTTTTTAATGGTTGCTATTGCAGTTGTATCATTAGCATTCACAGGTTGTTCTAAAAAAGCTGAAGAAGCTAAAGTTGTTGCGGAAGTAAAAGAAGCTGATGTTGTTACAACAGCATCTATTGTTGACAATGGCGAAGCTTTATTAAAAGCTGTATCTGCAGATGGAGCTTGGTTAGCAGCAACATTAAACGATGTAGTAGTTAACGAAACTCTAGTTGTTGAGGGTGAATTTACTAACAGAGATGTAGTTGATAGAAAGTTAGCACTTTATACTCAAGATGAAAATCGTGTAATTACTGAGCAGTACACTGTAACTGCACCAAAAATGATTGTTAAAAGTCCTAACTTTAGAATCACAGGTGGTACTTTTAAAGGTGATATTTACGTAGAGGCTGATGGTTTTTCTTTAGATAAATCTTCAACAGTTGAAGGTGATATTTACTTTTCTACTCAAGCTCAATTAGATGCATTTACAATGGATGAAACAGCTAAATTAGTTGGAAACAAATCTGTAAAATAATTTTTTAATACCTCCAGGAAACTGGAGGTTTCTATTTAGAGAATCTATATTCCGTAATTTCAACCCCAATAAATTTATGAAGATTCCATCATTCAATTTAAATGTTATTTAATTTAATTCTTAAATAAAATACAAATTAAAAATACTTAATGGCTAGTGTAATTATCAATATAATTAGTATAATAATTAAAAAAAACTTAATTACTTTTTCACCTTGTTTTAATACCAAGTGAGAACCTACAAAATTCCCAACCATATTTGATAGTGCCATTGGTATAGCTAAAATAAAAAGAACTTTTCCACCAATAAGAAAAGAAATTAATGCCCCTAAATTTGACATTAGATTAAATACCTTAGCATTAGCATTGGCTTCTACAAAGTTTAGTTTTAAGAAGGTATAAAAGGCTAAAGTTAGAAATGAACCGGTCCCAGGACCAAAAAAACCATCATAAAAACCTATAGAAAGGCAAATTATAGGAATTGTTAACAGATAATCCCTAGGACCTAACTGTTTAAAAGGCATAACTCCCTGTCTAGGGTATAGAGTCGCAAAAATCCCCAATGGAAGTAAAAAAATAATAACTCTTCCAACAACTTCAACATCAAGGGTTAGAATTAATTTAGAACCTATAAAGGCTCCAGATAGAGCAAAAAATATACCAGATAAAACAATTTTAACAGAAACCTTTCCATTACGAATAAAATTGATTGTTGCAACGGATGTTCCTAGAGTTCCTTGAAACTTATTTGTTCCAAGGGCTACTTGAGGGGGAACCCCGGCTAAAAGATATGCTGGAAGAGCTATTAATCCACCACCTCCTGCGATACTGTCTATAAAGCCCGCTATAAATCCTACAATTGTTAAAATTGAAATTATGTAAAAATCCATTTAAATCCTGCTTAGTTCTCTTAATATTTTTCGGTATAATTTATATCCCGTATATAGTTCATCAACCTCTATATACTCACCCTTTGTATGGGCTCTCTTTATAGAACCAGGACCTAAAACAATAGGTGTTAGAATTTTTGAAAAGTGACAAGCGTCAGTTAAGTATGCGACTGTACTAGGCTCTCTGTTCGTTAACTTCTTACAGGTTTTAACAAAAATTGACTCTGGGTCACTATGTATTGAATCTAATAATAGATAACTAAAACTTAGTCCAAGTTCTGCCGCTTTATTTTTAATATCAGTTATAATTTCATCAGTTTTACTCTGGGGCATAGTTCTAAAACAGATCTTACATATACTCTTTGCTGGTGTAACATTAGGTGCACAGTTTAAATCGCTAATTGTAAGGTTTAGAGTATTTGTTGGAGGATTAAACTCCATATTTTGATATGATTTATCATTTTTGTACTTTTCTTTAAGTTTAGAGATATAATATAAAAATGGAATCATTTTAAAATTGGCACTCTCTCCCATAGAAGTACTTGAGTGTGCTGCAATCCCATCAGCCTCCACTGATATACTACATAATCCTTTATGAGCATATATAGGTACTAACTCTGTAGGTTCGGTGGCTATACCCCACTTAGGTGGAAACTCTTTTAATAGTTTAGAGTTTTTTACAACAAAATCAGCACCAAAACAGCCAATCTCTTCATCTGCTGTAATAATATATGTAAGTGAATAGTTTAGATTGTCTTCTTCTATTCCTGCTAAGATAGAAGCCGCAGCAGGTCCCTTCATATCGCAAGCCCCTCGTCCAAATAATTTTCCATCTTCTATATAGGGGTTTAGTTGGGAATTATTAGCTAGTGGTACAGTATCTGAGTGTATTAAAAAAGCCAGCCCTCCACTTTTATGTCCTTTTCTTGCTACAAGGTTATATTTTTTTTCACCATTATCATCTAAATAGTTTATCTCTTCTATATCAAAATTGTTAATTTTAAATAGTCTCGTGAATATTTCAATAATAGACTTATTTGAATTAGAACTTACACTGTTAGTGTTTATAAGTTCTTTTGTCAGCTTAATTAATTTTTCTCTCATTTTATAATTATATCCTTTAACTATTTTTTTTAGAATAGCTGATGTTTTTAAGGATATTTTTGATTTAAACAGCTTATTTTGCTGGTTTTACTAAAAATATTGTGTATAATTTAAGATATGGATATAGATGATACTTCATTTAAAATATTACAAAACCTTAAAGATGGTCGAGAGTCCTTTCAGAAAATTGCTGATAATTTAAATCTTTCAGAGGGAACTGTTCGAAATAGGGTTAACTCACTTATTGAATCAGGAGTATTAGAAATAAGGGGACAAGTAGATCTAGAGGCTCTTCCTGGTTATAGTATGGTTCAAATAGGTATTAAGCTATCTACTATGGATTTAGTAGGAAAGGGGGAGGAGATTAGTAATCTACCTAGTGTCTTAAATGTTTTAGTAGTAACTGGACGTTTTGATCTAATGGCTACTGTCTTATTAAGTGATTCCTATTCTTTAGCAGATTTTTATTTAAAAGAGATGAATTTAATTAGTGATATCTTGGGAGTTGAAACATTTGTAGTTTATAAAGAGTTTAATACTAAAATTCCATGTTCAGCACTACAGGAAATAAAATGAAAGAGACTGTATTAATTAATAAACATAAGAGTCTTAATGGAAAAATGGCTAGTTTTAATGGATATAACATGCCTTTATGGTACAAATCTGCAAAAAATGAACATCTATCAGTTCTAAAGGATGTGGGAATTTTTGATACTAGCCACATGTCTTTTTTTACAATAGAAGGTGGTGAAGTTTCAGAATTATTAGATTTATCATTTTCTAGGGTTTTGGATCATTTAAAAGTTAATCACCTAATTTATGGGCTTTTCCTTGATGATAAAAATTTTGTTATAGATGACTCTGTTATATATAAATTCTCAGAAAATAAGTTTTTTGTAATAGTTAATTGTGGTATGGATGAAATAGTAATTAACCATCTAAAATCATTTGACCTATATAGATGCAAAATAGTTAATTATAGCCATCGTTTAGCAAAAATTGATGTGCAAGGGCCCAAATCCCTTAAACTATTAGAGAATTATATGGGGGAAGAACTATTTAATAACTTTGGATACTTTACATTTAAAGGTTCATTTGATAATGGAAATATCCTTATCTCAAGGTCTGGATATACAGGTGAGTTTGGGTTTGAATTATATGTGGAGAGTGATAAAGCTCCAAAACTTTGGGATACCTTATTAGAACTTGGTTCAGATTTGGGTATTACACCCTGTGGTTTAGCATCTAGAGACTCTCTACGAACAGGAGCTGGGTTGCCCCTTTCCCATCAGGATATTGGTCCGTGGCCTTTTGGTAATACCCCATGGGATTTTTGTGTAGAAAATAGATTTTTAAACTCACCTTTTTATACCTACTCCTATGTCGGGTACGATGTTAGAAAATTACACGAATCGACAAAGGGTGATGTTCTATTTAACAAAAGTATTATTGGGAGGGTTTTGACATGTGTTACAGAGGTCTCCATTACTAGGATTGATGAAGAGATTCTATCTATTACTTCAGACAACTTACCTAGGGATTATAGTGTGAAGGGGCTTGTTTCAGGTTTTATAAGAGTAAATATACCTTTAGAGTATGGGGATATTGTTATATTAAATGATGGAAAAAGAGAGTTGAAAGTTCAAATAGTCAAAAATATAAGACCAAATAGAACCGCTAGATTGTCAATAAATCGAATTAGGAGAGAGTATGAGTAGTTACCCAGATGAGTTAAAGTATGCAATTAGTCATGAGTGGATTAAAAAAGAGGGTGATATTTTTATAGTAGGTATTTCCGATTTTGCACAAAATCAATTAGGGGATATTGTATATGTTGACTTTCCAGAAGTTGGGGATAAAATTGAAAAAGATGGTGCTTTAGGAGAACTTGAGTCTTCAAAAGCTGTATCTGAGATAAATATGCCCTTTGATGGTGAAGTTATAGAGATAAATCCCCTATTAGAGGATAATCCAGAACTTATTAATAGTGACCCGTATAACTCATGGATAGTTAAGATTGAAGCTGAAAATCCTAATGATTTTGATGATCTTTTATCAGCCTCTAAAGCTAAAGAGCTTGCGGAGGGGAGTGTGTGAGATATCTACCCCATTCTAAAAACGATGTAGAGGATATGCTTAAAACATTGGGGTTAGAATCTATATCGGAACTGTTTTCTTCAATACCAGAAGATCTAATTTTAAAGGATCAGTTAAATATAGCCAATGGCTTAACAGAGTGGGATTTAACTGATTATTTTACACAAGTAAGTGATAAGAATTATAGTAGAAAATCATTTTTAGGAGGGGGAAGTTATAGTCACTATATACCAAATATTATTAACTATTTAACTTCTAGATCAGAGTTTTTAACATCTTATACCCCCTACCAACCAGAGATATCCCAGGGAACACTTCAGGCTGTATTTGAGTATCAGACATATATCTCAAAATACCTTGGTATGGATTACTCAAATGCATCAATGTACGATGGAGCAACAAGTTTTGTTGAAGGTGTTTTATTATCCCTTAGGGCAACAAAAAGAGATAAGGTTTTAGTCTCATTAGCGATAAATCCAAGATATTTAGAAGTATTAAATACATATAAAGAGGCTATAGGGTTTCAAGTTATCTTTATGGATATTGATAAAAGTGGGAAGACAAACCTAGATAAAATGGACTCTTTAGAAGATATTGCATCTGTTGTAATTCAATCTCCTAACTATTTTGGAGTTATAGAGGATCAGGATCTAATTAAACCTAGAATAGGAGAAGAAAAAACTCTGTTTATATCAATATTCTCTGAGATATTAGCATTCTCTATTTTTAATCCTCCTGGAATTTATGGAGCAGATATTGCCTGTGGTGAGGGGCAGAGTTTTGGGTTAAGTAGGAGTTTTGGCGGCCCATACTTAGGTGTTTTTGCTTTTAGTCAAAAGTTATTACGTTTAGCCCCAGGTAGGCTTGTCGGAGAGAGTGTAGATAAAAATGGTAAAAGAAGTTTTTGTCTAACTTTAGCCACTAGAGAGCAGCATATAAGGCGGGAGAGGGCTACTAGTAATATCTGTTCCAATCAAGGATTATGTGTTCTTCGGGTAATTATTTATCTATCCCTCCTTGGGTCTTCTGGATTAAAAAAGCTTGGGGAAATAAATTATAATAATAGTGAATATTTAAAAAGAGAACTATTGAAAATAGGCTGTTCAATAAATTTTTCTGGTGAAACCTTTAATGAGTTTGTTGTAACTTATCCTAGGGAACTAAGTAGTAAAAAGTTTTTTGACTTAGGTTATGTCCCTGGAATAGAAGTAGTTGATAAAACTCTTCCTGATAACTCCTTTTTAATAACTGTTACTGAGGTCTTTAAAAAGAGTGATTTAGATAGTTTTATTGAGGCCATTGGAGGAGTTTTATGATATATGAGGAACCATTATTATGGGAGATTGGTGATGGACAAGGTGTAGGCTTTTCAATTCCTGGATGTGAAACAGGTAAGACTATACTTAAATCAAAACATAAAAGAAGAGGTTTTAAACTCCCTGGTCTAAGTGAGCCTGAAGTATCAAGGCATTTTACAAGGCTTTCTACATGGAACTATGGTGTTGATACAAACATATACCCTTTAGGTTCCTGTACCATGAAATATAATCCTAAATTAAATGAAAAAGTTGCATCTTTAAAGGGCTTTACTAACTGTCACCCATTACAGGGGAATGACTTAAGTCAGGGCTGTTTGGAAGTGCTATTTAAAACAGGAGAACTTTTAAAAGAGATAACAGGAATGGATGATGTAACTCTTCAACCTGCTGCAGGTGCCCATGGGGAGCTAGTATCTCTTATGATGTTTAAGAAATTTCATCGGGATAATGGAGAAGAGAAAATAAGGGATACTATACTAATTCCAGACTCTGCCCATGGAACAAATCCAGCTTCAGCCTCCCTTTGTGGTTTTAAAATCCAGGTTGTAAAATCCAATATAGATGGGGTCCTTACTGTAGAGGAAGTCTCCAAGTATCTTGGTTCTAATATAGCAGGAATTATGATTACAAATCCTAATACTTTAGGTATATTTGAAAAAAATATTAGGGATATTTCGGAATTAGTTCATAGGTGTGGTGGTCTTGTATATGGTGATGGAGCAAACCTTAATCCTCTATTAGGTAAGGTAAAGGTTGCAGATACAGGTGTTGATGCTATGCATATTAATTTACATAAAACCTTCTCAACACCCCATGGTGGTGGTGGCCCTGGAGCAGGGCCTGTATGTGTTAAAAGACACATTTCTAAATACTTACCTAACCCAAAAGTTGTATTTAACAGTGGGAAATACACATTTGATTATAGTTGTAAAGAGTCTATAGGGCGAGTTCATGGTTTTTATGGGAATTTTTCCGTAATCTTAAAAGCCTACACCTATATATTATCCATGGGGAGGGATGGTCTTAAAAAGGTTGGAGAGTACTCTGTTTTAAATGCAAACTATATAAGGTTTAGATTAAAAAATTATTATCATCTTCCTTATAATGCTGACTCAATGCATGAGGTCCTTTTTAATGATGAAAATCAAAAAAAGTTTGGAGTATCAACTTTAGATATAGCAAAAAGACTAGAAGATAAGGGATTTCATCCACCAACTATATATTTCCCTTTAGTTGTAACCGGTTCTATGTTAATTGAACCAACAGAAAGTGAATCCCGAACTTCATTGGATAATTTTATAAAAGCTATGGTCTCTATATCTAAAGAGGCAAAAGAGGATGGGAATATCTTAGTTAACTCTCCTAAAAACTGTAAATGTGAGAGAGTAGATGAAACATTAGCAGCTAGAAAACCAATTTTAAAGGGAGAGTTTTAATTGGGGGATATTCATATATTGTCTGGTCTTTTAAGTTATAAAAATAGTTATGATCTAATGTTAGACACCTACAAAAGTAGAGTTAAGGGCAGTATTGAAGATCAGTTTTTTATATTAGAACACACTCCTGTATTTACCCTAGGTAAAAATGGTGGAGAGGAGAATTTACTAGTAACTACTGATCTTTTAATAGATAAAAAAATAGATTTAGTCCCTACAGATAGGGGAGGAAATATTACCTACCATGGCCCAGGTCAGATAATTCTATATCCAGTTATATCAATTAAAAGTATAAAAATAGGAGTAAGAGAGTATATAAGAAGACTTGAGGAGATAACAATTATTACCCTTAAAAAATTTGGAGTAGAAGGGAGTCGAAATAAACTTAATCATGGTGTATGGGTTAATGGGAAAAAAATAGCAAGTGTTGGAGTAAGGATAAAAAACGGTGTTACTCTTCATGGCCTTGCTATAAATATTAATACGGATCTAGAACCTTTTAATTGGATTAATCCCTGTGGGTTAAAAGATATTAAGGCTACAAGTAGTTTAGAAGTATTAAATAAAAAACTTAATATAGATTCTGTAAAAGAGAGTATTAAAGAGAGTATTGAAGTTGTCTTTATGGAGTGTTTTTATTGATAAAAGCTAGGAAGCCTGCTTGGTTAAAAATAAAAGTATTAAATGGAAAGGATATCTTATTTGTGGAAAAAACCCTGCTAGATTTGAATCTTAATAGTGTTTGTAGTGCCGCAAAGTGTCCTAATAGAGCGGAGTGCTTCGATAATAGAACCGCAACATTTATGATCCTTGGAACTAAGTGTACAAGGGGTTGTAGGTTTTGTAATATATTAAAAGATAAACCTGAAGAAATTAATCTAGATGAACCTAAAAATATAGCTAAGGCTGTAGATCTACTAAAGTTAAAATATGTTGTAATTACATCTGTTACAAGGGATGATTTAGTTGATGGTGGAGCTGGTCATTTTTATAATGTCTCTAAAGTAATAAAAGATATAAACCCAGAAACATCAATCGAATTACTTATTCCAGATTTTAAGGGTGAAAAAAGTGCCATAGATAAGGTTCTTAACTCTGGAGCAAGTGTCATCAATCATAATATAGAGACCGTAGAGGGGTTATACCCTAATATTAGAATTGGTGCAGATTATCAAAGAAGTCTGAACATATTGAAGTATATAAAAGATAATAACACTAATATTGTAACAAAATCAGGTCTAATACTTGGCATGGGAGAAAAAGAGGGAGACGTAATAACTCTATTAAAGGATTTACGAAGTGTTAGGTGTGATCTATTAACTATCGGCCAATATCTTCCACCATCATCTAACCATCTATCGGTTAAAAAATATATCACTCCCCTTGAATTTGAAAACTGGAAACAAATTGCTCTAGATATGGGCTTCTTAGGTGTCTCTTCTGGGCCCTTTGTTCGTAGTTCATATAATGCATTAGATTTAACAAAACAAATAGAGGATGGAAGATGTACGATTTAATTGTTATAGGTGGAGGACCTGCAGGATATACCGGGGCATTAGAAGCAGCTAACTTAGATAAGAAAGTTTTATTAATTGAAAAGTCTAAACTTGGAGGTACTTGTTTAAACTCCGGTTGTATACCAACAAAGTCCCTATTACACTCTTCAAAATTATTTAAAAAAATTAGTAATTTAAATGATCTTGGTGTCGTAAGTAGAGAAACTATTTTTGATCTATCTAAAGCAATAGAGTGGAAAGATCTTAAGGTTTCCCAGTTACAACAAGGGCTATCCGCTTTGATAAAGAGTAAAAAAATCGATGTTGAATATGGAGACGCTAGATTATTAGGCAATAAGGTTGTGGAAGTTGATGGAAAGAAGTTAAAAGGTGAGAATATTTTAATTGCAGCGGGATCAAAATCCTTAATACCAAATATTAAAGGTAGTAATAACCATCTTTGTCTTACAAGTAGATCTATTCTAAACTTAAAGGAGATTCCTAATAATTTAGTAATTATTGGAGCAGGTGTTATCGGCTTAGAGTTTGCATCTATTTTTTCATCTATTGGAAGTAATGTTACTGTCTTGGAGTATAATAACCAGCTTCTGCCATCTATAGAAAAAAGAGTTTCATCAATTTTTTTAAAAGCTATAGATTTTACAATTAAATTGGGAGTTACTGTAAGTGAAATCACAAATAATAGTGTTATCTTTAAATGGCAAAACAACCAAGAGTCTTTAGCCGCCGATAAAGTTTTAATTGCAACTGGACGTATACCCAACTCAAAAGAGTATGAGTCTATAGGTGTAGTTGAATCTGGGAGGATTAAAGTAGATGAATATATGAGAACTAATTTAGATGGAGTTTTTGCCGCTGGGGATGTAACAGGTAAGACTTTTCTCGCCCATGGAGGTATAAAGATGGCAGAGATTGCTGTTAACAATATGTTTAATCCACTTAGTAAAATGAATTATGATTTAATACCTTCTATTATTTATAGTGAACCTGAGATAGCAACAGTTGGGATTACCCTAAGGGAAGCTAAGGAGAGGGGAAAAGATATATTAAAAAGTAACTATTACTTAAACAATAATGGTCGATATCTAGTGGAGAACGGGTTTAAAGATGGCCTTTGTATTGTTATAGCTGATAAGGAAAGCCGGATTATTTTAGGTGCTCATATTATAGGAACAGATGTATCAGAGATAATATCTAACTTTGTTATAGCAGTTAAACAGGAGTTAACAATAGATCAATTAAAGCAGATAATCTTTCCACATCCCACCATGTCTGAAATCTTTAGTGATACTATTAAATTTTTGTAAATTATCTATATACTACATGGTTGTTAAGTGTTTGTTATTTTTTACCCATGGTATAAATATAGTTATGAAATTTGAAATAATAGATAAGAGCTTCTGTTTATACAGATTAGATGAGAATAGGGGTGTTCCTAGAGAGATTTATCAATCATCATTTTTTAATGTTACAAAAACTGATAATGAGTTAACAATGATTTGTGATGAAGAAATTAACCTTTCATGTTGTACTAAGCTAAAGGATTTAAAACTTATAAAAATTTCTGATTGTGAAGGATTTCATAATTTAGGAATTATTAAGAAAATCTCATTAGCTATTACTAAGAATGAGGTATCATTTTGGATAATTTCATCCTATGAAGCGAATCATGTTGTAGTTTTAAAAGAGAAAATTGATCTTGCTGCTAAATCCTTAGTAGATGCGGGTATTACAGCAATATAATTTTTAAATAACTTGTGTCATATAGAGATTGACTAAAATATAGTTGATTGCTATATTACGTCTCGTTGTTACGGAGAACTCTTTTATTAAAAGATACTCCACTGTAGAAGTTACAATTTAGCTTAAACAGTTTAAATTACTAAAATGTTTTTAAATTAAAATATTTTAGTATTGACAAAAAAACTATGAATTGATACATTCATTGAGCGTTGCAACAACAACTTCTAATAAGAGCTTGTTTTGTAACTAAAATCTTAATGTTAATTTGTTTATTATTAAGCAGTTTTATTAACCTCTTAAGTATTACATTGTTAATAGAGAAGGGAAAAAATACATAAAACTTTTTAATCATAAAATATGTTGCAAAACTATTAGTTTTGTAAGGTGTTTATGAGAGATAGTTTACAACTTTATAGTTGAACCAAATGAGTATAAAGATCAACTTAGTTATTACTAACTTCGGTTAGTAAACATAATAACGGAGAGTTTGATCCTGGCTCAGAACGAACGCTGGCGGCACGTTTTAAGCATGCAAGTCGAACGGTAGGAAGTGCTTGCACTTCCGAGAGTGGCGAACGGGTGAGTAACACGTAGATGATCTACCTTTTAGTTGGGGATAGCCCATGGAAACATGGAGTAATACCGAATAATCTCTTTAAGCTTTAGCTTTTAGAGGAAAGCAGCGTTTGCTGTGCTGAAAGATGAGTCTGCGCACTATTAGCTAGTTGGTGGGGTAAGAGCCTACCAAGGCGACGATAGTTAGCCGACCTGAGAGGGTGATCGGCCACATTGGGACTGAGACACGGCCCAGACTCCTACGGGAGGCAGCAGCTAAGAATCTTCCGCAATGGACGAAAGTCTGACGGAGCGATGCCGCGTGGATGAAGAATGCAGAGATGTTGTAAAATCCTTTTATGAGTGAGGAATAAAACTACTAGGAAATGAGTAGTAGATGACGTTAGCTCATGAATAAGCTCCGGCCAATTACGTGCCAGCAGCCGCGGTAACACGTAAGGAGCGAGCGTTGTTCGGAATTATTGGGCGTAAAGGGCGTGTAGGCGGTTAATTAAGTCTTGTTTGAAAGACCGGTGCTCAACACCGGAAACGGACAGGAAACTGATTAACTAGAATCCGGTAGGGAAATGTGGAATTTCTAGTGTAGGGGTGAAATCTGTTGATATTAGAAAGAACACCAATGGCGAAGGCAACATTTTGGGCCTGGATTGACGCTGAGGCGCGAAAGCATAGGGAGCAAACAGGATTAGATACCCTGGTAGTCTATGCCGTAAACTTTGTACACTTGGTGTCGGGGGTCAAACCTCGGTACCGAAGCTAACGCGTTAAGTGTACCGCCTGGGGAGTATGCCGGCAACGGTGAAACTCAAAGGAATTGACGGGGGCCCGCACAAGCGGTGGAGCATGTGGTTTAATTCGATGATACGCGAGGAACCTTACCAGGGTTTGACATATTAGTGACCGTTCTAGAGATAGTTCTTTCCTTTCGGGGACACTATTACAGGTGCTGCATGGCTGTCGTCAGCTCGTGCCGTGAGGTGTTGGGTTAAGTCCCGCAACGAGCGCAACCCCTATCGTATGTTACCATCATTAAGTTGGGGACTCATGCGAGACTGCCGGTGACAAACCGGAGGAAGGTGGGGACGACGTCAAGTCATCATGGCCCTTATACCCTGGGCTACACACGTGCTACAATGGCCGGTACAGAGTGATGCGAAGCCGCGAGGTGGAGCTAACCGCAAAAAAGCCGGTCTCAGTTCGGATTGGAGTCTGAAACTCGACTCCATGAAGGTGGAATCGCTAGTAATCGCATATCAGCATGATGCGGTGAATACGTTCCCGGGCCTTGTACACACCGCCCGTCACACCACCCGAGTTGGGGGTACCCGAAGTCGTTAGTCTAACCTTTATGGAGGACGGCGCCGAAGGTATGCTTAGTAAGGGGGGTGAAGTCGTAACAAGGTAGCCGTACTGGAAAGTGCGGCTGGATCACCTCCTTTCTACGAGAAAGGGAAGCTTAGTTTTTACTAAGTACCTTAAAGATTTATCTTTAAACCCTAAATGTCTTGGGTAAAAGACATTCAAGAGAGGTAACTCTTGTAAAGTAAAACTGCAGTATGATTTTGGTTTGTATTTTTTCTCTTTTTTTATTATTCATAGTGCTTGCATTATGAAGGTGTTGAAGTTTCAATACTAATATATAGTTGACTAAAGACTTAGTCTCTGGTCAGTAAGCGGGGCTGTAGCTCAGTTGGTTAGAGCGCACGCCTGATAAGCGTGAGGTCACAAGTTCAACTCTTGTCAGCCCCAAATTAAGTCTTTGGTAAGATTAATTCTGGTTCGATTCCAGTGGCTTAAATATCAAACTTTTCTATTAGAAATGTTTGACTTGCCTTAATTGGCATAAAACTCAATTTAAGTTTCTAAGAGACTTTTTTAGAGTACAACCTTATCGAAGTTTCTATAAAACTTCTGTCAGGTACAACTAAGTAGCGAAGGGTATAAAAATTATAGTGTGAAAGCACAAATATTTTTGATAGTAACGATATGTCTGTCGAAGTTTCTTTGAAACTTTTGTCGACTATATTTTGCTAGCAAAATATATGGTCAAGCGAATAAGGATCCATGGTGGATGCCTTGGAGCTATCCGACGATGAAGGCCGTGGTAAGCTGCGAAAAGCTGGGTTAAGGAGCAAACATCCTTTGACGCCCAGATTGCCGAATGGGGTAACCCAATAGACTGGATGTCTATTACCTTTACATGAATAAAATAGTGTATTGGAGTGAGACTCAGGGAACTGAACCATCTAAGTACCTGAAGGAAAAGAAATCAAACGAGATTCCCTTAGTAGCGGCGAGCGGACGGGGAATAGCCCAAACCTTTACTGTGTAATATCTGCACGGAGTTGCAGTAGGGGTGTTGTAGGATGTACTGTTTTGTATTGTGTGATGCGAACTGCAGTAAGAAACTATATTAGTAGCAGAAATTAGCTGGAAAGCTAGTACCAGAGTGGGTGATAGTCCCGTAAGCGAAACTAATATAGCTGTAGAGTATATTCCTGAGTACAGCGGGACACGAGAAATCCTGCTGGAATCTGGGGGGACCACCCTCCAAGGCTAAATACGAGATAGCTACCGATAGTGAACGAGTACCGTAAGGGAAGTGGTGAAAAGCACCCCGGGAGGGGAGTGAAATAGACCTGAAACCGTGGATTTACAAGTGGTCAAAGCGTCCTTGAGACGTGATGGCGTGCCTTTTGTAGAATGAGCCTGCGAGTTACGTTAATATGCAAGGTTAAGGTATAGAAGTACCGGAGCCGGAGGGAAACCGAGTCTTAATAGGGCGCCAAGTATGTTGCCGTAGACCCGAAGCCGAGTGATCTATTTATGAGCAGGTTGAAGCTTGAGTAAAATCAAGTGGAGGACCGAACACTAGTCTGTTGAAAAAGGCAGTGATGACTTGTGAATAGGGGTGAAAGGCCAATCAAACTCGGAGATAGCTGGTTCTCGTCGAAATGGTTTTAGGATCAGCGTGATATGATTTTTGTCGGAGGTAAAGCACTGATTAGGCTAGGGCCCTTCACCGGGTACCAAACTTATTCAAACTCTGAATACCGATAAACAAAATATTGCAGTGAGACTGTGGGTGATAAGATCCATGGTCAAGAGGGAAAGAGCCCAGACCGTCAGCTAAGGTCCCTAAACTATGCTAAGTGGAGAAGGAAGTTCGATTGCAAAGACAGCCAGGAGGTTGGCTTAGAAGCAGCCACTCCTTGAAAGAGTGCGTAATAGCTCACTGGTCGAGTAGTCGAGCGCCTAAAATGTAACGGGGCTAAGCATAGTACCGAAGCTACGGATTCGTATTAATACGGATGGTAGACGAGAGTTGTGTAGGCTGTTGAAGGTGATCTGGAAGGATTGCTGGAGGTATCACAAGTTAGAATGCAGGCATGAGTAACGAAAAGGAAGGTGAGATCCCTTCCCGCCGAAAGCCTAAGGGTTCCTGGGTAAAGGTTTTCTTCCCAGGGTGAGTCGGCCCCTAAGACGAGGCTGAAGAGCGTAGTCGATGGGAAACTGGTTAATATTCCAGTACTTCTGTTAATTTCGATGGGATGACGCATAAGGAGATTCTATGCCGGAGAATGGTAGTTCCGGTCCAAGCAACAAGCTTTTGAGAGATGTAGGCAAATCCGCATTTTGAGGTGAGTTGTTAAGGGTACTAAACCTACGGGTGCAGGAAGATAGAGGATTCATCGTGCCAGGAAATAATCTCTAAGGTTCGATTAACAGGAACCGTACCGCAAACCGACACAGGTAGGCGAGCTGAGTATGCTAAGGCGTACGGGATAACTCGGGTTAAGGAACTCGGCAAATTACATACGTAACTTAGGGAGAAGTATGGCCTACTCCGCGAGGAGAGGTTGCAAAAAAGAGGTCCAATCGACTGTTTACCAAAAACACAGGTCTCTGCGAAATCGTAAGATGAAGTATAGGGACTGACACCTGCCCGGTGCCGGAAGGTTAAGAGGAGTTGTTAGATTTATCGAAGCAGCGAATTGAAGCCCCGGTAAACGGCGGCCGTAACTATAACGGTCCTAAGGTAGCGAAATTCCTTGTCGGGTAAGTTCCGACCCGCACGAATGGTGTAACGAATTGGACGCTGTCTCAACCCGAGACCCGGTGAAATTAAAGTATCGGTGAAGATGCCGATTACATGTGGTTAGACGGAAAGACCCCGTGAACCTTTACTGCAGCCTGATATTGAAATCTGGTTAAACATGTGTAGGATAGGTGGGAGACTATGACCCCTGATCGTTAGGTTGGGGTGAGTCGTTGGTGAAATACCACCCTTGTTTAATTAGTTTTCTAACAGAAGCCGTTATCCGGTTTTTGGACAATGTCTGGTGGGCAGTTTGACTGGGGCGGTCGCCTCCTAAAGAGTAACGGAGGCGCGCAAAGGTTACCTTGATCTGGTTGGAAATCAGATTGTAAGTGCAAAGGCAGAAGGTAGCTTGACTGCGAGACTTACAAGTCGAGCAGGTACGAAAGTAGGTCTTAGTGATCTGGCGGTCCCGAGTGGAAGGGCCGTCACTTAACGGATAAAAGGTACTCCGGGGATAACAGGCTTATTTTGCCCAAGAGTTCATATCGACGGCAAAGTTTGGCACCTCGATGTCGGCTCATCGCATCCTGGGGCTGAAGCAGGTCCCAAGGGTTTGGCTGTTCGCCAATTAAAGCGGTACGTGAGCTGGGTTCAGAACGTCGCGAGACAGTTCGGTCCCTATCTGCCACATGCGTTGAATGTTTGAGAGGATCTATTTTTAGTACGAGAGGACCGAAATGGACGAACCTCTGGTGTATCTGTTATCGTGCCAACGGTAATTGCAGAGTAGCTAAGTTCGGGAGGGATAACCGCTGAAAGCATCTAAGTGGGAAGCCCGCCTCAAGATGAGACATTCCTGAGAGTTTAACTCTCCTAAAGGGACCAGAGAGATGATCTGGTTGATAGGCCTCAAGTGTAAGTGCAGTAATGTATTTAGCTGAGAGGTACTAATCTCCCGTGAGGCTTGACCATATTTTTATTTTCCTTAACAGGATATGATTTTTATACCCTATTTAGTTTTATTTTTAAAACTAATCGTTAAAACAGACTTAAGTTTACCCTTAAGTTGTTTTAATTAAACACTTTTTTAAAGAGTTTTTAATTAAAATTTTGTCTAGTGATGATAGCACTTGGGCCACACCCGTTCCCATACCGAACACGGAAGTTAAGCCAAGTTGCGCCGATGGTACTGCGTTAGTGGGAGAGTAGGTGATCGCTAGACTTTTTCTTTTATAATCAACAGCTTTAAGCTGTGTTAATATAGATCGCCAACCCTTTGAAATTATTTTATGAAAATAGAATTTATTTCTGGTTGGCTTTTTTATTTATAAATCAGAGCAGAAATAGTTTTATTGAGATAGTATCAATAAAGTAATCTATATAGTTTTCTAAATGGTATCTAGGAATTTAAGTGGTCATAAACCTAAGGGCGTAAATATAAACCAGAAATCTCTATTTTTAAACTTCTCCTATCAGAAACTAACAGCAGATATGGTAAGAAGAAGATTCAAAAAATACCTGGAGTTATCAAACCTAGATGGGCAGGAGTTTACTCCTTAATCTCTCCGTCATAGTTGCGCAACTCATCTTCTACAAAACGGAGCTATCATTAATTAGTCCAGGAATTTCTAGGACATTATTCAATTTAAACAACTGTAATTTACAAAAAAGTTATTGTTAAGGGATTAAAGAAACTACATAAAACTTATCATCCAAGAGAAAATGAGCTTTATCCAGATGAATAATAGAAAACACTTGCCTTATATCTTGTACATGTTTGTATTCATGGTTTATAGTAAGTTAGAGGAGCATATTATGAGAGTTATTAACTTTTCAGAAGCTAGAAACAACTTTAAAAAAGTTTTAGATCAGGTTTCAGATGATGCCGATTATACCATCATTTCAAGAAGAGACTCTGAGGACGCTGTTGTAATGTCTTTAGATCAATTTAATGGATTAATGGAAACTGTTCATTTATTAAGTAGTCCTGCTAATGTTAAACATCTTGAGAAATCAATTGGACAGTATAGGTCTGGTCAGACAGAAACTCATGAGCTAGCTGATGATTGAGAGATTATCCTGGACTAAAGAAGCTTGGTCTGATTATCTCTATTGGCAAGGACAGGATAAAAAGACTTTAAAGCGTATAAATAAGCTGATCAAGGATACTATGAGAACTCCATATGTTGGGATTGGTAAACCTGAGGAACTTAAAAAAAATCTCTCTGGATTTTGGTCTAGACGTATAGATCATACTAACAGGTTAATCTACGCTGTTGATGAAGATCTTCTATCAATAATTTCGTGTCGTTATCATTATTCATAACAGAAATAGTAGTGGTCAGGAGCTTGGTTCTCCTGTATATTTATAGACATAGTTATAAGCGAAGGGATTTTTTAGAGAGAGCTATAGTGTTTTAGTTTCTTTAATTTTGGGTGAGCCGCTGAGATGGTAACAACTGGTATATTTATGCTGGTAATAACCCCCTAAATCGAATTGATCCGACAGGTCTTGAATGGGAATATAGTAAAACTGATCAAACATGGACTGCGACTGAAGATACAGACTACATCAACCATTTAGTTGATAAAGCTGGCTTTACTGATTGGCAGGAAGCTGCTGAAGCTGCTGGAGTAAGAGATAAATATGATGATTCAGGTAATTGGTTGGGAGGAGATTCTACTTTAAAGGGTATGTCAATTGATGCTCCAACGTATTTATTTTCAGCTGGGTTTGCAGAATTATCAGCATTAGCAGGAATTGGTGGACAAACAGATAATCTTGATTCTTTCTTATCAGGGAGCCTTTCTTTTGCGACTATAACTAATCATGATACAAATGACGTTTTCAAAGCTACTTACGCAAATTATTCAACAAATGGTAAAGGTTTAGGAATAGGCTTCGGTGTAGATGTAGGAATAAGTGAGTTCTATGCAAAGCTTCCTCGTCATTTATCTCAGAGAAAAGTAGCAGAAACTTTAATTGGACCTTATACAGATAATATTCGAAATTTAGTTTTAGGATCTACACACAATATTAGTAGTGGAGATTGGAAAGGTCGTGGAGTATCTTTGGGTATTCCAGGCATAAAACTATCTAATGGAAAAGAAATAAAATTGGGAAAAGGATTCTTTATTGGCTCTGCTCAGCTAAATGGTTATACAGAACTCATTGGAGATGTAGTACCTTTTTCACAAGATAAATTAAAAAGACAATTTTACTCTGCAATGACAGAAGGTGCGTCAGGTACTACAGCTGGTAGAGGAGGGGCAGGGAATGTCTTTAATGGAATGTCTGCATGGGAGTATAGTCTGTTGAGGAATAAACAACATGCAGAATGGGGATATAATAAGGTTTTTAATAAATAATGAATGAAAAAAAAACAATAAATATCGGACCTGTATTATTAATAGTAGTTCTCTTCATAATTATTTTAGTTTCATTTATTGGTAGAATAAGAGCAAATAATAGGTTGGATTTTATACTAAATAACAATTTTGATTTTGTTCATGTTTTTATTGATACAGCTGGGAATGTTGAAAAAAAAATTAAGATTGAACAATATTCAAAAGATTATAATATTATTACGTCATCAATGAATAGTGTAATATTTGAGCCTAAGAAACAAAAAAAGGTATATGATAAAATATTTTTTAGTTTTATTAAAAATGATAAGTCAACTCATATTTTGATTTATTATAGAGAAGATGACTTATTTTTATCAGGTGTTGTCAGTTATAGTGGTGAATTTGATTTATACCCTAAAGGGAAATCAATGTATATAAATGACCCTGATAATAAGTTAAGAGATTTAGTAGATAGATTAATCCATAATAAACAGTTGGAGCAGAACCAATAGATTGGTCAGCTCAACAAAGGCATTATGAGGTTATCAATTTGTATAGAATTTTGAGTTATATTATTTAGATCAACCTTTGTCATTTAACGAGAGTTTAAACTCTAAAGTATGATAGATTATAGGTATGATTATCTTATTTTATATAAAATTATAGTTTAATATTTTGATAGATAAAAAGAATCTGTATTATTACAGACCCTGATTTTTAATAATTTTTTAACTTTTTATAATCAACTTTTATTTACATTTTTAAATATAATAACTTTTAATAATTAACTTTAACTAATGAATAAATAATACATCTAAATTTTAATTACAGGAATGAGGTTTAACACTCAAATTGAATAGGGATATCTCCTATATGTTATAAGGTTTAGTACTTAGTTTTCTCAAATATCTAAGTTCTTTAAGTCTAGATATTGATTTTAAGAGAGTTGTAACTTTTTAAAGTTTAATTTATTTGAAAAAAGTTATTTTAAACTACTCAATTTTATTAAACTATGCGAAAATTACAAAATGAATTCTAATTTAGATCAGTTGGATTATATTATAAATATAGAAAAATTTCAGAAAATGCAGGATGATATTGCTAAGGCAACAGGGCTAGCAGTTATATTGGTAGATTACAAGGGCATACCTATAACAAAACATAGCTCATGTAGTAAATTTTGTGCAAGAGTTCGAAAAGATAAAAAGCTTACCGAATTATGTGAAAAGTGTGACTCCCGTGGAGGATTAGAAGCTGCTAGAAATCAAGATGCATATATCTATCTTTGCCACTTTAATATAGTAGACATTGCAATTCCTATAGTTGTAAATGATCAATACATTGGGGCAATAATGGCCGGACAAGTTAAACTTTTAGAGGATAATGAAGAGTTAGAAAGGATCGTTAGTAAAAAATATCAGGTTAACTTAGATAATTTCCCTGAGTTAAAAAGTTTACATAAAGAGTTAGGTATAATGGAGTTAGAGAAGATAGAGGCTATAGCCCATATGATAAATAACTTAGCTAATCACATTGTAGGTGAGGCGGCTTTAAAGAATCAACTTTATGAAGCGAACCAAAAACTACAAGATATTGGAAGTATAGAAAACAAATTTAATATAATTGAAACAAAAGGGATCCCACCATATAAGGATAATAAATTAAGTTTACTAAAACCGGCCCTTGAGTATATAGAAGATAATTTTAGGGATAAAATATATATGGAAAAGATGGCCTATTTATGTAATATAAGCCCTGGATATTTTAGTAAAATTTTTAAACGAGAGACAGGGGAAACATTTTCTAGTTATGTTAATATTGTTAAGTTAAAAAGAGCAAAAGAGATGTTAGAAACTACTGATGAACCTATTGTAAATATCTCCCTAGATTTAGGATATGAAGATTGTGGTTATTTTATTAAAGTGTTTAAAAAATATATAGGGAAGACTCCATCAAATTATAGAAATAATCTAGATCTTTAAATAGTAATTTAAAGCACATAAGAGCATAAAGTTACTATTATTTCACAAAATATTAAAAAAATACACCTAATAATTACTCTATCTCAGCTTTATAACTCAATGCCAGCAGGTAAATTCCGTGGGATAATTTACTTATATAGGAGATATTGTTTATGAAAAAAATATTAATTTCACCGTCAAAGTATGTTCAAGATAATGGTGCTTTAGCTAATCTTGGAGAGTATGTTCTAGCATTTGGTAAAAAAGCACTATTAGTTGCTTCAAAGGATGATCAATCTAGGGTCCAACATATATTAGATGAAGCAACAAATAAGTGTGATTTTGAACTTATTTATGGTGGTTTCAATCTTGAGTGTACAACAGAAGAAGTTCAAAGACTTATTAATATTAATAATGAAAACAGTTGTGATGTTATAATTGGACTTGGTGGAGGTAAGGCTTTAGATACTGCAAAAGCTGTTTCCCACTCAAAAGAGTTACCAGTTATTACAATTCCTACTATTGCATCAACAGATGCACCATGTAGCTCTTTATCTGTTGTATATAATGCGAAAGGTGAGTTTCAGGAGTATAGATTTTATAGAAGTAATCCTGACCTAGTTTTAGTAGATACAGGTATTATTTCAAAAGCACCAACTAGATTTTTAATAGCAGGTATGGGAGATGCTTTATCAACATATTTTGAAGCAAGAGCTTGTGAAAGAGCCTTTGCTGACAATATCCCAGGTGGTAAGAGTACTAAGTTAGCAGTAGCTGCTGCAAAACTCTGTTATGAGACACTACTAGAGGACTCTTTAAAAGCTATTGCAGCATCAGAGAGTAACTGTGTAACCCAAGCACTAGAGAATATTATAGAAGCAAATACTCTTCTAAGTGGAATGGGTTTTGAATCATCTGGACTTGCTGCAGCCCACGCAATACACAATGGTTTAACAGCCCTAGAAGAGACACATAAGTTTTTCCATGGAGAGAAAGTAGCCTTTGGAACTCTGGTTCATTTAGTTTTAGAAAATGCACCAAAAAGTGAGTTAGATGAGGTTTTATCATATTGTAAATCTGTTGGACTACCTACATGTTTAGGAGATTTAGGAGTTAATGTTATTACAGATGAAAAAGTAAGAGCGGTAGCAGAACTCTCCTGTGCAGAGAATGAAACAATACATAACATGCCGTTTAAAGTTACTTCAGATGATGTTTTTGCAGCAATTTATACTGCGGATAAATTAGGGAGATAGAATGAAAAAAATAATAAATAAACCAGAAAATTTAGTTGTTGAGATGTGCGAGGGGATAGTTGCCGCTCATCCTAATCAGCTTAATTTTAAAAAAAGATATAAACTATTAACTAGAAAAAAGTTTAACAGTGAAAAAGTTACTCTAATAAGTGGTGGTGGTTCTGGACATGAGCCAGCCCACGCAGGTTATGTAGGTGAGGGCATGTTAGATGTAGCTGTATGTGGAGATGTTTTTGCCTCTCCATCTACTATTCAAGTTTACAATGCAATTGTTGACTCTGAATCAAAAAAGGGAACACTACTAATTATTAAAAACTACTCTGGAGATATTATGAACTTTGAAGCTGCAGTTGAAATGGCAGATGAAGATGATGATATTAAAGTTGAAAAAGTCTATGTAAATGATGATGTTGCTGTTAAGGATAGTCTCTATACAGTTGGTCGACGTGGTGTTGCAGGTTCTGTTTTTGTACATAAAATAGCAGGAGCAGCAGCTGAGAAGGGGCTTGAATTATTAGAAGTAAAAGAGATAGCTGAAAAGGTTATCAAAAATGTAAAGTCTATTGGTTTTGCCCTAACATCATGTACAGTTCCTGCAAAGGGAACTCCTACATTTGTTTTAGGAGAGGATGAGATTGAGTTTGGTGTTGGAATTCATGGTGAACCTGGAGTTGCAAGAGAGAAGGTTAAGAGTTCTGATGAGTTAGCCCTAGAGTGTGTTGAGAGAGTTTTAAAAGAGTTACCTAATGATGATAAAGAAGTAGTTGTTATGATAAATGGATTTGGTAGTACTCCTTTACAAGAGTTATATGTATTTAATAACTCTGTATCTAAACTACTTAAAGAGAGAAACATAAATGTTTACGACACCCTTGTTGGTAATTATATGACAGCGTTAGATATGGCTGGAGCATCATTAACCATTTTAAAATTAGATGAAGAACTTAAATCCCTGTATGACGCTAAGGCGGATACATTAGCGTTTAAAAAATAGGAGAGATTATGAGTATAATTACAACTGAAAACATGGTAAATATTATTAAAAAAATGGGTGAGATTATCATTGATAATGAAGTATATTTTTGTGAACTAGACTCAGTTGCTGGAGACGGTGATTTTGGTATGTCAGTAGCTAAGGGTTTTAAACAGTTAAATAGTGAGTGGGAAGATATTTCTAAGGATAATATTGGTTCATTCTTAAAGGATTCAGGAATGATAATTACTGAGTTTTGTGGTGGTGCATCTGGTCCTATATGGGGATCTGCTTTTAGGTCAGCGGGAAAGTCTGCAAAGGGAAAAACAGAGTTAAACTTGGGGGAATTTGCTGATTTAATGGAGTCTGCAGTCGCTGGAATACAAAAAAGGGGAAATGCCCAGTTAGGAGATAAGACTCTTTTAGATGCTTTAATACCCACAGCTGTCTCATTAAGAAAATCCGCTGAAAATGGACTTAATTTTTCTGATGCCTTTAATAAAGGAGCAGAAGCAGCTAGAGAGGGAGCAGAAAAAACTAAAACAATGACTGCGAATAAAGGTCGTGCTAGCTATGTTGGGGAGAGAAGTCTTAACTTTCCTGATGCAGGAGCAATGGCTCTTGGAATTATTTTTACTAAGCTATCAGAGTTTTATAGTAACTTATAGAGATATTAGCTGGCTACTTGCCAGCTAATTTATTATATAATATTGATGATACAATTAGTATTAATCCAATTATTGTTGTTATAGTAATTGTCTCTTTTAAAAAAATGGATATAAAAATTAGAGATAAAAAGGGAGATAGATAGACAATAAGGCTAATAGTTGCTGCTTTGTTAGCATACTTAAGAGCATTTGCCCACAGATAAAACGTAATACCCATTTCAAAAAGTCCCACATAAATTGTTGATAAAATTCCTACCATATTGGGTATCTGAATAGGTACAAACAGAAAATTATATATAAGTATAAAAATAGAGCCAAATAGAAAGTTTAGAAAGAGTTTAATATCGTTCTCTCTACTGTCTACTCTATTAATTACCCAATATAGAGCCCAAATTACAGCACTTAAAACACCTAATATGACACCTAACCCATTAATATCTATATTTGAAAAACTATTTGATGAGACTAGAGAAATTCCAACTAAAGATAGGCAAAAAGATAAAAAATCCTTTCTTTTAAGTTTCTCTTTAAAAATTATAGATGAGAAAATTATCAATATAATTGGCCATGTATAGTTTAAAGGCTGAGCAACCTGAGCAGGTAATAGACTATAGGTTTTAAAAAGAACTAAATAGTATAAAAATGGGTTTAAAAATCCTGAAATTATAGAGTATAGAATATCTTTCTTACCCAAGTTTTTTATTGAATTAAATCTTCTATTTTTAACTAATATAATAGTGAAAATAAATAGGGAGATTAGGGTTGAGTATAAAACTAAATTTTCTGGGTTTAACTGTTTAAGGGATATCTTAAAAGAAGTCGCAACTGTAGACCAAAGTAGTGTTGATAGTAGGGCTAATAAAATAGCGAGTTTTTGCTTAGACAATATATATTCTCCATTAATTCCTTCAATACTATATAAAAATGATATAGAATAAAAGTTAATTGATTAAAGAAAATAACTTTTATTCTTATTGATAATCGTTATCATTTTAGTGTATTATTTAAATAGAGGTAATTTATGAATAAAACAGACATAGGAGTCATTGGGCTTGCAGTAATGGGCGAAAACCTAGCATTAAACATGGAGAGTAGGGGCTACTCTGTTTCAGTTTTTAATAGAACATATAGTAAAACAAAAAACTTTATAGAGGGTAGGGCTAAGGGTAAAAACTTTGTAGGATCCCAGGAAATAAAGGATTTTGTTAATTCTATAGGTAAACCTAGAAAAATTATGTTAATGGTTAAGGCTGGAGAGGTTGTTGATAAAACTATAGATACTATTCTACCCTTTTTAGATAAAAATGATATAATAATTGATGGGGGAAACTCTGATTATAGAGATACACAAAGAAGAGTTGATGAATTAGCCACTAAAGGGATTTTATTTATTGGTTCTGGGGTTTCAGGAGGAGAAGAGGGAGCTTTATTAGGACCTTCTTTAATGCCAGGAGGTAATCCTAAGGCTTGGCCCTTTGTAAAAGATATTTTTACTGCTATTTCAGCTAAGGCTAAAAATGGAGATCCTTGTTCCAACTGGATGGGGAATGGTGGGGCAGGACACTTTGTAAAAATGGTTCATAATGGTATAGAGTATGGTGATATGCAATTAATATCTGAAGCTTATAATATTATGAAAAATCTATTAAATATGAGTAATGAAGAGATTGGCAAACAGTTTTCAACATGGAATAGTGGCGTCTTAGATAGTTATCTAATAGAGATTACAGCTGATATTTTCAAGTTTAAAGAGGATGGAGATTATACTCTTGATAAGATCTTAGATGTTGCAGGACAAAAGGGAACAGGAAAGTGGACGGTAGAAAACTCCTTGGATTTAGGCAACCCTTTAACATTAATAACTGAGGCGGTTTTTAGTAGATACTTATCCTCGATAAAAGATGTAAGATTGCAGGTTGAAAGGGAGTTTAAAACTCCAGTTGTTAAACTATTAAAGAGTAGGGATGAGGTATTAGCAGATTTAGAAAAAACTCTATATAGTGCAAAAATGATATCCTACACCCAGGGTTTCACACTCTTAAGAGATGCAGATAAAAAGTTCAATTGGGACCTAAACATGGCAGAGATAGCTGAAACATGGAGGGGAGGTTGTATTATTAGAAGTACATTTTTAGATAAAATTGCTGATGCTTTTAGAAAAGAAGATGATCTAGTAAACCTTGTATTAGATGACTATTTTAAACAGGAATTAATAAAATCACTAGATGGTTTTAAATCCCTATGCTCTATAGCTCTATTAAATGAGATACCAGTTCCAGCTTTTACATCTGCTTTAAACTATTTTAATGGATTAAAAAGTGGTAAATTACCTGCAAACTTAATTCAAGCCCAGCGAGACTATTTTGGTGCCCACACATATGAGAGAGTTGATAAAGAGAGAAATGATTTTTATCATTCAAACTGGACAGGTCGGGGTGGTACAACATCCTCTACTAATTATAATGTATAAAAAAAAATCCCCATTTGGGGATTTTTTTTTAACAGATATTTATATATTTTGTAAAATCTAAAGGATCTTCAATTAATGTTTCTATGGGATCTTCTCCCTTTTTATAGTATATTAATTCAGATTCAGAAAGGGCAGGTTCAATAACCCTCCAAGCTTCTCCTGTCTCCTCTATACCAACAAATAGAGTTTTATCCCCTTTAATTGCGTCTACTAATAATCTCTGATAAGCGTCCGGAATATTGTTTGAAAACTGATTTGAGTAACAAAAACTCATATTTGTATTAGTTAGAGAGACTCCCCATCCTGGAATTTTATTAACAAGATCTACAATAATCCCTGATTGGGGTTGTACTGTAAAAACAATTGCATTTTTCTTTAAATTATCATTTTCAAATATTGGTGTATCCGCATCCCTAAAAACAACACCTATTTCAGTTCCTCTTCTTTTTAAAGCCTTCCCTGTTGTTATATAAATTGGAACATTATACCAACGATCAGAATCTATTCTAAACTCAACTTGAGCAAATGTCTCTGTATTTGATTTAGGGTCTACACCTTTTTCATCCCTATACCCCTCATATTGCCCTCTAATAACATTTTTAACCTTAAGTTTTTTTAAAAGTTTTATTTTTTCAGCTACTATATCTGAAGCACTACTACTTTTAGGAGTCTCCATAGTTAAAATTGTTAACAGTTGTAAGAGATGACTCTGAATCATATCTCTAATCATTCCACTTTGATCAAAATATTTAGCTCTATCTTCTATTCCAATAGATTCTGAGCAGTTTATTTGAATGGACTCTATATGAAATCTATTCCAATTAGGTTCGAAAATACGATTGGCAAATCTAAAGATTAAAATATTTTGTACAGGTTCTTTTGCAAGATAATGATCAATTAAAAATATTGACTCCTTAGGATAAAATTTTAATATATCTTTTTCTAACTCTTTTGAACTCTCTAAATCCCTACCAAAGGGTTTCTCAATAATTAAAGATACGTTATTACCTACTAAGCCCTGTTTATATAACTCTTGAACACTCTTTGCATAGACACTAGGAGGCAGGGAGAAGAAAACAACAATTTTACCAATATCTCCAAAACTATTTATATACTCTTTTATATTGTCTAAACCTACATGGTAGTATAAACAGTCACAAAGCTCCTTTGTAGTCTCAACATGCTCTCTATATGTATCATGGGTATAATCTGTCCTTCCAGACCCAATAACTACTAATTCATCAGGGAGTAACTTCTTACTCTGTATAGAACTTAAGGCTGGAATCAGTTTCCTTTTTGTTAAGTCTCCAGATCCTCCTAATATTAGTAAAACAGTTTTACTCATGGATATCTCCTATTAGTGGTTTATGTATATAAATAGTACCATTTTTAACTCTCTTTAAAAGGGTTGTTATAGGTAGTTCAATATTATTTAGAACTTTATTAACTATATCTTTTTTCCCATCCCCAAATAATATAATAATAATATTATTAGATTCTACTAAGTAGTTCCCAGTTAGAGAAATCCTATTTTTTGGTTCCTTAGGGCTTATTGTGGATATAACTTTTTTATATGGATGGGCAAATACCACATCTGTAGAAAAGAGACTAGCGGTGTGTCCGTCATCACCAACTCCTAAAAAAACTAGATCCATACTTATATTACTTAATCGAACTTGATACTCTTTTGGGTCTATAAAGTGGTTAGTTGGGAGTATACTAAATTTAGATAAAAAGTTTCTTGTGGTATTACCCCAATTACTATCTTCACTATTAAAATCCACAACTCTCTCATCTACTGGGAAAAAAGTAATCCCATCAAGATCTAGATTTAGAGTACTCCACTCTTTTAATAGCTTTAAATAAGTTGAGCCTCCAGAAAGAGCTATATTTCCGGGTTTTAATAAATTTACCAAATCTTTAGAAAGAGTATTTAGTGAGTCAAAAGCCTCTATTTTTATATTTTTATTATAACTTAGTTCCATGTTTACCTCTATTTAATGATAATGATTACTACTTTAAAGATCAATAACTAAAAAGAAAACAATTAAATATAAATACTCTTAATTTCTCTGACCTGTCTTTTTTATAATATGTAGCCCAAACTGGGTTCTAATTGGTTTACTTATTTTACCAACAGTTAGAGTTCTAACAGAGTTTTCAAAGGCTTGTACCATAGCGTTAGGTCCAAACCAACCTAGATCTCCACCCTTTTTTTTACTTGGACATGTTGAGTATTTTTTAGCAAGAATTTTAAAATCTTCTCCATCTTTTAACTCTTTTAAAATTCGAGTTGCAAGTTGTGGGTCCTTTACTAATATATGGGATGCCCTCCACATCATAATTTATCTCCTAATTGCTCTTAAATATTGAGCATTATTAATATTTTTTGTTTCAACTAAACCTCTAACTTCAGCTGCTAAAACATATTTTTTAAACTTCTTATATCCTAAATCCTCAAATACTACACCTTGATTCTCCATTTTAGAGTTGATTATAGCGTAGGTTTTAAACTCATCTGGATCAACTTCATTTAGTATATTAACTAGAAGTGAGAAGGAAGTCTGTAACTCTCCTTTTTTATACTCATCTTTTATAGCTTTAATTATTGTTTGATTATCTTTTTCTAATAAAATTACATATCCAGCTTTTGCTGCTAGGTGTACACAGAGGCTCCATCTCTTAAACCCTAACTTCTTTTCATCAAAATCTGGGTTTAACATCTTTAGCTTTATCTTAAGTGTAGACATGTTACACTTTTTCCCTTCATGTTCTAAAAGGGCTGCTGCTTCTCCTATAGCTGGATACCAAAATTCCCTAGAATCTGTTCCAGTATAAATCTTAGAGTCAACATCCTCATCAAATTCATCTACGGTAAACATTGATCCTAAATCTTCATGCTCATTTTCGCTATAATGAATAATATCCCTATAATCAACAAAAAAATCCGCTAAATAGAGCAGGTCCTGACTTGCTGTTGTTATATCGCAAATAATATGTATTTTTTTCCCTGTCTTTCTAAGTGTATGAAGTAGTGGCCTAAAATCGCTATCCCCAGTGATTAATACATAGGTATCAATATGATGATAATATCTTAAAAGTTCTAGACAATCTGTAACTAGTTGCATGTCCGCACTATTTTTTCTTGTTTTTTCCCTTGGGATATGGACCATATGAAAGTGAAGTGAGCTTAAAACTGGACCTATTTTTCTAAATTGTGGTTTACTCCAATCTGCATAGGCGTGACTTGATACAACCCGGCCTATTGACTCTGAATACTCCCACATTCCCTCTATAAAAAGTGTATTATTACTTTTAGGTGTTACATTTTCTATATCCCAAAATATAGCTACATTTTCCATATTACTCCCTAGTTAATATTAAACCATATTTAGAATCTATTATATCAATCTTAAAAAACTCAGTCTCCCCAGTTGGGTATATATATATACCTTCGAAAACTCTACTCTCTCCATCTATATAACTATTGGTATAAAATGCATTTTCAATATTATCTATAGAGTAGTTTGTAGATATACCCTCATCCCCTGTGTGTAACATATACATAGAATAGTCTATTAAGGACCCATTACTCTCTAATACATAACTATTATACTTACTGATATTTGTAAGTTCAGATAAAAACTCCCATTTTTTTTTCCTAATTAAGTCTAAAATTAAGGAGGCAAAATCACCATAATAAGGGTCTGAATTAGCAAGGATATTATCAGATAGTGCGCTTCTTAGTTTATTGATATCCTCTGGTTTTATAATTATCTCTTTTTCAACGTTAGATAGATTATCTTTAACAATATAAGTATCATCTTCTACCTTAATTGTAGTACATCCAAATGTTAAAAGAATTATAAATAGGATTAGAGTTTTTTTACACATAGGTATAATATAACAGATATCTATTTTTAGTGCAAAAAAAAACCGTAGATAAATCTACGGTTATTGTATAGTGCCACCAATGAGACTTGAACTCATGACACAGGGATTTTCAGTCCCCTGCTCTACCGACTGAGCTACAGCGGCTAACAACGTGAAGAAATATACTTTAAGATGAAAAAATGGTCAATACTTTTTAATAAATTGATAGATTTTTTTTATCATGTATAATGTACTCATGGACCAGCTAATAGATGTGCATCATCATATTCGATCTAAATTACCTATATTATCTATTTATAACACAGTTACTAACTTGGACATTATTAATATAAGAGAAATTAATAAAAGAGTAAAAAATATTGGAGTTCATCCCCTTTATATAGATTCAAAAATTGATTATGAGTTATTTGAAACACTGTTATTAGATAAGTACACTAATGTAGGGGAGATTGGTTTAGATAAAAGGGGAGATAGTTTAGAAACACAGATAGTTGTATTTAAAGAGTTTTTAAGATTAGCAAAAAAATACAACAAGAGTATATCGCTACACTGTGTAAAGGCTTGGGGGCCTATGTTAAGTATATTAGATGAGGGATTTCAAAGTTTACCAAAACTCTTCCATGGATATTCAGGAAGTTTAGACTCTTTAAAGATAGCTTTAAAATCCAACAGTTATTTCTCTTTTTCCTTAAAAGATTGTTATATGAATAGGAGAATTAAAGTTATTGAAGCTATGCCAATAGGGAAATTATTGATAGAATCAGATATGAATGATGATCAATTTAACTCTGTGGGTCAAAAAATCTATTTAGATAATATTAATACTACATATAAGGAAATAGCAAAAATTAAGGGAGTTCCATATAATGAGTTCGTTTCTATAATTAATAATAATTTCCATCAGTTTACAAAGGAGCCATAATAGTGAAGGTTTTATATTTTGCTTTAGAATGCAAACCTTTTTCAAAAGTAGGGGGTGTAGGGGATGTTGCCTTAGAACTACCCTTAGCACTAAAAAATAAGGGAATAGATATTGAAATTGTTACTCCCTACTACTCATCAGTAGATGAATCTTGGATAGAGAAGAACTCTTATCAAAGTTATATTATTCCCTTTAAGAATAAAAATGGTGAAAAAAAAGATGAAAAAGTAACAGTCCATAAATCTACATACAAGGATATAGATGTTACTTTTATTAAGAATACTACATATTTTGAAGGTGATTATGGTGTTCCCTATGTTTTTAGTGAACATACACCATTTTATGATGACTTTATTCGGTTTCACTTTTTCTCTTTAGCTTCAGCTAAGTTTATTGAAGAAACTAAACCAGATATTGTTCATGTTAATGATTGGGGATTAGGCTTTTTATTAGGAAAGTTAAAATATGACAATAACAGCGCCTTAAGACTCCTTACAATTCATAATAACTCCTACCAAGGAAATATGTGGATTCCTGCAATTCGTAACTGGAGTGTTATGGAGTATCTATATAACAAGGATAGTAGAAAGGTTTTTAAAGACCCTAGAAATAAGTGGAATTCTGTAAATCCCCTAAAATTAGGGATTGAGTGTGCAGACGCTGTTAATGCTGTAAGTCCTACATATAAAAAAGAGATGTTAAAAAAGGATTGCGACTTTAACTACTTCTCAGGGGCGAATGGCTTGGAGAAATCTATTAGAAAACACGGGAAGAGGGGAACTTTATACGGTGTTTTAAATGGTTTTGAATATAAAGAGGGGAGATCTTACCAAGAAGTTTTAGAAGAGAAAAAAGATGCAAAAAAGAGGCTTAGTAGCCACTTTAAAAATCCGGAAAACTTTTTAATTGGTTTTGTTGGACGAGCTGTTGAACAAAAGTTCAAACTTTTACAAGAGATTTTTAATGGTAAAAGTGTTTTAGAGCATATTACTGATAATAAAAATATAAATATAGCAATATTAGCATCTGGACTCCCTGAATATGAAGAGTTTTTAGAGCAGTTTAAGGATTTAGAAAACGTATCTGTTACACTTGCTTTTGATAAAGAATTAGCCTCAACTATTAGTATTGGTTGTGATCTCTTTTTAATGCCTAGTCTATATGAACCCTGTGGTATAACTCAGATGGAATCTTTAAGTAATGCCACACCGCCCCTTGTTCGTTTTGTAGGAGGACTAAAAGATACAGTTCGTTCTTATAAAAAAAGTGGTGGAACTGGTTTTGGTTTTAATGGATTAACTAAAAGAGGTGTTTTAAAGGGGCTAGTTTCTTCGGTTAATGAAGCTGTTGATGTTTATTACAATACACCAGGGAAATTTGACCTTATTAGACAGGAAGCATTTAAACAGCGGTTTTTATGGTCTGATTCCGCTATTAAGTATATAGAGATATATGAGGATTTATTACAAGGTAACAATGGATAATAGAGAATTTAATAGAACTGTTGCTAAGCTTATGCATAAGTCATGTAGAGGATGTTCTGTTTGTAACGGTTACGGTTGTAGAGGTGAAGTCCCAGGTATGGGTGGGAAGGGTCAAGCTCTTACTTTTATAAATAATTTTAAATCATGGAATGAAATTGAAGTTGATATCTCAGGTGTTGATCTTCCCCTCCTTGGTATTGCTCCAATGACAGGAGTAGGGCAGAATATGGGGAATGTCTACCCTGAGTCGGTTTTTCATAATTATATGGTTTCTGGTGCTAAAAAAGCTGGTATTATGCCATGTATTGGTGATGGAACTCCAGATTTCAAGTTACAAAGTGGGATTAAAGCTTTAAAAGATAATAATATAACTGGAACAGCATTTATTAAACCATATCCAAACAACATTATTCTAGAACGATTTAAAATGGTTGAACCCTATGTAGATATTATGGGAGTAGATATTGACTCCTACAGAATTCCAACTATGGAGGGTTTAGTATCCCTAGAGCAAAAAAGTGAAGAGCAACTACTTGAATTAAAAGAAGCTTGTAATAAAAGGTTTATAGTTAAGGGTATACAGAGCCAAAATGATCTAGAATTAATGATTAAGGTTAAGCCGGATATTGTTGTTGTTTCTAATCATGGAGGTAGGGTTTTTGATAATGGTGAAGGTATAGCTTATAGGTTTAAAGAGCTAATTCCTGAACTTAAAAAAATAGCTAATGAAGTTTGGGTTGATGGTGGTTTAAGAACTATAAGTCATCTTAAAAAAGCTAAGGCATTAGGTGCCTATAGGGTTTTAATTGGAAGACCTTTAATTAAAGCTACTGCAGTTTTTAAAGAAGATGGCGTTCCATATTGGTTAAAACAGTTGAAATAGTATCGATATTTATATATCTTTTAAACAGGAGAATATTATGGTTGAAAAATTAAAAAAACACCCTTCTTTAAGTAAGAAGAATGGTCCAGTTGTATTAGCAATAATGGATGGTGTAGGTTATGGTAAATATGAAGAGGGTGATGCAGTTAAAGCATCAAAACTTCCAAATCTTGATAGTTTAACAGCAAGTTGTCCCCATGTTGCTGTTAAGGCCCATGGTACAGCTGTAGGTCTTCCATCTGATGGAGACATGGGTAACTCAGAAGTTGGTCATAATGCTATTGGTTGTGGTCGAGTTTTCTCCCAGGGAGCAAAATTAGTTTCTAACTCAATTGCTACAGGTCATCTATATCAAGGTGAAACTTGGTTGAAATTAACAAATAACGTAAAAGAAAAAGATGGAACACTACACTTTATTGGTCTGTTATCAGATGGTAATGTTCATTCTCATATAGATCATTTAGAGCATATGGTTAGAACTGCGAAATCTAATGGGGTTAAAACTGTAAGAATTCATGCACTTTTAGATGGTAGAGATGTTGGAGCTACATCTGCCTTAGACTATTTTGAGCCTTTCCAAGCTTTCTTAGCAGAGTTATCCGATGAATCATTTGATGCTAAAATTGCATCAGGTGGTGGTCGAATGGTTCTTACAATGGATAGATATGATGCTAACTGGGATATGGTTAGAAAAGGTTGGGAAACCCATGTTCTAGGTTTAGGGCAGATTTTCCCATCAGCAGTAGATGCTATAAAAATGTTACGGGAAGAGACTAAGGCTATCGATCAGGATATTCCTGGTTTTGTTGTTGCAGATGAAGATGGACAGCCAGTTGGAACTATAGAAGATGGAGATAGTGTTATCTTCTTTAACTTTAGAGGTGATAGATCCCTAGAGATTACAAAAGCCTTTGAAGAAGGAGACTCTTTTGATAAATTTGACAGAGTTAGAGTTCCTGATGTTGAGTATGCTGGAATGATGGAATACGATGGTGATTTACACATCCCTGCTCAATACCTGGTAAATCCCCCAACTATTACTAGAACAATGTCTGAATACCTAGCTTTTAATAAGGTTAGACAGTATGCAATATCTGAAACTCAGAAATATGGACACGTTACCTACTTCTTTAACGGAAATAAGTCAGGTTATTTTGATGAGTCGTTAGAAACTTTTGTTGAAGTACCATCTGATGTAATCCCTTTTGAAGAGAAGCCAGAGATGAAGTGTAAAGAGATTACAGATAAGGTTGTTGAAGCTATAGAGTCTGGAGATTATGACTTTATTCGATTAAACTACCCTAACGGTGATATGGTTGGACATACAGGTGTTTTTGAAGCTGTTAAGACTTCTATGGAGGCTATGGATAGACAAATCGCTAGATTAAAAGAGGCTGTAGAAAAAGTTGGAGGAGTTCTAATTTTAACTGCTGACCATGGTAATGCTGATGATATGTATGAGCATAATAAAAAATCTGGAGATGTTACATTAGAAGACGGTCATCCTAAGGCTAAAACATCCCACTCATTAAACCCTGTTCCATGTATTATCTTTGATCCTACTTACAACAATGAGTATAAAAAGGAGCTAAAAGAGGGATTAGGAATTAGTTCAATTACTGCTACATGTATGAACTTTTTAGGATTTGAAGCACCAGAAGATTATGATTCTTCAATCTTAGATTATTAATATCTTCTTACTTTTTAATTTCACGCCCTGGATTGTTTCCAGGGCTTTTTTGTTTTATAATGAAGTCATGTGTATAGAAGTAGAGATAAAAGCTTGGGTTGATGACTTTGATAAAACATTACAGTTACTAAAAGATAATTATAAGTTTGTTAAGCAGTATCATAAGGAAGATATCTATCTTGAAGGTATAGATAGTTTTTCAGAAGCTAGAAAAGAGGTTCGATTACGAAAAGACGGAGACAGTTATATAGTTACCTATAAGGATAGATCCCATGAGGATAAAGTTGAAGTTAACATTGAAAAAGAGTTTAATATCGATCATAAGGATAATTTTTTATATGTTATGAACCAATTAGGGTTTAAAGAGTATATAAGAAAGGAGAAAAAAGGATACTTGTTTAATAGTAATAACATTAATCTTGAACTATCCCATGTTAATGGATTAGGGGACTTTATAGAGATTGAGAAGATTATTACTAATAGATGTTTAATTGATTCAACTAAAGAGGATTTATATAACATTTTGAAAGTTATAGATATAAATAAATCTAAAATAGAGGATAGATACTATGTTCAAATGTTAAAAGAGGGTAAATAAAAAAGCTACAAGTTCCCCTGTAGCCTTTTTTTAATTAATTTATATCTTAGGTTGTAGATTCACTTCCCCTTGCCATAATTAGATTTCCACTTCTAATAAGCTCAACTATACCGTATGGCTTTAAAAGTTCTTGGAATGCATCTAGTTTTGAACTAGAACCTGTTACTTGAAATGTAATAGTATGGTCAGATATATCCATGTTTCTGGCTTTAAAAACATCGGCTATTTGAAGAACATCAGTTCTTTGAACATCTTCACACTTAACTTTAACTAGGGCTAACTCTCTCTGTAGAGCATTCTCATTATTGTGCTCTTTTGCATGTACTACATCAACTAATCTATTTAACTGATTTAACATTAGGTGAAGTGTCTCAGGATCACCGGTTGCTGTAATATTCATACTTGAGAAGTTTCTATCATTAGATTCAGAAACAACTAAACTATCTATATTGTAACCTCTTCTAGCAAAAACTAGGGAGATTCTTATTAAAACCCCCGGCTTATTTGCAACTCTTAAACTGATTGAGTGTTTTTTCATTTTCATCAGGTACTCCCCTTTGGTTTAGCCATTTTCATTTTAGGTCTCTCTAAAAGCATATCCTCTAAAGGTGCTCCTGCTGGAACCATAGGAAAAACGTTATCACACTTCTCTACTTCAGCATCGATAATACAAGGACCATCATTATAATCTAGAGCCTCTTTTAAAACCCTTCTAACATCTGAGCTTCGTTTAATTCTAAAACCCTTTAATCCGTAGGCTCCTGCAAGTTTTAATAGATCTGGGTTACCAACAAGGTCAACACCTGATAATCTGTTGTCGTAGAATAACTCCTGCCACTGTCTAACCATTCCTAAATACTTATTGTTAATAACAAGAATTTTTATAGGAAGTTTATGGATAACAGCTGTAGATAGTTCACAAAGGGTCATTTGGAATCCACCATCCCCAACAATTGCTATAACTTGAGACTTAGGTTTACCTATTTGAGCACCTATAGCTGCAGGAAAACCATAACCCATAGTTCCCGCTCCACCTGATGACAACCAAGTTCTTGGGTTATCTGTTTTTATAAACTGAGCTGCCCACATCTGATGTTGACCTACATCTGTAGCATATATAGCATCTTTCTTAGCAAGGTTATACATCTCATCTATTACATGTTGAGCCCGTAATTTACCCTCTTTTTTATAGTTTAAAGGGAAATCCTTTTTAAGTTTTAATACATTTTTTATCCACTGTTTTCTATCCACTTTTTCTAAAAGTGGTATTAACTCTTCTAAAACAGTTCTAGCATCCCCATTTACATAGGCATCTAGTTTTATATTTTTATTTATTTCACACTTATCAATATCAATCTGAATTTTTTTTGCATTTACACAAAAAGCTTCAGGGGTTCCACTTATTCTATCATCCCATCTTGAACCTATAGAGATAATAAGGTCAGCCTCACACAGGGTCTTATTAGCATATGCTGTACCGTGCATTCCTGGCATTCCTAGGGATAGCTCTTCTGTTTCTGGAAAAACCCCCTTACCTAGCAGCGTATTTGTAACAGGGATACTAAATGTTTTAGCTAAGTATGCAATCTCTTTCTCGGCACCGGATATTAGTGCTCCATGTCCTGCTAAAATAACAGGTCTTACAGATTGATTAACAACCTCGGCAAATTTTTGTATGCACTTAGGATCACCCTCTTTTTTTACTTTGTATCCAGGAAGGTCAAAAACTCTCTCCTCTGATAGCTCGCAAAAACCACTAGATATGTTTTTAGGAATATCAATAACAACAGGTCCAGGACGACCACTTTTTGCTAAGTAAAAAGCTTCATTTACAACTCTTGGTAGATCTTCTATGTCAGTAACTAGATATGAATGTTTTACAATAGGGTAGGATATTCCAGAAACATCCGCTTCTTGAAAAGTATCTAAACCTAAATTATTAGTTGTCTGTTGACCACATATAACAACCATAGGTATAGAGTCCATCATAGCTGTAAATATTCCAGTAACCGTATTAGTTGCTCCAGGACCAGATGTTACTATTGCTACTCCAGTATTTCCTGTAGCCCTAGCATAACCATCTGCCATATGGGTTGCACCCTGCTCGTGTCTTGTTAAAATTAATTTTAGTTTTGATTCATGGATTGCATCATAAATAGGTATTGCAGCTCCACCAGGTAGTCCAAAAACACATTCAACCCCAAGTTGTAACATTGTTTCTACTACTGCATCAGCACCAGTTCTCATATTTTGACTCATAATCTCTCCTGATAGTTAGAGTATTAACAAATATTAACATTTGAGAATATATGTGTCAATCTTGACGTTAGTTTATTTGGTGCTTTTATATAAAAACTGCTTTTTGTTACAATTTAAGGTTTAAATTTTACCTGCTTAGCCTTTTTTGTAGTGTATAGTAATAAAAAAATGTTTATTTTGTATAAAAAGCAGTTTATTCCGATAAAGAATCAATTAGTGCTCTATGTTTTGGGTCATTTTTTACGTCAGTTATACTCTCTTTTGGTTCTTGATAAGTTAAAAGATTACTCTTTTGTTTTAATCTTAAAATCCTTAAAGCTGATTCGTTAACTCTATCTTCTGAGATTTCACCGTTTTTAACTGACTCTATTAGGGATTCTATACCAATTTTTTGGTTTGCAGGTATTAATAGGAGGTCAACTCCTGCCTCTATACCAAGAGTAACAGCCTCTTTTGTGGAAAAGTTATCTGTTATAGCACCCATATCCAGGGCATCTGTCATAATTAGTCCGTTAAAACCCAATTCATTCCGTAGAATTCCTGTTAAAATTTCAGGGTTAAGTGTAGAGGGAAGGGGTAGATTTGATATTCCTGGCATTATAATATGGGCGGTCATAATAACATCAACTCCACTATCTATTCCTCTTTTAAAGGGTACAAACTCAATCTGATTTAGCCTATCAATATTATGGGGAGATACTACTGCCCCTAGGTGGGAGTCTGTTTTTGTATCCCCATGACCAGGAAAGTGCTTAATTACAGATATTAACCCCTCCTCTCTCATTCCTTTTATAACATTAACAACCATCTCACCGGCTATGTGCTGATTAGCAGAGTAAGTTCTATTACCAATAACTGGATTTTGAGGATTTGTATTTACATCTGCAACAGGAGCCATATCCATATTAAATCCAAGGGCTGTTAGCTCTCTACCTAAAATCTTTCCCTCAACATAAGCTAGCCTTGGGTTGTTTTTATTTCCAATAGTAAGGGCTGGGGGTAGGTGGGTTACATCTACATTTTTCTCTTTACCTAGCCTTGAAACAATACCACCCTCCTCATCGACTGCAATAAACATGGGTAAACTATTTATAGATTGTAAATCCTTTATTAATGTTGAAACTTGTTCGTTATTTTCAATATTGTTACTAAATAGGATTATGCCCCCAGGTTTATACTTTTGAATAAACGCTTTTAACTGACTATCTACCCGGGTATAACCCCTGATTTGGATAATAAATAGTTGTCCAACTCTCTCCTCTAGACTCATCTGTTCTAATATTTCTTCTCTTTTAATCCTATCTAACTCATCTTTTGTTAATACAGCTTCTTTATCTATATCCTCTATATTTAAATCAACAGGATTCTCTATTAATATGTTATCCGAAATATCTTCATTGTCGTCACTAATTTGCGTAGTTGTAACACAAGAAAACAGTAATATGATTAAAATTATGTATAATATTTTGATTTTCACTTAAGTTGCCCCTATGTACATTATTTATTATATATTCTAAACTCACAAAAAATAATGTAATTAATAATAAGGTTAATAAACTATTTTTTCTACCCTTTTTATTAGTTAATAATTGGGAGAGAGTATGGAAAAAATATTGAATGTTAACATTGGAAGTTGTAAACCTCTATTATCTCCAGATGATTTAAAGAGTGAAATATCAGTTAGTGATTCAGCATATCAGACAGTAATTACTGGAAGAAAGACAATTAAAAAGATCCTTGATAAAGAGGATAGTAGGATCATTGCTATAGTTGGTCCCTGCTCAGTACATGATTATAATTGTGCCATGGAGTATGCAAAAGAGTTAAAAAAACTTCAAGATAGATATAAAGAAAAAATTGTTGTTGTTATGAGAGTATACTTTGAGAAGCCTAGAACTACTGTAGGCTGGAAGGGGATGATCCTGGATCCATATATGGATGGCTCCTGTGATATAGAGGAAGGATTAAGACGGGGGCGGAAGCTCTTAGCTGATATTAATAACCTAGGGCTACCATGTGCTACAGAGGCTTTAGACCCTATTGTTCCCCAATATAATTCAGATCTAATATCCTGGGCTGCTATAGGTGCAAGAACTACAGAGAGTCAGACTCATAGGGAGATGTCCAGTGGTTTATCCATGCCTGTTGGTTTTAAAAATGGAACTGATGGTAGTATAAAAACAGCAATTGATGCACTTATTGCATCTAATCACTCCCACACTTTTATTGGTATCGATCAAGTTGGTCAAACATCTGTTCTTAAAACAAAGGGTAACAAGTATGGACATGTAATATTAAGAGGTGGGCGAAATGGTTCTAATTATGGAGCTAAAAATATATTAGAGACCGAAGAGTTATTAGAGGCATCTAAGCTTAATAGCTCAATTATTGTTGATTGTAGCCATGCTAACTCAGATAAAAATTATAAAAATCAGGGTAAGGTTATAAAGTCCATAATTGCTCAAAAACAGTCTGGAAATAGTTCAATAATAGGTTTTATGTTAGAGAGTAACTTAAAGGAAGGAAACCAGAAAATAGGGGATGATCTATCTAAACTAGAGTATGGAGTCTCTGTAACTGATCAATGTATCAGTATTTCTGAAACAGAAGAGTTATTAGATCTTGTATACAGATCTATCTAATAATATCCCCACACCAAATTAGGTGTGGGATTTCTACATTAGGGAGCTACTATACTCCTTTAAATACTTATACGATGGATGTCCAAACTTATCGATATTTAGACTGTCATTTGATACTATATAGCTATTTGTAATTTGTATAGGTTCAGATAAGTTAACAGTAATATTTCCCTTATCATTTAGTCTAATACCAAGAATAACATTTTGTATATCAATCTTATTAAGAGCCTTAGGTAGTAAACTCTTAAGTTCGTTATAGTTTTTACTCTTAGAGCAGCTTATTAGATTATTTATTATCTTATCCGAGAAATCCTTTCTAGGCTTTGATTTTATAGTTAATACAGTTGGTTCTAAATAGTCATCATTAATATTTTGATCAATTGTAAGACTAATCTTATTTATTGAGCCATAACTCTTTTTAATCAATTCATCTAGGGTTAATGTTTTTCTTAAAGGTCTTAGTTCATATATAAACAGATCCTCCCTTAAACCTTCTAGAACTGTTGATAAAATATTCCTGATTTCTGGGATTAGTGATCTATTATTACACTTTTCAATATGTAGAATTGCCATATCACTTTTTTCTGTAACATATATATGGAAAAAAAGTGGAATTGTATCCGAGTGCTCCCTCTCCTTATGAAATATACCAGAACCTGATAGTGTGTCTACAATTTCAGATGATTCACCAAATTTACCAACCTTTATTCTACAAAATAGAGAGTTTTCTATTAACTCATTTTTTTCTATTCTAGATGTTCGCTCAGCTTCATTATCAATTTTAAAAAGATAGATATTCTTTCCTAAATAGAAAGAGATCTCATTTAGAAGGTTAAATCCACCAACATCGTTAAAATTTAAGTAATTCTCTTTATTACCCTTTTCTCTAATTTTTAGAGTAAAAACATCAAGTTTCGCTATTATAGACATAGCTACAAGATACCACGAAGAGTGATTCTCATCAATTATAAATAAACTTTTAATTGAAAAAGTTAGGATAATAGTGTTGAATAATGGAATGATTGAATTAATTATTGGTCCTATGTTTTCAGGAAAAAGTTCTGAGCTTTTAAGAAGATTAACAAGATATAAAATTGCAGGAAAGCAGACACTGCTTTTAAGACCACAAAGGGATACTAGGGGATTTTTTACCCATGACAAAAAAGAGAATAGTGTTAAAGAGTTCTTTCTTGAGAATATCTCTGACTTTAAAGATCTATATAACTATGATGTTATAGGAATAGATGAAGGGCAATTTTTCTCTGACCTTAAGATTATTGATAAGTGGGCTGATATGGGTATTACTGTTATTGTTTCTGCTTTAAACGGTACCTCAGAGAAAAAAACATTTAGTTCTGTTCAAGATTTAATTCCAATTTCTGATCAGATTGATAAGTTAAGTGCTGTTTGTACTAATTGTGGTGACGATGCACAGTTCTCCTTTTATAAAGTAGGGAATAAAGAGAATGATATAGTTGTAGGAGAAGATGAGTATACTGCGCTGTGTCGAAAATGTTGGAATGAAAAAAGTAATATGAAGAGTGATGAGTTCTCATCCTTTGAAGATATTATTAAAAATAAGGATAGATAGTGTTACCATATATATCAATTTTTATTACAATTTTACTCTTTAGTTCAATAGAGGTTTTTTCAAATATTTTAAATGGTAATATTGATCCTCTTTTTTTAGCATTTATCCGTTTTTTCTTCTCTGGAATCATACTTATAGCCATTGATTTTAAAAGGTTTAAGTCTGTTACAAAATGGGATTGGGCCCAATTTTTATTTTTAGCCTTTATTGGGATTTTTATCTCATTTGGTGCCTACCACATATCTATTACAGGTATAAGTCCTGCAGCTGGAGCTGTAATATTTAGTATGAACCCTATCTTCTCTTCAATTTTTGCAGCATTTATATTAAAAGAGAGACTACATATAAATAAAATATTGGGGATACTAATTGGATTTATAGGTGTCTATGTTGTTGTTTTTGGTTTTAATAAAATAGATCTATCTAATATTAAGTTTATTTTTTTAATGTTAGTAGCATCCATTGGTTTTGGTATATATATAGCCGCATCTAAGCCCCTAGTTATTAAGTATGGAACGTTTTTTACAACAGGTGTTATATTTGTTTTTGGCTCAATTCCATATCTATTTTTTATAGACAGCTTTGTTGTAACTAATACTACTAAGTCACTACCGGTATTGTTATATCTCTCTTTAATAACTACAGGTTTAGCATATACCCTCTATTTTTATGGCCTTAAACGTGTACCAATAGTAGTTGGAACCTCAATGTTCTATTTAAAACCTATATTAGCTACTATTTTTGTTATAATTATTTTAGGCGATATACCTGCTCTACACTTTTATTTTGGTGTAATAATTATATTAACAGGTATGTTTCTTACTTTGAATAACAGAGTATTTGATAAGTAAAATACAGGGCAGCTAAAGAGTCATTATATGTATAACTACTGCTATTTGTATTAAGTAGGATTGCATTTGTTAGATTGTTTATAGGTTTATTGTCTGTTATTATTGATGTTAACCCACTTTTACAAAAATCCCATATACTACTCCAGTCATTATTTTTGAACCAATAAATAAGTTCTTTATGGTTAGTGTTATATAGATTAAGATCCCTTGTCTCATCTAAAAAATCCCTTAACCCTTCCCCTTTTTTATGATTTTTTGAAGCGTATATTTCAGATAGAGGGGGAGTAAAGTCTAATAAATCCCCAACTAAGGAGTAGTAGGTCTGTTTAAAAATACTATTATCATCTATGTTAGGAATATTAAATATTTTACTAAATATGACACCTCTCTCATCCATGTTTTTTAGTGCTATTAAATAGTTAAGTTTATCCCATGGGTCTCTACTTAAAGAGTCTAGGTTGTAGACCATCTCTGTTGAATCTTTATATCCAATTCTTCCAAGGGATTTTGCTGCATTTGACCTTATAGAGTCACTATTACAGTTTAATAATTTAAGCAGAACTCTCTCAACTTCCTTATATGGGTATGCCCCAAGAGTAAAAATAGCCTTCATTTGATGGTATGACCCAAAATCGGTAGCCTCTTTTAGTAGTAAATCCATAAGCTCCTTTCTAGGATGGGTAAATAGTGATTTGATTACATCTCCTTTAAGTGGAGAGAGGGGAGAAGATAATATCTTTTTTAGCTCTTTTGTTGCTATATCCGCCCCATTTTGGCTTATTGATAATATAACTGTTCTCTTTTTAAGTGGATCAGCTATACTTTTAAGCTTTCCTATATAACTAAAAGCCCTTAACCCCTCAAATGAGAATAGTATTGCTGCAGCTTCTTTGGGAGTAAGACTGCCACTATCAATAATTTTAGCGCTTAAGAGTACCATTGATAAACTTAATATTAGAGTTAATAAAAACATAAGGGAGAAGGTATTTGGTAGTAATAAGAAAAATGTTTCTCCTAAGTCAATTAAAAGACCACCTAAAAGTCCTGATATAAGTGAAAAAATAGCAGTTATAAAGTTAATCATAGAGTTATATCCAAATCTGTCTTCATCTGGCATTGTATTTACCAATACCCTATCGATTAAAACATTATTAGATAATAAAAAAAAGTTGGATAAAAATCCTAGAATAAAATAGATAGGAATTGGCATAGTAATTTTAGAACTTACTGGTAGAATCATCCAAATAAATATAAATACAGAGAGAAAAATATTAGAACCAATTAATAAGGGTCTACTTCCAACTCTATCTGCAAAGTTTTTTGCAAAGAGTCCGGAGCATATATTGGCCAATGCTATAGCCATAGTATATAAAAAAACTATATTTCCAGTAAATCCTGCTTCTTTTTTTACAAAGGCTATGGTAAGACCATGGAGAACCATAAGGCTAATGGAAATCCATCTGATTATAAGAGGGTATCGTCTATCCCTAATGTTTATAGACTCATTGAATATAACAAATAAGTTTCTACTCTTTTTATACTCTACAGTTTCACGGCAGGGTATTTTCTTTAATTCAAGGGCAGCAGTAGAGTTCAGAATTACCCCAAATAACTGAAGAAGTAGAAGTCCTCCAATACCTGATAAGTATTGAAAAGAAGTAATTACAAAACTTATAAATTTTGAAATAAGTGATGCACTTTGGTTGGCAATATTTCCAAGGGCTAGAACTTTCCCCCGTGTTTGGGATGTTGTTACCATTTTTATTAGTGGATTCCAAATAACAACACCTACAATTCTTGCACTGCAAAATAGAGTATATACAACTAATATTAATAAGACAGCTGCTCTTCCCTCCATAAAATATAGAAAGAGGTAGAGTAGGACAAATAGGCCTCTAAGCAGCCATGCAAGGGATTGAACCTTTATAAGGTTTTTTCCCGCCAACATCCTTGGTATAAATACTAAAATTAAACCTGTCAAATATATTACAGAGGAAATATAACCTAACTCTATGTTAGTTGCCCCAAACTGTATGGCCATAAGATAAACAGGAGTCTCTCCCATAAAGTTGAAACCCATACCATTTAAACCTTGGAATGTGTAAACCTTCTTTTGACCATATTTTCTCTCTTCTTCATTTAAAAACATTGTAGGCATATTAGGCTCCGATAATTGAATTGTAAAACAAATAAACCCTAAGATAAATATCTTTTAGGTATATTCTTAACTTGATTATAAGTTAGTATTTGGTTATTATGCCAAATATGCAATTAAATAGATTAGATAGTGACTTACTTAAAAAATATGAAAAAAGAGTTTTAGTATTAAAAGCTATGGCCCATCCAACTCGTCTCTACATTTTAGATATTTTAAAAGAGGGAACTCTTTGTGTATGTGAGATTAACGAGTTAATAGATGCTGATCTGTCTACAATCTCGAAACATATCTCTCTTTTACATAGTGCCGGGTTGGTAAGTAGAGAAAAAAAGGGCTTAAAAGTATTTTATACATTAGAGACACCCTGTATTTTACTACCATTTAATTGTTTAGAAGGAGAGAAATAGATGTTTATAGTTTTTACTAGGTTTGCTAATTGGTTAACTTATACAATTTTAAATCTAGATCCAACAACAAAGATTGCTGATGCTGTTCATTTTTTTATTGAGGATACAAGTAAGATTTTTGTATTAATTTTAGTTATGATCTACTTGATAGCTATTTTACGAGCCTCTATGAATATGGAAAGGGTTAGGGATACACTACAGGGTAGATCTAAGTGGTTTGGGTATAGTGCAGGTTCACTTTTTGGTGCTATTACACCTTTTTGTTCCTGTTCCAGTATTCCTATGTTTCTAGGTTTTACAGCTGCTGGAATACCTACCGGGGTTACTCTGTCATTTTTAATAACTTCTCCCTTATTAAACGAAGTAGCAATAGTATTATTAGGATCTCTTCTAGGTTTAAAATTTACTATAACCTATCTTATTGCTGGTATTAGTGTTGGTATATTAGGTGGGATATTTTTTGATAAAATTGGAGCAGATAAAATGTTACAACCAATGGCTCAAAAATTATATGAGGGAGAGCATAAAAAAGTTGAAACAGATAGCGTCACTTTAAAATTAAGTTTAAAGGATAGACATAATTTTGCGAAAAAAGAGGCAATAGAGATCTTTTCAAGAATATGGAAGTGGGTACTACTAGGTGTTGGTATTGGTGCTGGGCTCCACGGATTTGTACCTCAAAGTTGGATTATTCATCATTTAGGAGATGGAGCGTGGTGGACTGTTCCATCTGCAGTTTTATTAGGCATCCCACTATATAGTAATGCCTCAGGTATGATACCTATTATTGAAACTCTACTATTAAAAGGTCTACCTGTTGGGACTTCTTTGGCTTTTATGTTATCAACTGTAGGGGCTAGTTTTCCCGAGTTCTTAATGTTAAAACAGGTTTTAAAACCTAGGCTTTTAGTCTACTTATTTGGCTACTTTTTAATTGCATTTACATTTATTGGTTTATTAATAAACATGCTGTTTTAAGGGCAGTATTAAAAGGAGAATATTTATGAAGGTACAAATTTTAGGTAGTGGTTGTAAGAAGTGTAATACTTTAACTGCAGAAACAATAAAAGCCGCTAAAAACTTAGGGGTAGATATAGATCTGGAGAAAGTTACTGACTACGGGGAAATCTCATCCTTTGGGGTAATGTCAACACCAGCGCTGGTTATTGATGGGGACGTAAAGTTCTCTGGTGAAGTTAAGAAGGCTAAAAAGATTGAAGAGTATATTAAATTAGCTATGGATATAATTTAACCCTATATTATATTTATCAGACTCCTATATAAACAGGAGTCTGATAAGACTATTATTCTATGAACATTTACTATAACCACAACTTACACAGGTCATACAACCATCTCTAAATGCTAATTTTTCATTACACTCTGGACAAAAGCCCTCACTTGTAACAACTTCCTCCCCATCCTTTATATAACTCTTTAGAACTCTAGAGATACTTCTCTCTACAGCTGTAAAATGTGTATCTTTTTGTAGTTGGCTTACAATAAACTGTAGTGGTGTTCCGTGTCTTAGAGACATGGAAATCATTCTTGCCAAAGATGCATCTATTGAGTCATACCTATTTGTAAAATCCTTTAATCTAATAGTCTTGCTTCCATTGCTAAAGATCAAATCGTATTTCCCCTTATCAGATTTCCTAACTAGGGTCTTTTTATCTGTATCCAGGTTTATCTCCTCTTTAGGATCGTCAATAACAAATATTTCATATAATGAACCATTTAATAGCCCAACAATTACCAAGAAACTTTTATTACCAGACTTAACTCTATGAATTTTACATGGAAGTTCAACAGGTCTCTCTGGTGCTACCCGTCGAGTTACTGTTTTTTGTTTATCATTATACTCTAATATACCCTTCATACTTCCCTCAGGGTTAAATGTTGTAAAACCCTTAAGACCATTATCATAGGCATACATAAACAATTTTTGATACTCCTCATAACTAGTCCCTGGTGGTAAATTGAGGGTTTTAGATATACTGTGGTCAATATATTTTTGGAAGATAGCTTGTACATCTATAGATTTGTAAGGGTCAATATCCATTGTTGTTGTAAAATAATCTGGTTTTTCTTCAGTGTTAAAAATGGATTTATATAGCCTCCATGCATAGTCACTTACATTTTCAGTTTTTGTCTCATCACCATTACCTGTACGGACTGTTCTATTATAAGATAGGGAAAATATAGGTTCAACACCAGAGGAGCAGTTTTGACCCATTGAAAGGGAGGTTGTTCCAGTAGGGGCTATAGTATTTAACTGTACATTTCTCATTCCCTGTTTTTTTATTTTCTCCCTTAACCAATCAGGAAGTTGTTTTATAAACTCTCCATCTAAATATTTATCCCTATCAAAGGATGGGAAAGTACCCTTTTCAAGGGCTAAATCCGATGAGGCACTATAGGTTGCATCCCTTAAGGTTTTTCCTATCTTTTCAGATAAAATTAGGGACTCTTTACTTCCATAGGGAATTTTTAACATTGCAAAAACATCACCTAAGCCGGTAAAACCAAGACCTATTCTACGCCACAGTTTTGAGAAATCTTCAATCTTTTTAAGGGGATACTCAGTAATATCTAAAATATTATCTAAAAACCTTACTGCAATTTCTATTGATTTTTCAAAATCTTTAAAATTAAAAGTAGGGTTATCAGAAAAGGGCTTGGATACAAACTTCACAAGATTAAGTGCAGATAGACAGCAGAGGGAGTATGCAGGCATTACAAGTTCTCCACAAGGATTACATCTATCCATATTAAAATTCCAATAACCATTATTATATCTATTTACAGTATCGGAGTAGAATATCCCAGGCTCATTATTAAAATATGCATTTTTAGCAAGTTTGTTATATAACTCCTTTGCTTTTACTGTCTTATAAACTTTATTATCAAAGGTAAGATCCCAATCTTTGTCATTTTTTACAGCATTAATAAAGTCATCTGTAACTTTTACAGATATGTTAAACTGGGTAAGCTCTTTGTTTTTATCACCTTTTTTTGCTGTAATAAAATCCTCTATTTCGGGGTGGGATATATCCAATAGTGCTATATGGGCTGCTCTGCGTTGTCCCCCTGTCATAATAGTTTTTGCTGACTGATCAAATATTCTTAGAAATGATATAACACCTGAAGACTCTCCTCCACTTGAGAGAGGGGCACCCTTTGGTCTTAATTTTGATATATCAAATCCAACACCACCACCCATTTTACTTATTTTTGCATCCTCTGTTAAAGAGCTATAAATACCCTCCATAGAGTCTTCAATATCTATTGTAAAGCAGTTGTTATAGTTTTTCATTGGGCTGTTAGGTCTTGCATTTGCAAGTATTCTACCAGCGGGCATTAATCTTCCCTGGATTAACTCATTATAGAAGATCTCTTCCCATTTTTTTGCTTCAATCTCCTTTGATGAGACCTCAGAAGCTACACCTTTGAAAACCTCTTCAACGTTCTCTTCATTAAATAATCCGTATTTTTGAAAAAATATCTCTTCGCTTATTGGTTGTTCCCATTTCCACTTACTCATCTACATTCCTTTTTAATCCACTATATATAGCGTTGATATATGTATTAGTATTGTATAGGACACTATAGTTTACTTTTAATTAATTTAAAAGATAAATTGAATATTTTTATTACAAAAAATAGGATAAGAGATAGATACGGAAACTATTTACTTTTTTGTTTTATGGATCTATGTTTTACATCATGGTATATATGAGTGAAAAGAGTAAAAGAATTGTTATGACTATATCTGGTGTGTTAATTACTGGATTTAGTGTTGGAATATTTAATTTCTCCCTATTTGGAATGGATCCATTCCAGGTTTTTGCCCATGGAGTTTGGAGGCACTTACCCTTAGGGTTTGGAACATTTTATGCTCTAGTTAATCTATTAATGCTTCTTTTTATATTTTTTATTGATAGGAGTAAAATTGGTCTAGGCACTTTAATTAATATATTTCTTCTAGGTTATGTAGTGCAATTCTCCTCTTGGTTATTTAATAGTTTGATTCCTGAGCCTATGGTGTTAATAAGAGTTATAGCTTTGTTTTCAGCTATTGTTATTATATGTTTTGGCTCAGCCCTCTACTTTACCGGTGATATGGGTGTCTCTACCTACGATGCTGTTGCTCTTATTTTATCAGAGAAAAAGATAGCTAAATTTCATTACTGCAGAATCGGGACTGACCTTGTTTGTACCTTAACAGGGTTTATTCTTGGAGCTACAGTAGGCATTGGGACCTTAATTACAGCCTTTTTTATGGGACCAATTATATCATTTTTTAACAAAACTGTGGCAGAACCCTTTAGATATGGTGTTAGGAAGTTTTAACTTGTTTATTTATCTATTAACCCATAAAAGAGAACTTAATAAAAAAACTGGAACTGGACCTATCGTAAAAGAAGTTTTTAAAGAGTTGTGTAGGGTAATTCCCTGGAGTAGGGTAGAACCGGATATAGAGCTAGAAAAGGGGTTAGACCCATCTAATACAGTTTTAGTATTCCCTGGTGAGGAGTCAATTACAACTACTGAATTAAAAAGTATTGAAAACTTTATTATTCTTGATGGGACATGGCAGGAAGCAAAAAAAATATATAATCGCACCCCATATTTAAAAAGATACAACTCTTATAGTTTTCCAAATAGTATAAAATCTAACTATATTTTAAGAAGAAACCAAAAGAGTTTCGGGCTATGTACTGTAGAGAGCGTTATAGAGTTGTGTGAAATTAAAAATGAGAATTTCTATAAAGAGAAGTTAGTTTTAGCCTTTAAAACATTTAATAATTAGCTAGATCTATTGAGAGAAATATGTAACTATCTCCATATGACTTATATCTCCTTGATGATTTTAATTGACAAAGGGTTCTGCTATATTCTAATATTGGCTTTTTATATAAGTTATGATAATTAGTAACTAAGAAGAGAGTATAAATTGAAAAAGTTAACTAAAATATTACGGCCTTCATATACAACAGGTTTTAAATGCATTGGAAGTAGTTGTCAGGATAGCTGTTGTATAGGGTGGAGTATAGATATTGATAAAATAACATACCGTAAATATTTTAGAACAACAAACCTAGAGATGAAAAAAGAGTTCTCAAAAAAGGTTGTTAGAAATGAACATTGTTTATATGAAGATATTGATTATGGAAATATGAAACTATCTAAAAATAAGTGGTGTCCATTTTTAGAAGAGGATAAGTTATGCAAAATATATAAAGTTTTAGGGGAGGATTATCTCTCTAATGTCTGTTACTCATATCCAAGGGTATATAATATTATAGATGGTATTTATGAGTTATCAATGTATATGTCATGCCCCGAAGTTGTTAGAAAACTTTTATCAGATAAAAAACCTATTGAGTTTATAGGGGAGACTATTCTATTAGATAGACACTTAACTCAAAGTATTTACAACTCTAAGGAGATTCGCGCTACAAAATCCCCCCTTATCTACCTAAAAAAACTTAGAAGAAATTCTATTGAAATAGTTCAAAATCGAAAATTATCAATAGAGGATAGATTAATAAAATTAGGTCAAAATCTTTCTGATAGTAAGGATTATTCTCCAGTAGATGTTGATAATAAATATCTCTTTAGAGTTGGTTTTTTTAACGGTTTGATTAAATCATTAAAGGTTTTTAAAGAGATAGACAGTGAGGTTTTTATATCACTTACCAGAGATTTAATTAACGGCCTTAAACTAGGTAGTGATTCACTTATAGAATCTTCTAAAATCTATAAAGATATTGAGAAGAAGATAGTTACACCCTATATAAATGAAAACAACCATCTTTTTGAGAATTACTTAGTTAACTTTATGTTTCAAGGTAATTTTCCATTTAATGTTAATGATATTAAATTTGATGGCTATTTAATGATGGTTGTAAGATATAGTTTTATTAGGTTTTACCTATCAGGTTTCGCAGTTAAAAATGGTAAAATAACCTTAGATGATGTTGTTCTTATGGTTCAGGTTCATACTAAAACAATAAGTCACCATGATATCTTTTTAACTAACCTCTTAGATGAACTAAAAGAGAAAGAGTTTGATAGTATGGCTTTTGTATCAAATTTATTTATATAGAACAGCATATTTTAGAGCAAAAATCGGCCATCCTATTAACGTAACCAACTTCTAATATATCAAATTAAAATTACAAACAAAAAATATTTAGAAAGATAAATGACTATATAAATTGTTATATTTATTTAATATCTTAAGATGTTAACCCATAATTTTATCTACAGAGTTTTTTATAGATGTGTACAGACTATCTAGTGAAGGTAGGGATAGTAGGGAGCCCATTAAACATATATTACTATTTTTCTGGTGGTTATTTATATCCTTATAAAAATTAGGTGTTAGGTTCTCTTGTTTTAAATGGGGAAACATAAACCACTGGTTTACTGTAATTAGATGGGATATTGATATCCCTAGAGATTTAATGTCATTTGTTATTCCATCTATTATCTCTTTATCCACCCTACCATATGCATAGGCTATAAGATTTGTTCTGTTATTCTCCCTTGTTATTCTAAAAAATTGTGTTTTCCCCCAAAGACCCTGATTATCTTTAAAATATGTAGTTACGGAGTCTGAATCTTTAATCTCATATAAGCAGGTTATAAATGGGTTAGTCTCAATTTTTTTCATTAAGGAGTTATATAAATTATCTTTTATAACATCCCTTGGAAGTTTAGTTGTAATAAATACTTTATCAAAAATCTCTGAACTATAGGGAGTCTCTACTTTTACTCGATCCTGCTCAACTTCAATATTATTAACCTCTAGAGCGAATCTAATGTTTGATATGTTTCTGCTTAGCTTATCAATAAGTTCAGATACTCCATTATTGAAAAAAACTACTTTTCGTCCCTGCATATATGAGTAGATCATCTCTATATTAAATATTTTAAATATATAATATGTCTGTATAGTGTCCACATCTCCAAAACCAAAGGATGAGAGATATGGTCTAAAAAATTTACCGATTGATGGTAGATTAAACTCCTTAATAAATTGACCAAATGGTTTTAATAGTATTGGATCTATAAACCCAAAATTAATATCTTGAAGAGTATCTGAAAAGCTCTCTAATAACTCCTTAACCCTTGGAATCTCTAGTAATAACTCTTCTACCTCATTTTTAGACATATGTTCTGTTTTGTTATAATTTACATCTACAAAGTGTTTATATATAACCCGCTCAGTATAATCTATTTCTAGCTCTATAAGTAACTCTTTTATATTCTTAGAGAAGGAGCAGATTGTTCCTAGTTCAATATAGCTGTTTTGGATTGTCAGAGTATTACAATGACCACCAATACTCTTCTCTTTTTCGAATATTGTTACCCTTACACCTCTTCTTCTAAGTAGATAAGCTGCAAGGACTCCACTAAATCCAGCTCCTATTATTGCTACGTGCATAAAACCTCTTAATACTCTCTATCGATATAGGCCCATAGGGGCAATATAAGTTTGTTGTTTGTTGTTTTATTATGATAATCAACTGGAGAACAGGAAATATCTCCAAAATCTACTTTAAAGTTTAGATTGTAATCTTTTATAAAATTTCTTAAATCTTTTTTTGTATCACCAAGACTCTTTCCACTATTAAAGGAGTGTAACAGTGTTGTTAATAACTGTCTATTATAATCCTCCTTGTATCTAATTACTGTTTCTAGATCGCTATAATCCTTTAAAAAATCCACTTTAACATTTCTTCCATGTTTTTTTAACATTGCGTAAATTTTGCCTTTAAACGAGTTGGGGAATCTCTTTAAAATTTTACAGTTATTAAAAAAGCAGAGATATGAAATTTTAAGTTCTAAGCTAGTAGCAACAGATAGCGCTACCGAAGCTAAAACTTCCTCGAAGTTATTAAATGATAGATCTGGATAAATCCTACTACAGGCAATTCTACTTTTAAGATCAAAGAGAGTATATGTATACCCTTTTTTATATGTCTCAAACCCTCCAATATCTGTTATCCAGAATATCCAACACTCACCACTATTTAATTGGGAAATAGGAGGAAGGCTATGTATTACTACTTGCTCTCGTTTTTTTGAGAACTGAATTCGTTTATGTTTATTGGAAAGTTGATATCTTTTTAAAACATTATATACTGCAGAGACACTTATTTTATGACCTAACTCCTCAAGAAGATAGTTAAGTGCCTTTGGTCCATAACTAGGGTATATTTTAACTAGGTCAAGAATAGTTCTCTCTATTCCTAAAGATGTTTTATTTGATGGAGTAAAATCTTTTTTTATATCTTCTAGGCCCTCAACACCCATTCTCTGGTACCGTTTTAACCACCTATAGTAAACAGTTCTAGAGATACTATATTTTTTACAAGTTACAGTAACACCATTATTTATAGATTCTGAAATAATTTTAAGTTTTAACTCTTTTTGCAAACTATATACTTTCCTCAAACTTAATATCTAAACATATATTAGATTGCAATAACAATTATAGCAATATTAAAATTTAGGTATAAAAAGTTTACTTTATATATCTGTTTACACTAAATATTAAAAAAATGAGTTTAAAACCCATCTCTACACAGTTTTTAGAATCAAAAATGGAAATAAAGTATATTTTTATCTATTTTAATAAATGTAAACAGATTGCTAAAGTTCTTATCTCTGAATTTGTGGGTAAAATCTAAAGTTGCGACTCTTAAAATCTACTGTTAATATCAAAATAATTGATGGCGTGGGGGGTATATTAATTTGGGTGAATTAAAGGTTTTTACCATTAAAAAAAATATTCATGAGGATAATTTAAAAGTTGCAGAGTTAACTAGAGAAGAGTTAAGACGTAAGGGGACTTTTTTAATAAATATTATGTCTTCTCCAGGTAGTGGAAAGACAACAACACTAGTAAGTACCATAAAAATCTTAAAGGATCAATTTAAAATTGGTGTTATGGAGGCTGATGTAGATTCTGATGTAGATGCAGTTGCAGTACAGAATGCTGGAGCAAAAGCTATACAGCTACATACTGGAGGGCTTTGTCATTTAGACTCAACAATGACTAAACAGGGATTAGATGAGCTGGGAGTAGATGGGCTGGACTTAGTATTTTTAGAGAATATTGGTAACCTTATCTGCCCTGCAGGATACGATACAGGGGCAATGAAAAATGTTGCAATTTTAAGTGTTCCAGAAGGGGATGATAAACCACTTAAGTATCCTAAAATATTTGGTAAGGTTGATGTTTTAATTGTAAATAAAATTGATGCAATTGAACATTTCGATTTTGACTTTGATCTACTTGAGAAGAGGGTTAGAAAATTAAATAAAGATATATTAATATTTCCAATTTCAGCTAAAACAACAGAGGGTGTAGAAGATTGGGCTAATTGGATTAAAAAAGAGATAGGTGGGGATAAATAGAGTGGCTAGAAAAGTAGAGAAAACAAATTTTAATAAATCAACAAGGTTTAATTTCGCACTTAATTGGGCTGATGTTGATGGTAGAGTTTATCGACAAGAGATATTGGATCTTGCCAATAAGATTGGTAGAACAAAGGCTGGTACATCCCGGGAGGCTATACCCTTTGGTCCTGAGTACTACGCATTAGAGCCTATTCTAAATAAGTATCAAGCAGAGATTGCTATGCACCTTAAGTTTAGAGAGAAAGTTAGTGCCCATGATGTTGTTAAAAGCTCAGGGGAACCCTATGAAAAGGTTAAAGAAGCTCTAGATTATATTGCATGGGCAGGTGTTGCATTTGTTAACACTGTAGATGGTGTGGACATGTATTGGCAGGATATATTTGTACCTGGTCACTTAGAGATGATCAATAACAATAAGGAGCTAGTTGAGAAATTCCCAGAGGTTGCAGAGGCCTTCTACTACTTTGGGTCAAAACGTGGACCAGCAGCTGCTGGTATTATGCCTGTAGGTGGTGGACCTATGAGGGTTCTGCCTATTGAGAGATCAATAGATGGGAACTCAAGAAGAGCCTCCTACGAGGAGTTATCTAGTTATTTAAATGAAGCTACGGTTTTTTCTGTGTCTGACTGTTCTTGTAGAACATCTAGAGAGGCAATGGGTGAGGGTTGTGGTCACTTAAAAGAGGATATGTGTATCCAGTTAGACCACGCTGCTGAGTATTATATTAAAACAAACCGTGGTAGAGAGATCTCCAAGGAAGAGGCATTTGATATAATTAAAAGAGCAGAGGATAACGGTCTTATGCACTCTGTTCCTAACTTAGATGGTTTAGGTCATACCCACGCTATCTGTAACTGTTGTGGTTGTGGTTGTTATGCTATGAGACTTGCAAATGAGTTTGTTAATAATGACATTGTTAGATCTAACTATAAATCAAAGGTAGATGAGTCAAACTGTGTAGCCTGTGGAGAGTGTGTAGATGTTTGTCCTACAAATGCTCTTCGTTTAGGTCAGAAACTATGCTCTAAAGAGGTTATTGATGAGGTAATTACAAAAGTAACACCTAAAAATACAGAGTGGCCAGAAGAGAAGTGGAATACAGACTATAGGGTTAATCGTAAAAACTCTATGGAGTCTGGTACTGCCCCATGTATAACAAACTGTCCAGCTCATATTCCTGTACAAGGTTATGTTAAGCTTGCATCCCAGGGTAAATATAGCGAGGCGTTGGAACTTATTAAAAAACATAACCCATTACCTGCTGTTTGTGGAAGAATCTGTCCTAGACTTTGTGAAGAGGATTGTACTAGAGGGGATATTGATGAGGCTGTTGCAGTAGATGATATTAAAAAGTTTATAGCAGAACAGGATCTTAATAAGGATACACGATATACACCTAGAAAGAGACATAACTATAGTGATAAGAAAATAGCAATTATTGGTGGGGGACCTTCAGGTTTAACATGTGCCTATGATTTATCTATAGATGGTTATGATGTAACTATATTTGAAAAAGAGGAAAAGCTAGGTGGAATGTTAACCCTTGGTATACCTTCTTATCGATTAGAAAAAGATGTTATTAATGCAGAGATAGATGTTTTAAAGGATATGGGAGTTAAGTTTCAAACTGGTGTAGTGGTAGGTAAGGATATTACTATTGCCCAGTTACGAGATCAGGACTACAGAGCTTTTTATGTGGCTATAGGTGCCCAGTCTGGACGTAAACTGGGTCTAGAAGGTGAAGAGTCTAATGAAGTAGTTAGTGGAGTTGATTTTTTAAGGGATGTTAACCTAGGTAGAGAAACAGGTGTTAAGGGAAGAGTTGTTGTTATCGGTGGTGGAAATGTTGCCATAGATGTTGCTAGAACCGCTGTTAGACTTAGTAGCGTAAATAGTACAGATATCTTCTGTTTAGAGTCTAGGGATGGGATGCCTGCCCATGTGGAAGAGGTTAATGAAGCTATAGATGAAGATATTAATGTTAATAACTCCTACGGACCTACAAAGGTATTAACTAAAGATGGGAAGGTAACTGGCATAGAGTTCAAAAAGTGTATCTCCCTATTTGATACTGATGGTAGGTTTAATCCAAAATACGATGAAAGTGATATTAAAACAGTAGAGTGTGACTATGTTCTATTATCTGTTGGTCAAACTTTCAATTATGGTGATCTTTTTAAGGGTGAAAATGTATTGTTAACCAATAGAAATACAATCGAAGTTAATAATATTACACTACAGAGCTCTGTAGAGGATATTTTTGCCGGTGGAGATGTAGCTAGTGGCCCTAGATTTGCAATAGATGCTATAGCAGCAGGTAAAGAGGGAGCTGTATCTATTCATAGATTTGTTCAACATGGCCAATCCCTGGTTTTTGGTAGAGACAACCACTCATACAAGATGTTTGATAAGGATAATTTAGCACAAATTAATGGTTATGATGGAACATCGAGGCAAAAAATAGAGCATGTTGATGGAAAAGTTGCTAAAACAACATTTAAGGATTTAAGAGGTCTATTAACAGAGGAGCAGATTAAAAAAGAGAGTGCTAGATGCTTAGGGTGTGGAGCTACAAAAACAGATGAGTATCTATGTGTTGGTTGTGGAGCCTGTACCCTTAAATGTAAGTTTGATGCAATTAAACTTGAAAGAGTACACGATGTTATAGGTTATGAAATTGATGATCTTCCTAAAACAGTTATTAAAAACGTACTTGGTAGAAAAGTTAAAATTGTAGCAAATAAATTAAATCCATTTACAGCTACAAGGTAGGACCTATGCATGAATTAGGAATAGTTTATGAGGTAATAAAAATTGTTGATGATTTTGTTGTAACAAACGGTATAACTAAGGTGGAAAAAATTGTTCTTGAGATAGGTCAATTATCCCAGGCTATCCCACGATTTATACAGGAGTGTTATCCTGCAGCTGTGGATGACACTGCATATGTAGATACAGAATTAGAGATTGAAACTCTCCCTGCAATCGCCCAGTGTGGGGATTGTATGGAGCTATATAATATTATTGAACACCAAAAAACATGCCCTAAATGTAACAGTAAGAAGTATGAATTAAAGTCTGGGCAGGAGTTCAATATTAAAGAGATTTTAGCTTGTTAATAAAAAATATAAATGGAGGAAAGTATGGGATTATTTTATGAGGGATATACTTTTGGTAGTATTATAACTCTTCTAATTTTTATCGGTTTTTGGGTTGGGATAAATGAGGTTGCAAGAAGATCAAAGCTATCATCTATAATTATATTCTGTGTATTACCTGTAGTAATGGCTTTATTGGTTTTTATTGGACCATTAGGTTCCCCTACAGGAAAGACTTGGTTTGGATGGGTAAAGGTTATATCAGCCTTAATAGGAGTGTATGGTTTTTTACTTATTAGATTTACTAAGTTAGGAGGGGGGAAATTTGCAACAATTTTTCCTGGGACTATATTATCCCTAAATATTGCAGAGGCTATTTTTAGGGAGTTTGAGGTATATGCAACCTATGCCACAATGACCACAGATGCTGGAGGAATTGTAATATTAGGTGGGTATTGGAATATTCTAAACGGTATTGCAGGTATACTAACCATTGTAACTTTAACAGGTTTTGTAGGGATTAAAGTATCTAAGTCAAAATCTAAGGATATGATATGGCCAGATATGACATGGCTATATATATGGGGGTATACTCTATGGAACTTCGCCTATGTTTATAACTGTATCTCCACAAGGTCTATGTATGCAGGATTTGCAATATTAATTGCAGCTGTTTTAGCTGAATACATTTTTAAAAGAGGTGCTTGGTTACAACATAGAGCCCAAATATTAGTACTCTACGCTATATTCTCTTTAAGTTTCGATTATCAGAGTAGTGAATTATTCCAAATAGTGCCTGTATATAAACCAATAATGTGGCAGGTAATTAGTATTATATCTATAACATTCAATCTTGGTGTATTTAGCTATATGATTTATACCATAGTTAAAAGAAAGAAAAATCCTTTAACACAGGAGATTTATGGACACACTAAATACTTTAAAAAAGCTATTTAGTTAATAAATATAACAAGATCAAATTATATAAAAACATGTAGGAGAATATATATGCACATGAGTGATGCTTTAATAACCCCTGTTGTTGGGGGAGTAATGTTAATTTCTAGTATTGGAGTAGGCAAGTACTCTTTAGATAAAATGAAAGAGGATATAACTTCAAAAATCCCTTTAATGGCGATTATGGGAGCATTTATTTTTGCATTTCAAATGATAAATTTTACAATACCTGGAACTGGATCTAGTGGTCACATAGGGGGAGGGCTACTACTCTCTATTGTTTTAGGGCCATACGCCGCTTTTTTAACATTGGCAATAGTTCTACTTATACAAGCTCTATTTTTTGGTGATGGAGGTCTTATAGCCTATGGATGTACACTGTTTAATTTAGGGTTTTTTACATGTTTTGTTGCTTATCCCTTTATCTTTAGACTATTAACAAAATTCGACAGGGATAATAAAAAAATTAAAAGAGTTATTTTAGGCTCTATTGTTGCCTCTATTATTGGACTGCAACTAGGCTCTTTTGGGGTTGTTCTCCAAACTACTTTATCAGGTAGAACAGATCTTCCTTTTATTGAGTTTTTATCCCTAATGCAGGGGATTCATATACTAATTGGATTAGTCGAGGGAGTAATAACAGGTGTTATAGTTAAGTACCTAGTAATTAATAATAATAGCGTAATATATGAGCTTCCTAAAAAGAGTCGTAATACTAGAAGAGTTTTTATAATGTTTGCTATTAGTACAGTAGTTATTGCAGGTTTTATCTCAATTTTTGCCTCAAGTCACCCTGATGGATTAGAGTGGGCAATTGAAAAAATAGTTGGTGAAAAAGAGATCCCATTTCTAAATGAAAAAGTATCTAGGTTAAGTGATAAACAGGGCGAACTTGCACTGTTTCCAGATTATGGTTTTAAAAAATCAAGTAGTGATATTGGAACATCTGTTTCCGGTTTAACTGGAAGCTTAATTGTTTTTACATCAGTATTTCTAATGGGTCTGTTATATAGGAAACGAAAACTAAGGAATGAATAAGTTTATAAGGAGTATTGCAGATCTAACCCAGTTAGAAAAGTATGCTAATAGAGATAGTGTAGTACATAGAGTTTATCCTGAAATAAAGGTAGTCTCTGTTTTATTATACACTCTGTTTGTAACTTCTATTGGTAAGTATAATATCTCTTTAGTAATAGTAGTCGGTATAATTCCGACTACTATTTTTTTTATATCAGAGATAAATGGGAAGGAGTTTATTAGTAAACTTTTTCTTCCTCTTATTTTCAGCTGTTCATTAGGTATATTAAACCCAGTACTTGATAGTAGTTTTTTAAGTGGCACAATCTCCCTTTTTACAATAATTTTAAAATCCCTGTTTACTATATCTATGACACTGCTTTTAGTATCTACTACACCCCTAAGAGACCTAGTTAAAGCTTTCAATTTTTTGAAAATCCCTAAACCTCTAGTTTTCCTTTTCTTTTTAATCTATCGTTACATATTTATACTTCTAGAAGAGTGTGGTAAAACCATAGAGGCTTATAGTCTTAGGGTTAATAGTGAAAAAGGACTGCATATCTCAAGTTGGGGATCATTAGTTGGACAAATTATAATTCGATCTTATATTAGATCCGAGAGCATTTATCAGGCTATGTTAATTAGAGGGATGGATATAGATAGTGAATAAACCTATAGTTGAGTTTAAAAGTGTAAATTATAGTTACGATAACCAGGGTTATCAGATAAAGAATTTAGATTTAACAATATTTAAAAATGAAAAAGTTGGTATTATTGGTGCAAATGGTGCTGGAAAGTCCACACTACTAAAACTACTATTAGGCCTACTTAACCCGTTATATGGAGAGATTCTTTTTAATGATATATTGTTAAATAAAAAAAGTCTTAGTAGAGTTAGAGACAAAATTGGTTACGGCTTCCAGGACCCTGATAATCAACTCTTTATGCCTACAGTGTATGATAACATTGTATTTACTGCAAAACAGAAGAAGATACCAGAAGATAAGTGTAGAGAGATAGCGGATAAGGTTTTATTAGATGTAAATGGGGAAGAATTAATTGATAAACCTAGTTATAAGCTCTCTGGTGGTGAAAAAAGAGTAGTCTCATTAGCTGTAGCACTATCAAATGAACCAGAACTTCTTGTACTAGATGAACCAACAGTGGGATTAGACCCTAAATCTAGAAGAAAACTAATTAATCTACTTAATAATAGACAGGAGACTTTTTTAATAACAACCCACGATATGGATATGGCTTATGAAGTATGCAATAGGGTAATTGTTCTATATAAGGGGGAGGTTGTTGCAGACGGCTCTAATATAGAGATTTTTACCAATAAAGAGTTATTAACTAAAACAAATTTAGAGATGCCACTGCAGCTACTCTATGGTGTATAAATTTTAGTTCCGGGTTATAAATACTTTTTCAAATGATGATAAAAACTCCCTCTATAACACTATTTATATTTACTACTCTATTTAGTAAGCTCTACAATTTTTATTATTACTTCAACGCTCTTTTCCATTGAACTAACTGGTATATATTCGTATTTCCCATGAAAATTGTGGCCCCCTGTAAATATATTAGGAGTGGGAAGACCCATATATGATAGTCTTGCTCCATCTGTACCTCCCCGAACAGGTTTAATAATTGGGGTAACACCTACCTCTTTCATGGCTTTTTGTGCTATTTTTACAATATTGAAAAAAGGAACTATTTTCTCTCTCATATTATAATATTGATCCTTAATTTTGATACTTACTATATTACCATATTTTTTATTTATAAAATCAACTGCTCCGATTAAAAGATCCTTTTTAAAAGCAAATTTCTCCATATCATGATCTCTTATTATATATTTTAATTTACTCTCTTCTACTGTACCATTAAAGGTATGAAGGTGGAAAAATCCTTCATAATTATCTGTATATTCTGGCTTCTGGTCAGCCGGTAGTAGACTATTTAACTCTCCTGCGATTTCAATTGAGTTGACCATTTTGTTTTTTGCTGACCCTGGGTGAACATTTGTTCCATGAACCACTATAATCCCTTCAGCAGCATTAAAGTTTTCATACTCTAGCTCTCCAATCTCCCCACCATCAACAGTATAGGCGTAATCCGCAGCGAATTTTTTTATATTAAATTTATCTGCACCCTGTCCAATCTCTTCATCAGGAGTAAATCCAATTTTTATAGTTCCGTGTTCTATTTCAGGATGCTCAATTAAATATTTAATTGCTGTCATAATCTCAGCTATACCAGCTTTATCATCAGCACCTAAAAGTGTTGTCCCATCGGTGGTTATTAAAGTATCACCAATATAGTTTTTCATCTCGGGAAAATTTTTGGGGGATAAGATAATACCCTTATCAACATTTAAAACAATATCATTCCCATTGTAGTTATGATTAAACTTTGGTTTAACATTTAATCCAGACATATCTGGAGCAGTATCCATATGAGCTATAAAGCCAATAACTGGGAGTTTTTTATCCGTATTAGCTGGTAGTTCTGCTATTACATATCCATTCTCATCTACAGAAACATCCCTTAAGTGTAGTTCATTTAACTCTTTCTCTAGTAGATGTGCTAAATCTAATTGGCTCTTTGTCGATGGACATGTTTCTGAATCCTCACAGGATTGGGTATTAATTTTAATATAATTTATAAATCTTTTTACAACTTCTGAATCTCTCATAATTACATCCTCATTTTAACAATAATATGGAAATATACTAAAAAATAGAATACCAATGGTGTATAAACCCTCTGAACTCTATATGGATATATATAAATAGTAAATTTGATAATTACAATAATCAATACTACTCTTATTACTGTATAATCCTAAATTTAAAGTTTATTGGGATAATATAAGGAGTAAATATGATTATGGAAAGCGGTGGTATTGGGTTTGTTTTAAAGACCCAGAATCCTTTTGTTACCACAATGTATCATGTAGATAAATACCCAGCAGGAGATGGTAAATTAAGACCTATAATAAAAAAAGAACTTAATAACGGGGGGGATTTTGATAGGGACTCCAGTTGGCGTATGTATCATGGCAGAGAAGTTCCTGGTTTCCCAGCACATCCTCACCGTGGTTTTGAAACAGTTACGGTAGTATTAAAGGGGACGGTGGACCATACAGATGGGCTAGGATCCAAGGGTAGGTATCAAAATGGAGATGTGCAATGGATGACTGCAGGAAGAGGACTTCAACATTCAGAAATGTTTCCACTTATTGAAACTAATAAGGATAATCCTTTAGAACTCTTTCAGATCTGGTTAAGCCTTGATAGTAAACATCGAATGGTAAAACCAGGGTATAAAATGCTCTGGAAAGAAGATATTCCAGTTGTTACTTTAACTGATAAAACTGGTTTAAAGGTTACTATAACTGTTATAGCCGGTGAATTAGGTGGTGAAATTCCTCCTAAACCTCCTATAGATTCATGGGCAAGGGATAAAAACCACCACACTTCTATTCAAATAATAGAGTTAGAGCCTGGTGCATCCTATAACATTCCCCAGGGTAAATCTACAATTAATAGATCTTTATATTTTTACAATGGAGAAAAATTATTATTAGATGATCAACTTTTTTCTAATACTGCTTACGCCTTTGTAACTCCAGATAGTGAAACAATAATTCAGAACAAGGGGGCAGTTCCTGCTAAGGTTCTGCTATTAGAGGCAGAACCTATTCCTGAGCCTATTATTAGCCGCGGTCCTTTTGTTATGACAACAGAAGACGAAATATTCCAAGCCTATAATGATTACAAAGAAGACTATTTTGGCGGATGGCCGTTTTCAAATTTTGAAATTTGTCATGATATTAACCAAAAACGTTTTGCTAAGTATGAAAATGGATTAGTTGAATATCCTGACAAAAGGGGCGTTGGGTCTATAAATAAATAGTAATTTTACATTAAGTTATATTGAACTAGCATTATCATGTAGGAAAAAGAATAAAAAAGAAGTTGTAGAATGATAATCTTGGTTTAAATTAGAAACTAATGTTATAACACAATAAATCAAGCTGGACTAAAAAAGGTCTTAAGATAAAGGGTCCAAATGAACCCTTTATCTATTTTTAAAGTTGTATTCTAAAACCAAATTGGCCACCATAAGTTGCGTTTAATATATCGTAATTTATACCAGCATATGGAGTGATAAAAATTAAGGACTTACTAATAGATGCTACTACTCAAGTAACAGAAGTAAAACTTAGATACTAAAACCGTACTATATATAATAAAAAAGACCTTATTTCAGATAAAATTATTTATATTGACGTTTTTTGTGTTGTGTAATTAATAAATATATATATACTTATCAATTATAATTATTAATATGATTTATTAAATTTAGATATATGACTTTGGAGGTTTTATCCATGAAATTAAATGATAATGCAAAAATAGGAATTATAAATAGGGGTGAGGCTGCGCTTAGATTTATTAGAGCAGTAAAAGAGTATAATGCCCAAAATAACACAACACTAACAACTGTAGCTTTTTATATTGATAAAGAGGAGTATGCTCCCTTTGTAAAACAGGCTGATGAGAGTTTAGCCCTATCATCCCTATCCCTTTATCCAGGAAAGCAGAAAAGTCCCTACCTTGATCATGAACTTATTCTACAGGGATTAACTAAAAGTAAGTGTGATGCTATATGGGTTGGTTGGGGTTTTGTTTCAGAGGATGCCCCATTTACAGAGAAGATTGAAAAAGCTGGAATTATTTTTATGGGGCCATCAAGTAAAGCAATGGCAACACTTGGAGATAAAATCCAGGCCAAGGATTTAGCAGATAGTGCAAATGTTCCTATACTTCCATGGAGTAAAAAGTCGGTAGATACCTTAGAAGAAGCTAAGGTTGTTTCAGAGCAGATCGGTTACCCGGTAATTGTTAAAGCATCAAATGCTGGTGGAGGACGGGGAATAAGGTTTGTTAGGACCCCTAAAGAGTTAGCAACCCAGTATAAATCCGCCCAGGATGAGACACTCCGTATTACTGGGAATTCTATTGTTTTTATTGAGTATTTAGTCCAGAAGGGTAGGCACTTAGAGGTACAGGTATTGGCTGACTCCCATGGAAATGTTAATACCTTTGGTGTTAGGGATTGCTCTATACAGAGAAAAAATCAGAAAATAATTGAAGAGACACCACCAGCTAATATGGACCCTAATCTAATAAGGGATATGGAGGAGGCTGCAGCAAGACTAATAAAAGCAGCTGGTTATGTTGGAGCTGGAACTGTTGAGTACCTTTTTGATTTAAAAAGTAACCGTTTCTTCTTTATGGAGGTTAATACTAGGCTCCAGGTAGAGCACCCTATAACCGAGACTCTATACGGTATTGACCTTGTTAAGGGACAGATCGATGTAGCTAGAGGTTTAGTTGTTGACTGGTCAGATAGAACTCCAAGGGGTCATGTTATGGAGGTTAGACTTAACGCCGAGGATCCTGAGAGGGATTTTAATCCAGCACCAGGGCTAGTTAATCTTTTTAAAGCTCCGGCAGGACCAGGAATAAGAGTTGACTCTGGAATTGAAGAGGGATCTGATATTCCTTCAGATTTTGATTCTATGGTTGCAAAGGTTATTGCCCAAGGGAATAGTAGGGAAGAGGCTGTTAGTAGATTAAAACGTGCTTTAAACGAGATGAAAATACGAATTAAAGATGGAACTACAAATAGAAGTTTTCTACTTGAACTACTTAATAAACCAGAAATCCTATCCGGCTCTGTTCATACAGGTTATGTGGAAGAGTTATTAGAGAGTCGTATTCTAGTCCAGGATAGTTCTATAGTTAAGAAAGCACTTATTGCTGGAGCTGTGGAGTTTTATCTAGACCAGAAAGAGAGGGATTTTTTAAACTTTAGTGAGCAGTTAGCAAAAAGTGGAAGACCTAGAAATCTACCTAAAGCAGAAGGATCTGAGGTTATACTCTCTGCCCAAGGTAATAGTTATACTTTTTTTGTTAAAGAGTTAGCACAGAATTACTTTGAACTTAAATTAGACAAGGATATTATCCACTGTAAATATATTAGTAATGATAGTGAAAGAACACTATATTTAAAGGGTGGTCGTGTTAATATTCTTATGGTTCCAAGGGGAGATGTTTTACAGTGTGAAGTAGACGGGACTCCTGTTATTTTAGAGTCTGATAATGGAGGATATGTAAGCTCTCCATCTCCTGCTATTGTTTTATCTATTAATTTAGAAGTTGGTCAGAAGATTAAAAAAGGTGATATTTTATTAGTCCTGGAAGCCATGAAAATGGAGATGATTATAGAAGCTCCTGCAGATGGTATTATTACAGAGATATGTATAGATGATGGAGCTCAAGTTGCAGCTGGACAGCCCTTAGTTCAACTAGAATCAGAGAAAGATAGTATAGGAGAGGGACTTAATAGTATTAAACCGGTAACATTTAATGGCTTTGAATCAATAGAGAGTAGTGATTTAATGATAAAAAGAAGCTTACATGGTCTCTTTTTAGGTTTTGATCAGGATGTTTTAGAGAGTGAAAAAATATCAACCCTAGTTGCTGGTAATAATGAGGACTTAGTTGATACAATTCTAGATCTAGTTGAATTCTATAACAGTATTGAAGGGTTATTTATTCCCACCGAGGTTGTAGATAGTTCCCTTGCAAGACCTATGACATATCCTGAGCTATTAATGCACTATTTTAGAAGGTTCGATGATAGGGAGAAGGGACTTCCCCAGAGGTTTTTAGATGATCTAGATAAGGCATTTAAACTATACCCAAGTATTAATAAGGATATAAAAATACAACAAGAGAGGGCTCTATTTAATATTTTTAGATCCCATGGCCTATTAAATAAGAAGCAGGAGATATTAAAAGTACTACTTTCAACTCTTGCTAAACTAGGAATTACTAAGGAACAGACTAGTAGGGTTAAATCTGAGTTAAATAGATTAATTTACATTAGTAGGTCATCTAATATATCTCTAACTGATGCAGCATTCCATGCCCGTTATCACTTACTAGATAAGTCTAGAAGAGACCTGTATGAAACTATTAAATTAGAAAACCTACATGAACTATTAGATGATATTGATGCAGATAATATTAATAACGAAGATATAAGTAAAGTTTCCAATAGTGGATCTATGATGTTAAGAGAGTTAGTTAATAGAGCCTATGAAAGTGATAGTAAAAGAGATGTTATCTTACCTCTTATAGCCCATAAACTTAATAGAGATAGGGATATATCTTCCACTTATAATATTGATGTTTTAGGAAATAGATGTGCTGTTGTAAATAGTAATAACAGCTCTGTAAGTAGTGGAGTAATTTTATTAGAAAAGGGTGCCTATGACCTTTTAGATATTACTAGTTTAAAGGGTTTATCAGAAGTTATCTTTTTAACTAAAGACGCAGATGACTCCCTATTTTCTAAAATAGAGGAAGTTAAAGGTTTAAGTGGTTTAACTGTTTCTATTGGTAATTTAAAAGATAACATATGGAATTTTAGAAGTTATAACTTTAACTCAAAATGGGAAGAGAATACTCTACATAGGGATTTTAGCCCACTACAGTATAGAGAGTTAAGAATATATAGGTTAAGAAACTTTAGTGTTAAAATGTTATATAGACAGGAAAATATCTTCTTATTAGAAGCTACAGCTAAAGATAACCCTAAGGATGTTAGACTTTTAGGTTATGTTGATATAGCTGGAACAGAGATGGAGATAGACGATGAGGGTAATCTTCAACGAATGGTATTCCTGGAGGGTAGATTAATTGACCTTATAAACTCTATGAGATCAGCCCAAATGGGGTATAAATATAGATTAGTATGGAATAGGATTATTATTCATAATAGAACTTTATTAGAAGTTGGCTATAAGGATCTACAGGGTTATAGTAAAAAACTTCTACCTTTAACCCATGATCTAGGTTTAGAGAAGCTTGTTATCTACTCTGTTCGTAAAAGGTGGAGTGAAGAGGCTATACGGGAGATTGAGCTTAATTACACAATTGTATCCGATGACAAATTTAATCTTAGACAGAGAACACCTTCAGAAGAGTTATTACAGAGTTACAACAACTATGTTTCAAGGGCTGTAGTAGCTAGACAGCGAAACTCTGTTTATCCCTATGAGTTTATTAAACTACTTACTAGTTCTAAATCCATGGATTCGGCTATAAAATCTGGACAGTTCCAAGAGTTTGATATAACTATAGACAATAATGGAGAGCAGGAGACCATCTCTTGTAACGGTCGGGAACCTGGGGAAAACCAAGCTAATGTAGTTTTTGGTATAATTAGTAATAGGGTAACCTTTATGGAAGAGAGTCTAAAAAGGGTTATTATAATATCCGACCCTTCAAAGGATTTAGGTTCCCTTTCTGAACCAGAGTGTAGGAGAATAAATGCTGCAATTGACCTAGCAGATGAGAAAAAGCTTCCTATTGAGTGGGTTGCAATATCATCCGGAGCAAAAATAACTATGGACAGTGGTACTGAAAACCTAGATTGGACAGGTACTACTTTAAGAAAGATAGTTAATTTTACCCAAAATGGGGGCGAGATAAATATTATAGTTCCAGGTATAAATGTTGGTGCCCAGTCCTACTGGAATGCAGAGGCTACAATGTTAATGCATACTAGGGGGCTATTAATAATGACAGATGATGGAGCTTTACTGTTAACAGGTAAAAAAGCCTTAGATTTTTCAGGATCTGTTTCTGGGGAGAATAACTTAGATATTGGTGGTGCTGAGAAGATAATGGGACCAAACGGTCAAGCCCAAGTTAGAGTTTCAAATCTTGTAGAGGCGTATAATTATCTATTTAGTCACTACAGATATACCTATGTTCCATCTGGTAATAAATACCCTTCACGTAAAGTAACAAACGACCCTGTGGATAGGGATGTTGCAAAAGAGCCTTATAGGGATTTTTTAGATCAGGGTTTTGAAACTATTGGAGATATCTTTAGTTTTGAGAAGAATCCAGAGAGGAAAAAACCATTTGATATAAGACAGGTTATGGGATCCCTAGTAGATAAGGATGCAGACTACTGTGAAAGATGGAGAAACCTTAAAGACTCTGATACTTCAATTGTGTGGGAAACCCAAATGGGGGGATACTCAGTAGGAATGATAGGAATCGAGTCAAGAAACCTCTCTAGAATTGGGGAAGTACCATTTGACGGTCCAGATAGTTGGTCTGGTGGTACACTATTTCCAATGTCATCTAAAAAGATTGCAAGGGGTATTAACGCTTTTAGTGGACATCTTCCACTGGTAATTGTTGCAAACCTCTCAGGATTTGATGGCTCCCCTGAGTCTTTAAGAAAATTACAGTTAGAGTATGGGGCAGAGATTGGTAGAGCTGTTGTTAACTTTAAAGGTCCAATTAGTTTTGTAGTTGTTGCAAGATACCACGGAGGGGCCTATGTTGTTTTCTCAAAATCTTTAAATCCAAACCTAAGATCCGCAGCCCTAGAGGGTTCCTACGCTTCTGTTATTGGTGGTGCTCCTGCTGCAGCTGTAATATTCCCTAAAAAGGTATTAACAGCTACAAGTAATGATCCACGTATTTTAGAGGCTAAAGCAGATTTTGAATCTGGGAACTTAAGTAAAAAGGATTATAATACCCTGTTTAATAGGGTTAAAAACGAAAAACAGAGTGAACAGAGTCAGAATTTTGATTCAGTACACTCAGTAGAGAGGGCTAAATCCGTTGGTTCAATTGATGATATTATTAAAACTCATGAGTTAAGGCCATATATTATTAATGTAATAGAAAAAGGTATGTAGTATGATAAAGCGGCTAATTAAATCATTGGCCGCTTTTTTTATGTATCAGGATTTATTTTGAGAATAGTTTCCCTAAATTTTATTTATAACAGATAAACACATAGGTATGTAATAGGATTATATTAAATAGTTTTATTTTATTGAAGTTTTATTTACTCTATACTTTAATTATATTAGATCGTTCTAAGAAAAGTTTGTAGGAGTATTTATGTATATAAAACCACGTTTAATTCTCTCTTTCACGCTTACAATTACGCTGTTATTTTCACTTGCAGGTGGTATTATATTAGCTATTGTAAGTAATTCTATACGTTTAATGATTCAATCAGAATCTCAAAACATGGTAACAACCTTGACTAATGTAGTTGAAACAATGGACATGGATAAAGATTTTGAAAAAATTAGTAAAGTTGTATTAGACAGAGTCATAGGTGAAACAGGTTTTTATTTTGTTTTAGATAAACATGGAACATATATTATTCATCCAAATAAATCGGTCTTAGGGCAAAATTGGTTAGGGAAGGAAGACTTTATTGATTACATTATAGAACAACGAAACTCTAACTTAGAAAAAAGGTTTATAAGATATATATCTCCAAAAACAGGAAAGTGGAAACAAGTATACTTTCAAGCATCGCCCAAATTTGGGTGGTCTATATGTTCTTCAGCCTGGGAACATGAAATATATAATCCAATTAAAAGTATTATAACATGGATTATTATTATTCTTGTAATTGGAATATCTATATCTATAGTTATTTCAATTGTTTTAGGTGTTCAAATTACTAAGCCTTTAAGGAAAATAGTAAATCTTTTACCAGCTATGAGTTCTGGAGATCTTAGCCAAGAAATAGTTATTAGTTCTAAAGATGAAATTGGTGATATGGTAATATATCTTAATAGAACATTTGATAAGATTCGAAAGCTTATAGCAATTGTTAAAAATCAATCAATATCATTACAAAATGTAGCTTTAAATCTTTCAAATAATATGTCTGAAACAGCAATTAAAATTAACGATATAAATAACAGTATAAATAGAATAGATATGCTAACAACTAATCAGGTGCTAAGTGTAACAGGAACAAGCGAAGCTATAGATAAAATTACTATAAGTATTGAGACACTAAACTATCTTATTGAGGATCAGTCAACTAATGTAACTGAGTCATCAGCTTCAATTGAAGAGATGATAGCTAATATTAGTAGTGTTACCCAGACACTGATTAAAAATGATATAAATATTAAAAAACTCAAAGAGTCTTCTAATTCTGGTAGAAATGGTTTAGATAATATTGCTAGTGATATATTAAAAGTAGCAGAAGAATCCGATGGTCTTTTAGAAATTAGTTTAGTTATACAAAATATTGCTAGTCAAACTAACCTATTATCAATGAATGCCGCAATAGAAGCTGCACATGCTGGAGATACAGGAAAAGGCTTTGCAGTTGTGGCTGATGAGATTAGAAAGTTAGCTGAAAACTCAAATGAGAAGGCTAAAACAGTATCTGTTGTACTTAAAAGAATCAAAGATTCTATAGAAGAGATAACTAACTCAACAAAAAATGTTCAAGATAAGTTCGATATTATACAATCAGAAGTAGACATAGTTGCTGAACAAGAAATAGGAATAAGAAGAGCTATGGAAGAGCAGAGCTCAGGTAGTACACAAGTTCTAGAGGCTATAAGTACCCTTAATGATATTACTCAACAAGTTCAAGTTAATTCTCAAGAGATGCTAAGAAGTAGTGAACAAGTCTCTAAAGAAGTGTTTAATATGAACTCCATTACAGAAAAAATTACCACTGGAATATCCGAAATAACAACTGGAGAGGATTTAGTAAGTATAGCAGTAACAAAAGTAAATGAACTAACTAATGATAATAAGTCTAGTATAGAAGCATTAATGAAGGAAGTTGGAAAATTTAAAGTTGATTAATACTATTTTATTTATCCTATATCAAGCTTTACTATTAAGTAATTGAGTTAAGGGGAGTTATTAGTTAGGTCGTTATATTATTTTTTATTTATAGAGGATAATAAAATACCTTGACAATCAAGGTAAAGCCGTATAGTTTGATAGTCAAGGTAATTTTATGAATGAAAAATATTCCAATATATTAGTCGAATTCTATGAACGTATGTCATCCTGGGAAAATAGTATTGTAGCAAATAGGGACATATCTTTAGCACAAATGCATCTATTAGAAGTTGTTGGATATAATAAAAAAATAAGAATGAAAGAGTTAGCTCTGACTGTAGGTGTTACTACAGGAACTCTTACAGTTATGGTACACCGTTTGCTATCTAAGGATTATATTAGAAAAATTATTGATAAGGATGATAAAAGGTCATATTTTATTGCATTAACTGAAAAAGGTCAAATAGAATATGATAATCACCACAATATGCACGACCATCTTATTGCAGATATTATTCATATAATTGAACCCCAAGAGTGTGAGGTTTTTTTTAGAAATCTTAAAAAAATACAAGAAGTAATGTAGGAGATTAAATGAGAGTTTGTAATCAAGATTTAGAAATGATAAATAATTCAGAAAATATGAAGCGTACAGGTATTGTGGTTCTTCTCACCCTAATAACTATGATAGCAGAGATTGTATATGGTTTAATAACCGGTTCAATGTCACTACTTGCAGATGGTATACATATGGGTACTCATACGTTTGCATTAATTATTACATTTATAGCATATTTAATAGCTAAAAATCATTTTAAAAATCCAAATTTCCAATTTTCAACCGGTAAAATTGGTATTTTAGGTGGATATTCAAACTCTATAGTCTTGGGAATAACTGCCATTTTTATGATATATGAAGCTATACATAGGATTATATCACCACAAAATATACTTTTTAATCAAGCAATATTTGTCGCTATAATAGGATTAGTTGTTAATGTCATTAGTGCCATTATTCTATCTCAGAGTTCTTCGGGGCATGAACACAATCACTCTCATAGTCATGATCATAATTTAAGGGCTGCGTACATTCATGTTTTAACAGATGCATTAACATCTATACTTGCTATTTTTGCATTATTATTAGGAAAATATTTTGACCAAATTTGGCCAGATGCAGTAGTTGCCATATTAGGGGCTATTGTTATATTGAAGTGGGCTCATGGTTTACTGGTTTCAAGTGGTAAATTGCTAGTAGACTATTATCCAAGTAAAAAGGAGTATGAAATTATTAGTAAATTACTAGAAGAGAGTAAATCTTCTATTTTTGATCTTCATCTTTGGCAAATATCCGAAACTAGTAAAGCTTTGATTCTTACTATAAAACCTGGACCTGAATTTAATAAAAAACAATTTTACAATCAAGTAAGAAATAAATGTGAGATAAGCCATATCACTATTGAATTAAACTAAATATTAAAATAATAAATAGGATATATGATATATACTTTGAAATATATAATAAGTAAAACTTGTGATGACTATCTAATCTCTAGAGAGATATTAGACCTTAAACATATATTGTTCTATAATTGTAAAAAGTAGAGGGAATATAATGGAAAAATTAAACTTTGGTAATACAGGACACAAATCGACAAGGATACTATTTGGTGCTGCAGCTTTTTACGATGTAGATCAGTTAACAGCAGATAAATGTATGGAACATGTAATAGAGAGTGGTATTAACCATATAGATACTGCAGCTAGTTATGGTAAGTCTGAGTTACGTCTAGGGCCGTGGATTAAAAAGTATAGAGATAAATTTTTTCTGGCAACTAAAACTGAGAAGAGAAGTAAAAAAGAGGCTTTAGAAGAGTTGTATCGATCCCTAGATAAACTAAATACTGATCATATAGATCTTTGGCAAATGCACCTTTTAATAGATGAGGATCATTGGCAACAAACCTATAGTGAAGGTGGAGCTCTAGAGGCATTTATAGAGGCTAAAGAGAAGGGGTTAGCAAAGCATTTAGGTGTAACAGGGCATGAACTAGTAGTTCCCAAAATGCACATTAGAAGTTTAAAAGAGTTTGATTTTGAGTCGGTTTTGCTCCCTTACAACTACGCTTTAATGAGAAATGAACAATATAATAAAGATTTTAATGAGTTAAGAGACATAGCTATTAAAAAAATCTCGCCTTTCAATGCATAAAAACTATCTGTAGAGGACCCTGGGGAGATACTAAACAAAATTACTCCACATGGTATAGGCCATATGATAAGCAAGATGAACTAGATACCCTTATAGGCTACGCATTACAGTTAGGTAATTCATTTATCAACTCAGCAGCAGAGGTAAAAATATTTCCAAAGATTGTAAAGGCAGCTGAAAATTATGATCCAAATTATAACTATACAGAAGATATGGTTAAACTAGCAGAAAAGACTAAAATGGTTTCACTATTTAAATAGTAAATATATTATGTAACATAGTTTAAAGTTAACATTAGAGAGTATGTATAAGAAATAGGGTGGCAGTATAACAAATAGAACTGCCACCTATTATGTTTTGTAGCTGTTATTACATAAGGTAAATATTGTTCTTTTTACAGTTATTTATAACGTCCTCTGGCCATAAACTAGATTGAACTTCCCCAATATGTGCCTTTCTTAGGAAAAACATACAGAGTCTAGATTGGCCAATACCACCACCAACTGAGTCTGGAAAATCACCATTTAGTAGACGCTTATGAAAAAGAAGCTCTTTTCTATCCTCTGCACCTTTTATTTTAAGTTGTTTCTCTAAAACCTCTGCATTTACCCGAATACCCATAGAGGATATCTCAAATGTTCTCTCTAAAACTGGGTTCCACAAAATAATATCTCCGTTTAACCCTTTTTGGTCCTTAGAAGTAGGAGTACTCCAGTCGTCGTAATCAGGGGCTCTACCATCATGAGGTTTCCCATCGGAGAGATTCCCTCCAATACCTATAATAAATACTGCTCCGAACTCTTTTGCTACTTCAGATTCTCTCTGACATGGTGATAGATCTGGATATTTTCTACAAAGCTCTTCTGAATGGATAAATGTTATATCCTCTGGTAAGATAGGTTTTATTTCTGGGTAACTTTCGTATACTAAAAATTCTGTTGCTAACATTGTAGCGTAGATCTTTTTAACAATTTTTTTAAGAAAGTCTATATTTCTATTCTCTTGTTTTATAGCCATTTCCCAATCCCACTGATCAACATAGTAGGAGTGAAGATTATCAGGCTCTTCATCTGGTCTAATAGCATTCATATCAGTAAAAATTCCGTAACCAAGATCAATTTTGTAATCTCCTAACATCATTCTTTTCCATTTAGCTAGTGACTGTACTATCTCTGCAGTTACACCCTCCATTCCTAAGGGTTTAAATGAAACTGGTTTTTCAATTCCATTTAGATCATCGTTTAAACCTGTTTTACTTTCTAGAAATAGGGGAGCTGTTACTCTCCTTAATTTAAGTTGGGCAGACATATATGTTTGAAAAAAGTTTTTAATTTCTGCAATTGCCTTCTCTGTCTCTTCTAAAGATAGAAGTGATTTATAATTTTTAGGGAAATAGTGTTCAGCGCTCATAATAATATCCTTTCTTTTTTTATTAGTTCTTTACGATTATTTCATTTATGTGGGAATTCGGCTACTTCTTTTTTTAATATTTAAGGTATGTAGAACCATCTTTCTGGAGAAACTCTCTAAACTTATTTTCTATCTGAGTGAAATACTTCTTGGTATGATAGATGTAGTAAACACTTCGTTGTAAGTCCATATCCTTAATTGTAAGGGGGGTGATTAAACCCTCATTTATCTCTTTTTCTATGGATAATCTGGACATTACAGAGACCCCTACACCCCTAAGTATCATCTTTTTTATAATCTCATTATCCCCCACTATTCCCTTTATTTTTAAATTATTTAGGGTATAGTTCTTTTTTTTAAGTGCCTCTTCAAAGGTTTTAAATGTAGCTGACCCATTCTCTCTTATAATAAAATCCTGTTCTAATAGGGTCTTTATACTTATCTCCCCCTGGGGTAGAGATGTTGCTCTTTGGGTTGAGAGAGCTAAAACTAGTTGGTCTTTGGATATCTCAATAGATTCAATATTAGGTTTATTTAATTTCATTCCGGTAAATCCGAAATTTGTAACTCCGGATATAACCTTCTCATATACATCTTTAGAATCTGTCTTTTTAATATGAAAGTTAATATTGTTATGTTTGTCTAAAAAATCAGATAGGATTTTATCTAAAAGATAGTTAGCTGGAAGTGAACTTGAATATATTGTTAGTTTACCTGATAAATCCCTGTTATTCTTACTAAATTTAGCGTAAAGTTCCTCCTCCTTGTTAAGAATAGTTGTTGCGTATTTATAAAATTCTTTACCCTCTTTAGTTAGAATAATGTCGTTAGTTCTTATAATTAAAACTATACCAAAATCCTTTTCCAAGCTTTTTATCTGTTTAGTAATAGCAGGCTGTGTTAAACACAACTTATCAGCTGCCTTTGAAAAACTCTGTAGGTTAACAACTTCAATAAATGTTCTTAAATAGGATGTTTTCATCTATATATCATACACATATATATAAGAAGGTTCAAATATTAATATATATAGCTGTTGCATCGTCATGTTGTCGAAGTCTTTTATATTTTTTAAAGCTACTATCATCCTCTTCTAGTGTCCGAATTAATTTGATAATCGATTTTACACCATCTTTATTACATTTATCCATTAACTCATCTACGGTTAACTGTTTATACTTGTTATATATTGCAGAATAACCATCACTCATTAGTATTATGTCCTTAACATCACTAAGTTTAAACTCCTTATAATTCCCATTTTTAATAGCATCTTTTTCATGCTCTAATATGTAGTACCCATTTTTCTCATTTATTCTCATTCTATTTTTTTGTAACTTAACCAGTTCTTCATCGGTGTAACCGTTAAAAGTTATTCTGTTTTTACGCTCTTTGTTATTAAAAATCATATTGATTACTTCTGTATCCATGTCTTCTACACTTTCATCAATTAGTATTTCAATATCACCATATTTATTTCTTACATTTATTTCACAATCACCTAAGCCAAAACACTCTACTATACCGTTATTAATTCTAACAACAACTATAGCGGAAGTGGACCTGTCTAGTTTTGAGAGTTTTTTATAATCCGTATACTGATTAAATTCCCTGTTATAGAGATCCACACCCTCTTCTAAAATAGTCACTATGGTTTTATTAAACTGTTCAATATTTAGGGATAAGTATTTATTCCACCAGTTAACCATCCAAACTATATCACTATAGGCCCCTGTATAATTTGCTTTACTTAAGGATAGGGCTCCATCTAAAACCCAAAAACAGTTTTCTGTTTTTCCATATACATCTTCACTAAACTCTTTATATGTATCTGTAATTGTATCAATTTTCATTCCTACTCCTTAATTTTTAGATAGTTTTCCAATTAGTAAGTTAGCTAAAAGGGTTAGCAGTACAATTAGTGAACCATAGGCCATGGTTAATCCAATTTCATATTCAAATATTCCATTGACCATTGCTATGGATATAGGCCTATTTTGCACTGTGTATAAAAATGCTGAGATTGTATATTCTCCAATACTTCGAATTACAATAAGCATTACACCACTTATAACACCTGGTGTAATTAAAGGTAATATTACTCTTCTAAAGGTCTGTAAGTGGTTAGCTTTAAGACTTTTTGAGGCCTCTATATAGGTATCATTTAAATGTTGCAGAGAGATGGTTGTAGATCTAAACATTAGTGGAATGAGACTAACAAAGTAGGCTAGGGGTAGGAGTATAAATGTCCCTACAAGGATTTTATTGCCACTAAAAACTGTTGGTTTATTAAATGCATTTATCATATTTATAGCAATAGCACTAGATGGTATAGCCCAGGGAAGCATAATTAGTAACTCAATAATAAGTTTAAACTTAGACTTGGTTTTTACAATAATATAGGAAGCGGGGATAGCTACAACTATAGATATAAGTGCTGTTATTAGAGCCATAAAAAGACTATTAATAAATGGGGCTAAGGAACGGGACTTTTGGAATATTCTTATATAATTATCCAGTGAAAACTCCCGTGGATATATATCTATCATCCATGTTCCCGGTTTTACAAAGGATAAAACAACTATAGTAATAACAGGTAGAAGAATAGAGAGTATTAAAAATAGTAATAGGAGTAATAAAAGTCCTCTTAAAAAGTTATTTTTAACTTTATAGGGTTTTATCTTTATGCTTTTTACAGAGGATCTGAATTTTATTTTATTTTCATAATAACGTAACACTCCAAGGTATGTTAAAGAGACTAGGGTTAAAATTACTACTTGAGTAGCTGCTACATCCATAAAGTTATTGGCTTTAGATAGTAGAATCTGGGTTGTCATAACCTTATAACTACCTCCAATAATACTTGGAGCAGAGAAGGATCCAATACCTGTCATAAAGGTTATAATAGCGGATGCTATTAAAGCGGGTTTTGTAAATGGAATAATAATTTTTGTAAATACCTGCCACCTTGTAGAGCCAAGATTTATAGCGGCATCAATAGCACAACGATCTATCTGCTTTATAGCTAAAGAGACGTTCATATAAAAAAAGACATATTGGGTGTAGGCATGGATAAATATTATGCCCTTAAGTCCTAATAGAGCAAAGGGGGGCTTATCCAGTTTAAATAGGGTCTGAACTGATTTGGTTATTATACCACTCTCTCCATATAGCTGCATAAATGCAAAAACTATAATTAGTCCTGGTAAAACTATTGGTAGCATAAGTAGTTTGTCTATTATATTTTTAAAGGGCATATCTATAAAGTTAATTAAAAAAGCTAAGGTAGTCCCAATAACTCCACATACTAAAACCGTTATTAACCCTATTGTTATAGAGTTTTTTAATGCTATTACATAAGCTTTATTAGAAAAAAAATCTATATAATTAACAATGGAGAAACCGTTATCTCCTGTTAAACTTATCTGAAAGGTTTTTAACATGGGAAAGAGTATAAAACTAAATAATACCCATAATAGTATCGATGTAATTACTACTTTTTTCATCTGATTAACGTCTTAATAGATTGGGGAGAGATATATAAAAATATCCTTTCTCCTAGTGTATAGCTACTGTTAAGATTAAGTCTATTTAATGTAACCACTTTGAATTTTATTGATTCAACATTTACTATATACTCTATTACAGCCCCGTTTAGGTTAATTTCTTCTATGAAACCTTCTACTGTATTAGAAAGAGCATCATTATGGTCTTTTATTAAAATATCCTGAGGCCTAATTGCTATATAGCACCCCTTTTGTTGGTTAGGTAGCTTAAGGGTTAATGTTGAGGATATTATTGCTTCACTATTATCTATTGTAGCCTCTATAAGGTTCATCTCACCAATAAAATTAGCAACTAAAGAGTTTACAGGTTCTGCATATATTTCATGGGGTGATCCAACCTGTACACATTGACCCTTATCAAAAACGGCAATTCTATCGGACATTGTTAATGCTTCAGTCTGATCGTGGGTAACAAATATTGTAGTTATACCTAACTTTCTCTGAATCTCCTTTAATTCGGTTCTCATCTTATCCCGTAACCTGGCATCTAGGTTTGATAGAGGTTCATCTAGTAGGAGTAGTTTTGGTTCTAATACAAGGGAACGGGCTAATGCAACCCGTTGCTGTTCTCCTCCTGAGAGTTCAGAAACATCTCTCTTTTCAAACCCTTCTAGATTAACAAGACTTAGATATTTTTTTACTTGAGTCTCTATTTTACACTTTTTTTCATGTCTTATTCTTAAGCCATAGGCTACGTTTTCGAATACATTCATAAAGGGAAACAGTGCATAGTTTTGAAAAACCATACCTATCTCTCTTTTCTCTGCACTTAGGCTTGTAATCTCTCTGTTTTCAAAAATTACAGATCCAACATCAGGGTTAACAAAACCGGCTATAATACGTAAAAGTGTAGTTTTACCACAACCCGAAGGTCCTAAAAATGTAAAGAATTCTCCCTGGTTAATAGAGAGCTTTATATTTTTTAGAACCTGGTGTTGTTCAAATTTTTTATTTATATTCTCGAGATTAAGTATTGCCAATTACTTTGTATCTTTTTTACTATCTTTAATATTTGTATCCCATTGTTGCATCCAAGCTGATTGTTTTCCAGCTAGGTCAGCCCAGTTTACATCCATTGGATTTATTTTAATTTCACCCATCCATTTAGGTGATGTTGCAAGTGCATCAGGGTTTGTAGGCATTCGATTAAATTCTACTGCAAGCATAGATTGTACTTTAGCACTCCCTGCAAAATCGATAAAAGATTTCCCTGCATTAGGGTGTTTAGCATCCTTAATAAGTGCTATACCATCTGTGATTATTGGTGAACCAATTGTAGCATTTACTACTTCTAGGGGTAAGCCATTTTTAACTTTATTATCGATTATAGAGTTAAGTGTTGCAAAACTAACACTCGCTTCCTTTCTTCCTAATGCTTGAAACATTAAAGAACCACTTCCGTAATATTTTTTAGTATTTTGGTCCATGGCCTTCATAAAGTCCCAACCTGATGCTAGATCCCCATCCATTTCAAATTGTTGTAAAAGAGCTGAATAAGTTGCTCTTGCAGAGGATGATAATGCGTTTCTAAATACAAGTTGATCTTTAAAAATATCCTTTGTAAGATCAGCCCAATCTGTAGGTGCATCAGCCTTTGTTATTACATCACTATTGTAAAATAACATAACAGGTGTTTGAATAGTTCCAAACCAGTAGTTCTCACTGTCTTTAAATAGGGGATCTAGTTTATTGCCCCATGTAGGTTCATAGGCATCGAATATCCCTTCTTCCCTTAATTCCATAAATATAGATGAAGCTCCACCAAACATAACATCCGATTGAGGGTTCTCTTTTTCTGCACGGATTCTGTCGGCTAATTCACCTTTTAAATTGATAAATTCAACTTTAATTCCTGTCTCTTCTTCAAAGGCTTCTGCGACTAGTTCCAACATTGCTTCTCCATGTGTAGAGTAAACAACTACCTTATCTTCCATTGATTCTTTTTTCTTTTTACCTGAGTCACAGGCTACTAATAAGAGCATTACAACTAATAGAGTAATAATACTAAGTATTTTTTTTGAATTCATTTTTTCTTCTCCAATTATTAGTTCTATTATTTACAAAATATTCACCTAATAAACAAGTCTATATAACTTTATTTCATATAAGACTTATGCGTATAAATATTTTTTATATGATGATTTCTAAATTGCCTTTATATTTTTCTGCAGTGAGGTATTCTAATACTACTGGTCAGAAAACCCACATCTAGCAACTCCTACTAACAGGGTTAAGAGGAAGAATTTGCAATTTTTTTTGTTTTATATCGTTCTCTGTACTCTCTAGGACTTAACTCTGTTTTATTTTTAAAGGTTTTACTAAAATGAAATTCATCAGAAAAACCGAGTTGTAAAGCAATATCTTTATTTAAAATTTTAGAACTAGTTAACATATAACAAGCAGCATCAATTTTTAGTCTTAAAAAATATTCCATAGCAGAAAATCCAGTTCTAACCTTAAATAATTTTGTTAATTTAGATGGTGTAATATTAAAGAATGAAGAGAAATCTTCAAGTTTCATTTTTTTATCTATATGGTTTCCCATATATCTAATTATTTCAGTTAATATATCTTTTGAATAAGCTACCTTAGTATTTGAGTTAGGTATGATAAGTTCTCCAAGAATTGAAATTATCCCGTACCATGCTGAATCATAAGCCTCTTTTGTATTTAATGATACTAATAGTTTTAACCTGTCAAACTCATATCTTCTAGATTTATGAAGAGTAAAACCTCCAAGGTTTTGACATCGTTTACATACTCTATATAATAACTCTTCAATACCATGGGTATACTTAAGCCTAATAACATGGAAACCTAAACATTTATCAACTTTTATTGAGTGTCTCTCTCCAGGGGGACTTATTAATAGAGTATCAGGTTTTAAGGAGTATAATATATTATCTTTTTTTAATATTCCAGATCCTTTATAAATATAATGAAGCTCGAAAAAATCATCAAAATGTTCAGGATAATCTTTTATTAAAAAACCAAAACCAAACTCAACTTTATTTATACTATGCATTTTCCAATCCTGATAGATATTATACATGCTAATGTTTAAATTTAACATGTAAAGTTCTAAAAGTGGGAATTATACTTTTTCAATGAAATATTTTAGAGAAGAACAGAAGAGAGAATATATTGTAGTTTTTAAAAATAATGAATTCTTACCTTTAATCTGTGATGAAAAAGGTGGAGTTAACTATTGTGTAAAACATCTGTTAGAAGATATAGAAAAAGTAACAGGAGTTAAAGCTGAACTTAACTCAATGTTAGAAAATCCAGAAAATCCATCAATTATTATTGGAACAGTAGGGGAGTCTGATATTATAGACTCTTTAGTAAGTAGTAAAAAGATTGATGGTACACTTTTAACTGGTAAATGGGACACCTTTTTAATAGAAACAGTTAATAATAGTATAATAATTGCTGGTAGTAACAAACGTGGAACCATCTATGGTATATACGATTTTTCTAAGAACTTGGGAGTCTCTCCACTACATTGGCTTGCAGATGTTCCAGCTAAAACAAAGACATCAGTTTTTATGGTTCCTGGTTTGTTCTATTCAGGTGAACCTAAAATTAAATATAGAGCTTTTTTTATTAACGATGAGTATCCTTGTCTTGGTCGTTTTGCAAAAGAAAAATTTGGTGGTTTTAATTCAGATTTTTATAAAAATATTTTTGAACTGCTTTTAAGACTGAAGGGTAATTATCTTTGGCCTGCAATGTGGAATGATTGTTTTTTTGATGATGACCCTAAAAACCATAAGTTAGCAGATATGTTAGGTGTTGTTATGGGAACTTCCCATCATGAACCTATGATGCGTAATTGGAAAGAGTGGGATAGATATGGTGTTGGAGAGTGGCATTTTAAAAATAATAGTCAGATATTAAAAGAATTCTGGACTAATAGTATAAAAAGATCAGAACCAAAAAGTAGCATTATAACAATTGGTATGCGAGGAGATGGTGATGAAGCTCAGGAAGATTATAAACAAGTTGAGAATTTACAAGATACAATAAATGCCCAAAGAGAAATTATTAAGAATGTCACTGGGAAATCACCTAAAGAAGTTCCACAGTTATGGGCTGTATATAAAGAAATTCAAGAGTTATATGATGAAGGATTTAGAGTCCCAGAAGATGTTATTACACTTTTATGTGATGATAACTGGGGAAATTTAAGAAGAATACCTTCTAAGGAAGACTTAAATAGATCTGGTGGTTTTGGTTTATATTATCATTTTGATTATGTTGGTGGACCAAGGAATTATAAATGGATAAATACAAGTCCAATATTAAGATCTTGGCAGCAATTAAATATGGCGTATAAAAATGGAATAGATAAACTATGGATTGTAAATATAGGGGATATAAAACCTTTAGAGTTCCCATTATCATTTTTTATGGATCTAGCATGGAACCCAGAATATTTTTCTCTCTCTGATGTAGAAAATTATACTGAGAACTGGGCTAAAGAGCAGTTTGATTCTGTGTTTTCTAAAGATATAGCAGATATTATTTCTAAATATACAAAGCTAAATTCTAGAAGAAAACCAGAACTTCTTGATCAAAATACTTATAGTCTCACTAACTATAGAGAGTCTGAAGTAGTAATGAATGCCTACAACACATTACTTGATAAAGTAAATGATATAAAAAATAAAATTACAAAAGAGTATCATGCCGCTTTTTTTGAATTAGTAGAATACCCAGTAATAGCATGTACAAATCTGCTAAATTTATACAGAAAAACTTCCTTAAATAGATTATATAAAAAACAAAAAAGAAGTTTAACAAACAAAATGTCTGAGGATGTTCAAATATGTTTTGATTATGATGCAGAAATTACAAATAGATATAATACTCTTCTAGGTGGTAAATGGAATCATATAGCTAACCAGACTCATATAGGTTACACATATTGGCAACAACCAGAAGTTAATGTAATTCCCGAGACCTTTAAAATAGAAACTCCTCAAAAACCTGAAATGGGTATAGCAGTAGAGATGTCTAAGAGATCATGGAGTGATAATGATACTATAGATAATTTTCCTATTTTTTATAGATATGGACAAAAGGACTATTATTTTGAAATTTTTAATATGGGTAAAGAATCTTTTAAATATAATATAGAAATATCAGATGAGTTTATAGAAATTAGTAATACATCTGGATTCATAGTAGAACAAGAGAAAATTATAGTTACAATTGACTGGAATAAAGTTAAAGATATTAAGGGTTCTGGTTCAATTAAGATTATTGGAGATGAAGGTAGTCAAATTACTATATATATTACTGCTGTAAATCAATTCTTACCAGAATACATTCCTACTAAAACTTATATAGAATCTGATGGTTATATCTCTATTAATCCTGAAAACTTCGTTAATAATTTCTCAAGTAAAGAGTATAAATGGTCTACTATACCTAATCTTGGAAATTTTGATTCAGCACTAACAATTTCTCCTGCAGTTTTACCTTCTTCAAAAGATGAATTAGGTAGAGCATATACAGAGTATAGTGTGTTAACACAGAGTAGTGGTAAATATTATGTTGAAATACATATAGCTCCAGTAAATGACTTTATTGCTAATGAAGATTTAAAAGTTGGTTTTTCTATAGATGATAAAGATATAGATAGTATTAGTGTTCATTCTGATTATGACTGGAATAAAGCTGTTGCTGATAATATTTGGAAACTTAAAACTACAGTACAAGTTGAAAAAGAAGGACTACATCTATTTAAGTTACATATGAAAAATATAGGTATAGTTGTAGAAAAAATAGTGATTTATCAAAATGATATTTCAGAATCATACCTTGGACCAAAAGAGAGTTATTTATGGCAATAAACAATATAGAAAACAGTTACGAACAGGTTTGGTTAGAGTATAAACTAGACAAAGATAGTAGTTATAAAAGATTCTTTTCTAATTATTATATAAATTTTTCCGGTGATATATCTAATAATATAATTAAAGAGTTAGCTTTATTTACCAACAAAAAATTTGGTTATAATATTACAGAATGTAAAAGTATAAAGGACTCTACATTAATACTTAAATTAGTAAGTGACAAAACACTTGGTGATGAAGGGTTTGATTTTTCATTAACCAAAACACAGGTTATTATTAAAGCTAATAATGCTGTTGGAGTATTATATGGAGTATTTCATATAATTAGAGATGTTAACTGCAATTCTACTATTTTAGAGTATAATTTTAAAAGTATTCCACAAAATCCATTAAGAATATTAAACCACTGGGATAATATGAGTGGTGAAATAGAGCGTGGGTATTCTGGTAAATCTTTCTTTTTTAAAGACGGTGAAATTATAATAAATGAACGGATAAAAGATTATGCCCGTATAATTGCTTCAGTTGGAATAAATACAATTAATATTAATAATGTTAATGTCTACGATGCCCATAAACTAATTACAGAAGAGTATTTAGAAAAACTCAATACTTTAACAGATATATTTAAAGGTTACGGTATAAAACTATTTATTAGTGTCTCTTTTGCTTCTCCAATGGTTATAGGAGGTCTTAATAGTGCTGATCCCCTGAATAAAGATGTTATTACCTGGTGGAAAGATCGATGCCGGTTAATATACAAAATGGTTCCAGAACTTGGTGGGTTTTTAATAAAAGCTGACTCAGAAGGTCGACCAGGGCCATTTACATATGGACGAACCCATGCTGATGGAGCAAATATGCTTGCAGAATGTATAGATGAGTTTAATGGAATTATTATATGGAGATGTTTTGTATATAATTGTCAACAGGATTGGAGAGACACAAAAACCGATAGAGCTAGATCTGGATACGATAACTTCAAACCTTTAGATGGTAAGTTTAAAGATAATGTAATTTTACAAATTAAAAATGGACCTATGGATTTCCAAGTAAGGGAACCTGTCTCTCCACTATTTGGTGGTTTAGAAAATACTAATCAACTCCTTGAAGTACAAATAGCCCAGGAGTATACAGGACAACAAAAACATGTATGTTATTTAATACCAATGTTTAAAGAGATACTAGATTTTAATACATATTGTAACAGTAAATATGGAAAGGTCTCTGATATTATATCTGGTAAAACCTTTAATAAAACAAATACTGGAATAGTAGCAGTTACAAATACAGGTGATGATCAAAATTGGACTGGGCATGATCTTGCAGGGGCAAATTTATACGGTTTTGCAAGATTGGCATGGGATACAACTCTAACTGCTAACCAGATTGCAGAGGAGTGGATAAAACAGACATTTAATAACAATAAAAAAGTTGTGGATATCGTTTCTGGAATTCTTCTTAATTCATGGGAGAGTTATGAAAAATATAATGCTCCTCTTGGTATAGGTTGGATGGTAAACCCAAATAACCACTTTGGTCCAAATGTTGATGGATATGAGTATGATAGATGGGGAACATACCATAGAGCTGACCATTTAGGTGTTGGTATCGATAGGACTAAAACTGGAACTGGTTTTACTCTTCAGTTTTATAAAAAGAATGAAGAGCTATTTTCAAATATTAAAACTTGTCCGGATGAGCTAAAACTTTTTTTCCATAGGTTAGATTACAACTTTGTTTTAGATTCAGGTAAAACTATCATTCAACACATATACGACTCTCATTTTGATGGTGTAGAAGATGTAGAGTCTTTTCTTAAAAATTGGAAGAATTTAAAGGCTTTAATTGATAATAAAAGTTACAAAAGAGTATTGGATAGACTTAAGTTCCAATTAACTCATGCGAAGGAGTGGAGGGATGTAATTAATACATACTTCTATAGGAAATCATCTATTTCTGATAAAAAAGGGAGGTATATTTATTAACTATAAGAAAAGCTTATTATTCCTAATATTATAACCTTATTGAATAATTACAAAAAGAAATTTTATATAAATAACTTTGGAGGAAGTATGTTAAAAAAGAATATTATTATAGGTTTATTTGTTTTATTGTTTGTTTTATTTTTCTCATGTAAAACTATTGAAAATGAGTCACAGTATAAAGGAAAAACATTATTACACACTATTTATCCTGACTTTCAATTAGGGGTTGCCATTAATAACTCTTCGTATTTTGAAAGTTCAAGCGAGTATAATTCTCTACTAAAACACTTTAATAGTTTTGTTTTTGAGAATTCAATGAAGATGGATGCAATGCAACCTTCAGAGGGTGAATTTAATTTTAATAATGCTAAAAAAATGATTAAATTTGCAAAGGATAATGATTCTGTGGTTAGAGGTCATACTCTTTTATGGCATAGTCAGTATCCTTATTGGTTTTTTACTGATAAAAGTGGAAAGAAAGTAGATAAAGATACACTGTTAAAACGGATTGAAACACACATCAAAACAATAGCTGGTGAACTTAAAGGTGATATTAATACATGGGATGTTGTAAATGAAGTTTTAGCTGAAAATGGAACCCTTCGCGAGTCTCAATACTATGATATTATTGGTAGTGATGAATATATAGAAATGGCTTTTAGATGGGCTAGAGAGTCTGATCCAAAAGCTAAATTATTTATTAACGACTATGGTATAAGCCGTAAAGGTCCCAAACAAGATGGGTTATATAACCTTGTAAAAAGTATGCTTGATAGAGGTGTTCCTATTGATGGAGTTGGTTTCCAAACTCATATTAATTTAAATTATCCATCTGTTGAGGATATTAGAAAATCTATTAAACGATTTGCAGCATTAGGCCTTGATGTACAAATAACAGAGTTAGATATATCTGTATATAAAAGCGATAATGAACCTAAAAAGGAGATTACTGAAGAGATCCTATTAGAGCAGGCATATAGATATAAGTCTCTATTTGATATGTTTAAAGAAGAAGCTGCTTTAGGTAACTTATCCAATGTAACAATTTGGGGATTAACTGATGATAAAAGTTGGTTGAATGATTTTCCAGTAAAAGGTAGAGAGAATGCTCCTTTATTCTTTGATGGTAACCTTAAAGAGAAAACTGTATATACAGCACTTGTTAATCCTGAGGAGTTAAACCCATTACATGTAAAGGAAGTAACCCTTAGAAAAAATATAAGAGCTACAGAAGCACTCTCTGGAACAGTTAACATTGACGGTTTAATAGATGAACAATGGGACTTAATTAAACCTGTTCCTATTACTGTAAAAACAGAAGGAACGTGTGATGAGGGTTCAAATTTTAAAACATTATGGGATAATAACTACCTTTATGTATTAGTAAGTGTTGTTGATTCTGTACTAAACGATGGTTCAGAAAACCCTTGGGAACATGATTCTATTGAGATATTTATTGATGAAAATAATGGAAAAACAGATGTTTATGAGTCGGATGATGCCCAATATAGGGTTAGCTATAATAATTTAATTACTTTTAATAGTGGAGATTCTAAAGGGTTTAAAGCTGTAGCAAAAACAACAGAGAGTGGTTATATAGCTGAAGTGGCAATTCCTATGACTTCAATATCTCTTAGAAAAGATCTAGTAATGGGATTTGATATACAAATTAATAACTCTGATGCAAATGGTGTAAGAGTTGGAGTTATTAACTGGGAAAATAGTTCAAATATGGGATACCAGGATACTTCTGGATTTGGATTATTAAAATTAAAGTAATTAAAAAAAACTGTATTCAGAGAAAATATCTGAATACAGAGTTTTTTTTCTGTTGTCATATAAAATCATGTGATAAAGTTTATGGTAGAAACTTATTATTTAATTTTAAATTTTGGTATTTAAGTTAAACATAATTTAGGTGGGGATAATATGATTAGAATCATTGATGATTATAGTATAAGAAAAAAGTTTTTTCTTCTTTATATTTTATGTGTTCTTCTACCTATAGTTATTACAGATAGTATAGTTATCTACGATGTTCTTCGTACAGAGAGAGATATTATAGAACGTAAAATGGGCAATATTGCTAATGCAGTAGAGTATAATTTTAAAAATAATATCAACAGAGCTTCAGAAATTGCTAGAAGTGTTTATATTAATAAATATATTGATGAATTTCTTGATAGACAATTTCTGAATCCACTGGACTTTTTTATCAACTATCAGAATTTCTTTAGAGATACTTTGTTAGACAGTATTGTTGGTATAGATAATACTATTATAACACTCTATTCAGATAATGATTCAATAGTAAATGGTAATGAGTTTAAAAGAATTGAAGTAGCAAAAAGTAAACCCTGGTATAACTATTTACAAGAATCAGGTTTAGATAAAATAGTTTATTTATATTTTGACAAGAGTATTAGTCCTGCAATAGATGCAAAAAGAAAAATTATTTTTATACAGAAATTAAACTATTACAAATATTTAAAAAGAGAAAAACTCGTAAAAGTTGAACTGGATTATAGTTCAATTTCAAGAAACCTAACTAAGATGAGTTATGGGGCAACAGTATATATCTGTAGAGATAGTTATATCCTTTTATCTAATGGTAAATATGGAGATATAGGGAAAGATTTTGAAGCGTTAACAGATGAAATTGGATACACCCAAAAAATAAATTTATTTGGAATGGATTTTGATATAGTTATTCTTAAACCAAAACATGAAATTACTAAATCTTTAGTCAAAAATATTCAGCTGATAATTATTCTAATACTTATAAATACAGTACTACCATATATTCTTGTTACTATGTTTAATAAATCATTTACGGAACGTATTACTAAACTAAGTGAAGTTTTTAAAAATGTAGATAAAGAAGAGTTACTAAAAATTAAAGATGTTCATGGAAAAGATGAGATTGGTAGTTTGATGAAAAAATATAATAGAATGGCAGATAGAATCAATTCACTTATTCAAATTGTATATAAAAATAAAATACATGAACAGGAAATAACAGTTGCAAGGCAAAATGCAGAACTATTAGCACTACATAGTCAGATTAATCCTCACTTTTTATATAATGTCCTTGAGAGTATTAGGATGCATAGTATTGTTAAAGAAGAATTTGAAACTGCTAATATGATTGAAAAATTATCTGTAATTCAGCGGCAGAATGTAGAGTGGGGTAATGATTTTATTGAAATTTATAAAGAGATGGAATTTGTCAAAGCTTATCTAGGGTTGCAAAAACATAGGTTCGGTGATCGTATCTCTTACGAATTACAGGTTGATGACAAGTGTTTATTTTACAAAATTCCAAAACTTTCAATTGTAACCTTTATAGAGAATGCATGTATTCATGGAATCGAAAGCAAAATGACCCCAGGATGGATATTTGTGCGTATTTATCAAGAAGATGAAGTTGTATGTTTGGATATTGAAGATACTGGCGCTGGTATGAGTGAATCAATGATGTCTGAAATGTTAAATAAAATGAGAAATGCAAATATAGAAATGTTAAAAAGTAATAGTAGAGTCGGTATTGTAAATGCATGTCTGAGAATCAATATGATTTCAGGTAACAGTGCTCTATATGAGTTAGATGGAGAAGAGGGAAGTGGTTTTATTGTTCATATAAAAATTCCCCATGTTAATTTAAAATGAAAGGAGGCCATATGTTAAAAGTACTACTTGTGGATGATGAACCCATGATACTAAAAGGGTTACAAGTTTTAATTGATTGGAACAAGGTAGGTTTTGAAATTGCTGCCACCGTCAACAATGTTATAGATGCGTTAAATTATTTGTACAAAAATAGAGTTGATTTAATTATTTCAGATATTCAAATGCCAAAATTATCAGGATTAGATCTTATGGAAAAGGTTAAAAAAGAGAATATTTCAGATGCACATTTTGTACTGCTTAGTGGTCATGCAGATTTTGATTTTGCACAAAGAGCAATACGATATAATTGTATAGATTATATACTAAAACCAATAAATAAAGAGAATCTGATAAAAGTTCTTTCTAAAATTTCAAAAATAAATGAGGAAATTGAATACAAAACTGAAGTAGATTTAAAAATGGGAAGAGCATACCTTGCAAGAAATATAATAGCCCTAATCTCTGGAAAATATGATAATGAAAATTTGAAATATATAAAATCACATATGAAATTATCAGTAGGCGTTCGTTATATTGATATTGAACTTGATACATCTAGTATAATTGAGAAAATTTCATGTGATAAAAAAAGAGAGTTTCAAAAAAAACTATTTCAAACTTGTATTGAATACAATAAAAATGATGAATCTCATTGCATTTTTGATGTATCACGACTTGAAAATATTTATGATATAGGTTTTATCTTCTGTGATTATATGGCAGAGGAAAAGAAATGCAGCGAAGAAGAGTATCTAAAATCCTTTTTTAACTACTTAAAAAATAAAATAGATTTACCAGTAAATTTTTTAGTTGGAAAAAAAGTAAAAGATATTAGTTGTTTATCCAAATCATATGACACAATAAGTCTTCTAAGAACCTTTAAAGGTTTTAGAAGTAAAAAAGATATATATTATCACGAAAAAGAATCTCAACCAGTAAGTTCTGGTGTTAATTTATTATGTAAGAAAAGTATAGATGAACTTTTAAAAAATATTGAACATAATGATCATGCAAAAATTGTACAGTGTGTGAAAACTCTTTACCAAAAGATGCAGTCTATAGGTGCTATTGGGGAGGTAATGAGTTTAAATATAAATTATCTGTTATTTCAACTTATTCATTTAGCAATAATTCAAGATAATAGCGTTAATCAGAAAGAGATATTTAGACTAATTAGTGAGAGCTCTATAGAAGAGGGAATAGCACGTGGTAGTAAAGCTCATTTAGCAGATTTCTCATGTAAATATAGTGATTATCTTACGCAATTAAGAAGAAACTGTTCTAAAGGTGTTCTTGGTAGTATCGAAAAAGATATTCGGGATAATTTTAATAAAAATATAACATTAAAAGAGTTAAGTGAAAAATATTATGTAAATACAGCCTATCTTGGACAGAAATTCAGAAAAAAACATGGCTGTTCTTTTAAAGATTATCTCAATAATTTTAGAATTGAACAAGCTGCTATTTTATTATTAAGAACAGACGATAAAATTTACAAAATAGCAGAAGATGTTGGTTATCATAATCAGGATTATTTTATTAGAAGATTCATTGCTATAAAAAATTGTACACCTACAACATATAGAAAAAATACCTGTTCTATTAATGTATAAACTATAGTTTGCCATGGTTTCTCATATAATTACTATGGTTGTGGTATTGGATATAGGGTTTAAACTAAATCAAAATCTAAACAAGAGGTCTTAAATGAGAAAAAAAAGAATTGTAAGTTATTTGTTTGTCATTGCTTTAGTTATTGTTTTAGCAACTGGGTGTTCAAAAGAAAAAAGCAATGCTAAAGATGGTGGTCCTAAAGAATTTTCTGCATTTTTTGCAGTACCAGGTTCTGAAATAAATGATGATAATGTTATTCAGAAAGTGATTGCAGAAAAAACAGGTGTCACTGTAAAAGAAGTATGGTTAACAGGTCAAACAGCTGAAGAGGCTGTAGGGACATTTATTGCCGGGGGAGAATATCCTGACCTAATTGATGGTGGAAATGGTTCTAAGCAGCTATATGAAGCAGGTGCTTTAGTTGCACTTGATGACTATATTGATAAATATCCTAATATTAAAGCGTTCTTTACTGAACAACAATGGGATGCTTTAAAACAAGATGACGGTAAAATTTACTGGATTCCTCAGTTTAGTAACATTAAAGGTGAAGAGAAAACTTGTACTCACAATGGTGAAGCTTTCTGGATTCAAACAAGAGTCTTAAAATGGGCTGATTATCCTACTGTTAGAACAATGGATCAGTACTTTGACTTAATTGAAGCTTATTATGCTGCTAATCCTACAATGCCAGATGGAACAGAGAATATTCCATACACAATATTATGTGATGACTGGAGATATTTTTGCCTAGAAAATGCACCTCAATTCCTTGATGGTTATCCAAACGATGGAGCCTGTATTGTTGACCCTGTAACTTTGGAAGTTATTGACTACAATACTACAGATACTGCTATAGCTTATTTTAAAAAACTAAACGAAGAGTATAAAAAAGGTATAGTAGATCCTGAATCATTCACTCAAACATACGATGAATATATTGCAAAAGTTTCTACAGGAAGAGTTTTAGGTATGATCGATCAATGGTGGGATTTTGCCTACACAGCTGGTGAGGCAATTAAACAAGCTGGGTTAGATGAGATTGGATGTGAATATGTTCCTCTGCCAATTACTATCAGTGAAGATATTGAAAATCAGTGGCACTGTTCTGGTGAAGAGTTAAATGTTGCTAGTGGTATTGCAATTACAACTGATTGTGATGATATTGAAGCAGCACTGTCTTTTATTGATGCTCTATTAACTCAAGAGATACATGACTTAAGATTCTGGGGAATAGAGGGTGAAAACTACTTTGTAGATGATAAGGGTGAATATAGAAGAACTCAAGAGATGAGAGATAAAGGAACAGATACTTCATATAAAGCAGCTCATACATGTACGTATTCATACTTTCCTCAATACAACGGAACTAGTGATGATGGAATCAATGCTAATAAACCTGAAGGTCAAGGTAGTGAGTTCTATGATGGTTTAAGCGATAACTTAAAAGAAACTTTAGCTGCATATGATGCAGAAACTTATATAGATATGATCGGAGTATCTGAACCTCCAGGTCCTTGGTATCCTGTATGGTCTTTTGCGGGAACGTTAACAACAGGAACAGAAGGTGGTTTTGCTAATACTAAGATTACAGAAATTAAACATGAGTATCTTCCAAGAGTTGTAATGGCTAAAAACTTTGACACAGCATGGGACGAGTATATGAATGTATATGAAGCAGCTAATCCTGAAGCATTCATTAATGAACTACAAGTGGAAGTACTTAGAAGAGTAGAAGAAGCTAAGAAATTTCAATAATCTTTAAGATTCAAATCTAAAGAAAGAGGCTGATTAATTTCAGCCTTGTTAAGGAGCGATTAAATGTTTTTAACTAATGTTAAAAATAGTGGGAATACTATACAGCCGAAATTTAATATACCCTGGAATGATATAAAGCGGCAGAGAATACTTTTAATATGGACCGCAATTATAGTTATATATGGAGTAATATTTTATTATTTACCACTAGTAGGTTGGCTTACAGCGTTTGAAGATTATAAACCTAAAGACGGTATTTTCCATTCATCTTTTATAGGTCTAAAAAAGTTTAAGATGTTATTTTCGGATCAAACATTTATACGTGTTATTAGAAATACTCTTGCAATGGGAATTTTAAACCTTGTTTCAACCTTTTTTATGGCTATTGTCTTTGCAATATTACTTAATGAGATGATGTTTAAGGGCTATAAGAAACTTGTACAAACCATTTCATATTTACCCCATTTCCTTTCATGGATTATCGTAACAGGAATACTACATGATGCATTGTCAGGAAGTGGAATTATAAACGAGTTACTTGTTAAGTTTAATATAATAGATTCACCAATTAACTTTTTTGCACATCGTGTATATTTCTGGCCAATAGTTGCATTTGCAAATGTTTGGAAGGAGACTGGATGGAATGCAATTATTTATTTAGCAGCAATAACTGCTATTGACCCTAATTTATATGAAGCAGCTATGATTGATGGTGCAGGAAGATGGACTAGAATTAAGCATGTTACTCTACCAGGTATAAGACCAACAATAATCATTCTACTTTTAATTAATGTAGGAAACATATTAAATGCTGGATTTGAGATCCAATATTTATTAGGTAATGGGTTGATTCAAAGTGTATCTCAAACTATTGATATCTATGTTCTAAAATGGGGTATTAGTCAGGGTGATTATGCCCTAGGTACAGCTGCAGGAATCTTTAAAAGTCTAGTAAGTATAATTTTAATCATTATAGTTAATAAAATAGCAAAACATAATGATCAAGAAAGTTTGTTCTAAGGAGATATCAATTATGATAAATTTAAAAAAAACATCAACTGCTGATATGTTATTTAGAACCTTTAATGGGCTCTTTATGATTAGTTTTGTTGTTATCACTCTATACCCTATAATTAATACGTTGGCAATATCATTAAATGATGGTACAGATGCATTACGTGGAGGAATCTATCTGTTCCCAAGAAGATTTTCTCTTAAAAACTATATTACTGTATTACAGAAACAGAACTTAATTACAGGAGCGTATATAACCGTATCTAGAACAGTTCTTGGTACTCTTTTATCGGTGGTATCAAATGCTATTCTTGCATTTATTGTTAGTAGAAAAGGATTTTTATTAAAGAAACAACTATCTATTTTTTGGGTTGTTACAATGTATGTAAATGGTGGTTTAATACCAACATTTCTTTTGTACAAAGGTCTAGGTTTAACAAATAGTTTTGGCGTATATGTAATTCCTGGAATGTTAAGCGCTTTTAACATGCTTGTTATTAGAACATATATGAATGGTATACCTGATAGTTTAGAAGAGTCTGCACAATTAGATGGTGCTGGATATACAACAATATTCTTACGTATAATTGCGCCACTATGTACCCCTGTATTTGCTACAATAGCACTTTTTGTTGCTGTAGGACAGTGGAACTCATGGTTTGATGCAATGCTTTTTAATAGAATGAGTCATGACCTTACAACTTTACAATATGAACTTATGAAACTTTTATCTTCAGTTACTAACCAAAGTACATCTATAGAATCAATGAAAAATAATTCAGGTTCAGTTACACCTACTTCAGTTAGAGCTGCAGCAACTATGATTACTATGCTTCCTATTATTTGTGTTTACCCATTTCTTCAACGTTACTTTGTAACTGGTTTAACACTTGGTGGAGTTAAAGAGTAATATGGTAAAAGAGTATAGAAATGTATTTAAAGAAGCAGGATATTCAGAAGAAGAGATAGATAAAAGAGTTAATGATACTTTTGAAATGATATTTTATGGAGCTGATTCTTTTTTTTCCATGGTGGATGAAACTATGGGTTATATAGAAGATACAGGTAATAACGATGTTCGATCTGAAGGTATGTCATATGGAATGATGATGACAGTACAAATGGATCGAAAAAAAGAATTTGATGCATTATGGACATGGACAAAAAAATATATGTATATGTCCGAAGGTGTAAATAGTGGATACTTTGCATGGTCTGTTGGAACAGATGGAAGTAAAAATGCTTATGGTCCAGCACCAGATGGTGAGGAATTTTTTGCAATGGCACTGTTCTTTGCCTCACATCGGTGGGGTGATGGCGAAGGTATTTACAACTATTCTAAAGAAGCAAAAGATTTACTACATACCTGTGTGCATAAAGGCGAAACAGGAAATGGTCGATCAATGTGGGATGAAAATAACTACTTAATTCGTTTTATTACAGAGTGTGATTTTACAGACCCATCTTATCATCTACCACACTTTTATGAACTATTTTCAAAATGGGCTAATAAAGAAGATTGTTCCTTTTGGAAAAAAGCTGCTAAAGCTAGTAGAGAATATCTTAAAAAAGCTTGTCATCCTGTAACTGGACTTAATCCTGAATATAGTACTTTTGAAGGCGAACCATATTATGGAGATCAAGAGATTTTTGGCAGACATGATTGGTACTATAGTGATGCATATAGGACTATAGGTAACATTGGCCTCGACTATCAGTGGTGTAAAAATGACTTAGTCGATGGTGAATGGCATCAAAAGACGGCTAATAATTTACAAGTTTTTTTCTGTAAAACTGTTGGTGATTGTAACCGTGGTGTATATACAGTTGATGGTCAAATTTTAGATGTAAGTGCACTGCATCCTGTTGCCATAGTTGCAACAAATGCTCAGGCTTCTTTAGCATCTAATGGAGACTACGCTCTACAATGTGTTAAAGAGTTTTGGGACACACCCTTAAGAAAAGGGGAGAGACGTTATTATGATAACTGTTTATACATGTTTGCAATGCTTGCTTTAAGTGGTAGGTATAGAATCTGGTAATCGTTAAATAATATTTAAAACTAACCTTTCATAAAATAGAGACCTCAAATTATTAAAAGTCTTTATTTTATGAAAATTAATTACTTAAATGAGGAAAACATATGAATTCTTTAGCTTATTCAACAACATATACTTATTCAAAAGCGTATCAAAATGAAATTAATGAAAAATTCACCCCACATTGTGATAATTTAATAAAAATAATCATAACAATAGGAGAACCTTTTGTTATACGTATAAATGGAGGAGAAACTATATTAAGAAAAGGAGATGTTATGCTTATTTCTCCTGGAGTTATACACTCTACAAAAAACTTAACATCTGATGATACTTTTATTGTAAAAGCTGATTTGTCAGGTTTAGAAAATAGTTCAGCATTTAATGGAATTTTAGATAATATAACACCATTTTTAACTATTAGCCCTGATAGTAATCCTATAATGTATAATGATCTTAATAGAAAGGTATTACAGATTAATTCAGAATATAAATTTGATAAAACTTTGGCTCAGATAAGTACATACTCCCTATTATTAGATATTTTTATTCATGTTAAAAACAATCAAAATAAAGAAACCTTAAAAATCTATACTCCAGAAAAATATAATTATACAAAAAAATTTGCTGAAGTATGTGACTATATTAATAAAAATTGTACTGAAAATTTAACACTAGATGATATTTCAAAAGTTGCTGGAATTAGTAAGTTTCATTTTTCTAGGCTATTTAAACAATTTAACAATATAACTTTTCATAAATATTTAAATCAAACTAGAATTAATTATGCAGTATCCTTATTTGAAAATGAAGAAAATACAATTACTGAAATAGCTCTATCTTCTGGTTTTAATAGTTTATCAACTTTTATAAGAATTTTTAAACAAGAAAAAAGATGTACACCTAGGGAATATAAAAAGGCGCACATATCTTAATTACTTAATTAATCATTACCATCGTATGAGAACCATGAAAAATCTGCGTAATTTGTACTATTTGTACCATTACTAGATGTATACATTCCAATTGTACATCCCACAAATCCTCCAGCTTGTTCTGTTGTATAAGGTAATAATGATATATTGTTTTTGATAAGTATCATTTCATCCTTTTCTTTAATCCATATTTCAGCATTTTGATCAGAGGCTCTAAGAAATATCTCAATTATACTATTCTCTTTAATTGAAATTTCTGACTCAGCAATAAAATTATCAATATCTTTAATATGTTCAGTAATTCGAAACATGTTTTTATCACCAGATTTTAAAACTTCCATTCTTAGGTTGTTACTGTGGTTTTGATATAATACAAGACCTGCTGTTTCATTTTCTGTTTGTGGAGTAAAACACATACCTGTTTTTACATCAAACTTATAGTTTTTTTGTCTTATACCTAAATATGAAGCATTCTCTTTATTCGAAATAACCTCTTTTCGTGTAAAAAGTCGTAAAAAACCTTCTTTAGCTGATAAAGAATAGATATCCTCTGATCTTTTTATTATACCGAGTAATCTATCATCGAGTTTATCACCCCAAAAGTTAAAATGGTCATGATTGCTAAACTCATTTCCAAATCTTCTCTCTTCAAATGGTAATGTTACTTTGTCTTCCAGTTTACCGATTCCAGGATTAATTACTGGCCACTCATTTTCCCAAGTAACTTTTGCAAGAAATGTTTCTCGTCCCATACTACTATGTTTTTTACAAGGTCTTGATGCTAACATAACAATATACCAGTTACCTTCTCCATCTTCAACAAAATCACCATGTCCAACATAAATAACAGGATAATCAACACCAAGGTTTCTGTGACTAAATATTGGGTTTCTTGGACTTCCTTCAAACCATTTAAAGAGCTCTTTACTTCTTGCTATACTTATTGCATGTTCAGGACCTGTTCCACCTTCAGCATGAAGAAGATAATAGTACCCATTAATTTTATAGATATGTGGTCCTTCAGGCCAGATTACATCTTTTACTGCACCTTTCCATATAGCCATACTTTTACCTACTAGTTTCATATTTGCTATATCTAGTTCCTGAATCCATATTTCCCAGTCACCATTATACCGGACTCCTTCTGGGTTTGGTCTTGTTCCTACATAATAACATTTCCCATCATCATCAAAAAATAGGCTAGGATCAATTCCCTGGGCTTCAGCTCCAAGATAATATGGGTCTGACCATGGACCTTCTGGTTTTTCTGCTGTTACAATAAAGTTTCCACCAAAACTTACATTTGTAGTAATCATGTAAAACAGACCATTATGGTATCTTATTGTTGGTGCAAAAATACCTTTGGAGATTTCGCTTCCTTCAAAGGGACACTGTTCTTCCCTATCTAAAATATTTCCTATCTGCTCCCAGTGAGCAAGATCCCTACTATGGAATATAGGAACTCCTGGGAAATATACGAAACTTGAATTTACTAAATAAAAATCTTTTCCTACTCTACAAATTGAAGGATCGGGATAGAATCCTCTTAATATGGGATTTTTTACTGATACCACTGCTTAACTCCTAGTTTTATTTATTTTATTCAACATAACCAAAACCAAGTATTGTAAACTTTTTATCTTCATCACCATCTACAATACATATTTCGACATTATATTCTTTACTTGTTTTTTCATTTATTATTATTATTGGGTTACAGTGAACCCATCCGTTCTCATGGGGATCTGCTGTAAGTATATAGTTATCGTTAACAAAAACTTTAGCTTTAGCAACATCTGTCTCTCCAGAGTCTTTAAATACTAATAAAAGAGCTTTACAACTGATTGTCATTTTAAATGATGACTTGTTTTTATCACCTTCATACATCCAGTTATAAGGAAATTGAGGAACAGGTTCTAATTTATCATCCATCTCAACAGATTGTAAAACTTTATCTGTACCTGAAAATCCACCATAGGTAATATTAGATTTAATATAACTGTTTTTTCGATCAAGAAGTTTTACATTCTCAAAGGTTTTTCCTATAGCAGGATCCTGTTTTAATAATTCTAATGTATTATCTGCTGTTTTAGTTTTATTTGATTCATTTAAATTATTAATTTTATCAAATAGGTTTATAATACAATCAGACATTATTTTATGCCCTATATTCTGTGGGTGATAAATATCATAAAAGAATTGATTTTTGTTTAAAACTCTACCGTCTTTTTCAGTTAACTTAAACTGAGGTGTTACTGCGTCTAAAATACTTACCATTGGTAGGTTATAAAGCTCACCAACTGGAGCTAAACGTGTTTGTAGATTTTCATCATTTGCAAAAACTGAAAATAGTAAAATCACAGCAGGATTATTGGGTAACATTAAAATCTTACGAACAAGACTCTCATAACAATCACCTTTTGTTTCATCTCCGTAATCATTCACTGCAAACTCAACTACAACAATATCTGGAAATTGTTTATCCCGTATAACATCCCTATCGAATCTTATCATTCCTAACTCAGAAGGTGTACCACCAACTCCTGCTTTAATATATTTAACATTATCATTTTTTCCAAACCTAGTTTTAAAACCCAAATAGGACTGATAAGGGTAACAGGAACTGTTAATAGGAATAGCTCCAGCTCCCTGTGTAATAGAACCTCCGATATAAGAAACTGTAACATCTTCACCCGCTTTAGCTCTATTTATAACATCAATTAATCTTGATGGATTACCCATTGAAACTAGTGATCTTTCTATCATTTTTTTGTAATTTTTAGATTCAAAATCAATATCGTTCTCTTCTTGAACTTTAGGTGCGGTGTACCCATCATTTAGGAATAGTCTTACTGTTGCTTTAGCAATATTTTCATGTTTTTTAAATATAAATTTTATCTGCCCAGGCTCAAAATCATCTTCCATCCATTTTATATCAGATAATACGATTCTTGACTCTGCTCCATTAGTTCTACAAATAGTACTTAAAATAGTTCCACCACCATAAATATCTTTTTTACCGTACATTTGAAAAATAAATTCAATATGTTCTTCACTGTTATTTTGTTCAATAGATATTCCTATACTGTGAACAACGTCTCTAAAACCATCTACTGTTTTAAATTTTTCTAATATATCGTTATTTTCTATATTTCCAACTATTTTAGCACTATTTATCAGTCTGCCATCGTTCTCATATATAAATTGAATTCCGCTTCCATTTTTTTGTTTAGAACCAAAAATCTCTTTGTCCCTCATAATATAAAAATAAGGACGTAACTTTTCTGGATCTTTAGGTGCTTTTGGTCCACTCATTATTATTACCCCAATTTATTGATTAATTCAGGTTAAATAATAATGAGTTTACCTCTGTTTTACTTTCCAATTATTGCTTTTTTATACATTTATATTGCTATTCCAGAATGAATGAAGCAAGGTTTGCAATACCATCTCCTGCATAAGTAATATATAGAGGATGTACTCCATTTGGTATATTTATATCTGTTGTATACTCTTTCCAAACATTTGTAAAATCCACATTAATAGTAGCAAGAACAGGTCCATTAATTTCAGTTCTAATCTCAAAATTACCTTGACAATAACCTCTAACCTTAAGTGTTATTTTTTTAACATCTTTATAGTTAAAATATTTAAAACCAGCTGTTGCTGATTTCATCATGTTACCAATATAACCTATCTCTTCATCCCCATCTTTACCATCTTGAGTAATTATTGGGTATCTATTATCCATATAAGCGTTAAAAGGAGCATATATAGCTTCTTTATCGCAGAATAAATTACAAGCAATATATGTTGGATATTCACCTTTACCTACTAAAGGTCCACCATTAATACCACAAGAAGTCATCTCCACTTGTGCTATTTTACCATTTTTATCTACTTCGATTTTTTCGATACAACCTTGTCTACAGAAGTTACTACCATTTGTGTGTCTATGGTAAAAGACATACCAACTGTTGTTCATTTCCACTATACTACCATGGTTGTTTCCTCCGTAATATGCTGGAGTTTCTGCTTTTTTATATGTATCAATATGTAGGTCATTATTACTTACAATAACTCCCTGATATTCAAAACCTTTAAGGGGGTTTTTACTTGTAGCATAACAGAGTTCATGCATTACTATTGAGGAGTATACAAAATAGTAAGTATCACCTATTTTTCTGATAGATGCTGCTTCAAAGTATTCATGCCCTTCAAACCCTGAGCCTTCGCTATATGGTTGGCTAGGAACAACTATTTTAGGTTCTTCAATTATAGTTAACATATCTGAATCCAGAGCCATTCCCATAGCACCACTTCTTGATTTATCTGCCCTTGAGCAGAAGCCGGTATATAGGTATGTTGTATTCCCTTCAGTTAAAACACCAGGATCAAATTGTGGTTCATCACCATCTTTTTCTCCAAGTTTTGTTCCATCTAAGTAGTGTACATAACCGTGAAACTTGTATTTACCTGCTGGTTTATCACAAACTGCAACAGAAACAATTGGTAGTTTATCTAAAACATAAAATAGATAATATTTACCATCTGGTCCAACTGTAACATCTGGAGCATACAGACACATTGATGCATCTGGGTTTGCCGGATCATCAGTTTTTTTATATATTATACCTTCGTATCTCCAATTTTGTGGTTCGTTTACAGGTGCTGACCAGCATACATAATCATTTAGACAATACCCATGTCCGTTAAAACGATCATGGGATCCATACACATAAATTCTATCTTCAAACAGATATGGTTCACCATCTGGTATATATTCCCAGGATGGAAGATAGGGGTTTAATCCTTGTTTTAAATTATTCATCATAGGGGTAATGATAAAATAAGAAAAATTTTATGTCTTAGTAAATATTGCTAAATTTTGTTAAATATTAATTGATTGTTGTTTCATTAACTTTTTTCTGGTTTCTGTTGGGGAAATGCCATAATGGTTTTTATAAACCCTGGAAAAGTAACAGGGGTTACAAAATCCGGTTAATTCCGGGATTCTTGAAACAGGTAGATCAGTATTTAATAGAAGGTTTTTTCCTTGCTCAAGACGGTAATGGGTTAAGTGTTCTATAAATGTTTTACCAGTAAATTGTTTAAATAGACGGGAGAAGTGTTGTTCACTTAGTCCAAAGTTTTTACTAATACTCTCTATAGTAATTTTATTCATATAGTTATTTGTTACGTAATCTAATGTTCTTTTTATATCTAGAAGCCTGGAACTAATAGGTTGTAAATTACTATCCTGTATGTCTGAATTATAACGTAATAGTAGAGAGAAAAGCTGTATTACATAAGTTTTTATCATAATTTTGTAAAAAGATTTTGCTGTTGTGTCCTCAGTAATTATACTCTCTATTATTGGTAACAACAGTGTGTGTTGTCTGTTTCCGGGTTGTATTTGAATAGGTTTTGTCTTTATTTCTCCAGAGATTATAGACTTAATTGGTGTTAGTATTGGATCATCCTTTTCACTTAATAATAGATCTTTACCTAGTACAAGAACATAATATTTACAGCTACAATTTGTTACAACACTATGTAAATAATTTTGTGGTAGATAAAAGATATCACCTTTTGAACATTTTTTAGGTTCACCATTTATATAAAGTGTAAGTTCTCCTTTTTCAACATACATTAATTCAGAGTTTATATGCCAGTGGGGATGAGTAGTTAATCCAAATGATGTAAAAAGTATAAATGGGAAATCAGAGTTATTAAATTTAATATTCTCAAAATATTCTAATTGATGAATCAACACTTTTAAATCCCTTTAATAATGTTTAGATAAGACAATATTGTGATGGAATATTATCTTTTAAACAGGTTTATATTATGATATTTTGATAGTATAAGACATAATTATAGCTGTCAAGAAATATGTATTTTAATAATTATGCTATTAAAATAAGAGGAATTATTGGATATGAATAGTATACCTACAAACTTTAAATCTAGAAATAGTAATGTTACTTATGGAGAGTTAATTAAAATAAAATATAACTCTACTGTTGTTGGTAATGTTAGAGAAGCAAACGTAATATTACCTCCTAATTATGATCCTAATACAAAATACCCTGTACTTTATCTTCTTCATGGGATCGGTGGGGATGAAAATGAATGGCTTGGTGGTAAACCTGTAGAGGTTATTGGAAATATAATTAATAGTGGTGATGTTAAACCAATGATTACTGTAATTCCAAATGTTCGAGCAAGAAAAAATGATTCAGGTAATCCTTCTGATATTTTTACCAAAGGACATTTTGATGCATTTGATAACTTTATAAATGATCTACAAAAAGATCTAATACCATATATAAAAACTAACTATAATATTTTAGAAGGTAGAGAAAACACAGCTATAGCTGGACTTAGTATGGGTGGCCGGGAGTCTATATATATTGGTATTACCCTACAGAGTATATTTGGTTACATAGGTGCATTTAGCCCTGCATTCGGTTTACTAGAATATTCTAATAATAATGTTACAGAAAATGGTCTTTTAAACCAGGAAGGTTTTGTTTTAAAGGATGAGTTTAAAGATACATTAATTATAATAATTCACGGGGATGCTGATCCTGTTGTAAGAGATGAACCTTTTAAGTATCATATGGCCTTTGAGAATAATGGTGTAAAACATACATTTAAAGAGATCCCTGGGGACATGATTTTAATGTCTGGTCTAATGGTTTATATTTCTTTGTTAAATCTATATATTAATGGAATATATGGATAATGCAAATTGGCAAGAAGTTATTAAGATAGATGTCAATATCACTAATATAGAGAAAGTTGAAAGTAATAACTCCCAAGTTGTAATGATATCCTTTGATGGAACTGCAAGTGGTGAGTTTTTTAATGGCTCTATTTTACCAGGAGCTGTGGATACCCAAAAACAGATAAGTGATAAAATGCTCTCTTTGTCCGCAAGGTATATTCTTTCTGGTAAGGATTTTATGGATCAAAATTGTAAAATATTTATAGAGAATAATGGTATTGTTAAAGAAGGGGATAATATATTTTATGCTACACCTAAGATTTTAACAGATAGTACAAACCTAAAGTGGCTTGAATCAGCCTCCCTTGAGAGTCATGTTATACCCCATAAAAATGGGGTAGAGGTCCTTATCTTTTCTACACAATATAAATAATAAACAAATAAAATAGTATTAAGACTATAAATAATCCTTTTTATCTTACTGAATCCTATATTTGTGTTATCATAACTAAATTATATAAGTGGGATAATTTATGGCTACTATTAAAGAGATAGCAGATGCTGCAGGAGTTTCAGTAGGTACTGTTGACAGAATTTTACATAATAGGGGACGATTCTCAGCAGAAACTGCTAAGAAGGTCCAAATCTTGGTATCGGAGATGGGATATTCCCTAACATGCATGCTAGAGGACTTAAAAAATCATCCAAGCACTCATTTTCTGTAATTATCCCTGAAGAGAACCAGGATGATGGTTACTGGTCTCTTGTAATCCAAGGGATTAAAGAGTCTAGGGATGAATTAAAGAGTCTTGGTACATCCGTGAATATATATCACTTTGATAGATTTTCTAGTGAATCTTGTAAAGAAGCTTTTGATAAAGCTATTAATGATGACTCTATAGGACTTCTTATTACTCCTGTAAGACAGTCCCAGATTAAAGAATATCTAACCGATTGTAAAAAACCATATCTGTTTATCGACTCAGATATACCAGAAATTAAAAACAAGCTAACATATATTGGACAGGACTCCAGGAAAAGTGGTATGTTATCCGCTAAACTAATGGCGTTATTAGTGGGTAGTAATAGTAGTGCTAACATCCTTATTATACATCCTTATAGTGGGAGTAGTCATCTAGATGAAAGAATAGCAGGATTTATTGAATCAATAAAAATATATAAGCCAAGAATCAATATTACTACTTTTAAAATGTTAGTAGATAGAGATGAGGTAAAAAACTTCCTTAAAAAAAATATAACTAAGTTTGATGGTATTTTTGTGGTAAACTCCCTTGTTTACACCATAGCACCATTAATTGATTCCAGTATTCCTCTTATTGGATATGATATAATCCCACAGAATATTCATTATATAGAAGATGGTACAATAGATTTTATAATTACACAGGAACCTAAAGAGCAGGGACGTTTAGGTGTTAGAACCCTCTATGATACATTAATACTAAAAAAAGAGGTTAATTCTAATATAATTATTCCTATGAATATCATTACAAAAGAAAATTTATATACATTTTAAAAATTTTAACACATCTATATTTGACATATGCAATTTTTAGGATTAATATGCGTTATCGTTAACGCATATTAACAATAGGAGTTTATATGGATAATTCGTATGTAATAGGTCTAGACTACGGTAGTGACTCTGTTCGTGCTATTCTAGTGGATACTAAAGATGGAAAGCAGCTATCTGAATCTGTTTTTAATTATTCAAGATGGCAGAAGCAGTTATACTGTGTTCCTTCCGAGAGTCAGTTTAGACAGCATCCAAAGGATTATATAGAAGGTCTAATAGCAACAATCAGAGAAGTAATAGAAAAGGCTGGAGATGATGTTGCAAATAATGTAAAAGCAATTGCTCTGGATACCACTGGTTCTACTCCATGTGCTTTAGACCAAAACGGTACTCCTCTAGCTCTATTACCAGAGTTCGAGGAGAACCCTAATGCTATGTTTATTTTATGGAAGGATCATACTGCTATAAAAGAAGCAGAAGAGATTAATGCATTGGCTCATAGTGGTAAAGTTCCAGATTATACAAAGTACGTTGGTGGGATCTACTCTTCAGAGTGGTTATGGGCAAAAATTCTAAGAACATTAAGAGTTGATAAGAAGGTTAGGGACGCTGCTTACTCATGGGTTGAACATACGGATTGGATACCTGCACTTCTTACAGGGAATACAGAACCATTAACAATGAAGAGGTTTAGATGTGCAGCAGGTCATAAAGGTATGTGGAACAAAGAGTTTGAAGGTCTACCTTCGGAGGAGTTTTTTAGAGACCTTGATCCACTATTAACTGGTTTAAGGGGAAGAATGGGAGGTGACACCGTAACAGCAGAACAACCTGTAGGGACTTTAACAAAAGAGTGGGCAGAAACACTAGGTCTTTCTACAGATGTTGTAATTGGTGGATCTGCATTTGATTGTCACTTTGGAGCCGTTGGTGGAGGAATTAATGCTTTTGATATGGTAAAAGTTATAGGAACAAGTACATGTGATATTGTTCTTGCACCTAAAGAGGATTTCGGAGATAAGGTCATTAAAGGAATATGTGGTCAGGTCGATGGTTCTGTAATTCCTGATATGATTGGTCTTGAAGCTGGGCAATCGGCATTTGGAGATGTTTATGCATGGTTTAAAAGTGTTGTATTAGAGCCATCAATAGAGATCATAAATGGTAGTTCTCTATTATCACAGGATAAAAAGACTAGGCTACTTAGAGAGTTAGATAATAAGTTAATTCCTACTTTATCTAAAATGGCATCTAAACTTCCAACAGAAAATCATGTATTAGCATTAGACTGGATTAATGGTAGAAGAACACCTGATGCAAACCAATTATTAACAGGTGGTTTTACCGGTTTAAAAATTGGAACAACAGTTTATGATATGTTTAAAGCCTTAGTCGATGCTACAGCATTTGGAGCAAGAGCTATTCAGGATAGATTTGCACAGCAAGGTATAGATATAAAAAGAGTTATTGCAATTGGAGGGATTTCAAGAAAATCACCACTAGTTATGCAAACCCTTGCTGATGTTTTAAATAAAGAGATTATTGTAAGTGTATCCGATCAAGCTTGTGCATTAGGTTCCTGTATGTTTGCAGCTGTTGCCGCGGGTATATACAAAACAGTTGGTGAAGCTCAGGAGAAGATGAATCCAGGATACGACCTTAAATATTCTCCTAATAAAGAAAATGTAGATATTTACGAGAGATTATATAAAGAATATCTCTCATTTGGTTCTTTCGTGGAGTCTAAGATTAAAACTGCTGCTGTTTATGATGAATATAAAGAGCTTAAACAACGGTGTTACGATGCTAATATGGAGATTCCAAATAGGAATCTTGCAATCTATACCTTTGGAAATGTAAGTGCTTTAGATAGAGATCGTGGTGTCTTTGCAATTAAACCAAGTGGAGTACCTTATAACGCTTTAAAGCCAGAGGATATGGTAATAGTTGATTTAGATGGTAATAAGGTTGAAGGAAATTTGAATCCATCATCTGATACAATGACCCATGCAGTACTCTATAAGGCCTTCCCTGAATTAGGGGGAATTGTTCATACCCATGCAACACACTCTGTAGCATGGGCTCAAGCTTGTAGAGATGTTCCAATATATGGAACAACACATGCTGACCATATTTCTGAGAATATTCCAGTTACTGAAGTCATGAATGATGATAAAATAAATGGGAACTACGAAGAAGAAACTGGTTACCAGATCCTAGATATTTTCAAAGCGAAGAACTTAAACCCTAAAGAGGTAAATATGGTTCTTGTTGCATGTCATGGCCCATTTACTTGGGGGAAAACCCCCGAAATGGCTGTGTATAACGCTGCAGTACTAGAAGAGTTATGTAAGATGGCTACTATTACAGAAGCAGCAAATCAAGATGCTAAACCAATTAAACAGACTTTGATAAATAAACATTACCAACGTAAGCATGGGAAAAATTCATATTACGGACAGTAGATTTTTTTAGCACATACGTGTTCGATAACGCAAAAGGAGATAGGAATGAAAATATATAAAGATACGAAAATTTGGATGATTTCTGGGTCACAACACTTATATGGTGACGATACAATAAAACAGGTTAAGGAGCATACCAAGATTATTGCAGACTACCTTGGAACACAACAGATAATTCCAGCTGATATTGAGTATAAAGGAATAGTTACTACAGAAGAGGAAGTTACAAATTTCTTTATTGCAGCTAATAGTAGTAAAGAGTGTGGAGGTATTATGCTTTGGATGCATACATTCTCTCCATCAAAAATGTGGATTAGCGGATTAAAAACAGTAACTAAGCCTATTTTACACCTGCATACTCAGTTTAATAAGAATATACCGTGGAATGATATTGATATGGATTTTATGAACCTTAACCAGTCTGCCCATGGTGGTAGGGAGCATGGTTATATTAATAGCAGGTTAAAATTAAACAGAAAGATTGTTGTAGGTTTTTATCAGGATAAAGAAGTTCTTTCCGAAATTAATGTTTGGATAAGAGCTGCAGTAGCTCATCATAAAATGAAAGGTGCTAAAATATGTAGATTTGGTGATAACATGAGAAATGTTGCTGTTACAGAAGGTGATAAAATATCAGCACAAATAACATTCGGATATAATGTTCATGGTTATGGAGTAGGAGATCTTGTTGCTCTATTAGATAAAGTTACAGATGCGGAAGTTAATGCTGTTGTTAATGAGTACAACGAAAAATATCTAGTAGATGAGACATTAAAAGTTGGTGGAGATATGTTTCAATCACTAAAAGATGCTGCGAAACTAGAAATAGCTATGGAAAAGTTTCTGGTTGATGGAGGTTTTTGTGCTTTTACTACAACCTTCGAAGATTTACATGGTCTATGTCAGCTTCCAGGTCTAGCATGTCAAAGACTTATGGAGAAGGGATTTGGATTTGCCGGAGAAGGGGACTGGAAAACAGCAGCACTTGTAAGAACTATGAAGATCATGGGACGTGGTATGCCTGGTGGTACTACATTCATGGAAGATTATACTTATGACTTAACAGATGGAGATTCAAGTGTTTTAGGTGCTCATATGTTAGAGGTTTGTCCATCTATTGCAGGGAAAAACCCTGTAAAACTTGAAGTTCATCACTTAGGTATTGGTGGTAAAGATCAGCCAGTAAGAATGGTTTTTAATGGTGAAGGTGGTCCTTCATTAAACGCTTCTATAATGGATATGGGTAACAGATTCAGACTGTTAATAAACGAAATAGATACAATGGATGAAATTAATGATCTTCCTAAACTGCCTGTAGCAAGGGTTGTTTGGAAACCTCTTCCAGACTTTAAAACAGCAGCAAAGTCATGGATTTTAGCAGGTGGTGCACACCACACTAGTTATAGTAAGGATGTAACAACGGAGATGTTAAGGGATTATGCTGGGATGGTTGACATCGAAACTGTAGTTATAGATACTAATACGAACTTTATAGGTCTTAATAAAGAGTTACAGTGGAATGATTTATACTATAGTATGAAAGGATTTGCTGGAGGTAGAAATTAATTATTCAAACGTAAAATCACCCTTAAATAGTGTAGAATATCTACCTATATACAGTGTTATAACAAATATAAAATTAGCCCTAAACACTTCTTCCTCCTGTGTTATTAAAGCAGCTACAGGAGCCGGTAAAAGCAGTGTTGTACCCTTGGAACTTCTAGGGGAGGATTGGATTAAAGATCGAAAAATTATTCTAGTTGAACCAAGACGTATAGCAGCTAGAAGTGTCGCCAATTGGATGGCTAAAACCCTAGGGGAGAGTATTGGGCAGAGTGTTGGTTATAGAGTCCATTTGGATACAAAAGTCTCTGAATCTACAATTGTTGAAGTAGTTACAGAGGGTGTTTTTGTAAACAAGTTATTATCTGACCCTGAACTATTAGATACAGCATGTGTTATATTTGATGAATTTCATGAGAGATCTGTTGATTTAGACCTCTCTTTATCTTTGTTAAAAGAGTGCCAAGAAGTAGTACGGGATGATCTTAAACTAATTATTATGTCTGCAACTATAGATACATCACAAATCTCATTATATTTAGATAATGCACCAATAATTGAGAGTGAAGGTAGATCTTATCCTGTTGATATTCTCTATGAGCCAGGAACTAATTCTGATCTTCTATCCTACTCATTCTACTCAGATCTACTCTTGGCAGTAGTTAACAGTGTTATTGATGTAATAAATAATTACCAAGGTAGCATTTTAGTTTTCCTTCCAGGAGTTGGTGAGATTAAAAGAGTATTAACGTTACTTTCTAATAAGTTACCATCTGATATTTTAGTATTACCACTTTATAGTGGTTTAAGCAGGGAAGACCAGGAGTTGGCAATTGCCCCTAGTGATTCCACTAGAAAGGTTGTTTTATCAACCTCTATTGCTGAGTCATCTATAACAATAGATGGTGTAAATATTGTAATTGATTCAGGGTTAATCCGTCGACCTACATTTAACTCTAAAAATGGTATGGAGAGTTTAGAGACTATATTTGTATCACAGGCTTCTGCTGACCAAAGAGCAGGGAGGGCAGGAAGAACCAAACCAGGAGTTTGTATCAGACTGTGGGATAGTCATAAAAAACTCCAGAAGGTTATAGAACCAGGTATTCTTAGGGAAGATCTTACACCAACGGTATTAAATCTTGCAGCATGGGGATATGTTGATCTATCAAGTTTAAACTGGCTTACACCTCCTAATGTCTCACTATTTAATAATGCATTAGATCTTCTTGTAAGCCTTGGTTGTATAAATGATAGTGGAATAACAGCGAAAGGACGGACTGTACGTTCTCTACCTGTTCATCCAAGGCTTGGTTCTATGGTTTACGAAGCTAAAAAAGTAGATATGTTACACACGGCCACCTTTGTAGCAGCTATTTTATCTGAAAAGGATTTTATTAATTACCCTAACAGACTATCTCAGAGTGATATCTTCTATCGCTTAGAGGCTTGCCTAAACAGGTCAGTATACCCTGGGACTATTAATAAGTATGGCCTAAAAAGAGTTAAGGATTATGCTAACTCTATGCACTCTGGTAACACCGTTTCTTTTAATACTTCATCTTTAGGTAAACTTCTTATGTATGCATATCCAGATAGAGTTGCTAAGAGTATAGGGGAGGGTAGATTTATAACTATTAATGGTGTCGAAGTCTCCTTACTAGATCATGATACCCTATATAACTGTCCATATATTATTGTACTTAACTCGGGGGGAACAAACCGAATTAACAAGGTTTATTTAGCCCATGAGATAACGACCTCGGATCTCTATGATAGGTTTAAAACCACTATGGAATGGTCTTCGGAACTTATTTATGATAAAAACCGTTCTATGTTTAGGTTGCATAAGGAGTACAAGTTAGGTGCCATTGTATTAAAAAGTGAGACTCTAAATAAAATCCCTACCGATTTATACCAGTCTTTACTTATATCTTACCTATCTAAAAATGGATTATCTACTCTTAACTGGGATAAAAAGTGTAACAGCTTTGTAGATAGGGTTAATTTTCTTAATCGTATAGATAAGGATAAATTCCCAGACTTTAGTTCCACAGCATTGATAGCGGACTTAAACTGGCTTAAACCATTTATTACTAGTGGAGGGATCGATCTTTTATCGGCTCTTAAAGGATTATTGGGGTGGGATAGACTTAAACTAATAGATGAACTGGCTCCTACCCATATTGTTGTTCCAAGTGGTTCTAACATTCCTTTAGATTATTCTACAGGGGAGGTTATATTAAAGGTTCGACTTCAGGAACTATTTGGGCTAACTGTTACTCCTGTAGTGTACAATAACCAGGTTCCTATAACTATTCATCTTCTCTCTCCAGCCTCCAGGCCTATACAGATAACTAAAGACTTAAAGAGTTTCTGGGATAATACCTACATAGATGTTAAAAAGGATTTAAAAGGTAGGTATCCTAAACATCACTGGCCAGATAACCCATATCAAGCAACTCCAACTAATAGGGTTAAGGGGAAAGGCAAAAAACAGCGACATTAAAAGTCCTTCTAGTGCCCTTAAATCAAATAATTTGAATTTGTTGCATTAGTTTAAAATTCTATATACTCTATAACTTTAGAGTAAAATGATGTAAAAAAAGGAAAATAATTAGTTAAAAATGATTAAGGAGTATCTTATGAAAAAAAAATTTAATTTTATAATCTATAGTTGTTTAATAGTATTATTTGCAGCTATTTATTACCTATCACTTCCTGTATTAAATATTATGTTCTATGGACTTCCATTCTTTGTAACACTAATCGGTATTACAATTCTAATAGTAGAATCTAATAAAAATGGAATCCCCAATATCCCCGGGCTAATAATTACCGCTTTAGGCCTTGTTTTTTTAACAATAGTCCCTCTATTTACAACACCTGCAATTGGTAGATCAGACAGGTATATGAATATTATTGGAGAGGTCGAAGAGAGCTTATTTATAGAAGACATCTCCCCTGTTGATGTTGATAAAATTAGACTAGTAGATCAAGATATGGCCTCTAAACTTGGAGACAAAACAATAGGGCAAGACCCTGCCCTTGGCTCTAGTTCTTATGTAGGAAACTTTAATATTCAGACATATAGGGGAGAATTATATTGGGTTGCACCGTTACTACATAGATCATTTTTTAAGTGGTTAAGTAACAAAGAGGGATCAAAAGGTTATATTATGGTCTCTGCTACTAATCCCCAGGATGTAAGGCTAGTTCAGGATAAGGGTTTTATAAAGTATCAACCAGATGCTTATTTCTCCCAGGACCTTAAACGTCATATTTATTTTAATGGTTTTATAAATAAAGGCTTTACCGACTACACATTTGAAATTGATGATGATGGTAAACCATATTGGGTTATATCTCAGTATAAAAAAGTTATTGGTTATAGTGGTAAGGATGTAGAAAAAACTATTTTAATAGATGCTCAAAATGGAACTTTATCCTCTTATACAGTTGATAAAACACCTAAATGGGTTGATAGGATTCAACCAGAAGAGTTTGTTATTGATCAAGTTAATAATTGGGGTAAGTTTAAAAAAGGGTTTTGGAACTCTATTCTTGCTGAAGAGGGAGTACAAAGGTTAACACCTGGAATCTCCTTAGTCTATGGAAAGGATGGTGTTAGTTACTGGTACTCTGGTGTTACATCAGTAGGTGCTGATGATTCTACAATTGGATTTATACTGGTTAATTCAAGAACCAAGGAGTTTAAATATTATAAACAATCAGGTGCAACAGAGACTGCTGCAATGGGTTCCGCTGAGGGTAAAGTTCAAGAGAAGGGTTATTATGCAACATTTCCAATAATGTACAATATAGTTGGGAGACCTACTTATGTTCTTTCTTTAAAAGATAATGCTGGTCTAATTAAAATGATATCTATGATATCCGTTGAAGATTATACAGTTTTAGGAATTGGAGAGACTACAGAAGAGGCCCTAAGAAACTATAAATCTGCTTTAAAAAGAACACTTTCCGGGGCAGATATTAGGGAAAGTTTAAATATTAAGGCAATTAATGGAGTTATTGAGAGAATAAACTCTGATATTTTTAAAGGAGACTCTTTTTACTATTTTACTCTTCAGGGAGTTAAAAATAGAACTTTTACCCTAACTTCTCAGATTTCAAAGGATATAATACTAACAGAACCAAATGATTATGTTGAAATAAAATATGAGGAGTCCGATTCCGATATACTTGAAGTATCAGAATATATAAGAAGATAAATATAACCAGGGTTTTAACCCTGGTTAAATTATATTATAGAAGCTCTCCTTAGAGGCATGCTCATACATCGTGGGCCACCCCGGCCTCGAACCAGTTCTGATCCCTCTATTTCAATAACCTCAATTCCATTGTTTCTAAGGGTTTCATTGGAAGCTTTATTTCTTCTGTATGTAACAACAGTTCCAGGTGCTACAGCAAGTGTATTTGTACTATCGTTCCACTGTTCCCTTGCTGCAGTTATTTTATCATGCCCACCACTATGTAGTATTTGGACATCATCTCTGTCCAAAGCTTCATTTAATGCTGTTCTTAAACTATCTTTTGGTGTAATTTTTAATAAGCCTATTCCCTTAAGGGCAGGGGTTATCTTAAATATTTTTAATTCATCTTTTATTTCCGGGAAAATCGTGAACTTATTAATATCAAGCATTGTAAAAACAGTGTCCAGGTGCATATATGCTCTTTTTACAGGTATCTCAATTACAAGAACTTCTCGTATTCCAGACTCGACCTTAAATAAGTTTTCAGCCAGTACTTCTATTGCTTCTGGTGAAGTTCGTGCACTACATCCTACAGCTATTGCTTTCTCACTTAAAACTAGAATGTCTCCACCCTCTATTGAATCGGTATTATGGTAATTATACCACAAGGGAGGGGTAGAGGCTTTTATATCCCTGTGATATTTATTTATATATGATAGAGTCATTGTCTCTCTATTTCTGGCATGTGTCTTCATAGAGTTTATTGAAACCCCATTTCCTATAACCGTTCCTGGATCCCTAGTGAAATAGAGGTTAGGTATTGGGTTAATATAATATGGATAATCATCTTTAATGTAATAGGATAGGCTCCTATTAGATTTTTGATAGTTTATTACATTTTTATGAAGACCTGAAATAAGAATCTCTGTAAGTTCTTTTGAATCCCTTGATTTTAAATATTCGGTAATAACATCCTTCTCTTTTAGTTTTGATATTCCAGAGAAACCAATTATTTCAGAGATTATTTCATTTTTGACATGGTTTTCATTTAAGATCTCTTCAAGCATTTGATCATAATAGTAAACTTTACATCCTCTATTTCTTAGAGCATCAGCGAATGAATCGTGCTCCTCCTGCATTTTCCCCAACCACGGGATATCATCAAAAAGAAGCTCTTCTAGATACTGGGGTGTTAGTTTTTCTAGCTCTTTTCCTGGTCTATGCAGAAGTACAGCCTCAAGTTTTCCAACTTCAGATTTTACATTATAGAAAGACATTACGTTAATCCTTTTGAATATTTATATAGTAATATTATACTTCCATAGGTTAGTAATCAAGGAAATATCAAATCATTCCCACAATAGTAGCCAAACTGATTATATCAACTAGATGAAAGAAATTAACTTTATTCTTCTTGTATATGAAACTCTAAGAAACTAAAATAAAGTTTATGGAGTTAGTTATGAAAAAAAATATAATCTATCTACTTGTTTTTGTTTTTATTCCATTTTTAATAAATGCTCAAGCATTTGTTGATGTAGAGAGTGGATTAGCAATAACAGGTTATAACAATGTTAAAATCCCAGCTGAGGGTGGAACAGCTTTCTCTTTAGCAGCAGAGACTCCGTCAGGCCCGGTATTTGTAACACGTTTAAGAATAGGGTACACATTTAAACAGCACCATACACTATCTATTCTAGCTGCCCCATTAACAGTTGAAGGTAATGGAACTATAGATAATAATGTAATTTTTCAGGATAAAACTTTTCTAAGTGGATCTAATTTAACTTCTAGATATAGGTTCGATTCCTATAGAATAACCTACCGCTGGGATTTTATTAAAAAAGATGATCTATTAGCTGGTATAGGTATTACAGCTAAATTAAGAAGTGCAGATATAGCATTAATGGATGACACGGGTTATGCACACAGAGAGGATCTTGGAGTTGTTCCATTAATTAATTTTAGAACAGAGTGGTTCTTTTATGATAACTTTGGAATCTTGTTAGATGGGGATGCTTTAGTAACGCCATTTGGTAGAGCTGAAGATATAAATTTAGCCGTTATGTATAGTTCTAATAATAATGTTAAATATAGAATCGGTTACAGACTTCTTGAAGGTGGTTCTGATGGAGGTGGAAATGTTTATACATTTTCTATGTTCCACTATATAACAGCAGGTGTTACCCTAAGTTTTTAATATAAAAACTGTAATATGGATTTAAGAGAAAAAAGAGATGAGTTGTGAAAGAAAAAAAATAGAAATTAACGATTCTATGCAAAAAGGATATTATTACTTAACAGAACCAATAAATTCAAACTTTGATGAAGAGTTTAAACCTGAGTTAACCCCTAAACAGATGCTGGAATTAGGTGTTTTTGGGGGTAAATACTTAAATGATTGTACTGATGAGTTTCCATCTTCATGGTATGAAAATGCTAAACTTTCCAGTGGTAAAAAGGATATATCCTTAAACTATTTTCAAGTTGATGCATCACAACCTTTAAAAACATGGGAATTAAAGGGGTGGTTACATCCAGCTGATCCAAGAGGATGGTTCCAATGGTACTGTAGATACTATTATGGTAGAAGGCTTCCTGAAGAGGATTCTAGGCAGATTAAGAGGTGGAAAGCTTTTAGGCGTCATATAGGAGCTATTAAAAAAAATTGTGAACCAAGAGATTTATCATGTCGAAAAAAGCAGAGACAGGCACTTCTTCATTGGGCGTATGATAGCAGAAATATATAACTGCAAAGGAATAAAGGTAAAATAAGCAAAATGTCTATATTTATAAATCGTGTACTTAATATGAAACATATAAAATTAATTGGTTTCGATATGGACTATACATTAGTTCGGTATAATACAGAAAAGTTTGAAGAGTTAACCCATAACTTAGCATCAAGAAAACTTGTTGAATCTTTTGATTATCCTAAAAAACTAATTAATCTAAAATTTGACTTTAAAAGAGCGATTGTTGGGCTTGTTACAGATGTGAGAAATGGAAATCTATTACAGGTTAGCCGGCATGGAAAGGTTAAAATAGCATATCATGGCCTTAATCTTTTGGACTTTAAAAAACAAAAAGATATTTACCAGGATATGGCAATAGATTTAAGGTCACCTGATTTTAAAAGTCTTGATACTAGTTTTGCAATATCAAATGGAGTTCTATTCTCCCAACTTGTCCAGTTAAAAAGTGAAGGGGTAGAACTTCCATCCTATAAACAGATTGCAGATGATATTAACAACGCAATTGATATTCTACATCAAGATGATAGCTTAAAATCTATTATTACAAATAATTTTAATAAATATGTAATTAAAGATCCCGATGTCACTAGAATGCTTGAAAGATATATAGATTATGGTAAGAAGCTAATGATTATTACAAACTCTGATTATGGGTATACTAAGAAACTTTTAGACTATGCAATAAATCCATATCTTCAGAATCATAAAAAATGGCAGGATGTATTTGAGTTAGTAATAACCTATGCAGATAAACCTCGTTTTTTCAAACAGCAGTCACGTTTTTTAAAGATTGATCCCCAAACTGGTTTAATGAGTAATCATGAAGGTAGAGTTGATAAAGGTATATTTCAAGGCGGGTGGTTTGGAAAACTCCAGAAGGATTTAGGTTATTCTGGTAGTGAAATACTCTATCTTGGGGATCATATCTACGGAGATGTTGTCTCAATAAAAAAGAGATGTAACTGGCGAACCGCTCTGGTTTTAGGTGATCTTGAATCTGAAATAAATAGTTTAAAAGAAGCTGCTCCTGTTCAGAAAAAAATTGAAGATCTAATGGGAGAGAAGCAAAAACTAGAGGTAGAGATTAATAAACTGGATACAATGCGATATGAAGGAAAAAAAGTTAATTATTCCCAGATCAATAAACATTTTGAAAAGATGGATGCTTTAAATATAAAGATCTCTGATAATTTGCAAAAGTATAAAACTTTTTTTAATCCTTACTGGGGAGAGATTCTAAGAGCAGGTTATGATGAAAGTCGATATGCAGAATTAGTTGAAAAATACGCTTGTATTTATATGACTAAAGTTTCTGATCTATTTAAATACTCCCCTAAAATTTATTTTAGACCATATCATAGAACAATGCCCCATGAAGAGATCGCATTTACAGACATATTGAAAAAGTGCTAAATAATCTCGTGGATCAAGTTTAGATCCACGAGGTTTAGTATCATAATCTTCTAGTTGTTATATAACTGGTTACTAGGAATGTTCCTGAACCTATTAATGCCCATAAAATCCCTCCAAACTGAAACAAAAGTCCAGATAATAGTGTTCCTATAAGTCTTCCAAAAGCATTTGCCATATAATAAAACCCTACATTAGCAGCAGCCTTATCACCATGAGAATAATCAAGAACAAGGAATGAGTGTACCGAAGAGTTTAAGGCAAAAACAAAACCAAAGATAATTAAACCTATTGTTATTGTAAGTTTGATATAGAAATTCAGTTCAAAAAGTAAAATAATAAGAACCATAACTATAGCTAGTAATAGAGAGATGGTTTTAGCGACTCTACTGTTAGGAGCTTCATCCTTAGTCCAGTACCTTAGAATTGTGGGGGCTAACCCCTGAACTAATCCATACCCTATAACCCAGCTAGCCATAAATGCACCTACCTGAGAATGACTCCACTTAAAGTAGGTCGAGAAAAATACTGGTAGGGCTACTACAAACCATATATCCCTAGAAGCAAATAAAAATACTCTAGCACCAGATAGTAACTTAAGAGGTCTACTTATATCAAAAAGCTTCTTAAAACATATTTTACTTTTTGTTTCTCCTATATTTTGTGGTAAAAGGAAAAGGGATAGAATTAATACAATTATAATTAAAGCACTTAAAATCCAAAGTCCGTACTTAAAACCAACTGCTTGTAAAAGTATACCTCCAACAAAAAAACCAAATCCTTTTATTGCATTTTTTGATCCTGTTAGAATCGAAACCATTTTAAACAGCTTTGAACTCTCATCTTTAGGCACTAGAAATTTAATAGATGTTTTAGAACTCATCTTGGTTAAATCTTTTGATATTCCAGATATTGCCTGTACTATCATCACAAAAGGGATCGCAAAAGCAGGATTCCAGTTACTATTCATAAAAGAGAGTGTAACTAGGGCTATAGGTTGAATAGCTAGTCCTAAAATTAGAGTGAATTTTAAACCCTTAAATTGTGCTAACCACCCACCAAAAAGGTTCGTTATTACTCCAAATACCTCATAGAAAAGAAATAAAAATGCTAAGGTAACAGGGGAGTATCCTAGGTTATGAAAGTATAACAGTACTAACATTCTAAGGGCACCATCTGTAAGCATAAATGCCCAGTAAGCCCCAGTTACTACTATGTAAGACCCTAACTTTTTCATATTGATCTCGCTATCTTAGAGCAAAAATCAGCCATTCTATTAACATAACCAATTTCGTTATCATACCACGCTAATATTTTAACCTGGGTTTTGTTAATTACTATTGTTGATAGTCCATCTATAATCGAAGATCTAATGTCATCTTTATAATCTACTGATACTAAAGGTCTCTCTTCATAACCAAGTATTCCTTCTAAATAAGACTCTGAAGCCTCTTTTAATAGAGAGTTTACCTCTTCTTTACTTGTCTCTCTATTTACTTCAAAAACGCAGTCTGTTAACGATGCATTAAGTAGTGGTACCCGTACAGCAAGCCCATTTAATTTACCTTTTAATTCTGGGTATATCATTGTTATTGCAGTAGCGGAACCAGTAGTAGTTGGAATTAGTGATTGGCTACAAGCCCTTGCTCTTCTTAGGTCCTTATGTGGTGCATCAATTATAGTTTGTGTATTAGTAATGTCATGTATTGTAGTCATTGAACCATGTTTGATTCCAAGTTTTTCGTTTATAACTTTAACAACAGGAGCTAAGCAGTTTGTTGTACAGGATGCAGAGGTTACTAAATTATGTTCTGTCGGATTATACAGATTATCATTTATTCCATATACAACATTTAATGCTCTACCTTTAACAGGTGCAGATACTAATACAGTATTAACTCCGTTATCGTAGTAGGGTTTAAGAGACTCTTCATCTTTAAACACTCCACTACACTCAACTACAATATCAATATCTTTAACATCTATATCAATAGGAGATTTTGCATTACTAAATTTAATGCTTTTCCCATCTACTAAAATTTCAGTATCATTAAACTTTATATCTCTTTTCCAAGTCCCATGTATAGAATCAAACTCTAGTAGATGAGCTGCAGTTTTAGGACCACCCTTTAACTCATTTATTGCAATTATTTCGAACTCACTTCTATCAAATGCTGCTCTAAAAAAGAGTCGACCCATTCTTCCAAAACCGTTAATTAGTACTCTCTTTGTCATGTAATATCTCCTATAATTCTGGAAACTCTTCCAGTAGTTTTTGTAATTTAATCTCTATCTGATCTCTAACATCTCTAAAAACTTCAACTGTATCCTCTTTTGTCCCTTTAAAAGAGACAGGATCTTTAAATGGCATAAATATTTTACTCTTAGAAAAAGGGAATAGGTAAGGGCACTCTTTTTCTGCTTTATCACATACAAATATAACAATGTCTATAGCATCGTCTCCCACATACTCTTTAATTGATTTAGGATACTGTTTTGATATATCTATACCTTTTTCTTTCATTACTGATATTGCAAGGGGGTGTATCTCTTTACTAGGAACAGTACCTGCACTAAAAGATTTAACATTGTATGTTTCTGACTGTTTATTTATAAAACCTTCTGCCATCTGACTTCTACAACTATTTCCCGTACATAAAAATAGTATTTTAATTGGATTTTTTAACTTTCCCTGTTTTTTTCCACATTGTTTAAGAAGAGTTTCTACGTTTGGTAAAAGACTTTTTATTAATTGATTATTTAGTAGGTAAGTAATAGTAGTTCCATCACTTTCTGTTTCGACCCAATTATCCTTTGTTAGAACTGATATATGCTGCAGAACAGTTGTTCTAGCTAATGGTATCTGATCAACAATCTTATTTGATGTTAATGCACCTTGTGTAGATAGAAGTTTTAAAATTCTTATTCTAGCAGGGTGGCTTAAGAGTTTTCCAACATTAGCTAAATTAATTTCATCATTCATAAAATCTAACATATGATTTATTGTGACGTATTTCTATGTCGTTGTCAAGAATTTACGTTACTGTATGATATTATCAGCAAAATTCTCATCCCAATAAAATATAATTAAAACTCTATACAGTTCATAGGTAGAAATTAAGGTATAGAGATAAGATATTTTTAGAGAGGGTTGAAGGGTTATTATTGGGCGTTACCTGGGGGAACCCAGGTCGGGCTTCTTCAGGCTACGCTTCGCTTCGAACCTAGGTTTGGCTAAAGCCACCTTACGTATCCCTAACGCTCTGTGTAAAGCTTCGCTTTATTTTGTTTTATAATAAGGCATCAAAGAAATAACCATAAAAAACTCCTGGTCCCAATTACTTATTTTATATAAGATAAATGTATGAAACATATCGAAGTAGTAGCTGCAATAATCGTAAAAGATGATAAGTATCTCTGTGTACAGAGACCATGGAATAAATACAATTATATATCAGAGAAGTTTGAGTTCCCTGGTGGTAAAATAGAGCACGAAGAGCCTAAAATAGATGCAATAAAAAGAGAGATATTAGAAGAGTTAAAAATAGATATCAATGTAATAGAGGAGTCTGTAACAGTAAACCATGAGTATCCAGATTTCAAAATGACTATGTATAGTTTTATCTGTGATGCGAATGATTACAACTTTGAATTAACAGAACATATAGATTATAAATGGCTTAAAAAAGAAGAGTTAGATACTCTAGATTGGGCAGCTGCCGATATCCCAATAGTTGAAAAACTAATGGAGAAGTAATGGAAGAATTTAACAAAGAATTTAAAAATAGTTTAACAACAGGATATCTAGATGAACTCTATGAATCTAGAGCAGAATATCAACCACAACTCCTATTTAATGATAAAAGTAGTGGTAAAAAAGTATTATCAACAATAAAACATGAGTTAGATCTGTGTCAGGAGTTTTGGTTTTCAGTAGCATTTGCAACTAAAAGCGGTATTGCTACTGTTATGAATACATTAGAAGAGTTAGAACAGAGGGGGATTCAGGGGAAGGTTCTTGTCTCTCAGTACCTTAACTTTACCCAACCAGAAGCATTAAAGACCTTACTCAAGTTTAAAAATATTGATCTAAGAATTGTCATTGATGAGGATTTCCACTCTAAGGGTTACCTTTTTAAAAGAGATAACCATTTTAATATAATAATTGGTAGTAGTAACTTTACACAGACAGCTCTAAGTACCAATAAAGAGTGGAACTTAAAAGTATCAGCTACCCCTAATAGTAGTATATATAAAAAGACTTACAATGAATTTAAAACAGAGTTTGACAATGCCCATAAAGTTTCTCCAGCCTATATAGCACATTATGAGAATATCTATAAAAGTGCTGTAAAAACCAGGTTTGAACAACAAAAATTAAGCATAGTTCCAGAGAAGAAACTTAAACCCAATACTATGCAGTTAGAAGTTTTAGATAATATTAAGGATTTACGGAAAAAGAGTATAACTAAAGCTCTACTTATATCGGCTACAGGAACTGGTAAAACTTACCTTTCAGCATTTGATGTTAAAAGGTTCAATGCTAAGAGGGTACTCTTTGTTGTTCATAGATTAAACATTGCAAAAAAGGCGATGGAAAGCTTTAAAAAGATCTTTGGTAGTAGTAGATCCATGGGTATATTTTCGGGAGTAGAGAAAGATAGTAATGTTGACTTTGTATTCTCTACTGTTCAGACAGTGTCAAAGCCTAACTATATGTCAATTTTTGGTAAAGAGTATTTTGATTATATAATTATTGATGAGTCACATAGGGCGGGTGCAAATAGTTATAGCAATATTTTAAACTACTTTACTCCTAAGTTTCTATTAGGTATGACTGCAACTCCTGAGAGAACTGATGGATTAGATATCTTCGACCTATTTGATCACAACATAGCAGGGGAGATAAGGTTACATAGAGCTTTAGATGAGGATATGTTATCTCCATTTCACTACTTTGGTGTATCAGATTTAACTATTGATGGAGTAGAGAAAGATTCAGACTATTTTAGACATTTAGTTTCAGAGGAGAGAGTTGCTAGAATTATAGATAAACTCAACTTTTATGGTACAGATAGTGGAGAGTTAAGAGGGCTAGTTTTCTGTTCAAGAATAGATGAGTGTATAAGCCTATCTGAAGAGTTTAATAATAGAGGTTTTAAAACCATCGCTCTAAGTGGTAAAAACTCGGAATCAGAGAGAGAGAATGCAATTGAGAAATTAGAGTCAGAGGAGTACCTAGAAAAGATAGACCTGATATTTACTGTAGATATATTTAATGAAGGTATAGATATTCCAAAGCTTAATACAGTTATTATGTTACGACCCACCCAGTCAGCTATAGTTTTTGTCCAGCAATTAGGTCGTGGTTTAAGAAAGGTCGATGGTAAAGATTATCTAACCGTTATAGATTTTATTGGTAATTATAGTAGTAATTATCTAGTACCAGTAGCACTTTTTGGTGATACATCTTATAACAAAGACAGAATAAGAAGACTCATCTCAAAGGGGAATGAGGGTATACCAGGGGCCTCTACAGTTAACTTTGATAAAATATCTAAGGATAGAATTTTTAAATCCATAGATAAAGCAAATATGCAGTTAAAGAAAGATCTTATACAGGACTACAAACTTTTAAAGCATAAAGTAGGTTTTATACCTTTAATGATGGATTTTATAGAACACGGTTCTAGAGATCCTATTCTTTATGTAGATTATTCGAAATCTTACTACAATTTTTTAAAAGATATTAAGGAACCAATAGAAAATCTTAATCCAGACCATATTACTCTATTAGAGTTCTTTTCAGTGGAGATTAATAACAGTGTAAGGGTCGAAGAGACTTTAATCTTAAAACTGTTATTAGATAACGATAGGGTAACAATAAACAAGGTACAATCAGTAATTAAATATGAATTTGGTTACAATTCAACTAAAGATAGTATAATCTCTGCTATCCATAATCTTAATATGTTGTTTAGCATGACTACTGTTAATAAGAGTAGAATCTCACTATTTGAGAAAACAGGCTTCAAAATAGTGAAAATAGATAATGAGCTAATTTCAAAAGATACTACTTTAATAGAGGCTTTACAAAGTGAAACATTCAAATCGTTTCTAAAGGACTCAATAAATTACTCTATATATAACTTTACCCAAGATTTTAATAAATCAATAATAAAAGATGGTTTTATCCTATACAAAAAATACTCAAGAAAAGATGTCTTTAGAGTCCTGAACTGGGACCAAAATCCTGTTGCCCAGAATGTTGGTGGGTACATAGTTAGTAGTGATAAATCAAATTTTCCAATCTTTGTTAACTATCATAAGGATGAGGATATATCTAGTAGTACAAAATATGTTGATGAGTTTGTAAATAGACATGAGTTTACATGGATGTCAAAAAATAGACGAACCCTAAATAGTCCTTGTATGACTACTCTACAAAACTATAAAAATGGTCTACGAGTCCCTCTATTTATTAAAAAAAGTAACGATGAAGGTAAAGACTTCTACTACATGGGAGATTTAACTCCAATTGATTCCACTTTTACAGAGACTACAATTAAAGATGATAAAGGTAACAACGTATCAATAGTTAAAGTGAACTTTCAGATAAGCCATCCTGTAGAACACTCTTTATATGATTATCTGACTCATGATAGATAATTAAGAAGTTATTGGTTAAAAGATAAGTGAGTAATATATTATCTTCATATATAACTCGATATTTAAATGGATTATACAGCACCCACAATCTATTGGTGGATGTGAAGATATCCCTTTTTTCTCTGTAGTTAATAGTTACTTAATACAACTGAATAACAAAGGTATTGAATTATCTGTTAAAGAAGCACCTTTTAGATTTCCATAAAACTTAAGATTTCTGAAACCTGTTATTTCTATCAAATTTCTTATTTCTTCTTCCGTTAATGGAAGTAGTGGAATTGAGTTCTCTAATATTTCTCCATTTCCCTTAATTTTTAGTTTTGTATTAAAATCTATCCAACCATTGTGAATTATATAATCTCTAATAAAGGTTATTGAGTCATTATCAATTATAGGAAGTTCATTTATTCCATTTTTAATAATTCTATTATAATTTATTATCTGAACTATAAATAATCCATCTTTTTTTAAAGTATTATAAACTCTGTGGAAGAAAGACTTAACATTATTCCTGTTGGGTAGATGTACTAATGTATTACCAAAAGAAATGATTCTGTCAAAATATTCGTGTGTGAATATCTTGTCAATATCCATCATGTTTCCTTCAATAAAACTAAGGTTGTTATACTTGCTTTTTGCAACTTTTAGTAGGTCTGAATCAAGATCCATTCCTATTACATTATTTGTGCATTTTGAAATAAGATCTGTTAAATTTCCAGTTGCACATCCAATGTCTAGAATAACTTCAGCTTTTGCAATTGGTTTCAGATTATTTATAAAATCTAGTTGCGACTTATTTTGTGGAAAAATATCATCATAAACTTTTGATATTGATTTATAAAACATACAATCCCCTTAGTAATAAAAGAATACCTCTACAATACTTTTTATTGCAGAGGTGTGTCTGTGATATATGTTACTATTTTTTGATGAAAACTTATAGGATTTGTGTAATATTGACTATAGGCTTCCTCAATTCACTAATTAATTTTATCTCCAGTCATCATCTACAATGGTGGTATAACTGATATTGTTCGGTATAGAATCTCATATGATTCCTCCTTATATTTGTTATCTAATATTAATTATAGTAGAAAACCTCGGAGTCCTTATTTAGTATTAAATCACTGGAAATGACGAACTTTTTGTCCCAATTCCTACGCCCTACGGGCTCGATTTCGCAATTCAAATCGACGTCTATGATGAAAGTCAAGAAACCTCCTTCCATTTGCTAATATTTATCCTATTTTTTCTTAATAAAACCTCATAATCATGCATTTTTCTATCATGGTTTTTAGAGTCCATGAACCAATAATATTCTTCTTTTTTAAGTATTTGATATATGACTGTAATAAATCTTCTGCAAGTTCCCATTCTAACTTTACCCACTTTTTTGTATTTACTTAATTTGTAATACCAATTTTCTACAGCTCTATTAGAATCAATAAAATGATTTAATGATTGGTATAGTAGGGCAATTGTTAATTTACGTCCTTGTTTATTCGTACTCTTTATTAGAGTTTTATCATTAGAACTTTCAACCTTTGGAGCTGACCTTAAATATGATGAAAATTTCTTGGAATTAGGAAATCTATTAACATCAATTATATCGGAAATTATAGCTATAGCTGTAAATACACTGATCCCTTGCATAGAAGTTAATAAATCTATTTCTTTCATGTATGGAGCTCCAACTATTTCGATTTCCTTTTTAAGTAAAATAATAGTTTCATCTAAATTATCCAGTTCTTTAAACAAAATCATTAGTTGAAATTTTAATTCTCTGGAATCAGAAATATTTAATATTTTATCTCTCATTTTATTATTAAAGATCATTACTTTATTAAAAGGGTAAAGGTTCTGTTTTAATAAAGAATGTATTCTGTTTTTTAGCTGAGTCCTTTGCTTTCCAAGTAGTTTGTAAGTAGAAAATAACGCTCTTAAATCTTGGATAATTGGAGGTGGTAGTTCTACTCTTTTAATCTGCTCCTCTCCGCTTAATATTTGCATTTTTAAGACTCTAGCTAACTTTTCTGCATCAACTTTATCAGTTTTCTTATTTGTAAAACTAATCAGTTTCATGGCATAAGTATTAGAAATATTTACATCTTTAACTTTGTCCCTAATTAGTTCTGTAAACTTAAAAGCATTTGTTGTTGATTCTACAATTACATATGTGTCAGGTGTTAATGTCTTGTAAAATTTCTCCAAAGATTCATCGTCAATAGAGTAACTTACAACCTTTTTACTTGTCCCTTCGTCTAGTATGCAACAGTTAAAGCAGTTTGTATGAAGGTCAATTCCCATAAATTCCATATCATCCCTCCTGTTAACTTTCTTTCCTAAAAGAAGAGGAGTATAATAATCATGCGTCTATACGGGGTATGATAAATATTGATCATCCTCACAATGTTAATGCGACTGATGACTGCTATTCGTTATAACGGGATCCAAAGGTCCCAGTCGATTTACAGCCATCGGCCGTCCCTCTTTTAAGAAGTACTAACTTCATTATAACACCAGTCGCAAATGATTACACTTTCTATCATAGCATCGTTATATTTATTCTAGGTTTTATATAAAAAAATAGATTTAGTAATTGAAATAAGTATTAAATATTGTTAAATACATATAATTATGTCAATAAATAGATAATTTAATAATTTTCAAATAAATAGTATAGAATAAAGCATAATTTAAGATTATATTATAATGAAGGAATTTTGTATGATAGATCAAGAATTAAATAGTATAAAAATAAAATTTCAGGAAATGGAAGAGGAATTATTAAAATATAACTCCTTAAAAAGAATAAAGCCTATAACTGAACTCGCAGACGTTGTTCGAAAAGAACGAAAAAATCAAAATCTTACTCTTCAAGGACTTAGCGATTTATCAGGGATTTCTTATGCAAGTTTAGTGAAAATTGAATCAGGAGATATAAATCTAAACTATAAAATTTTGACACAGCTTCTTGATACATTAGGATTAAAATTATGGATCGAATAGGGTATGTATATTTTAATAATTACCTTGCTGGTACTCTAATAAATACAAAAGAAGGATTCTGTTTTACTTATGATAGCGATTACATTATATTTGGAGCTCCAATAGGATATAATTTTCCTTTTTCAAAATCAAAATATTACAGCATTGATCTATTTCCTTTTTTTGAAAATCTAGTGAGTGAAGGATGGTTATTGGATTTACAAAGTAATATGCAACACATCGATAAAGAAGATAAATTTGGAATTTTATTAAATAATGGAAAAGATTTAATTGGAGCAATTACAATTATAAAGGATAAAGTATGATCTGTAGATTAACTCTAGAAAATATTGATAAAGAGACAAAGATTAGAAAAATTGAAAAAGATTTTTTTGGAAAATTTAGACCTATATATAAATTGAATTTTTCAAGAAAAGAATTTTTTACTAAAGGTATAAAGTTTACTAATGGGATGTCTATATCTGGGGTACAGCAAAAACTATCATTAATTTTAAATAGCGATAATGAATTTGAAATTGTTACTATTGGAGGTGAATATATTTTAAAGCCATCTCCAGAATCTTTTCCATATGCTGCAGAAAATGAACAATGTGCAATGTCTTTAAGTAGATTTTTAGGAATAGATACTGCTCTTTCTGCAAATATACAATTTTTGGATGAAGAAGAAGTCTATATAACAAAAAGATATGATAGAAATAATGGTGAAAAAATACATCAAGAAGATTTAGCCCAAGCATTTAATATAAAAAGTCAAAATAAATATAATAAAAGCTACGAAGAAGCCTTAATTCTTGTTCGTAAAATGTGTGGAGGTAAGCTTTCAGTTGTTAAAGAGTTATTTAATAGAATAGTATTTGCTTATCTTATTGGAAATGATGATATGCATTTAAAAAATATTAGCCTAATAAAATATAAAGACAATAAAACAGCTTTTTATGATGGATTGACACCTAATTATGATCAGCTTTTAGTTCATGCATTTCCTAATCCTTCTACAATTGGAGTGCTTGCCCTCGATTTAACAAAAGCGGAAGATGATGGTATATATTCTGATTCGTTTAATAAATATGGATTTTATACTGGTTCAGATTTTTATTTATTAGGTGAACTTGTTGGGATACGTAAGCCAGTTATTAAAAAAATATTAGAAAACTTCATTAATAATAAAAATGGAATAATAGAGATAATAAATCATAGCTTTATGCCTAAAGAAATGAAACTTAAAGCAAAAAACTTAATTATTGATAGATTAAAAGCTATAAGTATCATTACATAAGAATAAAAATGTTGAGCTTATAGGGTATTGCTAAAAAAACTCTTCTATTCCCCTGTAAGCCATCGTTAAGGTGGAGTTTCTATTATGACAACTAATGATCACTCTTGAGCAGGAACTTTCTGAAGATCTTGATACTAAAGTAGACCTTGTTCTAAAATCAACATTAAAACCTATTATAAATGAATCTATATTATCTGAGGTTCAGTACCTTTGGTTTTGCTACACATACTATCCTTACCACAATGTTTACAGAGTCATAATTGAAATTTGCAATTAGTCTTAACTCCTGTAATATCTCTGTACTTAGTTTATCCGCTTCATCTATAACTAGAATAGGGTGAATATTCGTAGTCCTATGCATATTTAAGATATACTCATGGATACTTTTAAACATCGCAGCTCTTCTTCCTGCGGGTTGTAAACCAAAAATATTACATAAGTGTGTATAAAATTCTTGAATTCCAACAGAAGTATGGCATATGTAGAATGACTTAAACATTCCAGGATTTAAAGAGTCTACAGCCATTCTAAAAATACAGGTTTTTCCTTTATGTAAAGTTTTACATAAAGGAAAAAGCTTTATAGGTAGTGCGTTGGGCCGCCAAGCTTGTGATCTTGGCTATAAAGTCATGTACAAATTAACGAGTCGATTATTTGCTGATCTAAAAGAGGCAAAACGTGAAGGTCATTACCACAAAATGTTAATGAAAATAGTTAAAGCAGATGTATTAATATTAGAGGACTTTGGGCTAAGTACATTTAGCAATGATAATCGTCTAGCTCTGTTAGATATTCTTGAAGACAGACATGGTTTAAAATCAACAATATTCTTATCTCAACTACCTGTAAAGTCATGGCATGGGTTAATTGGTGATTCCACAATAGCTGATGCAATTATGGATAGGATTGTATATGGATCTTATAGAATTGAGCTAAAAGGTGACTCTTTAAGACGAAAAAAAGATTATTAAATTCAGGTATCAGTGAAATTGGTATCTTTGGATCTTATGTAAGAGGAGAACAAAATATAAATAGTGATGTTGATATACTTATTGATTTATCAAGACCATCACAATTAGATTTATTTGATCTTATCACTCTTGAGCAGGAACTTTCTGAAGATTTTGATACTAAAGTAGACCTTGTTCTAAAATCAACATTAAAACCTATTATATCTGAGGTTCAGTACCTGTGAAAAAGGATCTCAGGCAGAGTCTGACCAGGATATTTGGTTGCATACTCGTGCAATAATGAAATTACGATCAGAGACATGAGTTTTTATGGTTATAGTCATAAAAAATTGTGCACTACACTAATTCTAGATAGTCTCTTTTTCCATACACAACTCTAATAATATTAACAACCTTTCTGTCTTCGTCTATTAGATAAAGCGCTATATAGTTATTAACAAGAAGCTTTCTATATCCTCTTTTAACTAGAACTTCATCTTTAACAAACACTCCTGTTTTAGGATAATCCTTTAATAGCAATATTCGATTCTCAATTTCATCTATAACTTTTAAAGCAGAGTTTTTATTATGTAGCTCTTCTTTAATATATCTATAAATATCTTTAAGATCTCCATATGCTTTCTGGGTTAGGTTTATCTTATATAGGTTAGTCAAAAAACTCATTCCTAAGATCTTTAAATGCTGATTCAGCTTCTATTACATTTCCGCTTCTAAGATCTTCTTCACCTACAGCAATTTTATTTAATAATTCAGTTCTAGCTATATCTCTTTCATATGTTGCTATACTCATTAGAACCATATCTCCATATCCATTTTTTGTTACAAATATTGGTTCATTGGTTTCATGACATTTACGAGATATTTCTGTTGTATTCCGAAGATCTTTAATTGGTATTATTTGTGGCATTTCACATCTCCATTACATAATTATGCTACTATTATGATGCAATACAAGAAAAATAACAACATTCATAAGCTCTTTAAAAGGAGTGTAGTTATGAATGAGTTAATATAACTATTTAGTAATTCCCAACAGAACCTACTGGAGTAAAAGTTCTGGTAAGGAGTCTAAAACTTATACTCTAGCTTCTCTAATAGAATAGGAGTTAAGTATATCAAGTTTAAAATCTGATGTTACTAAACTACAAGACTTTCAAGCCTGATTTTATTAAACCTTTTTGGAACACAAGAAAAATGCCAGGAAAATTTCCAATATTTATTAAATTAACACCATTTCTTATGTGAACTAGACTTTAAATCCATACTAAAAACGAATATATAAGTTTAAACTACGCTATTTTATTATACATTTAATTTTACGGTGAAATATATTTGTTTTCATTTTATAGCAACTGAACTATATGGGAAATCAAGTTGTTAATTGTATCTTTTACTCATTGTGATTAGTTCATCGGCTATTTCTTTTCTTAGGGACTCTGGCTCTAAGAGTTCCGCATCTGCACCATAACTTAGTACCCACCTTTTTATATCATGCCGGCCAGAGGTTCGTAACCAAAGAATAATATTTCCATTATCTAATATTTCGATTTTTTGTTCCTTTGCCCAATTCCTTTCTGATATATAAAGAGTCTGACTTTTATCAAAAAGAATCTTAAATTCTTCCTGTTTTCCAAAAGATAAATTAAAAGTTGTATCAAGAAAATCTTGAGGTTCAAAATCGGTAGGTGTTTCAAAATGAGACTCCCCAATGCTAAGATTAATTATCCGCTCTACGGCTAAGGTTCTTATATCTGTGTAATCGTTAATTGTTGTGAAGAAATATAAACCACCATCCCTTTGAAAAAGATGTAGGGGATTAATACAGTAACTTTTTCTAGTATCGTTATGGTAGGAGTGATATGTTATATCACATCTTCTTTTTTGTACCATGGCATGAATCAGATCATCAATAATTAATTCTTTATTTGCATAGTTTTTATTATGAGACTCACCTAGTAACATGATGTTAGATAGATTTTTAAATTGATCTAATTTATAATCATCAATTGTAAATATTTTATTAAATGCTCTTCGTAAATGTTCTTGATAGGTAGAATCTTGAAGCCATTTAGATTTACCCCATAGTAGTATTAGTGCTGTTGTTTCTGCTGCAGAAAGGTTTAAGTTTGGCATTTTTACTGTTGTAAAATTTTTAACATTTTCTTCAGATAGATAAAATCTCTTTTCTCTTCCAGTATTACTTAATGACTCTTCAAGGTCAAAAATAGTATAAATATATTCAATCTCTCTTACTGCTGTTCTGTGACTACAACCAAGTAATTCGGCTAGTTCGCTATAAGTAACCCCTTGTGGTCTAGAAAGAATTGTAATTGTTTCAAAAAAATCTCTTATTTTTTTCAAGATAACTCCATGGAACTTTTTAGAAAGTGTAACTAATTTATAATTTTTTTGCAATTTTATTTACTATGACACTTTTTGTCATTCGAAGCTTATAGACTTAACTCATTAAAAGCAGGAGTACATTATGGAACAAGCTATATTTTTATTAAAATTTTACACATATGAAGGTGAATTAGTTTATCCTATGGAGCTTAGGGAAGAAAGAGTAGGTTATTATACATCATTAAAAAAAGCTGAGGATATAATTAATAATTTTAGAAATATTTCTGATTATAAAGATTATTATGAGATAGAAGAAGATGATGAAGAAGAACAGACCTATATATCTCATTTTGAAATAACTGAGATAGCTTTAGATGTTATTTATCGTGGTAGTGATACTACAAGAATATATAACTCTTTAGGTAATTATCATGATGGATGTTTGATTCCTAGCAAAACACCCTTTAGAGGGATTGATCTACCAACTAAATACAGTGCAGGGGATATTGTCGAATTTATTTACTGTAATACTCTGTATGCTGTTATAGTAACCGGAACACCGTGGTCGAAAGAACAATTTTTAAAACATGAAAATTATTTAAGAAGTAAACACCGATGTTTACCAGAAGAAATACTTGAAGAATCATTTAAAAGTTATATGGAAGAAGCATATACTTATGGTATCGAAAATGTTTACTGTGTTATATGGCCAGATGAAGAATATTGGGAGCATTCTCATCCTCATCAGTACAAATTACTGCCTATTCGAGGGATAATTCCTGATGAGATGGAAGAGAGATTTAATAAGAAAATTGAATCATATGAAAAGGAAAAGAAATAATGAAAGAAGTAATATTATTAGGAGATTCCATATTTGATAATGGAAGATATGTTATTGAGGACTGGAGTGTTAAGGATCTATTAGCTAAATATTTAAACGAAGAAGATGTTGTAAATCTAATAGCAAAAGATGGAGCTAAAAGCAAAGATTTAGAAAACCAAATTGATTTTAATAGTTTATTAGACCCTTATAGAGATGACATCGAGGACGGACTTAGAGGAATCCCAACAAATAGTACAAAGGAAACTACTAGTGAGTACTCTGAACATGTTTTTATTAGTATTGGTGGAAATGATGCATTACAACTGAGGGAAATTATAAAATGTAACAATCCAGAAGATGATTCAGATGTTCTTATTGTAGAAGATATATTTAAAACCACTGAAGAGAAAGATTTTTCCACAGTATCCCCAATAGAACCATCTGAGTATGGGGGACATAAAATAGCTCAGGCTATAGCTGGTATAATCAGTAAAGATAAATATGTAAAAGAATTAAAATTATATACAGGGAATTTCAAATAAGATAATATATTTGAAGAAGGAGTAACTATGGAACTTCTTTCTAATGCCTTTATGATAAAATATCATGATAAGGCTGGGAGAATTAAAACCCTTCCTCTAGGCATTGCAAAACTTTTCGATCTTTTTATAAAAATAGACTTTTAACTATAGGGAATTAAATGAATTTAAAAAACAGTTTATATATAACATATAGTAATCAGAGAAAAAGAGAATTACAAAAAAGTGAACTAACTGGAGTTTTTGATAAAGTCATAACCTTAGATAACCTAATAAAAGAGTTTTACGATAATGAATCTGATAAAATTATTATCGATAAAGTTACAAGTTCCAGCATCATCCATAAAATAATAAAAGATAACGATATTATATATTTCAATTATTTAAATGATGATAGTAACTCTATAGACACTATATTTGATTTTCTTACAAAATGTAGTAGAAATGAAGTTCAATTTAAATCAATAATATCAGGTGAAAAGCTAATAGCTATAGAAAAAATTTATACGGAGTATGTAGAATATAAAAATAGGCATAAGCTTGGTGATATCTCTGATATTGAAGATTATTTTGAAACACATTACTCCAAGGAAAATTTTAATAAATATGATGATCTATTTATTGATTCATTCACTCTTAATAAATTAAGTTTCATTAAATCAAAAAAACAAGAGTCAATTCTTCAAAAACTAAATAGAGATTTTAATCGAATTGAGAAGATAGAGGAAAACCCAAATAATCCTCAGATTATTTTTCCAGAAGTAAAGGTCTTTGATTCTACTGATGAAGTTAAAACATCAATTAAAATAGCAAGGAAGTTAATGGAAGAAGGTGCTTCAGATAATGAAATTATATATGTAACAACTGATATTAAGAAGTATTCAAAACTTTTCAAAATTTATATGCCAGATTTTAACATGAAGGGTTTTTCATCTATAGGAACACCATTAAACAACTTTTGTAATAAAAATAGTACTGAGGTTAGAACAGCATATAATATAGCTAAAAATAGAATAGGGGATTATGAAAATATATTTAAAACATTAGGTCTTAAGTTTACTGAACAGAAGAGAGAGGCGATATTAAAAGAGACTCAGATTCATGATAGTAAAGTAGGAATAGAGATTACAGAAGCAAATCAACTTGTTGGGCTAAGTAAGATGTATAAACATATTATTTTTATAGGTGCTGATATTAACAGTTTTCCACCACAACCTTCAGATAATTTCCTATATACATATGACCAGGATATCAATCTTTTCTATTTAAACGATTATTATCAAAGTTCTAAAGAGCTATATATGTATCTTAAGAGTATATGTGACAATTTATATCTTGTAACAGCAAGTTACAGTGGAAAAAAAGAGTTAGCACCTTCAATTGTTATAGATAAAGAAAATAGTAATAGTAACAAAATTGATGTTTCTGGAATAAAAAGTAAATCAGATTTGGCATTAGATGGTAAAGCTATAAAACAAGAAAGCTATACAGAATATCTACAAAGTATCTCGATAGATAAAATCACAGAATATGATGGTTTAAATGTCAAAGGATTTGATGCAAGGCATCTTTCTGCCTCTCAAATAAATAGATATACTACTTGTCCCTTACAATACTTATACTTAAATAAAATAAGAGTAGAAGCTCCTAGAGCTGAGAAAGATGGGTTTGATGTTTTAGAAGAGGGAAGTTTAATGCACCTCTGTTTTGAACTATTTAGTAAAGATGTAAAGAATTTAGAAAATGACACAATAGATCAAGGATTTCTATATGATTTAATGCAAAATAAATCTGTTGAAGCGTATGATATCCAAAAAGTAGCAGAAAATCGTGGAGAAGAGAATATTTATCATAAACTGTTTCTTTCTAATTTACAGGCTGGTCTAAATGATGACAGAGAACCTGGTTTATTGGCAAAGTTTGTAGATTATTATATAGAAAATGCAGTCGAATTAAACTATTTCCGGTCTAGTGAATTTGAGAAAGAATTCAAGTTAGATCATGAACTAAAACCATATAATCCACCAGATGCTGATGATAACAACCATTTTATAAAAGGTTTTATTGATAGATATGACTCTTTGGAAGAGCAAGTAAATATATTAGATTACAAATCTAAAAAATGTAACTCAAAAATTGATACTGATAAAACCCAAGAGATTAAAGAGCTTAAAGATATTCAACTAGGATTATACCTTTTGTATGCCACACAGATTGAATCAGAAGATAAAAACTTCTTCTCTTCACTTCTTAGTTTTAAAGGGAATAATCCATATTATCACTTTGCCCAAATGTCTACAGATGAAGTAAAATCATCAGTTTTATTTGATGAAACATATATATCGAATATCAAAGATCTAATATTTAAAACGAGGGATTCTATAAATAGTGGTAACTTCGTATTTAATAACTCTAATGAGAAACAGTGTAAATGGTGTGATATTAAAAATATATGCCACCAAAATATTTTAGATAAAGAATTAGAGGTATCTGATGAGTAGTATAAATAAGTTTAGTATACAAAAAAGCTTTGCTATTAGTGCAGGTGCAGGAAGTGGAAAAACATATACACTTAGTAGAAGGTATATAAATGCATTATTAGGTTTTGATTATTTTAGAGAAGATTACTCCACTCAAAGTAGTTACTTTATAAAGACAAAGGCAGCCTTTGTTAGTCAAATTGTAACTATCACCTATACTGAAGCTGCAGCTCTAGAGATGAAATCCAGGATCTTTGGACTAATAGAGAAGATAATAACTTTCAATGAATTAGATTCTGAAGATGGTGATTATAATTCCATAAAAGAAGCCAATGATAATATTGATAGAAATGAGAAAGAATTTGTTTCAAATATTTTAAATAAGGCTCTAATCGATATTAGTAAAGCAAAGATATCTACAATTCATTCTTTTTGTTTAGATATTATAAAATCTAATGCAGATATAGCAAGAATTGATTCTAAACTTGATATTATTGATGATGAAATAAAAAATAAAGAGTTAGATTCTATCATATTTAATGTCTTTGAATCTAACACTGGCGAGATAGAAAATATTACAAATTATTTACCCTTATATTTTTTCTCCAATTTGATAAAAAAATATGTTTTTGATCTAGGATTCAGAAATAGTTTTAAATCTTTTGATAGTGGTAATTCAATAAATGATTTTAAGAAAATTATAGAAAAACTTTTTCCGTTACCTGAATTATACGACGTATATGATGATATAAAAGAAGATACGATTAGAGAGAATTGGTTTAATCAATATATAGATAACTTTAAAAGATTTGATGCAAAAAAATGGAGTGATGTAGATATTGCTAAAGCTCCGACATTAGGTGAAAAAAAATATCCTATTTTGAATGATATTAAAAATAAATTAGATAATAAATACCTACAATATTATAGTGAAATTGATCAAGTTAAAGAGGATCTATTTTTTGATGTAATTAAACTAATTAAATCAATTTTGGCAGAGATAAAAAATGATTATGATTTAAAACTTATTGAGCTTGGTAAAATAGATTTTGATATTATTATTACAAAAACCTCCCAGATAATCGATAAGTGTTCTACTGATTATAAATACATTATGGTTGATGAGTTTCAGGATACAAACGAGGTACAGTTTTCAATTATAAAAAGAGCAATGAATAGGGATACTAATCTATTTGTAGTAGGGGATAGCAAACAATCAATTTACTCCTTTCAAGGAGCCCAACTAGAAGTTTTCAATAAAGCTGTCCAGGATAAGAGTCTTTTTCAATCTATAGAGGATATGAGTAATAACTATAGAAGTGACGGTGTTGTTTTAAACTCTGTAAATAAAATTTTCAGAGAAATCCTTCAGGGGGCAGAAGATTATGAAGCGACAGCCCAGGACTTACATGTTGGAAAAAGTGAAAGAGAAAACAGAGGAAGTTTTAAATTCTTAATCTCATCAGATTCAGAAGAGTCAGAAATTGATAGGATCTCATATTTTATTTATGACATAGTTCATTACAGAAACAGTGATTACACTCATATCTCGAATCTTATTAATGAGAACAAACAAGCTATTGCTATCCTTTTTGATAGTAGTAGTAAAATGGTAGAGCTTAAAAAGAGTTTAAAAAAATTGGGAATAGATTCTAAGGTTTCAGCGACTGAGGATTTTTATCAGACTAAAGAGATTAACGACATTTTTAATGTTTTAAAAGCAATACATATATACTCAAAGAAAAAAGAATATCTATCTAAAAAAGATCGATATTATATTGTTGGAGCTCTACGGTCAAATATTTTGAGATTTAAAGATAGAGAGATTAAAGAGTTTATAGAATCTAAAACTATACCCCCTGTACTAGAGGAGTATATAAATCTCTATAAAACTAGTACGCTATCTACTTTGGTTAAATATATTGTGGAGGACTCTAATCTTTATAGTGTTTATGCCCATTTTGATGATATTAGTCAAAGGGTTTCTAATATTAACAAGTTTCTGAATATCTGTATGGACTTTGAAGAGTCAGAAACCGGTAGTTTTTCTGACTTTCTTAATAGCATTGAGTCTGCAATCTATTTTTCTAACTCAAAGGAAGATGAAGAGTTTTATATTTCTGATGGCGCTAAATCTATTGAGATTTGTACAATTCACTCAACTAAGGGGCTTGCTTATCCTCTAGTTTTATTAGGCAATAGTGAAAAGGGCTTAACAACTCAGGTTACTTCTGAGAGCCTAAAATACAATAATTACGCAATAAATAATGAAAACAGAGAGTTAGTAGGCTTTAAAATAGGAGATTACAATCCCCTTAGTCATAGAATCTTGAAACAAGTAGACGTTTTAAAGCATTTAGCAGAGAAGAAACGTCTCTTATACGTTGCATTAACAAGGGCCCAACATGATGTAGTTATTTCTGGTTCTTTAAAAATTAAAAAAGATGAATCTATAGCAGCTATAAAGAATAGTTATTTAGAAATGATAACAGAGGGACTGAATATTTATTTAATGGATCTATACGAACAAGACCCAAATGTATGTATTCATCTATCTTCAGATGAGAGAAATTTAGTTAATCGAGTTCTTCCAGAGTACATAGCTTATAATCTAAAGACTTTATCTTTTACATCTAGAGACATAATATCTGCAACTTCTGACAGTACCCAAACCAGTGAAATTAGTGCTGCATTATTAGGTGAGAAAACCCATAAAATTATAGAGAAGTACTGGAAAAAATTTAATGAGAATAAAGACTCTATTTTCAAAAGAGAAGCTATTTTTAAACAAGAGGATAGAGATAAAATAATAACAAGTATGAATAAATTTTATGAGAGTTTTGTATATTCAAAGCTGAATTCAGGTGCTGAACATAGATTTGAATTAGAGTTTAACCAGGATAATAAAAGAGGTTTTATAGACCTTATATACTATGATGAAACTGGAAATGGCTGGGTAATCATCGACTTTAAAACAGGAAAACCAACCCCAGAAAAGATAGAGAAATATAATAAACAGTTAGACTTCTATCTAGATGTATTAGAGTCAAATAACTTAAATGTATTGGATCGAAAATTATTATGGTTATAATGAGATTCAATAAGTAAAATTAATTTTTAAAAAAAATAACAAAGGTGGAATAAATGGAAGAAGTCGTTACTACATCTTAAAAAAGCCACTGTTGGGATAAGAAAAATTAAAAACTTAGGAGTAATTATATGAACTTAGAATGTTCAAAAATAGATTTAGAAAATATTAAAAAAGCATATTTTATATAGCTACGGTTTCCCGTAGCTATATAAAGTATTGTTATTTTTTATTCATCGAATCTTAATATTCGGTTATTCTGCATATCGGCAACCCATATACCATTATTTACAACTACATCTCTAGGATCATAAAATTTTGAACTTGTGGTTCCATAATTGGAAGAACTAAAATCGGTTTGACCAATAACATCATCTGCTGAAGCCCCATTTACAGTAGGAATAGAATTAAACATTAAAATTCTATTGTTGTTACCATCTGCAACGTAGAGCTTTCCTGAATCTGAGACAGAAATACCCAAAGGGTATTTAAATGTCGATGCGGTTGTATCTGAGCCATTAGTAACAAAATTTTCTTGACCAATAACAACGTCTGCAGCCTGACCATTAGAAGTTGGGAATGTGTTCCAAATTAACAATCTATGATTGTTTCTATCTGAAACTATAACCTTTATTCCGTTACTCCATACAGAAATTGGATCGTTCATAGTAGATGACGTTGTATAAGGATCACTCGAAGTAAAATCTGGTTGCCCAAGGACGATGTCTGCATCTATACCATCTGTTGTTGGTATAGAGTTCCAAATTAAGACTCTATTATTACCGGAATCTGCCACAAGTAACTTATCATTTGTTAAATAAACATCTTTAGGGAACTTCATTAAATTACTAGCTGTTCCCGAAACTGAACTTGTCATATTGGACTGTCCAACAACAACATCTGCTGGTTTTTGTGTTGTGTCTGGAATACTATCCCATATTAAAACTCGACAGTTTCCCCAATCCACAGTTGCTAGTTTAGAACTGTTACTGCTTACAGCATAAGGCGAATAAAATGATGTAGCATTTGTTCCGTTGACTCGGCTATTAAGATCAGCCTGCCCTAAGACAAAATCTGCTGTAGCACCATTAGTTGTAGGTATGCTATTGAAGCCTAACACTCTATGATTGTTCATATCAGCGATAAATAATTTGTCATCAATTACCTCTAAACCAATAGGGTAATGCATTAAAGAACTTGATGTACCACTAATTGCTGATGTAAAATCAGCTTGTCCAATAACCTGAGTAGCACTCCCAAAGGTTACTGGTGCTACAGGTGTTGTTGATGCATAAGATACACCAGTTGATTTATTACCTGTTGTATCTACAGATTTAATTGTAATTGTATATGCTGTACCATTAGTTAAACCAGTAATCTCTTTTGTAGTTGTTCCTTTAGCTACTGTTCCTGTTGTTATTCCAGTTCCAGAGTACTCTATTGAAGCAAAGTCAGCGTCAGTAGGCTCACTCCAGTTAATTGTTATGCTTGTATCACCTGCTGTAATTGTACCTAAAGTAGGATTAGCTGGAGCCGTTGTATCTGTCGATGTAGGATTTGTTATATCAGAAGTTCCATCCCCAGTAGTATCAAAGCCAACAAGCCCGCCTGTATTATCTACAACTACAGTTACATTATTTGTTGTCCCAGTATTTGTTTTAGTTAAAATAATATCCCCATTAGTTGGGACATAAACATAAAAATCTACTACTTCATCGGAATTAGGGTCTGATGGGTAATAGCCACCCGTAGGCAAACCACAAGGAATATCCCCAGCTCCATCACCATTAATATCAAAAACATCAACTTTTCCATCCTTATCTAAATCTAAAGCTTTAGCATAGGTAGTTCCAGTTGTTGCTCCATTAGTGGTTGGTAGCTTAACAACTTCACCTGGTGTTAAAACACCATCATTTGATTTAGGAATTATTATATCCCCTGTACTATTACCTGTTGTATCCCAACTCGTAGGTTTTTTTGTTGTACCATCTAGTAATACACTTATGTCTGTAGTAGTTCCATCACTTGCTTTTGTTATTATAATATCACCGTTATTTACTGTTATATAAAAATCTATGGTTCCATCACCATTTGCATCTGCAGGGTAAAAACCTCCTGTTGGTGTTCCAAGGGTTAGTTCTATAGTCGTAGTGTCTCCATCTAAATCTATACCATCAATAGGAGCTACTCCATCTATATCTATCACTTGGGCAAAAACTTTATTTGTAGTACTACCAGCTACTGGAATTGTTATAATTTCTCCGCCAAGTAAAACAGAATCTGTTTTACTTGGTAATGATGATGTTAATGTAGAAGAAGTTCCGCTACTAACTATACCTGTTATTAGATTACTTGAATTTTTAAATAGCCATAGGTCGCTAGTTGTTCCTGTGGATGTACTTGAAAATACTACGTTACCATTATCTAATAAAACATAGCAATCAATTGTTCCATCACCATTTATATCTGCGGGATAAATACCTTGGCTAGATGGTTCAAATAATAAAATATCGATAATTCCATCATTATCTAAATCAAATCCATCTATTCCACCATCATTATCCTGATCTAAGGCTTTGACAGCAATGGTTTCTGGTGTTGTTCCATTAGTTAATGGTAAAGTTAAAACATCCCCACTTGATAAGATTTCAGTGGCAGTACCATCAATTTCTTCTAAATCCATAAGCATATTACTACAATTTAAAAGTAGTACTGTTGTTAATGTTAATAATGCAATTTTTTTTATTAGTTTCATTTATATCTCCTACAACCTTATCCTAGATCCAATAGTGTAACCAAGCTCCATTCCTAAATGATTGTTTTCTGGAAAGAAAAGGAAGGATGGGGTAAAAACCAGGCCTATTTTATCTGTTAATTCATAATTTAGTTTTGCTTCTATAGAAGTTAATTGGTCGACGTAAACTCCCATTTGATCTATTATATGTAGCATAATACCTACACCTAATTGGGGAGAAATAGTTAGTTTATCTATGATATTAAAGGTGTAAGACCCTCCAATAAGTATTTTAATATCGTTAAAGTTAGTTACTCTCTCTGTTTTTGTTATTCCATAACTATAACCAAAGGTTCCAAATAGCCAAACAGGTTTTATTGGCTCTACTTGAAAGTTTACCTGTCCTTCTACTCCAACTCCTGTTAATTTATATTTACTATAGGTACCAAAAGGGAAATAGTTGCTAGCTGCAACATCCACCGAATCTATTTGTACTAAATCATTACTAAATACCATGGTTGAAAGTAATAAAAAGTATACTAATACTAAAAAAGACTTACTTATTTTCATAAAAACTCCTGCTAAAATTACTTTGTTGTCAAAAAAACCAGACTATAAGCAATAATAAGGCATGCATAATACTATATATATAGTGGATTTTGCCATTTTTACAGGGAGTTCTATTTTTACCCAGTTAAACAATGTATTATAAGGTATCCATTTAATGGGTTCTAAAAATTTATTTGTTACATTTACACATGAACATAAAACATTTATTCTTAAAGCATGCTTGAGTTAAAAAATAGTAAATACAAAACTGTAATATATACTACACTAATTTTATTACTAATAATATTAATGTCGATACCTGAGATTTATAAAATAGACACAATTGATGTAAATAAGGGGCAATCTAGTTGGGATAAATTATATAGTGGTAAAGTCTTATCGTTAAAAGGCGATTGGCAATTTTTTGACTCAAAGGGTAAAGAGTATTTACTTAAAGTTCCAGGGATATGGAACTCAATATATTCTGATGGTTCAGGTAGAGGCAAATATGTTTGCAATTTATTTTTTACAGAAGAAAACTGCCCTAAATATATCGAGATAATGGCTACAAGTGCAGGAACAAGCTATATCCTTACCGTTAATAATGTACGTTTAGGAGCCTCATGGGACGAGTATTTTGGTGTTCTCCCCAAAGAAAATGCACATAAAACTATTTTTACGTTTGCCCCAACACCAGGGAGAAATATTATAGAGTATGATGTTGAAAACAGTACTCATCCTAAGGGAGGTTTATGGGAAAGAGTTTTAATAAGTGATACTGGAAAAATAAAAACAAATCTATCAAGAAGTCGGTCCATTGAGTTACTAATGTTTGGAAGCCTAATTTTTCTAGGTTTTTTTCAGTTTCTTCTCTTTTTTATGAAGTCTGCAAACTGGAGGACATACCTGTTCTTTGGTTTTTGCACAATATTTATGGCATTTGGTAATATCGTAAGAAGTTATTTTTCTATATATGAGATCTGGCCTAGTGCACCCTATCTTCTAGTGAAAAAACTACAATTTATTGCTTACTATTTAGCCTGTATTTTTTTTATATGGAAGACAGATTTAGGGCGAAATAAATATTTAATACTGGTTTATTGGATACTCACTGCCTTTTTAGTTCTTCACTCACTTCTTTTTATTATATTACCTTTTTCTGCCTCTTATTATTTATCCTTTTATCCATATATTATTATGATGTTATTTGTATTATATCTAATATTTGATTCAATTAACAAACTATTCCAAGGTGACAAGCAGGAAATTATACACATGATAGGATTATCATTCCTATTGTTCGGAAATATTAAGGATTGTGTAGATATGATTCTAAGTCGTTACGACTGGCAAATAATGCCGTATACTAATTGGATTTACTGTTTATTTGCAACGTTTTTCTTAGCTGCAGATTTTGGGAGAAGTTCAAAGGAAGCGAAAGAAGCCCAAAAAACAATTTTGACCCTGAGCGAAGAAGAACGTAATGAAATTGGGCGAGAACTTCATGATGGTGTAGGTCAATTGACTTTTGGGCTAGAATATCTTAGCAATGGGCACATAAAGCAAAATAAATGCGACTTGGAAGTATTAAGAAAAATTAATGAGACATCTAAAGATATTAACAAAAGAATTCGTCTTCTTATTCATGAATATTATCCTGAAAAAGAAGGCTTTTTACTAAATAGCGCATTAAAAGAGCTTGTTACCCGTTTCAAGGCAATTTATAATAAGAGTATTGTTTTGATTATTGATCCAGAATTCCCTATACTTAAAAGAGAGGATGAGGTTCACGTTTATTACATAATAAGTGAGGCGATGAAAAACGCTTTAATACATTCAAATAATGGTGACATTGAAATCTCTCTTAAAAAAGATAAGAACCTTTTATATGTTACTATTACTAATTCCTTTACTGAGGATAATGATTTTAAAATAATTCCAGGACATGGTATGAAGATTATGAAATATAGGGCCACAACATTAAATGGAACCCTTAAAATTGAGAAGAAAATAAAGAGCTATACGGTTTCATTATCTTGGAAGGACAAGACTAAATGACATATTCAATTATTTTAGTTGATGATCATCCATTAATAAGAGAGGGAATAAAATCAATTTTACTCTCGGATAAGCAGTTTATTGTTGTAGGAGAAGCCTCTTCTTCTGGGGATTTAAAAAAACTATTAGATTCAACAGAGGCTGATATTATAATAATGGATCTTATTTTCCATAACCAGCCAGATGGTTTAGATATCCTAAAGCTAATAGCTAATAAAAACATTCAAACTAAAGTCTTAATGCTTAGTATGGTTTGTGATCCTTATTATCTTAGAAAGAGTATTGAATTAGGAGCATCGGGATATCTACTAAAGGATGATGTAGGCGAATTAATAATCCCGGCTCTAACTACAATAATCTCTGGAACAAGCTTTGTTTCTCCTTCTATAAAGCAACGGTTAGTAGAAGATAATCCACTATCTAAATTGTCAAAAAGGGAATCTGAAATATTCCATTACTTAAGTCAAGGAAAGACTGTGAGAGAAATAGGTAATGAATTATTTATTTCTAGCAGTACTATAGGAACTCATATTGAAAAAATTAAAAAGAAGCTAGGAGTATCTAGTATTAATGAATTAATTAAAATCTCTGTTCTTTATGTAGCACGGGCTAATAATATATTAGAAAAATATGATAAATAAGATCAGAAATGTTTTATACCATGAAAAAAACTTTCATTTGCATAAATGGATCTGGGAAATTGTTAAAGATTCGCTATTCAAGATTGGACTATGGGCTGTGACAGGCTTTAAATAATAATATGTAGAATTATTCAGGATTGAAGGTAACAAACTATAGGACTATATTTTTACTAGAACATCAATTTCTTTTCCAAAGAAACTAATTCCTAGTTTTACAGGATTAATAAGCTCAATTCCATACTGTTTTTCATTTATTTGTTCCAAAGCCTTTTGCGCATCGGATTCTAGGAGGTATAAAATTAATATTATTTCTATTTAAATAAACTTATCAGCAGTATAAAATTAGTAAAAGGTTTTAATGACTGAACTACATATTATAAAAGGTACACTTCTTAAAAAAAGAAAAAAGATTATTAAATTCAGGTATCAGTGAAATTGGTATCTTTGGATCTTATGTAAGAGGAGAACAAAATATAAATAGTGATGTTGATATACTTATTGATTTATCAAGACCATCATAATTAGATTTATTTGATCTTATCACTCTTGAGCAGGAACTTTCTGAAGATCTTTAAACGCTGATTCAGCTTCTATTACATTTCCGCTTCTAAGATCTTCTTCACCTACAGCAATTTTATTTAATAATTCAGTTCTAGCTATATCTCTTTCATATGTTGCTATACTCATTAGAACCATATCTCCATATCCATTTTTTGTTACAAATATTGGTTCATTGGTTTCATGACATTTACGAGATATTTCTGTTGTATTCCGAAGATCTTTAATTGGTATTATTTGTGGCATTTCACATCTCCATTACATAATTATGCTACTATTATGATGCAATACAAGAAAAATAACAACATTCATAAACTCTTTAAAAGTAGTGTAGTAATGAATGAGTTAATATAACTATTTCGTAATTCCCAACAGAACCTACTGGAGTAAAAGTTCTGGTAAGGAGTCTAAAACTTATACTCTAGCTTCTCTAATAGAATAGGAGTTAAGTATATCAAGTTTAAAATCTGATGTTACTAAACTACAAGACTTTCAAGCCTGATTTTATTAACCTTTTTGGAACTGAAGAAAAATGCCAGGGAAATTTCCAATATTTGCTAAATTAACACCATTTATTATGTGAACTAAACTTTAAATCCATACTAAAAACGAATATAAAAGTTTAAACTACGCTATTTTATTATACATTTAATTTTACGGTGAAATATATTTGTTTTCATTTTATAGCAACTGAACTATATGGGAAATCAAGTTGTTAATTGTATCTTTTACTCATTGTGATTAATTCATCGGCTATTTCTTTTCTTAGGGACTCTGGCTCTAAGAGTTCCGCATCTGCACCATAACTTAGTACCCACCTTTTTATATCATGACGACCAGACGTTCGTAGCCAAAGAAGTAAGTTCCCATCATCTAATATTTCTATTTTTTGTTCCTTTGCCCAATTCCTTTCTGATATATAAAGAGTCTGACTTTTATCAAAAAGGATTTTAAATTATTCCTGTTCTCCAAAAGATAAATTAAAAGTTGTATCAAGAAAATCTTGAGGATCAAAATCGGTAGGTGTTTCAAAATGAGAGTCGCCAATGCTAAGATTAATTATCCGCTCTACAGCTAAGGTTCTTATATCTGTGTAATCGTTAATTGTTGTGAAGAAATATAAACCACCATCCCTGGTGGGTGCAATAAAAATTTTGTTCAGTATCCAGTATTTACTTTCTAGGTAGAAAACCTGGTTAACAAGTTCCTGGTAGGTGTAAACTCTGTCTAGGTCAAATAGTTTTGGTACGTTGTAATTTAGTTTCATAACCGCTCCTTATATTTAATTAAATATAACAAGGGGGTGCGAAGTATTGCTTCGCAGTACTATTTTTATCTTTATTTGTTACTGCATTTAAATAATATACAGGTTTTATTAAATGTCTTGTGTAATAGACATTATGGGTTAATGTCGTCTATAGATAATTTTTTAGGTTCGTATAGACACTATCTTTAATCTCAAGGGCTATTTGTTTTGCCTTGGTTTTATTTAGCCCTATAATATTTGCAACCTCTAGTATGTCCTTTATTCCTGGGTCTCTACCGTTACCGTTAATAGTTGTTGCATGTTCTCCCCCTAGGGAAAAACTATGGGTTAAATCGTAGGCAGGGGATAAGGTCCATGCTTTAGTTATATGGTTATATAAAAAGGAGAAATTCTTTGAATGATCATCCCGGTTATTAGCAAAAACATTAAAACACATTAAACGAAATAGTTGTTCACATTGTAACATGTCCTTAGTTAACTGTAGGGTAAGCTTCATAAGTATGTTGTAGTCCAGATTTGGAATCCTGTGGGTAACTTCTAATAGTCCGGAAACAGAAATCATATGTGGTTTGAAATGAGTATTTCTATCGAACCTTTTGGTTCCAAAATAACCAGAGCATTTATTAGAAGGAAATAGTTTTGTTTCTTCCACAACAATTCCACATTCCATTGCACAATTAGAGTAGTCAAATTCTTCTTTTCCTATATTATCTGTATCTAGGGAACTAGGGAATTTTATTATCCAATCCTCCCCATTAACTGTGGTTAGCATTTTAGGCCTTGCTCCACCAGATGAACCACCTAGTATAAAAAGGGAATCCAGATCCCCTGAATCTTCATTTTTAAGAATTCTTGAACATTCTTCGGCTATTTGGTCAAGATTATAATCTGTAGTATTGCGTTCAATATTTATTTCTGGCACGTAGGTTAAGCCTCCCATACCAGATGATCCAATAATTGAGAGTCGCTCTAGGGGATTTAATTCCCTAGGATTTATCTTTTTTTTAACTAATAACCTATCAAGTAAAAGTTGGCCCCATCCATCTGGGAGACTATCAGAAAAAACTCCAAATAATCCATTAAAGGGATCGTAGTTAGGAATAAATACTTTTTTTTCTAGGGGTATGGATAATGGACTAATAGAGAAACCATTATCTAACCAGGTATCTGAGTACTCAAATGCACAAAGTGCTTTATTGTAAAGTGCCATGGTTCCAACATTTTGGTTATTATATAAAACATTTATTACCCTAGTTTTGTTCATTAATTATCTCCTGTATGGAATTAAAGTGTGGGGCAGTAAATAATGTATTAAGTTCTTTGTCTAGTTCTAATGCAATAGCTATTTTGGTAAATGATATAAGTGATATGTCCCCAGTTTGTTCAAATCTTTTTAGGGATGCTAAAGTTACACCTGATTTTGAACTAAGCTGTTTTTGTGTTATTTTCCTTCTTTTTCTTATATTTGCCATTCTTTTGGCTAAAATGGAATTAATCTCACCAGGAGTTTTCTGTAATAAATTTATCATGCTCATGAATAACATTTTAGTCTTTTTTTGATTATTAGTCAAATAAGACTAATATTTGAACCCTAATTTTGACATTAGAATTAATTAATAGTACCTATATTACAATTTTGTAGTTGCAAGCCACAAAATTTGAGTAATGAGTCTATTCTTTTATTTTATTGTAATGCTTGAAGAATGATTTGAAAAGTTTATACTATCTTCAATAGTTTTAGAATTAGATATAATCTCTAAATTCAAACTTAAATATGAGTTCCACAAAAAGATGGGAGGTAGATAAATGAATTCTCTGGATAAAATAACAATAAAAGGTTTTAAATCAATTAGAAATCTGGAAAATTTTAAACTAAAGAACCTCAATGTTTTTATTGGAGGAAATGGGGCAGGGAAAAGCAACATTATTAATTTATTTAAGTTACTAAGAAATATAGTCAATGATGATCTAGGAGATTATGTAAGAAATAATGGAGGGGCTAGTGACCTTCTCTTTAATGGTCTTAAAGTAACAAATTCTATTTTTATTGAAACGTACTTTGGAGATTATGGGTACAAATTCTATTTTCGACCAACATTAAAAAAATTTACTAGAAATAACTAATGAAGAAATGTTCTATTCCCAAGATACAACAGGCTGCGTGAATCTAGGAGACAGCAATAAGACAGTTTGAAATATTACAGGATAAAAAACAATTACGGACAGATGCATCAAATATCGCTCCATTTCTATATTACTTAAAAAGTAATCATTTAGCTGAATATAACGAAATATTGGAAGCTGTTCGTTTGGTTATGCCATTTTTTAAAGACTTTAATCTGGAGATTACCTAATTCGGTGATAAACAAAAAATAAATCTTTCCTGGTTCCAAAAAGCAACAATTACCCCTGTAATGGAGTTTAAGTCTACTGGTGAATACGTAGAATGGGCTAGTGGTGGCCCCCTTACCAGGAAACAAGGGAATTTTTTCTAAAAGAGGTTGAGCATAGGCCATTATCAAGAATTATAGAATTCAATGAGGTAATGGATTTGGTTACTATTGGTAATTTGGAAAGGGATGAAAGTTTAACAGATACAGAGAGAACAATTTTTATGTACTTATTTCTTAGACAAAGAAGGCATTTAATATCTAGTAGTTATGGGTTTGAAGATTTAATTTTTTTAGATGATGTAACAACCCTAGAAGATCTTGATAACTTTAAAAGGTTTATAGACCGAGAATCTAGGCTTTTTAATGCCTTTTTAGATTTAGCTGAGTCTAATATTACTGTAAATGGTTCCCCCCCTAAGGGATACGGGAATGGTATACCCCGAAGATCCCCTAGATAAGGAATTTTCTGGGGAAAATAAGGTAAATCATCCTTATTTTGTAGAAAGAGATGCTTACATGGGGGAGCTAGCAAGGGTAAAAAGGGAGCATTTATTAGTTAGATATCAACTAGATGATAATGGTAATTTAGAAGCAGTGAGAAAGTAGGGAGATTATTAGGTAAAATCCCTATTTAAAATGAATTGCTTTCCTTATTTATCCTAAGGAATTCTAGTGATATTGCTTTTCAAATGATTTGCTCAACATTGAATACTATTTTACATAGTTTACAATTCTTTTACACAGTGTTAACCATAGGATTTCCAAAGAGGTTTATAGTGGCATCATGGAGGAAGGAAATGGTTGAAAGAAAAATAATCCAGGTTGATGATTCAGCACCATTAATTTCAAAAAAGAAAAAAAGGCAGGCGGCAATTGCTTTTGGAATAGTTGCAGCAATAGTGGCAGTTATTGTTGTTTTTATAGTGGCAGGTACTACTCAGAAAATTCAGACAATTGGAGACTACAGAGTAACTAAAGTTACAAAAGGTTCATTAACAACTTCAACAGAAGCAAGTGGAACAGTTGTTCTTCCTACTCAGGTTTCAATAGTAAATATGTCCGAAGGATATGCAGATAAGTTAAATGTCTCAGTAGGAGACAGTGTAACAACAGATACTGTATTAGCAGAACTTGATGTTCCTGATTTAGAGAAAGACAAAGTTGATTTAGAAAATAGTCTTGAAACCCAGGAAATAGCTTTAGAACAGGTTTTAGTCTCTAACAAATACACTATTAAAGAACTTGAAATTTCTATTAAAAGAGTTGAAGCAGATATTATAGATGCAAAAGAAGATTTGGAAAAAGCGAAAAGTTTAATGAGTTTAAAAAGCTCAAGAGAGTCTGATTATGAAGATGCTTTTGATAAACTTACAGCTTTAGAAGAACAGAGAGAAGACCTTGAATTAAATCTTGAAAAAGCAAAAAAAGAGGGTGAGTTAAACGTAAGGTCTAAAGAGACACAGATCAGGCAGAATGAGTTAAATCTAGAAAGATTAAATGAAGATATTGAGGACTCAAAAATTACAAGTCCTATAAATGGATCTGTTTTAAATATATCTGAGAAACTATCAGTTCCTGGAAGTTTAATTAGCCAAAGCACAGAGTTATTTACTGTTGCTAATACAGATGATGTATATATCGATTTAGAGGTTTATGAGCAGTACAGATCTGTTTTAGAGGTTGGAAATAAGATGGAAGTTGTTATTAGTTCTACTGTTATAGAAGCAGAAATTATTCAAATAGGCTCTGTGGCATCTGTTTCCTCAGACTCTCTGTCCGCAACAATTGAAGTTAGAGCAAAACCTGTAGGAGATGTTGATTTAACAGTAGGAGCTTCTGCAGCAGCAGAGATTCCATTAGGAACAAAAGAGAACGCTTTACTTCTTCCAAGAGGGTCATATTTAACATCAGGAAATCAGGCTTATCTATATGTGGTAGAAGGTGATGTAGCTGTAAAAACAAAAGTTACGTATGGAACAATTAGTGGAGATAAGGTTGAGATTTTAAGCGGTGTAGAAGCTGGTGATCAGGTCATTATTAGTAGTTACCAGAACTTTATAGACCAAGAAGAGATTAAATTAGAGAAATAGGAGATAACATGATTACATTAAAAAATATAAACAAATTATACGACTTGGGAGAGGTTAAAGTTAACGCTTTAAAAGGAATTAATTTAACAATAAATAGAGGTGATTATGTTTCTATAATGGGTCCTTCCGGTTCTGGAAAGTCTACTCTAATGCATATTATGGGTATTTTAGATACCCCTAGTTCCGGCCAGTACCTACTTGAGGATTATGATATTACAGCTCTTCCAGATAAAGAGTTGGCAAGAATTAGAAACAAACATTTTGGCTTTATTTTCCAGAGTTTTAATTTGTTCCCAGAATTAAGTGCCTTAGAAAATGTAATGTTACCTTTAGGTTATGCAGGAGTTACATATGGGAAAAGAAAGGCCAGAGCAAAAGAGTTACTTGATGAAGTCGGTTTAGAACACAGAATGCAACACTTACCAACTATGATGAGTGGTGGAGAGCAGCAGAGGGTTGCGGTAGCAAGAGCTTTAGCGAATGATCCTGATTTAATTTTAGCCGATGAGCCTACAGGAAACTTACCTTCGGATAGAGGTCATGAGATTATGGATATTCTAGAAAAGCTTAATAAAAATGGAGTTACTATTGCTATGGTAACCCACAGTCCAGACCAAGGGTTAAGGGCAAAAAGAATTATAAATATTAAAGATGGGCTATTACATAGTGATGTAGATAATAAAGGAGGCAAGAGTGTCTAATGAGACTAATTTAATTATGAAAAGACGGTTCATTAGTAGAATACTTGAATCAGGTCTACTAATTATTGCAGTTGCTTTAGGTGTAGGAGCCGCAGCTTCAGGTCTCTCTTTAATGTTTCATACTAAAGATTATAGTGAAGACCTTCTAAACTCTGCAACATACAAAGAGGTTGTTGTTACAACAAGAGCTAATTTAGAGGATATGGATTACCCTGTTATTGAGAAAACTCCAAATACAACTGTTTTAACAGTTTCAGACCTGGAAGCAGGGGATTTAATAGACGATGTTCTTTTTTCCTATGTTGTATCTTCATCAAGAATAAAATTAATTACTGAAGACAGTTCTACAGGAAACTTCGGTGGACCTGAGGGTCGAAGTAACGGTCAGGAAACTTCGACAAATAACACGGATATACAAAAGCCTACTACTGATGGGGGAGTAGAACAACCTGCTCAAGATAGTCCTGGAGATCAGCAAGCCCCTCCAGAGGGTCCAGGTGGAGACTTCAGAGAACAGATGGATGAAACTCTACAGAAGATGAAGGATAATCCTGACTATTTACTATCCGAAGAGGAAGAGTTAAATGGCGCCCAGGTAACTTCTCAATTCTTCCTGGCATGGGAGTTTGAAGCAGAAACAGGTAGCCTATTTGCTGATTCAGATTACTCATCTAATGGTAATCCAATTATTTTAGGTTCAGAGCTTGCAAAAAAAATTAACACTAATAATTTAGATGATTTAACAGGGAAAAAAATTGCAAGTTGGGGAAATGTATACACTGTTGTAGGAGTTTTAGCTGAAACTGGAACAAAGTATGATAATAGGTTCTTAACCCCTAAAAAATCTGTTTCAAATAATGCTTTTATGAGAATGTTTGGTGACACACAATTACGATTTTATGTTGATGATGTAACACTTTTAGATAGTACTGTATCGCAACTTGAAACATGGTTTGAAAGCCAGTATGGAGAAGGTCAGGTTATTGTTTCAAACCCCAGGAATGAAGCTACAAAAGTTGTATCTAGAAACAGTGGAATAAGTTTCTTAATACTTTTCTTAAGTTTAGCGGGACTATTTATTGCATCTGTTAATGTATCAAACATCTTAATGAGTAGATCATTAAGAATGAAAAAACATGTTGGTATTTTAAAAGCTTTAGGAGCTTCTAAGAACAGTATTATGATGCTTTTTGTAAAAGAAGCAGTTTTAATAACAGTAATAGGATCGATTCTAGGAACATTCTTAGCGCTACCTCTGTCTATGACTATGGAAGAGTCTTTAGGATTAGGTGAAGTGTCCTGGTTCTATATAATTTTAGGTGTAGTTTTATCATCAATGTTAACTCTGTTATTTTCAGTCTTACCTGCAAGACAGAGTATGAATATAGAAGCTGCAGAAGCTATGAGATCAGCAGGTTAAGGGAGGATATATGAAAAAACTAATAACAATGCTTTTAAGACACTGGACTAAAACCCCGGTAAAAATATCATTAACTATTCTTGCTGTAGCTCTTGGAACTGGAATCCTTATACTATCTTTTAGTGCTGGATCTATTATTGAGAATGAAATTAATTCGATTATGAGTAGTGATGGAATTGTATTACAAGTTGCAAATGGAGAGTGGGGTGATGATGGCCAGATTGAGCAGGAGAGACCTACACAATGGGATAGAACTATAGTTGAAAAGTTAGTTTCAGATAGTTCTACAGTTACAAATGCCGCATTAATTCTAAATATGCCTATTGATTATTTAACAATAAACGGTATTTCTTACCAAGTTAGGAACTCATTAGGTACTGATACATCGTACCTGAATGTATACTCTTTAGATATTGTTGCCGGGCTGGAAATGACAGATGAGGATTATAACACTGGTTTAAAAAAGGTTTGGATATCAGAAGAGACAGCCGAAACACTTTTTGGCTCTGCAGATAATGCTTTAGGTCAGAAAATCTCTCCTCCTGCATTTCGAAGAGGTCGGGATCAGGATGACTATGCAGTATCTTATTACAGTGTAGAAGGTGTTTATGAAACTCCATCTGAAGTTGCAAGAAGAGCATACTCAATAGCTGATGTAATATTTCCTGTAACTTCTATGATGCCATCAAACAGTGGTGGTAAAAATATGTTAGATTTTATGGCTGGAAACCTTGTTATTAAAAGTGAGTCAACTTCTATAGAAAAAGTTACCGCAGATATAAATAACGTTGTAGCAACTAATTATGGTGATGATATAAATGTAACAGTATGGGAAGGTAATCCAAGAGGAGAATCTACATATATGGAAGAGTTAAGACAAACAGTCTCTATTTTCTCTATATCAGTAAAGATTTTAGGTATTGTATTGCTTTTAACAAGTTCATTAGGGATCTTTAGTATCATGGTTGTTGAAGCTTTAGGAAGAAGAAGAGAGATTGCAATTGAGAGAGCTTTAGGAGCTTCACGAATCCAGGTTATTAAAGAGTTCTGGTTGTGGTCTGTTATGCTAAGTTTTGTTGGAGCGATTATAGGAATAATTTTATCAGTAGCTCTATCTTCTACTGTCTTAGGAACTATGTCTCCATTAATTTCTGAGTTAACTGGAGCATCTATTGTTAATACTTCTGTTAAACCCTTTGCAGTTTTATCAGGTGTTGGATTAGCTTTAATGTGTGGTGGATTGTTAGGTGTTTTACCTTCATTTAGCGCTGTAAAAGGCGATATTTCTGATGTTTTAAGGGAGGCTTAAATGAAAGTTAAAGTTTTAGTAGTTCTAATATTAACTACAGCTTCTCTTTTTGCTCAAACATCATTAACAACAATTGACGAGATTGTTAACTTCTCCCTTGAAAACAGTAGTGATTCAATTAGAAGTAAAATAACACTGGAAAATAGTGAAGATAATGTAGAATCTTATATTAAATTAGATGAAACAAAAGTATCATTTAATAGTTCTTTTAAAGAGGATGGTACAAATAGTTTTATTTCATCTTTAAATATTCCTGTTATAGATCAGTTATCTGTTAACGGTAGTTTTGATAATAATTTAAATGGAGAGATAGGAGTATCAATTAACCCTCTATCTCATAATAAAAATGTAACTCTTTCTGAAGTAGAGTATGATTTAGCCCTTTTAAACTATAAGAATTCTATAGATAGTACTTCTAAAAATACTATTGATAAAGCTCTTAGTTGGATGGTTGGAAAAAAGAGTCTCGATCTTCTAGAAAAAGAAGCTTACAGATATGAGTCTTTGTACAGTGATAATAAAGATAGATATGAAAATGGTTCTATAACTTTAGATGAATTACAGGACTCTTTAATTAACTGGTCAAATGCCAGAAAGAAACTTTTAGATCAAAAACAGAGTTTTTATACTCTTGAAAGCAGTTTGTATTCTCAGTTAGGCGCCACAAAAGAAGATGTAGTTATTGAAATTTTAGAAATAGAAGAGTTGCAAGTTTTAATTGAGCAGTTAAAAACTATGGTTGAAAATGGTAGTGGAGACTATTTTAAAAACAGTAACTATCTACAGTCTGTAATTAATGAAGAGAAAGCAATGTTAAACTATAATGCTATTTGGGTATATGATCCTGATGTTTCTTTTAGTGCAAAATTAGGAATAACTGAGAACGGTGTAGTTGAAGATAGCTTTACTGCTTCTGTAGGTTTCACTTTAGGATTAGATAATATAAATAAATCTGAAAAAGATAGTGCTAAGGAGGAGTATCTTTTATCAGTAAAAGATAAAGAATTAAAACTAAATGCAGCTAAGCTCGATTTTGAAATGTCAAAGGATTTAGTTGAGAGTAGTAGTCTTGAGTCAGAAATTACAAGATATGAGTATGAGCAAACAAAGATTCTATTATCAGAAGCGGAAATCTTATACGACGCAGGTGAATATTCTGAACTGGAATTATTAGCTGCAGAGTTAGCATTACAACAGGCCCATAATAATCTTTTTACTATACTAAAAAATGAATATCTTAATTTAATAGATTATTTAAAATATTTTTAGCTTATATGAACCCGGGTCCTCCATCCGGGTTCTTCATCAATGTCTTCCGTATAGATTATACGACACAAATTAACACACATTAAATATTCAAGTGGCTCTCTCCAATTCACTGTGAAGTTTTGGAAAAAAAGTTAATATGTTTACATGAAGAGTATTTATGAGGTTCCTGAAAATTTTTACAACATTAGAAGAATCTAGATTACCTAAAAATGGAATAATTAATATATCTCAAATATCTACAATTGATTTTGGAGTAAAATATTATTACCCGCCTTAAATACAGACGGATACTATCTATTTATAGAAATCATTTAAAACTAAAATGTTTTACTTTCTGGTAGGTATGTTTTTTTTTCAATGATGTTTACAGCAGAATCTTTTTGTAAATATGTTTGGCCTACCAGTACAAATATATCGCCACTACTTATTTTACCATTAATTTGTATTAGAGAATCTCTAGATCGACCTAATTCTACAGGTACTTTTTTTGCAATTGAATTTTCAATTAGATATATAAAATGATTTTCACCTTCTGTAATTATACTAGCTTTTGGAACTATAAAATTAGATGTCAATTGTAATAGCTCTATCTCTGTTTCCATTAGCATACCAGGTAGTAATTTTTGGTTAGGATTATCAAATTCAGCAGTAATACTATAAGTTCTATTACTATTTGATTTGAATCCTATGGATGTAATTACACCGTTTAAGATATAATCGTTTGCGGAAGCTTTTTTTGCTACAACATTAAGTCCTAATTTAACTCTTGTTATAATATTTTCCGGTACTTGTATTATAGCTTCAACCTTTTCAATATTAATAATTTCAATAAAATCTGATGAAGTTATAAACTCATTTTTATTAAATGTAATATCGGAAATATATCCTCTTGAAGGGCTTATTGCTAATGTTGTTTCTAGACTCTTCTGTAAATTTTCAATTTCGCTAGTTTTTGCAAGTTTTATCTTCTCAAAATTAAGCTCTGATTCTTTTAAAGCTTGTTTTGCTTTATCAAATTCAGATTTTGATATTAGCTCTTTAGCAAATAAACTACTATTAGTTTCATATATTTCTTGGACCTCACTTAACTTTATTCCAGCTAATTCAAGTTCATTATCCCATTTATCACTAGATCTCTCTATATCCTTAATAACATCACTACTATCTAATGAATAGAGCAAGTCTCCTACTTCAACAAAATCTCCTTCTGTTACGTATAATCCTTGAACTGTTCCACTAGAACTTAGATTTACTTTAATTTCTTCACCTGCAATAAGTTCACCTAATCCATAATAGTTCACATTTATAGGAGCTTTTGTAAGCTCACCTACAATAACAGCAACTGTAGAAGATCCACCAGCGCCACCACCACTACCACGGACAGGAGTCTCATCAATATCTTCTATAGCTGCAACATTGTCTCCAGGAGTATTCTCTAAAATATATTTATTCCATGAATCTTGTCTTTTTTGATTGTCAAAGGAATCCCATTTTTCTTGTGTTGCATTAGAACCTGGAGGTGGTGTTGTTAGATCCATAGTAATCTTATTATTATCTAAATCTTCAGAATCTATAGTTTTTGTACAACCTATAAATAGTAATATTATTATTAAACTAGTTGATAATCTTTTTGTGATTTTCATAAAACTTTCTCCTCATCAATGAATATAGGTATTCTTTTTTTAAACTTAATTTTAGTCTCTTCTACTATATGGTATATAATTGGTAATACAATTAATGTAAGAATAGTTGATGTTATAAGTCCAAAAATTAGTGAAATACTTAATTGTGCAAAATTTTCATCTTTAAAAGCTAAAGGTAATATACCACCAATTGTAGTTAAAGAAGTTGCAAGGACTGGTCCAAAACGGCTATGTCCAGCATCAGTTAAAGCTTCTTTTAGACTCATACCATTTTTCTTATTTCTGTTAATAGTATCAACTAAAACTATTGCATCATTAACTGCTATTCCTACAAGGGCTATTACACCCATAAAAGCGTATAACCCAAAGTTATTATTTGTTAATATTAGTCCTAAGAAAACTCCTATAATTGCCATTGGAACTGAAAGTAAAATAACCATTGGCTGGGACAGAGAGTTAAACTGCATTGCTAATATTAAAAATACAACTAACATTGCTAATGCTAAATTAATAGACATTTCATTAAATGATGAATCTAAATCTGCAGCATCACCTGTCCATTCGTAAGTTATACCTTTGGGAGTTCCTAATGATGTTAAAACCCTATCAAAATTATTTACTATATCTTTAAGGTTTGCGTTTGGCATAAGTTGTGCGTATACCATAACAGTTCGCACTCCGTCATTGTGCCTAATTGTTCCTAAACCAAGTGTTTCTGCAATATATGCTACTTGTGTTAAAGGAATCCAACTTCCATCTTTTAGCTTTATCATTATCTTTTCCATATCATGTATAGAATCAACCTTTAGATCATTTGTAGTAAACCTAATTGGAACATCTCCATCATTATTTAATAATGTTCCACTATATTGCCCGCTGATAACAGTTTTGACAATGTTACCAATAATAGTTGAATCGAGACCCAAATCTGATGCTATTATTGGCTTAATTATTACTTGTATTTCAGGATATCCTTTTTCTAAATCTGTTACCGGTTTGCCAACACCGTCTATTAAAGATAACTCCTTAACAAAATCAGAAGAGTAGGTTGCTAATTGTTCGAGGTCATTACCTATTAGCCTTAGTTGTATTGGACTATTTGTAGATTTTCCCCCTGCAGATGTACCAATACTAACTTTAATTCCTGGAATAGTATAAAATTCCTTTAGCAGGGTAGGCATAATCTCTTTTGTAGTCCAACTCCTTTCAGATTCTGGTTTTAAATTCAAAACAATTTCAGAGTCTCTAGCCGACGTAACACCAACTTCAGTATAAATAGTATCTATTCCATTTAAATCAAGAATGATATTTTCAATCTGTTTAGTAACTTCATCTGTGTTTTCAAGAGTACTAAATTCAGGTGTTGAGATAACTATATAGAGTGAGGATTCATCCTTGATTGGAAATAATTCAATCTTTAATAAACCAAGAGGTAGTGTGGATAAAACACCTATAAAAAGTATAAAAGTAATTAATGGTACTAAAATCCTATTTCTTCTTTTATTAATCAATTTTTTTAACTGTTTTTCATATCCTAAAGAGATCTTTTCAAATGCATTAATCTTTTTATATCTTGAATAGACTCTTACAACAAATATTAAAGACATTACTAATGCCATTATTAGGGATAATAGCCCTGGTTTACCATTTGTAGAGAAAGCCATCATAAAAAGACCTATTACTAATAGAGCCTCAATAACTTCTTTAACAATAGAAAACTCCCGACTTTTTTTAGGGCCTGTTTTTTTAGGTAGTAATCTAGAACTAAGCATTGGGGAAATAGTTAAAGATACTATTAAAGATGCAAGTATTATAAATATAATTGTTATTGGAATTACACTAATTATAAGTCCAATCCTACCACCCATAAAAGCTATAGGTATAAATGCCGCAATTGTAGTTAATGTCGCAGCTAAAATTGATGGGGCAACCTCTGCAGTCCCTTTTTTAGCTGCTTGTAACCTAGAAAGACCTTTTTCTCTATAAAGTACAACATTTTCCATTACAACAATTGCATTATCTACTAAAAGACCTAAAGCAATAATCATTGCTAAAAGAGTCATTGTATTAAATGTCATTCCCATGCTATTTAAAGCAATAAAAGATATAAAAAGTGAAAATGGGATTACAAGTGATGTTATTAAAGCCTCGCTTAATCCTAAAAATAGAAATAAAACCAAAACTACAATTAATAATCCAGAAATTGCATTTCCAATTACATCATCGAGATCCTGTTGAACTGTAATTGCATCATCTTGAATAACCATCACATCTAAGCCATCAGGAAAACGTCCATTATCTATTTTTGATAAAATTTCTTTAACCTTATTACTTGGACCAATGATATCTGTTCCTCCATCCCTATAAAGAGATAGTGTTATCGCTGTTTTCATAGAAGGATTATCACTTCCTAAATTAATTGCTCTTCTAGAATAATTTGTTTGTGGTTTATAACTATCTTCAATTGTTGCAAGATCTTTTAAAAATCTAGTTTCACCATTAGGTAGAGATATTAATGTTTTTCCAATTTCGTCTATACTTTTATATGCTCCTAAAACTCTAATAAAATAATGTCTTCCATCCATAATAGCATCACCAGCAGGAGTATTTTTATGATGAGAATTTATAGCGCCAGTAAGATCTGTTATAGTTAAATTAAATTGAGCAAGTCTTGCAGGATCAACGGTTATTCTTATCTCTGGAGTCTGAGCACCTGAAACCCTAACTTCATTTACACCCTTTATCGCTAATAGATCATTTGTAATCAGATCAGAGGCTTCTTTTAACTCAACAGGAGTTAAATCTCCACTTAAACTTAATACAACAAATGGTCTATTAGCTGTAGTAGAAACTTTTACTAATGGATCTTCAGCTTCTTCTGGTAGGTCTTTAATAGAAGCAACTGCTTGATTTATTTCATTTAGTTTTTCATTTATATCAACTTCAGGAAAAAAATCTATCTGTATTTCTGATCTACCAGCTAATGACGAAGATGTCATGAACTCAATATCATCAATACCAGAAAATGTCGCTTCAAGTTTATTTGTTATCAGTAACTCTACATCACTTGGAGAAGCTCCCAAATAATTTGTATTAATTTTAACTTTTGGGAATACCACTTCTGGTTTTGATTCTCTAGGAAGAATCTGATAAAAATATATTCCTAATAATGTTAATAACAGCATACCTAAATAGACAATTCTATAGTTATCTATACTTTTAGATGCTATTTTACTTAAAATAGTTTTATCTTCACTCATACTTTTTCCTTTTTAATCATTTAGTTCATATTCAATAACAGTCTTACTATACCAACTAGAACTTTCAAGAACACTTAACCAAGATAATTGATAATTAACCCTTGCTGATTCAACTTTCCATTGTGATCTTAAAAGATTTGCATTTGATTCTAACAGTTCATATTTAGATAATTGTCCAAGTTCTATTTTAGTTTTAACTAAATCATTTCCTAATTTTGCATTTTTATAGTTTCCTTCAGCTTGATAGAGGAGTTCTCTATTTTGAATATATTTTTGATAAGTTTTTTTTAAGTTTAGATTGAGAGTTTCAATTAAAAGATTAAGTTTAGCTTGTGCAATGTCATATTCTACCTCTAAAGAATCACTTTCTAAGTTATCACTTTTATTGGATCCTACGGATAAATTCATAGAAATACCAGTACTCCATGTATCTGAATTATTTGATATGTTAAAAGATAGTGTAGGTGTTAGCTCTTTTGATGTAAAGTTGTAATTCGCAGATGCAGAATAGGCATTGCCAGGTGAACTATAAAATGGTCTAATACTCATATCAACATCAAAATCATCCAATCTATTTGTTGTTTCTATAAGTTCTGATAACTTAATTTTTTCTATTTTAATTAAATTACTATTTTCTAATAACCAATTATATAAAGTTTTTGAATCAGGTAGTTCTGTAACCTTAATATTTATATTTTCTAACTGTTCTGGCTTCATATTTTGTCCAATAGTGAACATAAGTTCATACATAGATACCCTTTGTTCTAAAATATTTTGATTTAAAGATATCTCGGTATTTTCTTTACGCTCTACAGAACTATATAAATTAAATAATGTAGATGTTCCAGATTCAAAACTATTAGTTAACAATTCTTCATACTCTAATGCAGCTTCTAATTCTAATCTAATTACCTTTTCTTCTGCTTGTAATAACCATAATTTTTTATATAACTCAAAAACTTTTATATATGTTGTAAACTTAATTTCTTCAAGTTTCATTTTTGATAATCTTAAATTATTATTAGCAAAAAGAACTTTCTCTTTTTCCAATTTAGTTAGACCAGTAGAAATGTTTGTAGAAATCGTTCCTGTAATCTCTGCATCATCTATAAATGTACTATCTTCAGGATTTATCAATTTAATAGATGGAGTAAGATTAATTATTAAATCATCAGGATTTTTTATTTCTATTAGTTCTTTTTCTAACTTAGTAATCTCTAGTACACTATTTTTAATTTCAAATGTATTATTTACATTTTTTAAAACAGTTTCAAAATCTAAAGCATTGATTTCTAATAAAGAAAAAAATATTAGAATATATAACAACTTTTTCATATTTAACCTCTTTTATTATTGTTAGTTATATTAAATATAAACACAATGATATTTTTATTTTTATATATATAGCTTTTTATATATGGTCGTAAAATTTATTACTACTCTTAAAGTATTTAGTTAAATATGAAACTGGAAAGAAAACCCTAATTAAACTAACTTCTGTTTCTACCTCGACCTTTAGGGTTGGGTTGATTTTGATAACCTCTTTTATTTTCATCTAAGTACCCTGTACCAGGTTCATCAAGTGTACAATCCTCTGGAGCTACAACATTTCGCCCTTGTCGTTCAGTTTCATCTCTTCCATACCCATTTGCTGATACAACAAAAATAGTTCCTACTAATAATACTAATACAATAATTCCTTGCTTCATGAAATTCTCCTCAATAAAATAATATGATTTAAATATAGATCCTAATTATGAAGGAATTATGAAGTTAATGTAGAATATATAAGAATTCATATAATATAAAATAACAGTTCAAAGTAGTTGTTATTTTTTATATCCCATATTAAAAAAAAATTTAACAGTACCTGTTACGCCTCTCTATAATGCGGACCAGAACGGGTCTTTCTTCAGGATAGTAAGCTGATAAAATAAAAGGATTTGATTCCACCGTATCTTTATTATTTATAGTGAGGTATTAATGATCTTGTCCCCACTTAGACATCAAACCAACTCCACTAGGAAGGAAATTTAAAGATATTTTATCCAGTAAAGAACATGAAGTAATAGACAGGATAATAACCATAAAAGTTATAACTTTTAATTTTTTTCATAAGATCTCCAATATTTTAATAATTATTTTTAGATTATTTGGTGAATATCAAAATTACATAATCATTATTTGTACATTTATTACGTACTACTTGTGAATTGTCAAGTAAGCATAGTAACGATGTAATCAAGATATTTTCAAAATAACTACTTAAAAGAATTGAAGATGATATTGATGATTTGAGTTCCAGACTTTAGTATAAACTCTTAATCCCGGAACCTTTACAGTTATTCTATAGAAATATACAATAAGCATATGAATACACAAGAATTATTTAAAGAAGCGTTAAATATGCCTCCAAAAGAGAAAGCTCTTTTGATAGATGGATTACTAACTAGTCTTGATAAACCAGATTTAAGTTTAGACTCTATTTGGGAAACAGAAATTGAAAAAAGAGTAGCGGCATATAAAAGTGGAAAACTGAAAACAGTTCCGTATACAGGATTTAAATTAAGTTAATGACGATAGAATTTTTAGAGATCGCTTATGATGAATATAAAGATGCTATAGAATACTATGATCTAATGGAAACGGGGTTGGGAAACAGATTTAAGGAAGAGGTTGATTTATCTCTAGAGAGGGTTATCTAATACCCAGAAGCCTGGAAAAAGGAAACTGAATCAACTCATAGAATTTTATTAAAAACATTTCCATACAAAGTTGTATATTTTCTTGATGATAATAAAATAATCATTGCAGCAATTGCTAATACACATAGAAAACCATTCTATTGGCTTGATAGACTTACATAAAAAATAGGGTTCACCATAAAGATGAACCCTATAAGTTTATACCACTTTTCTATCAGTATCACTTTGCATGTTTAGAACTGGTTTAAATTCTACATGCTCTGCAACAATAACTATTCTTGAATCAGGTTCAATGGCATTAACATTTAATTTTTCCTGTTTTAACCTTCCAACAACTCTTACTTCTCGATCCTTAGTCAGATGTTTCAAGCAGTAATGTGAAAGCTTCTCAAAGGTTACAATATTGGCTACATTAGATGAATAAATGTTAGATTATAATAAAATTATGAATATCAATTTTAAGATTCTAGGATATATAAAATTAATTTAACTTCTATTTAAATAACTTTAGCAGTAGTATAATATTAGTAAGAGGGTTACATGACTGAGCTACATATTATAAAAGATACACTACTAAAAAAGAAAAAAAGATTATTAAATTCAGGAATTAGTGAAATTGGTATCTTTGGATCTTATGTAAGAGGAGAACAAAAAATAAATAGTGATGTTGATATTCTAATAGATTTATCAAGACCAACACAATTAGATTTATTTGATCTTATAACTCTTGAGCAGGAACTTTCTGAAGATCTTGATACTAAAGTAGATCTTGTTCTAAAATCAACATTAAAACCTATAATAGAGGATTCTATTCTATCTGAGGTTCAGTACCTGTGAAAAAGGATTTTAACGTATATCTTAAAGATATAATTAATTCTATGCAGTATACTCAGGAATTCACTAAAGGATTATCTATAGAAGATTTTAAATCTGATGATAAAACTCAATTTGCAGTTATTAGATGCTTAGAAATAATTGGTGAAGCATCAAAGCGAATCCCAGATGATTTTAGAGAATCTAATAGCTCTATTCCATGGAAAGCTATGGCTGGAATAAGGGATAGATTAATTCATGGGTATGATGTCGTAGATTATGAAATAATATGGACGACTGTTACTAGAACAATTCCAAAGTTAATTACTTCAATATGTGAATTAGTTTAATATCTTCTCAATTTCAGATAATAATATTCCTGTAGTGAAACGTATTTAGTAATTTACTCTTTTTAGTTTTGCTTTTTGCAGAGTTATACTAATAAGTTTATGTCATCATGGATTTATATTAGTATTTAAGGTTATTTATAAGTTTGATAGTCATAGTAGGGACTTTTTTTATTATAGAGGTTATCGCTTCTATTTTTATTTGAAAGCTGTATGCATGTCTAACAAAATGTCTAAATGCAAGAAATCCTTTTAAATCATTAAATACAGCTTCAGGAATAATATTGTTTTCAAGAGATGTATTTAATAGGTTTGTATGCCAGTTAGAACCGTCTAGTTTTAGATTTCTATCTTTTACTATTCTTTCAAGTACTTTCTCTATCCCGTTGTAAATGGATACTAGAGTCATTGCTGCAGCTCTTACCTCTATTTCATCTAGGGATAAATTTGTCTGAAGTTTTTTATTTAGAAGTTCTAATACATCAAGTTCTTTGTTGATACTTGCAAATTCAGCATCTATTAACTTATGTAATTTCATAGATAGAGTCTTTCTAGTTGTTTATCTTTAATTAGCCTATCACCAAATTCTTCTTGAAGGTTCAGATCAACTAAATCAAATGGGTGATTAACTTTCATAAGAAGTTCTCCATAGACTTGGAAAAAATCTTCAGGTTTTATACCTCTAACAGCAATATCAATATCAGACTTATCATTTGCTTCATTTCTTGCTATAGATCCAAACAGGTATATTTCTTCTATTCCTATTGAGTTTAAATAACCGACAGCATTGTGTAGGTCTTTTTGGAAGTTAATTGGAGTTTCATCAAGTCTCATATCACTATAATATATATAAAACTGTAGATTATCAATTGATAAAATTTAGCATTAAACTAATCACCAGGTCTATTTATTGGGAAATGGGAGTAAAAAACTAAACCCTATTCATGGTAATGATCTTGCGAGAGCCTGTATTGATTCAATAGAAAATCCACCAAAGAACTCTCTATAGGTGGCCCTGAAATTCTAACCCAAAAAGAAATTGGAGAATTAGCATTAAAGGCATGTAATAAAAAAACTAAAATTGTATTTATTCCTGACTTTATCAGAATAATAATTATTATTACGTTAAGAACTTTTACTTCATCCAAATTTTATGGACCTATAGAATTTTTTCTAACAGCAATGGGTTATGATAATATAGGAGAAGTTTATGGTGATCATTATTTAAAAGTTTTCTTTGAAAAAGAAAGTAAAATAGAATCGTAAGTTATCTCTAAGATAACATATATTTGAACCTGTCCGGATGAGTTAGACCTTAAAAGTAGTTATGTTTCATTAAGAAACACAAATTACGAGAGTCTGGAATTGTATAGATAGGTATATTGGGTTCATAAATAAGAGGTGAAGAGACTTCTGAGAGCGATGTTGATATTTTAATAGAGTTAGCTAAGGAGTTAAATACTCCAGTAGACCTAGTTCTGAAATCCACACTAAAACCAGTTATTGATAAGTCAATATTATCAGAGGTTCAGTATTTGTTAATAAAGATTATATAGTTTATCTTAATGATATATTACACTCTATGTAATAAACACAGGACTTTATCAAAGACTTATCCATTAATGATTTTAAAACTGATGATAAAACTCAATTTACAGTCCTTAAAAATACCAGAACAAATGTAATGTTAAAAAAAACAAAGGATGTTGGGACATTGGAGATAGAAGTAATTTAATAGAGGAGATTTTGGGCGTTACCTGGGAACCCAGGTCGGGCTTCTTCAGGCTACGCTTCGTTTCGAACCTTCGGTTTGGCTAAAGCCACCTTACGTATCCCTAACGCTAGGTGTAAAGCTTCGCTTTATTGTTATTAAAATATATAATAAGATATTTCATGAGCTATGATTTCCCACAATATGGTAACTTAAATATAAGTTCTCTCTCATCAATATTTAATAATACTAGTGCAAGTTATAAGTATATTTTTTTCTTATCCATTTTGAATCTTATACATGAAAATCCCAATAAGAGAGAGTTCTCATATATTGATATTGAAGTGGAAATGATCTATTTAGGCTGGTTCCCTCATACCTATTATAAATTATCATTTGGTCTGAATGATAAGTTAGGTAATACTATAGACCTAATAGGTGATATTGATATAAAAAATAGCACTAATAGAGATATAAAGAGTTACATTAAGTCTAAAATAGATCCATTAAAATCTACTTTGTTAGATATGGTTCCTTATAGACTCTTATCTGTTTTTGTAAATAACAAAGATATAAATAAAACCAGTAATAAAGAGGTTATTAACTGGGCAAATAGTCTGAAAGATAGCCCTTCATCCCTCTACTATTTTAAACAGTCTAAGGAGAGTAAAAAAGAGAACTCAATAATTCTTAGTGAACCATGGCTTCGATATATAAAAGATAACTTTAAGATAATTAAGGATTATGCAACATATAATTTTTTAGGTTATATGGAGAAGCGGAATCCTAATGTGTTAAATCTCTCGACAAAACTCTTTCCTCCTTCTAATGAGAGTCGAAACCTAACATAATCAAAAAACTTCTGGTTATCTCTAGTTGATCATAGTAGTGTTCGATGCATTTACAGTGGAGATAGGTTAAATAAAAATAATATCTCCATAGATCACTATTTACCCTGGTCTTTTACTGCACATAACAGGGAGTGGAACTTAATTCCAACATCTAAAGAGGTTAACTCTTCTAAAAGTAACAAGCTTCCTGATAGAAGATATTACAGCCAGTTCTTAAAAATACAACATATAGCACTTAATGAATACCATGAAATAAATAAGGGTGATAAATATATAGAGAACTACCATATCGATCTAAATATAGCCAAGAGCAACCTTACTTTAGATAATCTAGAAGCAAAATATAATAGAATATATAAACCTTTATTTTCTATGGCTAAAAACCAGGGATTTGAAACAGGATGGGTCTACAATGGATAATAAAAGTATAACGTACAATAAATTAGTTAGGGACAGAATCCCCGAGATTATAATTGAAGCTGGTAAAAATCCAATTGCAAGAATATTAACTGATAATGAGTATAATAAAGAACTTACTAACAAACTCCAGGAAGAGTTAAATGAGTACAAAGAGGTAAATGATATAGAGGAGTTAGCAGACTTACAGGAAGTAATAAACTCCATACTAGACTACAGAAATATATCAAAAGAAAAGTTTTACAAAATAGTTAACACTAAAAGAGAACAAAGAGGATCATTTAAGGATAAGATATTTTTAGAGAGGGTTGAAGGGTAATTGATCACATTTACTTAATATCTGTTTAGTGATAAATAATATTATTAATATATTTAACCTTTATCAACGTTTTCCCCGAACCAACCTTTCGCACAACCTAAGTAAAATTCAATTATCAGTACAAAAAGGTGGCAAAATGACAAACATATTATTAATAGTTTTAATTGTAGTGGTTATAACAAATATAATACTCACCCTTACAAGAAAGGTTAATATCGATGTTAAACCTCAACTAAGGGATTTAGAGGATCAGATTACTAAGTTCGATACCTTATTAGATAAAACTAACAAAGATATTAAAGAGGATTTTAGAACTAACAGAGAAGAGATTAACGATCAGGCTAAAAAAAGTAGGGAGGAGCAAGCATCAACCTTAAACTCTTTTAAAGAGTCACAATCTAAAACAATTACTTCGTTTCAAGATGAGTTTAAAATTAATACAAAAGAGTGAGGTAATTTGCTGGAGAAAAACTTCACATTACTTAACAATCAGAATAGCCTAGCTAATAAAGATTCTGAACTAAGATTAAAAGAGATTAAAGAGTCTGTTGAGAAGCACCTTAATCTACTAAGAGAAGATATCAGTAAACAGATTAACGAGATGAGAAAAACTGTAGACGAGAAGCTGCAAACTACATTAGAGAAAAGGATAGGTGAGTCTTTTAAACAGGTTAGTGAGAGGCTTGAACTTGTACACAAGGGTCTAGGTGAGATGCAGACTATAGCAACTGGTGTAGGGGACTTAAAGAAGGTTCTATCCAATGTTAAAACCCGTGGTGTTTTAGGTGAGTATCAGCTAGGTAACATATTAGAAGAGATTCTCTCTCCCCAGCAGTACTCCCAAAATGTAGCAACTAAAAAGGGTAGTCAGGCAAATGTAGAGTACGCTTTAATGAGGTCTTGATGCCTATAGACTCTAAATTCCCAATAGAGAACTATGAGAGGTTATTAAGCGCATATGATGATGGTGATAGTGTTACTGTAGAGTTATCTAGAAAGGCTCTAATAAAATCTATAGAGAGTTTTGCTAAAGATATATCAACTAAGTATCTAGATCCTCCCCACACCACAGACTTTGCCATTATGTTTCTACCTGTAGAGGGACTCTATGCAGAGGTTTTAAGGGAGCCAGGTATAGTTGAAACCTTGCAAAACAAGTACAAAATAACTGTTACAGGTCCAACTACCCTATCTGCACTATTAAATAGTCTAAACATGGGATTTAGAACCCTAGCAGTTCAAAAAAAGAGTAGTGAGGTATGGAAGGTACTAGAAGCTGTTAAAACAGAGTTTGTTAAGTTTGAAGAGTACCTAGATAAGGTACATAAACATATGAGCACTGCAGCAAACTCAATAGATACCCTTAAAAACACTAAAGGATGTTGGGACATTGGATATAGAAGATGAGGGGACTGGTATGTTAGAGGAGGGGGGTGATTAGGGGTAGGTTTAGTAATTTTAGATAGTGTTTTTGGGGGATTCTGGCATGCCAGACCGGGCTGCTACGGGCTACGCTTCGCTTCGAACCTGCGGTTTTGCTTCGCAACCCTGCGTATCCCTAATCCAAGGCAATGTGCATACATCTGAGCTGGCGCTTTATTGTTTTTGAAGGAGGATCAGCACAAGTGTATGAACTATAGATCATAGTGATATTTGACGTGTTTATTGTTTTGGTTATATTTAGGACATTTATCGTGATATTTAACACACAGCTTAACAACTATTAAGTAGTTCAATAAAAAGATCTTATAATTTATCTTTTTAGGATTTATTAGGGAATCAACCTTTCGCACTAGAAGACTATTTTTATATATAGTTATTTGTTTATCTAATGCTATATTTTATGATAATATCATATGGTTTATTAGATTTAAACAGTATCAATTAATTAAAGGAATCAAATATATGTCAAGTAATACACAGAGAGCTGAGTTACAAGCTCAAATATGGAAAATAGCAAACGATGTTCGGGGATCTGTAGATGGTTGGGATTTTAAACAGTTTGTTTTAGGAACACTATTCTACAGGTTTATTAGTGAGAATTTCATAAACTATATAGAAGCTGGTGATGATAGTGTAAATTATGCAAGTCTACCTGATTCAGTAATCACACCTGAAATTAAAGATGATGCAATAAAAACCAAGGGTTACTTTATATACCCTAGTCAACTTTTTACAAATATAGCTAAGAGTGCAAACACTAACGAGAACTTAAATAGCGATTTAAAAGAGATCTTCACAGCAATAGAGAGTTCTGCAAATGGTTATCCTTCAGAAGTTGATATTAAAGGGTTGTTTGCTGACTTTGATACAACAAGTAATAGGCTTGGTAATACAGTTAAAGATAAAAACCTCAGTTTAGCTGCTGTTATTAAAGGGGTTGAAGGTCTAAGTTTTGGAGACTTTGAAGATAATCATATTGATCTATTTGGTGATGCCTATGAGTTTCTAATCTCAAACTATGCAGCTAATGCCGGAAAGTCCGGTGGAGAGTTCTTTACACCCCAACATGTTTCAAAACTAATTGCCCAGCTTGCAATGCACAAGCAAGATAGTGTAAATAAGATATATGATCCTGCAGCCGGTTCAGGTTCTCTACTTCTTCAAGCTAAAAAACACTTTGATTCCCATATTATAGAAGATGGATTTTTTGGTCAGGAGATAAATCATACTACCTACAATCTTGCTAGAATGAATATGTTCTTACACAATATTAACTACGATAAGTTTAATATTGCCCTCGGTAATACACTCTTAGAACCCCATCACGGAGATGATAAACCTTTCGATGCCATAGTTTCTAACCCTCCTTATTCTGTTAAATGGATTGGTACAGATGATCCGACTCTAATTAATGATGAACGGTTTGCTCCTGCTGGTGTGTTAGCTCCTAAATCAAAGGCAGACTTTGCCTTTGTTCTTCATGCTTTAAGCTACCTGTCCAGTAAAGGGCGAGCAGCAATAGTTTGTTTCCCTGGAATTTTCTACCGTGGTGGAGCAGAACAGAAGATTAGAAAATACTTAATTGATAATAACTTTGTAGAGACTGTAATATCCCTAGCACCAAACCTTTTCTATGGTACTTCTATAGCAGTAAACATATTAGTACTATCAAAGCATAAAACAGAAAACAAAACCCAGTTTATAGATGCAAGTGGAGAAGAATTCTTTAAGAAAGAGACTAATAACAATGTACTAACTGATGATCATATCAAAGGGATCATGACGATCTTTGACAATAAAGAGAACAAAGATTATGTCGCAGTTTCTATAGATAATAGTAAAATAGAAGAAAATGATTACAACCTATCTGTATCATCCTATGTTGAAGCAAAGGACACTAGAGAAGTAATTGATATCACTGAGCTAAACAGAGAGATATCTGAAACTGTTACCAAAATAGACTCTCTACGAACATCAATTGACTCAATTATCCAGGAGATTGAAAATGCCTAGTCATAATTACATGGAAAAGTTATTAGAAGGGGTTGATGTTGAATGGAAGAAACTTAAGGATTTTGCTTCATTCTCTCAAGGGATTCAAGTTGATATCTCAAGCCAATTTCTGGGGAAAAAAGATGGTTTTGTTCGTTTTCTACGTATTGTAGATTTTGTAAATGATAATGAACCACCACGTTATATTGAAAACCCTGGGCAAAGATATATAAAGAATGAAGGTGAATTAGTAATGATTCGTTATGGAGCAAGAGCTGCAGGAAAAGTTTTTATTTGTAACAATGGTGCAATTGCAAATAATATGTTTAAAATTACCTTGAAATCAGAAAAAATAACTAATAAATATTTGTACACATACTTATCTCAGTCTAAAATATACAAAAGTTTAAACTCTAAAGGTGGGGCTTCTACTATGCCTGCTATTACTTTCGGACAAATTGGAGCTGTTGAAATCCCCATCCCTCCCTTAAAAGTCCAAGAAGAGATTGTTCGTATCCTGGACACCTTTACAGAGCTTACTACAGAACTTACTACAGAACTTACTAACCGAAAAAAACAATATACCTATTATCGTGATAAATTACTTACATTTAATGATGATGAAGTTGAGTGGAAAACTTTAGGGGAGGTTACGATACCAACTAAAAACATAAAATGGTCTGAGATTAATAGTTATCATAAGTATATTGACTTATCATCAGTATGTCGTGAGACAAATTCTATATTAGAGGTAACTGAAATCAATTCAGAAAATGCACCTAGTAGAGCAAAGAAGTTAGTTTTAAAAGACGATGTAATATTTGCTACAACTAGACCTACCCAACAAAGACTTTGTTTGATTAGTGATAATTTTGCTGGTGATGTTGCTAGTACTGGATATTGCGTTCTAAGAGCTAATAAAGAATTTGTTCTACCTAAATGGATATTCTATTTCATTACAACTTCAGATTTTAAGAACTATGTTGAAGAAAACCAAAGTGGTTCAGCATATCCTGCTATTTCTGACTCTAAAGTTAAAGAGTTTAAAATTCCTATACCATCTCTAGTAGCCCAAGAAAAAATAGTATCCATCCTAGATAAATTTGATACACTTACTACATCTATTAGTGAAGGTTTACCTAAGGAGATAGAGTTAAGAAAGAAGCAGTATGAGTATTATCGTGATCTGTTGCTTAGTTTTCCTAAGGTGGAGAGTGTTTGATGGAGAATAAGTTCTTTAGTGATCTTTTAGTTGATATAAGAACTCTAATAGACAGGGGTAAGGCTGATGTTATTGCTTCTGTTAATAGTGCTATATCTATTACCTATTGGCATGTAGGTAAACGGATTAATCAGGATATACTTAAAGGGGAGAGGGCTGAGTATGGTAAACAAGTTGTTTCACAATTATCAAAGGAGCTTGTTACCATTCATGGAAAAAGTTTTGAAGTAAGGAATTTACGAAGAATGATGCAGTTTGCAGAAGTCTTCCCGGATGTTGAAATTGTCGTTCCATTGGCACGACAATTAAGCTGGTCCCACTTTCTCACATTAATTCCTCTAAAATCTCCAGAAGCACAGATGTTTTATGCCCAGGCAGCCAGTGAGTCCCACTGGAGTAAACGTGAACTAAGAAATCAGATTGAACGGAAAGCATTCGAGCGATCAGAAATTGCAGATACACAGAATGAACTAACAAAAGATAGTGGTTTCTCAGGAAGTTTTAAAGACCCGTATATTCTTGATTTCCTTGGACTTCAGGAAGGTTATTTGGAGAACGAACTGGAGAATGCACTAATTAAAGAGTTGGAACTCTTTATTTTAGAACTTGGTAACGGTTTTACATTTGTTGAGCGTCAAAAACGAATGATAATTGATGGAGAGGATTTCTATCTGGATCTTCTTTTCTATCATCGAAAACTAAAACGATTGGTTGCTGTAGAGTTAAAAATTGGTCATTTTAAAGCAGCCTATAAAGGACAGATGGAACTCTATCTAAATTGGTTAAATAAGTACGATAGACAAGAGGGAGAGGAAGCCCCAATTGGTCTTATACTATGTGCTGATGCGGGCTCTGAACAAGTAGAACTATTAAATATGCAAAAAGATAATATTATGGTTGCTAAATATTGGACAAACCTTCCTCCAAAAGAGATCTTAGAAGAGAAACTGCATAATGCTCTAATTGAAGTACGACAACGCCTTGAAGAGAGAAAATATTTAAAATAAGGAATTAGTGGTGACAAATTATAAAACTATTACAGAAACAAAGAATTTCATAATATTAGATAAGTACACTAAAGAGTGGGATATATGTGAGTCATATCAGACAGAAGCTGACCTGGAAAGAGAACTAATACAGGATTTAAGGAATCAGGGGTATGAATATGTTCCTGATCTTAGATGTAGAGAAACTATGCTAGCCAATGTTCGAGTTCAACTTGAAGATTTAAATGATATAAAATTTTTAGATGGGGAATGGATACGTTTTGTAGAGGAGTATCTTGATAATCCCAGTGATAATATTGTAGATAAAACACGCAAAATTCATGATAATCATGTTTATGACTTTACCATGGATGATGGTAGGTTAAAGAATATTCATTTAGTGGATAAAAAGAATGTTTCTAGGAATAAAGTTCAGGTTATAAATCAGTTTGAGCAGATTGGTTCCCATCACAATAGGTATGATGTAACAATTCTTGTTAATGGATTACCATTGGTACAGGTAGAACTTAAAAAGCGTGGTGTTGCAATCCGCGAAGCCTTTAACCAAGTTCATAGATATAGTAAAGAAAGCTTTAATAGTGACAACTCACTTTTTAAATACTTACAGGTGTTTGTAATATCTAATGGAACAGATACCAGGTACTTTGCTAATACTACAAAAAGGAATAAAAACAGTTTTGATTTCAGTATGAACTGGGCTAAGTCAGATAATACTCTAATTAAGGATATTAAAGACTTTACTGCGACTTTCTTTCAAAAGAATACTCTATTAAAAGTTATATTAACATACTCTGTTTTTGATATTAGTGACACTCTACTTATTATGAGACCATACCAAATAGCTGCTACTGAAAGAATACTTTGGAAAATTGAGAGTTCCTTTGGTACTAAAAAGTTATCTTCACCTGATAGTGGTGGGTTTATCTGGCATACTACTGGATCAGGAAAAACTTTGACAAGTTTTAAAGCTGCAAGGTTAACAACTGAACTAGATTTTATAGATAAGGTATTTTTTGTTGTAGATAGAAAAGACTTAGACTTTCAAACCATGAAGGAGTATCAAAGATTCTCCCCTGATAGTGTAAATGGATCAGACAGTACAAAAGGGCTTAAAAGCAATATTGATAAGGATGATAATAAAATTATTGTCACAACTATTCAGAAGTTAAACAACCTTATTAAGGGTGATAGTCACCTACCTGTATATCATAAGAATGTTGTATTTATTTTTGATGAGTGTCATAGATCTCAATTTGGAGAAGCTCAAAAGAACCTTACAAAGAAATTTAAGAAGTTCTGTCAATTCGGTTTTACTGGTACACCAATATTCCCTGAGAATGCCTTAGGTGCAGAGACAACAGCATCTGTATTTGGTTCAGAGTTACACTCCTATGTAATTACAGATGCCATTAGAGATGAAAAGGTTCTTAAATTCAAAGTTGACTATAATGATGTTAGACCAAAGTTCAAAGAGTTTGAAACAGAAACCGATGAGAAGAAATTAAGTGCAGCAGAGAATAAAAAAGCTCTTCTACACCCTTCTAGAATAGAGGAGATATCCACCTACATTCTTAATAACTTTAAACAGAAGACCCACCGCTTACATGGAAATGGTGGTGGTTTTAATGCAATGTTTGCTGTTAGCAGTGTAGATGCTGCTAAATGTTATTATGAGGCTATAAGTAACCTACAGAAAGATAGTGATAAACCCCTTAAGATAGCAACAATTTTCTCCTTTGCAGCAAATGAAGAACAAAATGCTATTGGTGATATAATCGATGAAACATTTGAACCTACAGCTATGGATCAGAGTGCAAAAGAGTTTCTAGTTTCAGCAATAGATGACTACAATAAAATGTTTAAAACTAGCTTTGGAGTAGATAGTAAAGAGTTCCAAAACTACTACCGTGATCTTGCAAAAAGGGTAAAAAGTAAAGAAATTGATCTACTTATTGTTGTTGGGATGTTCTTAACAGGTTTTGATGCTCCTACCCTTAATACACTCTTTGTAGATAAAAACCTTAGATACCATGGTTTAATGCAAGCATTCTCCAGGACTAACAGAATATATGATTCTACTAAAACCTTTGGAAATATTGTTACCTTTAGAGACCTTGAACAGTCAACAATTGATGCAATTACTCTTTTTGGTGATAGCAATACTAAAAATATGGTTTTAGAGAAGAGCTATAAAGAGTACCTAGAAGGTTTTACAGATATAGCCACTGGTGAAGCCAAACGAGGTTATATTGATATTGTAAGTGAGTTAAATACTAGATTCCCTAATCCTGAAGAAATCGTTAAAGAGAAGGATAAAAAGGAGTTTGCTAAACTCTTTGGTGAATATTTAAAAGTAGAGAACTTACTACAAAACTACGATGAGTTTACAACATTAAAAGTTCTACAGACTTTAGATAAAAAAGATCCTGAAGCTATAGAAGAATTTATGGCAACTCATTATGTAACTGAAGAAGACATTCAAAACATGGAGCAAATTACAGTTCCAGCAGAGAGAACTATACAAGATTACCGTTCAACATATAATGACATCCGTGACTGGATAAGAAGAGATAGAACTGGAGCCGAGCAGGTAGAATCTACTATTGATTGGGATGAAGTTGTTTTTGAAGTTGATCTTTTAAAATCCCAGGAGATTAACCTTGATTATATCCTGGAATTAATCTTTGAAAGCAATAAAAATGTAAAAGACAAAGATGATCTTATAGACGAAATACGACGTGTTATCCGTGCAAGTATTGGAAACAGGGCAAAAGAGAGTCTTGTAGTAGATTTTATAAATCAGACAGACCTTGATAGTGTTCAGGATAAATCTAGTATTATTGATAGCTTTTTTATGTTTGCACAAAAAGAACAAAAAAGAGAAGTTAAAGAGCTTATATCTGGGGAATCTTTAAACGTAGAAGCTGCCAAAAGATATATAACAACATCTTTAAAGCGTGAATATGCAAGTGAAAACGGTACAGAGCTAACTTCTATTCTACCTAAGATGAGTCCTCTGAACCCGGGGTATTTAACAAAAAAACAGAGTGTCTTCCAGAAAATATCACTCTTTGTAGAAAAATTTAAAGGTGTAGGTGGAAGTATATCATAATGAGTGAAAAGTTTTACGGTCTTTGGGTTCCAAAAGGTAATGAAGTGAAGATTCAGGAATTTATTTCAAATGGATACTGGCAACCGTTAGGAAATATAAAAGATCTCAAATGGGTGCAGAGTTAGATAGAATTGATTGATATTGAAAAGAGGTATACTTTTTAAAAGTTGTTGTTAAAGATAAAATGGACTGATAATATATTTAAAATTAAAACATAGGAGAGAGTTATTTGTTCAAAAAACAATCAAGTATTTTAGGTTATTGGAAAGCAATCGAATATTTCTCTCCTCAATCTATTCCATTTGTAAATAATCACAGTAAAGAAGACCCTGTTTTTTTATTTGAGGATGATTATTCTTGCATTTGGAATAATCCTTCAGGTCAGCATTACCCAAAGTTAGAATATAAGCAGTCTCGTCAATATCATCTTTACATAGGTGTCTACAAGCAGAATATTATAGAAAATATACTTTCAGAAAAATTTGGTCATGATGAAAATATTTTTAATGAAAGAGAACTCTCAGAATCTTGTTTATTTTTTATAACCTTAGATGCAATGGGTATACCTATAGAAGACTCGATTATTTTATCTTCTTCTTCTTGGGCAATAAATAATACATTAGAAAATGATATTAATTCTAGAAATTGGTTAAAGGGTTTTGATGAGTCATTTCAAGATATAAAACAGTTTTTTAATGATTATATTAACCAATTTGGTAGAAATGATAGAAATTCATTAGAACCAAATTATAGAAACTTAAAAATAATGTTTAATACTATAATTGATAGATTAGGGTATGAAAAATTAATAAACAATCTTGAGATAAGGATTAAGCCTGTATCTATCTATGAATCTAAAGATTCTAATACAGAATCTGATTTTTTAAATAGTTTCTATTTAGATGAACTGGAGAAACTGTCAAGTTTTACTACTAATTCTGACTTAGGTGTACCATTATCTAAATATTTAACAATCAATAATGATACAAACGTTAATAAGAGAGTAGATTGTAGAAAGGATTTAAAGTTTGTTTACAATATGCTTGCACCTAATAAATATCCTAAAGGTAGATGGCCTAGTAAAGGTCATTTTCCGTTGGTATTGAGCCAGCAATTTGCATTAAACTCTTTATTTAATAGTAATGTAGATTTATTTTCTGTCAATGGCCCTCCTGGAACTGGTAAAACTACTTTATTGAGAGATTTGATGGCGAATATTGTAGTAGAAAGAGCTATTAAAATTGCTTCACTAGATGATCCATTCAATGGTTTTATAGAAGATTCTTCTTTAGAATGGGAATCAGGAAGTTATAAAAGGAAGATAAAAAAACTCCAAGAAGAAATTTGTGGTTATGAGATGGTAATAGCTTCTAATAATAATGGAGCTGTAGAAAATGTTACTTTAGAGATACCAGGTATTAATGCCATTGATGAATCATGGCTGGAATATATTAACTATTTTAAAGAAATAAGTAATGAAGTAATGTCTAATGAATCATGGGGCCTGTTCGCAGGACGTTTAGGGAACAAATCAAATAGGAGTAAGTTTGCATCAGATTTCTATTTTGGTAGGCATGATAGTAACGTAAAACATTTTTTAGAAGAACTAAAATATTTTGAAACTGATCCAGTATTATGCAAAGAAGAATGGACTAAGTCCTTATTGAAATTTAAGAAACTCCACAGTTTAGAAAACAGATTAAGAAATAAGAGACAAGAAGTATTCAATGCTATTATTAATATAGATAAAATTAGAGAAGTAATATTGCGGAATGAAGCGATTTATTCTAAAAACTTTGAGAATAAAGAAATTTGGAAAAAAGAGAAAGAAAAACTGCAACAAGAGATAAGATCAATTAATGATAATATAGAAATTAATAATGATTATAGATTGAGACATAAAGAGTTTAAACCTAGTTTATTAGAGATAATATTTACATTTGGTAGAAAGTTCAAAATTTGGAATATTAAAGATTTAGAATTCATAGAATTAGATAAAGAATTGGTTTTAAAACTTTCTGAATTAAGAAAGTTACAAAATGATATTGACCGTAATTATGAACACTATAATCTTATATTCATAGAAAGTAAAAAAGAGTTAGATTCTAATAGAGATAATTTAAAAAATCTTGAAAAAATAATTTTAGATTCTAAAGAGAAGTGGGGAGAACATACTATCCCTGATATTAATAGATGGAAGAAGAATCTTGATTATACTGAAAAGTCTTCACCATGGGCTGATGATGAGTGGAATAAAGTCAGAGCTGAACTTTTTATCGCTTCACTAAAGTTACATAAAGCTTTTATTATGATTAATGCTCGAAGTGTAAAAACTAATTTAAATGCACTATTCAACGATGTTCTTACAGGTAGCCTTCCAAAAGAGGTTAAAGAGGTATCTGTTCTTAATTGTTGGAGAACACTGTTTTTGATTGTACCTGTATTATCTAGTTCATTTGCTTCATATTCTAGATTATTTTCAAGATTAAAAAAAGAAAGTTTGGGTTGGTTACTAATTGATGAAGCTGGCCAATCTGCTCCTCAAAATGCTGCTGGTGCAATATGGAGATCACAACATTCAGTAATTGTTGGTGACCCGTTTCAGTTAGAGCCTATAGTTAATATACCATTTTCTTGGCAAAACGCTATTAAAAAACGGTTTAATGTCCCTGATATATTCATGCCTTCAAGAAGTTCTGTTCAGTTGCTTGCAGATAGGGTAAATAATTGGGGAACATATATTGATACTGATGAAAGTAAAATTTGGATTGGTTCTCCTTTAAAAGTACATAGAAGGTGTAATAATCCAATGTTTAATATATGTAATACTATAGCATATGATGGAATGATGGTTTCAGGGAAAAATAATATTCAAAGTAATAATATTATTACCCCTAGTCAATGGATTGATGTTCAATCAAAAGACGCACAGGGTCATTGGATTAAGGAAGAAGGAAAACAGACAGAACACTTAATTCAATACTTACTTGAAAAAGATATTGCTAGTAATCAAATATTTTTAATATCACCTTTTAGAGATGTTGTTAGGAATCTAAAAAAAATTGCAAAAAAGTTTAATGGCATTAATGCTGGAACAATTCATACTGTTCAAGGAAAAGAAGCTGATGTTGTAATACTTGTTTTAGGCGGTAATCCTGAAAAGCCAGGAGCAAAATCATGGGCTTCTAGTAAACCTAATCTATTGAATGTAGCTGCTAGCAGAGCAAAGGAGAGGTTATTTATAATTGGAAATATGCACTTATGGGGAAAGTATCGTTATTTTGATACATGTATAAAATATTTATTAGAAAATGTCAGATCACATGTAAATTGAAAACTAATTCCAATAAATAAAGCTTTAGTTAAGATCTATGCACATTGCATTTTTAGAGTCCTATATTAAAGATACTACAGGGGAGTAGAGTGATTACTTTGCAGGTAGTTTGTATAACTACTAAAGGTATTTACCCGTAGAACAGGTAGTGGTTTACATCACAACTTTATAAAAAAACTAAAGATAGATCATAGTAATACCAATAGGGTTAGACACGATTTTTCCCAGATTATGCCAGCAGAAGCTGAGGCATCTACCCAGAACTTTATTAAACTCTTAAAAAGAGTGAGATAGCACCAGAGGATTAGTGTTGTTTGAAGTATTAGAAGATTAGTTTGGGGATTCCCTGGCTAAGCCAGGTCGGGCTATTCCGGGCTCCGATTCGCCAGATGTATGCACATTGCCTGCGGTTTTGCAGAGCAACCCTACGTATCCCTAATCTATGGTTTAAAGCTGCGCTTTATTTTTTATCTACAAATGATACTATTAGGTTATATTTATATTTTTAGTATTATTTTTAGTCAATTCCTCAAGTAGTTTTATTTTGTTAGCAATCTCTTTCATGTTGTTTATTACTAAGTACGGCTCTCTTGATTTACGTTTTTCAATATCGAGATTATTACATAAATACCTAAAAAATGCTGGTTTTATCTCAATATCCCTTAATCCATTTACCATATTGTACTCAAACTCAATACCTTTTTGTTGCTCTAGAGTTAACTTAGGATTTGGAGTTATTTGAATAATTAATTTACTACTCCATAAAAGATCCAATGATTTATCAACCTGAAAATCATTTAATTCACCAGTTTCTAGTATTCTACCAATTTGAAAATCTCTAAAATCTTTATTGTTGTGACAGAACGCTCTAATATGCTTTCTACTTCCATCATCAGCAAATGAGTGTGGTGTAACTAATCTCCATGTCTCTTTAGAACTATTCATTGAAATGTATTTTATTTTTATACTACAGTTGTTATTTATACAGTGAACTATATTTTGTAATATTTCTGGTTTAACTTCTCTATTTACTTTAGGAACAACAGCGATCTCAGGTGTGTAATATGATGTATTTGCTTCTCTTACTGTAATAGAGTCAAAATAATTGTTAGATATTAGTTTTGCATAATAGGGTGTAAAATTATCAGAAACTTTGTAGCACTTATCACTTCTATTATAATTTAGATTCTCAGAATGTAGTTTTTTATATTCAGATAAATCGCTAGTGGCTTGTGCTATAGAAATATTGAAATTTTCTATAATATCCTTTCGTCTAATAGTACTTCTCCAGTAGAGACTCTCCTCAATAAATTCGAATCGCTTATTTTTAACCCACTGAATTTCTTTACTCATTATCCCTCCTAAAAATATTATATCATTGAGATAAAGAAGATGCTATAGACTGATAATCAATTTGTGATAACCCTTTAAGTCTAAATATTTGACAGATATAACATTCTAGTGTTATTGTTTTGAAGTATGAAAGAATTATTAGAGAAGTATTGCAAATTTAAGAATGGCTTATTGCTATTGAATATGCCTACAGGTTTCGGTAAGACATATAGTGTAATTAGATACATGTTTCATAATTATTGTAGTTTTAATTCTCAAAAACGAAAGATCTATTTCATTACTAATCTTAAAAAGAATTTACCATTAGAAGAATTAAAACAACTGTTTATTGATAATGATAATTATGAAGATTTTGAGAAATATGTTCTATTTATAGATTCAAATGTAGATTCAGTATTAAATAACTGGAGTGAGATTAAGACATACATACCAGATGATTTTAAGGATAAGGAATACAGAAACTTAGATCAGTATATAAATAGGTATAATAATGTTTATGATGAATCATATAAAAAAGAGATAAAAGAAAAACTATCTAAAGAGCTAGAACCACAATTTAGAATAGCTTTAAAAAAGTATCTTACAAGTATTGGTGTTTCTAAACTAAATAAATTAAAAGACGACCAAGATCTATTTTGGGTAGGTAAGTTATACCCATCAATATATATAGAAGAGAACACTATTATTTTCCTCTCGGTAGATAAGTTTATTAGAACTAATACATCCCTTTTGGGTCGTTCAATAGGGTTCAAGGATATAATAAAAGATGATTTAGTATTTATAGATGAATTTGATAGTTCAAAAGATGCTCTAATTAACAATATTATAGATACTGGTATAAGGCATCGAATATCTGTAATAAGCCTATTTAACAACATCTATCAAGGAATCAGAGGAAGAGAACTACCATATGAAATAAACAAGGAAAAAAACAGTGAGCAATTAATAACGTTACAGGATATTTCATCTAAATTATATAATGAATTAAATCTACAATCCCCAGTTAAAAGTCACCAAGATTTAAATAACTTCTCGAAAAACTTCCTTTTATATGATTATTACTACCATACCGTTACCAGCAATAGGTGGCAGTTACTATATTTTGTACAGGATATAGAAAGACATGGAAATTGAATTACAGATAAAGTAGAGAACAATGAATTCAATAGGTTAACTTTTGTATTAAGTAGGCTAAATGGGTTTATACAAAGCTTCCAGAATAGCATTCAATATTGGGCCAATGACTATTGTGACGAAAATGAGAGTCTTGATAACTGTGTTAAAACAATGCTTAGCCATTTTCATTTAGATGGTGATAATATAAAAATACTTTCAGAGAATATTTTAGAAAATAAGACTTTCTCTTCATCAAAGACGGATTACCTGCTCAATAGAGATTTTTATGAAAATGGTTTCTCAATATTTGATATTGTTAATAGTAAAGAACATTTAACTAGATCAAAAATAAGATCATGTAGTTTTATAGATACACCAGAGAAGTTTATTAAGGATATCTGTAATAACTCCATGGTTATAGGTATATCTGCAACTGCAACTATAAATAGTAACTTCAATAACTATGACCTAGATTATCTAAAAAGTAATCTACAGGATAATTTCTATAAAATTAGTGATAGCGAGTTTGATCGCTTAAAAAATAGAGCAGACGAGTGGTCTAAATACTACAAAGAAATTGATGTCAGTGTTGATTATATTCATTCAGGTAGCTTTGTTGATCTATTTGGAGATGAAGGAGCTGCTAATGACTTTAAATTCAGAGTTAGTGGTGATAAATTTGTTCTTCAAAGGTATTTTAGATTATTTACAGCATATAAGCACTTTATAGGTAATAGAAAACTAACTTCCTTTATATGTTTCTTTAACAAACAGTTAAAAGTTGATGATGAAAAGTTTGATTTAGCTCTCTTTAAAAATTTTGCTGAGATGGTTTTTGGTGAAAGTGAATCTATTGTGACATTGAGTGGCAATAATTTCGAAGTTAAAAAAAGTAAAATTATCGAGGATCTTAGTCTTGGTAAAAGAAGGTTTATTGTGACCAATTATCAGACTGTAGGAGCAGGACAGAATTTGCAATTTCCTATTCCAAAAGGTGCTGACTATGTAAAGATAAATGATTTTGAAGCAAGATCTGAGATCGATATAAATGGCATTTACCTAGATAAACCAACAAATATTCTTATAAATGTTTTCAATTCAGAATTAGATGATAAAGACCTATATAAATATATTTTCCAGTTGGAGTTTATTTTACAAAGTGGTGCAATATCCCCTAAAGATTTTAGCGATATGTTACAAAATCTTTTTAGTAGAAATAACTATACCTGTACCAACCTATATAATACATCTGTATTTAACAGAGCAGTAGTTAAAATAATACTACAAGCTTTAGGTCGAGTTTCAAGATCAAATATAAAAAGCCCTACTATAGATATCTTAATAGATTATGAACTTAAGGATATCTTAAGTAAAACTAAGCTACCCAAGGATCTAATTACAGTTAAAGAGTACGAATACATATTAGATTCATTAGATGCTGATGAATACTTAGATAACAAAGAGATCGAGTACATAAATAGAGCTTCTACAAAATCTAACAGATCATCTATATTAATTACTAGATTTATAAATCAAGAATCTTGGAGCATATATTCAATAGAAATGTGGAAAGAGATGAGAAATACAGTATTACGTAACCCAGGAGTAGTTGATCTAAGTATTATTGATAGTAAATTTAAGGATTTATTCTTAGAACTAGAAAAGAGTCGTAGTGAATATTGGTATAAAGAAGAGTATGAATTTAAAGATGTAGATATCTCATTTAAACCTAATAATCAATATAAAGAAGTTAATGAGATAGAGTCTAGACTAACGGATCTTCTAAAGATTCCTATGCTTAGAGATTACTTTGAAGAACAATCATATGCTAGGGAGTTTGCAGAATATAAATATATGTTGACACCTCCAGTTTTTAACAACATATATAAGGGTGCTTTGGGAGAAGTTGCTGGCTCATTTATTTTTAGAGAGATCTTTGGAATTGAGCTTAAAGAACTCGATATTGAACAGTACGAGAAATTCGACTTCAAAACTATAGATGGTATCTATGTAGATTTTAAATATTGGAAAGGAGACTATTTTATCGATGAAAGTGTATATATCGATAAAATTAAATCAAAGGCTTCTATAGTTGGTGCAAAAAGTGTCTATATTATAAATATCCTTATGGACGATGATACTCCATCAAATATAAAACAGATTGATAACATTTCTGTTATTCCATATCTCTATGATACAGAAGGGAATATAAATAAAGTCGCAGCAGAATATATCTTGGAGGGTTTTGGATTATGAGTTTCTATTCAAACAGATTAATTATTGAATTAAAAAAGAAGAACTTAGATAGGGATTTTGAATTCTTTATTATTACTAAAAGTGATCAGAAAAAGAATTGGTTTGGAGCAAAAGAGTTAGATGAGTTTTTAACTGATAATTACAAAGCTAAAGCTGTACTATATTCTGGGTGGGAAAGTGCTTACCTCATGTTTAATAGTGATGTCGATAGTCATAATTTAAAATATACCATAGCAAATAGTAATGTAGATTTTACAATAGAAAAATATCAATATGATTTAAGTGATATGAAATCTGTTAGAATTATCGCTAATCTACTACTTAACTATCTAGCATTATCTAAATCCAAATTTACTCAATATCATTTTTCAAATATAACAGGAAAACTCTGTCTATATTTAGATAAAGAGAAACGAGGATATAGAAAAGGTGCTTTAAAGATTGCGGAGGTTAAACTAAACAGTAAGAACTGCATTACTGTAGATATTTCGACCTATAGAGAGTTCCTTGGTTTTCTTAAGGAATATAATAACTATAACGATTTGAAAAAAGAAAAGTATAAGAGATACCTCAAAGAACCAAAGTATTTAGTAGATGGTTCTACTGGTTCATTAAGAAGAAACTTTGATAAAGATAAAGATACAAAATCATATATAAAATTAGGTATAGATGGTACAAAAGTAAATGTAGATAGTTTAAGCATTAAATCGGTAGAAGATTTCCAGAATTGTAGACTGGGGATATATAATAGAGTACTTAAAAGTATAAAAACTAATCTTTCTGATTATATGAATATTGAGTTTTCAAAGTATGATGATTTATCTAGTTTAGAACTTAAAAATACTGTGTTAAAAAACAACAAAGATTTAACTAAATTACTCATAGGTAAAAGCATCAATATTTACAATACAATTACTGATACTGAATCTAAAAAGATCTCTAATAAATTAAAGGGTTTAATCCAGAGTATTACTGAGAATAGTATCATAGTTACAGAGAAAGGGGTTGCCGATTCTGATCTTAACTTTGTAATAATATATAGTAAAGATAAATATTTAAGAGATAAAAAAGAAGACCCATATATAAAAGATAGTAGTGGTAATGCGACGCAGCACATTGTTTTAGATACTCTAGAGAACTCTAAAAAACCAGAGATAATTGTCAAGACTCTCTTAAAAGAGCTATTAATAAAAAACGATATATTAAAGGGTTCCATCTCTCTATTTAACTGGAAGGTACTTGGTTTTAATAGCGATGTAACATTCATATCTAGAAAAAGTAGAATAGAATCTAAAAGGAAAATATATATTTACTCTATTCTAGTAGTAAACACAGAAGGGAATCTCAAGTTTGAACATTTTAAGAGTAACTCATTTGATCTATCTAGTAAGCAATTAGATATTATTGAAATGTACGAACATAGATATTTTGTCGAAGGGATTATCAAATGGGATGATAACATAAATATAATAAATAATTATGGAGAGATAGTTCTTCCTGACTTAGAACTTCTTGAGAATCAGTTACACGAGGTAAATTCACCAATACCAGATAGTATAGCTACTGGCATTAAATTAGCAGATGAATTAACTCCTATGCTAGGTAATGATCATAGTGTAGTTAACGAGTTTAGATTGTTAGGTCAAAATAAACTAAGTAAAAAAGCTATTAGTAAAACTATTAATTTAAAATCTAAGGAGGGAAAATCAATCAGGGATTTTCTACTAGAGAATTATAGTTTACGACTAAAGGTTTCCCGTTCAAAAGAGAGTCTAAAATCAATACTAATAAACCAAGGTGAAATAAAATATTCAGAATTAGATAATGACCACGCACTCTATTTTGTAGGCCAAAGAGGTGCTCTTAACGAAAGAAATATATCTACATGTTCAATTAGAAGAATAGAATCAGATGGTAAATCAAAACTATTCTTTGACAAATTACTTCCTACAATGGATGTAGATTTTGTAAGCCTAGGTAAAAGCACAGTAGTACCATTTCCTTTTAAATATCTAAGGGAGTATACAAATAAAATATAAGAATATTTAAAATAAATAAAGAATTAAGAGAGATCTTTGGACATCAATCTTTAGATGATGAATTCCCTGAAAATATTTATTATGGTAGAGTACAATTAATAGCAGCATAATGACAGGATGTGAATTTAATTATACTAGATAGCTGTTTGATTAATTAGACCACTATAAATAAATAGTGATGTTGATATTCTTATAGAGATAGCAAGACCTGTAAAGATAGATCTCTTGGATTTAGTTGCAATAGAGCAGGAGTTATCAGAAGAACTTAATACTCCTGTTAAATTAGTGGTAAAGTCAGTTCTAAAGTCTATAATTAAAGAATCAGTATTATCTGAGGTAAAATATCTATTTTACAATTCCAGAGATCCATGTATAAACTCTTTCAGCTATCTCTAAGGCTCTGATGTACTCTTCTTTAGTTACTTCTACAAAATCATCAGGGTATCTAGTTATTACTGCGTAATCATTTAGTTCAAAAACATCCTCACACCAATCTGGTAGAATTAATCTTTTAGATATCTCTTCAAATAACTTACCAAAGTAATGTGTCTTGTGTGGAGTTAATCCTAAATGAACAATTAAACCTTTTAATGCCTTTTCAGCACATTGTTGGCAATCAAAGCAGAAGTCTTCGTAATACATACCATCTTCCATGGGTAATTTAGCCCTGAGTAGGTTCCCTTTGGCTCTATTTATCCAGACTTTAGGATCTAAACTATCATCCATATATAGCTACACCTTGATCGTTTATATCTTTGTAGACTAAATATCTGTTATCTTTATGTTTTTCAAATTTTTCAGGATTTGCTGCTATTAAATCAATCTCATCATAAATATGACCCCTAAATAAGGCTTTATTAACAGCTCTTGTTACGACTCTTTCATTTTCTATTCCGCTTTTTAGAATAAATATATCGTAGTCACTATCATCTCTATTTGTTCCTCTGGCTCTAGAACCAAATAGTATAATTTTATCTGGATGAACAGCCTCTATAATGATATCTCTAATTTTTTCTAACTTCTTATCCTGAATCATATGTTTATAATACTGTTTATAGAGTATTATTTCAATTATTTCTATTTCCAATCATCTAATAAGCTATCGAGTTCACGTATCCAATTTATATCAGTAGGTTTTATAGCTTCAATAATTCTATCAGGAATATAATCTACAAGATCTTCTTCACTCCAGTTAGATGAGTGTTTCTTAATTTTTAAATCCCTCTTGGGTTTTAGGTAAGTTCATACATAAATCCTCTTTAGCTCACCACTTTTGGTGAGTTGTTCTCCAAAATCTGATTGTATATCTAGATCTATCAAATCTATTGAATTGGTCTTTCTAATAAGTAATTCACCATAAACTGTAAAAAAATCTTCAGGTTTAATTCCTCTAACCGTAAGATCTATATCAGAATAAGTAGTTGTCTCTTTTCTAGCTAAAGAACCAAATAGATATACTTCTCTAATGCCTATTGAGTTAAGATAATCTATGGCACACCTAAGTAACTTATCAGACAATTATTGCGCTAAATTGTTAATTAGAATGGGAATTTGATCAACATTTTTAAAATAAAGGAGTTTTGTAAATGAACCAGACTAGAAATAGTTTTTTTTATCGGTGTATTGGAAAACACTTCTAATAAAGCAAAATAAGCACCATAGATATGGAGTTCTTGGGCATACCTTAAAAGTAATATTTGGAGCTATTAAAGATAAAAAGTATAAATTTATAGTTGCTGGGTTACTTCATGATATTGGAAAACCAACTGTTGCATTTCAGAAACCTGAAGATATTATATTGGGTGAATATTCCTTTACTGACCATGAAGAAGTAAGTTATCAAATGATAAAAAATTGGAAATTTATAAACAATTGGACAAAAAATATAGTAAGATATCACTATACTATTCGTGATATTGAAAAATGTAGAAGGAAGGGTGATAAGGTTGTATTTGAAACTGAAATTTATCAACTCCCAGCACCAATATTTCGATCAACAAATGAATATACTATAAGTATTCTATCTGCCCATAAAGAACTTAAAGAAATGGATAGACAGGATAAAATTAGAGCAACATATATGCACTCAGTTTTAAGGTATTTACAAAGCAATTATATGACTAATACTAGCTTAAGAGAACGATTTGGCATTGATGCTAAAAATACTGCAATGGTATCAAGGATAATAAAAGAGACTTTAGAAGAAAATAAAATATCTATATACGATGAAAGTGTTGGAACAAGAGCAAGAACCTATGTTCCATCATGGTCTAAATAATTTGTTTGACCGTTGTTTGATAAATTATGTATAAAAGTTGCTTTTTATCCATAAGATAGACTTTTAAAGCAGTTACATACTAATTATTGCTTGATTAGTTGTTTATGTAAAAGGAAAGAATATGAAATTTAATGAAAAATTAGTAATAAACTCTTATATATTATCCTTGTTGGGAATGGAAAGTTTTTAACAACTTGCTAAGTAGTTTAATGACTCAATTATCTTTGCAGCAGATGAAAATGGTAACAGTTATTTTTATAATAGATTAATTAATAATATAACAGCTACTAAGAAGAAAATCAGTAACGATAAACTAGCAGAATATGACGATAATATTATACGTCATACAGCAGCTATGGGACGAGATATTAAATGGAAATATTTCCAGTATCTATCCCTTTTATTTGTAGAGATATACTTGGATCAATACTTTAATGAGAAAGATGAATTATTAAAAAACTTAAACAGTGAACTAGATACTATTAATGATAAAATAACTACTCATAACAAAGGGAAAAAAGCAAAGGATAAAGTCAATCTAATTACTAAGTATTCTGAAAAAGATCTAAACAAAATAGCACTGTATAATGCTACTGGTAGTGGGAAAACCTTACTAATGCATATAAATCTTATGCAATTTAACCACTATTCCAGTGGGAAACTAAAAGTTAATAAAACAGTTTTAATAACACCAAATGAAGGACTTTTAAATCAGCATCTTAATGAATTTTGAGAATCAAATATTGAAGCTGAGATTTTTACAAAAGAGAGTCCTGGGTTATTTGAAAGTAGTGCCATAGAGATTCTCGAAATTACTAAACTTGGTGATGAACATGAAGGTCAATTCCCATGAATTCCATTTCATCCCTCCTAAAAATCTTTCTTTCCTAAAAGAAGAGGAGTATAATAATCATACGTCTATACGGGGTATGAGAAATATAATCTCATCCTCAACATGTTAATGCGACTGATGACTGCTAATCGTTAAAACGGGTTCATAATATGTCCCAGTCCGCTTACAGCCATCGGCCGTTCTTCTTTTAAGAAGTACTGACTTAATTATAGCACCAGTCGCAACCTTTTACACTTTCTATCATAGCATCGTTAAATTCACAAAAATTTACTTGAATAATTATATTATAAAAAATTGTTGAAATAATTTAAATAAATTGATAAATTAAAAAAAAAGAGTTTAAAAATTGAAAATTTTAAATTGTAAGATGTTGATTGTAAGCCTGCTAATTTTTATTTCATTTAGTTGTTCTAATGTAGAATTTATACAGATGGATAATACTAAAAAGAATAGCACTATAAGTTCTATAAGCACTAGGGTAGATGAGCTAAATAATTTAGGTTTATTTGATGATATCACAACAGGACTAAGTAGGTCTTTAGATTCAAATATTTTGAATATTGATACAAATAATGTTCATTATTTTATTAATAATACAGAAGAATCTTTAGGATTATTATTAGATGAAGAAAATGGAGAATCAAAACTAGAACTAGTAAACTTGATGCTAAACGAAGGAACAGTTGGTGAAGTAATATCTGTGATGGAAAAAATAGATCCTGCTTTGGCATCTGATTATGAAAATTCTTTAGCAGAATTTTTAGAAGATGCTGAAATTAGTACAGGTAGAGGACTTGAAAACAGCAACATTGGTTCCATTTATGATATAAAATTACGTACTACACCTTATGGTGCTAGCTCTAGAGGAGCACTTGCAAAAGATCTAAGCTGGAATACTATACAGTGGTACATTGGTTTAAGTGCTACAACTATTGCTGGATTATCCGCATATAAGTGGGTTAAATGGTATGCACCATGGGTTGGAGTTGCGGGATTAATAACTGCAGGTGTTGGTACCACATATATGTGTGCACAATTAGTTATTTGGTATTCTAACACCCCTGAACTTGGAAAATTTGTATCTTCTGTACAGGCACAAGGGACTGGAGGCAATCCCGCTACAATACTTTCGAATACAGGTATAAGTGATTTTGGTAAGAAAATGGCTACAATTATTGGAACTACAGCTGGTGTTGCAGGTTTTACTGTCGTCTTTACACCAGAACTAATATCAACAATTGCTCGTGGTTTAGTTAATAGCTGTAATGCTTTGTATTATTATCTTTTTAACTGGCTTCCTGCTGGAGTAGTTCCTACAATTAATGGATTTAGACTTGTACCTATACCTTACCTATAAAAAAGTGCCAAGTTTCTTGGCACTATTTAACAAGCTCTCTTTCTCCATTTTTTTTCTAATTTTTAATATAAATATTAGTAACGCTATTACATATGATGAAGGACTTAACGATCGAATACATGTATATTTTGATATAACAAAAACTATACAACAAGATGAATCTGTTTTTAATAGTATAGACTCAAAAAATATAATTCCATTAGGTATTGATATTAAAATAATAGATCGTTTTAGTTTTGAATCTTTATTAGTGGCTGTTAATGATACCAAAAATATATCACTTAGAATGAGTGTTGGTTTTAATTTTTATTCACAATCTTTTACAGGTTTATATTTATCTTTTTATCCTGTATACGATCTATGTCTAGATTCGATGTTTACCATTGATAGTTTATTTAATATGGCAATCGATCTTGGATTTAATTTAAAGTTGGGAAATAAAATATTTATTAGTCCATATTTTAGATTTCCAATTTTTAATATTGGTGGTGATTTATATCCACTAATGGATGCAGGAATAAAAATTGGATTAGTATTTTAAGGAGTTTGAATGAAATATTTATTGATAATCGTTAGTATCTTATCTTTATTTTCATGTACAACCGTGAATTATGTAAGAACTGATACTGTTTTAGAGGAAAATAAAGGTATTTTAATATGTAGTATTCATGTTGATGAACCTGGTTGGGGTATTAATATTTTTAAAAGAGATGCTTTATTTGCTTCTGGGATAATAAAAAAAATAAAAAATCCTTGGGATATTATTATGATGACATTAGAAGAAGGAGAGTATACATATAATACTTTATATTATCCTCCTCGTACATTAAACTTAGAAAGGAAGTATTTCAAAATTGAAGCCGGCAAAATAAATTATATTGGAGATTTATATTTGGATACATCTGGAGATCCTTATTTAAATCCAAGAGTCAAATCGAAATATAAGGACAATAAAAGATTAGTTTTAGAAAGATTAGCTTCAGAATATCCAATTATTATAAGTAAATATAAAATTGTAGAAGAGGTCTTAGAAACTAACCCATAGTTTTTATAGTTTTCGAATTATAAGATAAAAGATAATGATGTAGCGAAATTATTCTCTACCTGTTCAGTTCTTATTTTGGTCAGTAAAGTAAGAAGGAATAACTCTAAGAAAATGAACAATGAATTAAATGGGGGGATTCCCCTGATATGATGCCGGGCTTACTATAATCAACTGTATCAACATAATCCTGATCAAGTTTTCCAAATGATGGAAAGTCTGCTGTCTTTACTAAAATGAGTTCTACATCACCTTATCCCAATGTTTAAAGCTTCGCTTTATTGTTATTAAAATATATATTAAGATAATTAAGGACTATGTAACATATAATTTTTTAGGTTAGATAAAAATAATATCTCCATAGATCACTATTTACCTTGGTCTTTTACAGCACATAACAGGGAGTGGAACTTAGGAAACCAGTAATAAAAAGTATATTAGAAAATTATTTTAAGAAAGAAAATGAAATAATTAATATTGTAGATAATAGTTTTATGCCAGTTGAAATGAAAACAAAAGCTAAGGCACTAATAAAGGACCGAATAAAAGCATTAAAAATAATAGATTAGTACGGTGATGTGGATATTCTTACAGCTATCTCTTAGGCTCTGATGTACTCTTCTTTAGTTACTTCTACAAAATCATCAGGGTATCTAGTTATTACTGCGTAATCATTTAGTTCAAAAACATCCTCACACCAATCTGGAAGAACTAATCTTTTGGATATCTCTTCAAATAACTTACCAAAGTAATGTGTCTTGGGTGGAGTTAATCCTAAATGAACAATTAAACCTTTTAATGCTTTTTCAGCACATTGTTGGCAATCAAAGCAAAAGTCTTCGTAATACATACCATCTTCCATAGGTAATTTAGCCCTGAGTAGGTTCCCTTTGGCTCTATTTATCCAGACTTTAGGATCTAAACTATCATCCATATATAGATACACCTTGATCGTTTATATCTTTGTAGACTAAATATCTGTTATCTTTATGTTTTTCAAATTTTTCAGGATTTGCTGCGATTAAATCAATCTCATCATAAATATGACCCCTAAATAAGGCTTTATTAACAGCTCTTGTTACGACTCTTTCATTTTCTATTCCGCTTTTTAGAATAAATATATCGTAGTCACTATCATCTCTATTTGTTCCTCTGGCTCTAGAACCAAATAGATATACTTCTCTAATGCCTATTGAGTTAAGATAATCTATGGCACACCTAATATCTGCACGAAACTGCTGCGGTGTATCCTTTAATCTCATCTTTTATTAATAGATGTTTCAATCTAACAGGTCAATTAAGTTCTATTTATCACTATTTGTGCTAGAATAATATCATGACTGTAGAAGAGCTAATTAAAGAGTTATGAAAATTCAAATATTAAGTGATCTACATTTAGAGTTTGATTATAGAGATTATAACTTCACTAAATGTGACCTATTAATCCTTGCAGGAGATATCCATACTGGAACCAAGGGACTAGAATGGATACAACAACAAGTATCAGACATTCCTGTTATCTATGTCATGGGTAATCATGAATATTATGGCTATTGTTATCCAAGTCTATTAAATAAGTGTAGGGGTATAGCTAAGGGTTCCAACATTCATCTATTAGAGAACGATAGTATAACAATCCAAAACATAACTTTTCATGGTGCAACATTGTGGACAGATTTTAACCTATTTGGAAACCCTGAAATAGCTCAGTTTGAATGCGATCGTAATATGAATGACTCCCGTTTAATAAGGTTAGATGAGAACTATGCAAAGTTTAAAGCAGCAATAACAAAAGAGATTCATATACAATCAATTAAGTGGTTAGCTAAAAGCTTAAATAATAGCAAAACAGATAAAAATATTATAGTTACTCACCATGCACCTACTTTTAAATCAATTGCACCTAGATATAAAGAGAGTCCTATAACACCAGGGTTCACATCAAACTTAGAAAATATTATACACAATTATAACCCAGATTTATGGGTTCATGGTCATGTGCATGATGTTGTTGACTGTGTTGTAGGTAAAACTAGGGTCTTATGTAACCCTAATGGCTATCCCCATGAGATTGATAATGGATTTAAAGAACAGTTGATAATTGATATTTAATTAAGTTTTGTAGGTAGACATATAAACTTAAACCTTTGCTTTATTGTTTTTATATAAATTGGAACATAGCCTATGACCCAAGTTATAGTTTTAGACTAATTCTAGATAGTCTCTTTTCCCATATACAACTCTAATTATGTTAACAATCTTTCTATTATCATCGATAAGATAAAGTGCTATATAGTTATTAACAATTAGCTTTCTATATCCTTTTTTAAGTAGAACTTCATCTTTAACAAAAGTACCTATTTCAGGATAATCCTTTAAAAGCATTATTCGATTCTCAATTTCATCTATAACTTTCAAAGCGGAACTCTTAGTATGCAGCTCTTCTTTAATGTAGCTATAAATATCTCTAAGATCTCCATAAGCTTTTTGAGTAAGATTTATTTTATATTGGTTAGTCAAAGAACTCTTTCCTAAGATCTTTTAGCGCTGATTCAGCTTCAATTACATTTCCGTTCTTAAGATCTTCTTCACCTTCAGCAATTTTATATAATAATTCAGTTCTAGCTATATCCCTTTCATATGTTGCCATACTCATTAGAACCATATCTCCATATCCATTTTTTGTTACAAATATTGGTTCATTGGTTTCATGACATTTACGAGAAATTTCTGTTGTATTCCGAAGATCCTTAATTGGTATTATTTGTGGCACTTTATATCTCCATTACATTATTATGCTATAATTATGACATAGTATATAAATATGAACAATATTGGTAAGCTTCATAAGAGAACTATTAAATGATTGTCTGGAGGTTTTAAATCAGATTCTCAACAGAACCTACTGGAGTAAACTTTCTGGTAAGGAGTCTAAAACCTATACTCTAGCTTCTCTAATAGAAGAGGAGTTAAGTAAACATAATAACTAGGTACAGATTTATGTAAACGGTTATTAATACCACCTACACAGCTTTCAATTCTTCTGCTGATAAATTAAAAGGTAATAATTTTTGATAATCTTCCTTAATCTCACAATATGGGATCTTTCTAAGGATATAATTAAAATAATCAATAACTGATAAATTATTCATTTTTGCAGACTCTCTATGTTTTTTCTACTCTATAATTGAAACTGCTAAACTTAATGGGTTAAATCCATACGCGTATTTAAAGTGGCTTTTTGAAAATGTAGTTTTACTTTCAGAAGGTGAATCGATGGAACATCTCACCCCTTGGAATTGTGATTCGGTAGAAGTTAATAAGATTATGCTTTAACTGCCCAAGAAAATGACGGATACCCATAAACCAATCTAAATATTACTATTATTTCTATGTTACATTTAAAAAGTTTTGAGGGGCTTCTTTTAATATTCCTCTAACATTTCTTGTCATTCTTATTTACACATTATATTAATTGGGGATATTTTCTCTGTAGCTAATAGTTACTTAATACAACTGAATAACAAAGGTATTGAATTATCTGTTAAAGAATCACCTTTTAGATTTCCATAAAACTTAAGATTTCTGAAACCTGTTATTTCTATCAAATTTCTTATTTCTTCTTCCGTTAATGGAAGTAGTGGAATTGAGTTCTCTAATATTTCTCCATTTTCCTTAATTTTTAGTTTTGTATTAAAATCTATCCAACCATTGTGAATTCTATAATCTCTAATAAAGGTTATTGAGTCATTATCAATTATAGGAAGTTCATTTATTCCATTTTTAATAATTCTATTATAATTTATTATCTGAACTATAAATAATCCATCTTTTTTTAAAGTATTATAAACTCTGTGGAAGAAAGACTTAACATTATTCCTGTTGGGTAGATGTACTAATGTATTACCAAAAGAAATAATTCTGTCAAAATATTCGTGTGTGAATATCTTGTCAATATCCATCATATTTCCTTCTATAAAACTAAGTTTGTGATACTTGCTTTTAGCAACTTTCAGTAGGTCTGAATCAAGATCTATTCCTATTACATTTTTTGTGCATTTTGAAATAAGATCTGTTAAATTTCCAGTTGCACATCCAATATCCAGTATAACTTCATGTTTTGAAATTGGTTGCAGATTATTTATAAAATCTAGTTGCGACTTATTTTGTGGAAAAATATCATCATAAACTTTTGATATTGATTTATAAAACATACAATCCCCTTAGTAATATAAGAATACTTCAACAATACTATTTTTTGCAGAGGTGTATCTGTGATAAATGTTACTATTTTTGATGAAAACATATAGTATTTGTGTAATATTAACTATAGGCTTCCTCAATTCTCATATTCATTTTATCCCCCTAGTTATCACCTACATTTGTGTTATAACTGATATCAAACTGGTCTACAAGGAAACAATGTACTACATAATAGCACAGGAGAATTAGTTATTAGTAATTAGCTCTAGCATCCCTAACTCTTTTTATATCCAGTATAGTTGAAAATAGGATAAATCTAGGATATTTTTAATATAATAGTCTCAAAAAGAGTCCGCACCTCAAACAGAGTAAAACTGCTTGCCATTTCCACTTGTTTTAGTATAACTTTATACACAGTGGCAGGTTAGGTGATCTTGGTTTTGTACCAGTTTGTATGATTTTTGCTACAATATTGGCTACATTAGATGTATTTTATGATTGTTTGTAGAATGATTAAATTTCATATTATATAAAATATCTACTCAAAACAGTTGTTATTTTTAATACACCATATTAAGATTATATTAACAGTACCCGTTGCGCCTCTCTACGATGCGGACCAGAACGGGTCTTCTTTTTTTATAACTATCTAAATTAGGAGGGCAACAATTAAATATACTTCCCCTCCAACGAACATACAAGATCAACTGAATATATTAGAATCTAGAGGTATGATCATACATGATAAATCTTTTGCTATAAACTTTCTAAACAAAGTAAGCTATTATCGATTTGTAGGTTATGCTCTTCATTTTGAAAAATTTGAAAATAGAAAAAGAACTCATAGATATAAACCTGAAACAAGTTTTGAAAATGTAGTTGATCTATATAACTTTGATGATAAACTAAGAACAATATTATTTGATGCTATAACACATATTGAAGTAGCATTCAGGACTCAACTCAACTTACACATGTCTTTAAATAGTAAAGACTCTCATTGGCCATTATCTAAGAAACATGTTAATGCACAATTCAAACATGATAAATTTCTTTCAGATGTTGAAAGGGAGATAAATAGAAGTAATGAGATATTTATAAAAAGTTATTTACGCAAATATTCCGAACCTACATTACCTGCATCGTGGATGTTAATTGAAATAATTTCTTTTGGGAGTTGGTCTAAAATATATAAATCTTTAGAAAATAAGGATATAAAAAAAGACATTGCAAATTACTTTGAAATAAAACCTTTTTTATTAGAGTCCTGGATTCAATCTATTACTACAGTACGAAATATTTGTGCCCATCATGGTAGACTTTGGAACTCTTCTTTAACAATAAAGCCTTCAATTACTAATAATATGCAAAAAACATATGATACTAAGCAAAGAAAAAAATAATTATAATCTTAGATATTATTGGAGAACTTTTAAAACCATTAGATGAGTATGATGAATTTATTAAAAAGCTAAACGCTTTGTTAAAAGACTTTCCCAATACTCCAATAAAATCCATGGGACTAAAGAATAATACAATTAATCCAGAATATGGATTTAGACGGTAGTTACTTTGAACTTATAACATAATTTCTCAACGTTTGATAAATAATTTGTTTATTAAGTAAAGAACGAAATATTTGTTTTAGAGTAAATTCTTTACTATTTTCTACTAAATACGGGTGGAGGGTAACATTAAGAAATAGTATCTTTTATAGGCTTCAAGAGTACTTTAAATGCCTTTACAGCAATCATATTCTATTCGTTTTGGCTATATGAGAATATTTATAAAAAGAAAAACTCCTGTAATTCCTTTCTGTATATAGAATTACAAGAGTCTTGTTTTTGGAGGTGGAGGGAATCGAACCTGATTATTCTGTTTGTACGGTTTTGTAAGCTTTTGTATATCTTTATATATTGAAAGGAATTAAAACAATTTGTTTTATTTAGTTTTATCTGCTTTTGTACGGTTTTGTATTTTTTTTGGTCACAATTTTGGTCACAATTCAAGTTCACCCTCCACCTGTAGCAATACGTAATTAGTAAAAGTCCAAGTTTATAATAACGTAGCTAAAATAGTTACTTTAAAAATTACTATTATAAATGTATTATATTTATATGGAAGAAGATGTAAGGTGGAAACAGAGGTTTTCAAATTTTAAAAGAGCATTCTTACTATTAAGAGATGCATTAGATGGGGATATCTCAAAACTAAATCAGCTTGAAAAAGAAGGGGTAATTCAAAGGTTCGAATACACATTTGAATTAGCATGGAAAGTTCTAAAAGATCGAATGGAATATGATGGTATTATATTCGATATAATATCTCCAAAAGCAGTTATTAGGAAAGCTTATGAATCTAAGTACATAGATAATCTTGAAGTATGGTTTAATATGATTGGAGATAGAAATCTAATGAGTCATACATATGACGAAAATAAGTTTGAAAAAATAATAATGACTACACAATCAGAGTATTTAACAATTTTAGATAAACTTTATATGTGGTTATTAGAAGAAACTCTTTGATGAAAGATACAGGTCTATCCGTTGCTACGATTAATATATTAGTAGAAGCTTTTTCAAAATATCCGGAAATTGATGATGTTATATTATACGGTTCTAGAGCTAAGGGCAACTATACATCTAGGAGTGATATTGACCTCGTAGTAAAAGGAATAATTTCAAGGCATATTATTTCAAAAATATTACTCGACCTAGATGATAGCGATATTTTGTATAGTGTTGATCTTCAATCATATAATGACCTAAAAAATCAAGAGCTTATCGATCATATAGATAGGGTTGGTATAGTATTATACAAAAAATAATATAGCTTTCAATCTATCAGATCAATTCAATACTTTTTTCAATTATTTATGTTATAATACTCATCATGACTGTAGAAGAGCTAATTAAAGAGTTAAAAAAGTTCCCAAAAGATGCTGAAGTTACTGCATATGAAGGGGAAGCTGTAGGTATAACTATTTATAGTAAAAATAACGAGTCTGGTTTTATATATACTGGAGCAAATAAAGATACTGAGTTATTAATAAAATAATGAAGATACAAATCTTAAGTGACCTACATCTAGAATTTGATTATAGGGAATATGAATTCTCAAATTGTGATCTATTAATCCTTGCAGGAGATATTTACTCAGGAACTAAAGGTGTCGAATGGATTAAGAATAAAGTAACTAATATTCCTGTAATATACGTAATGGGTAATCATGAATATTATAACAATTATTTTCCGAGTCTTCTAGATAAATGTAAGGAAATAGCAAAAGAATCTAATATACACGTATTAGAGAATGAGAGTATTACAATTAATAATATTACCTTTCACTGTGCAACTCTATGGACAGATTTTGAACTTTTTAATAATTCAAGCATTGCCCAATTTGAGTGTGAGAGATGTATGAATGACTACCACTGTATAAGGTTAGATACAAACTCCTCTAAATTAAGAGCAGATATAACAAGACAGATACATCATCAAACAAAAAAATGGCTTAATAAGAGTTTAACAGAGAGTAAAACTGATAAAAATATTGTAATAACACATCATGCTCCTACTATTCATTCAATAGCCACAAGATTTAAAGATAGCCTTCTATCAACAGGATTTGCTTCAAACCTAGAAGATTTAATTATTAATAAAGAACCTAATCTTTGGGTTCATGGTCATGTCCATGATGCCATTGATTGTTATGTAGGGAAAACAAGAATTTTATGTAACCCCTGTGGATATCCCCATGAGAATTCTAATGGATATATTGATGATCTTATAATTGAAATATAATTTTTGCTTTAATCTCCTATCTCTCCAGTGAGTTTCTAGGTGTAAATATTTTCTTTGTTCATGAAAGTAGCTAAAAAAATTACCTGTTGTCCTAATTAGAATAGGTTTAGTGTTCAGAAATAAAAAAAATCTTTAACAAATTTGTAGTTTAATAAATTTGCACATATAATTTTCTAATAGTTTTGTAGAGACAACAATATATTAAATCAAGAAAGTCTATAATAAATCTAAATGAAATAACATTTATCTCATGAGTATGCAATTTCTTCTAAGAGAAGCATCCAAGGATATTATTGATGTATATTTGTAAATTTTAAATTTTAGTAGACAATCTTTTATTTTTTTTTTATATTAAGCAATGTCCTTTATTGGTCATTCTATAGTACTTAACGTGCTATTCTATAATCGTTAATTAACGATTATTTTCTGTTTATGTAACTGAAAAAAAGATAGTGAACTAGAAAATATAAGAAAACAAATTTTCTTTTTCAATCCATTAAAAAATATCCTGGTAGCTTTTTAAGGAGGAAAACAATAAAGCACCATATTTAGTATTGTATACTAAGAAAAAATAACTTTAAGTTTATGGATTATAACTTATTGTTTCTTTAATTGTATCATTATATCTAGGCGAACATCATAGTCAAAGAAATGACAAGTTGGTGAACGTACACTTCTACTAAGGTTTTAGTGTTTCATATGTAAGTGAATGTAAGATGGTATCTTGATGTAATTCAATAATTTAAAAGAAGTTTACTTCTTTTAGCAATTATCTCAAAATTCATTCAATTTGTAAGGTATATCAAAAAGATAATATATCCCAAATGAAATGGCTTGAGGTTAATGCAAAAATATTGAAGACATCAAGGAGTCATGTATGACAGATAATATATTAAACGCAAAAGAAGCCGCAAAATACTTAGGAAACTTAAGTATACATTGTATCTATAAATATTCCAGTCAAGGGATAATTCCAAAATTAAAACATACTGGTAAACTCTTATTCTTAAAAAGCGATTTAGATGATTTTATTATAAAAAATAGAGTCTCCACTCATACAATAAATCAAATCTCAAGATCTATAAAAGAGGTAAACTAATGATTGTTATTACCTCTTTAAATAAATTACTAAAAGGATCTGGAAAGATTATTAGTGTGGAGTTTACATTATGACAGCACTGGAGTTTGTAGATTTTATAACTGATTCTTTGAGAGCTAAGATATATTATGTTCTTGTAAAAGAAACTGAAATGCGTAGTGTATATGCTTATTTTACTAGTGAGCATTATGTATTAGATGCAAACCTGACTAGATTAAAAAATGAATGCAGTATAATAATTGATCTAGCTCTAAAATCAGGTATTGCAAACCAATTTTCGAAAGGGCTTTTTAAACAATTTACCACATCGTTAAACTTTAAACATCAAGTGCTAAGTAGTGTTGTTAAAGAGTATATTTTGAATTTAAAAGAAATCAAAGAGGAATTATTTGATAATGATCCGTTTAAACTTAATACTAAAAATGGCATCTATTGTTATATAACTGGTGAAATAAGAAAACAAACCAAGGAAGATTATTTTTTTAATATTACAACTGCCAATTTCATTCCCGGATATAATGAAAGACCTGAAATATTTATAAATTGGATTAAAAATCAAATAACAGAACAAAATATTACAGTATGGGGTAATAGTGAATTAGATATAGATTCAAAAGTAGAAAACTTTTTGGAAATATTAGGCTACTTATTCACAGGTTGTACATATCAGAAGTATATCTTTTTCTTATTAGGAAAATCTAATACATCTAAATCCACATTTCTTGAATTTTTAGGATATCTTCTTGGTAGCTATTATGGAATATTACCCATAAAAGGTTTGATGTATAAAAGAACTGGTGATCCTAATGTTAGACCTGAACTTGTTGATCAAAGAAAAAAAAGACTATTAATTTCTTCAGAACCAGACCCACATGATGTATTAGACGCATCTATATTTAAAATACTTACAGGGAATGATGGTGCATCTTTTAAGAAATCTCATTCAGACAATATTTATTATCATCCAAAATGTAAAATAGTAGTTTCTTCAAATTATTTGCCAAAAGTGTCAAATACTACGGATGATAGTCAATTGAGTAGATTTGTAGTTATGGAGTTTATGAATCCTATTCCTAATGACAAACAAGATCTGAATTTTTTAAATAAATTAAAAGAAGAAACTACGGCTAATCAGATCTTTACTTTTATACTATCGTATTCTATGAAATATGCCAAAAATTATTTTGAGAAAAAAATGCCAATTCATAATGAATTTAAGCAAGATTTTGCTAAATATTTACTTCAACAAAAAGATCCTATTTCAATGTTTTGGAAGGATAAAATTATCGTTAGTTCTATTCAATCTTCTTTCTATAAATGGAAATCTCGTGATCTTTATCTTTATTTTTTAGAATATTTGAGATTATTAAAGTACGAAGAAGAAGTAACTCAAATGAAGTTTTTTAAACGTTTCAGTGAAATAGCTGAACAACATGAATTTGTTCATAAAACCACTATTTCTTACACAAAAGAAGCATGTTATTCAGGCATAATGATTAAAGGTGTTGATTTCTTAACCCATGGACTCACTTCATTTAGTGGCGAAATTAAGTCTAAATATACATTTGATGAATAAATATTACTAAATGGTGCATCTAGCCCTTACTCAGTAAGGGGTAGATGTATTTTTTGATGTTAAAAAAGGAGAAATAGTGACAGATCAACAGATTATTTTATATTTAGATAAGTTTTTTGAGAAAAATGGTAAAAATATAATAAATTTACCTAAAATTCAGCAGATCCAACTAAAGGAGAAGCTACAATTAAATTCATCGAAATTCTCATATTTAAAAAAAATTCTAGTTATGGCTGAAAATGAAGAACTGGATAAAGTAAGGGTGGGCTGTTTGTCCATTTATAAATGCTACAAAAATTTGAGTTTTACAAAACGACGTAAATTTGAAGATTCATATAATTTACAACTTCAAATTTTTAAAAATGATAAAATAAATGATTTGAATATTTTAGAAGTCTATATAAAATTATTTAGTAAACTTTACCATCACAATCTGATAGTTAATGATGAGTATAAGGAGTTTATTGTGTTGTTAACTCAGAAAATTGTCGAAAACAAATTTTCTGTAGGAATAAGTAAGAATATGTTAGAAAACTATGACCTTACTATTACTAAGAATACTGAGAGTGGAATAAGTATAAAACTTATTCAAAATGTTTGAGATTTTTGTAAATATTTTCTAATATTTGTCAAATATTAGAAAAAATTTTGCAAAATAATTATAAAAAACATTCAGGAGTGATAATGTCTTCCTGAATGTTTTTAATATTTAGACTGGTGGTTTCACTGGCTACGAATGGTGTAAGAAGGAAGATTTAAATGACACATGAAGAAAGGGAAGTTTGTAGAAAAAATTTTATTATCGAAGCCAGAAAACCTTGTATTATAGACCAAATTGTTTTAAAGGTTCCCAATGAATGGATTAATTGGGATAATATAAAATATTATGAGACACACGATAAAATCACATTTATAAGCGGTTTACATAAAAGAGTCCATTTTCATGATACTACAATTAAATATGATATAAGCATTATTAACAGTATTTTTAATGCTATAAATGAAAATATGTATGATAAATATCCTCTTTTCTCAAGGTCAATACCATATGATGAAATCTTGGTTTACTCAGAATTAAAGCTTGTAGAATTAGCTTTTGATACTTATCATCCTAAATTCCCTTACTATATTGATAATTTTAATGGTAGTTTAAAACATGTACAATTTTATAAGGATAAACCGAATTCAATATATTCTACAGATTATAATGTTACTTATCGAAAAAATGGAGAAAAAGCTGACCAGCAGGATTCATTTATTTGTATTTATGATAGAGGCGATCGTATTGGCAGTCCTATTAGAATCACTAGGTTTGAATTTAGATTAAAAAGGAAATACATTAAAGAAATTCATATTAATGACCTGGACAAGCTTCCTGTCGGATTTTGCAGTCATATAAGACCATTACTTATCAACTATACAAAAGAGGTTTTAAAGCCTCATTCTTTGTGGCCAATTAATGCTGAAATTTGTAAATTCCTGCATCCATTTCTTTATAATATTTTACTAGAATGTAATCAGAATTCCATGTCCACACAGGAACTTATAAATATTAAGAGTCAGCCTAAAATGTAAAGAGCCTATAAATATATTCTTTTATTAATATAACGTAGAAACAGGACTAACCACTGTTAGGACAACAGTTTATATAACTAACAGTGGTTAGTCCTATACGAAGTATATTGACTGATAAGAGAGTTGTTCAATATCCCAGTAACTCTTATTGAACAACTCTCTTATCAGTCAATGTTATCTACCAGCAATAGATGTAATTATCAACCTAGTAGTAAATCATTATAAATACCTAAGCAGTGAATCTATTTCAGTTCACTGCTTAGGTATTTTCTATTAACCAGTAATCAAGACCAGTAATAAAGCTATAACTAACATATTCCTTACTCATCTACTGCCTTTAGAAAAGATGGACCTAAACTTCTAATCCAATACCAAGGTCACATTATACAAAAACTAATACTTAATTCCATAATCACCAATATCATTCTTTTCTCTCTCTAAAAACATTGTACAAAGCTCCATAACAATAGATTTAACGAGTACTATCCCTATAACCCGAGTACTTAAAAGAACTACAATCTTTTATGGTCTAAAAACCATAATTATCATCCTATTTCAAAATCATCATTCAAACTATCCATTTTTACCTATGATAATATACAATCGTGAAAACTCTAAAGGTGACTTTACTCATTTCATAATCCTTATTTAGTACATCGTATTTTTACATATCAAGAAATAGTTTTATAAATCAAATTTAATCACTGGGTAGGGTAACACTACCTGGTATTAGTTTTAATAAACTTAATACTGATAATTTAACATCATACATAAACTTAGTTGGTGTTCTCCTTGTAATTAACTGGTATTTAACAACTTTACACTATAAAATATTATGTCTATGGTAATTACTCTAATTTATCTTCGGTAACCGATTATATTAACTTTTATAGCGGATAATTAACCCATATTAAGCTTTTTATCTGGGTATAATATCATTTCCTGATTAGATGCAAGAAAACCATATTTAAATCCTTTTAAAGCTGATAATAGCCAATAACTCTGTTTAATTAATTTATTGGCTTATTAGAACAAAAAACTGTCAACACATAATAAAGAGGACTTGTATGGTATATTTAGAATTAGACAGAGCAATGCAAGAAAAACATCTTATTGATAGAACTTTATTTACCAGGTTTGAAGCTTCTTACCAATTCTTTACTGGTAGAAATAAAATTTATTTGTATAGGGTGATTGAAGAGTGTGAAAGATCGTTTAACTTGGATATTGTTTGTAATTTTATAGCTATGAGTAACTTTACCTATATCAGCACAATAATAAATGAAATGAAACGACATGAAGATTTCCACTTAATACATTCTATGTTTTCTATTAACAGTTCATTTGATATTATCCTTAAATTTGAATACCAGAAAAAATTAGGCTCTGAAAAACTCACTAGCTTACTTGTAGAATTATACAGCATTACCAATAAAATTAAATCATTAAAGCTATACAGTCCCAACTGGGCTTACAAAACACTTGTATATAATCAGTACATACAAAAATCCATGGATCTGTATGAAGATATTGCTATTGCTAAAATATCATTAGATTCAGAGTAAAGTTAATGACACTTTATAAAAGGGCTGTAAGACTAGAAGAGATACATACCAGCTAATACCTAATAAATCGTTCTAAACTAGAAATTAAACCCTTATTTTCATCAATTTTATGATGCAAAAGACTATTTAGAGGACTATGAAAACTACTTAACAGTAAAAACAGAGATAGTTTAATGGGGTAAGAGATTTTTATATTTTAGAAGATTCTTTCAGGTATTAGTATATTAATTTAGTTGTACCGGGATATATCCGGAATAGTTCTTGGGCAGGCCATTTGGTATGCTCGTTTTAAATCAGTAATACAGAAGTAAAATATCTTTTATCTAGGTTTCAGGGAGTTATAAAGCAATTTAAATGAGTCTTTTTGTAGTTTTTAGCTGCTATATGCAGACGGTCTATACAATAATTAAGCAGGAAATTTATCTATAGTTTAAGAGGTTAAATAACAGTTGGTCTTCTTAAACAAATTTTACTCTTTATCCATTAAATTATCTGCTATGATTAGTTGAACATTGATTTATTGTTATACTATTGTTATACTTAAAATATGAAAACTGCAATTTCAATACCTGATAACGTTTACAATGATGCTGAGATAACTGCAAAAGAGCTTGGATTAGCCAGAAGCCAGTTATACGTATTAGCAATAAAAGAATTTATTGAGCATCATAGTAAAGATCGAATTACAGAAAAGCTAAATTGCTTATTCTCTAAGGAAAATAACATTGAAGATACAAATGAATTAGGGCTTGAATCATTAAGAAAGGCAACTGAATATGATTCGTGGTGAAGTTTGGTGGGCTGACTTGGGAATTCCATTTGGAAGCGAACCAGGATTTAAAAGACCTGTTGTCATAATACAAGATGATTCATTTAATAGAAGTAATATTCAAACAATAATAGTATCTTCTGTAACTACAAATCTTAATCTTGCAGATGCACCTGGAAATATATTTTTAGAACCTGAAGAATCTGGATTACCTAAGAATGGAGTAATTAATATTTCCCAAATCTCAACAATAGACAAAAGAAGGCTAATAGAAAAAGTTAGTACTCTACCACCAAGAACAATGCATGAAGTTGATTTTGGGTTAAAACTTATTTTCAATATTCAATAAATTGAGCAACACTGTTAATAATATTTCAGATATTATAAAAAATAATCCACCCATACAGATGAACTATTTTTTTATGGTGCTTTTCAATAAACCTTATCCTGCAACCACAATGGGTTTAAACTCAACGTGTTCTGCTTGGATTAATACCTGAGATGTTTTGCTCTCATCTTCATCAAAAACTTGCTTAAGCCTACCAACCACTCTTACACCTCTACCTTTTTGTAGATGCCTAGCACAGCTATCTGCTAAAATCGAGTAGACTTTAACACTCACAGTTGTCATTTCTTTTACTATTTCTTCATCTTTTTTGTAGTATCGTTCTGATGAAATATTGAAAGTACATTCCATTTCATCTTGCTCTGTTCTTCCTTCAATTGGATCGCCAATAAGGAACCCTTCTAATAATACTGAGTTTAAACTATTCATCTTATTTCTCCTTAGATTTGTATTCAGGGAGATAATATATAAATGAAGTGGTAGTTCGATACTAAAAGAATTAGTTATATTTACCAATACAATGATTTATTAAACCTACAAGACTTTTATTATACGATAAATACCTAACAATAATTTTGGCATGGTTTTTGCAATAAGATATTTGAAAATTTTTTAAAAAAGAGGATAAAATGCTATTAGAAAACAACGATTTACAAATTCGGAAAATGAAAGTTAGATTTATAGGAGGTGTTGAGACAGTTACAGGTTCATGTTCAATGTTAGAATATATAAATGGAGAAAATAAACAAACAGTTTTAGTTGATTGTGGAATGTATCAGGGAGAAGGTGCTCAAAATCTGAAAAACTTACCATTTGATGCAAAAAATATTTCCAAGGTAATTTTAACACATGCACATTTAGACCATTGTGGAGCAATACCTCTTCTTTATAAATATGGTTATACAGGGGAAGTATATTGTACTTCTATGACGGCTGATTGTGCTAGAGAAATACTACTAGATAGTGCTAATATCTCTAATGGTGAACTATACAAAATTTCTGATGTAGATCAGATCAAATTTAACTGTGTCGATTTAGATTCTAAGTTTAGTTGGGGTCAACATATTTCTATAGGTAAAGATTTTTTCTTTTATTTCCTCAGATCTTCTCATATCTTAGGTGCTGTCTCAGTTGGGTTTATTTGGCAAGAAGCAGATTTTGAAAAAAAGACAATTGTATTTTCAGGGGATATTGGAGCATCAACATTACAAAATGAGCAATCGTTATTAATAAAAGATAATCAATATCCGCATAATGGAAGAGGAAATGACTTCATTGTTTTAGAATCAACCTATGGCGCTAGAAAAAGGGAATGTTTTAATTATAAACAACGATTATAGAAATTAAATTCAATAATTGAAGAATCATTCAATGTAGGTAAAAATTTAATTATTCCTAGTTTTTCATTGCATAGAGCCCAAGAAATTTTATTTGATTTATTTTATCTCTTAAACTTTAAGGAATATTATTTTAAAGTATCAGAAGATGAAGTACGCACATTTATCAATAATGATAATTTCCCTAAATATTTAATCGATTTACTTGAAGAGAAAGATCAGTCATTTAAATTAATAAATGGTGAGTATTATAGCTATGTAAGAGATTATGACGATTCTCAAATAATTATAGAATTATTATCAGAAATTGTCATACCTATAAAATTACAAGTTTTTATTACATCTCCTTTAATTGAGAAACTGATTCCTATATATAAAAAAGGCCTATTAGAATATAAATTCAAAAATAATTCTAAGAAATATTTATATGGAAATGATTCAATATTTTCAACTTTAGATTTTGAGGGTTTTGATAGTTATGATGACCTTATTGAAAATATTTTTACGGTAGGTGAAGTTCTCGAAAGTAATAAATCTTATAAGAAAAAAACTAATAAAGTTAAAAAGAAACACCTTGAGATTAAAGACCATATTATACGTGTAACAAATGGTGGAATTTCATACACTAATAACCCTTGTCATAAGACCATTGTTTTAGGTTCTTCAGGCATGTGTAATGATGGCGCTATTGTTGATATTCTAAATAAAAATTTGACTAGAGAAGATTCAACAGTTCTTATTACAGGATATCAGGCAAAAGACACTAATGGATATTATTTATCAAACCTAGATACTTATGAAAATGATATGAAGCATAATACAAGGTTCAATAATATGGATTGTAGATTATCTGATGTTAAATCTAAGATTATAAATATGAGTGCATATTATTCAGGTCATGCTGATAAGGATGCTTTATTGGATTTTATATATAATAATCCAAAAGAACCAAGAAAAGAAGAGATACAGGTTTTCTTAAACCATGGAGATAATGATTCCAGAAAAGAACTTGCACATTTAATTGATGAAAAAAATTGTACATTTAATCCAGATGCTTCAAAAACAATTATCCCTATGAAAAATGATTCTAAAAAGTGGTATAATTTATCTGATAGAAAATGGGAAGATTTTGTAGAGAATCAATCATTAATAATCATGGAAGATGCTATTGATGCAAACATGCATATCAATTGGGAAAGTAAAACAATATCATTCCCTGTCGGTACAGATACAACTTATATCGAGATAATTCTTGCATTAGTCATGTAATAAAAAAGACCTTAATGGCAGTATTTTCTATTAAGGTCTTTTTCTTTATGCATCATAAACAAATCCCTCCACAACAATCCTAATAATCGCACCAGATCCATTTCAACTTATATATTATTCATGTGACCAATTAACTAAAAGGAGAACGGTTATGAAGAGAATTATCGAAAGTTCAGGTGGAGGAGGATCTTTATTTACTGCAATAATGGCTTTAATTAAAATCATTATTGCGTAGGTAGGATTTCTAAGAGTAGAAAAATTGAGGCCGACCAGGCCTAACCGGATAGAAAACCGGAAAGAGATCTAGAGCAGGCCTATTTGGCCTGCTCTTGTTATTTATAACCCAGGGGTTTAATGCCCTTGGGAGTTATTTAAAAAACAATATTACTAGGAGCATAGACTATGTCCCGATGAAAAAGGTTAAGGAAAATGAAATACTGGATAATAAAACATGTAGAAACAAATACAGATTTTGAGTTACGAAACTCATACCGGTTTAACTCAATATTAAAGAGTTTAATAATCAGTGAAGCAGACACACTTTTTGTAGCAATACTAAATGATCAGATGAAACTTAGTAATCTTCATCTGTTTCCATTTAAAGGACTTGATAGCTTTAAAAGCCAACTGAATAAAATAGGAGTTCTAAGTTCTGTAGATAAAGCAGCCTATATATCTTTAGCATATAATGTAAGACCCAAAAGTACCAATCTTGGGAGTGAGTATAAAAAGGCTTTTGATAAAATCATAACAGAAGGTGGGAAGAACTCTGTCCCGGTTTGGACAGCACTCCATTGTGTAGATGGCAGGTATACTGAAATATACCAGGCTACAGAAGAATAAAATCTACTAAACAAAACCTCAAGTAAAAACCCATACCCGGAACTAATAATAACGCGTTTAAAGCAGGCCATTGGTCTGCTTCTTTTATTTATAACCCTAAAAGGAATAATAAAAATGAAATATCAAATAGTTATAGACCGTAAATCAGATGAAGACTTAAGGATTGGACATCCAAGAGAAGTTTTTGACGTTGTAAAAGAGTTTATTGACGAAAAGAAAAATACCCTTTTTGTCCTATTATTAGATGGAGCAAGTTATCTACAGAAAATACATATTATGGATGTTAAAGAACTAGACCCGGAACTACCACATATAATATTTAACCTAGCTTTATTATCAAAATCATCATCTATAGTCACAATCCATAATCGGAAATCCAAAATATCAAAGCCTTCAATTGAAAATATAAAGATAGTTGAAGACTTAGTAATGAAATGGAAATTTTTAAAGATAGAGGTTCTAGATCATCTCCTAGTTTCAGGAACTGGTTATTTCAGTTATGCAGAAAATAATCTATCTACTCTAAGTAAAGATGATGTGTGGCCATACAAAATGGTTTAATTAACAAAGTATAACCAATTAATAAAACAAGTAATAACCCATTTAAAAAAATGAATGTAAAAGAATTTAAAAACAAAGATTTAAGAAAGTAATATTTGTCATTAAAGCAGGTCGTTGGCCTGCTTATTTTATTTATAAATACAGGAGTGTAGAGAATGAAATATCAAATCATTAGTGAAAGAACAGAAAAGTACGAAGTTAAGGTGTCTTACCCCACGGATTTATTGCCATGCCTAAAAAGGTATCGTGACCTGGAGAAAGAACATTTTATTGTAGCAACATTAAATGGAGCCCATGAAGTTATAAGTGTTCGTTTAATAACTATTGGAATTTTGAATAGAACCCTTATCCATCCTAGAGAGGTGTTTAGACCTGCTATTGCTGACAACTCAGCTTCTATAATTTTAGTTCATAACCACCCAAGCGGTAATATTGAACCAAGTGAGGAGGATAAACTTGTGACAAAGAGGCTTGTTAATGCAGGGGATATATTAGGTATCAAAGTATTAGATCACATGATTATAGGGACTAAGGATTATTACAGTTTCGCTGAAGGTGATAGTCGTTACCTAGAACCTAATAGAGATAACTATTAAGGGAGGTAATATGAAAATAAATAAAGTTACAATCTTTAATCTGCTGACAAAATTATATTCTCCAAAGACCTCAATTAAAATTGTGAAAGATAGTGGAGATCAGTATTTTATTAGATTAATGATCATTCCAAATAAAGGGATGAATTTTGTGTATGAGATACAGTTAAACTTATCTCTACTATCTAAAAGTCATTTATCTTGGGTAGTAAAAACAGTTTCCATTGAAGCCGGTGATGATGCCTTGAGTAATGAAAATAATATTAAAAAGGTTTTTGTATGTATAGAAGAAGATTTTAAAGGAGTTGCAAATGTTTAATAGAGCATCAAAGAAACAAAGTAAATTAAGATTAGCACTGTTTGGACCATCCGGTGGTGGAAAGACATTTACAGCTTTAAGAATAGCCACTGGAATAGGCGGTAATATAGCAGTAATTGACAGTGAGAAGGGCAGTGCCAGTAAGTACGCTGATAGGTTCAATTTCGACGTTGCAGAGCTACCAAAACCCACAATTGAGAACTATATTAAGCTGATTCATGAAGCCCGGAACTACAATGTATTAATTCTTGATTCACTATCCCACGGTTGGCAGGAACTACTAGAAGAAGTGGATAGAATTGCAAAATCTAAATACAAAGGTAACACCTGGAGCGCATGGAGTGAGGGAACACCAAAACAGACTGCTTTAATAAATGCAATCTTGAACTTTGATGGTCATATTATTGCCACAATGAGGGCAAAGACTGAATGGACAACAGAGAGAGATGGTAATGGTAAAGTTAAACCGGTTCGGGTAAGCCTTGCCCCTTCCCAGGGTAAAGGTATCGAATACGAGTTTGATTTACTTATGCAGATATCTACAGACCACATAGGTCAGGTTATTAAGGATCGAACTGGTAAATATCAGGATGAAATAATTGATAGACCTGGAGAAGATTTTGGTAAAGCTTTAAAAGATTGGTTATCTGAAGGGGTTCATCAAGAACTTAAACCAATAAAACTAAAAGCCGTGAACAACGTTGGTCATGATCCTAAAGAACACTTATTTCCTATAACAAGTGATGCCCATCATGAACTTAATAAGTTAATGAAAGAGAGCAAGGATCTTTTCAGTAATACTCATTTTCAATGGATAATTGACCAAATAAAAAATGATACAACTGGAAACAAAGTTCTAGAAATGAATGAGCATGTTTTAAGTGTCATAGCAAGTATAGAAGTCAAAGTCGTTTAATAGTTCCGGGTAGTTCTTACCCAATAGAAATCAAATACATAAAAATAAAAAATCTCAAACAGGAGGATGATATGAATGCTATATCAATCTTAAAAGAAAAGATAAAACCGTCTTTCAAGCCTATTAAATTAAAAAATAATGGGTACGAGACAATAAGTTTAGAAGAAATTAAAACAGGTACACCGTTTGTTGACTTGTTTCCAATTAATCCTGAGACATTAAAATCCATTACTGAAGATATGGTAACTAATGGGTTTGATGTTTCACAACCAGTAATTATCTGGAAGGAGACCAATGTTTTAATCGATGGTCATACCAGATGTGAAGCAGCAAAAAATGCTGGTCTAAAAGAAGTAGTGGTTATATATGAATCATTTCCAGATGTTGATGCTGCACTTGTCTATGCCTACGGTCTTCAATTTAAAAGAAGAAACTTAACAGACGCTGATAGGTTCATGTTTTCAGAAACCTATGTGAACAACGTTGGTCACGGTGTAAAGAAGACCGGTAGAAAGAAAAATGAGTTAGCTGAGATCTTATCAGTATCAGTCGGGACTGCCCAGAAATATATCACTGTAATTACTAGAGGTTCAGATAAGACTAAGGAGTCTGTTTGTTCCGGGATGTTAACGATTAACGGTGCATATAAGTCCTTACTGAATAAGGAGAAACAACACTCAGATAAGTCTAATGAAAAGCCCCGAATAGCCAATAAAGTTAAGGATGATTTTAAGGTTCCGGGTAGGGGGAAAGGTAATTCTAAATCTAACAATAGTACGGACTATGTTGAGATAGAGGCATCTGTTATCCAGAAAAAGCTTGATCAATGGGGTGAAGATTTAGATGTTGAAATGGGTAATTTCTTTCCATTTAAGGAGAGGCTCTTAGCTGTTAGTGAAATCTTACCAGAGGGATCACTACTAAAAGAGTATGCACAAAGTCTAATGGATGGAGGTAAAGTGCTATGAGTGTTTACGATATGCTTAATAAAATAATCCTAGATAAATTAAAAGAAGGTGTCGTTCCATGGAAGAAATTATGGAAATCAAAACAGGGACTTCCTCCAATTAGTCTAACAACTGGTAAAGTCTACAGCGGTATAAATCAAATAATATTAAGTTGCCTTGCAATGAAGTACACCGAAAATCCGTTCTTCCTGACATACAAACAAGCTGAGGAGAGAGGTGGCTACATTAAGAAACGCGAGAAGGGGTTTCCAGTTGTCTTCTTTAAAATGATTGATGCTAAGGTTGATGAAGAAGATAAGGAGAAAGATAAAAAGAAGTCCCGGTTTGTACTCCGGTATTTTACTGTATTTAACCTTGATCAGTGTGAAGATATTAAGTTATCTAAAAAAGAAATCGAGTTGTTACAATCTAAGGAGATTGAACAGAAGGAATTCTCTCCACTTGAGAGGGCTGAAAATCTTTTAAGGAATTACAAAGAGATGCCTGATATCCAGATTAATGTTTTCAGCAATCCTGCTTACTACAGAATGTTTGATGTTATTAAACTTCCACCTAAAGGCCAATTTGAAACAGTAGAAGAATTTTACTCTACATGGTTCCATGAACTGATTCATTCAACAGGGCACAAGTCTAGGTTAGATAGATTAACAAATGAGGATTCAATTGAGTTCCGGGCTGTTGAAGAGTTAATAGCTGAGATAGGTAGTGCTTATCTATCCTATGAGGCCGGGATAATTAATGAAGTTGTTGATAATAATTCAGCCTATATTGATTCCTGGTATAAGAAGATATCTGAAAACAGCAGGTTATTTACTACTGCCACATCTAAAGCAGAGAAAGCCTATAAGTTTGTAATGGATCATTCTGATGTAAAACCAGAATCCATTAAAACAGCTTCGTAGTGGGGGATGTAATGGATATAAGACAATACAAATTACGAATGCAATTTAAGGCTGAAACAGACAAGGATGTTGAAGGAGCTAGTTTTGCAGAGTATGTAAATTGGCTGGAGAAATTAAGGGTAGAGGATATTAACAAGGATGTCTTAGTTGAAAACGAGCACTTAAAGAATGTGGTACAGAAGGCTATGGATGTTTTGGATGAAGGGTTATCAGCTATACCAAAAGAATAAAAGATGTTCCTGGGCAATTAAGCCCAGGGATTTATCTATGTTACAAATAAGGGAAATTAAAATGAGTGATATTAATAAAGATTCAATAGATTTATTCAAAGATTGCCTGGAAGTTCTTAATCAGATAACTAACAGAAAGTATTGGAGTTATCAGGAAGGGAAAGAGTCTAAAACTTATAATTTAGCAATTAAGGTTGATAAAGAGATTAAACGGTTAGAAATTGTAGATGGTTCCGGGGGGAAAGATGAGTGATGATTTAAGAGAGTTCTTTGGAAATAATATATTTTCATATACAAGAGCAATGGCTATAGCTGATGGGGTTCTAATAGATATATCAGATATTGCAAAAGAAGCAGGATTTAAAGTACCAGTAGCTGTTACTGATACTTTATATAATAGTTGGATTGAACCTGATCAATGGAGTAAAAACCAGGGTCAGAGCAGTTCCGGGAGGATCTGGGATATCTTAATGCATTTACATTATGCAAGTAAGAGTGCTAAAAGTGATACAGTCTTTATAAATGTAGTATTTGCCAGTAAAGATGGATCAATGACAGTTAAGATTAAAGCTGTTATTGGTCCTGGGGATACTGTTGATCCTGTGTTGACAATTATGTTTCCTCATGAGGATTAGTATTGTTAGAAGTGAAGTTTGGGGATTCCCGGGTAAACCCGGTCGGGCTTTTCCGGGCTCCGCTTCCCTTCGAACCTTTGGTTTTGCGTAGCAACCCTACGTATCCCTAATCCAAGGTTTAAAGCTTCGCTTTATTTTTTATTATAAATCACTTCAATTTTCAACAGTATAACTTAAAGGAGTTTGACTAAGACAATTTTATTTGATTATGATTGTAAATTATATAAAAAATGTATTAAAATATCCAATAAACATATAATATAAGAATAATTAAAAAATAAGTATAAATAGGATTTTTTATGGAAAAACAAATAATATCTAGAGAGCAAGCATTTAACTATATTAGACCTTTAGGAAAAGGTATACAAAAACTACACAAAGCCTTAGCTTCATCCGATCTCCCTATTGAAGATGCAGATGATATACGTGAAGATTTACAACAAATACATTTATCATATCAGTTTGCTTCAATGTTTACTGAGGATTCTGTTTGTACAATTGCAGGGTTACAAGGGGTTGGTAAAAGTACTTTAGCTAATATCATGTTTGAGATTCCAAAAGAAGCTGAATTAGTCTCTGGTAGGGGTAGTTGCGAACATATTCCTATATTATTAAAGAATGTAGCCTCTAAAAGTGAGGAACTAGTTAAAATATTTTCATCAAATAAAGGGCATATTATTGAAGAATCTTTAAGTTATGATGAAGCTCGGGAACGAGTAATCAATAATAATAAATATGATCTTTTTGCTATATGGAATATTTATGGTTCAAAGAAGTTAGAACAGATGTCTCCAGTTGTTGTATTGCCTGGAATACAAGAAAGTGCTAGTTTCAATAGTTCTATAGAGGTAGCAATTGCTAATAGTGATGTTGTTATCATAGCTACAACACATTCGAGAGCAGCGCAAATAGGGCTTAATACTATTGATAACTGGCGTTCAGAATATAAAGTCCCTAATTCTAAAACAGCATTTGTAGGCACTTTTGTTGATGTTTTATCTGATGATAAAAAATCTGACTTTTATGCTAAATTAGAAGATTACGGTTCAGAGATTTTTATGATTTCTAATGATTTAGAAAGTAATAAAGGAGATCATTCTCATGATGACTTATTTGTTTGGGCTGTAGAGAAGATGACTAAATCTGCAATAATGTTTCCTGGAATGAAAAAGATTGCTAAAGATACCCGAACTGTGATTAGAAAAATAGATAAAGCTATATCAGAAATAAAAATTGAAAATACTTCTCATACGCAGTTAGAAGTTATTGGTCATTTAGAGAAGCAATATAATCAACAATTCTCATATTTATCGAAACATATGATTAAAACATTTTCAAAGTCTATATACAAATTGAGAGATGATTTAATTGAAACTCTAGATGATGAAATTTCTAAAAATATAACCGGTGGAGCAAAAAATCAAATCGATTTATTTTTTTCAAAAAACACACCTGAAGGAAAAAAACTTCGTGATTTAGCTATAAAATTAAAAAAATCTTTTTTAGATGCTGATTTTTTGAATATTATTTATGAAGAAACCTTACAAGTACTTGTCAATCAATTAGAGAATTCTGAATTAACTGATAATAATTTTGATAGTGCGAGTGTATTACAAACTTTTATAGCTGGGATATTTATAAATTCTTTATCTGATGACTTTGATAAAAAAATCCCTGCTGGTAAAAGTAAATCTGTAAATGAAATGACGGAATCCATTTCAGATAAACTAAAAAATACCAAAACAATTTTAAATAACTTTAAAGTAGAAATAGAATCGAAAGATAAAAAATCAAAAGAACAAAAAGAAACAGTCTCCTTAGGAGAAGCATTATTTAATTTAACCCCCATAGGTGAAGGGGCTGGAAATGTGACTAAAATATTATTTGGTGCTGGTGGTGCTGCTGCTACTACAGCTGAATTAGCAGGTGCTGGTTTCGCTGGTATTTCTGCTAGTGTCTTAGCTGGAGTAATAGGAGGTGCGGTTTTACTTATGGCTTCACATTCTTTAATCTCATCGTATCGTGTAGGACAAAGAGAACTAGACAATAGTCTACATTCTCATTTTAAATCATACTTAGAGTACATAGCAGAAAATTCCATTATACAGTTTACTAAAGATTTGGAAGATTTAGGTGAAAAAGTATGGTATTGTTTAGAAATTGATCTAAAAAATAGGTTCGGTGTAACAGCTAAGAACTCAAGTATAATTACATTATTAGAGACATCAGCTGAGTTAAAAGAAGCACATAAGCAATTTTTGTCTTACAGTTTATAGTTAATATAATAAATGAAGAAATCTTTTGACCATTGGAGTTGGGCTTTAAATGCAGCTAAGACATTTGATAATATAACTACAACGAACATAGACAATCAATTAGTTATAGCAACTATAGGTAAAGCTCAGTCTGGAAAAACTACTGCACTTGTTCATTTAATCTTAGATGAAGATTTTTATACAATTGATTCTGTTATAAAAGCATTAAGAGGTAATGAAAAAGAGTGTAATAGTGCAACTCCTGTTCCAATTAGATATATTCCAAAGACTAGAGATGGAAAAATTGTTGAAATTAATTCAGTTGAATTAGAAAGTCTAACGAGTCAAATAGCACACTTAAGAGATTCACAAAAACATTTTGTTGAATCAAATGATAGTTATATAGAAATAGAATTACCTGGTAAGTGGAGAAGGAAGGATCTTGTATTCATTGATATACCTGGTTACAGTTCTAATCGTGATGAAGTTGAAGCTATTATTGCACAACGGGCAGCTGAAAAATTCGTAAATACTGCTGATATTGTAGTATTTGTCGCTCCAGGTAATGCAATTAGTGATTTTGGTGGATATAAAGGTTCTTTCGAATATAAAATGAAAGAAAGGATAGAAGTTTCGCCTCAAAATAGTTTACTTCTGGTAACATTTGCAACAGAATTAGCTAATGATACAGGTGAAAACTGGACATCTACAATTAGAAAAGAATTAAAATTAGATATCATACCTCCTGTCATCTCCTGTTCTTTTAAAGAAGTAGACTATGAAAATATTGATGATGAAAGAATTCGATCGGTAGATAAGATAGTCAGTTGGATGGACAATATTGAACCATCAATGTCCAAAGTTATGCGGATCTTTAGTACTCCGATATCTAAAAAAAGACAGAGAGACAAGTACTTATTTGAATTAAATAAACTCAAATCGAGAATAGATAATTTAAATGAAATAATAAAAAATCAAAAAAATAAAATAGACAACTTTAATAATGATAATGAAAAAATTAGAAATCATATTAAATTATATAAACAAAAAGTCAGTGAAATAGCTGATGATAAAGGAATCAAATACTTATCAAACATTAACTGGAATAATTTCAAAAATCTTAACCATAAAGATAAAAAAATAAATAAATTAATTATAAATGAAACTATAGATGAAATAATTATTAGTTTTTTTGATTATACGGAACTTACAAATAAGTTAAGAAAATCATTGCAAGAGTATGAATCACATAATGAGATAAAATTATTCTCTTTAGATTTAGATATAAAGAATTTTCTGAATAAACACAATTCCAAATACGATTCTATTTATAATAATATTATTAATAATAAGATTAAATTAATTAATAATGAAAGTAAATTTACAATTCTAAATAGAGACGCACAAAGTCTACAAAAATTACTTAGCAAAGACTTTGATGAATATATTAATTCCGTGCCAATAAATATAGATAAAAAATTTGATCATTCAAAGAAATTACATAACATACATTATTTAGTAAATAGAGCAACTAAAATTAAAGATGATTATGAAGTGATATTTAATAATTATCGTATTCTTGAAATTGAAATTGAACAACTTACAGATTATCCACATATTCTAAAAGAAGAGTATATAAAAGTTTGGAATAAAAAAATACAAATTATTAATAAACCAAATATATCAGTTAATAGAAGATTAAAAAATCTAACACATTGTTATTTAATGAGTAACGCTCTGAAGGATTTACTAAACATGAGATTGGTTAATATGGAGAATAAAAATGAAAGAAAATGAACAAGATGATAATGTTCTTGAAGGTTTAAATCAGAATGTTAAAAATATGTTTCATGATATATTAATTGAAAGTATTGGACTTAAAGATATTGAAGCTAGTCTTATTAAACCTCTTAAACAAAAGATAGAGGGGTTAGATGATACAATTTCATCTTTTTTGATGGAGATTTTAAAGAAAATACTCAACAAATCATTTCGGAAAGTAATAAAGTTCTAAAAACCTCGATTGATGATGTTTCGAAGTTAGCATCTGATATTGATATCAATAATAAAAAAATATCTGAAACCCTTAATAAAACTTTAATTAGTTACAATTATAATGTTAATAAAATTCAAAGCTTAATTACAGAAGTCGATAAGTTTATAACTTCATCAGATGAAAATAATAATTTAATATCAGAAATTGTTAATGACATTAAGTCATATAATACCAAGTCTGAAGAAGAACTCGATAAATTTAGAGTTTATATTAATGAGCTAATGGATCGTATTGATACAAAAGATAAAATAATTTATAGATTCATAACAAAAAACAATATCATATCTATTATTAGTTTTATACTCGTTTTAATTAATACAATTGGTATTAGTATAATTTTTTTATATAAGTAATATAACACTCTCGACATTTTCGAAGTTCTGGGTAGATTTCAGCAATATCATATCTACCCAGTGACTTCTGGAACATATCAAGCCAATGACCTAATAATACGGGTTAAATATTTAAAAACAAAAAATGGCTTCTAGTGCTATTTATCACAATAGTCCTTTAATTCTTGTGATTATTTTTTTTAATTCCATAACATAACAGAAATATCATTATCAAAAATATTTCGTTTCAAATTTTTATATATAAAATGTTTTTAAATATATTCTAAATGGATTAGTATTAATTATGAGCGAAAATGAAGTAAAACTAGCAGAAAGAATAGCAAATATACTGTATCAGTTAAACAGTAATACCAGTGTTAATGTTCGTGCATTGGCAGATGAATTTAATGTTAGTACAAAAACTATCCAGACAGACCTAAATAAAAGATTGTCAATATTTGGCATTGAAGATGATGGGAAGGGTAACTACTGGATGGATAGAAGATATCAAGGAATACTTACAATGAGCGACCTTAAAAACTTTGCTGTATTATCCGGTGTTTCAGAAATCTTCCCAGATATAGATGACTATTTTATCCAGGATATACTAGAACACAAGTTCAAAGACTCATTTTTAATTAAATCCCCATTCAAAGAAAGCACTAAAGATAAAAGACATGAGTTTAATATAATTTCCGAAGCAATTGAAAAACATAATCATATTCGAATTAGTTACAACGATAAAAGATATACTGTAGAACCATATAAGTTATTTAATATTAGTGGATTATGGTATGTATGTTGTGTGGATGAGGGTAAACTTAAAACCTTCAGACTGATAAAAATATTTAAAATAAATCAGTTAGGAACTACATTTATTCCTGATAATTCTATTTTAGAAATAATTGAAAATAGTGATTCCATATGGATGGGAAATAATGAAGATACAACTGTAAAATTAAGAGTAGTACCAGAATTTTGTGAGTATTTTTTAGAAAGGATTATACTTCCAGGACAAGTAGAAGTTATCAAAGAAGAAGATGGATCTTTAACTGTTATCTTAAATGTCTCTTTTATAGACGAGATACAGGCATTGGTTAAATACTGGATTCCACGATTAGAAGTTATTGAACCTTTATTATTAAAAGAGAGTATTGATAATGAATTATCACTCTATTTAACAAAATAAAAGGAGTTTTTATGTTAAATGGATTTATACCACAAAGGCCAAAAGATAAAGTAAAAATGCTTAAAAGTTATAGGAATCTTTATATAAAAGAAGTTTCAGATGGTAAAAAAACTAAGTGGGAAGAATTAACTTTTTTTGAAAAAGCTAAAGTAGATGCCAAGTGCCTACAACATTTAAAAATGATTAGGTTTTAGACATCTTTATTCCTTCTCCATAATTTGTATTTATTAAAATCCACTGATATAAGATCCAAAACAAGTTTGATAATTATTGCATCGTCCAAGTAACCAATAACAGGTAGAGTATCTGGAATTACATCTATTGGTGATACAAAGTAGGTTATACCAGCTCCAATTGCAATAATCACCTTAATAGATATATCCGTGTATCTTTTATGGGAATAATCATTTAATAAGGATATCAGGGCTTTAATATCATCCCAAAGATCAAGTAGAGGTTTTGGGATAAAATCATTAAGATTTTTAAATTTCTCCTCACTACTTTTTACTGTTGATTCTACATCTTCTACTTTATAATCTTTCATTCTATCATTAAAATCATCCACAGGACTTTTATTCATTATTTACTCCAAATAGGTAAAATAATCCCCAGGTAAGGGGATCTTAAAATTAATCTTCTTCCCTTTTTTCTGCTTTCCATGCTTTGTACTGGATAAGATCGTCAACTATTAAATCCATTGCAAATTTAAGAACTAAAGCATCATCTAAATAACCAATAATAGGGATAGCATCAGGGATAATATCAAAAGGTGATACAAAATATGCGACAGCTGCTCCTATTGCAATAATTGATTTTAGGGGAATATCTGTATACCTCTTACTTGCAAAGTCTTTTAATAGGGAAATTAGCTCTTTAATATCATCCCATAAATCAAGCAGAGGTTTAGGAATTGATTCCCAAAGTCTTTTGAATTTCAGTTCTCCATCCTGTGCAGTAGATTTAACATCCTCTTCTTTAAACTCATTCATTCGTTCTTTAAAGTCATTTACGGCGTCTTGCTGTTTTTCTTTGTCAAATTCGTTTTCCATAATTTCATCCTTCTTTTCTAATATATTTAAAATATAATCACTTGATGCGAAAGGTTGTGTCGGCACATAATTTTTTTGTTGTAGATATAAAATAAATTAAGCTATAATATCTTATGTCATATTTAAAAAGCTTTGAAAGATTAGAAAAATTACATAAAGTAGATTTAGGATTCTATGTATTGGGGTTACACTCATTCATGGAGTCGTATATAAAAGATGTTACAGGTCAGAGTAGCGATTACTTCTTAGATTCCCTGTTTAGTTATAATAGTTATCTTTCCAGAAAATCTAAACCAGAATTACATCGTAACTTCATATCTAAGTTAAAGGTCGATCATATAAATACCAATAAGGTACGTCATGATTTTAGCCAGATATTTTCAACTGATGCGGAATCATCTACACATAATTTCATTACATTTTTAAAAAAAAGTGAGATTGACCCTATTGATTATAATGGATTACGAACAATTCTGGATAGTTGGGATTATCGTATTAACACAGGGGAGTCTGAGGCTAAGAAACTTCAATTAGAACTTCTAAAAGCTAAAGAGAAGATAACCAAGCTAGAAGTTGAAGTAGGGGATAGCCGTAATATTTCAAATCAATTGGAGCTACTTGAAAAAGAAAAAGCTGTTTTAGACCATAAGTTAAAAAGCAAAAATGAAAGTCTAGATGTTTTAAAAGAAGATAAAATAGTATTAGAGAGTAAGATTCAAGAATTATCTGGATCGACTGAAAATACTAAGGCCTTAGAAGATTATATTCATTATTTAAGCAGGTTTTCCCTATATACAAGAACTAGAGCCGATTATGAGAAGAGTGTTTTAAAATTATCAGTTCCACAAAAAGAAGCCATAAATAGAATTACACTAAAAAAGATTTCCTTATTAAAGGTTCAGCAGGAACAGGAAAATCCCTGGTACTTATTAAGGCATTAATTAATGCTAAAAAATAAATTTTATTGGTGAAGATATAAGCACAGGTCGAATTGTTCTTTTAACTTATTCAAAAACATTAAAAAAATATAACAGTTATATGGCAGATATTCTTGAAAATCATATAGATGATAGGGATATTAATACCGTAGACTCATTTTTACTTGATAAATTCAAAACAATATTTCCAGATTATTCATTGGATCCTTATTACAAAGTCGACATCCCATTAGGTGATCTGGTTAAGTTAAATGAAAAAGAGTTATTAGTAGAGATCGAGGATTTTCTATTAGCAGGAAATGTAACTGAATCAGAATATGTAAAAACTGATGGAATTATTCGTTCAGGTATGAAGATTAAAGGCCTAAAAGTAGCTGAAAGAGAACAAGTCTGGAGTTGTTTTATTAAATATATTCATGAGCTTGAGGATAAAAAAACTGTAACCTTCCCATATTTAAGATATAAACTTTTAAATTATTTATTAGAACACCCTGGGGATAAGAACATAAGAGATGTTCAATATATGTTTGTAGATGAAGTTCAGGATATGACACCAGCTTCCTTGGCAGCCCTAAAGGAGTTAACTATAGGAATTATTGTTATGGCCGGAGATAATAACCAGAAGATATTTGCATCAACATCCCCATATAAAAGAGCTGGAATAAATCTTCATGGAAGTACTTTCACTCTAAATGAAAATTTTAGAAATACTAATCAGATTTTAAACTTTGCAAACTCTTTTTTAAAACAACACAATGATAAAATTGATCTAGAGGTTATAGATTCCTATCGGGATGGACCACTACCTGAAGTTAATGTAATTAAAGGTAGTATTACTAAAGCCATAACTGATCAATTACGGATTTATATTGACGATTTAGGGTATGAAAAACATAATATTGCAATAATAGTTAATTCGTTAAGGGATGCAACAACAAAAAAACTTTTAAAGGCCCTTGAATCAGAAAATATTAGTTATGTAGATACATCAGAAGCTAATTTTGATTTCTCCCAGGAGAATGCTGTTAGAATTACAACTCTACACAGTTGTAAAGGGTTAGATTTTCCTGTTGTTTTACTCTCTATACCCTATATTAAAGAGCCCAAGGATTATGATTCAGAAACTAATGATGAAATATTACGTAATCTTTTATATGTGGCTTTTACAAGAGCAATGGATAATCTGAATATTTTTATTAAGGATAAACCTAAAGGTATATTAAAAGACATAGTAGATTGTTATGAAGAAATTAAAGGCAGGTTTATATGAGACCCCCAACAGAAGAAGAAAAACAAGAGATGATTATAGGTTTCAGGGATATTTATATTCCTGAAGTTACTAAAGGTAAAAAAACTAAGTGGGAAGAATTAACTTTTTGGGAAAAAGAAAAGTAGAGTCTAAGTGTGAATTCCATTTTAAAATGATTCTGTTTTAAAAAAGTAACCATACATTTAGATAAATATCCGGGAATTAACCAACCAAACATCTAAAAGTTATGTTAACTACATTAAATTTGTTACATGGTAAATTAACAAACAATAAAATACATAAAATTAGTTCTTTTGTGCGAAACAACCCTTCGCATCCATGTTTTAAAATCTCAATATAAATTACTACAATATCATAAAAGACAGTTAAAAAAGAGGAAAAACATGGAGTATTTATATTTAAAACCAGATAACAATGAACACCTAGAAATAATCGGAAGTAATTCAACCAAAAATAGTTCTAGTTTTTTAAATAGAGTAAATAAAACAGATAGAGTTATATATGTAAAAAAAATATCATCAGTAGTGACAATTTTAATAGAAAATCTAGAGTTATTTATAGATAATCTGGATCTTATATTATCAACCCCAGAATACTATCAGATACCAATAGAACACTCTTTTGCAGGTGCAGCTTATATTAGAAATTTAGGCAGAGTAAATTTATTTTTAGGAGATTTATTAACTTTGTGGACAAATGATAAGTGGACTACAGATTGTGAATGTTGTTCAGGTAAAATATATGTCATTAGCGTCGGGGGGTCACCATTATCAGGAAGAGGTTCAGCAACAGGATATTGTTCATCTTGTAGTCGCGTTGTGTTAAACATAACATCATTCAGTAATTATTATAGTAGCGCAGTAAACACCCTGCCTAAAATGAATAAAGATGATTTTGTCATAGCTTCTTCCTTAGAGACATTAGTTAAAAACTTAAAGAATAATAGGTTTGATAAATGATTTGGGCGTTGCCTGTTAGACAACAGGCCGGGCTATTCCGGGCTACGCTTCGCTTCGACCTCACAAAAGTGAGTTTTGCTGCGCAACCCTACGTATCCCTAACGTAAGGCTTAAAGCTACGCTTTATTATTGTTATTTAAATATAGCAATATGTAAATATTTTATCTCTATATGTTACTTATGTTAATAAAAAAGTTTTAATGCTGTGGGTAATACATTATTAAAGCTAGGAAAGGTTAACGAGGCACAATTACACTTCAAAGGTTTTCCAGTAATTTAAAATTTTTACTAACTATATTTATATAGTTTATAAAACATAATTTCATAGGTGACTATTTTTGTCATCATCATCTTTTATCATTTAAATAGATACAAAAAAAGGGTCATTATTCAGATTTAAATTTTTAAAATTAAATCATAAAGACCTTTAATCTATTAAATAAAGGACTAAATTATGGAATTCGCACATTTAAACATACATTCTACTTACTGTTGATTCCCGAATTAAAATAGCTTGAATTCCCTTGTAATATTAGTTCAAATTTTATTAACTTTAGAGTAAAATTCCCTGCCTTTAATATCTTTAACTATTCCCTAAATAATTTAGAGCAAAAAAATAGCGGGAATTCCCGCTATAAAAATGAGACACTAAATGTTTATCTGCTTAATACAGCCTGAACATGCTCTTTTTCTACAATTGGCGAATTGGTTAAATGTGCCTTTAATAAAGAATTTCGAGCCATATTATTAATTACTCTCATAATTCCATTTGAAGCATCATGTATCAAATTCATAGATCCCTTTGAAAACAGACTTCCTCCAGTTGAAACATCATTAATTCGCTGTTCTATATATGAAAATGTTTCTTCTTTATTTAAAGATTTTATCCTCACCGTTACAGAAATGGAGTTAGCAAGGGATTCTAAGGATGAGAGACCTAGTTTTTGAATAAGTGGTTCCTGACCACAAAGCAGTATCGTAATTGCATTAATAGAATCATAATTAAAATTTGCAATTAATCGTAGTTCCTGTAAAATATCTGTCCCTAATTTATCCGCCTCATCTATTATAAGAACCGGATGAATATTAGTAGTTCTGTGCATATTCAAAATATGTTCATGAATACTTTTGAACATCGCAGCTCTTCTTCCCGTAGGTTGTAAACCAAATGTGGTACACAAATGAGTATAAAACTCCTGTATTCCCACAGAAGTATGACATATATAATATGGCTTAAACATACCTGGATTAAGAGCATCTACAGCCATTCTCAATATACAGGTTTTCCCAGATCCAGATTGACCTGTGAGTATTCCAAATCCCTTTGTATCAAATAATATTTGTAACTGATCTAGAGCGTTATTCACTCCTGGAAGTTTTTTAAGTGCTGATGTTTTTATTTCTCTAGTAAAAGGCTCCGAGGATAGATTAAAATGAGCTAATATTTCCCTATTTGTCATAATAAATATCTCCCAAATCAGTAGCAGTCAAATTTATATGAAACTCGTTACTAATATCATCTGATTGTAAATCTCCATTTCTAGAATAACCCCTTTTAACCATACTATTTGCATATGTATCAACAATTCTAGCATATCCATACTCTTTCCCAGCATATGTAACTAAAACACGACTAACTGGAGGGTGTGGATCAAAATATATATTTATTTTTTTCCCTATCAATATTGAGGGTGTTTCAAAAAGAGTACCCCCTAAGGTAAAAGTTGAATCTTTGTATACTTTTCTGGTTAGAAAATGCAGGAATATCTTATCCAAATTTATGGTTGCTGGTAACTGTTTTATATGCTGTGATTTAGCAATCCAGGCATCAATAGGTGTAATAAAATCTATTAAACCTCTATGTGGAGAGCGGTGATATTCACACTCTAGCCATGTATTAAATTTGGCATTCAGATCATTTATATCTTTTACGCTATCTATATCCAGTGGACGAAGAAACTGATCTCTTACAGTTCTGTAAAATCTTTCTTGTTTACCTTTTCCTTGGGGTCTCCCAGGTTTGCTATGATGTAGAGTTATTCCAAGAATATCCAGAATTCTTTTTGTCTGATTGGATACAAAACTTGAACCGTTATCTGTATACAGCTTCCCAATCATCCCCTGACTTTGTAGGATATGCTTTATTCCATCTTCAAAAAGAATTGATTTCTCTGAGAATGAGAAACGACCATAAATGATTCTTCTTGTTGCATCATCTAAAAACGTCATAAGCATAGCTCTTTTTACTTTTCCATCTTTATCATCTAGAATATTTGGACCATACATTACATCGGACTGAATACATTCCATAGGATAGAAAAAATTGAATTTTAAATTCTTCTCTTTATCACTATTTAACTGCCTATTCTTAGAACTCAAACTATTTGATTGGATAAATCTAGATAAAGTAGAGCTTGGGATATCATTTTTAATTACTCCCTGATCAATAAGTTTTTTGACAGCAGCAGTAGCCGTCAACTTAGGATTAGATTCCAGCATACTTATTATGGCTGTTTGTTCTCTATCGTTAATAGTTCTGCTTTTCCCGGAATCTATTCTTATATTGGGATTAAGTCCATCTTTTCCATATTTTCTGTAAAGAGCAAACCAGCGTCTAATACAGCCCTCGGTGAGTGAATTTCTGCTAGAATAAGGGATGGCATAATTTCTATTTGATTTTTCTTTTATTAATCGTGTTAGCTGACCTCTCCCAAGATAGGGGTTCCCCAGCTCAGCTACGACTGAGTATCTAAACTCACAGATTTTTACACGTTTTAAATTAAATTCTTCTTCTGTCATAGAATTTCTCCTTTAAATATATCTATGAAGAATTTAGTTCTCTATCTTTCATAACGGAACCCTGCTTATTAAGTGGTAAATGGAATCCCTGTTTAATTTTTCTTATCCTCAGAATATTATTCCGGGAAAAATAGAGTGGGTTATATCCACTTTCAAGAAATAATCTATTAACATCTAAAATAGATCTTTTGGACGGTATATGTAATTCATCATTTGGGTTAGTAAAAAGAGCTTTTGATTTTAGATCTGCGATTCTAAATCTTTTTTCAAGGGAAATCCCGTAATTGGAACTAAAACCTAAGTTCAAAAAGATTTGTGATGCATTCACTTGTGATACATTTTGCTCTCTAAGATTTTTATATAATTGTGCTTCTAATGTTCCTATACTCGTATTAGGAAGAGAGAATTCAGGAATTAGAGCATGAGTACTTTTACATTTTAAGCACTTAATCCTGATTATTATTATTGATCTGTGGTAATGATATTTTTGGTATTTGCAGTGGTATGTAAAGCATGTATTTGAGCATACAGGACATATGCAGTTCAAAAAATCCTGTTTTTTATGAAATTGTTTATTTAGCTTGTAATAAAAAAATCTGCAATTATTATAATAGTAAGTTTTTTGTTTAGAATGCGGGAAAGATCGTGGTATTGAAATCCCGCATTCTTTTAATATCTCCTCTTACAGGTCTAATTAATTAAATCGGAAAGATTATTATATTTGTTTACATATAGCTCGGGAATCAACACTTACTCTCTAGGAAGAAGTACCATAAAAATCAAAGATCTAATAATTAAAGCAAAAGAAAATGGGATGAACTATTTAGGCTTAACTGACTATGGTAACATGTTCGGAATAATTGAGTTTTATACCAAATGTAAAGAAAACAATATAAAACCAGTTATAGGTTTAGAAATAAAAGTCGTTTTTAATAAAGTTATCAATCATAACTTATTACTATTTGCAGAAGATATTGAAGGGTATAAAAATTTAATGAAGATATCTTCTTTAGGCTATAAAAAAGGTGACTATGATAATCCATTTATCTTTTTAAATGATTTAAAGCTTTACAAGAAAGGGATAATAGCAACATCTTCTTTTATTAATTCCAAAAAAGAAGATATAGAATTACATGCTAAACTACTACACAATATTTTTGGAAATTATAATTTTTATTTAGAATTACAGAACCATGGCTTAGAAGAAGATGAAAAGAGAAACGCATTCTTATTAAATTTATCAATCAAAAATAATATTCCTATAGTAGTAACCAATTATGCTTGTTATTTAGAAAAAAATCATTCCAGCGCCCATAGTCTACTAAGAAAGATAACAAATACAAAAGATTTCATAACTAGTGAATACTATTTAAAACCCACCAAAACAATGACAAACTTATTTAAACATTTTCCAGAAGCAATAGAAAATACTGTTAGAATAGCCAAAAGATGTCATTTTGATATTGAAGTAAAAGACGTTGAAATGCCTAATTTTTTTATACCCAAATTATATAACAGTCCTGAAGAATATTTGCATTATTTGTGCTTTAAAGGGCTAAAAGAGAGAAAAATAGAAGAGTCCAAGACTGTTGTAGAACGAATTAATCTAGAACTTAAACAGATTACAGATTTAAAGTTATCAATATACTTCCTTATTCATTGGGATTTAAAAATATTTGCTGAAGATAAAGATATTTTTTTCTTTATAGGTTCTGGAAAAATAAAGGGTTCATTAGTGGCGTATTTGTTATTTATATCAGATATAGATCCAATAAAATATAATCTTCATCTATTTTATTCCTTGGATAAAAGTAAAATACCATTTATTACACTCGATGTATGTTATGAAAGAAAAGAAGAAATCGTTGATTATTTAATTAAAAAATATGGTGAAGCAAATTGTGCTAGAACTATATTTTTCTTCCCTAGATTGAACGGGGAAAAACTGTTAAAAAGAGCTTTAAAAGCTTTAGGTATCTCTGTGTATAAAATTAAAAAATCTAGTTCTTATATGGCAGATATAAATATTGTTTCAGGAGCACCATTGCAGACAAAAGTAAGTTCTACAAATTTATTAATTACAAAAGAGAGTATAAATAATTATATCCCATTTTACAAAGAACCTTATAGTGGGCATCTTGTAAGCCAATATAAATTGGAAAATAATTGGGATTTTGGTGTTCTGAATATATCTTTAATGCCATATAAATTACTAAGTAGGCTAAAAAAAATTGAGGAATCCATTAAAACTTATGAACCTAACTTTAATATTGCTAAAATACCCACTGATGATGAATCTACTTTTAAGTTTTTATGTGATGCAGAACGTTCTGATTTACACAATCTTGACTTTAATCTAGGCGCAAGTAATATATTAGTTTATAAACCAAAAAACATTGAAGATCTAATTACAATTGACTCTTTTACTTTTTCCCCATTAGAAATAACAACAAAATATTTAGAAGGAAAAAATAATCCAGAGAAAATAAAATATATTCATCAAAATATAAAATGTGTATTGAACAAAACCCACGGTGTTTTAATTTTCAAAGAACAAATAATTGATATACTTACTATCTTATTAGGTTGTAATTCACAAGAAGCAGAGTTTATTAGAACCAATTATATAAATGATAATAAAAATATTGATACACTAATTAATAAGGCTGTGGGAAATGGTTATGATATAATAAAAGCAAAAGAAATATTAAACCTACTAATAAGTTATTCAAATATAGTTGTTTCTAAGTTTCGTAACTTAAATAATATCTTATATGGATATAAAATTGCATATTTAAAAGTTAATTACCCTAATGATTTTAAAACTTTAGATGAGTTAAATTTATGATTTTTTAATGAATAAAAAAACCATAAATAGTAAATTATTCTTATCCATGATAAATTAAAGTTATAATTATTATTTGATCCTGGAGGTTATAGTGGCAGAAAAAGAGGGCAATAAATTTGAACGTATGATGAGGATTCTTGCCAAATTATCTCAATATAGTTGGATGACAGGTCAAGAGATTGCTGATATGTTAGGTGTAAACAAGCGAACAGTATTTAGATATATAAATGATATTAATATTCCTTTTGAAGAGGGAGGAATTGGTTTAATAGAGAGTGGTAGGGAAGGTTATCGACTATACGATACAAATTTCCTTGATACGCTAAAAGGTATTGATAATATGTATACTATCGCTGCTATTCAAACATCTCCATTTGGTCAAACTTTAACCAGTAATAATATATTCAAAAATGATATATTGAATAAAATTGCTCCCAAATTAAATAGGGCACATTATATTAATGACAAGATCCTAAAACACCTTTTAGATGCTCTTATTCAAAATAGAATATTAGAGGTCGAATATAATAAAGAAGGAAATATTAAAACTTACCTAATCCTACCTCTAAGAATCATTTCAAATACTGGGACAGAGTATCTCAATCTTTATTGTTTTAATGATGGATATGAAAAAATATTAAACTTTGTTATTAGTAAGATTGTTAATATTACTCCCAAGGATAAATGTAACAACAAAATTTTAATTGGAGAGAAGTTAGCATATATTAATAACCGTTGGGGTACTTTTGTTAGTGGTCCACAAGAATTTGAGGATGATGTTAAGTTTGAGGTTGACGATTCCATGTATTTAAAACTATTATCCCAACCTTTACACTCTACACAACAATATATAAATGAAAATGGTAAACATATTTTCAGTTTACAAGTCCATAATCTTCAAGAGTTTGCAAGATGGACTATTACTTTTGGAGACCATATAACAGTTTTAGAATCCGATAGAGTAATAGAATCAATTCTTTGGCATGCAAATAGACTTCTTGAGAAGTATGAATAGATATATTTAATTTTTTTAATTATTTTTATATAGGTGACAGTATTTGTCATTACCACATTTTATTATTCTATTATGAACAATACAGAAGATGAATTAAATATAACAAATGGTATCTGGATAAGCTACAACAATGAATCTGATCAATTAACATTCGTTAATTCTTTAAAGGGTAAAAATACTAACTGGGATCAGTTTCTAGAATATAAATGTGTTTTTCAAGAAGGGCTACTTAATAAAAAAACTTTTGAGAGAAAATCTTACTGTATTTGTGCTGAAACATCAGTTACTGAACAATTATTAGAAGGTGAATATCTCATCTATTATTCTAATGACCTGAATATGGAAGCCTCCATTCCCAGAATTTTAATAAAGCTTACCAATGGAACAATTACTAAAATTAGAGGTATAGGGCATGGACAAAATATAGAGCCAGGGATAATCGATGTTCTGTGGAAAAAATTAACCTTATTAGGTGATATAGGAAAGGATTATTTACAATCATGTATAGAAGAAAAGTTACTCGATTCTATTGAAGATAAGCATAATGTAACTTCCTTTACTCCAATTGATCCATTAAGTTTGGACCTTGGCTATGGGTTAATTCCACTAATAGACAAAGAGTATGGTTCAGAACTTTTAGACAGAATAAACAAAATAAGACATGAAACTGTTATGAGTTTAGGTTTACCAGTTCCAGAAATTAGAATTATGGAAAATATTAAAATTAATCCTTCAGAATACATCATTAAACTTAATGGTTTTGTAGTTGGAAGGGGTGAAATAAATTTAGGTCAGTATCTTGCAATAAATCCCGGTGGAAAGAGGAAAAAGTTAATAGGTACGAAGACTAAAGATCCAGCTTTTGGTCTTCCTGCAATCTGGATAACTGAAGATATAAGAGTTTTTGCCGAGGTGGAAGGTTATACCGTAGCCGATACACCTTCGATTATTGCTACTCATTTAGATGAGATTATTCATAATTATGCCCATGAATTATTAGGTTTACAGGACGTGGTAAATATAATGGATACTTTAAAGGTTAATTACCCAGCTATTTTAGAAGAAACAGATAAAGAGTATACCATTAGCGATATTCTCCAGGTGCTTAAAGGGTTATTAAAAGAGCAAATATCAATTAGAAATATTATAAGCATATTAGAAATATTAATTGAAAACTCATCAAATTCAAAAGGTGTAAACTTTTTAATTAAAAAAATAAAAGCCTACCTTAGTCAGTAAGAAAATATTAATAATACGAAAAAATTAGGAGAAAAAAATTATGAAAAAAATGTTATTTATCAGTATCTTTATTACATTAGTTCAGCTAGCTACCTGGAGTATTGAAATAGAAGTTGGAACAATTGAGTGTCTAAATAATGCACTAGAGGGCCAGGATCTTTATGGAACTATTGCATTCTCATTTGATAATGATCGCAGAGTGGAATTCCTTAATGTCATTAATAAAGCTATTGAGTGGAATAAAGTTGCAGAGGCAAATAAAATTAATAAAATGTCAAAATATGTAAACGAACTTAATAATTATTATGAACAAATGGCATTTTATAATTGGGGTGGTAATTGGGAAGCTTCTCCCACATTTATAAATTATATGTTTTTCATAAGTGAAATTAATGGTGATGTTGGTAGCTATCTATTCCTACAGATATAGATCTGTGGATGATGTAAATAATGGTGAGTTTGGTTCTGCCTTAACATTCAGTATGAAGGAACTAAATAAGCTTAAATCAATTTTTGATGAAGAATCTATCACCGAATATCAGAAACTTGCGGAAATTGAAAAAAATAAAAAAGATTTGTTTAATTGATTTTTAATTTAATAATAAAAATGGCTAATCAATGGAGAAAATATGACATTTACAGCAATTGATTTTGAAACAGCAAATAAAGTTAAAACCAGTGCCTGCCAAATAGGTATTATCGTTGTGGAGAATGGTAAAATAATTAAAGAATTTTCAAGCTATATAAAACCACCAGAACCGGATTATTTTCTAAAAGAGTTTACTGATAATATACACGGAATTACCAAAGAAATGGTTAAAAATGCACCCACATTTAAAGAATTATGGGAAACTATATCAGGTTATATAATAAACACTCCTGTAATTGTTGCCCATAATGCCCATTTTGATTTTGGAGTATTAAATAGTTTACTCGATTTTTATGATATAAAGACAAATTTACCTACAGTCTACTGTACTTTAAGAGCTGCAAGAAAATATCTGCCACGTCTTGAAAATCACCAACTTTCTACAGTTTCAAAACATTTTAATATTCAATTAAATCACCATGAAGCACTAAGTGATGCAAGAGCAGCAGCAAATATTGCCTTAGAGTTTAAGGTTAGATAGATAATCATATATAAGTATATGAATTTTTATAAGAGACATTTGCTTGTCTCAGTTAATTAACGAGGAGTAAAAATGAATAAATTACTAAAGATACAATTAATTATAGGTATAGTCATTATTTTTAGCTTGATACTTACAACACCACAAACTATTGAAATGTTTAAGCTGTTAATTGGAATGGCTTTAACTATTCTTATTGTAATTACTATAGGCTTTAAAATATCAAATAAAATTCCAATAACAATTGCGCCAACACTGTTTTTTTTAGATTTGTTAGTAGTTGTAGCTATTAAAATAAAATTTATTTATTTTATATCAACTATCGGTTCTGTAACTGTTAGTACGTACACAGACTATATCGTTAACTACTTTGTTATATTGATTATTGGTTTCATTATGTCAGTTTTATCGGTTTTTGTTCTATCTTCTACAAGAAAAATAATTGAAGTTTGTGCTAGATTCAATATTGATGCTTTGCCTGGTAGGCAGATGTCTATTGAGGTTGATTATAATTCAGGTGTAATAACTGAAGATGAAGAAAGGGATAAAAAAATAACTTTACAAAAACAAGTAAATTTATTCTTTGCTTTGGATGGGGTTGTAAATTTTATAACTTTATCATCAACGTTTGGGTCAATAATAACAGGAGTAACAATAGTTGTTAGATCTTTAATTGAGACTTTACAATTCAACACAACATTTGTTCACAATTTAAAGATATATATTATCCCAATGATTCTTGAAATCTTTATATTTCATTTTATTCTAATGTTGTTAGCAAAATCCGTTTCTATTTATATTAGAAAAATTATGAAGGAAAATTATTTGAGTATAAACAGATATTGATCCAATAATTGACAGTGCTTGATCTGGGATAAAAATCTTAAAAATGATATTAAAAAAATCATATTATAAATATAATAATCGAGGAGTTAAAAATGAATAAATATAATGATATCTATACAGATGAATTTATGTGTAGCAGTTGCCGTAATCTTGATATAAAAACTGGCATTTGCATTAAATGTGATGCAGGTTCAAATTACAGTCCCATGACATTTCCAGTTTATAACATAGTGCTCATGTTTTTAAGTTTAAATGAAGGTTTAAAGATTGCTAAAGACAACCATAATAGTGATCAATATATAATCACAATGCAAAATGGATTTATTGAGGCATTAAAATTTGTATTAGAACCATATGGAAATATAAATTCTATTCTCCATGAATTCTCTACAATGATTATGGAAGATTCAATTGATTATATAGAGCCAAAAGAGATAGAAAATGCTATTGCAAGCTTTAATTTTTATAAACAAGAAACAAAGGAAGAAATAGCATTTAGAAGTAAAATTGGTTCAATAAGACCTAATGTTGTTGCCTGTAATAACTGTAAAAATAAAAAACATTTTAATACTGAATATTGCTGGTCATGTGATGCAGGCTCAAATTTTAACAGTGGTATTAGATCCATAAATACAATACAAAAAATGTTCATGTTTATAAACACTGTCATAGGAGAAAAGGTAAATAAAGGTCAATCAAATAATATACAACTAAACATGGGTATAGCTGAAGGTCTAAAATGGATAATTAAACCATTCACAACAGAAGAAGAATTAAACAACAAATATGGTTTTAGTTATGTATCAGAACAGGATATACAATCAGTAATTAATTTGGAAAATGAAAATTTTAAAAATAGAAATTATAAAATTATTATAGGAGAAAACAACGTGTCACAAGAAAGTATTGAAACAAAAGTTATACAGTTATTAAGAGAGAGTATAGAAAAACAATTAGTTGGAGTTGGTGATATCGATCCAGAGATAGAGAATTCAGATTTAATAGAAAGATGGTTATCAGAAATTGTGGCTATAGGCTTTGCAGATTATGATTTAAACTCTGCATCACTTAAATTATTTGAAACTTTAAATCCAATTAAAAATTCTGCTTTTAAAAAGGTTAATTTAGATGATATTAGATCTAGAATTAGTCTGTCCTATCAGAGATTTTCAGCTGAAGTGCAGGCTTTTATCAACTATATAGAACTTAAGGGAAAAGAAAGCGATGAAGTTATTTTGTACAAGGTTAAAGAAGAACTAAACTATGTAGATGAAGGTTCTTTTTGCCTGAATGGCTGATATTAAACAACTACAAGACAAACTACTTAAAATATGTACTGTAGTTTGTTCTGTAATTATCAAAATATATCTAATAATGCCAATTTGTGCGAACCAACCGTTCGCACACACATATCAAAATAATTTATGTATATTGATTAAACATATTTCGGTGTACAATATTTAAATAAAAATATATTTATATTAAAAGGATGGTATGAATCCAGAACAATTAAAAGATTTGGAAGATAGTCATGGGGAACACTACACTCATTTAGAGCGAATTCAGACGATCTATTTGACAAGATTACTAGCATATAAAATACCATTTTAAAAACTATTCGTGACAGACTTTTAATTCGCGTTATAAGTGGCAAATTATCAGTTGAAGATTTAAATATAAAGTTTCGACTAAGTATGCAATAATAAAAAAATATACAAAAAAAAGGAGTTAAAAAAAATGAACTATTGGCATATGCAAATACATCCAAATGAACAAGGATCAGTAAATGAGAAAGAAGTTTTAAGTGAACTAGGAATCATTGGTCTAGGTGATGATAAAACTGAAGTAGAATTTTTTGAAGAGACAATGAAGATTGGAGATATAGTAGCAATAAAAAGAGGTGGAAAACTAATAGCACTTACTGAGGTTACAAGTGACTCATATTATGAAGAAGATAATAGCGATATATGGTTTAATTTGCGGAGGAATGTAAAAGTTTTAGATTGGAATAATAATCCTAATTTGATATTACCAGATCCAAGGGGTACATTAAAAAGGTGTGGAAACTATGATGCACCTACTTCAAAAATTATTATAAATTGGCATAAGGAATTATTAATGAATAAAAATATATTAGAAGCAAAAAAAGTATTAAAACATAAAAAACAAATAATATTACAAGGTGCTCCAGGTACTGGTAAAACATATATATCTGCTGAGATTGCAATGAATCTGATAAATGAAAGTAAAAAATATGATAATCGTAAAGAAATAATGGCAGATTACCAAAAGGCTGTTGAAGAAGGTAGAATTGCTTTTACTACATTTCATCAATCTATGGATTATGAAGAGTTTGTTGAAGGTCTTAAACCGGAGATAACAGATGAAGGTGATGTAACGTATAATGTTAAGCCAGGTATATTTAAAGAGATGTGCAATAAAGCACAAAGTAAAATTGCAACACCACTAAGTGATTTTGATTTACAAGAAAAAATATTTGAATATGTATTAAAAAATAAAGACAAGGAATATGCAAAATCCGCTGACACAAGTTTTGTCCTTGATTATAAAGAAGGTAATACAAATATCTCATTCAAACTAGAGAAGCAGGAAGAGTTTAACTCAAGTTATAGATTCAATGTAAATACAGTAATTAGTTATATACATGGAATTAAATCAAGAAAGACAAACTATAGCTATGCAAGAGTTTTAGCACAACACTTGATTGATAAACAAATAATACAAGTTGAAACTGTAGAGGCTCCAAAACCATATATATTAATAATCGATGAGATAAATAGAGGTAATATATCAAAAGTTTTAGGTGAGTTAATTACCCTATTAGAGAGTGATAAAAGAATCGGTGAAGAAAATGAATTAAGAGTTAAACTACCTTACTCACCTGAAGATGAGCCATTTGGTATACCTTCAAACCTATACATAATTGGAACAATGAACACTGCGGACCGAAGTGTTGGTCATATAGACTATGCAATTAGAAGACGATTTTCCTTTATAACACTACAGTCTCATAAATCTGCAATAGAAAATTATTATACACAACTAGCAGATAATAATGCTCCTAGTGATATTGCAATAAAATTATTTGAAGAAATAGAAGAAGTAATGGAGAATATTTCTCCCGACTTTGATAAACATGATCTAATGATTGGTCATAGTTATTTTATGGCTAAAACTAAAGAAGATTTAGAACTAAAACTTAAGTATGAAATAAAACCGCTATTAAGAGAGTATGTAAAAGATGGTATCCTTATATTAACTCCAAATGAAAATGGAGATTATAAAGAGATAGAGGACATTATACTATAATGAATGGTATTACAGTCTTCAGAACTATGGAACACTCTGGTTTTAGTGATACAGATACTGATAAACTAAAGAATTTAGGGTTGGAACTATCATATAAAAATGATATTCCTACTCTTCTTGGTCTTTCATCTAAATATGATGTTGGTTATTTTATAGGAACACAATGGTTAACAGAGGGTGTCAATGCTTTAATAGTAGAGCCTAAAATTGAAAACATTGATTATCTTACAATGTTCCTAGAATGCCTTAAAAATCCAAGAACCACAAGTACAGTTTCAGATATCTATTCAATAGACTTCACAAAAGATCCTATACCGTTGCCTGCGAACACTTTTGAATTAACCCCACTAATAATTATTCACTTTTTAACGTTATTAAAAAAAATAGTACAAAAGGGATTAAAAAGAGATTATATATGGATCGAAGAGAATCTTAAGTCAAAAATTAAAGGAAAGTTATTAATTAACCAGAATATTAAGATTAATATTTTAAAAAAAAGAATGGATAGAAATATCTGCCGTTATCAGGATTATTCTATAGATTGTACAGAAAATCGTATATTAAAGAAGACATTAAACTTTGTTTTTAGCTATATAAAAAATCATCATAATAGTCATGCAGAAATAGTAAATTTATATAACTATATACATCCAGCCTTTTATGGAGTTTCAGATAGTGTAACTTTAAGTGATTTAAAAAGAATAACAACAAACTCTCTTTATAAAGAGTATAATGAAACACTTAAAGTCGCAGAGATGATACTAAAAAGATTTTCCTATTCAATTCATAATTCTGAAGATAACAAAGAAGAGAAGTTCCCTCCGTTCTATATAGATATGTCTCTACTATTTGAAATGTATGTATTAACTAAATTAGATAAAGCCTATGGCAAGGATATTTTGGCTAAAGCCTTAGGTTCTGGACGTACAGAGCTAGATTATCTTCATATTTCACAAAAAACAGTTATCGATGCAAAATACAAAGAGGTTTATTGTAATGATAAATGGGATAAAGATAATATTCGACAATTAAGTGGATATGCAAGGGATTACGAAGTAATAAAGCAGTTGGATATTGATATTACTCAACCTATACCACATTTAGATTGTCTAATTATATACCCAGATATGGACAATGGGAATCAAGAAATAGAAGTTGATAAAATCAAAAATAAAACTATTAAGCAATTTGTACAATTTTATAAATACGGAATAACTCTACCAATTAAAAATAATAACAATAAATAGAATTTTATAGGTAATAAATATTATTAATAATTAAAATTAAAATTAAAATTAAAATGGAAAGGTAAAAATGGCATCGATTTATCAAGAATCACAGAGGGAAAAAGCAATAGACTTAATTCAAAGCAAAAATCCTGTTTTTTATGGAAGTTTAGGTGGAAAAAAATTCATGACAAAGTTTAGGGATTTTGTTCTAATTGATAATATTAAAAATTTATTTGAACCAATTAGGTCTGATGCCGTGGAATACTTTAAAAAAAATAAAATTTCATGGTGGGGTGGTAAACAGCCTACAGGACATTCATTGTCATCACAAATTGCATGTATTAATCACTTATATCAAATTAGAAATGACAAAGAAGCTGTTCTCACCATTTTAAAAAATATATCAGATGATTTTACTGATGTTTTACCTGTTGTAAATGACAAATTTAAACCTGCATATATACAATTTGAAGCAGTTAGCGATAACGATAATCTCAATGAAGGTGTTCCAAATCGAGGAAGTAATTGTACATCAATTGATGCTTTAATTTTTGGGGTTCGTAATGACGGCTCACATTGGCTTATTCCAATTGAATGGAAATATACGGAGTTTTATAATAATCAAAATAAAGCAACTGAAGGTTGTACAAAAGAAACAAAGGGCAGCAAAGGTGAAACAAGAAAGAACAGATATTCTCAACTAATTAATAATTCTTCTCAATTAAGATCAGAAAATCATTTCTGCTATTATTTCGAACCATTTTATCAACTTATGCGACAAACTCTCTGGGCTGAACAAATGATTATTAATAGTAAAAATGAAACATTAAAAGCAACAAACTTTTTACACGTACATGTTATTCCATCAGAGAACTCAGACTTACTTGAAAAAAAATATAAATGTAGTGGTATGGGAATGGAGGCCACATGGAGATTTCATTTAGAAGACCAATCAAAATATTTTATTATTACGCCAGAAAAACTAATGAATGGAATTAAGGATAAAACTTACTACGATCTATTACAATATTTAAAAATTAGATATTGGTAAAAATAGAATAGGAGGGTTATTTTTTTACCAATTGATAGCGGAAATATTTTAAATCTTTTAAATAAAAATAATGGAACTAAATATGAATAAATTTTGAAGTGTTAAATATTTAGATAATATATTTTAAATAAAAATAGTAGAAAAAAAACAATTAAACAGTTAAACTTTTTTATAATACATTTGGAGGAATGATGCCCACGATATCAATGTTTTATGGAATAATAATAAGAATGTTTTTTAAGGATATAGAGAAACATAAACTTCCACATATACATGCTGAATATCAAGGTGATGTTGGGGTATATTCTATTTCTGATGGTATATTACTTGCAGGTCATGTACCACCTAAAAAACAAAAATTAATTGTTGCATGGATAGAAATTCACCATGATGATTTATTAGCAGATTGGGAACTTGCTGTTAATGGTAAAACTCCATTTAAAATTAAAGGATTAGATCAATGATAATATCAGAAGTAAAGCCAGATATTGATTACAAATTAAAAATCAAATTTGATAATGGTAAAGAGGGAACCTTTGATGTCTACCCATATCTTATATATGAAGCTTTTAGTGAATTAAAAAATGATAGTGAGTTTAAAAAAATCCAGAATGGTGGTTATTTTGTAGAATGGGATTGTGGAGCAGATTTATCAGCAGATACAATTGAGGCTAATCTACAAGACTAAGGATTATATTAAAATATAACAAATCCAAAGTACAACATTTAAGCTTATGGTATCTTTAAGTTTTAAGAAATTAAGAACATATGGGTTAAATCTGTTAACTACATAAAATCTGTTAAGTATTATCACTATATAAAAATAAAATTCTGGAAAATTAGTATTCCTGCGAACCAACCGTTCGCACACAAGTTAGATAATTTCCATATATAAAAAATAATTGGAGATTAAAATGAATAAAAAAATAGTTTTAACGTTACTACTTATTGCAGTATCCTTTTTACAAGCAGAAGAAACTGTATTTACAAAATCAGGCAATAAAATCCTATTAAAAGATGATAATACCTGGGAAGTCATAGAAAATAGTTTAATATCGTCAGGTACAACTTTTAGACAAACAATATGGGGTATGACGAAAAAAGAAGTTATGGGTATTGAGACTACAAGTTTAGTTGAAGGTTCAAATGAAAACAATTTAATGTACACATCAAAAGTAGCTGGTAAAGACTGTTATATAATATATTTTTTTACTCAGGATATATTAACTTCAGCACGATATTTTTTTACAGAAAAACACTCTAATAAAAATGATTTTATACTGGATTATAATTCCATCAAGGAGCTACTCACTGATAAATATAGCAATGCAATAAAAGAAGATGTTATATGGAGAGATGATCTATATAAAGATGATTTTTCTGATTGGGGACTAGCAATAAGTATTGGAGATCTATTGTATTTTTCAGACTGGGAAGACGACAAAACAGAAATACATTTAGTATTAATGGGTGAAAATTATAGTATTACACATTTAGTGGATTATCAATCTAAAGAAATGAAGGAAATGACAGAAAAAATTAAAAATTCCAATACATTAAATGATCTATAAAAGTATTTGATATATGAAAAATACTATGTATAATGAATAAAAAAATATTTATAAAAAGAAGTGAAAAAGATGAATATACTTTATGAAAGTCCAAGTCCAAAAACATGGTTAAACCAGTTTCTCGAAAAAAGGCAACTACAAAAACCAGATGGAAAATTATTGTTTCGGTATCAAGTAACGAAAGAAGAATATAATAGGATACCTCAAATCCTTAATGAACATTTACCAAGTAAAAATGAAGAATACTTCTTTAGAAGTTGGGCTGCACTTTTTTGCCTTTTTGTTTCTGAATATTATCGGCGTGATTATGATAAAAGCTGGTCATGGAGCACTATTGAAAATGTTATTAGATGTAATTTAAAACAAAATGATAGAGCTAAAGCAGTTGAAATTGGTTTAAATGAATATTGGAAAAGGCCTATTAGAACAAGAGGGCTTAATGGAAAAGATAGAGACCTCCTCGGCTCTCTTTTCTTAGAAGGTGGCCTTCCGTGGACACTTGTACAAAATCCACATACAGGTTTTGGGCGAATAGTTAACAGAGGAATTAAAGAATTTCATAAAACTTTAAATGGTAATACCGACATTACTCAAATAATTGATGGGTATAGTCACTATTTACCTAATGCTCATCAAGATAAAGATACATTAAATCTTCTAGCAGGTATTGTAGATAGTTTAATGATGATTGTAAGAAGTAGTAAACTAAAAGATCATGAAAATATAATTGAATATTTAGATAGATACTCTCCAGACTGGCGTTCATCTTTTCCTTTACCTATTGATGAAGAAAATGCAACAAAACTCGTATCTGAATGGCTTTTAGATGCAAAAAAAGAGCATAGAGAAAAGTTGATAGCGGAGCAAAATCTGTTTGAATCGAGTCATTATCAGGTAGGTAAATTATCACTTTGGAATATTGAATCACAAATTGTATTTCCTAAAAGTTATAAGTTTGATATAGACTTTAGTTTATTATCAACTTTAAGGTTTGAAATATATCTATACGAAGGATCGACACCAAGAGAGTGTTTAGGAACTACTTATTGTGAAAAACTAGAATTAAGTGTTCAGTTTAAATTTCCAAAGAATATTGTAACAATCAGAAGAAAAAAAATCGACGAAGAGCTGAGCATTAAACTAATGACAAATGGAGTACTTATAAAGAGTATAACAATCGAAGATAGTATTTTAGATACTTCAGGGCCATTAATATTCGAAAATATTAATAATCCAGATGATATTAAAATAAAGCTTCTTTCAAATGCTAGTTATAATTCTCCAGATGATAAATTAGTAATTTGGCAACCAAGAGGTTGGAATGTTGAATCTATAAATGCGAAAAGAGTTGGAATAGGAAATAAATTCTCTATTTGGGTAGGTATTGAAAATAATGCTATAGTTAAATTAAAGGATGATATCTTGAATATAAAACTTAATTGTAATAATAATCCTTTAAAATTGTCACTTGCAGGTAACTGTAGCATATTAGATACCATTCCTAAAATTACTTATCATGGGCTGCCTCGACTAATAAACGATCAAGACAACGTTTCTAGTTATAATGATCTTAAGGTCTACATAGATGGCTGTGAAAATAAATTTTGGGACGGTTCGATCTCAGGGAAATTCTCTTATGTTATAAAGGATAATAATGGATCGACTTTATTACGTAAATTTATAGGTGTACTTCCTAAAGATTTTAAAATGAAAATTGTTCCTGATTTTAGAAATATCAATGCTATTTTAGAAGTTTGGGGCATTAATGATGATGAGCTGTTTATTTTAGGTGATAATATCTCTTCAATAGAGATAGATTCTGAAATAAGCAAGAAGTTTATACTTAGGCAACTAGATTCAGAGAGGACTCCTCTTTTTGAAATAAAATTGAAGAGTATAAACTGTAACAACCCAATTTATATAAAATGTTCTTACCCTGTCTTAGGAGCCTCTGTTTTTGATGAAAATGGAGTCCGAATAAAATCAAATAATATCGCTTTAAATGAGCTTTTAGGGAAGTATTTGTACCTTAATTCTACCACAGATAGTATTGAAACATTTGATCTTGAATTAGAATTAATTTCTAAAAAACATAAATTCAACCCAAGAATTAACACCAGCTATAAAGTATCAAATGAAACTGTTAAAGTAAGTCTCTTTAGTCTAAAATCTGAATTCCTACAAATCCTTTCCACAACGGATGACCAAGACGCATATATTAAATTATTAGTCCATATTAAGTCCAAAAAAATCCTCGAATTAAATATAAGGAGATATAAGGGTTATGTGCAGTTATACAATGATAATTTTGAAATTATAGATCTTGATAATAAATACTCTCTTGCGAAGTTTAAACCAATAGCAATTCAGCTCTCAGATCCTAAAATAAACGATAATATATTGCCTGAAATACTATCTGAGGACGTAGCTACGGGTTACTATTCTCTTCGACCAATAATGAGTAAAGAAGGACCATGGTTAATTATTCCGGCTGATTCAGACTCTCCTCAATTTAGGCCTAAGCTTTTTCTACCAGAAAATAATTATGTCTTATCCTCAAATGCAGAGACATTAGAAAGAGCTGCGAAAGTATATCACCCAATAGATAATCCATACGTTATTGATAAAGTTATAAATTCCATGGCAAATAATTATAATCATAAGAGCTGGAATTATATTTATTACTTAAAAGAAAACTTTCAATATATACATTTAAATGCCTTTGAATCATGGCTCTCTTTATCAAGAAACATAGATGCCCTTGTTACTTTTTTTTATAGAATTGATTGTAATTTAGATTTCTGTAATAAGTTAAGGGATGAACTATCCGTTGTTTGGGAATCTATACCATTAAATAAGTGGATAGATGGATATCACAATTTTATTAGTTGGCAGGTTCGTAATGGTGATTTCTCTGAAGAATTGATAAAAAGATTAGGTTTAAATAAGATTGAAGTTTTAAAAAAGGTTATTAGTGGAATACAATTTATAGAAGATTTTATTATTCATAAAATAAATGAACCTCTAAAATTCTCTGTTTGTAAATCATTAGAGATAATGTATCAAAATTTAAGAAGAGATCACATGGAAGATAGATGGCCTGTGGGATTGAATGATGAATTATTATTTTGGGCAAACAAAAATCTTGATATCGTTGAGATTAATACTTCAAAAACACACTTTAGCAATTCTGTTACCTACTTACCTATGTTCATGGCACGTGTAACCATGGGTGATGCGAAATTAGAAGACTTAGGCGTAACATTAAATAAGCTTAAATTCTATATCTACAAGATATCTGATTTTGATAATAGTTGGTATTCATCAGTTTATTCCATGATGTTATCAGTTTTAGTTAATAGTAAATATTCTATAAATGGAGAAAATAGTGGCATTTTATAAAAAATTGATATTACAAAGTCTTTCTAGAACAAAAGAAGCTACATTAAGCATGCTTGGTATTAGTAATTCTGGCCTTAGAGAACACTTATCAGAAGAAATGTCAAATAATCTAGGTGATGAGAATTGTTTTCTATCAAAGCCAGTTATTGAGCATACATTTGGATGGAAGCAGGGTACTCAATCATTTAAAGATTTAGGTGGAAAACTATTATCAAATGAAATAGTAACAACGTTAGAAAATGCAAAAACATATAGTTTTAAATCCGATATGATGCCGTATGAGCATCAGATAAAAGCCTGGGAAACACTTTCTCATAAAACTCCAAAATCAATTGTTGTTACAACTGGTACAGGTTCTGGAAAAACAGAGTGTTTTATGATTCCTATATTACAGGATTTAATACGGGAACACAAAGAAATTAAACAGCCATTAATAGGAGTTAGAGCTCTTTTTTTATATCCGTTAAATGCGCTAATTAATTCACAACAAGAAAGACTTAACGCCTGGACAAATGATTATGGTAGCAACATTAGATTTTGTTTATATAATGGGAAGACTCTAGAAAATGAATTTAAGGTTAGAAAAGAGCAAAAAAATATTGCTCCCAATCAAATTTTATCTAGGGAGTTATTAAGAAAAGAACCAAGCCCAATATTAATGACAAATGCGACAATGTTAGAGTATATGCTTGTTAGACAAGTGGATAACCCCATTTTAGAAATATCAAAGAATGCAAAATCACTTAGATGGATTGTATTAGATGAAGCACATACATATGTTGGTTCTCAAGCTGCAGAAATCTCTCTACTATTAAGGAGAGTCGTACAGGCCTTTGGTAAAAAATCTAAAGAAATAAGGTTTGTCGCTACTTCTGCAACAATTGCAGGGGAAGGAGCTACTGAAAAGCTTAGATTATACTTATCTAATTTAGCTGGAGTTCTTATTAATCAAGTAGAAGTTATTACCGGCTCAAGAACATGGCCATTATTAAAAAGTAATAAAGAAATGAATAGCCTTAGTCTTTTAGAATTAAAAGGTATAGACAGGGATAAAGAAATCTCTGTAGATAGATATAGCTCATTAGAAAAATCTACAATTGCATACAGTATAAGAGATAGTATTTTAAGTAGTTTAAGACCTCTGACAATTGATGAAATTAAAACATTCCAAGAAAATAGGGGTTGTTCTATTTCTGAAATGAATATTTTAGAGTGGATAGATCTCATGACTGGGACAAAAAAAACAGAATATGACCCTCCATTTCTAAAAATTAGAATGCATCTTTTTCAAAGAATGTTTCATGGCCTTTGGAGTTGCATAGATCCAAAATGTAATTGTAAAAGTCAGCATTTATCAGATTGGGGTTTTGGGAATGTTTATGTTAATCAGAAAAGTCGATGTTTTTGTGGTGCTCCAGTATATGAAGTTGGATTTTGTAATGACTGTAATGAACCCCATTTGATCGTAGAGGATAAAAAAGGAAAGCTAATACAACAGAGTCAGTTTACTGAAGATGAATTCTCATTATCAGATGAAATTTATGATGAATCTAATACAGATGAACCGAGTATGAAAACTCCTGGAAATAAGTTGATAATCGCACCATATTATTCCTTAAATGATTCTTATCAAAAGATTAGTTTTAATACGGATACAATGGAAATAGGTTCTTTACTGGGAACTAATAGAATAGATATTAAATTTATAGATGAATCAATGAGTTTGTGTTCAAAATGTGAGTTTTCTAATACAGATAAAGGTTTTATGCGTTTTGCTTATTTAGGAGCACCATTTTACATAGCTAATGCTGTGCCTACCGTTTTAGAGTACTGTCCTGATGCAGATCAAAAAGAAAGTAAGGATAGAACCCCAGAAGAATTACCAGGCAGAGGACGTAAATTAATAACATTCACGGATAGTAGACAAGGAACGGCTAGAATGGCTGTACGTATGCAACAGGAAGCTGAAAGATCAAAGCTTAGGGGATTAGTTTTTGAAATATTAAGAAATGCTCAAAGTAAAAGGATAATTACTGATCCTTTACGGAATGATGAAGGTTATACCTATGATCAACTAATGAAACTTCATGACGATCTTAAATCAATAGATAAAAACATGTCTGAAGATTTTAAAAATAAGGCATTAAATATAAAAGATAATTCAAAAGAATATATCCCTGCCATAATTATATGGGATGACATGGTTCATAAACTCTCAAGTTTAAATGATATAAAAAGATCTATTCTTAGATACAATAAATATGCAAATCCAATGTTTTTCTCAGACAATGATAGCGGGAAATCAATGGCAAGGTTATTGTTAACTCGAGAGTTTTCAAGAAGACCAAAAAATCAAAACAGTTTAGAGTCTTTAGGAATTGTAAAAGTTGGCTATAGAAATTTAGATACTATATCAACTTCTCCACTATTTTGGGAATCGACCTCCGTAACCAAATTAAATGATGAAAACAAAGAGTATGTTGTAGCACTAACACTTAAAGATTGGTTAGATTTTCTAAAAGTAACATTAGATTTTTTTGTTCGGGAAAGTAGTTATATTCGTATAGACGATAATACAAAACAGTGGATGGGAAGTAAATTCTATCCCAAAGATTTTTTACCTCCTAAAAGTGAATCTAAAGATAGCACACAACACAAAAAATGGCCCAAATACAAACAAGGTCAAGCGAATAGGCTTGTTAAACTTCTTGAAGAAGCTACAGGTTTAGATAAAAAAAATCCTGAGGATAAAGACAAAATTAATAGCTGGCTTGAACATGCATGGATAGATTTAGTAGATAAAACAAAAATAATTAGCCAATTTATGCCAAACTACTCATTAGATTTAGATTCAATGACATTTTCTTTACCAAATGAAGCCTGGATATGTCCTGTAACTAATAGATTATTAGATACCACTTTTTGTGGTTTAACACCATATCTACCTAATAACAGAAAAGGACGAAGTTATTTTGTGAAAAAGTTAAGCTTCCAAACTTTGTATCTCTGTCATCTCCATCAAATGTTGAAGATCAGATTTCTGATATTCGAAATAAAATATTAAGTAATAATGAGATTCAGAAACTAAGAAGTCATAATTTATGGACTGACCTTAGTGATAGAATAGTAGAAGGGGGCTTTTATTATAGAACGGCAGAGCATTCTGCCCAGCAATCTTCTACAAGATTAGATGAATATGTGGAACTATTTAAAACTGGGGATATCAATGTACTTAATTGTTCCACAACTATGGAAATGGGAGTTGATATAGGTGGTGTATCAGCAGTTGTAATGAATAATGTTCCACCACATCCTGCAAATTATTTACAAAGAGCTGGGCGAGCAGGTAGAAGGAATGAATCACGAGCCATTGCATATACTCTTTGTAAATCAGATCCCCACAATCAAAGAGCTTTTTTAAACTCTAAATGGCCCTTTGTAACAGAAATACCTGCACCTTCTATAACACTTAGTTCAAAACGAATAGTAGAAAGGCATGTTAACTCTTTACTCCTATCTACATACCTAAGAACTTGCACAGATAATAATGGTGATAGGATGAAGTTGACTGTTTCATGGTTTTATAAAGGTAATAATTCAAATTGTAAAGGATATAAAGATTGGCTAAGAAATTGTAACAATGATATTGGGCTAAATATTCGTGAATTAATTTTTGGAACGGTTTTACAATCAAAACATTTAAATATTATTTTAAATGATTCAATAATATATATAGAAACATTGGAAGAAAGATGGATTAATGATTTCAATAAAATTAATTCAAAAATAGAAAGTGTAGAAAAAAGTAAAGATGCTGATCAACAAGCTTACAAAAAAGCACTAGAGTTTGAATTAAAAAATCATGAAAGTGAATATCTTCTTAGAGAGCTTTCAACAAGAGGTTATCTTCCTGTCTATGGATTCCCAACTAATGTAGTTAATTTAAATACTTACAATATAGCTGATTTTAAATATCAAGAAAAGAAAAAGATAATTAACTCCCGGGAAGATAGTATGTTCGACTATAAAGAACAACCATCTAGAAGTCTAGAAATAGCTATAAGAGAATATGCACCTGGTTCTCAGATTGTTATTGATGGAAGGGTTTATACATCCCATGGTGTAAATTTAAACTGGAAATCACAAAAAATAAATATTTCATGGAGTTGTCCTAATTGTGGTCAGACCGGAATAGTTGAAAAATTCTATAGTAATAATGAAGTATATTGCTCAAATTGTAATAAAGAGATTCCTAACGAAAAAATAAAAAAATATTTAAGACCACTAGGTTTTAGAACAGATTTTTTTACACCTACAACAAACGATGTAAGTAGTCAGAAATTTATTAAAATGGATAAACCAAAGGTTCAGTTAGATGGAATCCAATTAGCATTACCTGATTACAGATGTGGTTTTATTCGTTATGGAGATGGTGGAAAAGTTTTATATCAATCTTCAGGAGAGTTTAATAAAGGGTTTGCTATCTGTTTTCAATGTGGAAAAGCAGAATCTATGACAAAAAATGGAGAATTACCTTCATCTTTGAAATTAGGAACAGAACATAGACCTTTAGGTGGAATAGCTCCTTCTGGTAAAGATATAAAATGTAGTGCAGAGCATGTTATTAAAGATTTAAATTTAGGATTTCATATAAATACAGATGTTATTGAAATAATTCTACGAAATCCATTAATCGAAAATTCATGGCTTTCTGACAGTCCTGAAGATAAAATAATAACAACTACTTTGTCTGTTGCTATTAGAGATTCAATTGCTGACTATCTAGGAGTTTTAAGTACAGAAATGGGATTTAATACAAGGGCTGAAAAGGATATTGATACAGGAGTAACACGAACTGTAATTCAGATTTATGATAATGCAAGTGGTGGAGCTGGTTTTTGTACAACTGCACTTGAAGATATCAATAATATTCTTAGAAATGCTTTTAATAAATTAAATTGCCCGGCAAATTGCGAAAATGTATGTTCACATTGTTTAGCTGCTGGTGATAGTAGAATAGAAAGAAGTGAATTAGACAGGAAACTAACTCTCGAGTGGGTAGAAAGAACAAAAATACTTAATTACTTAACAACTTCAAATGATTTCGATACACTAGAGAATCCAAGGTATTGCTCCTATGGCCCCATTCCTTATATAGAAAATTCATTAAGGAATAACTCTAATGACAAAATTAAAGATATCTATGTATATCTAAATTCAGATAGTGATGAATTTGATCTTATGAACCCTAATTTTATTAACAAATTATTGTTATGGAAATTAGAGTATAGTCTTAACTTGAATCTTGTTTTTTCGGAAAATTACAATTTTAAAAAAATAGAATCAAATATTATTAGAAGGTTTATAGACAATGAAGTGACATTTTATACACACACGAGCAACGCTCATAATTGTTTTATTTCAGTATCAATAGAATCTGAATTAAATAGCTATAATTTATATTCAAATAATGAAAATTCTAACATTCCAGGAGAGTTCTGGTTAAACTCTAATGAACCTGCTACATGGGTTAGTACAACTATCAGTGTCTCTGCAGATCTAGTAGAAATAGATATACCTGAAATAAAAAATGAAGCAAATGCAAACATTATTAATGTTATTAGAGAGCTAGATGGTCCCACTTATAATATGAAGAATAAGCTACACAATTTATTCAAAGAACATGCTTCAACTTTTTATAATAAAATGACAACTAATAACATTATTGAAGTTAGCTATAGTGATAGGTATTTAAGGTCTCCTTGGTCAATATTATTACTTGGTAACCTTCTTGAAGCAATAATTGGAAAAAATAAACCTAAAATACATATTGAGACATCGATGAATTACAGAGGCGCTGGTGAATGCAATTTCTTAGATAATGATTGGAGTAATCAGAGTTACTTAGAAAAAGTAGCCAACAACTGGTTGTTTGAAAAATTAGATACAAATGTGCATTTTACTGTAATCGATCAGAGAAATTTACCCCATGGTCGAGTTTTAACAATTACATGGGATAATAATACAAAAACTGAGATCATTTTTGATCAGGGTGTGGGTGCCTGGAAACCTAGTTATACCGATAGAGAATTAAAATACTTTCCATTTCATTCTGATATACAAAAACAGATAATAGAATTAAAAGAGAGGGATAAAAAAGTATACTTAAGACGATATGAAGAGTGGCCAACTTATATAACAGTTAAATGAAATTGCGTTTTACAATACATCTGTTATGTAGTAGTTACACAAAAAATTGAAAATCGAGTTAGAACACTTATAATGCGAACCAACCTTTCGCTTTAAGATTAGATAATTATTTTAAAATATATATAAAAAGGTGGTAGTTATGACAAATATTTTATTAGGTGTATTAATTCTTGTAGTTATAGTTAATATAATTCTGACTATAAAGCGAAAAGTTAATATAGACATTAAACCCCAGTTAAAAGAATTGGAAGATCAAATATTAAAATTTGATATTTTATTAGAAAAATCAAATAAAGATATTAAAGAAGACTTTAAAACTAATAGAACAGAGATAAATGAACAGGCTAAGAATAATAGAGAAGAACAATCTACTACGTTAAATTCCTTCAAAGAATCTCAGATAATAACAATTAACTCTTTTAAAGAAGAGTTTAAAACTAATACTAAGGATTTAGGAGAACTTTTAGAAAAGAACTTCACTAAGTTTTCAATGAACCAACAAGATCTAAACAAAAATACTACAGAAAATATTAAAGAAATTAAAGATCTATTACAGACTCGATTTACAGAGTTTAATAAACAAAACACAGATGCGAATAAAGATTCTGAAATTAGATTAAAAGAGATAAAAGAATCAATTGAAAAACATCTTAATCATTTGCGAGAAGAGAATACTAAACAGATTAACGAAATGAGAAATACAGTAGACGAGAAACTTCAATCCACTTTAGAAAAAAGAATAGGGGAATCTTTTAAGCAGGTAAGCGAAAGACTTGAACTTGTTCATAAAGGTCTAGGAGAAATGCAAACAATAGCAACAGGTGTTGGAGATTTAAAGAAGGTCTTATCTAATGTTAAAACGCGAGGTATTCTAGGTGAATATCAATTAGGGAATATTTTAGAAGAGATTTTATCACCTCAGCAGTATTCGCATAATGTTGCTACAAAAAAAGGTAGTCAGGCTAATGTTGAGTATGCGGTAGTATTACCTGGGAAGTCAGATGAAAAAGAGGTGTGGTTACCAATTGATTCTAAATTTCCAATTGAAAATTATGAAAGGCTTGTAACAGCTTATGATGAAGGTGATACTGTAGGGATAGAACTTTCAAGAAAAAATCTAATTAAATCTATTGAGAGTTTTGCAAAAGATATTTCAACTAAATATCTTGATCCTCCACACACCACAGATTTTGCAATTATGTTTTTACCAGTAGAAGGTCTTTTTGCAGAAGTATTAAGGGAACCAGGTATTGTAGAAACGTTACAAAAAAAATATAAAATCTCTGTAACAGGTCCTACGACACTTTCTGCGTTATTAAGTAGCCTTAATATGGGTTTCAGAACTTTGGCAGTACAAAAGAAAAGTAGCGAAGTTTGGAAGGTTTTAGAAGAGGTAAAAACAGAGTTTGTTAAATTCGAAGATCACTTAGAAAAAGTTCATAAGCAAATAAGTTCAGCTGCAAATTCTATTGATCATCTTAAAAATACTAGAACAAATGCAATAATTAGAAAGCTTAAAGATGTTGGTACTCTTGAAATAGAGGAAAGTACTTTAAATTTGGAGGAAGTATTAAGCTAGGGATTAATAAATAAAAATATATTTAAAATGGACAACAATGTGTCTATACCAACATAACAAGAGTTACTATCTAACATATTTAGATTTTAGTAAATAGGATTAAAAAAGACAATTTGTATTAAATCATAGCCAAAAAATATGGTTCACTGAATTTAATAATTATTGTAAACTATTAAAACATGCAGCTTACTATTTTAATGTAAGGATTTTACTAATACAAATTTAAAAAACATAGTTCAAGGGGTAATAATTAAAAATGAATGATTCCAAACTAACAAAATATCATGTAAAATATTATGCCCATGAACTGAATAGAGTTGGTGGTAACGGCGTAGACCGACTAGGTAAAGCACTTTTTGATGCTTGTGTTGATTTAAATCCACACCAAATCGAAGCTGCAATGTTTGCCCTAAGATCACCACTATCTAAAGGTGTACTATTAGCAGATGAAGTAGGGCTAGGTAAAACTATAGAAGCCGGTTTAGTCCTATGTCAAAGTTGGTCCGAGAATAAAAGATGCATTATAGTAATTTGCCCAGCCTCTTTAAGAAAACAGTGGGCTGTGGAAATGGAAGAGAAATTTAATCTACCTTCCCAAATATTGGATTCTAAAACATTTAAAGATATCCAAAAGAGAGGAAACCCAAATCCATTCCATGAAAAAAAAATTATTATTTGTTCCATGAATTTTATAGCAAGCAAATCTATAGAAGTAACTTCAATACCCTGGGATCTAGTTGTAATTGATGAAGCACATAAATTAAGAAATGCATACCGTGAAAGCAATAGAATAGGGCAAGCAGTAAAACTTGCTACTTTAGGTAGAAAAAAAATACTATTAACAGCTACACCTTTACAAAACTCCCTTTTAGAGCTGTATGGGTTATCTACTATTATTGACGAAAATATTTTTGGAGATTTATCCTCATTCAGGTCACAGTTTATAAATAATGGCGGGGATCTTAGCACTCTACGGGACCGTCTACAAAGTTTTTGTAGTAGAACCCTAAGAAGTCAAGTTGTTGAATATGTCCCTTATACAAAAAGAAATTTAATCACCAGACCATTTAAGCCAACAGAACAAGAACATAAATTGTATGTTGAAATTTCAGATTATCTAATGCGTGACGATACCTATGCTTTCCCAATTAGACAAAAGCACTTGTTAATAATGCTTATTAGAAAAGTACTCTCATCATCTCCAATAGCTCTCATTGGAACCCTAAATATAATAAAAGATAGGCTTGTAAAACTTTACGACAATACCAAAGAAAGTGCAAACTTTACAGAAATCCTAATTGCAGAAGACGATATTGATTCTGATCTATTAGATGAAATCTTAGAAGATGATGATGAATATTCTGAAAAACAAGATATTGCTCCAACTGATGATTTAAATACTAAGAAAATTATTGAGATAAAAAAACTAAAAGAAGAGATAAAAGAAATAGAGAGTTATATCCACTGGGCTGAAGATATTGGGGTAGATACAAAAACTAAAGCTCTTTTAACAGCCTTAGATATTGGTTTTGAACAAATGTTAGAAATGGGTGCAGCTGAAAAAGCTGTTATCTTTACCGAATCAAGACGTAGTCAGGACTGGTTATATACATATCTTGAAAATAATGGTTATGCCAATAAAGTAGTTACATTTAATGGAACTAACAAAAGTGAATTAAATAAAACAATTTATGCTAATTGGGTTAATGATAATAAAGATACAGGGAGAATAACAGGTTCAAGGCAAATAGATATGCGTGCTGCAATTCTTGATTTTTTTAAAAATGATGCAAAGATTCTTATTGCAACTGAAGCAGGAGCTGAAGGCTTAAATATGCAATTTTGTTCCTTACTTGTAAATTATGATTTACCATGGAATCCCCAACGAATTGAGCAGAGAATTGGTCGTTGTCACCGTTATGGGCAGAAATTTGATGTTGTAGTAATTAATTTTTTAAATGAGAAAAACCAAGCTGATATAAGAGTTTACGAACTACTAGATCAAAAGTTCAATCTATTTAGTGGAGTTTTTGGCGCATCTGATGATGTTTTAGGAAGTATAGAATCCGGTGTTGACTTTGAAAGAAGAGTGTTGGAAATTTATCAGGAATGCAGAAGTGAAAAAGAGATTAAATCGGCCTTTAAAAAATTACAAGATGAATTAGATCAAACAATACAGGCTAGAATGACAGATACAAGGAAGACTCTCCTTGAAAACTTCGATGAAGATGTCCATGAACGTTTAAAAGTAAACCTTGCAGGAGCTAAAGATAAACTAGATAAAATAGGAAAACTATTCTGGGATGTTACAAAATATGTTTTAAATAAAGAAGCAGACTTTAATGATATAAATTATAGCTTTAATTTACATGAACCACAAAAAAATAATATTAGAGTTGGAACATATAATCTTGTTACAAAAAATAGGGATATACAAAATAACGAATTTCTTTACAGATTAAGTCACCCTCTTGGTGAAAATGTACTCTCTATTGCATCTAAATACAGTGGAGATTCTAAGGTTGTCTATTTTGACATAACAAATAATCCCACTAAAATTAGTCTTGTTGAAAATTTAAAGGGTAAATCTGGTTGGTTAATATTGCAAAAATTAGAAGTTTTATCCTTCGAAGTTGAAGAATATCTGCTTTTTAGCGGATTTGATAATTTTGGTAAAAACTTATCCCAGGAGACTTGTGAAAAGATTTTCAATTGTATAGGTTACGAAAAAGATGATATAACAATTCCAGATGATATTATTAAAAGATTAAAGCAGGATAGTGAATGTCATATTCAATCTACAATTGCTAAAAATCTTGAAGAAAATAATAAGCACTTGTCAGAAGCTTGTATCCAGTTGGATAAATGGGCAGAAGACATGGAAAAAGCAGCGTCTAAAGAGATGGATGATACTAAACGGCAAATAGCTGAGATAAGAAGAAATGTGAGATTAGCTGAGAACATACAGGATCAGGCAGAATTACAAAATGAGTTAAAATCCCTTGAAAAAATACGTAGAACTCAACAGCAAAAGATATTTGAAGTTGAAGATGAAATATCAGAAAAGCGAGACTCTTTAGTTCTTCAATTGACAAAAAGAATGGTACAAAAAACAAAAATAGACGATTTATTTACAATCCGTTGGGTTGTTGTTTAATTTAGGAGATATAACATGGTTACTACAGAAAAATACAAGAAAAAACTTTTAAATAAGCTAACAGAACTATTTCAATTAGATCAACCTGACCTAGATTTTGGTTTTTATAGAATAATGCATGCAAAAGCAGAACAAATATCTACTTTTATAGATAAGGATTTACTTCAAATTATTGAGGATGCATTTGGGCAGGTTGATGAAAATAGAAAAACAGAAGTCTCCGATGAGATTCATAAAGCAATTGAGCAAGCAATAAAATATGGTGCTCCAGACCCAGAATTAACAGATGGGGTAAAAGAGGCTAGAAAAAAATATGATGCTATTTTAAGTTCTGCTGGTGCAGAAGCCGATGTTTACGATCATTTATATCGTTTTTTTGAACGTTATTACGATGAGGGTGACTTTATCTCAAGACGTTATTATAGTAAAGAGAACAGCGGAAAAGCTGCACCATTTTCTATTCCTTATAATGGAGAGGAAGTTAAACTTCACTGGGCAAATGCTGACCAGTATTATATTAAAACAGCAGAATATTTCTCTAACTTTACTTTTGATATAACTCAATCTGCAGATATTAAAAAAATGAGTGAATTAGAGAGAAGTTCTCTCTCTATTCCTGAATCCCTAAAGGTTCACTTTAGAATTGTAGATGCCGCAGAGGGTGAACATGGTAATGTTAAAGCAACTGAAGATAAAAAAAGATTCTTTGTTTTATACGATGGAAGTCCTGTAGAATTTAATGAGAAACAAGAACTTGTAATAAACTTTGAATATAAAACTCTCCCAGGTGGAAAGAACGATGTTGATGCAAAAACTGAAAAAGAATTAAAAGAAATTTATGGTAAAGGTATTAATAAAGGCGATTTACCTAATCTAAATATTGGTAAAATAGTCTTAGATACCCTTGAAAACCTAGAAGGATCGAAACAATACAAAGACTTACTTTCATTAAAAGCACCAACAGATAAATCCCCTAATCGTCCTATACTTGTAAAATATATAAACCAATATACGGCAAGAAATACCTGCGATTATTTTATACATAAAGATTTAAGTGGCTTCCTTAAAAGAGAGTTAGATTTTTATATTAAAAATGAAGTTATGAATCTTGATGACATAGAAAATGCAGAAGCACCAACTGTAGAGAGTTACTTAGCAAAAATAAAAGTAATTAGAAAAATATCAACAAAACTTATAGAGTTCCTTGCTCAACTAGAGGACTTCCAGAAAAAACTGTGGCTTAAAAAGAAGTTTGTAACAGAAACAAACTACTGTATAACCCTTGATAGAGTTCCTAAAGAGTTATATCAGGAAATAGCAGATAACAACGAACAAAGAGAAGAGTGGATAAAACTATTTGCTATAGATGATATACAAGGTACAAATGGTGATCTATTAACTAATACAACTCCATCATATACAAATCCATTAACTATAGATTTCCTAAAAACTAATGATAAGTTAGTCTTAGATACAGCCTTCTTCTCAGAAGATTTCAAAGCAAAACTTATTGAATCTATAAATGATTTTGATGAACAATGTGATGGGTTATTAATACATTCAGAAAACTTTCAGGCATTAAATTTATTACAAGACAGATATAGAGAACAGGTTAAGTGTGTTTATATTGATCCTCCGTATAATACAGGGAAAGATGGTTTTATATATAAAGATGGGTATAGAAGTTCTACCTGGAGTTCACTAATGAATTCTTCTTTATCAAAGGTTAAGACAATATTGTCTACGGATTCTTTATTGTTTATTAGCAACGATGATAATGAAAATGATCACCTAAAAAATCTTTTATTTCAAAACACATTTTATTTCAAAACAAATCTTATTTGGAATACTGATGGCCGTACAGATAATCAGTTTGAAGTTAAAGTTAACCATGAATACATTACTCTGGCCCAGAAAACACCTAAATCTACATATGGGAATGTTATAGACCCGAACACAAGGAAAGAAAGTAATCTTTGGAAGAATATAGCAGAAAATTCTATCACAAAAAATGGTGTTGCAAATCCTTATTCAGAGGTAACTTTACCTATTGGTTTTCCTGTTAAAGGTAATGAAGGTATTATTAATAAAGATGTTCCATCTGTTGGGTATTTTGATGAATTAGGAAGTTTGTCATATTATCCACGTAATTTAAACAAAAAATATAATGTAAATTTTCCTATAAAATTCAATGATGCTTATTTCTCTGGTGGTAAATTATTAGCTCCTTTAAAGGTTTCAGCTGGCTGGGCAAATTTAAATAAACTTCAGAAGTTTATAGAAAATGATTGTGTTTCTTACTATGACGAGGATGGAGTTATAGCATTTTATTTATCAGAAAAAGGTACGGTTTATTATATAAAGGAAAAAGAAGCTTCAAGAAATATTGTTTCTGTATTAAGAAATTTTACTACAACAGAAAAGATGAAATATGAACTAGAACACATGAAAATATATTTTAGTTATCCTAAACCAAAGGATTTAATTGGCTATTTATTAAAAATAGGAGATTCTTCCCTATATTTAGACTACTTCGCTGGTTCAGGAACTACAGGTCATGCTGTTATCAATCTTAATCGTGAAGATGGTGGTAACCGTAAGTTTATCCTTGTTGAGATGGGTGACTATTTTGATACAGTCACTAAACCACGAATAGTTAAGGTTATTTACTCTACAGATTGGAAAGATGGTAAACCAGTTTCTCGGGATAGTGGAATATCACAGTGTTTTAAATATCTACGTTTAGAATCCTATGAAGATACACTTAATAATCTATCCTTTGATGAAGATACTAATCGTAATAGATTAATGGAGAAGAATAACTCTTTACGGGAAGATTATATGCTTCGTTATATGTTAGATGTAGAGACTAGGGGAAGTCAGTCATTATTAAATATTGATAATTTTTCTAATCCATTTGGATATTCTCTTAAAGTTAAAAAGCCAGGGAGTGATGAACAAGTAACAAAAAATATAGATATAATTGAGACATTTAACTATTTAATTGGGCTACGTTTGGAGAATATGGCACGAACACAATCATTTAGTGCTAGTTTTATTCGAAATCCAGATCCTGAACTACCTGAAGATCAACATACAAAACTTGTATTAGATGGGAAAATTACTCTATCTGAAACAGGTAAGTGGTTATTTAGAAAAATAGAAGGTTGGGTTCCTGCTAACTCTAATAGTCCTAATAATGGACTAAAAGAGAAGGTATTAATAGTTTGGAGAAACCTTACAGGTAATTTAGAAGAAGATAATTTAATGTTAGATGAATGGTTTAAGAAATATAGACTATCTACTACAGATTTTGAATTTGATACTATATATATTAACGGTTCTAATAATCTACCTAATTTAAAACAGGATGATGAGAACTGGAAAGTTCGGTTAATAGAAGAAGAGTTTCATAAAAAAATGTGGGATACAGGGGATAACTCCTAATGCCAGAAAGTGATGATTCTAAACAGAAATTAATTCGTAACTCTACAGCTGAATTTCTAATATTTACTGCACAATCAGGTGAAAAGAGTATCGAATCTAGGTATGAAGATAATACTATTTGGTTAACTCAAAAACTAATGGCACAACTATTTAATGTAGATGTTAGAACTATTAACGAGCACCTTAAAAACATATTTAAATCAGAGGAATTAAACATCGATTCAGTTATCCGGGATTTCCGGATAACTGCCTCTGATGGAAAAAATTATAACACAAAACATTATAATCTCGATGCAATTATATCTGTTGGATATAGGGTGAATTCTGTCCGTGCAACACAGTTTAGACAGTGGGCTACCCAGATACTAAGAGAGTTTGCAATTAAAGGTTTTGTTATAGATAAAGAGCGAATGGAAAATGGTTCTTTCCTTGGTGAAGATTATTTTGAACATCTTTTAGCAGAAATTAGAGAGATAAGACTTTCAGAAAGAAGGTTTTACCAAAAAATTGCTGATATTTATGCAACAAGTGTAGATTACAATAAAAATGCACCACTAACCAAAGAATTTTTCTCTAAGGTTCAAAACAAACTACATTTTGCTATACATGGACATACTGCTTCAGAATTAATAAAAGAAAGGGCAGATAGTGACAAATCTAATATGGGGCTTACTTCATGGAAAAACTCCCCAGATGGAAAGATTGTAAAAACAGATGTATCTGTTGCCAAAAATTATCTAACTAAACAAGAGATAGATGGACTTAGTAGAATTGTTAATGCATACCTTGAGCTTGCAGAAGGTAGAGCTCTTAGAAAAATTACCATGACCATGGAAGATTGGTCAAAAAGACTGGATCAGTTCCTAGAGTTTGATGATAGAGAAATACTCCAGGATGCAGGAACCATATCAGCACAAATAGCAAAAGAGTTTGCACATAGTGAATTTGAGAAATATAGAATAGTTCAAGATAGACTATTCGAGAGCGATCTAGATAGAGAGATGAAAAAGATAGAATCCTCCAGTAAAAAGGAACATAAATAATGGCAAAAAGTAAAGCAAAAGGACCTAAGCAACATAAATTTAGGGATAAACTAATATTAAACCAGTGGTTACTTACTCAATTTGGCATAAATCCTCTATCAGAAGATAAAACACGTCCATTTCATAAACTGGCTACATCGTTAAAAGGTTCTAAAATGGAAGGTTTGGATCATGATAATCTACATCATTTTTTCCATGTACTTACAGAAAGTGAACTCTTTTTCGATGAAGTAAACCCAATAACCAGAGCTCAGTTATTAGTATATGAAGAGAACATCGTAAGGCATACTATGGCCATTAATGAGAGAAGAAATAGAAAAATTGTCTGGAAATATTACCAGTGGCTATCATTACTCTTTGTAGAAATATATTTAGATAAATACTTTGGAGACAGGGATTTCTTATTAAAATCCCTAAACACCTATGTCGATCAGTTTAATAGTAAATGGCTGGATTATAGTAATATTTCATATTTTACCTACGATGATTTAAATAAATTATCATTACAGAACGCAACAGGATCTGGAAAAACACTGTTAATGCATGTAAATGTACTACAATATAGGCATTTTTCTAAGCATTATGGAAAAGGACGAGAACTTTCCCGTGCTATTTTAATATCTCCAAATGAAAGATTAAGTGAACAGCATATAGTTGAGTTTTCAGAAAGTAATATAGATGCTTCACACTTTTCAAAAGAGGGTCATAATCTATTTACAAATGCTAACGGTACAATGCGAGTAGATGTTATTGAAATAACAAAATTAGCAGATAAAGAAGGCCCTAATACTATAGCAACTAGAAGTTTAGGGGATCAAAACCTACTTTTAGTAGATGAAGGCCATAGAGGACTATCAGGTGGAAGTGTAGATAATACTTGGTTTAGAAATAGGGAATCACTATGTGAAAAGGGATTTACCTTCGAATATTCAGCCACCTTTGATCAGGCAGTTTCTGGAACAAGCCATGAAGATGACTATGCCAAAACAGTTATCTTCGATTATTCCTATAGATGGTTTTATGAAGATGGATTTGGAAAAGATTATCAAATTTTAAACTTACCAAAATCCTTTGATGAGACAAAATCAATTTACCTTACAGCATGTCTTTTAAAATTTTATCAGCAATTAGATATATATCATGAAAAATCAAAATTATTTGTATCATTTAATATAGAAAAACCCTTATGGGTATTTGTTGGAAGTACAGTATCCAGTGGAAAATTAGGTAAAGATGACGAGATTGTTGCTACAGATGTCGCTCAAATTATAACTTTTTTTGCAGATTTTTTATCAAATAAAACAAATGCATTAAGACGTATGGAAGAAATTTTAACAGGAAGTGGACAGGATACAGGGTTATTGGATACTAATGGAGTTGATATCTTTGAAGGCAGTTTTAACTGGTTGGCTAAAAACCAAAGTGGCAAAACTTATGAAGATCTTTACCATGGAATTTTAACCAAACTTTTTAATTCAAATTCAGGGGGCCATTTAGCTCTTTATAGGGTTAAAGGTGAATCCGGTGAGATAGAACTACGAGTTGGAACTTCAGAGACACCATTTGGATTAATTAATGTTGGTGATGCTAAAGCTCTTATAGACCATATAGAAACAGTTTCAAGACAAAATGGCCTATCCCTTACTGTTCATGATAGCGACTTCTCAGAGGCTACATTTGAAACTGTAAAAGATTCTACATCTCCTGTTAATTTATTAATAGGTTCAAAGAAATTTGTAGAAGGTTGGGACTGTTGGCGAGTAAGTACTTTAGGACTAATGCATGTAGGTAAAAGTGAAGGAGCACAAATAATCCAGCTATTTGGACGTGGTGTTCGTCTAAAAGGTTACGACTGGAGTTTAAAACGTAGTGGTCATGCTAATGCACCAACAATACCATTACACATCTCTGAACTGGAAACTCTAAATGTTTTTGGAATAGAAGCAGATTTTATGGAAAAATTTCGCCAATTTCTCATAGATGAAGGTCTACCAGGAAACGAAAAACGCCGGGTTTTTAATATTCCTTTAAATGTAACATACGATTTTGGTAAAAAATTACAAATTATTAGACCAAAAAGAAAAACAGACGATGGAAACGAATATGATTTTAAAAAGGATGCACCTGTTCCAACATTAGGAACATTAGATGACTATTTAAAGATTCATCCTATTATTTCAGATTGGTATCCAAGAATTCAAAGTATCCAATCGAATAAAACAGCTGATTCGTCAATCAAAGATGAAGTGAAAATTGATGAAAAACATCTAACCTTAATAAATATTGATTCAATTTACTTTGAGCTTGAGCGATTTAAAAGAGAAAGAAGTTGGTACAATTTAAATATAAGTAAAGCAGCAATAAAACAACTATTGTTAAATAAAAACTGGTACACATTATTCCTACCCACAGCTAGATTAAATCCAGTAAATTTTGAGGGAGTATTACTTTTACAACAAGTATGTACTGAACTACTTAAAAGATTTGCAGATCATTATTATAATTATTGTAAACGAGCTTTTATAGAGCCACGTCTAGAACTTCGAGAACTTAGTCCCGATGATGATAATATTCCCCAGGAAGAGTATTATCAGCTAATTGTAGACGGAAATGAAGATCAAGTTATTCTCGGAATAGAAAAAATGCAAAAAGATCTTGAAGAGAATAAAGATTCACTATTAAAAGCAAGAGATTTACAAGCTTGTAGATTTGGAATGCATCTTTTCCAACCCCTATTCCATGTACGAAAAGGGGGTAAGATTACAATATTGCCAGTTTCACTAAATGAAAGTGAGTTCCAGTTTGTAACTGACCTTAAAGAGTGGTCTGAAGTTAATGAAAAAGAACTAACTAATGATGGAGTTGAACTCTTTTTATTACGTAATTTAAGCCGTGGAAAAGGTGTTGGCTTCTTTGAGGCTGGTGGCTTTTATCCCGATTTTATCCTTTGGATGATAGTAGGTGATAAGCAATATATAACATTTATAGAACCACATGGTATTTTAACAGGAAGTGGCCTTGGAGATCCAAAAATCCAATTCCATAAAAAGATAAAAGACCTGGAATTACGTTTCAATAAACCGGATATTATTCTTAATAGTTTTATCATTTCATGGACCCAATTCCCACAACTACGTTGGGGTGTTGATCAGAAAAAACTTGAAGACAATCATGTTCTATTTATGACAGACGACAAAAACTCTTATATAGATAAAATGTTAAAATTGCTAATAAAATAAGCTATTTTGATACTTTTTAAGTTAAATCTATAAATAGGAAATAAAAAATATGGAATCAGGTTGGGGTTGGATAAACTTTTCAAGTAAAGATAGAGATAGAAGTTTAGCTATTATAAGTGTTTTAAAAGGTAAAGGGGTAGTCGATGAACTAGGAATTGGTGTTAGTAGGGATGTTATATCTGACTCTCTATTTCCTGGTCTATCAACAATCCAAACTAGAGCTAAGTATTTTTTATTTACTCCTATTATTGTAGCAAGGTATAGAAAAGATAAACCTAATATTACTTTAGTTAAATATTTTCAAGAGAAGGAATCTGAATATCTTGAATGTATGGCATCAACTTATAGAGGAAAGGATGAAAACGGTATTTTCGGAATTACTCTAGATAATGCTAAATCACTTCAAAGAAAACCTTCTTCTATATATTGGAATGGTCAGCAAGTATTAGGAATTATTAGAAATAATTTACATAATAGAAGCTTGAGACACTATTTTGAGCAAAATCGTAATAAAGTGAATCCAGACCATTATTCTGAAGAAGATGTACCAGATTCATCTACAGATAAATCTGGAATATCACTAGAAGAAAAGATAATAGTTAGTTTTGACCCTAAAAATATTAACTTAACGGATAGTGAAGCAAAATACTTGATAGAAACTATGAAATTGAAGTTAGTAGATGATAATAAAGATTGTCTATTTCTTAACTTACTAGTGGATTATGAGTTAGGAAGGAAATTCTTAAGCTGTGACTCATTTTATGAATTTTATAAAGAATATATAGATGATATTTCTAATGAAAATCTTAAGAAAAGAGTTATAAATGCATACAACTTCTCATATTATATGTATGGAGCACATCTATTATATAATCTTTTACTACAAGAAAAAATTGAAGATTCACAGATACTTGAAGAGTATACAGAAAAGTTTAGGTTGTGGTTACTTGATATTAAGAATGTTAAATATGACCATATAAATCATTTAGAAAGTTTACAAGAAGTTAAAAGTAAGGCAAATAAGTTTGTAGAAGATTGGGTTTCATCAATTAAAAGTGGTAAATCTATGGATATTTTAAAGAAACTTATTGAAGAGCAAGAATTCAAAAGTAAAACAGGAAGAGCAAGACTAAAGAAAAGTAAACTTCCTCCTGAAGTTTTTAATAGAGTTTGGTATGGAATGAAATATCAAGATTATAGATTTAACCAAGTAAAAAATATTCTAACAGATATCTATAAGGGGTTGGACCTATGCTAAGAAGTAGTAATATTACAACATATACAGATATTTTAACTCCCCCTGAAGGATATGAAACTGAACAAGCATTGGGTTTAACATTCAGTATGGATCTTACAATGGTTTTAGCATGCGCAGTTTCACTCTTTTTAAGTAAGGAAATATTAGAAGATATTAAAGGTGAACGTTATGATGTTATTACAGCTTTAAGCGAGGCTAAGGAGAAATTACGTATTTATGGACATTATGGAAGAATAAAAGTTCCAGAAACTTTTAGCCCAGTTTTTACACTTTTAGAGCCTTGTATTAAGTCCGTTCGTAATAAAAAAGGTAGCTTTCATCCAAAGGTCTGGTTAATAAAATTTAATTGTAAGAACTCAAATGAAAAAATATATAGACTTATTGTCATGAGTAAAAATATCACAGATACTAATAATTGGGATGTAACTTATCATGCAGATGGTAAGATTAAAACAGGAAATTATAATGAATCTTTAATAACTTTTTTAAACTCTTTCACACATGATAGTAAAGATAAAAAATTTATAAGTAATATAGTTAAAGAGCTAGAACAAGTTCAATTTAAAAATCCTGATGATATATCAAAAGTATTGTTTCATGGCTTTCCTAATGATAACTTCTCTTTTCCAAATAAAATGCAAAATACTGTAATAATATCTCCTTTCTTATCTGAAGAAAAACTAACAGAAATAAAAAACTGTTCAGATGGTGTTATTTACTTACTTTCAAAAGATGACGCATTAAATAAAATAAATACAAATACTCTAGATAAATTTAAATGTTATACATTGAAAGATGAAATTATTGATGGTCTATCATTGCTAGATGAAATTACAAATAATGATATAAACAATCTTATAAAAATGGATTTACATGCAAAGTGTTACCTGTGGGAAAAAGGAAGTCATACTCACATTATTCTCGGATCAAATAACTGTACTAATTCTGCTTTTAGTCAAAATCAGGAAGCAGCAATAGAAATGGTTGCTCATAGAGACAAAATTAAAATTGAAAACATACTAGAAACACTAATAGACAATACAGTTTATAAAATTAATGATTATAAGGATAAAGAAGAAGAAATAAAACTATTTTCACCGTATATTAGAAGTGATGAAATCATTAAAGATGATAGTGAGAATATTAAGCAGGCAGATCAGATTCGTAGGTTACTAGAAGTATCTCCTTTATCCGGTATAATAACAAAAGATAAGGAAAGTGATTCTTATACTATTGAATTTACTAGTAATTTATCAATTCCTGATAAATACTCTAATTGGTGTGTAGAAGTTGCTTTGGTTACTAATAAGTCTGTAAAGAAGATTTTAGATAAACAAGTGTTGTTTGATAACTTAGAGCTTGATTCTCTAACATCCTTCATAATTATATCAATTAAAAATAAAGATTATAATAAATATAGATATCTTGTAAAGGTTGAATATAAAAATTATTCAGATTATTTCTCTAAAATGGAAAATCGAATAGTTTCAGAAATATTTAACAGTACAAATAAATTAATAAACTATATAACATGGTTACTTCAGTGTGATCCTGAATCTTCAAATGACTTACCAATTTTTGTTGAAACATCAGAAGGATTCGGTTCTAAGAATGGTGTTGAGTTTAATATTCCACTTTATGAAAGTTTGATATTAGTTGCTGCCAAAGAACCTAAGAAATTACAGAAAATAGATCATGTTATTTCTATTTTAGAGTCGAATAATAATATTCCAGAAGACGAACTTAAAATAATTGAACAATTTTGGAAACCATTTAAAAAATATATAAAAGGAATAAAATGACTTTAACAGATTTCCAGAATTCAACGGTTAAAGAAGCCCTTATCCATTTAGAAAGAAGTAAAAGGTATCTAATTGCCGATGAGGTTGGTCTAGGTAAAACTGTAGTTGCAAGGGGTATCCTACAACAACTTTATGAAAAAAAAGCTGATGGTAATTTACATGTTGTATATATTTGTTCTAATCAGGTTTTAGCCCAGCAAAATATTAAGAAATTAGATTTTACTAATTCCAAAACTTCCAACATGTATAACCGTCTGATGTTAATGGTTTGTAAACAAGAGAAGGTTAGCGGTCTACAAATAAGTACATTGACGCCTAATACTTCTCTTAGAATGACTAAATCATTTGGTATTGCTAATGAGAGAGTTCTGTTATATAAGATTTTATCAACATACAGCTGTATAAAACATTCAAATAGTAGAATGATAAATCTTTGTAAATTACTCCAAGGTGATTGTGATAAGAAAAACTGGAAAATTCATTTAAAAACTGAAATACATTTAAAACCAGGGTTAAAAAACATTATTTTACAAAAAATCATTGATTCAAAACTTATGAGAACCATTTTAAAATTTCTAGATGAATATGATAATAGTTTATCTAGAAATTATGTTGTTGAATTAAGAAAGGTAGTAACTGATGTGGCTATTGAGGAATGTCTAAATGCTGATATATTTATATTAGATGAGTTTCAGAAGTTTAATGAATTAATAACCAGTAAAGATGGTGATAATTCTAGAATATCTGAGATTCAGCAGACAGCAATGAAGGTTTTCAGTTCAGATAAAAAGATTTTACTACTTTCTGCTACACCATTTAAAAGTTTTAGTACTCAACTGGATAAAGAAAATGGAGATGATCATTTTGAAGCTTTTCAGAAAGTTCTAGATTTTATATTAGAAAATTCAGAAAAAGAGATTGGTTATAGAATAGTTGAATTAAGGAATAAGTATTTTGAATATCTAAGTAAAAATAGAGATGATTTGAATCCTTTATTAGAAAATGATGATTTTCAAAATGTACGTAACTTATTAATTGGTGAATATTTAAAATGTTTAACTAGAACAGAAAGATCTATAGTGGTAAATACACCTCTTATTAATGAAGATAGTAGTAAAAAGTTGATTCCTACTAATAACGAAGTTTTTAATAGTATAGAAATTTCAAAATGGTTAAATAAAGAACATAAAACTAGTAAATTTTCTCATCAATTAATTGAGTTTTGTAAATCAGTACCATTTCCTTTTTCTTTCTTACATGGTTACAAGTTGAAAGATACAAAAAGAGGTCTCGATTCATTCTATTTAGGATACAAAAAATGGAATAACTATACTTATTCATTTGCAGGACAAAATAGTAAATTCGATCTTTTAAGTGATAATGTTTTTAGTGAAGATAGTGATAACCTTTTATGGATTCCAGCTTCAATACCATATTATGAAACAGACTATATCAATAGAAACACTAAATGTTATAGTAAGTCTCTAATTTTTTCTTCATGGAAAATGGTACCAAGAGCAATTTCTGCTTTATTGTCTTATGAAGCTGAACATAAATTTATTCCTACCAATAGTAATTATAAATATTTTAAAAAAGAGAATAATAAAAAGCAACCTGGTCCAAGATTAGTTTTTAGGACTGTTAAAAATAATTCTGATGATAGTATTAACTCATTTAGTAATGCTACTTTATTATATCCATGTAAATATTTGGTCTATCTTCTCAATTTTAATGATATTAGAAATGTAAAATTAAAAGACTTCATTTGTAAAATTAAGAATGAAATAAAAAAAGAGCTCCCCTTAAATAATAAATCATACTCTAATCTCTCTAAGCATTGGTATTGGGATTCTCTCTTTCAATTAGATTCATGTGAAGAACATAGTTTTAGTATTGAACAATGGTTAGAAGGTGCCTGGTTAGATAGTATCTCTGATGAAGAAGTTGAAGATATTGAATCTACTAAGCAAAAAGGTAAAAGGCAGTTCTTAGAGCATCTTAAGAGCAATATATCAGAAACTAATAATTTTAATACTGATGCACCTTCTGATATTTATGATACTTTATCTTTAATTTCATTAGGTTCACCAGCTGTATGTGTTTATAGAACCCTTATTAAGTTATTCCCTGAATTTGATTTGTATGTTTTACAAGATTATGCAACTAAGATTGCTTTAGGATTTTTTACACTATTCAATAAATCTGAATCTATTTTAGTAATTGATAGGTTATTCAAAGAAAAGAATGAACCATATTGGAAGAAGTGCTTATATTATTGCACAGAGAATAATATACAGGCAATGATTGATGAGTATTTATTTCTTTTAAAAAGTAATAGTGGTTCTATTGAAGATGATAAAATTATTGATGAGATATGTGAGCAATTTATCACATCATTAACAATAAGGTCAAATACTGTAGAAGTTGACTTTGATAAAGAAGAAAAGGTTAAAGTAAGATGCCACTTTGCGATGGAATATGGAACACAAAAAATTGAAACAGATAAGGGGCGGGATAGAATGATATCCATAAGAGATGTTTTTAACTCACCTTTTCGTCCATTTGTTCTTACAACAACGTCGGTAGGTCAAGAAGGATTGGATTTTCATCACTATTGTAGAAATATATATCATTGGAATCTACCTAATAACCCAATAGATATAGAACAGCGAGAAGGACGGGTTAATAGATATTTATCCCATGCAATAAGACTTAATTTTAAAGAATTGATTGGTAACAAATCTTTTGATAATTGGAATGATGTTTTGGAAGAAGTTAAAAAGATTACTCTTGGCAGTAAGTTATGCGATTTAGAACCTATGTGGCATATAAATAGCGCAAATAAATATAAGATTAATAGGTATACACCACTCCATTACTTTAGCAAAGATAATGATAAGTATGAATACTTCTTGAAAGTTTTAGCAATTTATAGGTTAAGTTTTGGTCAACCCAATCAGGAACAGTTTTTATCAACTTTCACAAATAAAATGGATTTAACAGAGGATGAATTACGTATAATACTTAATAGTGTTTCTATTACATTATCACCAATTTTAAAAGATATAAATGTTAAAAAAATTAAGGAACAATGAAAAAGTTTTATGTTAATATTTATGTGGTACTAACAAGAGAGTTTGGTTCATGTCTTCGTTTTTTATAAGAAACTGGATTGCATACGAACCAACCTTTCGCATAGCAATGATATTATTTAAAAAAGTAGGAGATTAAATTGATTAAAAGAAAGTATGTTATTAGTTCTAGTATTTTAATGTCTAGACGATATGCCAGTAATTGTAAGGGAGTTGGGTTTACTCCTGTTACTTTTAGGCAGTTGGTTATGGAACTGTATAATAATCCTCTGTTTTTGTTTGATTCTGAGGTTGTGGTTGATTCTGATTTTTATCAATCTGATATTAAAATCTATAACTCTATTGGTTTAAATAACTACTTTTTTGATTCTAGGGACTATTTAGGGAGTAGAAAGTTAATTGGTAATGCTCTTCATGAAATTAGGTTAAGTTGTTCTTGTGTAGATAGTTTAGAACTCCCTATTAAAAGTAAAAGTGACTCTTTAAAAGATATTTATAATAGTTTTTATACAGGTTTTTTTGATTACTCTATGGCTGTTAAAAAGGTTATTAGTAGGATTGAATCTGGAGAGTATGATTCTTTTTTTGGAAGTATCGAATTAGTTGTTCTTGATAGACCTGAACTTCTAGGTATAGAGAATATACTGTTCGATCTACTTGTTGATAGAGTTGATTCTAATGTACATTCTTCAATGGTTAATCTTAATTTTTGTCATACTACATGCAAAAGCAGTATTACTAAAAGTGGGAATATAAATCATCTGTTTGTGTGGATGATGGAAAATAAATTAAAGACTAATAATACTATTGTTGTAGCTTTGGATTATGATTCTACAGCAGCTGAGTTTTATAACATGATCGATCGTATACCTATCTACTTTACCAGGGGATTTAAATGTACTGCCTTATCCCTGTTTGAACCGTTAATGACCGGAATTTCACATACTAGATCAAAAGTTAAAGATGATACTACTTTCCTAGATAGAGTTGAGTGGCGGTTACGTAATGAACTAAAAGAGTCTGTTGAAGTAAAAAAAATATTTTATGAGAAAGTATTAGCAATTGTAATAAAAATTAAGAAGTCTCTATGTAACTATATAGAAAATGGAATTAAAATAGACATATTAGGGGAACTACTCTCTGAAATTGAGGGAATATATCTAACACAGGAAGAGTTAGGACTAGAGAAAAAAGGTCTGCATATAACAACCTTGGAAGATGTATATACCCTGGAATTTGATAATGTCGCTGTTATGGGATTAGTTCATGGTAACTACCCTAAAAAAGTCAAACTAGATCCAATATTAAAAGAGGATGAAAGAGAAGCTATAAACCAAACAACTAATGGTGAAATTAATCTAATTGATAATAAAAATAATCAGATGTTAGAGAAGTTATTATCATCAGTAAGAAACAACACTTTTTTAAGTTACATCAGTCATCAAGAAGGGAAGTTAACTGTTCCATCAATATTTTTTAACCACATATTAGCAGAGAACAAGAAACCAATAGAAGTTGAAGAGATATACAAACTCTGTGGAGTAAAAGAGGGATACCTTTCTGATTTACTTGATCAGAAAGATTACTTAGATATTAGGTCTATTGGCACCCAGAATGATAAAATAATAAGCTATAAAAAGTCTTTATACAGCAGAGAAGAGATCGAGAGTGATTATGGGCTGTTTGAAACTCTAAATAGAGAACTATCAGCAACTTCTTTAACAACATTTTTTGAATGTCCTTACAAATTTAACCTTCAGTATAATAATAAAATCTACTTTCCTGATTTAGGAATGACAGACTTAACCCAGTGGTTAGACTCTAGTTTAAGAGGACAATTTATCCACAAAATATACGAGGATTTTATCAATCTATTTATTTTAGAAGATGAAAATGATTATGGGGCATTTCTTCAGAAATTTAATAATGAAGATAAGTTTAATACTCAATTTGAAAAATCCTCTAAGGCTTTTATTCAAGAAAATAAATTGGATAACGATGTTCCAGAATATATTAAGCGAAAAGAGTTAGAAGAGATTAAAGAAATCTTTAGTAAATATATCGATAATGAATTAAACATTATTGATGATTTTTATCCTATTAAAGCCGAGTCAAAATTTATATCAGACTGGAATATAGATTGTGAAATTATCACTTTAAAAGGAGTAATTGATAGAATAGATACTGATGGTAATGGGAATTATCGTATCTGGGACTTTAAAACCGGTGGAAACCCATTCGACTTTAAAAAGGGTTATCTTTTTTGTATTGATACCCCCTATGGTCCAAAAATTAACCTTCAACATGCACTTTACCTAAAAGCGTTAAAAGATATGGACGAATTTAGTGATATTCTATCTGTTGAAGCTGGGTATTATTACACTTCAGATAGAGGTAATTGGGCAAAGGTTACTTATCAAGGTCCAGATCCTATAGAGAAACAGATAGAGATATTAAAAACCTATGTATATGAGTGTAACGGTGGGCGTTACTACAAAAATCCAAAGAGTTGTAAGTTCTGTGATTATAAATCTATCTGCTCTAATAATCAGAAAAAAAGAGAAGGTATTCTAGAGGATAGAATTAATACTCTTATCTCAGTTTTAGGAGAAGAAAATGTCTAATACAGTGCTAAAAGACCAGGATATTCGTAATAAAATTACTGGGGAAACCTCAGATCAAGATCTTAAAAGAGCACAGTTTGTAAAAGCTGGTGCAGGAGCTGGAAAAACATACTCTATAAAACATAGGGTACTAAACCTTGTGAGAAAACTAAAAATTGATCCTGAGCGAATGGTTATAATTACATATACAACTAAAGCTGCAAATGAACTATTAACTAGAATCCGTGAAGAGTTAGAAAAACAAGGGGAGAGAGAGGCTTTAGAAAAACTACCCCATGCTAAAATTTCAACTTTCCACTCCTTTTGTTATGATCTTTTAAGAGAATACCCAATTGAGTTTGGATTAGATCCTGATCTTGAGCTAGCAGATGAGGGGACCACCCAAATAATGTTAGAGAACTGCTTTCATACTATGGAAGAGGATTCACAACTAGTTGAAGATGCTGCTGTAGCAGCTGATCTGTTTTCTACTGAAAAAGAGCTATACCTAGAAACCTTAGAGAAGCTTAAACCAGAAGATCTGAATAAGTTAAAAAAGACACTACTTGTTCTGTACCAGAATAGAGATCTAACCCCGTATCGTATCAATTGCAGTAGCCTAAGAGATTCATCGCATATTAAGACAGATATAGAGAGCAACATAAGAGAATACTACAATTTAGCCCATGAACTTATAAAAAATATTAAACCTGGAAACGAAGATGATAAGTTGTACAGGTTTATTATGGATGATATGTACAGTGAGATTTCTGTACTATCAGAAGATGAATATTTAACAACAATTTTAGAAAGAGATCATGTTCAAAGAGCAGGAAATATGGGACGTAAGCCAGCTTTTAAAGATGGTGATCTTGTTACCAGTTTTAAGACGTGTACAAAGGCTTCCCATGATTTAAAAATAGAAAGGGATGCAATAGCCAGTATTCATAATTACAATAGATCTATCGATCTTTTTAAATATTTTAATGATGTAGTAGATAGGTATAAAAAGGCTAGTGGAGTAATAGATTTCTTCGATTGTCTCAATCTAGTCAAAAAAGCATTAGATGAAAATGATCTACTACGAGATTTGGTTCAGAAAAGATTTGATACTGTTATTATTGATGAATTCCAGGATAGTGATCCAATGCAGGCCGATATCGCCTTTCACTTAGCTGGAGATAACCCAAATAAACTGTTCTTTGTTGGTGACCCAAAACAGAGTATATATAGTTTTGCTAGAGCAGATATCTCTGTCTATATAGAAGTTATGAAAAGAGTAGAAAAGATTCAAGGGGGCGAGATCCTTAATCTAACAACTAACTTTAGAAGTTCAGAGGGATTACTTAATTTCATCAATAATAATTTCTCTACTATTCTGTCCGGCCTTGACTATAAGAATATGAATTTAGCAGCTAAGAACAGAGATTTATCATCTACTATTGAAAAGTGGATTACTTATCCAAAATTAGAAGGTGAGGATAGTTGTGGTTCAGATCTAATCCATGAAAGAGAAGCTTTTATAGTTGCAAAGGATATAGAAGAGAGTATTAGTTCCGGAGAATTCAAACCAGGTGACTTTTTAATACTTTTTAGATCAGGTTCTCATATGGCTAAGTATGAAGATGCTTTAAATTTATTAGATATCCCAGTAATAAATACAAAAAGTAAAGGATTCCTAAACCAGTCTGAGATTATAGAACTGCTAAATATATTAGCTCTATGTGCTTATCCTACAGATCGATATTTTAGATTCGCAGTAAAAAATTCTTACCTATATAATATCGAAAATAGTGATCTAGATACTGTTTTATCATCGAACTGTTCATTTATATCTAAGTTCCGGAGCTTAACTGGGAAGTCCGGTTTAGTTGCATTAGCTATTAACAGTAATAAACCGGATTACATTAATTTTATTGAGAATCTGATTGTTATTACAAGTCGTGAACTAACAGCTAGTGATTACAACTTAAACCTAACGATTTCTAAACTATTTGAAAAAGCTTTTAACGATATGCCCTGGGGAGAAGAGGGGATTGCAGATGAATCACTCTACATAGAGAGTGTAAAACCTAATTCTGTTAGACTAATGACAATACATTCCGCTAAAGGATTAGAAGCAAAAGTTGTTTTTTTATGTGCCCACAGTGGAAAATCTTTTAAAGCAGATAAATATGTTAATCGAAAGGATAACAGTATATTACCACCAAGTCCTTTTATATCCAAAACTGGAAGTGAAAACCTTAACCTAAATGATCTAACCATTCTATATGAGAAAGCTGAAACCATAAAAAAGGCAGAGGATAGAAGACTTCTCTATGTTGCTGTGACAAGAGCTAAGAGTAGGTTTGTTTTATTATGCAAGGAGAGTGGAAACTATAGTTTTATAGATCCTCTAATAAATGGAACTGGTTATGAAGCCATTTCTAAAAACTTTAGTGATTATAATGAAGAATACCAATCTATTGATAGGTACCAACAAACAGATAACAATGATTATTCATTTGGTGAAAATTTAAGCTCCATAGGTGAACTCATTGGTGAAAATAGTAGTTCAGTTGCTGTCACAACACTAATAGAGGACAAGGATATTTTTGCAAATGTATCAGGGCGTAAAAATGGCCTAGAATTTGGTACATTTGTACATCGAATTATGGAGAATATCTGTACATTAATATTCCACAACAAGTCTAAAGATATGGATATAGATACTATTCTTGAGAAGTTACACTCTACTAATGAATTTAAATTTACTAATTATATAGATGAAATAAAAGAGATGTTGCAGAGGTTCATAAAAAGTGATCTTGTTTCCGAAATTATCACTGCTGACAATATTCAGACAGAACTTATGTTTAGTGGGGCTGAAAACTACCATGGTATAATGGATTTATTTTTAGAGAAGGGTAACATCATAAAAATTGTAGACTTTAAGTCTGATATCTTAGGTGGCAATGCTGCTGAAATAAAAGAGCATTACAACAAGCAGATGGATTATTATACAAATGCTGTAAAAAATTCTTATGTAGATAAAATAGTTACTGGAGAATGTATATACCTATTTAGTGAGGAGAAATAAATGGAGATAGATAATGTAATAAAAGAACTAGGTTATGTTCCAAGGGAGTTAGAAACTTTTTTAATAAAACTTGTAGATGAAAAGTCTGAATACGATGTAAATAAATACCTAGAAGAAAATATTGGTATAAGACTGGATACTTATAGAAATGAGAAACTACCAGATAACTTTTACCCCTTTGCACGAAGATGTTATTGTAAATCTCAAATGCATCAGGTAGGGTTTCTGAAACGTTTAGATGGTCTTGGAGCTATATATATTGAGTATGCGCTTTTTAACGATCGGGATGAAATTATTACAAATAAATATAAAACTTTTTCTGAAATGTTAAGGGATTTAATAGTACTTCACTTTCAGCATACAGTTGAAGAAAAAATAAATAACTGGGAATGTTGGTTGCCTTTACAAAAGTTTTTTGGTGACCCAATTAAGTCAGAAGAACTATTTTCTTTTGCAAAAACTAATATTGAGGAGATTGTAAGATGAGTAAATTTAATATAGAAGATTTAGACAGTTATTTTCCTATAGAGATACCAGACCTGTATGACTTTATTGAAACTTTACGGAAGAAACGAGAAACATTAGAAGATATGTCTAACTTTTTAGAAGAGACTATGAATATTAAACTAATTTTTCATGAAGATCACAATTTCAGTCTTTTTTTAGAGGACTTTTTTCCTATTTGCCAAAGGGTCATTCCCGGTCGAGAAGAAAATGGAGAAATTATTGGATTAAATATAAATTTAAATGGAGACTATCATTATCAGTTAGTTAACCCAACTGATATTTCCGTTATGTGGGATTATGAAATAGATATAACTGAACCTCTAAGGGGTATATTTAAAAATGTTAAAATGGAATTTATGCAATATAGATATGAGGAAATTAGCCTAGATCCATTTATAAATATATTTCTAGAGAAACCAATACAATATAAAGAATTAATTAAGCAATAAGGAGTTAAGAATGTATACACCAGAAAGAATTAATTTCATAAAACTTGGAGTCAAAGGGGATTTTGAGAAAGAATGTATTGAGACCAATGGAACAATAAAACTTGGGTATAACGAAATAGACCATCAATTATGCATGTCTGGGCAATGGGAGAAAGTATCTGATTTAATTACAAAAGAATATAGTACTGTCCAGAGCGCAACAACAAGTCATAAAAATCAAATAAAGAAATTCTATGAAGAACCTGAATCGGCTATGTGGGTTACATTTTATAATAATTCATTATGGTACTGTTTTGCACAACCAGGTATACAAGTTAATGATGACGGTAGTAAAGTTAGGAACACTGTTGGTGGTTGGAAAAATATAGATATAAATGGAAAACAACTATTTATACAAGAATTAAGTGGAAGATTAACCAAAGTTCAAGGTTTTAGAGGTACAATATGTGATGTAAAAGAAAAAGAGTATCTCCTAAACAAAATCAATGGTAAGCAAAGTAAAGAAGTAATTGCAGTAGAAAAATCTTTGGTTGAATTAAAAAAGAATTTAAAACTCATAATAAAAAAATTAAACTGGAAAGACTTTGAAATTTTTATTGACTTGATATTTCGGTCAGCTGGTTGGTCCAGAGTAGGTATTGCAGGTAAAACAGCTAAAACAATTGATCTTGAACTTCTTGCTCCAGTGACAGATGAGAGGGCGATTGTTCAGATAAAGTCTGAGAGCTCTTTAAAAACATTTAATGATTATAAAACAGATTTTTTGAATATGAATGAGTATGATAAATATTTTTTTATTGTTCACTCACCTGCAAATGATTTAAGAAATTATATTGATTCCAAGTTAGAAAAAGATATCATTATTTATGACGATTCAAAACTTTCGGAATTGTGTATAAATGGAGGACTAATAGGATTTCTTTTAGATTTATCTAATTAGGATTTTTATTGTTATATAGAATCCAAAGCAGCAACCACATTATGATTAGATAATTTATCAAACCTTGTATAATCATCAATTACCTTTATAGTCTTTTGCCCTGTTATTGATGTTATTTCAGCATCAGTAACACCTTTTCCTCTTAGGTATGTTACTAGGAAGTGTCTGAAGGAGTGGAATGTTAAGTTTCTTTGTTCTCTGAGTTCTGTATTTATACCCATCTTTTCAATTGCTCTGTAGAATGCTTCTGTTAATCTTTGAGGGTTAGGGGTTTCTTTTTATTAATTGAGAATATGAATCCTGATTCCGGCATTATTTCTATTAGTTGTTGTTTTACTATTTTATTCATATAGACCTGTCTGGTTTCTTTTGTTTTAGTTGGACCAAGTCCAAACTTATTGTAACTATGACAGACATAGATATGGTTCTCAAATATTTTATCAGGGGTTAAAGCTAGAATTTCTCCCTGTCTCATTCCTGTAAAGCACGCAACTAAAGATGCTGTATAGTATAGGAAGTTATCTCCCCAGTATTCAGTGTAATTTTCTTTATCAAAAAGTTTTCTAATTTCTGTCTCTGTTAATATCCCTCGTACCTTTTTGTGGTTTCTAGGGAGTTTTTTGATCCCTATTTTGAGATCTTTAGTTAAGAATCCATCAACTTTAGCATAATCTAAAACAGTATAAAGTACAGTTCTTGTATCTCTTACAGTTTTAGGGGAAAGCTTTTTATCAGTTAATAGTTTTGCTTGCCACTGGTTTATTGTATTATATGTAATATCATCAAATGACATCTTACCGATATATGGTTTAATGTGATTTTTATATCGAGCTAGGCATTGGTTTGCATAGGATTGTGTAACTTCATTTTCAGCACAATATGTACACTCTCCCCACACATAAAACTTTTTATTTTTTATATAATCATTTATTTTGATAGATGAATCTGATATTAATAAATTGTCTTTAAATAGTTGTAAACAATAGTTATGTGCTGCTGTTTTGTTAGTTTGTCCAGTAGATTTTTTTGTGGTTCTTTTACCAAAAGCATCATATGTTCTGTAATACCAGATACCTTTACCATTTTGGGTTTCTCTTTTATAGAGTGTAAATTGTTCTTTAGGTCGTCCCATATCATATCTCCTAGGCTGCAAACCCGAGCAGTAATCTTTAGATTACGACCAGGGACTGAAATTCGTTTTGGTCACACTCTGGTCACTTTGACCATTTGAGCAAAAAAAAGACTTCTATAAATCATTATACTATAACGATTTACAGAAGTCAAATTCAATGGAGGTGGAGGGAATCGAACCCTCGTCCTAACGGGTGTTTAATAAACCTCTACAGGTTTAGTCCCTTCGTTTAAGTCTCAATTAGGGGTACAAGAAGAGGCAACCGTTCCCTAATCCAGTTAAGATATAATTTTCCCAGTTAGACTCTTAACAAAAAAACCGGTAAGTCCCTATTTCTTACGGGTCCAAGGAGCCTAGGAACAGCGACTCAATATTCCCGCTAGCAGAACTATGCTGCTAGTGCTAATGACACGTTATCACCTAAAGCGATAATAACTTCGTCTTCTTTTTTAGCATTTAAATTGTTGACCAGTTTTAAGAGTTAGACGCTCTACCTGCAGCCTATTAAACTACAGTCCGCCAGTCGAATCCAGGGCACCCCCGGTTCTGATTTAAATTATACAGATAGAAATATTATAGTCAATACTACTCAAGTTGTATATTTTAATAACCGTGGATTAATACTAGGTGTATCCACATCCCCTGAGATTTTTAACAAGAATTATAACCCCGGTTTTAGATGGCTTTTTACCCTTAAGAGTAGGGAATACTCATTCCAATTAAATATTTAATCTGATATTATTTAATTATGAATTTAGAATTAGATACACACACACATACAGTAGCATCTGGTCATGCCTACTCATCATTAAATGAGATGGCATTGGCCGCTTCCCAAAAGGGACTTAAAATTATGGCAACAACAGATCATGGTCCGGCTATGCCTGGTGGAGCCCATATTTATCATTTTCATAATTTACGTGTAATTCCAAAGTTAATTTCAGGTGTTAGAATCCTCCGTGGGGTAGAGGCCAATATTATTGATTATACTGGTCGTTTAGATATTCCAACTGATATTTTGTCAGAAATGGAGTTAGTTGTAGCTAGTTTCCACGGCCCTTGTATAGAGCCCTCCACACCTATTAAAACTACAGAAGCCCTTATTAATTTAATGGAAAATAAAAATGTAGATATTATTGGCCACCCTGAAGATAGTAGGTATAGGTTTGATTATGTCAATGTTGTAAAAAAAGCAAAAGAGAGTAAAACACTTCTAGAGCTAAATAACAGTTCTCTTCTACCAACTACCTTTAGGGAAAACAGTAGGGAGGGATTAATTAAAATTTTAGAGATCTGTGGAAATGAAGGTGCTAAAATTGTTCTAGGTAGCGACTCCCATCACACTTCCAGTGTAGGCCGATTTGATATGGCTATAAAACTTATAGATGAGATTGGATTTCCCAAGGAACTTGTAATTAATCAAGATTCAGATGAATTTCTAAATTATATTTCAAGGGATATAAAGTGGTAGAACTTGTTTTTATTAGACATGGACAGACTAACTGGAATCTAGAGGGTAAACTACAGGGTATAATAGATATTCCTCTTAATGATAGGGGTGTGGAAGAAGCAATTCTTCTATCCTCAAAAATTGATAAAGAGTTTAAAAAGATCATCTCTTCACCCCTTGATAGAGCACTAAAAACAGCCCAAATAGTTAATAACAATCTAAATATTCCTATAGAGTTAGAAGAGAGGATAATGGAGCGAAATTTTGGTGAACTTGCAGGACAAGAGGCTTCTTTTGTAAAAACAATGAGGGAGTCAACAAAGGATTATGGTGTAGAAACCATTAAAGACTTTACAAATAAATTGTTAGACTTTTTAGGGGATTGTAGTAAACTTGAGAGTGGTCGTTACCTTGTTTTTACCCATGGAGGTGTTATTATTTCACTATTAAGTCACTTAAGCTCTAATAAAATAAATTGGGAAAATACCCCAATAAAGAACTGCTCTTTAACAGGATTAAAATACTCACAAAATTGGGAGATAGATTTTATTAACTCCCATGCTCTAGATATTAATAAAATTAGCTGCTAATGGGGTATAAATCTCTTCTTATTCTAATATTTATCTCAATTTCGATTCCACTCTTCTCAAATGTGGATAAGGGAGAGATTGATCTTAGATATTACAGTTTTAAAGGTAATGATCCTATATCCCTTGCTGGGGATTGGAAGGTTAGTTATAAAAATGGCTTAACCGAGTTTTCCCAGGTTCCAGGTAGCTGGAGGGGGAATTTAGGAACAGTTAAATACTCTTTAGTTGTAAAAAGCTCAGGGGTGGGTAATCTTTTATTTTCTCTATCCCAAATAAACACACAATTCACTTTCTATTTAAACTCTGAATTAATAGCATCAGATAGACAAAATAGATCCATGTATATTCCACTTACTCTTAAAAAAGGGGACAATCTTTTAGAGTTTTATATAACAAATAACACGGAAAAATTCGGAGGTTTTAGAAGTACCCCGTATTTAGGAGATTTTAATAAAGTCCTTAAAAGATACGAGAAAAATATACTACGAGATACTCTAATTTCTGGAGCATCTATAATTATGTTTTTATTCTTTTTAGTTCTCTTTTTAAATTTTAGAAACGATAAATCAACACTTTTTTTTGCCCTTATATGCCTGTTTCTAGCAATTAGAGGTGTAGTTACAAATGATAAAATTATTTTTAATTTTATTCCCAACTTATCATACTTCTGGTTAAATAAATTAGAGTATATTTCCATATATATTATACCATTGTTAACTCTGCTTTTTATTTTTCATTATTATAAAAAGAGTGTACTCCCTAGAATCTCACTGGTTATGATAGGAATTAGTACTTTTTTCCCCTTAATATTAATTTTTACTCCACCTAAAATTTATATATCCTTCCTCTATCTGTTTTACTCTTTTATAGGGCTAAGTAGTCTATTTATAATTATTAACCTAAGTTTCTGTATTAAACAAAAAAAAGAGGACTCTTTAAGAATATTAGTAAGTATTATAACCCTATTTATAGCAGCGGTATTTGACTCCTTTAATCTATTTTTTAACTACTTCGATTTTCAGATATTACCAAGTTCTATGATCGTATTTATTTTATCTATGTCCTATATTGTTTCACAAAGAGAGATTAGAAAAATTAAAAAAATTGAAAATCTAACCCTAGAAAATATTAAGGTAATTAGGTATTTAAGTAAATTTGTTCCTAACGCCTTTGTTAAAACTGTTGGTATGGGTAATATCTCTTCAATTAAACGGGGTGATGGTGTAGATAAGGATATGACTATAATATTTACAAGTATTATAGGTTTCAAAAAAGAGTTAAAACTATATAAGGCGGAGGAGACTATAGGTCTTCTAAATAGGTGTTACTCACTTATAGCCCCTATTATTAGTGATAACGGTGGCTTTATTGATAAATTTATTGATGAGACGGTAATGGCTCTTTTCCCTGGTAGACCTGAGGATGCAATAAAAGCTGTAATTGAGATAAACAAGAGATTAGAGAAATTTAATAGTTCAAACTCCTTTGGAAAGCCACTTAAGATGAGAACAGGAATCCATATTGGTTCACAAACAATAGGTTTAGTTGGGGATGAAAAAAGGGTTGATGCAACTGTAATATCAAAGGTTGTTAATACAGCTAGTAGAATTAACTCATTTACCGAGAAAATATCAAGGGATATTTTAATAAGTGAGGATGTTTATAATAAATTGGAAAATCCATCACTTTACAGTACCCTCTTTATGGGGAGAGTTAAGCTAAAGGGTAAACAAAATTTTATTGGTATATACTCTCTTTATACAAAAAGTATCCAAGAGAGTGATCGTCTTTTTAGTATAACAATGAAAAAACTTGAGGATAGTCCATTAGAGAAAATAGAACATGTTTTAATGAATATCTTAAAGATTGAACATAATCATAAACCATCAAAATATTTTTTAAATCTAATTAAAAAAAATAAATGTTTAGAGGACTTAGATAAGTGATTAAAAATATAATCTTATTACCAATTATAACTCTTTTTTTAACCTCTTGTAATTTAAACCATAATTTAATAGAGATAGATGGTAAGTGGGACTTATATAAAAATAAGTTTATAAAAACTGAAAAAATTGAGAATAATAAACCCGATTATAATCTTTATCTATCTGGAAGTAGCATAGATAAACTACAGGACTACGAATATTTATACGGAACAGTTTCAACTGAAATAGATGTTACTGTAGGGGAAAATTACACCCTTTACACCTCCGGGTTTTTCTCCTCATCTAGGATCTGGATAGATGATGTTTTAGTTGGGCAGTTTGGGGAAGTCTCAGATAGTATGAAAGATAGTACTCCTGTTATTAAAAGAGCTCTAATGAACTTTGTCCCCAAAAGTGATAAGGCTCATATTGTTATAGAGTTCTCAAACTTTCATTTTAAAAATAAATGGTTATTTAAGTGGATGTTATATGGAAAAAGCGAGGATGTAATTGATATCTATATTAAAAGTCAAAGTAAGGACTATTTTACAACAGGACTACTTTTAATCTGTTCTGTCCTATTTATATTAATGTTTTTAATTAATATAAAAAACAAATATAACCTATATTTTTCACTCTTTACCTTATCCTATGGAATAAGATCATACTTAATAAAAAATACAACAATACAGGATATTATCCCATGGGTAACATGGGCTATGGAGTTTCAATTTAACAAGGCTAGTGAGTTATGGGCATTGACTTTTATACTTCTTTTTTTTACATCCCTCTACCCATTGGAGTTTAAGACCCGTTTCTCTCTGTTTTTTACAATAATATCCCTTGCTTCATCATTTTTAGCATTTCTTCCTTTAAATATATTTAATAAGTTTAATATTTTAACAATTATGCATATAGAGGTCCTTATTGCTGGTACTTACATTATTTCAAAATTAGTTAGAACAGTAAAAAAAAGGAGAAAATACTCTCTACTGGCTCTAACCTCTATAGTTTTGTTCTTTTTATCCATAGTTTTTGACATAGTTTCAAATACACTATTTATAGCTTTTGATTATTATAGTGCCCAGTTTGTTTTTATTGTTGTTATTACAATGTTTATTATGATTGGTCAAAAAAGAGTAGAGTCAACAAATTTTATTAAAGATAAGGAGAGAATTAATGCAAATACAAGGGTTCTATTCTCAAAATTTGTACCAATAACAATTCTAAAAAAACTGGGAAATATGAAATTAGAGGATAGAGATGCCGGGGAATTTATTGTAGAACCTGTAACTATGGTTTATATAGATATTAGGGATTTTACTAAACTATCAGAGAGCTTAACACCAAAAGAGAACTTTACAATGATTAATGATTTTTATGATATTGTTGGAAATGAAGTCGTAAATTTTGGTGGATATATTGAGTCCTATGGTGGTGATGGAGTAAGAGCCATATTTGAATGTCCCCCAGACTATGCAGTAAAGGCAACCCTAAAAATAAGTGATAAGGTAGCTTCTACAACAGGTATAAGAATTGGAATGTCTCTACACTTTGGTAGAGTTGTTTTAGGTACTATTGGATCTAAAAATAGGGTACAGGCAACTGCTGTATCGGAAGTTACAAGAGTCCTTGGTTATATGGATAGTTTTAATTCGAAGATGGGGATAGAGATACTAATTACAAAATCTGTATATGCACTATCATCATTAAAAAAGGAAGATATTTTAACCCTAGGAGATATTATATTAAAGGGGGAGGATGAGCCAATAACTCTATACCAGGTTATTCCAAAGACCTATATTTTAGATCCTCTATTTAAAGAAGCATTTGAAAATGGTGTTAAAAGTATAGCCTTGAAAAACTACCCTAAGGCTTATGGATATTTCTCTCTAGCAGCAAATTATAATAACAGCCATATTTTAACTAAATATTACTTAAAAGAGTTAGAAATATTTTTTAAATTAAGGTGTATAACATTCAACCTAAAGGTATAGTTATGTTGACAGATAAAATCGAACTGTGTAAACTTTTGAAACAATTGTTATATATAAAGGAGACTTCATGTCAGGTCATAGTAAATGGGCAACAATAAAACACAAAAAAGGTGCTCTAGATGCAAAACGTGGTAAAATATTTTGTAAAATAATTAAAGAGATAACAGTTGCAGCTAGAATGGGGGGAGGAGATGAAGAGACCAACCCTAGGTTAAGAACTTCTTTACTTAAAGCTAAAGCTGCAAATATGCCTAAAGATAATATTACAAGAGCTATAAAAAAAGGTTGTGGAGAGACAGATGGTGCAATCTTTATGGAGCTTGTTTATGAAGGTTATGGCCAGGGGGGAGTTGGTTTAATAATTGAAGCCCTAACAGATAATAAAAATAGAACAAGTGCCGATGTAAAATCCATTTTAAATAAGGGTGGTGGTTCATTAGCTGCTACAGGTGCTGTTTCATACCAATTCAATAGAAAGGGTGTTATTACATACGATTTAGAAGGTAATGATTTTGAAGCGATCTTTGAGACTGCATTAGAAGCAGGAGCTGAGGATGTAACAAATGATAATGTTATTGAAGTTATTTGTGAGCCTTCTGATTTTGAAGCTGTTTTAAATGCATTAGAGGCTGCTGGATATGAGCATTTAGGTGCTGAAATTACAATGGTTCCTGATAATACAATTGAACTGGATGAAGAGAAGACAGAGAAACTTTTAAATTTAATTGATAAGTTAGAAGATCATGAAGATGTTCAAAGTGTTTCTTCAAACCTTGCCTAAGTGGTAAGAGTTATAGGTATAGACCCTGGCCTGGCAAATACAGGTTGGGGTATTATAGAGACCGATGGTATAAGATTTAAGTATATTAATCATGGAACTATTACAACTACAACTGAATTACCATCAAATTTAAGACTAAAAGATTTATATAATAAGTTATCAGAAGTTATAAAAGAGTATAAACCTAGTAATGCAGGGATTGAAACCCTCTATTTTGCTAAGAATGTATCCTCTGCACTTCCAGTTGCCCAGGCAAGGGGAGTTCAGCTTTTAGCCCTAGGTAATATGGGTATAAAAACAGGTGAATATACACCTATACAAATAAAACAAGCAGTTGTTGGGAATGGAAGAGCAACAAAAAAACAGGTTCAAGATATGGTAAAACTGCTTTTAAAGTTAAAAACTGTTCCAAAGCCGGATCATGCTGCAGATGCATTAGCAGCAGCAATATGTCATGTTCATAGTGTGAGGGGAAATGTATAATAGTTTAACAGGTAAAATTACAGAGAAAGGTTTAAGTCAGTTATGTTTGCAAGTAGGTGGTACCGAGTGGATTTTATTAACCTCATTAAATACCCTAGACAGTTGCAATGTAGGTGAAGAGAAACGACTTTTTACATATCTACAACATAAAGAGGACAGTATGACCCTTTTTGGTTTTGCAACTAAAGATGAACGCTTCCTTTTTTTAGACCTAATAAAGGTTAACGGTGTTGGTGCAAAGGCTGCCCAAAAAATACTATCTGGAATTAAACCAATGGAATTAATACAGTGTTTAGATGATGAGGATGTAGATAGACTTTGTAAAATTCCCGGGCTTGGTAAAAAAACTGCCCAGAAGATTGTTTTAGCCCTTAAGGGTAAACTTAAATTAGAAGACAACGTAGTAAAAGAGAGCTCAAGGGATAGTGTTGATAAAGAGATTTTAGACTCACTAGTTGCTATGGGTTTTGACAAGAAAAAGGCAAAAGCCGTTTTAGTTGATATAATAACAAACTCAAAAACCAGTGATGAGGGGGAGATCCTTCGTCTTTCAATAATAAAATTAAGTACCTAGGAGTAATAAAATGGATGAATTTTCAGATGAAAACTTACTCTCTGGTGAGGCTATGTTTAATGAGGATACTGAACGACTTGATAATCCAATAAGACCTAAATTATTAGAGGATTTTCAAGGACAGGAAGATATAAAAGATAACCTAAATATATTTATAACTGCAGCTAGAGAGAGGGGCGAAGCCTTAGACCATGTATTTTTAAATGGCCCCCCTGGACTCGGGAAAACCACTCTTGCAAATATTATGGCCAATGAGTTAGGTGTTGAAACCAGGGTTACATCAGCTCCAGCTATGGATAAACCTAAGGATTTAGCAGGGCTCTTAACCACAATAAGTGAGAATAGTGTTTTTTTTATTGATGAGATACATAGACTAAAACCAACAGTGGAAGAGATGTTGTATGTGGCAATGGAGGATTACGAACTTGACTGGATAATTGGTCAGGGGCCATCAGCTAGAACTATACGGATACCTATTCCAAAATTTACCCTAGTTGGAGCAACAACTAAACCTGGAAAGGTTTCAAGTCCACTTTTTACCCGTTTTGGAATAAATGTTAGAATGAACTTTTATACCCAGGAAGAGTTAAGGGATATAATTGTAAGAAGTGCCGGAATTTTAGATATAAAAATTGATAAAGACGCTTCTTTTTCACTGGCTAAGTGTTCAAGGGGAACCCCTAGGGTTGCAAATAGACTTCTAAGACGTATGAGGGATTTTGCCCAAGTTGTTGGTGATGGAATAATTACAACAAAGGTTGTAGAACAGGGTTTAAAGAGATTAGAGATAGACTCCTACGGTCTAGAAAGACACGATAGGGAGATCTTAAAGACTATAATTACAAAATATAATGGTGGACCTGTAGGTGCTGAAACATTGGCAATAAGTGTTGGAGAAGGAATAGACTCATTAGAAGACTTTTATGAGCCCTACCTAATTCAGCAAGGCTTTATTAAACGTACCGCAAGGGGCAGGGTTGCAACACCTTTAGCATATAAACATTTAGGATTGGAGTTACATGAAAATCAGCGATTACTCTTTTGATTTACCAAAAGAACAGATAGCACAATATCCCCCAGAGGAGAGGGGTACTGCTAATTTAATGGTTATAGATCGATTAGATGGTTCTATAGAGCATAAAAATATGCAGAATTTTACAGATTATATTGATGATAATACAGTTGTTGTATTTAATAATTCAAGGGTAAGAAAAGCAAGGCTTTTTGCTACAACAGATGATAGTGGTGGTAAGGTTGAATTCTTTATGTTATCAAAAACAGAAAAGAATCAGTGGGAGGTTATGGTTTCCAAGGCTAAAAAACAGGTTGTTGGGCGATCTTATACCTTTGAAGGTGGCGCTAAGGGTAGAATAACTAGGATTATCTCTACAAATCATCGTATTGTTGAGTTTGATACTGATATTAACGATGACTATCTAGATCAATACGCCCATATCCCCCTGCCTCCATATATTAAAAGAGGTGATGATAATGCGGACTCGGAACGTTATCAAACTGTTTTCTCAAAGGAGATAGGATCCTGTGCTGCTCCTACTGCATCCCTACATTTTACCCAGGATATTTTAGATAAAATTAAAGAGAAGGGGGCAGATATAGCCTTTGTTACACTTCATGTTGGGCTTGGGACTTTTGCCCCTGTTAGAACAGAGTATTTAGATGATCATGATATGCACTATGAAGATTTCTATATTTCAGATGAGAGTGCTACTATAATTGAAAATGCTAAAAAAGCTGGTAAAAAAATATTAGCTGTAGGAACAACTTCAGTAAGAACCCTAGAGTCTTCATGGGTTGATGGTAAACTATTAAGAGGAACAAGGAGTACAAATCTATTTATTAAACCAGGTTATGAGTTTAAGGTTGTAGATAGGATGTTTACTAATTTCCATACCCCTGAATCAACTCTACTAGTTTTAGTCTCTACTTTTGCAACTAAAACACTAATTGATAAGGCTTATAAAGAGGCAGTAGATAGTGACTATATGTTTTTTAGCTATGGTGATGCAATGTTAATTATGTAGACAATTACAAAATCTGCATTTAAGATAACATGTGAATTTATTTTTAAAATACGCTCCACTATTTATTGTATCACTATTTTTAATAGTGTTAATTTTATCCATAAAAGTTATGGTATCAAGCCCCTTTTATAGAGATAGTGGTGTAATTTCCTTGGAGGAAAAGAGCTCCCACTACGCTTTTTTCCTTCCGGTAGAAGACTACTCTTTTTTTAAACAGATTAAAGAGGGGGCTGTTAGGGCAAGTGAAACCCTAGACTGTTCTATCTCCTTTTTTTCAATAGATGATGATCCAATAAGTTTAGGTATGGTTCCCTATTTAGGTTTTGACGGTATCTGCCTTTATCCCTATGGAATGGATGATAAGGTAAAAGATTCAATTAACAAAATTTCAAATTATGGGATTCCCCTAATACAATTAGAGAATGAGATTGTAAGAAATGAGACTACTTTTTTTATTGGTACAAATAATTTTGACTCAGGAAAGGCTATTGGGAAAATAGCCCAATTAGCAAATAAAGACCTATACAATATTGTTTTAATCTATAGTGATAAAAATCCAGGTCTTTTATCAGGACGATCCTTAGTTGAGATGGGATTAAAATCCGTATTAGAAGATAAGGTTGATAAACTCTATGTAAGAAAGACAGACCTAAACCCTCTAGATGCAGAGAGGTTAGCTTATGAGATTGTTAAAAACTCACCAGAGATAGATTTAATCGTTTTATCCGACCCTAATGATACCCTAGTTGCAGTCCAAGCTATAATTGATAATAATCTTGTGGGAAAAGTTCAGATTATAGGTTTTGGAGATGACTCTAGAATCCTAGAGTATATAAGTAAGGATATTATATTAGGAACTATTGTAAGAAATCCCTATCGTATTGGCTATAGTGCTGTATTAGCCTTAGATGAGATAGAAAAAAATGGTTATACCTCTGCCTATGTTGATACAGGTATCAATTTAATATCTAAAAACTCATTGTTAAATGGAAAGTACAGTGATTAGAGATAAAATTAGAAACTCTTTAAAGGGTAGGCTTTTTTATACATTTATTATCTCTATTATTTTAACTCTATTCTCCTTTGGATTTAGTCTAATTAATACTCTAAAGCTTCAGACAATAGCGAATCAGAGATTTACAGATGAACAGTATTTTATAGAGATTGAAGGTGTACTAAAGGATATTCAGGCACCTCTAATATCATATTTAAGCCTATTTTCAACCCAATCCCTATCTAAAATCCTAAAAAATAGTGAACATATAAGCTCTATGATTCCCCAAGAACGACCAATTTATAATAATGAATTGGAGCTAACTAAAAGGGAGATCTATTTTTTAATAGATAGCTATTTAGGTTCTGTTGAAAATATAGTAGAGGAAAAAAGAGGGAGAAAGGTTGAAGAGTACTCTAGGGGTTTTGAAGAGTTAACCACACTATATAACTATATTTTAGATAGGATAGACTCTCTAAGTCTATTAGGATTTAGACATCAACTCTCTGAGTATAATAACTTTTTAATCCTTTTTAAAAAGATCCAGATATATAGTTTAATTTTAATTTTATTAGTTGTTACCCTTGCATTCTCTGTTTTAATGGCAAACGTAAACTCTATATCTAATCCTCTTTATAGGTTATCAGATATGGCTGATAAGATATCTGGGGGTAACTTTAGACTTGATGATATTCATATAGACTCTGTGGATGAGATAAATAGTGTTTCTATCGCATTTAATAAGATGAAAAATGGAATTAGACACTATATTGATGAGTTAAACCATCAAAAAGATCTAGAGAAGGATATAATGGCTCAAAGATTAAGTAATTTAAAAATGGAGCAGGTTTTAAAAAGAATGGAGTTATATACCATGCAGGCCCAGATGAATCCCCACTTCTTATTTAATACAATTAATACTGGGGTCCAATTAGCAATTATAGAAGAGGCGGAGAGAACTGCTGATTATATGGAGAATCTTGCAGATCTTTTTAGGTATAACATTAGAGAGAAGCGGTTTTTTGTTCCCCTGCGGAAGGAGTATGAGGGGATGTTATCCTACATCAATATCCTAAAAATTAGATTTCCCCATACCTTAGATATTAAGATGAATATTGATGAAAAGATATTAGATGATTTTGAGTGTCCAGCTATGATACTTCAACCTCTAGTAGAAAATACTATTATCCACGCCTTTAAGGATAGTGACAATGTAGGCTCTGTTTTAATATCAATAAGGGTTGTTGATCATATTTTAGAGATATCTGTAAAGGATAATGGTATTGGTATGTCTTCAGATGTTATTGATAAACTACTTATACCCCATACCCATGAGTATAAAACAAACTCAAAGGTAATGGGCCTAGAAAATGTTATTCAAAGATGTTTCTTTTTCTATCCAGGAGAGGAAATTGTAGAGATTATTAGTAATCCTGGTAATGGGACAAATATAATTATTAAAATAGATCCAGAGGTAGAACCATGTATAGAGTTGTAATTGTTGATGACGAAGAACCAGTATTAGAGAGTTTAACTTTCATTTTTAATAAGTATGTTACTGATTTTAAACTATGTGGAAAAGCCAGAAGTGGGACAGAAGCCTTAGATGTTATAAAGGCGCAGGCTCCTGACCTTGTATTTATGGATATTCAGATGCCTGGACTAAATGGTATTGAGGTAATTAAACAGTTAAGACCACTTTTTCCTAAAACTATTTTTATTCTATCTACTGCCTATGAGCGATTTGATATAGCCCAAAAAGCCATTAGATTAGGAGTCTTTAGTTACCTTGTAAAACCTGTTTCAAAAAATAAAATATTAGATGAACTAATAAAGGTTAAAATACAGTTAGACCGGGATGTAGAGGCTAAGGATAATGAGTTAGAAGGTTTTAACAAGAAGATTAAAAAAAGAGAAAAGTTTCAAAAAGAGTTTTTAACTTCCCTAATGTGGAAAAGTCCAACAATTGATGAGTGGACCATATTTGCTGATCTCTCCTTAATAAAAAGTGATAGTGCAAAAATTTACATATTTGTAGTAGATAATGATGTAAACTCATCATTAAAAAAAGAGATTTATGGGAAGATTGTTAAGAAGGTAGAGTATAAATATAACCTAATCTCTACTCAAATAGGAGATAAACTTATAACCCTATTCCCAGAGGATAGATTTCTACACAGGTTAACAGAGGATCTACAAAAGATATTTTTTGAGATTACCAATGTTAAAATTGAGATGGGTATAGGTTCATTAAAGATATATTCAAAACTATCTGAGTCTTATAACGAGGCGTATAACCAGCTTTCAAAAAACAGTATGGGGGAGATTAAAAAAGACCATGATAATGAGAGAATATTACTAATATATAGGGAGATCTCCACTGCAGAGAGGGAAAATGGTAAGATTATCTATAATGACTTTTGGACATCAATTTTTAACAGTTATGATTTTATTGTAGCAAAGGGGAAATTAGTAGCACTTTATACACTAATGTTACAAAGAATAGACATTGCTATACAAAGGGATAACAACTTTGATATAGACCCTTCAGAGCAGATTATACCCCTTAATAATATGGATGATTGGATATCCTGGAGTAACTTTGCAATTGATCGGTATTATGACTTAATGGAAGTTGTTAAAAATAACACATATCCTAAAATACTAAAACTTGCCATTAAGTTTATAACAGAGCAGTTTGATAAACCAATCCAGCTATCCACTGTAGCTAAGAAGTGTAATGTATCTGCAAGTTATCTTAGCCGTCTATTTACAGAGCATATGAATAAGAAATTTATTGACTATGTTAATCAGTATAGGATTGATCGGGCTATATCTCTTTTAAAAGAGGAACAAGTAACTATTAAAGAGGCCTCTTTTAGGGTTGGTTATCAGGATCCAAACTACTTTAGTAGAATTTTTAGAAAATATATGGGTGTATCCCCATCATCAATTGAGAGAAGGTTTAGAAATGAGTAAAAAGTATCTATACTACATTTTTTTAATATCCATAGTTATAAACTCCTGTAGTGAAAAAGAGGAGAAGTTAAAAGATAGGGTTAAAATTGGTTTCTCAACATCTTCAGAAATTTTCCTACAAGAGAGATGGAAGAGGGATATCTCAATATTTACTAGTAGTGCCAACGAGTTAGATGCAGATGTTATATTCTCTAAGTCTACAGACAATCGAAATGATCAAATTTCAGAAATATTATACCTTCTTAAGCAAGATATTGATGTTTTAGTTGTTATTCCCAGGGATAAAAATAATCTAGTTGATGTTATAAAAAAGGCCAATGATAAAGGGATACCTGTTTTGTCCTATGATAGGTTAATAAATGGGGTTCCATTGGCAGGTTATGTCTCATTTGATAATCAGGAAGTAGGTAAGTATATGGCTAAAGCACTACTCTCTAGTGCCCCTACAGGTAACTACATTATAGTTAATGGATCTATCTATGATAACAATAGTTTTGAGGTCAATCTAGGTATACATAAAATTCTAGACCCTCAGGTTGAATCTGGAAAAATTAAAATTGTTGAAGAGATCTGGCTAAATGAGTGGAGTTACGATGAGGCATTTATGTTATTAAATAATATATTTGAAAATCGGGTTGATATTGATGCTATCTCTGGGGCTAACGACATGATGGCCCAGGCTGCAATCAAGGTTTTATCCGAGAGAAGGTTAGCCGGTGAAATAACTGTTGTTGGGCAAGATGCAGATTTAGCTGCATGTCAAAGTATAATCTCGGGAACCCAAATGATGACAGTTTACAAACCTATACAAAAGTTAGCAAAAAGAGCTGCCCAGGTTGCTGTATCCCTTGGAAAGAACCAAGAGGTAGAACCTGATATGTATATTAATAATCAGAGTGAAAAAAGCATCCCATACTATATAGAAAACCCTATTCCAGTAACAAAAGAGAATATGATGGAAGTTATAGTTCAGGATAGTTTCCATAGTGAAAATGACATCTATGTAGGACTTTAGCATTTTTTTGTGGTCATAATACTGCTATATTAGCTAAAACTTTTTATTTATTTATCATAATTGAACAGATTTTATCAAAAAACTCCTATATCTAAATTGTAGAAAGAGATCAATGATTAAGATAACAAAAAACAAAAGGAGATTTTATGAAGTTATTTTTAAGAATTGCGTTATTAGCAATTGTATCCATGACAATGACTGGACTTTTTGCATCTAACAATGGTGAAGCAAAAATGGAATCAGGTGCTAAAAAGTTATCAGTAGGTATTATTTTACCAACAAAAGATGAGCCTAGATGGTTACAAGATGAAGCGCGGTTTAGAGATGCTTTAGAAAAAGCGGGATACTCTGTTGAGATCCTATTTTCCCAGGGTGACTCTGCAAGAGAGAGAGCAAATGTTGAAGCTTTAGTTGCAAAGGGTGTTGAAGTTCTAATTATGACACCACATGACGGGGCAGCAGCAGCGGCAGCAGCAAACGAAGCTCATAATGCAGGTGTTAAAGTTATTTCATACGATAGACTAATTACAAATACTGAATCAGTTGATTTTTATGTAACTTTTGATAGTTTATCTGTAGGTAAGGCTTTTGGACAGTACTTAGTTGATAACGCAACTGGAACTGGAAATAACTTATACTTATATGCTGGAGCTGCAAGTGATAACAATGCGTTTATCTTCTTCGACGGTGCATGGCAAGTATTACAACCAAAAATTGCTGACGGTACTTTTGTAGTTCAAAACTCAACAGAGGCTGTAGCACTTAAAAATAAACCAAAATTAAGCAGAGCTGAATTAGGTAAAATTATTGGTCAAGTTACAACTAACTGGGACTTTAATGTTGCTAAAAACCTAGCTGAAGCGAACTTAACAGTTGCTCCTGCTTCTGCTAAAGGAAAAGTTTATATTGCTGCACCAAACGATGGTACTGCAAGATCAATTGCCGATGCATTTGCAGCAGATAGTGATGTTACAGAGTACTTAATTACTGGACAAGATGCAGAGAAGGCTTCTGTTCAATATATTATCGATGGTAAGCAATCAATGACAGTTTTAAAAGATGTTAGAATCCTAGTTGCTGATGCTATTAAAGCTGCAATTAAGTTCCTAGAAGGTAATACTCCAACAGCTACAGGTTCTTATGCAAATGGTGCTAAGGATGTTCCTGCAATACAAACTGAGGTTATTACTGTAGATCGACAAAATGTAAAAGCAGTTATAGTTGATAGTGGTTACTACCCAGCAAGTGATTTTACTGGACTATAATTTTTTATCGATTATTTAAATTGAATAAAAGGGTGGTAGCTTCTTCTACTGCCTTTTTTTTACAGCAGATATAAAGGAACCAATATGTCAAAGAAAATAATCCTTGAGATGAGGGGTATATGTAAATCGTTTCCAGGTGTTAAAGCATTAGATGATGTAACATTTAGTGTAGAAGAGGGTGAAATTCACTGTCTAGTTGGAGAAAATGGAGCCGGTAAATCAACCTTAATGAAAGTATTAAGTGGTGTTTATCCCCATGGAAATTACAGTGGAGATATTGTATTTAATGGTGAAGTTCAGGAATTCAAACATATTAATGATAGTGAAGAGGCAGGAATTGCAATAATTTACCAAGAGTTGGCATTAATTCCTGAATTGTCTGTATATGAGAATATCTTTTTAGGTCATGAAATACATCATAATGGTGTGCTTAATTGGAATGAAACAATTAAACAGGCTGGAGATGTTTTAAAAAAAGTAGGCTTAGATATTAACCCTGAGACTCAAATAAAGGAGTTAGGGGTAGGAAAGCAGCAATTAGTAGAGATTGCTAAGGCTCTAAGTCGTGATGTTAAACTCTTAATTTTAGATGAGCCAACTGCTGCATTAAATGAAGATGATTGTGATAACCTATTAATGTTATTAAAGGATCTTCAAAAACAGGGTGTAACATCAATTATGATAACACATAAATTAAAAGAGGTTACTGCTATATCAGATACAGTGACTGTTTTAAGGGATGGTCAAACAATCTGTACTCTAGATGCAAAGGCTGGAGAAATATCAGAAAATATATTAATCAAAAATATGGTTGGAAGGGAAATTGATAATATCTATCCACCTAGGAGCCATAAAATATCAGATAAAGTACTATTAGAAGTAAAGAATTGGACAGCAACAGATAAAAATGGACGAAAAGTTTTAGATAATATGAGCCTAAATGTTAAAGAGGGTGAAATTATTGGTCTTGCGGGCTTAATGGGGGCAGGGCGTACTGAGTTTGCAAGAAGCATTTTTGGAAACCCAGACAAATATGAACTAAATGGAGACTTAATCTTAAAGGGTGCTAAGCTTGTGGCTAAACATCCAAAGGATGCTATAGAAGCTGGTCTAGCTTATGTCTCTGAAGATAGAAAAGGCAATGGACTAATACTTCAGCAAAGTGTTATGGAAAATATATCTATTTCAAACTTAAAAGAGTTAGAAAAGAGTCTAGTTATTGATACTAATGCAGAGATAAAGATCGCAACAGAGTATAAGGAGTCTCTTAGAATTAAAACTCCATCTATTGAGCAACTGGTTAATAACTTAAGTGGTGGTAATCAGCAAAAGGTTCAATTAGGAAAGTGGTTATTTGTTAAGCCAAATGTATTGATTTTAGATGAACCAACAAGGGGTATCGATGTTGGAGCTAAGTTTGAAATATATACACTTATGAATGATTTGGTAGAAAAAGGGATGTCCATAATTATGATATCTTCTGAACTACCTGAGGTTTTAGGAATGAGTGACAGAATCTATGTTGTTTCTGAAGGTCGAATTACTGGTGAGAAGCCTATATCTGAGGCTAACCAGGAAAACATAATGCAATTAGCAACAAATTAAGGAGTATTTTTATGATATTTAAAGGTCTTGGAGCAGATTTAAGAAAGCATATAAAAGATTATGGTATGTTTATAGCACTTTTCGTAATAATTGTATTATTTACGTTTTTAACAGATGGTATTTTTATATCTCCTAGGAATATTAGTAATCTACTAAATCAGACAGGTTATATAGCAATTATAGCAATAGGTATGACATTGGTTATTGTTATTAGGCATATAGATTTATCAGTTGGGTTTTTATCTGGATTCTTAGGTGCAGTTGCTGCTATAGCAATGGCATTTTGGAATATTCCTGTATTTATAGTAATACCTAGCATTCTTATTTTGGGTCTACTTGCAGGTCTACTTACAGCCTATCCTGTGGCTAAGCTAGGAATACCAGCCTTTGTCGCTTCCCTAGCTGGTTGGTTAATTTATAGAGGTGCTCTTCTATTAGTAACACTAAAAACAGGTACTATTATAATTCCTAATAAAGCTTTTAATGCTATTGGTAATGGTTTTATTCCAGATCTATTTGCATCGGATGTTTTTCTCCCTGAAATGCATAAAACTACACTTCTCTTAGGACTATTAGCCATGGTTTTTATAGTTTATAGCTCAATTAAGGCAAGAAATAGTAAAATTAAGTATAACTTTGAAGTAGTAAATACAGATGTATTTATATTAAAACAAGCTTTTATTGTTCTTATATTAGGTATTGTTACATGGATTTTAGCTGGATATAATGGTCTTTCATGGACACTTGTTATAGTTTTAGTTGTTGTAGCAATCTACAATTTTATAACTAAAAAAACTGTTATCGGTAGGCATATCTACGCTGTAGGTGGAAATCCAGAAGCTGCAGAACTAAGTGGTATAAATGTTGAAAAAATTACATTTTTAGTTTTTGGTTCTATGGGTATGTTATCTGGTTTATCAGGGATGTTATTTGCTTCTAGACTGCAATCTGCAACTACAACAGCAGGTACCCTATTAGAGCTTGATGCAATTGCTGCAGCCTATATTGGTGGTGTATCAGCTGCTGGTGGAGTAGGTAGTGTTGTTGGTTCTTTAATTGGTGCTATTGTTTACACATCTTTAACTAGTGGTATGAATCTAATGGGAATTGATATCTCATCCCAATATATTGTTCGTGGTGCTGTTTTAGCTGGTGCAGTTATATTTGATGTTGCTACTAGAAATATTAAAAAATAATTATATAGCAGGTACCCTTTGTACCTGCTTTTTTAATAGGTGTTTTCATCCATATTTTCAAATTTTGTTCTAACTTCATTTAATCTTTTTAAGTGTTTATCAATTATCTTATTATAATCTAAATCCCCATTCTCTATCATAAATGACTCATCTTCAAAGGTTATAATATCCTCTACATATAAAAACATAAACTTATCAGCATTGGCTAAACTAGACCACTCTAGGGCATCTACCCAATATTTTTTAGCCTCTAGATAGTACTTTTCGGCTTCATTTAGACTTTTAATATTATACTCTTTCCATGGAGCGTTGTAAAAATAGGCGTTGTGTTTATCTAAACTGTTAGCTAGTTGTAAAAATGAGTCTACTAATTTAAGGTTTATATGCATATACATTAAGTACCTATATTTTTCCCAATGAATTTCATCTTCAATCTTAGCTATAGCGTATAAAGGGTTACTAAAAGGAGCACTAAGTGCGGACTTTAGGTAGAATATATTTCTATTTACATCATGGGGGTACCCATAGAAACTCTCTACATATAAGTTGTAAAATCCTTCTAAATACTTAATATTATATGAATAAGTAGATACGGAAATTGAGAGTAGAGATATAAAAAGCAGTAGTTTCTTCATCTATTTATTATCGTATTATATTTAGGATCTCATTAGTAATATCGTTAGGTGATTTGTTTCCATCAATAATTTGTATATTAATACCAGAATCTTTATATATTTCTAAGGCTTTATTGTAAAAAGATACTACTTGTTTTTGAAACTCTTTAGCATCAAATAGTTCCTTCTCATCCCCCCTCTTATCTAATCTTTCTTGGCAAACTTCCACAGGAGTTGATATAAAAAATAGATATTCAGGTAGGGGGTAATCCTTATTTATATTATATACAAAGTCAAAATCACAATCTGGAGATTGGTATGCTAGGGAGCTAAATAGGTATCTGTCACAAATTACATACTCACCATTATCTAGATGCTCTATTATACCATCTTTACCATATATATGTTCATACCTATCAGCTACAAAGAGTTTACTAATAGTTTTAGCCTCTAAAGAGATTTTTTTTTGTAGAACACTTCGTATTAGTCGACCAATGTTTTGATCAGTTGGTTCAAATGTCTTAAAAACTGTTAAATTATCCTCTATAAGCTTTGCTGTTAGACTGTTAAGCTGAGTTGTTGTCCCTGCTCCATCTAAACCCTCTAGAACTATAAAATTTTTAAGAACTTCTGTTTTCATTATGACCTCTTTTAAGTAGAATAAAAAATAGTGAATATAGCTAGAAACAAGATTTTTATAATACTGATTATATACCTATTCTCTATTGGAAAAATATACACGGAAGAGTTAGTAATAACAATCCCTAAGGAATTTAATACATTTGATTACCCTCTACCTCCTTTTCCTATACAGGCTATAAATAAGTTAAGTGTAAAAGATTATACCAATCTTTTAGAAACCCCATATATAAGGGATGAGTCTCCATCACAAATATCTTATGTTTATTATAATGAGCTTCTTAGAACTGATCTTTTTAATAAGTTTAAAATAAACCAAACCTATCTTTTATCAATAAATATAGATGATTACAAAATAGGTTATGGAGTAGAGTATTTAAGTAATCCCTACTATTTAGATATAAATATAGATTATACCATAATAGATCCTCTTTTTAATGCTAAAGGTCACTATGTGGATTATAGGCTGCCAATTACTCTTGGGGCTGATTTTAGTACAGAGGATAAGTTTTTTTCAATCTATGGTAAAAACAGTAACTTTAACCAGAACTGGAGCTTAGATTATACATTCCTAGAAGGTGACTCTATAGTTAATTTGCAGTATGAAAAAAAATATGGATTATATAGTTATACTGATTTGAGCTACTCACTTAACAATAACTTTTATGGTTCCCTAGGAGTAGGGAATAAAAATATAATATTAGGTTTAAGCCTAATAGGCATTAATCCTATGTTGTATATAGACTTAAATTATAACCTTGATAAATTACAACTACTTTTTAATACTAACATTATTAGTAAAAAGTTTAACTATAAACCATCTATTAACTTTAACTTTAATAGGGAACTCTCTATTGGTTCAGGTATTAGTATTAATGTTAATAAAAGTTATAATCTACTCCTGGATTATATATGGTTAAATTGTAGCTTTATTAAAGATGATTTAACATCTATAATTTCATTAAACATCTATAAACCAAATATGTACGATCTAAATTTTGAATTATCTATTAAGGATTTAGCCATTGGTAGTTATATAAGATATACTTTAGACCATACAGATGACTCCCTTGAGGTTTATATTAAATATAAGGTTGGAAATAAGTGAAAGAATTACTTTTAAAAAACATCATTGCATTAATACCTATTATAACTCTTTCTGTTATATCATTATCCCTAATTATATATAAGGCTATTTACTTCTACTCAATACGAATTAAAAGTCAAAAAAAGATAAATAAATCACTAAATGAGCTACTAAAAGGGGATTATATAAAAGCTTTAAAAACCATAGAAGATGATAAATCCCCCACTGCTGATATTCTTAGGTATGAGTGCAAACTACTTGGTGAAGGCAATAGAGAAGTTTTCTCCCATAAAGTTGAAGCCTTTGGTCAGCGTAAAATATTTGAAATGGAGAAGTTTGTCCCCTACCTATCATCTATTGCAAATGTTGCTACACTACTAGGTCTTCTTGGAACAGTTATAGGGATGATTTTTACATTTTACGATATGATGATATCAGAGAGTTCAGACCCCTATACTCTGGCAGGCGGTATCTCCCAAGCCCTAATAACAACAGCTGCAGGTTTAATAACAGCAGTTCCTGCAATTCTATTTTACTCAATCTACATATCCATAATAAAAAGGCATATAAGCTCTATGGAGAGTTCTTCATCTGAAATATTAGCAGCTAAGGAGTCATAGTTGAAACTTAACTCAACCCTAAGTGATGAGAGTGTTTTATTAATTACACCCCTAATAGATATTATGTTCTTAATTCTTATCTTTTTTGTTCTTAATAGTAGTTTTACAGAGAACAGAGCTATTGAGGTTGATATTCCTAAAACAATTACAGGTTCAGCCCTAGGGGATATAGAGTCCCATATAGTGTTGACCATAGAGAATAGAATATTTATAAATGAAGTTGAAACAACAAAGTCTGAATTTTCCGTAGCACTTTTACAAAGTATAGGTTCAAATAGTAACCCTATAATTATAATAGAGGGTGACAAGGGGATCTCCTATGACTTTTTAATGAGCATAATGGATAGAGTTAAAGTCCTAGGTTTTGATAATATTTCACTAATTGTAAATAAGTTATGAATTTAAAATATCCTCTAATAATTTCCCTCTCTTTACATCTTATACTATTGTTTGCCCTACTACTTAATCTGCCTCAGGATAATAAGGTTGAGGAAGATAGTAGAATAAAAATAGAACTTATTAAAAAAGAAGAAGAAATTATAGAGGATAGTAGTGAGTTTAATAAAGAATCAGTCGATATTAAAGAGGTTGATACTAGTATAACAACTACTGTTGCAAAACCCAAGAAGAGTGACTATTTAGATGAATTCATAGATATTAGCCCAGATCTAGTTATAAATAGTAGCTCTATAACTGATAATTTAGATAGTGAAAACTTTGGTTTTGATATAAAAAACTTTGAGAACTCCTTAGAGGAATTAAAACCCTTAGATTTGTTTTTTGAGGATGAAAAGAGTGAAGATCTAAATATAACCTGGGATGGTGATAATAGGGAGATAGTTAATAATGCAGTAATTGATTTTACACAATTCCCTAAAGAATCATTTACAGGTGTTGGAGTAAAGGTCGAATTTATGGTAAATAGTAAGGGCGAAGTCTATAGTCCAAATATCATACCGCCTGGTTCTGGTTCTGTAGAGTTTGATATACTAATTATTCAATACGTAACAAAATTTAAATTTAGTGCTAGTAGTGATATAAGTAGAGGGGAAATATTTATTGTCTATAAAAAATAGTCTTTTAAATCATATAATACAGATTTTTTCCCTACTATTTGTAATATTTTTTACCCTGTTTGTTTTTAAACCAGGTTTAAATAAAATACAGGATGAGATCTCCTCCCAAAAGGATAGTTTGATAGAGAGTTTAGAACATAATAGCGGGTTAGAGATAAAGTATGATAGTATGTCCCCCCTAATATTTGACTCCATTGTCCTTAATAACGTTAAAATAAATAACATAAAAGGGGATAACTTTGTAAATGTCTCAAAATTTACAGTTAAGCTTAATCTATTTACTATTTTACGAAGTGTTCTTTTAAAAAGTAGAAATAGTGACTTTATCTCCTCTATTGATTTAAGGGATGGAAATGTAGGGTTAAATTTTGGGGATGAGTGGATATATTCTCTTTTTAAAGGTGGTGACATTAGTGATCCAATAATAACAACCAAACTATTTTTAAAAAATATTGATGGATTATTAACATGGGGAGATTTTAATTTAGATCTCTCAAATATTAAGGGCTCAATATCTGCTAGAGATAAAAGATACTATCTCAATTTAAAAACAAACTGTACCTTTAATTCAGATTTAAATACTCCTTTTAAGTATATATATAGTGATATCTCTATTTCAGGTTTTTTAGAGAATAGTATAGTTAATCTAGACTCAAAATTAAAACTTAGAAACACATCTTCTGATATAGGTGTAATTGAAGATTTAGACCTTGGAATTAATATTGATAGTTTAGTCATCTATATTAAGGATTTAAAGGGATCACAAAATAGTTTTATCTACGACTATCCAAAGTCTGAGATGTTTTTTAAAGTTGATGTTGATAAATTTAATATAAATGATGTATTTAAACCCTATGATAAAGAGTTAATTCCTCCCCAAATAATGAATAGTAACTTCTCCGGTAGTGTAAAGGGTGCATACGATCTTATAAATGAAACTTTTATCTATAGTGGTAAGGGTGAATTAAATACACCAGATATTGTAGATGGTAAACCTCTTAGGGCCCAGGTTAATCTTATTGGAGACCTAAGCTATGTTACATTTAAAACCCTTAATCTCTACACCCATTTAGGTTACCTAGGGTTTAATGGTGGTTTAAATTTAACAAATATGTTCCCTAATGGTAGGGTATATCTTAGGGGTATTAATTTAGGTCAAGGGGTATTATTTGACTCAAATATAAAGTTAGATGTTGTTAATAATAACTTTATAAATGCCCAGTTTGACTATATCCTTACAGAAGGTATTAAAATAAGTAATATCTCTTCTGTTATATATATTGACGATACTGATATTAGTTTTCAGGCACTCAAGGAAGATTCTAAGCAGAAACTATACATATCTGGAAACTATAATAAAATGGACAAGAGTATTACATCATCATTAAGCATAGAGGATCTAAACCTAGATCTTTTTAAAAATATTGATATTCTTAAAGGATTTGATAAGTTTTTAAATAACAAATTATCCTTAACCGGTGATTTTAATATTAGGGATAATAATATTAGTTATAATGTAAAAGATATTATATTAGAAGACTATGATAACTCACCAATTCTATCTGGAGAAGTAAGGGGGAATAATAGTAACTTTAGTCTAGATAGTTTAGATATTCGATTAGATGATATCGGTTTTGTTGGAAGAATAGATGGTAAAAAAATAGATGATACTCTCTTTTTAAAAGTTGACTCCCTAATTAATGATAATAAGTATAAAGTAGATGTAAGTATAAATCCTAATAATATAAAAGCAACAGGTTCCTATGGGCTTAATTTTGAGTACTGGTTTGAGGATTCGAAATTTATAAACTTAAGCCTTGATAATTTCCCTATTAAGTATAGGAACTATGATCTTGAAACATCTTTAACTGGTAAATTAGCTCTTTTAGAGGATGATAGTTTTTTAATATCGGTACCAACTTTCTCTGGAGAGTTTAAAAGTGATATTTTACCCTTTAATCCAATTGTTAATCTCTCCTTAGATGGTTCAAATAAAAACTTAAATATATCTAACTTCTCTATAACGGATAATATTTCCACGTTAAGAGGTGGATTTAATATAGATTTTACAGAGAGTGGTTACATCTCCATTTTAGGTAACTTAAAAGGGGAAAATAGTGAGGAATACAACCTTAACTCCCTAATAACCCCTGATCTTAAGGATCTCTTTATCGATTTAAATATTAAAAACTTTTTATTAGACAGATTAGGAATTCAAGGTTTAAAGGGTAGAAGTGATCTTAATGTTAATTTGGAGAAAAAAGATAATAAATTTAGTGGTGATGGATCAATTAATGCAAAAGAGTTTTTTTATAACTCAAGTATATCTAGCTTAGGTGTAGAGTTTAAACTTAGCGAGGAGTTAATTACATTATTAAATTTAACAGGTAAATTTAATAATAATAATTTAAGTATCCCTCTAATTACGTATAACTTCTTTACAGGGGATATTTTAGGAAAGGCTAATTTTAGTAATACGAGTAGTAATTTAAACCTGTCATCGGATATAGCTATTGACCTCTCTATAAAGCCTGTTAAGGATATATTCTCCTTTGATAGTAATATAATTGAGGATATTAATGGGAGTATAACACTACTTGATTTTGTAGTTAATGATAGCACTCTCTTTAGTAATAAAAACCTTCGTATTTTTAACAATATCTCCGCACTTCAAATCTACTCCATAGATCGAAACCTAAAGTTTATCCACTCCCATAAAACAGGTTTAACAAACCTAAAAATTAGTAATCCGTATTTTGCAGATCTTAGCATGTCCGGTTACGTAAATGATGGAGATATAGACCTTTCATTTAAGGATATTGTTCTTGATGGGGGATTTATTAATAACTTTCTTCCTAATATTGTAGATTTACAGTCCCTATATCTATATGGACAGTTTAACCTCCATGGCCCAGTAAATGACCCGGTAATAAATGGTCTATTATGGGCTGATACTAAGTTTAATCTCTCCTATATTCCTGATGAAATTAGGGAGACAAGGATAAATCTACGTTTCGTAGATAACGTTATATCTCTGTTGCCAAGTAGTGTAGAGCTTGAAGGTGGGGGTGGTATTTCTCTCTCCGGTGAGGTTGTTTTAAGGGAGTTAGTACCAGAATCCATGCTTTTTGAGCTGAAGATAGATAAAAATAGAAGCATTCCTATACTCTATCCCTACGGAAATATTGTAACAGAAGTTGGGCTATATACTCCAAAAATATCCTATTTCTGGGATAATTCAGGCTCTATAATAACTGGCGATGCCTATATACAAAATAGTGAGTTTTATACAAAGATAATTAATGTAACAGAAGATGATTCTAAGAGTGTTAAAGAGAGTAGTTCAGGTATTGAGTTAGACTTAAATGTTGAAATTGGAGCAAATAATAAATTGTATTGGCCAAATAAAAACTTCCCTATATTAGATGCAACATTAAAGCCTGGGGATAAAATGAGTGTAAAATATAACTCAGTTTCAGGGGAGTTTAATGTATTAGGTCGAATTTCAATTATTAATGGGGAAGTTGACTACTCTGGTAAACCCTTTGTTTTAAAAGAGGGAGAGGTTATTTTGAACTTATCAAAAGATCAGATTAACCCCTACTTAAAAATAATTGGTTCTAAAACTGTATTAGATGATAATGAGAGACAGGTTGAGGTCCTTCTAACCTTTGAAGGTGGTTTCTTCTCAGATTTTAAACCAACATTTTCATCAAATGATCCAACTAAAACAGAAGAGGATATAAGCAGTTTAGTAGGACTTGCATTTGTAGGAGATAGTCTATCTCTATTAGGAGCTGATGTAGTTGATGAAATTTTAACATCATATATAACTACTTCAGTGGAAGAGGGAATAAAAGACCTAATTGGGGTAGATGATGTTAAAATAAAGTCAGGTTTTATATCCTCACTATTAACAACAACCTTCCCAAACATCTTCAACATTACAAATAATTCATTTGATGAAGGTAGTGAATCCGTATATAATCTATCACAAATGTTAAATAATACTAGTTTAACAATTGGAAATTTTATTACAGATGATTTATTTGTAAAGGGTTCTATAAGTTCTATATATGAAAATGAGGAGTTAAACTTAGGAGTAAATTTAGGTTTAACACTATATACTCCCTATTTTCAATTAGGTTTAAGTATGGAGCCCAAAATGTCTGATAACTACATATTTGAACCAGAATTAGGTTTATCTATAGAGTGGATTTATAATCCCCAATAGGGTTAATTAAGGAGAATTAATGAGTAAAATAGGTTTAATAGTATCTCTGTTTTTTATTTCAACAGGAATGTTTTTATTTTCACAGGAAGATAACAATTGGGTCCAGGGCAAAACTATAGTAGATGTTGAGTTCGAGGGCTTAAACAATATTGATAAAAATGAACTAAACGGTGTGGTTAGTAAATATATAGGACAAGAGTTTTCAGATGAACTCTTTTTAGAACTACAAACTCTAATGTATGAGTTAGACTATTTTGAAATTATTGTTCCTAGTGCAAAACCAGGGGATGAAAATAATAATAGTGTGGTTATCGTGTTTCAAGTTCAAGAGTCCCCATCTATCTCAAAAATTACTTTTACAGGAAACTCCCTTGGGAAAACAGAGCTGTTTGGTTCTATAATGATAAAAGCCAAGGATATATACTCAGATTTTAAAGTTAAAAGAGCCCAAGACTCTATTATAAAACTCTATAATGGAAAGGGTTATCCTAATGTAAGTGTTGAGGTAGAAAAGGAGAGTATCCCTGAAGATAACTCATTATTAATAACCTTTAATATAAATGAAGGTGATCAAACTCTTATTAAAGAGATAAACTTTCATGGTAATAATATTTTTACAACGGATAGTAAACTTAGATCTTTAATAGATACAAAGAAAAAGTCTCTGTTTAAAGATGGTGTATATAAAGAGGATGTTATTCAAAGTGATATTCTTAAAATTGAAGGGCTTTATCATAATAACGGTTATATAAAGGCAAGGGTTGTAGATGTAAAAACAACTCTAAAGGATGATGAGAGCAAAGAAAATGTAAAAAATATGACCATTGATTTTTTTATTGAAGAGGGTGATGTCTATACATATGGTGGTATAACGTATAAGGGTAATGAGATATACACAGATGCACAGTTTGATAAGTTTGAATTTTTAAAGTATGGAGAAGTTTATAATAAGAGTCTTCATGAGAGAAGGTTTGTTAATATACAGAGTCTCTATTATGACAACGGTTATATTGAGAATAGTTTTCATGATGAAGTAGAGATAGATGAAGAGAATAAAATAATCTCCCATGTTATTACTATTGTAGAAAGGGGTGTTGCACACATTGGTACCATCTCTGTTACAGGTAATACAAAAACAAAGGATATTGTTATTCTAAGAGAGATTCAAATTGAGTCTGGAGATGTTTTTAGTAGGCAAAAAGTTTGGGAAGCCATGAGTAATATTATGAGTACAGCAATTTTTACAAATACTATTCCCCAGCTTAATAAAAATGAGAGTGGAAATATGGATCTGGTTTTTGAAGTTGAAGAAGCTAGAACCTTAAACCTTATGGGTGGGATTACTGTCTCTGGAGCCGACTTTGAACCAGCACTATCCTTTAGTTTAAAAGATACTAATTTTATGGGTATGGGAAGAACATTTGGTGGATCTTTAAATCTAGGTGTTGATACTCAATCCTTCTCCCTAGAGTATAGTGAACCAAGAATTCTAAACTCAGAGTTCTTTGGGGGTGGTTCTCTATCATTCTCCCACTCAAAAAGTGATATTCTACAACTAGGTGGAACTGATGATGGGTTAGACGGTGAAGGTAATGATGGTAAAGAGTATCCACTTCTAAGTGGAGTTGACTCCTATGCTGATTATGATAAATGGATTTCAGATGGTTCTTCTATTAGTTCTAGTGAACCTGACTTAACAACTTATGATATCTCCCTTGCCCTCTCAGGTGGACATCTTTGGTACACAGATCTAGGTCGTTTAAGAGCTTCTGCAGGTTTTACATCTTCCATGGATACTCTATTTTATGATGAGAATATAACCCCTTTTAATTCTATTTATAGGGATAGGACAGTAGGAGAGTGGGTATTCTCAGATAGAGTATGGACAAGGTTTATTTTAGATGCAAGGGATACACCTATTGGTACTACAACAGGTTACGGGTTCTCTCAAAATATATCAATTGGTGGTATTCTTCCTTTTAAGCGGGAATCAGACTATATTAAAAGTATATCAAACGTTGACTTCTATTTTAAACTATTAGATACACCAGTAAATGAAGCGTGGAACTTAGTTCTATCTTTAAACCTCCATGCAGCTTATACAAGAATTTTTAATAAACCTGGAATGGCCCTACCAGAAGGAGACAAAACTGCGATGATAGATGGAATGTTTGTTGGTCGTGGTTGGCAGCAAGAGCGAGATGGTACTGCACTATTGGATTTAAAAATGGAGCTTAATGTTCCTATTGTTCCTGGGATGTTTGGTGCATCACTTTTTGTTGAAGGTGCGAACCTATGGAATGGAGATGAAAATGAGTCAGATTTTAATATTGATGATTTTAAATTTTCCATTGGTGGTAGTTTAGGTATAACAAACCAGATAATGCCAATTTCATTCTACATGGCAAAGACTTTCTATACAGATAGTGGTAGTATTGTTTGGAGTCCTGAGAGTGATTATAATAAAGTATTTGGTGGGTTTGCAACCTGGGGTATTTCGTTTAATATGAACTACTTATTACAATAGGGGGAGTTATGAAAAATAGAGTTTTTATTACAATTTTAATTTTAATCTCTTTTAATATTAGTGCAAATGACATTACAAAGGTAGGTATTGTTAATGTTAATGAGGTTTATACAAGATTTATAAAAGAGTCCGCTGATGTTAGAAAATTCGATGAGCTTAAAAGATCTATTCAAGAAGAGATATCAAAAAGAAAAATTGAGATCGATCAAATAGATAAAGAGTTAATTGAAGCAAGGGATGATGATAATCAAGAGTTAGTAGTAGAACTTGAGAGTGAGCTACAGATAAAAAAGATAAACTTACAAGAGTACACTAAGTATAAAAATCGGGATTTAAATGCTAGGATATCTTCTGATGCTACTAAGTCAGATTTTGCAGATAAGTTACAAGAGGCGATACAATCAGTAGGCCTTAAAAATGGTTACTCAGTTATTTTTCAGAAGACTGATCCAAATCTATTATGGTTCCAACCAGATGTAGAAATTACTGAGCTTGTTATTCAGGAACTGATGAACTAGGAGAGTTATAATGGAGACATCTAGAGTTTACACTAAAAATATTGGTAAAGTGTATAAAAAAAATTATGATAAGGACTTATCCTCATTTAAAAATGAGTTTGAACCTATTTTCATAGAGTGTTGTAAGGTTCTTCCTGCGGATATTTCCAGTGAGATATTTGCTAGATTTGTTACATATTCAGATAGAGAGTTTAAAGATGCTCTATATAATCTAACTAATCTGCTTGAGTTATTTGAAGAGAATTATGATGTAGAAAATGATCCATTTACTAAAGAAGAGTGGGAATATATTAAATTAGTAATAAATGATAGTACCGATGAATTTGGGCTTGATCTAGTTAAATATATGATGCAGGTTATGCTAGATTTAGGTCTAATCTAGGTATAAAACCGAAATATTATAAATATTTCGGTTTTTTTTTAATCAATTTTAAATTTATACCGAGGTATTATATATGAATAATTTAAATTTAGATCCAAACCAAATAGTGGGAAACAGTAAGGCTGTTAACTTACAAAAGTCTATTACTAACTCTAAGGATGACCAAAAGTTAAAAGAGAGTTGTAAAGAGTTTGAAGCTATGTTTATTAAGCAGATGTTAAGCTCTATGAAAAAAACAGTTAACAAATCAGGGCTAATTAAAGAGAATATGGGTGAAAAAATATTTGATGACATGCTAAGTGATGAGTATTCAAAAAGCATGGCTCAAACATCAAGTTTTGGAATAGCTGATATGATGTATAAACAATTAGCTGTTCAGAAATATCAATAATCATTTCAAATCCTTGTCATTAATAAATTACCTTTGTATTATATATACCTAGGAGTTTATAAGTGGCAATTCGTGTAGAATTAATAAATATAAAAAAACAGAAAAGGGTCCCAGCTACAAGAGTTGATGGTATTCTTAGTAGAGAACTCGGTGAAGCTATTGCAGAGATGTTACCATCTCTATTGGAACACGGAACTTCTCTAAATCAAATATCAACAATGTTATGGGGTAAACAGTGCTAGTTTTAGGAATAGAGAGCTCCTGTGATGAGTGTGCTGCATCTGTAATTAAAGATGGAAAAATAATATTAAGCAACGTTATTGCAACACAAATCGAAGATCATAAAATATATATGGGAGTTGTTCCTGAAATAGCTTCAAGAATCCACACACAGTGGATATCTGGAGTAGTTAAAGAGTCTTTAGAAATTGCAGGAATAGAAGCTACAGAGTTAGATGGAATTGCTGTTGCAAATAGACCAGGATTATCAGGCTCTCTTTTAGTTGGTGTTTCCTTTGCAAAGGGGTTAGCTTACTCCCTTGGTATTCCAATTATTGGGGTTGATCATGTAAAAGCCCACCTCTATGCCCCCCATTTAGAGTATGATATTGAGTATCCATATATAGGTCTATTAGTTTCAGGTGGACATACAGTTATTGCGAAAGTTACAGGTTTTGATCAGATGGAGATAATGGGATCTACTATCGATGATGCCTGTGGGGAAGCCTTTGATAAAGTCGCTAAATTTTACAATTTTGGATATCCAGGTGGAAAAATAATTGATGACTTGGCAAAAAAAGGAGATCCAAAGGCTTTTAATTTCCCAAGATCAAGTCTACACAAGGGTGATCATAAATATGATGTATCCTATTCAGGTTTAAAAACTGCTGTTATTAATCAAATAGATCAGTTTTGGGATGGAGTAAGCGAAAAGTCACCAGAGAATATTGCGGCTAGTTTTCAGCATATAGCTATAGATGTCTTAATTAAACGTGTACAAAAGGCGATTAAAGATACAGGTATTAAACGTGTTGTAGCTGGAGGTGGAGTTACTGCAAATAGCTACTTAAGGGAGAGGCTTTTAGAATTAAGAGGTGTGAACTCATATTTTCCATCCCTATCCCTCTGTACAGACAACGGTGCTATGATAGCTTCTTATGGAAGTGAATTTTTAAAAAGAGGTATTAGTGATGACCTCTCTTTAACAGCAATTTCAAGAGTTATGGCTTTTCGACGGGGTTACCCTTGATTTTAAAGAGAATAATCTATATTATCTTTAAGGATTTAAGCAAATCACAAAGGATGATATAATGAGTTACGATTTAGATTCTGCAGTCAAGAAAGTTCCGAACTTTCCTAAAGAAGGTATACTGTTTTACGATATAACAGGGATTCTTATGAACCCTGAAGCATTTAGTTATGTAATTGAAAAAATGGTAGAGCTTTATAAGGATAAGAACTTCTCTTCAGTTGCCTGTGTAGAGTCCAGAGGTTTTATTTTTGGAGCTCCTCTAGCTAAGGAGTTAGGTTTACCTATAGTTTTAGTAAGAAAAGCCGGGAAGCTTCCTGGAGATCTATATAATAGATCTTATAAGCTTGAGTATGGGGAAGCTGTTATAGAAGTACAGAAGTCTGATATTAATAAGGGTGATAAGGTTTTATTAGTAGATGATTTGTTAGCTACGGGGGGAACCCTGCAAGCCGCAGCCCATATGTTCCATGAGGCCGGTGCTGATGTTACGGATATTTTTTCTGTAATAGGTTTACCGTTTCTAAATTTTAAAGAAAAATTTAAGGGGATTGAAGTTACCACTTTGATCGATTATCATAACGAAAAAATTAATTAAACCACCTTTAGGTGGTTTTTTTTTAAATAAAAATAGGTTATGATGCATATATATGCAAAATAACTGTATAAATATTAAGGAGACTAAATGTTAAGTATATGCTTTCTCGTTCTAAAAGACGGTACAGTGTTAAAAGGAAAGAGTTTTGGTGCCAAAACACCACTTTCTACAGAATTAATCCCAGGTGAGATATCTTCAGCAGCTGGTGAAGTAGTATTTAATACAGGGATGACAGGGTATCATGAAATATTAACTGACCCTTCATATACTGGACAGTTAGTTTTAATGACCTACCCACACCTAGGTAATTATGGGTGTTTAGACGAGTGGTCAGAAATAGGTCCAGAGGATAGCAGCTGTAGACCTGGGGTTAAGCCTAGTGGATTTATAGCAAGAAGCTATTATGAGGGCCCAATAGGTCCAGGAAGAGAGTCTCTCTCTGACTTTCTAAAGGTCAACAATAGGTTTGGTATCACAGATTTAGATACTAGGGCATTAACACTTAAACTAAGGGATGAAGGTAGTTTAAATGGTGTAATAGTTACACCTGAAAATGGGTCTAAACTTAGTGATAATGAGATTAAAAATATTTTAGCCTACTTAGATCAGTTTCCAGATATGGCTGGTCGGAATTTAGTTGAAGAGGTAGGAACAGATAAAGTTGTTATAGAGAATCCAAAGGGTAAAAAACATGTAGTCTTATATGACTGTGGTGTAAAAGCTAATATAGTTAGAGAGTTTGTAAAACGAGACTGTAAGGTTACAATTGTACCATCCTCTACAACTTCTAAAGAGATTTTATCATTTAATCCAGACTTAGTAATGTTATCAAACGGTCCTGGAGACCCGGCAATGTTAACTAACCAGATAGAAACTGTTAAGGATTTAATTGGTAAAGTGCAGTTAACAGGAATCTGTTTAGGTCATCAAATTGTATCTTTAGCACTAGGTGCTAAAACATTTAAAATGAAGTTTGGACACCATGGATGTAACCATCCTGTAAGGGATGAGTTTACAAAAAAAGTTTTTGTAACATCACAAAATCACGGTTTTGCAGTGGATGGTGATACTCTACCAAGTGGTGTAGATGTATGGCTAGTTAATGCAAATGATAATTCAATAGAAGGAATTGTAAATAGAGAGTTAAATATTCAGTCTTGTCAATTCCACCCAGAAGCAGCACCTGGTCCAGAGGACTCAGCGTGGATTTTTGATGCGTTTATTAAGGGGTTAAAATAATGCCAGCACGAACAGAAATAAAGAAAATATTAGTTATAGGATCAGGACCAATTGTTATAGGTCAAGCTTGTGAGTTTGACTACTCAGGAACTCAAGCTGTTACAGCTTTAAAGGAGGAGGGGTATAATGTAATTTTAGTTAACCCTAATCCTGCAACAGTTATGACATCCCCAGGAATTGCAGACGCAATATACGTAGAGCCACTAAGAGCAGAGTATGTAGAAGCAATTATTAAAAAAGAGAGGCCAGATGCAATTTTATCAACTATGGGTGGACAGACTGCTTTAAACCTAACTTTAGACTTAAATGATAAGGGAATCCTTAAAAAGTATGGTGTAGAGATTATTGGAGCAGGAATAGAATCAATTCAAAAGGCTGAAGATCGTGGTGAGTTTAAAAAAGTTGTAGAGAAGGTTGGTTTAGACTCCCCATACTCTATAGTTGCTACATCAGTTAAAGAGGCTGTAGAGTTTCAAAAAGAGATCGGTTTTCCTTTAGTTATTAGACCATCATATACCCTAGGTGGTATGGGTGGAAATATCGCTTTTTCCATAGAAGAGTTAGAAAGAATTATGACTAGGGCAATAGCAGAATCCCCTGTTGGGTCAGCTTTAGTAGAGGAGTCTCTAATAGGGTGGAAAGAGTATGAGATGGAAGTTATGCGGGATAAAAATGATAACGCTATAATTGTCTGCTCCATTGAAAATATAGATCCTATGGGAGTTCACACAGGGGATAGTATAACTATAGCTCCAGCTCAAACCCTATCCGATAAAGAGTACCAGAGAATGAGAACTGGTTCCATCGATATATTACGGGAAGTTGGTGTTGACTGTGGTGGTTCAAATGTACAATTTGCAACTAAACCAGACTCAGATAGAATGATTGTAATAGAGATGAATCCAAGGGTTTCAAGATCCTCAGCCCTAGCTTCTAAGGCTACAGGGTTCCCTATAGCTAAATGTTCAGCAAAACTTGCTGTAGGTTACACATTAGATGAAGTATTAAATGAGATTACCGGTGTTACAGCATCCTGTTTTGAACCTGCATTAGACTACTGTGCTGTAAAAGTACCAAGGTTTGAAATGGAGAAATTCCCAACAGCATACTCGGCACTTGGAACTCAAATGAAGAGTGTTGGAGAGTCTCTAGCCCTGGGTAGAACAGCATTAGAGGCTGTTAATAAGGCTATACGAGCAGCAGAGTTTGGTTTTGATGGTCTAGTAGAGATGGAGGGGTTAACTGATCCTGAAATACAGACAATCCTAAGATCTGCCCATCCAAGAAGAATCTTTGCAATATACACCGTATTAAAACAAAAGGGCCCTGACGCTGTAACAGAATTAAATAAAATTACAGGTTATGATAGATGGTTCCTATTTATGATGTGCCAACTATTAGATCTTGAGAATAGAATTGAAGCTGAAGAGTTAACCTTTGATCTTTTAGAGGAGGCTAAGAAAGCTGGTTTGTCCGATGAGAGAATTGCATTCTTATCTAAAAAAACAAAGATAGAGGTTGAAAAATCAAGAATAGAGAGTGGAATTGTTCCTAGTTACCACTTTGTAGATACCTGTGCTGGAGAGTTCACAGCTAAAACACCATTTTTCTACTCAACCTATGGAGAGATCAATGAGGGGGGGCAACTATCTGATAACTCAGTTATGATTTTAGCCTCTGGACCAAATAGGATTGGTCAAGGTTTAGAGTTTGATACTTGTTGTACAATGAGTACTCTCTCTTATAAAGAGAAGGGTAGAAAAACAATTATTGTAAACTCTAACCCAGAGACTGTTTCTACAGATTTTAAAATATCAGATAGACTATATATGGAACCACTAACACCAGAGTATGTTAAATCTATAATGGATAAAGAGGGAGTTAAGGATATAGTTGTACAACTAGGGGGGCAAACTCCTCTAAATATGGCTAAGGAGTTAGAGGCCCACGGTGCCAATATACTAGGAACTAACGTTAAGGGTATATTTGATACAGAGGATAGAGGGTTATTTGCAGCTTTAGTTAGAAAATTAGGATTAAGACAACCAGAGAATAGAATGGCTGGAAACTTCGATCTTGTTAAGAAGTACGCTAAAGAGATCGGATATCCTGTACTTTTAAGACCATCATTTGTTATTGGTGGAAGAAGTATGTTTATAGCCTACTCAGATGAGCAATTAGAAGAGTTTATCAATAAGGGTATTGAAATATCAGAAGAGAAACCTGTTTTAGTTGACCAGTTCCTAGAAGATGCCTTTGAGTACGATCTAGATGCTGTATCCGACGGAGAGAGTGTATATGTTGGTGGAATTATGCAGCATATTGAAGCAGCAGGTATTCACTCTGGAGACTCAGCTTGTGTATTCCCTCCATATAAGGCTAATCCAAAAATAGAACAGGAGATGGTTGATGCAGCTGTAAAAATAGCCCAAGAGATTGGTGTTAAAGGATTCTTAAACATTCAATTTGCTGCTAAAAATGATGTTTTATACCTCATAGAGGTTAACCCTAGGGCGAGTAGAACAGTTCCGTTCCTATCTAAGGCTTCTAGTATTAACTTAGTTGATGCTGCTGTAAGTGTTTGGCAGGGTATTAGCTTAAAAGAGCAGGGGTTAGTAGGTGACTCTGGTGTAGCTATTGGTAAGTGTACTTGTGGTTGGGCTGTAAAAGAGGCTGTATTCTCTTTTGACCGATTCGATATGATAGACCCTGTATTAGGCCCAGAGATGAAATCAACAGGGGAAGCTATTGGAACAGGTGATAGTTTTGGGGAAGCATTTAGTAAAGCCCAAGCATCTGTTGGTGCTACACTGCCAACATCAGGTACAGTTTTTATCTCTGTAAACGATAAGGATAAAGAGTCAATTCTTCCAGTTGCTAAAAAACTTGATGATTTAGGTTTTAACATAGCTGCAACTAAGGGTACAGCTAACTTTTTATATCAAAATGGTATTTTAGCTGAGGTAATTCAGAAATTAAGACAGGGACATCCCCACGCTGTTGATTATTTAGCGAGTGGAAAGATCTCCCTTCTAATAAATACTCCTATGGGTAGTGAGTCTGAAATTGATGATGCATACATTAGAACAGAGGCTGTTAAATTAAAAGTACCATATACAACTACAATTAGTGCTGCTGAAGCTGCTGTAGCCGGGATTGAACACCTTATTAACAATGAAATTGTTGTAAGGCCACTCCCTTCTATGAATGTGGAAATTAAACTATAATAAAAATAGGCTTATTTAATAAGCCTATTTCTTTTGGAGGTTTTATGAAAAAAATAATAACAATAATATTAATGGTATCACTGTTTTCATGTACTACAAATATAGAAAGTCTAAAGAGTAATCCAAGTAAGTATGTGGGAGAAGTGGTAACAGTAAGAGGTGAAGTCTCTAAATTAGTAAAAATACCTTTTACAGATTATACCTTTTTTGAAATAGTAGATAAGAGCGATAATATTTTAGTTTTTACTTTAAAACCCCATACTAAGGGTGATCTAGTTACTATAAAAACTAAGGTTATTGGATTTGATGCCCAAAATAGTCAAGAATCTACCCAAGTTTTAATTACAAATATTGAGAATTTTTTACTAAACAACATTAAATTAGATGAAGAGAAATTAAAGAAAAATGCTAAATCTATTGGAGAGACACTATCTAAGGCTTTAAGTGCAATTGATGCTACATACTTTTTATTGGAGCAAGAGTAACAGTGGATAAATGGTCATACAAATACTCCTTTACATCTGGAATCCTTTTTATATTATCCTTTTTCTTAAAAGAGATTGTACTATATAGTCCTAAATCATCAATAATAATAATATTTGTACTTCCCTATATCTTTATGGTTTTGTATTTTATTGGTTTAGTAATCGGTTTTTTAAAATACTCCCTATTAAATGAGAGAATCTTTTTGAAAATATCTACAATCTTTTTTTTAGTTACCTATCCTATACTAGTTATAGTTGAGCTATTAGATCGTTCTATATCAATTAGTAGTATCTCTTTCCTCTTTATTTTAATACCTAACATACTTTTAACTTTAAGCTTAATTCTATTTTCAATATCACTTTTTATTCAAAAAAAGATCTATGGAAAAACTACAATTTTTCAGGGTATAATGGCTCTTATTCTTGCTTTAAGCTTTTTTATTCCCCCATTACTTATGTTTCAACTACCATTCTTTATACTGTTTTTTGTTTCATTAACTTATTTAGTAAATAAAAAATTAAAAGATAAAAATGAGTTTAAAGGAGTTCTTATATGAAAAGAGATTATGATCCAAAGGGTATGCTTAAATCCAAGGGTATTGTCTATTTCCCCCCTGTAGAGAGCTTCGAAGAAGCCCTTAAAATCCAAAAGGAGTGTGGAGGGGTTATTATCAGTTTAGAAGAGAGTGGTTTTTTAGTTGATGAAACAAGTAAGATTTCAAAACTATATGACATATCCTTAAAGGAGTTAGAGATCTACTTTACTTCATTATTAAAAGAACAAAACCTACTAGAGGATGAGATTGTATCTATTATTAACACCTGGAAAGAGGAAGAAGATATAGCTAACTAAAAGTTTATATTCAATACCATATCTATATGATATCATAAAAATGTGAAGTTCAAACTGGTAATACTCTTTATGATAACTATTTTATTCTCTTGTAAAAAGCAAGTTGAACTAATTGATGGTTTAAACTTTTTTAACGGTGTTTCTGACTTGCTGGAGGATAATAATCACAATATCCTATTTCTAAGTAATTTAAAGGACTTTAACAATATAATAACACTATGTTTTATAAAAAGCAGTGGTGATATCCTAAGAATATACCCTGTGGAAAAGTATCTGAACGTCGATGTAAATAGTGATTATATTAGATTGTTTGAGTCAAAACCCAATACATATCTTCTGTATGAGAGTAGGGGAACTACTATTACAATTGAGACCTTTAATGATATAAACTTAGTTACTAAAAATGAGTTTAGTAGGGACAAAAATAGTATTGGTTCCCTTTTTAATATAGGGGATAATAGTAGATCTATCTACCTAAGAGGTCACAAGTTAAATCCTAGTAACTATATCAAAAACTATAAGTGTAACTACTATATCTTAGACAGTGACTTAATAATAAAGAGTCAGGGGCTTATAGATCTAGGGGACCTATATCCAGAGCATCTAACCCTATATAATAGGAGTATTTTTTATACAGTAGATAATCAGCTTTTAAAAACAAGTATAGATAGTTTAGAGACAGAGAGTATATATAACTTTGAAAATGATGTTATCCAACTTTATACAACCTCTAATTACCTCTATGTCCTACTTAAAAACTCAATCCATATATTTGATAAAAGTGGTATTATTATAAAGAGTTTTAATCTATTAGGGGATCTAGAAGGTTATTATGCAACTGACATAGTTACTCATACAGAATCTACTATTACTGTTCACTTAAAAAATAGTGGTAAAAATATATTTAAGGTTTTTTCCATACATGGAAATCCTATAAGTGAAAATATAGTTGATGATATTGACATTTTAAACTCATATATATATCAAAATAGGTTACTTATCTACTCAACTAAATCCTCCATTTATTTAAAAGATTTGTAATATATGGCTTTGCTAGGTATAATAAGTTATGAAGAAGTTAGTCTCTATATTTTTATTTATTTTATTATTCAGTTGTAAATCTGTAGATAATTGGGAGGAAGAGCCTGTTTTAGATCAGCAGACTGTATTAAGTGCTAGAACCTATTTAGATAAGGAGAGTAGTTTTTTATTATTAAAAGAGAGTCGTAATAGGTATAATTTAAGTGATGATTCTACTATAGAAGAGATAAATAAGAGGTTAAAAATAGAAAAAGAGATTGCAATTATGTCCCAGTCTATTTTAAACTCCTGGTTTGATTTTTATCTAGTACTTAGGCAAGACAGTGGTTATTATGATGCTTATAAGGGACACTACTATTTTAGACACGCTATAGATTCCCTTGCATTTGTTAATAGACTTAAAAATAAGATAGTTATAGAGACACTTCGGGATAATCAGTTTTATGATCGCCTAATAGAGTTAGAAGGAGTGTTTATGTTAGCTATTGGAGAAATTGTTGCTTACAACAGTAGTGATATTGATATTGATGCTCTCTATAGAGAGTTAAAAAAAATATCTAAAACTATGGATTAAACTCACTTAGACTGTCGTAAAACTCAACCTCTCTTTTTATCATTATATCCCCATCAAATTCAAAATAACCTCGAAAATATCTACCATTTATCATCTGTGGTAACCAAATAATATCATCAGCCCACATCCTGTCATAGGGGATTTGTTCTATATCCATCCAAAATGGTACCGCCTCATCACTCTCTTTAGGTTCACCTTGAAAATTATCTGTTCTGTAAACATACCCCTTCATAGTCAATCCATCTGTAAACTTGAAAAACAGGTAACCCATTAGTTTAAGCTCATCAGTTACTAAAGATACCTCTTCTATAGTCTCTCTAATAGCCGCACAATAGGCACTCTCTCCATCTTCTATATGCCCCCCAGGGACATTAATTTTTCCTGCGCCTAAACCTCGCTTTTTTTTAATTAATAAAACCTGATCCTTATTAAATATATACGATACTACAGCATGTTTCTCAAAAGTTCTTTTATCATATTTTTTCATTTTATATTTCCTATTTTAACCCTGTAAGTGGATGTTATATTTTTAATCTCAATTGTTTTTTTTATTAATCTCGAACTGTTTCTTTCAAGGGGAATATCTTGGTTGTCAATAAGTATTATATCTACCTCTTCTGTTACTAAGTTATACTCATCTAACCACTGTAAACTTCCATCTATATAGTTTATTTTACTACTATCACTGTTAGTTAATAGAAGTCCAATAGTAAGGTAGTTATTAACAACACCCTTAGTAATTTTATAATCTGTCTCATTTAGTGTTAACTTCCACAATCTATTATTAGGGAGAATTATATCTACAACCTCCCCAACCTCTCTCTCTACTCCCTTTGTACTAACAATTTTATCAACTTTAATTTTTACACTTTTAATATTAGGTATATTTCTATGGGAGTTAACATTTATGGAAAAAGGGATCTTCTCATTTAAGAAGTAGTTTGTATCCTTTGGAGAGTGAAAATCTTCAGTGTATAAAATCATACTGCTTCTGTCGTATATCTCTATTTGACCACTAACTTCTGTAATATTGTCCAATTCTGAAAAAACATAGAATTGCAGCTGATATAGGAAAGAGTTTATATCTCCACTTAGCTTTGATTTAATAACTTCTAACTGTAACTTTGATTTGTGATGAACTATATCTATTTCAGTAACTACTTCATCTGGATTTAATTCTGGGTAGTTATTATTAAAAACTGTTTTAATATCCTCTTTTTTTGTTGGTGAAAATAATATAAATAGTATAAATAGGACAATAACAACAGGGATAATAAGAAAAAGTAGAATTTTTTTATTAAATTTAACCTTCTCCTTTGTCTGCTTTTTTAATTTGTAATAGTGTAATTTACTTATATTAGCCACTCTTTTTAAAACTAAATCAATGTTTTGACTATCTGTTTTATCATCCCCAAGTAACTTATTTTTTTCAAGAAGTATGTTAAAGTAGAGTTCTAAATACTCAATCTCTAAAGGGCACTTATATATAGACTCCTCAATGTTACTAATTGAGTTATCCCAATCTCCTAACTCAAAATTTTCCTTTGCCTTAATATAGGAATCATCTGCTAACTTCTTAATTATAGAAAGATCCTCTAGTGATAAGTTGTATTTTTTTTGAAGATTCTCTATCTCCTTTGATGAAAGAATTTCTTCTGCTTCAAACTTATCTCTTAAATCCCTTGTATATTTTTTTATAGCATCAGGATTGTTTGATTTTTTACTCATACCATACTATAATCTTTTTTATAATGTTATTAAAGTAATTACTAAATAGGTGGAAGTTTGAATAGTATAATTTTGTATCCTGAGAATGATAGATATGTTCTTAAGAGAATATTTAAGATATTTAACTCTAGGGGGCTAAAGATTGATGCTACAAAGATAGATGTAGATTGGAGTATAAATCAATTAGCAGCACTATATAGTGTTTTAGACTCATATTCCCATATCTTTGTAATTCTCTCTAAAGAAAATTTTGATAATAGATGGTTAACTGGAATGTTAGGATACATATCAGGGTCAAATAAAGGACACTACTTCTACTTAACAGAGGGAATAGATTCTGCTGATACCCTATTAAAAATGTATAATTTTGGACATGGATATGAAAGTGTTGAAATTTATGCTGATTATGAATATAAGAGTTTTAGCTCTATTCAACGTAAAGAGAGTGCTAGAAAACACTTAATAGATACTGGTTTTGCCCTAAGTAATGACGCTATGGGGGAATCAATCTCTTCAGGTCAACTAGAGATAGTAAAAAAATATATTGATGCAGGCTTCTCTAGTTCATCACGGAACTCTAAAGGTGTTCCTATGCTCTGCTTAGCTGTTAGAACAAACCATTTAGATATTGTTCAATATCTAATAGAGATAGGTGCAGATATTAACGCTATAAGTGAAGATAGGCACAATACTCCAATAATGGATGCAGCATCTGTTGGTGACTTAGAATCGATAAAGATTTTAGTTGCCCAAGGGGCTGATCTAGAAACCCAGAGTAAAAATGGTCAGACTGCTTTAATTTTAGCTGTAGGACATGGTGATGTGGAAGTCTCTAACTACCTATTAAGTGCAGGGGCAAATTACGAAGTTAAGGATTTTCTTGGAATGTCTGGTAAATCCTACGCTACACTTTTTAATAAGAGTGAAATTTTAGTAAATATGCAGTAGTTTACTCTATTGAACTCTTCTCTTTTATTTTAACCTGTAATTCTATAGACTGTTCTGCTAAACTTTTCATTCTAATAGCAGGATCAAATTTACTATCTAATTCAATACACTTCTCCCAGATCTTTATAGCCTCTTCAATTTCACCATTAGAATAAATTTGAAGGCCCTTAACATATAACTCTTGGATTTTCTCCCTTGTTTCAAATCTTTGATAATCACCTAAATTAATTTTTAACTCAACACTTATTCTATTTAAAGGGGTCTCTGGCATAAGGTCTAGGGAGTAGTTAATTGCCAATATAAACTCATTTTTAGAGTCTAAATACTCCTTCTCTAAATTAACATCTTCCCCTGGAGATTTATTGTAATTTATCTCTGTACCAATTGTTAATCTTGGTGTATCTGGTTTATATAAAAAACCTCCATGTAGTGAGGCTATATCTAATATCCTAATATCAAAACCTATCCCATGGTAGAATCCCTCTCCTTCATTAAAACCGTAGACTACCGGGGAGAAGTCTCCATTCTCATCTTTTGATGGATAGTTATGTAAATTAAACTTATAAGAAAGATCATAGGATATTGTTAATGGTTCAATAAGGGAGTAGGCAAATCCAATATTTATAGATGATGGAAGTGGGTCTGGTCCATCTATAAACTCTCTTCCAATATTTAAAAATGATAGGCCTATTGAAAAATTCCTACTTCTTGAGGAGTAAAATTTAAATAAATTGAACTCTGTTAATAATCCTAAATCAAAAAATAGTGCAAAGGATGATTGATCCTGAACATTAAGATTGTTGTATACCATAGGCACACTTCTATAACCAATATTTGTATTTAATCCAATGGAAATACCTGAAAAATCAAAACCTCTAAGTAGATTCCAAGAGATATTATTTTTTAATATAAATTCAGAATATATACCCTTATTATCCCTCTCTGCCCACTCATTTACAGCTGTAAAACCTATATGTAACCACTTTCCTTGAAAGCCATAACCAAAATCTTTATATCTTCCTGTAAAGGCAATAGTCTCCATATCAACATCTTCTATAAACTCATTATGGAAAAATGATACTTCAGAGAGGTTTAATCTAGAACTAACAGAGGGATTTGCATTAAAAAAGCCTATATCGTCTGATACCCCAGTAAAAGCTGTACCCATGCCTTCATACTTGCCACCTGGAGGAATATATAGAGTAAGAAATGAGTTTAAACCACTATTGTCATTCTGCTCATTTGAGTCTACAAAAATATCGTAAATCTTAGAGTATAGCTCTAGGGCATCCTGGGAAAAAAGGGTGTTTGTTAAGAAAAATAGGGTTAATAATATAATATATCGCTTCAAACATCCTCCAAAATAAATTCTCTTCCACAATCTGCCGTTAATACATATAATGATTCTATCGTCACCTATAGTATATATTATAAAACAAATTTTGGCAGGAGTTCTAATATAGATGAAGCAAATAATAATAATGTTGTTTATTATATTATTCTCTACCACTCTTGTCTATTCCAAAGGTAGTAGTGAAATAAGCGATATTGATATTGCAAAACAGCTAATAGAAGAGAAAAAATATGATGAGGCTATTAAACTATTAACTACATACTCTATAGAGAATCCTAAATCTATTTATGAGGTTCAAGAATTATTAGATACAGTTAGAGTAGAACGGGAAAAAATCAATACTTTAATGGATGATCTTATAACAGCCATATATGATGAAGAGGATTTTGAAAAGGGTGACCTTATAATTAATAAGATTAAGGATTTAAACCCAAATCCTGATCAGTTATCAAAAGTCTTCCTGCGTAATGCTAGGGATGCAGCAACTTTTGTTGTTAATAGGAAGAAGTTTAAAACCCTAATGGATCAGGCTTTAGAGTTCCTTAAAGTAGAAGAGTATAATAATGCATTAGATATATATCTGTTATGTTTAGACTTTCATAGGGATGAGTTTGATCTTTTAATGGAGGATAATGAAACCACATCCCCAATTGAAAATGTTGATTTAAATGTAATAGATGAGGATGTTTCACTAAATAGTTATTATAACACCTTAAAAAATAGCTCCTATTTAGAAGTTAACCAAATTAAAAGTAGTGTAGAGTCTCTTAAAAATTATATTATCTTGTTACAGGATAATATGGCTATAGTTAATACTCTAATTGAAGAGGAGGAGATAAATAATGAAAGACTTGTTTCTACCCTTGAATCTATTAAGGAAATCCCAGATATTATAGACAATTTTACTAAGATAAATAGTAAGCTTTTTGATTACAATGAACTCTTTTCAAAAATAACAATAGAGGGTTCTAAAAGTAACTTTATAACATATGCCACATTAACCCTAGACGGTAGATCCCAGGAAGAAGAGGGAATATTGTATATTATTAATTCTCTATTCCCCCGTTATATAAATGATATTGTAAGCAAACTTGAGAATAGAATTAATTCAGACTATAAAATTGCTGTAGATAAATTTGATAGTGGTTTATATGATGAATCTACCCCTATTTTTAATAGTATTTCATCATCCCTTAAGGCTTTAAGGGATACAACTTCACTCTGGAAGATTTTTATAGATATTGACGATAATTTAAATATAACAGGTAGGGATATTCTTGTTGATAAGTATAGTTATTATGGAGACTCCCAGGTAGGATTACAGGTTATAGACTCTTTTAAAACTATTACCCAGCTGAAAATTGATTTAGAGAGTTTTGATAATGAGGATTATACAACTTATAGAAACTACATAAATGAAAATTTAATCCTTGCAAAAACAAGAATTAGTGAGTGGAATAAAATAGAAGATAATATAAATAAAAGAACAATATTAAAATATAAAAAAGCTCCTTTATGGATAGCAGATATTAAAAAAGAGATCGAAAAGTTAGAAAAGAGATATATAGACCAGGAGATAACACTTGTAAGTAACTTAAGTAGAGAGAATTTTATTGATATTTTTGAAGTTGATTCTGATGAAATAGTTGATGGAAGTGATGCTATGGGGGACGCAATACGAAAGGCTGCATTACCTACAGATAGTCCACAAAATATTAAAGTCTTTTTTGATATAAACAATACTGATGAGAGGGAGCTTTTAACATATAATCCTGAAACCGCCCTAGAGAATTTAGAAAATATTGAACTTGAATACTCCCAATATATTACAAAACTAGAGGGTTTTATAAGTAAGTTTGAGAATGAAAAGAGCTATATTTTTGAAAACAAAGGTTTTAGCTCCAGGTTTGATAGTGCTTTAAAATCCCTTGAGTTAGCAACAGTTAATCGGGACCTTCTAAATAGATATAAAAATGAAGCCATAAATAAAATTACACTTTCAAAGGAGTCTGAAAATAGAGGGGTAACAACCTACCAAAATGCCCTTAACGCCTTTGAAAGAGAAGACTTTAACGTTGCAAGGGAGTTAATTGAGACTGGTAAAACTATATCGGAAACTGCTATTAGCTATAGTAACAATAGTTATGTAATTAATGAATTAATTCCATCTTTATATAGACTAAATGATGAGATAAAACAAGAGGAAGCAAGGATTGTTATTAGGGATGTAAGGCAATTAATCACCCTTGGGAAAACCCAGTATTTAGAGGGTGCCTATATTCCTGCATCGGATCTATTTAAAGAGGCTGAGTTAAGGTGGGCTGAGATAAATACAGAACCCCATCCTGAGATCCCATACTGGTTAGCACTAACTAGGGATGCCTTAGCTATTGAATCTGGTCGTTATTTAAGTGTTACCGAGCCTCTATACAGCATTTTAGCAGGATATTTAAGTTTTGCAGAGAATGCATATAGGGAGGGTGTAAAGGAAGAAAATAAGGTGAATAAGCTAAAATCCTTTGCAGTTGCGGATAGTTATCTACTAAAAGTGTTAGAAGTAAGACCACTAAATGAGAGAGCCAGATTTTTACAGTTACAAGTCTTAAAATCTAAGGACCCAGAATCCTTTAAAGTAATATTTAGAAATGATTTTAATAGATATAGAAGTAATGTTTTAAAAGCTATTGAAAATGTAAACTTTATTGAACCGAATAATGAAGAGGCAATATTACTAGCCTATGAAGAGATAGTTAGAGATGCATATAGATTAAATCCAAGATATTCAGGTAGTAGACGTAGAGTCCTTCTAGAGAGATTTTATACTCCCACATCAACAGTTGGTAAGAGTAAAACTCAAATAGATCGGGAGAAGAGCGATATTGAGGATAAACGTAAAATTATTAATGAGTCCTATACAAGATTTAAGGATCTTCTTAAAATTGCTGAAGATGATCAAAAGAATCAGGTTCAACAGATTATTAATCTATCAGAAGTTGCTCTAGGATTTAAAAGACTCCCAGTGGATACATCTAATATTAGAGAGAGTGATGCTATTTTTGTAAATGCTCAGAATAAGTTAAGAAGTATTGATCAAACAGATATCGACTCATTAAGAGGAATATTAACTGATTTACAAAAAGCCCTAAGTTTAAACCCAAATAATCAGGAAATCCCAGTTGTAATTGATGATATCCTTGTTATGTTAGGTGAGGAGTCTAACTTCCAACTAGCTCCCAATGAGGATAGGCTCTTTAGAGAGGCACAAAAAGATTTTATTGAGGGGAACTACTTCGAGGCTAGGGACAAAATTTTAATTATATTAAGAGCTAATGATAAAAATAAAAATTATCCAAAGTTAAAGGAACTAATAAATAGAGTCGAAATTAAGATTAAGGTGGAAATTACAATATAAATATGAAGAGTTATTCTAGATTATTCCTAATCTCAATTTTTATTCTTTTAAGCTCAGTTATCTTTCCACAAACTCTTTTTTGGGCTGAGAAGGAGGTTATAAGTGAAGGAATCTCCCTCTTCTCCAGTTTTAAGTCTAGTGATAACTATCTCTATAGTGCGTGGCAGGAGATTAATTACTTTCCTGGTAATGATGGAGGAGTCTCAAATTTAGTAATTAGAAGAAGTAGTGACGGTTATCTATGGGAGGAAGTAAAACACAGTGTAGCCCCTGTTGAGTTTTATGGTATAACCCCACCTAAATATTATAGTATAGATAGTGATAGGGAAGGAAACTTAATTTTAGTCTCATCATCTGGTAGTAAATCATCCTTTAATAGGCTAACTATCTTCTATCTTAAGTCAGGAAGTCTAAATTTAGAAGAGTTAACCACACTAGATTATGATAGGGCTGTTTTATCCCCATCTATCTATTTTAGGGGTATTGATGGTGAGCTAGGATATATCCTATTTGTATCCCAATTAAAAGTATTAACAACAGAGGTTCAAGAGGATAATAGTGAGATATCATTAGAGTCTGGAGCCATATCTATCTTTTCAAGGACAAGTGAAGATGGTGAAAATTGGAGTTTAAATAGGGAATTTATAAATAGAAATTCTGACCAAAGTGGTCTACCTATATACAAATACTATAATAATGAAGAGTTAGTTGTATATCAATCTGTTGTAACATCAACAAATGAGGATAATAACTTCCAACTATTTATTAAAAGTAAACAACTAGATGAAGATAGTTGGGGTGAGGATAAACTATTAACAGGAAGTGATGAGTTTATAACTGGTTCTGGGAATCAGGCTTTTAGTGCCTTTGATAACCAAAGACCATCCTTTGTTATTAGGGAGAATCAGATAGGTCTTACATGGGAAAGAAGTTATGGGTATGAGGCTTCTAAGATTTATTTTAGTTATCTAACCAAAGATAGTGATGGATACACCCTAATAAATAGTGAAAAGGTTACAAGTGGTACTAGAAGTTGTAGTAGACCAAGGGGTTTTGAGTTTAATGAGGAATTTTATCTTCTATGGTTTGATAATCAGCTAGGTTCTAATGATATAGTTATGGCAATACCGGATAAACAATCAGGTTTGTGGATAGAAAAAATAGTAAGTGATGATAGAAACTACTTCTCTATATTTGGGGATTTTGTTCAGTTTAAGGACTCCTTACGTGTCTATTGGGAAGATCAAACTATAAATAGAGAGAGTTATAACAGTACAAGGTCTAGAATACAGGCATTAAATCCGGATAGGGATGTTGATGCACCTATAATCTCATCATCCTATAAAAAGAGGGATAACAAAACAAATGTTAGATTTAGATGGAGTAAACCTAATGACTCCTCTGGTATTAAGGGGTTCTATTACTCATGGGAAAATAGTGAAGGGGAAGTTCTAGTCCAAAATAGAGTCTTATCAAATGTTGAAATATCTAGTTTCCTAGAAGCCACAGAAGATGGAGAGTATATCTTCTCAATTTATGCTGAGGATAATGCAGGAAACCTATCGGATTTATCAACGTATAGATATATATATGACAAAACTCCCCCTGATAAGGTCTATTTCCCAGAGCCTAAAACCGATGAAAACGGATTTTTATTATCAAATAGTGAGTTAATAAAATGGGATACTTTTGATGATGATGTTGTAGGCTTTTCTAATGTTATAACCTATCTTGGTACAAACTACGATAGTAATAACTTTAATATAAACAGGGTTAAAATATCTAATAATTTCACTAATGTTCAATCTGTCTCTTTTAATAACTTCGATAATGGGTTTTATGCCCTAACTGTTAGGGCATTGGATAGTGCAGGTAATATAGGTAGACCTGAAGCCTTTATTTTTAGATTAAATAAGTATATCCCGGTAACTTACATCTCCTATATAAGCTATAGCCAAAATACAAATGGTGAACTAGTAACAACTATTCATGGGCGAGGTTTTAAAGCTGATGGAGATGTTGATGTTGTAATTTTAGATAGGGATGGTCTTGAGCCATGGGACTATAGGTTTGAAAATGACCCTAATGTATTTAATGTGGTTACAGATAGAAGAATTGAGGGACCAAACTTAGACGATATAGAGGGTGGAACATATAGAGTTGGAATCATCCATCCTGTTAGGGGAACATATTTTAGTGGTCCTGTAATAAGAGTTGAATCCACTGGAACTGTTAAGTTTGGAGATTTTACCAAGGGTTATGAAGAGGTGTGGCAAACTATAAGTCAAAAAAGGGTAAATGTCTCCTTCGAATTTCTAATATTCACCCTAATTATAGTTTCAGCATTAATAATGTTATTATTCTCAATATTTAAACTAAGTGTTATAAATAGAGAGAGAAGTAGACTCTATCATGATGCTAAAGCTTTAGTTAATGGTACCCCATTTTTAGATGAAAAAGTTATATTAAGGATTAGAGATATGAAGAAAAAAGGATTTGGACTAAGGGTTAAATTTACAGCCCTAATAATCAGTTTAATTATAGGGGTAATCGTTTTAATCAGTCTACCACTTGCAAATTTCATGATAGATACCCAGAAGAAAAACTTGACAGACGGTTTAGTTAGTAGAACAGAAATACTACTAAATTCCCTTGTTTCAGGTGCAAAGGATTATATTGAAAGAAAGTCCGTTCTAGACTTAAATAACCTAATTTCAACTACTGAGGCTATGCCAGAAGTAATGTGGGGGACTATTGTAGGTGTATCATCTTCAGACTCTAATGTTACAAACGCATTATGGGCGTATACTGATCAACAAACAGCGGGCTATTTTGTTCCACTACCAAATAGAATTGAGATTAAAAGTTTTAACGATAACTTTGCTGATATTATTAGGGAAGATGAGCTTCAACTACTATTAAAACTCTATAGTATAGAGGCTGGATACTATATTTTAAATGAAAATAACAGTTTAGAAGATGATCTTAAACTTAGAAAAATTATTACAGATCTTGGTTATCCAAGGGAGATTGTTATTGGTCAAACTCAGTATAGAGACTCCCTATCAGAAGAGGTAGAGCTACTTATTAAGGATATTGAGGATAAGGGTACTAAAGAGCTATTAGATAAAAAAGAGGAGCTTATACGGCTAAGTGCAGAGAGAATAAATGCAACTGGTGCTAGGGGTAGTGAGCTCTCTGAGATCATTAATACTCTTAATACACAAATAAGTGATGCCCTATCACTAATGTCATCAAATACAGGAGTAGTTCCAATAGTTAATTATGAGACTGTTCAGGATCAATCATCCTACGTTTTTTATAAACCCATTTTATATAATGAAACAGGGGTTGATACATTTTACAAAGGTCTAGTTAGACTTGAAGTATCAACAGAGACAATTAATATGGAGATTTTGAACTCTATAAACAATCTTATTATTCGGGTGGGTATTACAGCAATTGTAGCAATTTTAATCGGAATAATAGGGGCTCTATTTTTAGCTACATTTATGATAAATCCAATTAAAAAACTTGTAGCAGGGGTTCAGATGATCCGTGATACAGAGGATAAATCAGAATTAAAAAATCATGAGATTGTAGTTAAATCCAAGGATGAGTTATTCACCCTTGCATCAACTGTTAATCAGATGACAGAGGGGTTAGTTAAGGCTGCTGCTATGTCTAAAGACGTAACCATGGGTAAAGAGATTCAGAAGATGTTCATCCCCCTAGAGCTTAACCCTAATGGAGAGGGTAAGTTAACAACAGGACAGTTTGATAACAAAGAGATATCTGTTTTTGGATATTATGAAGGTGCTAAGGGTGTTTCTGGTGACTACTTTGACTATAGACAGATAGATGAAGATCACTTTGCTATGATCAAGTGTGATATTGCAGGAAAGGGTGTTCCTGCCTCCCTTATTATGGTAGAAGTAGCGACCATCTTTTTATCTTATTTTAGAAAATGGTCCGTTAGGGAACAGGGGTATAAAATAGATGAACTAGTATACTCAATGAATGATCTATTAGAAGAGAGGGGTTTTAAAGGACGTTTTGCTGCCTTTATAGTTGTTATATTAAATACTAAAACAGGGAAGTGTTATATGTGTAATGCTGGGGATAATCTTGTTCATATCTATAGAGCTAAAAAACATGAGATGGAGACTATGGTTCTCCACGAGGTTCCAGCAGCTGGTATCTTCTCCTCTGACATGTTAGAGATGCAGGGAGGGTATAAAGTTGAGACAACAACCCTGGGGAAAAATGACATCTTATTCCTATTTACAGATGGTGTTGAGGAGTCTAAACATCTATTTAGAGATGAAAAGTATAATGAGATAGTTTGTACTCATCCAGGACTTAAAGAGGGGGAGTTACATGATACCCATGCAGTTAATGAAGAGTTTGAAGAGTTAGGAGTCCCTAGAATAAATGAGATACTACACTCTGTTATACATAAAACTAATTACTCCCTTAAGAAGTATCACTATCCACAACCTGAGGCTAATTTTGATTTTAACTTTAGTACACTAAAAGGAGAGGTTAAAGACGCTGTGCTTGGACTAATTGCTGTGGAGAAAGTATTTAGATTAAATCCTGACCCTAGTGCCAATAAAGAGGATACAATAAAAATTGATAAGGTTGTAAATAACTTTTTAATGCAGCATTTTGAACAATACTCATCTTATTATAAGTTTAAGGTTGATAAGGGGGAGAATGCCCAACACGATTTTTTCTCCCATATAAAAGAGGATGACCAATACGACGACCTAACAATCTTAGCAATAAAGAAGAAGTAATGAGGACTTTTTATTGTCAGAAGTGTGGGGCAGAAGTTCCTTTAAATCAGGATTATTGTTCAAACTGTAATAGTGAGTTTAGTTCTGTCTTATGTCCAAAGTGTAAATTTATAGGTAACTCTCTAGATTTTGAGGATGGTTGTCCAAAGTGTGGCTACTTAAAAAGGGTGAATAAGAGGAAAAAAAGATTCACATTTAGAATCTTTTTAAGCCTCTTTTTTACACTTATATTTACTCTTATTTTTTTACTATCTAAGTTTTAGTAGAGATTAGAAAGGGATAGTAGAAAAGAGATATTAAAATCATCATCACTTAATAGGGATAATCCTAAATAGCTTTGGCTATTCTTTAGTAAAATTGTATGTTCTATCCCATAGTTATAGTCAATTCTATCTAGTATATTATTAACTTTTACCGATATTCCACTTCTACTCTTCTGGTTATCAAAATGTACTCCACCTGAAAGGTTTACACTATCAAAACCATTAAAATTATAATGATATTCTGGAGTTATAGAAAAATAGATACTATCTCTATTAAGGGTTATAGGTGTATTAATTATTAATGAGTTTCCATAATTATATACTTCATCACTCTGGTTAGACTCAAAGTTGTAGTTTAAATTTAATCCAATTCTAGAACTACTTAACTTATAACTATATAGCAGTCCTAGGGATAGATTTACATCACTTTCTGAATTAACAGTATTTAGATCAATCTCTAAACCACCATGAAACTGTAAACTATCCGATTTTGTAATTGAGAGGAAAATAGGTAGGGAGAGTGTAGAGCTTCCAACATTATACCCAAGTCCTATGGAGTTATAGAGTATTGGTTTACTATTTATTTCAGCTGTTGGACAGTTTAAAAGACCTGAAAACCCATTATATATTCCTATGTTTCGATTTATTAGTGTAGAATCTACATTAAAATTAGTTGAAACTTCCTGATCTTCTGTTTCTACTTTCACAGTGTAAAAACCATCTAACAAGTTATTAACATCCCCACCATTAAAATTAACTTTTGTTGTCCAATTAGTAAAATTTAAACTCCTAGTATGTATAATCTCATTATCAACATTATATATTATGAGGTTCCCATTCCCAGGGCCATTAACACTAATATAAAAATTAATGGATGAGAAACCTTCATATGCATTAGGATTAAAATAATCTTTATTAGTTTTTATACTAGTAAGTTTAAATGGAGCCTTTTCAAGGTTTACGTCAATTATCTTTGTATAGTTGTCAATAATTAGAATATTAGTTTTAAACTCTTCATAACCAAAACTCTTAACTTTTAAACTATAAGAACCTGTAGGTATTGGGTTGTTATTATCAAATTTAATATTGTTTAGATATATTACACTATTAGGTTCATCGACATTTACCCTTAAAAACCCGTACTCTCTAGCTAGAGTTACATTAATAATCGTACGTTTACCATCAATTATATCTACTAATAAGTATATGGATTTATAACCACTCTTTTTAATCTGGAGACTATAGGTTCCACTAGGTAGACTGTTGTAAGAAATATTTGATGCCAGGCTTTTTTTCCCGTTAAAATAAATATAGACGTTTTCTGTATTTGAATAAATTTCTAAACCCTGGGTAAAAGCAGTCCCTTCTGTATAATATTTACTCTCATTATACTGGGCTTCATTTAACGATGTCCTGTATATACTCTCATCACTTATATAAAATAGGTTATCCTCTGAAAATAAAGATGAAAGGCTAAGTAGTAATAAAGTAAAAATTAGATTTTTTTTCATGGTTTCTCCTTAAAATTTAATATATTATTACGATATTATACATTATATAGGAATTAAATTAATGAAGAAACAGAATCTTATACTATTTTTAATTATATCAATTAAGTTATATGCTCAAGTAGAAATCTCCCCCTACCACTAGGGTTTCAGGATATTGTAGTAGGTTTAACATTAGATGAGACAAAGAGCCTTTTAGAGAAAAATGGTTACTTTGACTATAGAGGTGACCCTGATGTGAGCATGTTATTAACCGATAATAGGTCGATAATTGAGTCTAAGGGAAGTGTATATATAGACAATGGCTATTTCCAGTTTTATAAAGATGTTTTATATACAATCACCCTTATTCTAGATACAAAGAAAATAGATTACCACACAATTTATACCACATTTACAGATAAGTATGGTAAACATACATCCCTTAATCCCAAGGTCGTTACCTGGCAGGATGATAGAGTTAAAATTACACTAGAAAAACCATTAACAATTAAGTATGTATCTTTAGTTGAGTTTAATGAAATATTAGAGAGTGATACTACAGAAAAAGCGATTCAAGAAAGACTAAGAGAGGATTTTATCAATGAATTTTAAAAGAGTTTTATCTTTTCTAATATTTTTAACACTATTTTACTCCTGTAGTAGGGAGTCTGTTGAAGATTCTATTGATCTTAAAATTAATTCAAAAATTTTACAGGTTGAAATTGCAGCCACAGATACTAAAAGAGCCCAAGGCTTAATGAATAGGGATAGTTTAGGGAAAAATAACGGAATGATTTTTGTTTTTGATAAGGAGAGAGCAGTCTCCTTTTGGATGAAAAACACTCTAATACCCCTCTCTATTGCATATATAGATAAAAAGGGAGTTATCCTAGAGATATATAGTATGAAACCCCTCTCCACTGAGCCTATTCAATCAAAAAGGAGCTCTATATTATACGCTTTAGAGGTTAATGAGGGCTATTTTAAGGATAATGGAATAAAAGTAGGAGATAGGGTTGAACTAGAGACTCTTTATAACTATTTAAAATCTTCTATTTGATCCCCTTCTGGAGTTTCTGTTAAAATCTGAACTCTTTTTTCAAATATTGTAAGCTCTTTTTCTAGTTCTAAGGCTATCTTCATTCCCTCTTCATAGGACTGTATAGATTCATCTAATCCTAGACTCTCTTCTCTCATTATTTTTGATATCTCTTCAAGTCTATTTAACTTTTCCTCAAATTTCATCTGTTTTCCTTTACTGTTGTTTTTATAGTTCCTAATTTATACTTCACTTCTAATGTATCCCCAGGGTTAATCTTTTGGTTTAATATAGACCTATTATCTTTTGTTACCCAGGAGTATCCTTTTTCAAATAACTTAAATGGTGATAGGGCTTCAATCGTATTTATATACTGAGTTATGCTGTTTTTTCCCCTGCTAATATTTGTTGTAATCCCATTTAACATATCTTTTTTTAAATAATCAATAGAGATAATACTACTCTCAATCTTTGAGTTTAGAACCCTTTTTACACTATCCCTATCAAATATCTGAATTTTACTCCTAATATTTGAGATCTTAACCTTAATAGATTGATGTAGGCTAATTTTTAAGTTAAAAACACTATTATATAGTTGTTCTGCTCCCTCTGTTGCAATTTCACCAGCAGCTGAAGGTGTAGAAGCTCTAACATCAGCAGCATAATCACTTAATGTTGTGTCAATCTCATGTCCAATGCCTGTTATAATAGGTATATTAGATCTATAAATCTCCTTAACAACACTCTCCTCAGAGAAGGGTAGTAAATCTTCAACACTTCCACCTCCTCTAGATAGTATTATTAAGTCACATAATCTATCTTTATTAGCTTTTTTTAACTGTTTAACTATTGTTTTTTCAGCTCCTACACCTTGAACACTTGTAGGTAGAACTAAAATATTAGATAAGCAGTGTCTTCTGTGTAGAACCCTTAAAATATCCTGGAGTGCAGCACCAGTGTGGGATGTTATAATCCCTATTCTATTGGGATACCTAGGTAGGGGTTTTTTTATTGATGGATCAAAAAGCCCTAAAGAGGCTAATTTTCTCTTTCTCTCCTCTAACATTAAAAGGAGTTGTCCTTCTCCAAATTGGGTCATTTTACTGCATATAATTTGGTATGTCCCTCTTTGGCTATATAGGGATAACTTTCCAGTAACCTTAACCTTCATCCCATCCTTTGGGGTAAAGTCCACAGCATAGGAGCTGTTTTTAAACATAACTACAGAGATATTTGAACTACTATCTTTTAAGCTAAAATACCAATGACCACTTGAAGCTGGTCTGAAATTGGAAATTTCACCCTCTAATTGAATTGAATAGAAAGAACTCTCTAATACATCTTTAATTATTTGATTCAACTCGCTAACTGTAAATAAGTGATTTTCTAATTCCATATATGTAAAATATCACTAATTTTTACTATTTTCAATCTCATCTTCTAGGGCTTTTTCTAGGGCATCAGCAGCTTCTGCAGACTCAATAATAGCAGCTTCTATTAACTCGATACCACTATTATAGGGAAGTTTAACAATAAAAATTATTGTCATAATATCATCCTTTTTATGAATAGCCCAATTACCTATGTACTTTGTAGAGTAGTTATCGATAAGTAGGTAGTTAGATAGGTTCTCAGAAATAGGTTTACTTTTAAATATCTTAGCTATAGAGAGTATCTCCCTAATATTTACCTGCTGAAATGTATTTGTATCATTTCTTATTATAACCTTCTGATCTCTGCCTGTTCTTGTTTTGTAATTAATTACAAAATCACCCTCAGTATCTTCAAAGTATTTAAAAGTTGTAGATTGAATAACTTTTTTTAAAGAATAATCAGATTGGGTGAATAGTGGATTAATTATGACTATTAAAATAGTTAGAAAAAGATAGTATCTCATATAAGTATTATTTTTTAATATTTGAAATAGGTCAATAAAATTATATTTTTGTCGATGTTTTTAGTATGAAGAATATTGCAATTATTAACTTAATAGATATATCTAGTTACTTTGAAGAGGAATTTAATGGTAAAACTCAACTTCAAAACATTTTAGATTATTCAAGTAGTTTACCAAATGTGGAAAAAATAGTGTTTTTACTATCAAAACCACATAGTGATATAGAGAATGGTATTATAAAAGAGACATGGAATGAAGAGAGCTTAATAGATGTATTTTATACATATTCAAATAAGTACGATAACCTATTTTACTTTTATGGAGACTGTCCTCTTTTAGATAGCCAATTATCAAAAGAGATGTTTAACGACCATATAGAATTTTATTCTGAGTATACCTTTGCAGACGGATATCCCTACGGTTTAACTCCAGAGATTTTAGATACAAATATTTTTAGTGCCTTAAAAATTTTAACTAAGGATTCAAAGGTCGATATAACAAGGGAGAGTATCTTTAATATAATCAAAAAAGATATAAACTCTTTTGAATTAGAGACAAAGATATCGGAAACTGATCTAAGATTGTTAAGAGTCTCATTAACTTCAGACAGTAAAAGAAACTTTAATCAATTAAAACGTATATATGATTTAGGTGGAGTTGATTCTAAATCAGTAATTAAAATACTTCAAAATAATCCAATTATATTAATGCAGGAACCAAGTTATATAACAATGGAAATAACTAAAGGACAGGTACAAGATATATCCTATCTACCTAAAAGAAGCGGAGGGCCACAGGATATAAGCCTGGAAAATATTGATACTATTTTAGATAAAATAAAAAAATATTCAGATGATGTAACAGTTGCGTTTACCCCAGAGAGTGAACCTACAAAACATAAAGATCTTCTTAAAATAGTTGAGCTTATAACAAATAAGTATAGTTTTGACCTATATATTGAAACAAGTGGAATAGGCTGGAGTGATGATTTAATCTGTTGTTTAGAGGCTAATTCTAGGGTTCATTTAATAATTTTATTAGACGCTTTAGACCCTACTTTATATAGAGAATTACGGGGTGAAGGACAGTTAGAAGCCTACGATTTTGCTAAAAAAATGATACAGTCAGTGGGAAATAGAGTTTGGGTTCAAGCCACAAGAATGAAATTAAATGAAGTTGATATGGAACCCTTTTATAGGTATTGGCAGGAGTTCACAGAACATATTATAATACAGAAATACTCAGATTATAATAAAACACTACCTGAATTAAAAGTTGCAGATCTATCTCCACTTAAAAGATTCCCATGTTGGCACTTAAAAAGAGATCTTCATATCAATACCTCAGGTGATGTTCTGTTATGTTTTAATGATATAAATAACTCAACTCCCTTAGGGTCAATTATTAATGGGGATATAGATAATATAATAGATAAAAAAAGAGAATATTATAACGATCATATAAATTGTGAATATTCTGAATTTTGTAGGAAATGCGATGAGTACTATACATTCAACTTTTAACAGAGTTAATACTAGTTATACGGTAATTGGCAATAAAAAGCAGATGGAAAAGAAGGAGTCTGTAAACACCATTGCAGCACTATTATTAAGTAGAGGTGGAAGGCCCTACCGAAAGGAGTTATATGGGGAGCTTAAAAAATTAGGTATCCATGAAATTATCTCAATTCAAGTAGGAGCTAAGAGTCACTTTGACTTGGAGAAAGAGAGCTCAGAGAATGATGAGCTTAGGTTTTTAATTTTAAAAGATGAAGTCTCGGTTGGAGAGATGGTTAATATTGGAATCTCTGAGAGTTTAAGTGAGTTAGTTCTTGTAATATGGGATGATATGAATATTAGCTCTAAGGATATATCCTATAGGCTTTTTGAGAAGATTCTAGAAGAGCAGAGAATTTGTACAACCCCAATTATAAAGGATAACAAGAAAGATGTTATTCCAACACTAATGACTCCTCTTTTTAATAAGGAGCAACTAAAAGTTATATCCTTAGTTGATAATAAAAATTCAAGAACTCTATATCCTTATATGTATGTAGGTCTATATAATAAAACTAAATTTATCCAGTTAGGTGGGTTTGATATCGATCTAAAAAATAACTATTGGCAGAAGTTGGATTTTGGTTTAAGGGCAAATATGTGGGGGGAGAGTATTAAGGTTCATCCATCATTTTTAATATATTTAAATTCAAATGGTGGAGAGATTGAGGATATAACACCTGATAAGTATTATAGATTATACAGTTTAAAAAACCTCTCTATAAAAATTAAAAACGATATAGGATATCTCCCTCTTAAGCGATTTTTTAACTTTTATGATAAATCCGGAAGCTCTATATTTGATGCTATTAAAATATTTTTGTCCGTTAGAAAGTGGGTGAAAATAAATAAGTTTCGATTTAAAATCAGTGCCCCTGATCTAACAACAAATTGGGATGAATTATGAGGGGAGTACTGCTACAAGTTCGCTTAGATTCTACAAGACTACCTAAAAAAGCTCTACTAAAGATAGAGAACTTAACAGTAATAGAGCATGCTATGAAAGCTGCTAAAAAAATAACTGCTAATAAGTATGTTTTAGTAACCACAGAGGACTCATTTAAGGATCTTAAACCTCTAGCAGTAAAACAGGGATATGATATTTTTATAGGGGATAAAGATAATGTCTTAGATAGATTTGTCCAAGCAATAAATTATTACGCCTTGACTCAGGTAGTTAGAGCAACAGGGGATAACCCACTTGTTTCATATGAGCTTGCTAATATATTAATCGATAAACATAATAAAGAGGGTAATGACTACTCTGGTTTTTTGAATAATCCATTAGGAACAGGAGTTGAAGTTATTAATTCTAATGTATTAATTGATGCTCACAGTAAAACATCTTCGAAATATGATAGGGAGCATGTAACTCCATATATTTATAATAATAAAAATATCTATAAGGTTTTTCAAGGAAACTCTCCACAGAAGTATTTATTACCTGGTAGTTCTGTTACAATTGATACATCAGATGATTACAATAGGATTGTAAAGTTATTTCATGAGTTGTATCATGGTGAAATTATTCCAATAGAGAGAGTAGTTAAGTGGCTGAAAGAAGAACAGTTGTCCTCTATCCACATTTAGGACCTAAAGCTGGGACAGGACATATAAAAAGGTTATTACCTTTTTTTTCAGATGTAAGATTTAAAGTCTATGTGATTCATCGTAATCCAAAATTTGTTAAAGAGATTTCTAACAAGTTTGATATTGATTCAGAGAGGGTTTTTCCCCTTAGTGAAATTAAAACTATACCGGATAATATCGATTTAATAGTTTTAGATAATAGGGAGAGTGATAGATATCTTTATGATAAACTTAAGAATGTAGCTCCTATTGTTGCAATCGATGAGGGGGGAGATTCTAGAAAGCTTATCCCTTATACTATTGATATTCTTCCAAACCTATTAGATTCTAGACCTAATTATAACAATATTGGTCTATTAGATTTAAATATAAAAGAACCAATAGATAGGGAGTTAAAAAACATTCTTATCTCCTTTGGGGGACAGGACCCCTATCAACTAACTAGAAAAGCAGTAGATGCATTAAAGGATAAGTACAGTGTTACAACTGTAATTGGGCCACTTTTTACTAAAAAGGATTTTGGGGTTAATAAGATAGAGAATCTTAGTAATTTAAAAAATATTTTCTCTAACTACGACCTAGTTATTACATCCTTCGGTTTAACAGCCTACGAGGCAGCTGCTGAGGGTGTGCCAGTAGCCTTAGTCAATCCTACCCAGTATCATCAGGATTTAAGTAATAAGGCTGGATTTTACACCCTTGATAACAAGTTTAATATAAATTATAAAAAGGCAAAAAAACTTTTTAATAATATTGAGTTTGGTATAAAAGAGAGTTTAACAGACTTTATTTATAATCTAGAGGTCTCTAGCTTAGGCTGTCCAATTTGTGGTAGGAAGAATAACTCTTCTATTCAAAGGTTTAAGAATAGAACATATTACCACTGTTTTCACTGTTCGGTGGATTATATGGCTGCACATCAAAAGGATGTTACTTACTCAAATAACTACTTTTTTGAGGATTATAAAGAGCAGTATGGTAAAACATATTTAGAAGATTTTGATCATATATCAAACCTTGGCCTTGGTAGAATAAATAATATTTTAAAAAAAGTAAAAACAGAAAGCACCCTGTTAGATATAGGTTGTGCCTATGGTCCTTTTTTAAAGGCTGCTGAGAGTAAGGGGTTAACCCCCTATGGGTTAGATGTCTCAAAGGATGCTGTAGATTATATTAATAATGAGCTTGATCTTAAGGCTATAAACTCCCCATTCCCCCTCTCTAAACCCCTTGATTTTAATAGTAGTTTTGACTGTATAACTATGTGGTATGTAATTGAACACTTTAAAAATATTGACGATGTTTTAACCCAGGTTAATAACTTATTAAATTCAGGTGGTGTATTCGCATTTTCTACTCCTAACTCTGCAGGTATTAGCTCAAAGAAAAGTCATAACAATTTTTTAAAAAATAGTCCTGATGATCATTTTACTATATGGTCCCCTAAAAGTGCTAAAAAAGTATTGAAAGAGTACGGTTTTAAAGTATATAAAGTCAAGATGACTGGACATCACCCAAATAGATTTGGACGATATGTAAAGGGTAAGTTTCTACACAGACTCTTTATGATCATCAGTCATGTTTTCAAACTTGGAGATACGTTTGAAATATATTGTATAAAGGAAACAACTATATGAACATATTAATATTAGGCGCAGGAATTATGCAGATTCCTGCTTTAAAAAAAGCAAAAGAGATGGGGCTATTTGTTTTATGCGCAGATGGAAACCCAGATGCTATAGGTAAAAATTACTGTGATGTTTTTTATCCAATTGATATCAAAGATAAAAATGGGTTACTTGAGGTTGCCACTAAATTTCACGAAAAACACGGGTTAAATGGTGTTTTTACAGTAGGAACAGACTTTTCATCATCAGTTGCTTGGATTACAGAGAATTTATCCCTACCTGGGATTAAATATCAAAGTGCACTTAATGCTACAGATAAAATTAGAATGAGAAGTTGCTTTAAGGAGTCTAATATACCATCTCCATCCTATGTAGAGTACTCATCTGATATGGATATTGAGATGTCAATTAAGGGGCTGTCTTTTCCATTAGTAGTAAAACCTGTTGATAGTATGGGGGCTAGGGGAGTAGTTAGAGTAAACAGTATTAATGAACTTAAAGATAATGTTTTTAATGCAATTAAGTTCTCTAGAACCTCTAGGGCAATTATAGAGGAGTATATTGATGGACCTGAATTTAGCCTTGATGCTCTAATAATCAATGGTGAAGTTCATATTTTAGGTTTTGCCGATAGGATAATAGAGTTTCCTCCATACTTTGTTGAGATGGGACATAACATTCCTACTAATATTAGCGAAGAGGATAAAAAGAGTATAATAGAGGTTTTTTCAAAGGGTATAAAATCTCTGGGTATAGATTATGGATGTGCTAAAGGTGATATGAAACTAAGTGAAAATGGTCCTGTAATAGGAGAGATAGCAGCCAGGCTCTCTGGTGGATATATGTCTGGGTGGACATTTCCATACTCTAGTGGGATTGATCTAATAAAAGGTGGTATTCAACTATCTTTAGGTCAGGATGTAACAATCTTAGAGGGTGATAATCTTAGTATGTTTTCATCGGAGAGATCTGTTATTTCAATACCAGGTTATATTAAGTCCATAGAACAACCTAAAAAAAATAGTAAAGATATTATGAATACTTATATAAATGTTGAAGTTGGAGACAAAGTTAATTTTCCAATTAATAATGTGGAGAAGTGTGGTAATATTATCTCTAGAAGTAAAGATAGAAAGGGAGCTATTAAGGCTGCAGAACAGGCTGTAAGTGATATCCTAATTAGATTAGAACCAAATAAGTGGGAGACAGACAAATTCCTGTTCAACCATCAACTAGATTCTACAACTGCCTACGACTTTGAAGTAGAACTTCTAAAAGGTCTTGACGAAGATGTTGAGATAGATGGGAAAACTATATACGTTAAAAAAATTGATAAAATTCTTAAATCAAGAAAAAAAGATAGACAATATAGAACTGTAAATAGTGTAATAAAGAAGTTGTCCGAATATTATAACGTTGAGTTTATAGATGATAGCAGCTGTGGATATGATTTTTATCTATCATTAATAAATGGGTCATTACAAGGAGTTTTATACTATCTTGATTCACTGGAAATATAGATTATTACTACTAATATTTATCTTACCCTTTGGAATTTTTAGTAACACTATATCATTACGAGATTTTTTAGAAAAAAGTGATGCTGAAGTAAGATGGAATCCCTACAGAAGTCGAGGTCTTCTTATTAAAAATGAGACTACGATATCCTTTATGGTTTCAAGTTCCTCTATTGTAGTTGATAATAATAGAGTAATTACAGGGGTAGGTTTTAAATATAAAGATGGTGATTTATATATAAATAATGATACTGCAGCACTGTTATATAGAATTTTAAAAGTAGATTTAAAACATGAAGAGATAGTAAATGATGAGAATTTATATAATATTCCTGTAATTATTATCGATCCAGGTCACGGTGGTCGGGACTCGGGTGCAATAGGAGATCATGATAACTTTAATATTAAAGAGAAAGATGTTGTTCTATCTATCTCTAACATTGTTGTGGATAAGTTAAGAAAAAATCTACTGCAAAAGAAAATTTTAATGACTAGAAATGATGATACATTTCTAACTTTAGAGGAGCGTGTAGAGCTTGCTAATGATATTGATATTGGTAAAAAAGAGGCTGTTATCTACATATCAATACACGCTAATGCATCTTTAAATAAAAAAGCCCAGGGTTTTGAGGTGTGGTATCTACCTAAGGGTTATAGACGAAATGTCTTAGATAGTAATATTAACAATAATGAGAAGTTAACAACAATTGTAAATGCTTTAAAAGAGGATGAGTACTCCCTAGAGGGTCAGGAGCTTGCTAAATCGATACTAGATGGGCTTGATGCAAACCTTAACGATGTAAGTGATAATAGAGGGCTTAAGGAAGAGATATGGTTTGTGGTCCGTAATGCAAGAATGGCATCAGTTTTAATAGAAGTTGGTTTTGTCACTAATGAAGTAGAGGGTAAGAGATTATCAGATCCAGCATACTTGCAGAAAGTAGCAGATGGAATCTATAATGGGATAGTAGATTTTATTTCATCCTATGAAAAAAATATAAGGTAGTATTAATGAGTAGAAAAAACATAATATCAACAGTTATTTTAGGCACATGTTTTGTATTAAGTTTAACCCTGTTTTTAATTAATCAAAATAGATATACAAAGATTTCATTTATGTTTAATTATGAATTAGAGGATAAAATTGTATACGAGGATAGATATATCCGTCTAAATGGAGATAAGTTAAATCAGGCTAAAATGATCTTAGATGAGTTATTTCTAGGTCCAATGTCGGTTTTTAATAAAAAGATTTTTAATTATGGATATAAATATAATAAATTTTATATAAATAGAAAAACTGCTTATTTAGATTTACCTCTAAGTACTGTTACTTATACTGAAAATAGTGGTATAGTATTAGAAGATGCTATTAATCTTATTAAAAAGAATTTATTAAGAAATATTTCTAGTATCAATGAGGTAATTATAACTGTGGATGGTAATTTGTTAGGGGCTGGACCTAGTTTAAGTCAGTTGCCTACAGGTGACTTAGATGAGAAAAAATAATAATTATTGTTGACAAACGTTCCATCCTTAGTATAATTTTCAATATAAATAAGTTTTTTTTTAGAGATAAAAGAGATAAAGACAAAAGGAGTACTGCATGAAAAGGTTATTAGCTCTACTAGGGTTCACCTTATTATTAACAACTACAGTTTTTGCTGAAACTGCTACTATTATTGATTTCGCTGACTTAACTGCTGATCAAGATGGTCTGAATACTGCTACAATTATAGATTATAGTAGTGTCGCAGGAACAACGTATGCCGATGATGAAAAAGCTCAGATGAAAGAGTCACTATTTGTTGAGAGTTGGGATGTTGTTTTAAACAAATCAGCACAAAGTGTAACAAATGATAGATTATCTTTCACACAATCTGTTATCGTAAAAGAGACAGCAAAGAGATTTGCTGGTGAACAAGTTATGGGTGTAAGGGTGCATTTTCCTGAAAGCTTTGAATCCAATGCTCTTGTAAAACCTCCTTTCGATATTCCTGCGTATATGCCTTCAGATGAAGAGTTAGAACAAGGGATTAGAAGTGGTAATAAATTTAATAACTATGGTGTATTAAAAAATGTTGGGGCTATAAAAAGTATTTCTGTTAATGTTTATGGTAGAAATTTCCCACATAAACTAATTTTAGTTTTTTCAGATTCTGATGGAAATGAAAAGTATGTTCCAGTTGGAGACTTAAACTTTAATGGTTGGAGAACACTTACATGGAATAATCCAAACTACATTACAGAAGTTAAATATAGAGAGTTAAATACAGCTCCTATATATCCTGTAACATCAAATAGTTTGATTTTTAAAGGTCTATTAGTTAAGAAATCAGCTAATCACAAAGGTGGAGATTTTGTATCCTACTTTAAAAACATTGATGTAACGTTTGATAAGGCTATTAGAGACGATATTGAATCTGATATTGATGATGAAGCTGTATGGGGTATTCTTGCAAATAGAGAAGAGGCAAGAAGAAATAATGAACTTAGAACTCTTGGTAATTCACAAATCCTTGAGTATCTTGAACAAAAGAAAATGGATCAGCTAGGTAGTGCCGTTGATAAGAGAGAGCAAATCCCTCTTACTGAAGCAACAGCTACACCTGATGAACAAACTCCAGCTGAGTAGTCTTCATTATATAATTCATAAAAAAACCTCTCTTTTGAGAGGTTTTATCTTTTATAATATTTAAATTATTTTAATTTATCGACATCCATTATTTTATTTATACGTCTTTGATGCCTATCACCACCAAAATCAGTATTGATAAATGTATTAAGCATATCTTCAATTGAGTCTGCATAATCTATTCGACCACCAAAGGATAAAAAGTTTGCATTATTGTGATTTTTAGCCATTTCAGCAGTATAATTATTGTGAACTAATGCACATCTAATCCCTGGTACTTTATTAGCCGCAATGGAAATACCAATGCCTGTACCACAGCATACTATTCCAAACTCATACTGTCCATTTAAGTACTCATTACAAGCCTCAACAGCCTTATCAGGGTAGTCTGCAGCTTCATCCATTTTTACACCTAAATCATTAACTGTATAACCTAATGAAACTAGGTGTTTTACAACTCTATCTTTTAATTCAATTGCTCCATGATCATTAGCAATAACAACATTTTTCATAAAAATACCTCCTTTTACTTGGGGAATAATATAACAATTTAATTATTTAATAAAGTAATATCCGATCCCCAATACTTAACTTGCTTTTACTATTTAGTTTGTTAATCTCCAATAATTTTTTGTAAGGTATTTTTGTTTTTTGGGCAATTAACCAGATTGAGTCTCCACTTTTAACTGTATAATACTTATCTGAGTCTAAAGATTTCTTCTGTTCCTCTAACTCATAACCGGGAAGTTTTATTTTTTGACCTATATGTAAGATAGAGTAGGAGTTTAAATTATTCTCCTTATATAGTGAGTTGAGTTTAATATTGTAATATATAGAAATACTGGATATTGTATCGCCACTTCTTACAGTGTGTACTTGTAGTTTATTGTTACTTTTTTTGTACTGATTAGACTGTGTGGTAACTAGTTCTGTTTTGGGGAGTAGTAGGCGTTGTCCAATTTTCAAATTATTTGAATTAATGTTGTTTAATCGTTTAAGGGTTAAAATGTTGGTACTTGTAAGTTTTGATAAAAACCACCAAGAATCACCACTTTTAACAGTGTAATAGTGTAGTTTATTACTAGTAATTGGGTTTACTGTAGATAAGTATTGATCAGCTTTTTCATAATATTTATTTGGAATTAAAACAGTGGAATCCCTATTGGGATCACTAACTTTCCTTCTAAAAGATGGATTTAAATTTATAAAATCACTCCATTTCAGATCTATTGAGTTAGAAAACTCTACTAAATCCACACCTCCTGGTATTGTTGTCTTTGTGTAATTACTCTCAATATTCCAGTTTATAGGCTTAAGACCTAACTGTTCCAAATTTTTCATTATCTTAACAATTGCAATAAACTGGGGAACATATTTAATCGTCTCATTTGATAGGGTTTTACTTCTGATTAGAGATTCGTAATCATTAGATGAAGATTTTTCCATTGCTCTAGATATTCTACCTTCCCCAGCATTGTAAGCGGCTAACGTTAAATACCAATCTCCAAATATACTATAGAGCCTTTTTAGGTGTTTTATAGCATAAGGAGTAGTTAAGAATGGACTTCTTCTCTCATCTGTCCACCAATTCACAGCAAGACCGTAACTTCTAGCAGTAGCTGGCATAAACTGCCAAATCCCTCCAGCTCCAGCCCTTGAATAGGCATTTGTATTATAGCCACTCTCTAGAAAGGGTAGATAAATTAACTCAACAGGTAGTCCATTACTAATAAATAGCTCTCGTATTTCGGGTATATATTTTTCAGAATTGATTATCCATTTATTTATTAACTCTTTTTTATCTCTTAGAAAGTATTTAAAATAGTGGGCTATTTCATTAGTCGCTACTATCTCTATACCACTCTCATTTTGTAATATTTCAAGTTCTATAGGAGTAAATGGAGTATCGTTTTTTATTTTTGGGTAAGAACCACCCTTTAGAACTGTAAGATCGTAAACTCTTATACTCTCTTCAGTAACTAAATCTTCCTCTTTAGTAGGGTTATCTTCACTTTCTAGACTCTCCTGCAGGGGTAAAAAAACTTGATCAGTTTCTAAATTATAGACATCTTTATTGATGGGCTTTTTATCTGTTGTTCTACAGGAATATAAAAAAAATATAATTAAGCTTAAATAGATAATTCTCTTCATAAAATAATTATCGACTTTTATCTAAGCTTTATAAATCAATTAGCTTAAAAGTGTCTCGTCATTTATGTAATTTTCAGATCTTATATCATGGAACTTTTGAACCAAGGAATTAACTGTTAACTCATCCTTCTCTTTACCGGAAACATCTAGTATAATCTCTCCCTTATCCATCATTAATAGACGATTTCCATATTTAATAGCGTGTTCCATATTATGGGTTATCATCATACCTGTTAGATCGTACTTTTTAAATAGATTATCTGTAAGGTTTAAAACCTTTTCAGCATTTCTTGGATCAAGTGCAGCGGTATGTTCATCTAGTAACACAAGTTCAGGTCTGCTTAAAACCATCATAAGTAGAGTAAGAGCCTGTCTTTGACCTCCAGATAAAAGCCCTACATTATCCTTTAATCGATATTCAAGGCCCATATCTAGTTCTCTAAGTACAGTCTTAAATTGTTCTCTTTTTTTGTTGTTTAAGGATATTTTAAGCCCTTTAAAGCCCTTTGAACCAGTTATTATCATGTTGTCTTCCAGGCTCATATTACCAGCTGTACCAAGTAGTGGATTTTGGAATATTCTACCTATATACTTAGCTCTTTTATGTTCCTTTATTTTTGTAATATCCTTGTTCTTTAGATGTACTGTTCCACTAGAACACTCTAAATTCCCAGAAATTAGATTAAAAAGAGTCGATTTCCCAGCACCATTACTACCAATTATAGTTATAAAGTCACCTTTTTTTATCTCTAGATTGATACCCTTTAATACATGGTTTTCATTGACAGTATCTTTAAAAAATACCTTATTTAAATCTGTTAGTTTAACCATTCTCCGCTCCTTTTTTTCTAAACTTTGTCACAGTTAGAATCACTATAATTAGAATGCCAGTAAAGAGTTTATGGTCAGTTGGGTAGACTAATAGTGGTCTTGATAAAAATAGTATTCCTCTATAAATAGTAGCTCCAATAACTACCCTTAAAAGAAGTATTAAAATCTTGTTACTCTTTAAAATTAATTCCCCGATCATTACTGATGCAAGACCAATTATTACAACACCAATTCCCATATTTATATCGGCAAACTTCTGGTATTGAGCTATAAATCCCCCTGCAATGGCTACTAACCCATTAGATAGGGATAGACCGATAATCTTAAGATGTTCTGGGTTCATTCCTTGGTTTATTATCATCTGCTCATTATCCCCAAGGGCTCCTAGGGTTAACCCCATATCAGTGTGAAAAAACTGATTAAGTAGCAGTATTGTTATTATTATAATTATTAAGAAAAGTATTAAATATGATATAGATCGATTGTCTATAAAATTTTTATTTAGTTCTACAAATTTAGTTAAAAGTGTAGGTACTCTATTTAAGGATATAAATGGAGCCTTCATTATTCGCATATTAATTGAGTAGAGCATTATCATTGTTAAAATACTTGCTAAAAGGCTAGGGACTTTTAACTTATTATGTATTAAAGCTGTAGTTAAACCTGCTAACCCCCCGGATATAAATGCTAATAAAAATGCTATTGGTAGAGGGATTCCTGTAAGAAGGGACTTTGCCATTACTGCAGCACCTAGTGGAAATGACCCATCAACTGTAAGGTCTGGAAAGTCAAGTACTCTAAATGTAATAAATACACCTAATGCTAAAAGTCCGTAAATTAATCCTTCAACAAAAATTCCCTCTAACATCATTACTCTCCTATAACTGTAGTTGCTAATTCTATAATATTTTTAGGAATAGTAATACCTATTTTTTTTGCAACATCTAGGTTTAAAATAAAATTTAAGTCCGATGTATTAGTTAAAAATACTGTTGGCATATCTGTTGTATCTTTACCATTAAGTACTTCAACTGCAACTTTACCTGAGGCAACACCAAGTTTGTATTGATCAAAACCCATAGCCGCAAATACATCGCCATCTAGTGCTGACTGGGGATCTGCTGTCATAACAGGAACTCTATTCTCATTTGCTAACTCTAAAATTGCAGGTAGTGCTGCAAAAATTGTATTGTCATTACTTAGGTATAGTCCATCTACTTTACCCATAATAGATAGGGCCGCTTGTTTAACTTCTGATGTATTTGTAACAACAGCTTCTACAAACTCAATACCTCTCTCTTCACAATATTTTTTTGCCATATCTTTTAGGGAAACACCATTTGCCTCTCCGGAGTTGTATATATGTCCTAATCTTTTTATTGGAGTAATTTTATTTAAAAGTTCTATCTGTGAAGCTACAGGAGTCATGTCAGAGACACCGGCAACACCTATCTCTCCTTTATCTAATGAGCTTACGATACCTGCTGATACAGGGTCTGTTACAGCTGAATAAACAACAGGAATATCCTCTAAAACTCCAACTAAGGCCATTGCGGTTGGAGTAGCAATACCTATTGCAAGGTCTACCTTATCCATCTTAAATTTGTTAGCTATTTGAGTTGCTGTCCCCATATCCCCGTTGGCATTTTGAAGGTCAAACTCTGCGTTTGGAAAATCCTTTTTTATTGTATCAATTATTCCCTGTTCAATAGCATCTAAAGCTGGGTGAGCTACAATCTTTGATATACCTATTTTTAAGTTAGTTGACTCTTCTTTACAGCTAAACATAAAAACAGTAAATAATAAGGTTATCAGTGTTATAAATTTTTTCATATTGTCTCCTTGTTCTTATTAATAGAAACATGAATCTTAAAAAGAATCAATATATTACAAATTATTAATTGATTATTTATTGTCCCAATCTTTTGTTAGAGTTATATTAATATTAAGGAGATAATATTTATGAATGAAAAATATACATATGGATTTGAGAGTTCTGCAGTTAATGAATCTAGTGTTATAAAAAATATTTTTTTATGGATGGCTGCTGGTTTAGCATTAACCGGTTTTGTTGCCAATGGTTTATATACAAGTGGTCTAGTAGTACAAGTTATTAGAAGCGGAATGATGTTTCCCCTATTAATAGGTGAAATTGCCCTTGTTTTTATTATAAGTAGAAATATTATGAAGTTTAAAGCAACCACAGGTATTTTACTTTTTTTATTATACTCAGCAATTAATGGTGTAACCCTAAGTTCTATATTTTTAGCATATACCTACTCATCAATCGCAAATACGTTTTTTATAACTGCAGCTCTATTTGGAACAATGGCTCTTTATGGATCTACTACAAAAAAAGATCTAACAAAAATGGGGACATACTTGTTTATGGGACTAATTGGAGTTGTAATAGCAACTCTTGTAAACTTTTTTATAAGAAGCAGTGGTTTAAACTATATAATTTCCATAGCAGGTGTAGTTTTATTTACCGGATTAACAGCTTATGATGTACAAAAATTCACAAAAATAAGCCGTGAAATAGGTTCTGAAGGTGGAGATATGGCTATGAAAGTATCAATTATTGGTGCATTAAACCTGTATTTAGATTTTATTAATCTATTTTTATTTCTACTTAGATTTTTAGGTAGGAGAAGATAGTGGTAAAAGAGTCTTCAGAATTAGCCCATGATCTTGTTAACTTTATAGATAACTCTCCAGTATCATTTTTTGCATCAAAACAGATTAAAGACGAACTTCTAAATAGTGGTTATACGCAACTCTTTGAGGGAGATAGATGGAGTTTGAAGCTTAAAGGAAAGTTTTTTATAGAGAGAAACTTAAGCTCTATAATCGCATTTGAAATAGGGGAGGATTATCCTTGGGAATCAGGTTTTAAATTAGTAGGTGCCCATACAGATAGCCCACTACTAATGATTAAAAATGACTCTTTAAATATATCAGCAGGATGTGTACGAATTAATGTTGAGGCCTATGGTGGAGGTATTAATAGTACTTGGTTAGATAGAGAGTTATCAATAGCAGGTAGAGTTACAGTTAAAGAGGGAAGTGGTTTTATTACTCAACTTGTAGATTTTAAAAGACCAATTGCTATAATTCCAAACCTTGCAATACACCTAAATAGGGATGTTAATAAGGGGTTTGAGTATAATAAACAGAACCATTTATCTGCTCTTTTAACTACAGATATCACCGATGATAAAATTACTTTAAAGGATGTTCTTTCTAAGGAATTTAACATTAATAAAGATGATATCTTAGATATGAACCTTTTTTTATATGATAATCAACCAGGGTCTGTTAATGGTTTGTCTAATGATTTTATCTCCGTAGGGAAACTTGATAATTTAGCAATGTGTCACTCAATTCTATGTGGATTAAAAGAGTCTAAAAGTAACATAAGTACAAAGGTTGGTGTGTTTTTTGATAATGAAGAGGTTGGAAGTAGAACCATGCAAGGGGCTGACTCAAACTTTTTATCATCTACACTAGATCGTATAGTATACTCTTTAGGTGGTTCATTTGAAGACAATTTAAGATCTAGATATAATAGTTTTTTAATAAGTGCAGATGGAGCCCATGCTCAACACCCTAACTTTAGTGAGAAACATGACTCTTTTTATGCACCAAAACTAAATTGTGGCCCAGTATTGAAAATCAGTTCAAATTTTAGATATGCAACAACAGCAAATAGTAGCTCTATGTTTATCTCTATGTGTGAAAAAAACGATATCCCTTATCAAAAAATGGTTAATAGGTCAGATATCCCATCAGGAAGTACTATAGGCCCTATGTCCTCGGCTAATCTTGGTATAGAAACCGTTGATATTGGAAACCCTATGTTAGCTATGCACAGTATAAGAGAGACTTGTGGGGTGTTAGATCACTATTATATGACTAAACTATTAACTGAATTTTATAGTAGTTGATAAATTAGTTAGATTAATCATAAAATTATTTTAGGATTAATGTTAAGGAGAGACAATGGACATTAAAGATAAAGCTTTGGAGTATTTAGTATTAGAAAAACACTCTTTTTTTAAATCTGAAGTACAGGAGTTATTAGATACCAATAATGAAGATGAGTTAAAAGAGAGATTTTATAAGGATTTATCCTTTGGTACTGGTGGTTTACGTGGAGTAATAGGTGGTGGATATAATAGAATGAATCCATTTACTGTAAAAAAAGCTACCCAGGGTTTAGCAAATTATGTTGTAAAAAGTGTAGAGGGAGAGAAGAGTGCTGTTATAGCCTATGACTCTAGAAACTACTCTGATCTTTTTAGTCTAGAAGCGGCTCTTGTTTTATGTGCAAATGGAATAAAAACCTATCTTTTTACATCTTTAAGAGCAACTCCAGAGCTGTCGTATGCTGTTAGAGCTTTAAAGACAACTACAGGGATTGTGGTAACAGCAAGTCATAATCCTTCAGAGTATAATGGGTATAAAGTATATTGGGACGATGGTGCCCAAGTTACCCCTCCCCATGATACAGGAATCATTGAAGAAGTTAACAAGGTTACAACTGATATAAAAACAATTACAAAAGAAGATGCTATTAAACAGGGTCTATTAATAATGATCGATAAAGAGATTGATGAACCATACTTTGAAATGGTACAAAATGAGTCTTTAAGACCAGAGTTAATAAAAGAGAAGGCTAAGGATCTTAAAGTTGTTTTTACACCTCTGCATGGTACAGGAACATTTGCAATTGAAACACTATTTAATAGATTAGGCCTACCAATAACAACAGTTAAGGAACAAAGAGATCCAGATGGAAATTTTCCAACAGTTCCATTTCCTAACCCTGAAGAAGCATCAGCTATGGCTTTAGCCCTAGATTTAGCTAAGAAAGAGAGAGCAAACCTTGTAATAGGAACAGACCCTGATGCAGATAGAATTGGTATCGCAGTACCAGATGGGGATGATTATGTATTAATTACAGGAAATCAGTTAGGAGCTCTATTAGCAGATTACATTTTTAGAACCAAAAAAGAGTTAGGAACTCTTCCTAACAACCCAGCATTTATAAATACTATTGTTACCTCTAATCTACAAGTAAAAGTAGCAGAGAGTTACGGTGCTACTTGTTTTAAAGTTTTAACAGGCTTTAAATATATTGGAGCTAAAATGAAAGAGTTTGAAGAGAGTGGTAGCTTTAACTATGTCTTTGGTGGAGAAGAGAGTTATGGTTTTCTTATTGAAACATCTGTTCGGGATAAGGATGCATTATCTGCCGCAACTATGGCTGCAGAAATGGCACTTTGGAACTTAAATAGAGGCAAAACCGTACTAGAACATCTAAATGAAATTTATGAAAAATTTGGATATTACAAAGAGACTCTAATTTCTAAATACTTTAAAGGGATTTCAGGGGCTCAAATAATGGATGATTTGATGACTCTATTACGAAACCAGACACCTAAGGAGTTAGGTGGAATTAAAGTTAAATCATTTATTGATCTAAAAAATAGTACAACAAAGAATATGGATACAGGTGAGGTTAAAAAAGATATAGATCTACCTTCATCTAATGTTTTACAGTTTATTTTAGAAGAGGGTAGCATTGTTACTGCAAGACCTTCAGGTACAGAGCCTAAAATTAAGTTTTATGCATCATGCTGCTCAGAGAGTGGATTAGATTTAAATAGCGCAAAATCTGTTGTTGATGCTAAAGTAAAGGCCATTGAAAATACACTACAAAAATATTTAAAATAAAAAAAAGGCTATTACAATAATTGTAATAGCCTTTTTTATTATCATTTATAATTTATGCTAATTCGTCATCAGAAACCTTATACTCAGGATCTTCAACAACATTAACCTCTATCATTCCTGCTGCATTCTTTAAAAGCTTAACACAGTCATAGGATAAGTGTAGTAGGTGAAGCTTTTTGCCTATACTTTTATACTCTTCAGTTAACCAGTTTATAGACTCAATCGCAGAGTGATCAAAAACCCTAGCATTTTTAAAATCTATATAAATTTCATCTTCCTTTACACTAAAATCAAACAGTCTTTTAAAAGCAGTTGTAGATGCAAAAAATATAGCTCCATGTAGATCATATTCTAAGGCTCCATCTTCTCTTATAAAGGATTTAACTCCAATTTTTTTAGCACTTTCCCATGCAAAAACCAATGCAGAAATTATTATCCCTACAAAAACAGCCACGGCAAGGTCGGTAAGAACTGTAACAATAGTCACAACAAGAATTACTAGAGCATCGGATTTTGGTATTTTTTTTAATACATTAAAAGTCTCCCATTCAAATGTTCCAATAACAACCATAAACATTACACCAACTAGGGACGCTACAGGTATCTGCTCAATAATAGATGATCCAAAAATTATAAAACTTAATAAAAATAGGGAAGCCGATATACCAGAAGCTCTTTTTCTACCACCAGACTCTATATTTATCATGCTTTGTCCAATCATAGCGCAACCACCCATTCCGCCAAATAGACCCGTTATAACATTAGCTAAACCCTGTGCTATAGACTCTTTATTACTCTTACCTCTAGTTTTTGTTCTTTCATCAATTAAAGTAAGTGTCATAAGAGACTCAATTAGACCAACAGATGCTAATACTAGGGCTGTTTTAGTTATTAATCCCCACATTTCCATATTATTTGGAATTTTGGGTAGATGAGGAATAGGGAATCCACCTGAAACAGAGGCCACATCACCAACAGTTTTTGTATCTAATTTAAAAAATATTACAATAAGAGTTGTAACAACTATTGCAGCTAGAGCTGGTGGGACTGCCCTGGTTAGTTTAGGAAGAATTTGAATTATTAACATAACTATAATAATAAGAGCCCCCATTATAATTAGTTGCTCCTTAGGTAGAAACTCTCCTGTCTCTTTGATTTTAAAGGAACTAAATTGTGCCTTAAATATTACAATCGCTAAACCATTTACAAAACCAAACATAACAGGCTCAGGTATTAGTCTTACTAATTTCCCTAATTTTAATAATCCAAAAAGAATTTGAAAACATCCCATTATAATAACCATTATAAAAAGATAATCTTTAGCACTAGGATGTTCTAAAAAGAGTTCAGCCATTACAACTGCAAGGGCCCCTGTTGCTCCAGAGATCATTCCAGGTCGTCCACCAAAAATTGATGTAATTAATCCAATTATAAAAGCAGCATATAGACCAACTAAAGGATCTAAATCTGCAACAAATGCAAAAGCGATAGCTTCCGGAACAAGTGCTAATGATACTGTTAGACCAGATAATATTTCTGTTTTATAATCACTTAAAAGTTTTGTTTTAATCATTGTACCTCTCAATATATATTTGAAGTTGTAATCATAAATTATACAAAAAATTTTTTCTAGGGTTTTAAAAGATATAATTGTATTTGATTATTTATTGTTTTTAAGTAATAATATTAACATGGATAGTACAATAATTAACCCTTTTCTTAAAACTACTATTACCACTTTTACACAGATGTTTAACGTTCAGCCCGTATTAGGGAAACCTTTTTTAGTTAAGCAGCAACTAACTCATCAATGGAGTATATCTGGTATTATTGGAATAGTAGGCGACATAGAAGGTATTTTAGTAATTAGGTTAACACAGGATTTAGCATTAAAATTGTTAAACCAAACAGGTATGGACTACGATAATGAAGAAGAGTGTAGTGAAATGAAAAGAGGTTTAGTCGCTGAGATTGCTAATGTTATTTCAGGAAATGCTTTGCCACTATTAAAAGCCAATAAGTTAGATATAACTCCTCCAATTGTAATACAAGGAGATAATCATACTATATCGTGGCCTAGCAATTCACCCAAAATAGGAATTCCTTTTTCGTCAGAAATGGGTGATTTTGAGATTCAAATAAGTATTACATCCTAAGGAAGGTTATGTTATGTATAGCAAAATAAACGAGAGTTTTATAGAAGTTACAAAAAATATATTTCAGAAATTATTTAGTACAGAAATTATGGAAGAAGAGATATATACTGTTGATAATAAAAACCACAAGTGGGATATTTCTGGAGTAGTAGGAGTTGTTGGAGACTACGAAGGTGTTGTTTCAATAAGACTACTTCAAACATCAGCATCAAAGCTTCTTGAGAAATCAAGAGTAGATAGTCCGGAGATTTCAGTTCGATGGAATTTAATAAATGATATGATTGGAGAAGTAGTTAATAATATAACTGGAAATGTATTAAGTAAAATCTCTAAAAATGAGTTTACTCACTCGGTTCCAATAACAATTCAAGGTGAAAATCATATTTTACAATGGCCAAAAGAGGCTCCTATATTAGCTATTCCATTTAAGATGGATTATGGCGTTTTTGAAGTACAATATAGTTTAGTTGAAAATAAATAATAGATCGGAGTAATATTGTGAACAGTGTAAAAGAGGCTCTTAGAACACTAATAAAAGGTGAAAATGATGCCGTTGCTCTTTACAAACAGTTTTTCGAACAGGCTAAAAAAGAAAATCTACATAATATAGCACTTCTTTTTGAGGCTCTTGTTATGGCTGAGAAGATTCATATAAAAAATCACTTCAGTGCGTTAGATGAGGAATTTATTCCTGAAAAGAGTAAAAACCAGAGTATAGGAACTACCCTTGAAAACTTAAATACAGCCCTAACAGGGGAAGTTAGAGAGAACAAAGAGTTATATCCTAGACTAATTAAAAGTATTAAAAAAGATATTAATACCCAGTATGGAAAGGTTGCTAAACTTTCAATGATGTGGGCAAAAAACGTTGAAAAAGAGCATGCCAAACTCTTGAAAAAAGCTTTTAAGTCCTTAAAAAAAGGTAATGATATAAAATTACATTCCATCTCTATTTGTCAAGTTTGTGGAAATATAGTTGTTAATAAAAACTCACAAAAGGTTTGTGATGTATGTGGACACGATGATATCTTTTTCAAAAGTATTTATGAGGATGAAAATTGAAGACATATACAGATAAGTTCCATCTTCAAGGTGGAGAACTAATAAGACAAATTACATTTGGAATGAATGATGGAGTAGTAAGTATTTTTGCCCTACTTGCAGGACTTGCAGGGGCGGGGCAGGATTCAAAAACAATACTAATTACACTTATTGCCGCTACAATAGCAGGGGCCCTTAGTATGGCTGCTGGAGAGTTTATTAGTAGTAAAAGTGAAGCAGACTATTTTAATCATGAGGTAGAACAAGAGAGTCTGGAGATAGAATTATGTCCTGATATCGAGAAAGAAGAGCTAAGAAAAATCTATCAAGCTAAGGGTTTTACAGGAAAACTATTAGATGATGTAGTTAATGAGCTAGTTAAAAATAAAGAACAATGGGTTCGAGAGATGGTTATTGACGAGTTAGGTGTCACAGAACTTGATCATAGTGTTGAACTTAAATCATCGATTATCATCTTTATAGCTTTTATTATGGGAGCATGTTTCCCAACACTACCATACCTTCTACTTGTAAAATTAGATCTAGACAGTATGTTGTTATTTAAAATTTCAACTAGTGTAACAGTTGGTGGCCTCTTTTTAGCTGGAGCATTAAAAAGATTTGTTACAGGTGTTAACTGGATAAAGTCAGGTTTAGAGATGTTAGCAGTTGGTTTTTTTGCCTTCTCTGTAGCCTATGTTATTGGGATATTTATACCCTATTAAAAAAATTCATTATGTAGTAGTTGAATTGTTGAATCTGTAGCCTTACCAGGTACAACAAATGATAGATTTGTATCACTTGAACCAAGGGATATCATCCTTATTGGAGTATCTTTTAATACTGAAAATACTCTTGATATAAATAGAGAATCCTTCCATAACTCCTGTCCTACTAAACAGATTATACTTTTATCCTCTTCAACTTTAACCTTTCCTAGTTGACATAGTTCATCTACAATAGAATCTAAATTCTTTTTATCCTCAATTGTAATTGTAACTGATACTTCAGATGTGGATATAAGATCTACAGGAGTTTGATATTTTTCAAAAACTGAAAATAATCTTCTTAAAAAACCATAGGCATTTAACATTTTAGATGATGTAATATTTACAACTGTCACCTCTTTTTTACCAGAGATGGCTTTTAAGCCAGTTTCAAATACACTCTCTGTTATCTTAGTACCAGATGAGTGTCTATCGTTTGTATTTCTAACCCATACAGGGATAGATTTTTTCACAGCTGGTTGAATTGTTGCCGGATGAACAACCTTGGCTCCAAAATATGCCAGCTCAGCAGCTTCGGTATATGTTAAATGCTCAATTGTTTTTGTTCCACTAATTATTCTAGGATCACTGGTTTTTATTCCTGTAACATCAGTCCATATCTGAACCTCAGTAGCATTTAATGCTGAACCAATAATTGTTGATGTATAATCAGACCCACCACGACCTAGGGTTGATGTTGCCCCGTCTAATGTTGAACTAATAAAACCCTGGCTAATAACTATTTTATTAGGTTCTGGTAATATATATTTAGGAATAAGAGCATTACACTCTTCTAAAATTATCTGTGCAGAATTAAAATTATTATCTGTTTTGATAAAATCCCTTGAGTCAAGAAGTTCAGTATTAATACCTCGTTCTAAACATCTATAATAGATAATTGTTGTTGAAAGTCTCTCTCCAAAGGAGAGTAGTGTGTCCTTAGTTCTAGGAGAGCACTCTTTTAACATTATTAAACTATTTAATAGAGAATCAATCTCATCAAATAAAAAGTCCAGTTTATCAACAGCATTGTTAAGGTTATCTTTAGTTAAAAAACTGTTACATGTATCTAAGTGTTTCTTTTTAAGAGTATTAAAAATCTCAAAACACCTTGAAGTATCACTAACTTTTGCGTAATCTATCATCTCTAAAATCCAATTTGTAACCTTAGACATAGCAGATGATACTATAACAGGGGATTTATTTATTTGATCTACTGTAATATCAATAGCGTTATCAATCATAGGAGCACTTCCTACAGAAGTACCCCCAAATTTTAAAACTATCATTAATCTAGGTAACCTAGAGCTACATATGTTTCTGCATTTAGGATTGCTGCTCCAGCAGCACCCCTAATTGTATTGTGTCCCATAATAGTCATTTTTATATCACCAATAGAGTCTACTCTAATCCGACCAACAGATGTAACCATTCCCTTATCAAATAGGGCATCCCTAGCTGGTTGAGGGCGATCGTTCTCCTCAAAAACTTTAATTGGGTTTTTAGGTGCGAATGGTAGATTTTTCTCCTGTGGAATACCTTTAAAGTTAGATAAAATATCCTTTACTTCTTCTACAGTAGTCTCTTTTTTAAACTTAATAGTTAAATTTTCTGTGTGACCATCAAAAACAGGTACTCTATTACAGTGGGCAGAAATTACAAACTCCGCATCCTCTATCTGATTATTAACTAGTTTTCCTAATATTTTTTGGGACTCAGTCTCTACTTTATCCTCTTCTCCACCAATAAATGGAACAATATTTCCTAAAATATCCATTGCAGATACTCCAGGGTATCCTGCGCCACTAATAGCTTGCATAGTGGAAACTTGAACCCACTCTATACCAAGCTTTTTATATAAAGGTGCTAAAACCATGGCTATAAACATCGACGAGCAGTTGGAATTAGTAATAATACCACCCTTATATGGTTGTGATTTAACTAAATCAAAATGATCTGGATTTACTTCTGGAATTATTAACGGTACATCCTTATCCATTCTGTGGTTTTTAGAGTTACTAATAACAATATGTCCCAAATTTGCATAGTTTGTTTCAGCTTCCCCTGCAATACTTGCATCCATACCGGAAAAAAGAATTTTACTCTCTAGTCTGTCATCTATTGTTTTGACAACAAGGTTACCAATTTTCTCATTAACTGGACTATCCTGTTTCCAGTTACATGCATCAACATATCTGTTTCCTGCGGATCTTGGTGATGCAACTAATTCAATAATTTCAAAGGTTGGATGATTCTCTAGTAGATAGATAAATTTTTGTCCAACTGTTCCAGTAGCTCCTAAAATAGCAACAGGTATTTTTTCCATATTTAACTCCAAATAAGATTCTTTTCCCAAGAATTTATTAGTAATAATTACATTTTAAAATATCTTTTGTCAATAATCCGATTTAGATTTGGTTTTGAATCAATAAAAAAATAAATATTATAAAATGCAAGAAGGAGTTTATATGAAAAATAGAGTATTTTACACATTTATTATTTTAATTGTATTAGGGTGTAATGTGGAGACTCGTAATGAACTTGTAGATAGTTACATAACTATATCAGATGTTTCTAGGGTCTTTATATCCGGTTTAGATACACCTACAGTTAGTTATACTCTGACAAAAGATGGAGAGGAGTATCTTAATGCTGTAGATATACCATTAGTAGAAAGTGGAGGTACTTATGCAATTAACCTTTCACTTTTAACAGGGGCTGAGTATAAGTTTTTGGATTTTACAATAAGTTCAAATAATCAATTAACCTACATATTAGATGAGGGGGATATTAATAATTCTACAGGGTTTTCAATCTCAACTGATGGAGTATTCTCAAGTACACCATGTGTATATTTAAATAGAGTAACGGATATTGTTTTTGAGGGGTTAGAATACGAAACATTCTCAGTGGAAATATCTACTGATGAGACTTCAGTTTTAGACCCTGTTGATCTAACTTTTCAAGTCTCATCAAATATTCCTGATGCTACTTTTAAAATCTATAAGTATACTATCTACTGGGTTTCTGGTCCTACTTTAGCTCAGAATGATATATTTGACATGGATACCGGTAACTTATTTAATCCATTAGAAGTTGGAGATGATGAGGCATGGGGTAGTGGGAAATTCAAGATAGAGACTACAAATAGCAGTGGGGAAATGGTTTTTGTTGTTGGATTTACTGAGGAGTGGAGTAAAAAACATATACATTTAATCCTAGATTAGATATCATCTTCTTGTGAATACCATAGATAAATTTACAAATACAGTTATAGATATAATGAGAGTGACAATTTTAGATGCCCAGGGGAATGAGGTCCTATTTCTAGGAAAAATTGATGAAGATGGGATAATCTCTCTAATTGAAGTTGGAGCAAGGGGAGATGAAAACTCTGTTCCAGCTATTTTCCCTCATATGATGAAGGGAGATGTTGTTATACATAATCATCCCTCAGGGGGGCTAAAACCCTCAAGTCCAGACTTAAATGTAGCTTCAATGTTAGGTAACGATGGAATAGGTTTTTATATTATTGATAACGATGTTGAAAAAGTATATGTAGTTGTTGAACCTATTATTTTAAAGGATAGGGAGTTATTAGATGATTTAACTAATATTTTAGAACCTGATGGTCCTTTAAGTAAATTAGACGTTAACTACGAATATAGAGAGTCTCAATCTAGGCTTCTAAATGATATTACATATGCTCTTAATCATGACTGTGTTTTAGCAGCAGAGGCGGGAACAGGGGTAGGGAAATCCTTTGCATACTTAATTCCTGCAATTAAATGGGCAGAAGTTAATAAAGATAGAATTGTTATCTCTACAGGAACTATAAATCTACAACAACAACTAGTAGAGAAAGATATCCCCCTAGCAAAAAAAATATTAGGTAGTAATTTAAAAACTGTATTAGTAAAGGGTAGAGGAAACTATCTCTGTCATAAGAGACTCTACTCTGCTTTAGAAGATGATTCTCTTTTTAGGGATGAGGATCATCAGTTAAACCAGATAAAAGAGTGGACTAAAGTAACAAAGACAGGAAGCTTAAGTGATCTAACATTTATGCCTGAAAGGGATATTTGGAACTCAATAAATAGTGATGCTGAGACATGCACAGGGATAAAATGTTCCCATTTTAATAAATGCTTCTCTATGAAGGCTAGAAAAGAGGCTTCCACTGCAGGTATAATAGTTGTCAACCACCATCTTTTATTTGCGGATCTAGCAATGAGACTAGACGGGGCTGGGTTTGAAGGTAGCGCTGTATTACCTCCATTTTATAAAATAATTTTTGATGAAGCTCATAATATAGAGGATAGTGCTACTAGCTTTTTCTCAGAAAGATATAATAAGTACTCACTTATTAAGTATTTAAATAGACTTCTTGGAAAAAAAATGGGGAAAAGATACGGTTCCCTTGTTAAACTAGATAAGTATATAGATGAGGCTGCAAAACTATCTGATGTTGTCCCTATAATAGATGAGATTAAGGATAAAGCTGATACTTTAGATCAGTTATGTTTAGATTTTACTGGAGGGAGTAGTTTACATATAGAGGGTGAACCTAAAGACTCGCTTATATTTGGTATATTAAATCCAGCATTAAATTTACAAAAATCCATACTATCCCTTACTTCTGAGTTGGCTACTGCTCTTAAATCGGTAGATGAAGAGTTTCATGATTTAGATGCTTATATTGAAACAGCACGTTTGAAATCAAGGTTAGAATCCTATGCCACTTTTTTTGAAAAATTTAGAAGCTATATAGACTACAATGATGAGATTTTTTGGGTGGATAAAAGTAAAACATCTAAGGGAGACTTCTTTGTTAATTACTCTATAACCCCTATTGATATCTCTAAGCTAATGAACAAGGCAGTTTTTGAACCATACTCTTCTGTAATCTGTACTTCAGCAACTCTTACTGTTAATAATAATTTTAAATTCTGGAAAAATAGAGTTGGTTTACAATATGTAGTAGAGGATAGATTCATAGAGAGGGTCTATGACTCTCCGTTTGAGTATCATAAAAGAGTATTTTTAGGAGTCCCTACTGATATTCCTTTACCAAACGAGAATGGTTATTTAGAATATCTACAGGATTATATAAAAAAAATAGTTACTATAACAAATGGTAGTGCTTTAATACTTTTTACTTCCTATATGTTATTAAAAGAGGTTTATGATAGTCTTAAATTATTTTTTGAAGGGTTAGGAGTAACCGTATATAGGCAGGGTGATGATGATAGAAGTCGTCTGCTAAACAGTTTTAAAACCGATATCTCTAGTGTACTTTTTGCTACAGAATCCTTTTGGGAAGGTGTTGATTCCCCTGGAGAAACTCTAAAGGTTGTAATAATTACAAAGTTACCATTTAGAGTTCCCACAGACCCTATTATTAAAGCCAGGATGGATAGGTGTAAACAGAGAAATGGAAACCCTTTTATGGAGTTATCAATCCCTGATGCAGTTACCAGATTAAAACAGGGCTTTGGTAGGTTGATGAGAAGGAAAAGTGACTGGGGAATGGTTTTTATTTTAGATTCTAGATGTGTAAAAAAGCAGTACGGCCCAATTTTTTTAAATTCATTACCCCAATGCAGATTTGTAGCGGATAATGGGAATAGTACATTGGAGTATTCTGAACTGTTTTTTGAAGAGGGAGAACATTTTGAGTGATATATTAATAAATCTTTTAGGGGTGAAGTTTTCATCGGAGGAGGAGGCTGACGAGTTTATGTCTGCAGTTGAAACAGAGAATGATATCTTTGGTTTTGACTGTATAGGTGTAGAAGCTGAGCTAGAATCCGTATCCTTTAAACCTGTGGATGATGGATTTGTCTTTCTGTTTCTTACTGAGGAGGAGGATGTTAAAGGGGAGTTATTAGTTTTAAGTGAGACATTTCCTGGTGTGACATTTAGTTACTTAGTAGTAGCACCTGGGGACAAAGAAGTTGTAATATCTATGATAATTGAAGCAGGTGAACTACTTTCAACACAAACTATAATGGGTGATGCCGCAAAACTAATTGGAGAGATGGCAAAGGGTGGTTTTGCGGGCTAAAAAGTAAATAATTATAAAAATGGAGGAATAATATCCTCCATAAATATTAAATTAGTTTAACCTCTTATTACTCTTTTCATAGTGACTAAACTCTAATTCAAAGGCACCAGTACCACTTGTTATTGATTTTAAATCAATAGCATACTTAAGCACCTCAGCCTGGGGTACTTGGGCAATTATCGATTGTATTCCACCTCCAATACTCTCTTGATTCTGTATCTTTGCCCTCTTAGATGATAAATCAGATAAGACATCTCCTATATACTTCTCAGGAATAAAAACAGTTAGATTGTGGTAGGGTTCTAAAAGAGTTACCTTTGCTCTCTCTAATGCTACTTTAAAGGCGTTCTTTGCAGCCATTTTAAATGCTAGTTCTGATGAGTCAACAGCGTGTTCCTTTCCATCAACAACTTCAGCTTTTACATCAACAATCGGGTATCCTGCTAAAAAGCCCTCTTCCATAGCCTCTTTTATACCCTTTTCTATACCCTGCATATATCCCTTGCTAATCACTCCACCCTTTATTGAGTTAACAAATTCAAAATTTTCACCTCTGTTTAATGGATAGATTTTAAGTTCACACTTCCCGTATTGGCCATGTCCTCCAGACTGTTTTTTATATGTATATTCACCACTACTTGCAGATAAAATAGCCTCCCTATATGGTATCTTAGGCTCTTTTTTTATTACATGAATATTAGAGGATTTATAAATTTTTTCTAATATTATTTCCAAATGTAACTCTCCCATTCCAGAGATTACACTCTCCTTTGTTTCTGGATTAAACTCAACGTTAAAAGTTTTATCTTGTTCTGCTTCTCTGTGTAGAAGTTCCGATAGTTTATCCTCATCCTTCTTTTTCTCTGCTTCTATAGCAAGGGAGTATATAGGTTGGGGAAGTTGTAGTGGTCTAAAATGTATTATATGGTTTTGTGAACAGAGGGTATCGTTTGTCTTTAGTAGATCTTGTTTTGTAATAACCCCAATATCCCCTGCAGTTAAAGAGTTACACTCAATAAGTCGCTTCCCTTCAGTTGTATATATTTTACCAATTTTTATCTTCTTCTCTTCCCTAGAGTTGTAATACTCACTGTTAGGAGTCAGGGTTCCTGTAATATTTTTTATATAACTTAGTTTTCCACTAAATTGATCAATAGAAGTTTTAAATATTATGCCAGAGAACTCACCATCAGGCGTAATCATTGTTGATTTTTCCCCAGTTATACATGGCTCTTCAACTCTAAATGGACATGGAGACTCCATAGCTATAAAATCCATTAACGGCGTAATTCCTGAATTCTGGGCTACAGATCCACAGAATACCGGGATGAATTTATTTTCAAACAGTCCCTCCCTTAACCCAAGTTTTACATCTTCTAACTCTAAAGTACCATTTTCAAAAAACTTCTCAGTTAATGTATCATCACCCTCAGCTGCGGCTTCTATCATTTTATTGTGGTACTCATTTGAGATTGTTATATACTCTTCAGGAATATCAATAGCTTTATTCTCATCACCATTGTTGCTATTTAAATAAGCTTTCATATTTAATAGGTTAATAACCCCTTTATAGTTATCTCCTTCACCTATTGGAATTGTTATAGGAATACAGGTAACACCAAACTCTTTTATCTGTTCTATTACTGAAAAATAGTCTGCTCTTTTTTTATCCATTTTAGTAATAAACGCTATTCTAGGCATCTTCCTTTTATCTAATTGTCTCCAAAGTTTTATTGTTTCAATTTGAACCCCTGATCGACTACCAAAGAGAACTACAGCAGACTCTGTTGCTCTAAAAGCAGATATTACTTCACCTGTAAAGTCCGAAATACCGGGAGTATCAAAAATGTTTATTTTTTTATCTTTCCAGTTAACGTTACTAATAGAAGTATGTATAGATATTTTTCTTTCTATCTCTTCTTCTGTAAAGTCATTTACAGTTCTACCTGTATCGACACTTTCAGCTTTTTTTATAACACCAGCATTGTATAAAATTTGTTCACAAAGAGATGTTTTTCCAGTATCACCATGTCCACAAATTGTTACATTCCTTAAGGATGCAGAATCATAACTCATTTATTCCTCCCGATTTTTTCTTACTAATTATTATAATGTTAAGACCCTATTCTTAACAGGTCAAACATTTTATTTTACAAAGATGGAATCTAGCGATTGAATGTAGATGGAAATAGATGTAAAATCCAAACAATATGAGTCAAAAAGAAATTTTTAATCTAGATCAATTTCAAGGCCCTCTGGATTTACTGCTTTTTTTAATTAGGAAAAGCGAAATAAATATATATGATATTCCAATTACAGAGATAACTATTCAATATTTAGAAATTCTAGAAAGTAATAAAACTACATCCTTAGAAAATCTTTCAGAATTCTACTTATTAGCAACAACTCTACTCTTTATAAAATCTAGGATGTTACTTCCTGTAGAGGTTGATGTTGAAGAGGAGGCTGAAGATCCAAGAACGGATCTAGTAGCTAAATTAATCGACTATCAAAAGTTTAAAAAAATATCAGAACTTATGAAGGGTCGATTCGAGGAACGAGTTATTACAGAGGATCTAATTAGACCAAAAAGACAGATAATGTATAATGATGATGTTTTTGAAGAGATTGAAATATCTGATTTAATTACAACATATAAATCTATAAAAAAAGTGAATGAGAGGGAAAAGATAGTTAATCTAGATGAAGAAGTTACAATAAATGAGAAGTTGACACTTATTGATGAGTTATTATCGAAACAAGATGAGTTTTATTTTACAGATCTAATTATAAATGAACACTCTCTACTAGAGTTTGTTTGTGCTTTCTTAGCAATTTTAGACTCTGTCAAGTATCGAGTGTTGTTGGTTTTTCAAAATAAACAGTATGGGACTATCCTACTTAAAAGAGGTGAAGATTAGTTATGAATGCAGTTGCAGTGATAGAAGCAGCACTTTTTTTAGAGAGTGATCCCATATCTATAGAAGAGTTAGCTAGGAAGATAGATATTAATATAGAAGATGTTAAGAGTTCTTTAAACTCTTTAAAAGAGAGGTATAGTAATCAATCATCTGGGTTATCCCTATATAATGTTGATGATAAAATATTACTAACCCCTTCTAAAGAGAGCTGGGAAGTATTAAAAGCAGTTTATGGGAAAAAATATGACGAGAAATTAAGTAAGGCAGCCCTTGAAACTCTCTCTATTATTGCTTATTCTCAACCTATGACTAAAGCTGAAATTGATATTTTACGTGGAGTATCAGCTGATGGTATGATTCGTCTTTTACAAAAACGTAAACTTATAAAAGTTGTTGGAAAGAAGGATATACCTGGGAAACCCCCAATGTTTGGAACTACAAAAGAGTTTCTAGAACTATTCAACCTCAAGAGTATTTCTGACCTACCAAAATTAAAAGATGAAGATAAGGAAAAATTTGAATTAAATGCCTGATCAATTAAGATTACAAGTCTATCTAGCCAAGTGCGGGATAGCATCAAGAAGAAAATGCGAAGAGATCATTTCCCAAGGGAGAGTATCTGTTAATGGAAAAGTTATCATAACACCTGGTTCAAAAGTAGAAGAGGGTGATGTTGTTATGTACGATGGCAGAAAGATTGGACTTGCAAAAGAGAAGATCTATATAGCCCTACATAAACCTAGTAAGTTTTTATGTTCAACTACAGATCCGGACGATAGACCTCTTGCAATAGACCTATTAACACCTGTTATAAAACATAGATTATTCTATGTTGGACGATTGGATTACCTAACTTCAGGTCTAATATTTTTTACCAATGATGGGGATTTTTCAAAGAAAATGACCCATCCCTCTACCCATATCGAGAAAGAGTATGTAGTTACAACAAAAGATGAGATACCAATGGAACTTATGGAAGAGTTTAAAAAGGGTATCTATGTTCTAGGTGAAAGATTTAAAATGAAGGATTATGAGTTTAAAGGTACTCGTTGTGTTCATATTATTTTAGAAGAGGGTAAAAACAGGGAACTGCGTAAAGTCTTTTTATCAAGAAATGTATCTGTTAAAAAAGTTCACAGGATTAGAATTGGTAGTGTTGAGCTTAAAGGTATACACTCTGGGCATTTTAGAAAATTAACAGAAAGAGAAGTTAAAAGTCTAATAAAAGACGCTGATGAGAAGGGTGAGTCTAATACACCTTTAAAAAAGAAAAGCATTAGTCATGTTAAAACTGTTGAAAAGCAACTAAAATCCATTCAGGATAAAAAAGATATTGAAAACGGTGTAAAAGAAGAGATTATAGTAAAAAGAGCACCAAAAAAGAGAGCTCCAAAAAAATCATCAGGTAAGAGAAGTCTTGATAGGGCTGACTCTAGGGATTATAGAAAAGATGAAAATTCTAAAAAACCTTATCAAAAGAGGTCATCGGATAGTAGAAGTTTTAATAAAGATGAAAATTCTAAAAAACCTTATCAAAAAAGAACTTCAGATAGTAGAGGTTTAAATAGAAGAGAAGACTCTAAAAATCCCTATACAAAAAAGCCTAGGGATGGAAAAACTTTTAAGAATAGTTCCTCAAGGGATATCTCTGGTAAAAAAGATTTTAAAAAGAAGGATAGAAGGTAGTGGTAGTTGCAATAGATGGACCAGCAGGAGTTGGGAAGAGTTCAATAGCTGAGATGATAGCAAAAGAACTCAACTATTTTCATCTTAATAGTGGGAATTTTTATAGAGCAATAACATTTAAGGTTATTGAAGAGAGTATTGATCCTGATGATGATGTAAAAATAATAGCTCTTGCTAAGAGTTTAAAAGTAGAAATAAAAAATGAAAATTTTTTCGTAAATAATGTAAATATTGATGATGAATTACACAGTTCAGATGTTGATAAGTTAGTAGGGAAGATATCTTCAATTGTTGAGATTAGGAATATTGTTAATAACATGATCAGGAAAATTGGAGATACCCTTGACCTAGTTATTGAGGGTAGAGATATAACAACAGTTGTTTTCCCAGATGCAGAAGCAAAATTTTATTTTGATGCAGATGCTAAAGTAAGAGCTAAACGTAGATTTGATCAAGGTTTAAGCGACTTAAGTCTGGAAGAAATAACCCAGTCAATTTTAGAAAGAGATGAAATTGATAGGAATAAAGGTGTTGGAAGTTTAAAAATTTCAAACTCTGCAGAATATATTGACACAACATACTTGACGATAGGTGGAGTTTGTGCGAAAGTATTTACTAAGATAAATGAATTAATTGGAACCGGGAGAATAGAACAGGTTATGACAGAAATGGATGCTAAAGCGGATCAAACAAATCTACAAGAGGAGTACCTTAAAGCCCTAGATACTATGGAAGAGGGACAACTTGTCGATGGACAAGTAATACACATAGATTCAGATCACGTTTTTATTGATGTAGGGTATAAATCCGAAGGAAGAATACCATTAAATGAGTTTGCGGGTAAAACACCTGAATTAGGTGATATTGTATCAGTTGTTATTGTAAAGAAAGAAGGACGACATGGCGAACTTGTAGTTTCTAAGAAAAAAGCGGATTTAAAAGTCGTTTGGAAGGAACTTAAAAATGCATTCAATGATGGCACTCCTGTTAAGGGTACGATTGTTAAATCTATTAAAGGTGGATTTGAGGTTGATTTAGGTGGTGATGTTATTGCTTTTATGCCAATATCTAAAGCAGATATAGTAAAAGTAGATAAGCCAGAAAAATATATCGGTATTGAATCAGATTTCTCTTTAGAGAAATTATATGGTGAAAAGAAAGCTAATGTTGTTGTTTCTAGAAGAAAACTTTTAGAAGAGAGAATGGAAGCTAATAGAAAAGAGTTTTTTGAAACTAAAAAAGAGGGAGATATTGTTAAAGGTAAAGTAAAAAGTTTTACTTCCTTTGGAGCATTTATTGACCTTGGTGGTTTTGATGGTCTTCTACATATCAATGATATGAGTTGGGGACATGTTTCTAGACCAAAAGATTTTGTTAAGAAAAATGATGAAGTTGAACTAAAAATTATTAGATTAGATGAAGCTGAAAAAAGAATAAATCTATCTTTAAAACACTTTACTGAAGATCCTTGGGTTACTTTTCAAGATAAGTTCCATCCTGGTGATGTTATTAGTGGTAAAGTTACAAAACTTACAGACTTTGGTGCTTTCATTGAAATAGTTCCAGGTGTTGAAGGTTTAGCTCATATCTCTGAATTATCATGGGTTAAGAGAGTTAAACATCCTAAAGAGTTATTCTCTATTGGTGATCCTGTTGATGCTATGATTCTTGACTTTGATGTTGAAGAGGGTCGAATATCCTTAGGTGTTAAACATGTTTTACCTAATCCTTGGGATGATATTATTGATAGATATCCTTGTGGAGAGAAGCATGAACTTGAAGTTAAAAAAGTTACAAATGCTGGAGCTTTCCTTGAAGTTGAAGAGGGTATTGATGGATTCTTACATGTTGAGGATTTAACTTGGGATAACAAAACACCTAAACCTTCTGCAGTATTTACTGTTGGGGAAAAAATGGAGTGTTGTATTGTTGGTATTGATGCTGATTCTAGAAGAATTAGACTTGGTGTTAAGCAACTACACAATAACCCATGGGAAGATTTTGCAAATAATCACCCAATAGGTTCAATAATTGAAGGTGAAGTAACTAATAAAGCTGAGTTTGGTGTGTTTGTTTCATTAGGAAATAATATTGAAGGATTAATTCATAAATCTAACCTTGCTACATCAAAAGAAGTTAGTTATGAAGACGCTTTAGAAGCTGTTAATAAAGGTGATAAACTAAAAGCTGCTGTAACAGATGTAAACATCTTTAAACAGAAAGTATCTTTATCTGTAAGAGAAGTTACAATGCATGAAGAGAGAAAAGAAATTTCTAAATATCTTGATGGTGAAACACAGGATGATGGTACATATACTTTAGGTGACTTATTAAAATAACCATTTTAAAGCTTTTAAAAGAGAGACTTTGTCTCTCTTTTTTTTTTGAGGATTTTAATTACCCATGGATGAGAGTTGTAAACTTTACTTACCTGAATGTTTATGTGAACAGCTAGAAAATATAGCTAGATCTAGTGCAAACCTCTTAATTACTGGAGAGACTGGCGTTGGTAAAGAAGTTGTTGCAAATTTTATACATATATTATCTAAGGGTAGAGACAATCCTCCTGTAACAATAAATATAGGAGCATTCCCTGAGGATCTTCTAGAAAAAGAACTCTTTGGTTCAATAAAGGGAGCATTTACTGATTCAGAGGAAGATTATAAGGGTAAGTTCGACTTAGCTAGTAATACTACTTTGATATTAGATGAGATAGGAGAGATTCCCCTACATATACAGGGAAAACTTCTATCTGCTATAGAAAGGGGTGTAATTACACCACTAGGTAGTAATAGAACTGTTAAAGTTAATTGTAGAATAATTGGAGTTACCAATAGAGATGTCAATGAACTATTAGATGGTGGTCTTCTTCGGAAAGATCTGTTTTACAGACTTAATGTACTCTCCCTAGACATTCCTCCTTTAAGGGAAAGAAAAGAGTTTCTACCAGAAATAGCTCATGATTTATTAAATGAGTTTTGTGTAAATGGAAAAAATAGAACTCTAAGTAGAGAGAGTTTATCTAAGTTATTAGCCTATAATTGGCCTGGTAATATAAGGGAACTTAAAAATTGCATTGAGAGGGCAATTACCCTAACAGATAAGAAAGAAATTACTTCAGAATATTTATTGCTTTCTTCGGATAATAACGTTAATATATCCAAGAATACTTTAAAAGAAGCTATTAAGAACTTTAAAAAAGAGTACATAAAAGAAGTACTTGATAGTAACTTTTGGAATATAACTAAGAGTTCAAAAATATTAGGCATACAAAGAACTTATCTTTCAAGACTAATAAAAGAATTATATAACGAATGAGAGGATTTTTACTTTATGAAAGAAACAACAAAAAAAAATAGTAACCAGATAATATCAGACTTCTTGTCTAATAATAAAAAGATTTTATTAACTGTCTTATCTGTAGCTGTAGTATTAATTATAGCATTTGGAGTTTACTCAACAGTTTCACAAAATAAAATAAATGAGATGATTAATTCAACAACTGAGTTAGACAATATGTACGATGAAGTTTTAAATAGCAATGGAGATAAAGAAGCTTTTGTATCCTATGGTAATAAGCTTATAGAAGAGTATAAAGGTACAAAGGCGGAAGTAATAGCTTATTCTAGATTAGCATCATATTTCTTTGATGAAAAGAATTTTGAGAAAGCCTTAGAGTATTATACTAAAGCATACGTTAACTTCCCAAAGGATATGGCCGCATCTGTATATATGTTTAATGCTGCTATGTGTAATGAAGAGTTAGGAAATGTTGATCAAGCTATTGAAGTTCTTACAAACTTAGTTAAGACATACAAGAGTAATGATTTAGAGAGTGCTGACCTTTCTCCAGATGTTCCAGAGGCTATTTTTAATCTAGGTAGACTTTTTGAATCTAAGGGAGACCTAACTAAAGCAATTGAGAACTATGAACTTTTAGTAGCTGAGTACCAGAGTTACAATCTTTCTAATCTAGCTAAAACAAGGTTGTTAACAATTAAATAGGGATGATAAAAAAAACTTTTTTTATTATCATTTTTATTTTCATTACAAGTTGTGGTATTCCTACATACAGTTATCTTGGAGGTGCTATTATTAGTGGTAGTACCTTCAGAATTGATTTAGATAGTTGGCCTGATACTTCAAGCTTTATTTTGTACTCAAGATATTATTTAAAGAATAAAGATAGTAGTAGTAGTAAATTTACAGATTTAACAATATCCGATGTATCTAGTAACTCTGAAGCCTATGTTGAAAGTCTTGGTTTTATTGAAACAACTATTCATAATTTGAATGATTTAGTTAATAGTACTGAGTTAGATTTAGGTCTTGAAGGTACCTTTGATATACTTTTTAGCAGTGATGAAAATTTGTTGTGTATTAGTAAAAGTGATGGTATTATTTACAAGTTAAGATTTAACGATAAAGATTATCCTCATTTTATAGGTAATTATGACGATGATAATGGTAGTAAATACTTAGATGAGTTTGAAGATGATTCTTTATCAACTGTTTTTATAGAGTTTTGTGTAATAAATATAGGAAAGAGTTTTAGTAATGGAACAATACAATCTATAGAGAGTTTACCAAAATATATAAATACTTTTGAAATTCAAACTAACTAATAATGGAGACCCACAGGTGGAATTGCTATCCTTACAAATTTTATTAATCAATTTTATTGTAGCTGTATCAATTACAGCTATAATATATATAACAAACAAGAGTGCAAGAAAGATAAACTTAATTCTTATTTTTATCATATCATCATTTGGAACTTTTCTAGGTGGTACCTTAGCAATGTTTTTCCCTTTAAATTTAATAACCCATAACTCTTTATTAGTAAAAAACATAATATTTACAATCCCTGGTATTCTTTTATCCCTATTATTTATTGTTATTTGGGTAAGAGGTAGCAAATCAGAGAGTTATTTTTAAATTTTAGTAACACTTTTTCTAATAGAAATTGTTTTAAATATAAGATAATATATTTTTAGGAGTTACTATAAATGAACAAAATTATAACCTTATTATTTTCTATATTTCTACTACTAGGTTGCCAAACAACAAATAGAGTTACAAGAATCGATTCAGATATTGATACTGATTTAAGTGGTAGATGGAATGATACAGATTCAAGATTAATATCTGAATCTATGATTAATGACTTACTTAACAGACCAATAACATCAAATTTAGTTGATAGGTATGGTAAAACCCCTGTTCTTATAGTAGGAACAATTCGAAATAGAAGTTCTGAACATATAAATATTACATCTTTTGTAAAAGATATCGAAAGAGAACTTGTTAATAGTGGAAAATTTACTCTAGTTGCTTCAAGTTACGAAAGGGAAGAGATTCGAAATGAGAAAGAAGACCAGCAATCAAACTCATCCCTTGAGTCTACTAAAAGATTAGCCCAAGAGACAGGGGCTGATATTATGTTAATAGGCAACTTAGTTACAATAACAGATCAAGTAGATAAAACAAGAGTTGTATATTATCAGGTCGATTTAGAATTAATTGATTTAGAGACTAATACTAAACTTTGGATAGGTTCAAAAAAACATAAAAAAGTTATTCAGTTAGGTGGAGTTAAATGGTAAAGAAGGCCAAACTTTTACTGTTTTGGTTTTTGATACTTCTTTTTTCATCCTGTACTTCTCTGTATACAAACAAAACCCATTATAGAGAAGTTGATTATCAATTAAGTATTGGTGAAAACCAGAAGGCTTTAGATGAGTTTTTACAGACTAAAGAAAGAGTTTATTCTGAGAAAGATCGTGTTTTATACTATATTGAAGAGGGTATTCTATATCGGTTAGCAGGGGAGTATCGTAAAAGTAATGACTCCCTTACTCTAGCTGAAAACTCAATTGAAGATCTATTTACAAAAAGTATTTCTAAGGGAATATTATCAAATGTTTTAAACGATAACGCTCTACCATACTCTGGTGAGGATTATGAAGATATATATATAAATATTTTCAAGGCACTAAACTATTTTCACTTAAAAGAGTTCGAGTCTGCTCTTGTAGAAGTCAGAAAGGTTAACCTTAAACTAGATAACCTCGAAAATAGGTATAAAGGGGTTTTAGAAGAGCTTAATAGTAGTGAAGATGTTGATATACCAACAGCTGATTTTAATTTTCATAACGATGTTTTAGCTAGATATCTTGGTATCATTGCCTATAGGTTAACGGGGTTAGATGATGATTCGAGAATTGAGAGAGAGTATTTAATAAAGGCATTTAACTATCAAGAGTCAATATATAACTTTAATTTACCATCTCTACCTACAGAGAGTAGTGATATGGCAATTATTAATGTTCTCTCATTTAGTGGTTATTCTCCTGAAAAGGTAGCAGATACCCTAGCTATTTATGGTTCTGGTGGTTATCTTAGTTTAGGTAGTAATAGTAGTTATCTTGGATTTCACTCAATAAGACATAGTGGAGTTACTAGTGATCTTTCCCTTAAACTACAATTTCCCCGTTTAGAAAGCTTATATGATCCAGTATCCTATGTAGAAGTTTTTGTTGATGGGATAAGTTATGGGTATTTAGACCTAATTGAAAATATAGATAATATTGCTATTGAGACATTTAAAGTAAAACAACCAGTTATTGTTGGGAAAACAATTTTAAGAGCAATTTCTAAGGCAGTTATATCTGAAATATCTGAGGATACAATTACTGAAAATTACGGTGAGGGTTTTGGACTTCTAAGTGGTTTACTAGGTGATATCTTTATGCAAGTAACAGAGAATTCAGACCTACGTAGCTCCCGTTACCTACCTTCTAAGGTTAGAGGGTTAGAGATATTAGTAGAGCCTGGTTTCCACGACATTTCAGTTGTATATTATAACTCTAACTTTATTGAAATATTTGAAGAGAGTTTTAATAACCAAAATATCAAGACAGGTAGTTTAAATCTATTTGAATCTACATTAATGAGGAAGAGATGAAAAAATATATAAAGTTAATAACAATTCTACTAATTTTAAATTCATGTGTAACTACAAATACAAGTAGTTCAAAACCTCCACTATGGTTTTCTGACCCATCTCTATTCTATTCTGAAAATAAAGTCATAGTTTTTATTTCAAATGGAGAATCCTTAGAAGCTGCAGAGAGTTTAATAGAAGAGCAGTCTTCCTACTTATCCCAGTATATTACTCCCACTAAAGAGAAGCATTTTATTGATAAATCTAATAATCATTATCTTTTATACACTATTAAAAAAAGCGAATTAAAAAGCATATTCGATAATAAGTTAGAGTATCTAAATAATGAAATTGAGAAACAGATTAGGACTGGAGATAGAGCTTCAAATATTCTTGATAAATATTCTGAGTATAAGTTAGGACTTACATTTATTAGGCATGTTGAGGATATTATTAACATTGCAGTGAAGGAAGATATTAAAGTTATTAACAATATGTCAATATCATTGTTAAATCAAAAAATTGCTGCAGTTTCCAATGAGTTAATATTTACTGTTAATTTTAAAGGAGACATTGATGGTATTCTTAAAACTGAGGTTGAGAGTACTTTACATCAATTAGGTTATGGGACTTCAGAAAACTCATCAATAATTATTAGAGGTGAATTAATATTAAAAGAAGCAAACTTGAAAAATGACTATATAAATAAGTATTGGACTCTAAATTTGTATTTAGAAGACTATTATGGTGATTCAAAAAAATCAGTAACCTTTAAAGGTAGAGACAGCCAATTATCTGAAGAGGGATTAAATCAATTAATTTTGGATAGTGTTACTAAAAAAATCAGACAATCGTTGAAGCAATTACTTCCTTAGCTAATTGTAGCTATACACTCTATTTCAATTAATGCATTTTTAGGAAGTGCACTTACCTCGACAGTTGATCTAGCAGGTTTTGATTTAAAGTACTCTCCATAAATAGTATTAACTAAGTCAAAGTTATCCAAATTGGTAAGAAAGATAGTCACTTTAATTACCTTATCAAAGGAAGTATTACACTCTTCTAAAATACCTTTAAGGTTTTTTATAACCTGTTCTGTTTGTTCTTCCACAGATCCATTAATAAACTTCTGGGTTTTAGGGTCTATTGCTATCTGACCTGAAGTATACAATAGACCATTATTAATTACTCCTTGGGAGTAGGGACCTATAGCCATTGGTGCATTTTTAGTACTTACATAATTAATCATAATATTGACTCCCTAATTATATTTTTCCATTCATTATTATCTTTAGGTATAAACTTTAATAAAAAACCACCTCTATGGCAAAACAGAGAGTAATCAACCATAGATTTTGTAAAATCAAGAATAGAATCAGCTTTTAATGTTCTAAAAAGTGTTCTTACTTCAGGATTATCCTTATCAAAACTATATATTACATGTATATTTTTTTCATCAACAATATCAGCGTCAGCAGACTTAACAGCACTTGATAATTCGTAGGGTGGAACTTTTAAGTATTCTAAGATATTTATACCATTTATATTAGAAAATTTGATACTTCCTTCTGAATTAATCCACTCCAATGCTAATCTTTTTTTATTTTCAAACTCGATCATAGATAATAATCCATCTGAGAATATTTTGGTAATTAGCAGTGGATTATTCTCAAATTCACGTAGCATAACACCCTGGGGAAAGCTGAAATAATCAACAGTATCACTTTTGAATTTGTAGTCATCTAACGCATTTGGTCCCTTAGTATCTACAAGGGAGACTAAATTTATATATTTTGAAAGTTTACTATCCTTAAGGTGTGGGAAAAATTCGTTAAAAATAAGAGCTGCTGAACACATCAAATCTTTGGATTGATGATGATCAAAAATTCTCTTTTCAGCGTTATAGTCTAATCCACAATCAATAAAATAGATATCTTCCTCTATAGTCTCCTTCTTTAACATTAAAGAGGCCTCATCAGGATGAATCCTTATTATATCTGTTGGTAACTCATTTAAATGAATAGATAGTAGAGATATTCCTAGTAACTCATCTATATGCGCTTTCCCATTATGAGTAATGACTTTATAGAACAATAAAAACTCCTTAACTAATTATATAAATTATTGAAGTAAAAGTGAATCAATATAAAAAAATATATTATGGATAAGGGGAGGTAGTTATGAAAATATTTAGTTACTCCTCCTCAGGTTATGATGGGGAATTAGTACAAATTGAGATTAATATTTTTACCAGATCTCTTCCTGGTATTGATATTGTAGGCCTTCCTGGTGGAGCTGTTAAAGAGTCTAAGGTTAGATTTCGCTCAGCTATATTAAATAGTGGTTTTGATTTTCCAAAAGGGAGGGTAATTATAAACATGGCCCCAGCTGGGGAGAGAAAGGAGGGGGCGTGTTTTGATCTACCCTTTGCTTGTAGAGTAATTAGTCTAGAGTTGGATAAAAATAATACAAATGATTATTTGATATTAGGAGAGTTAACTCTAGATGGTAGAGTTCGGAAGGTTAATGGTGTTTTATCTGGAATTACTAAGGCATTTGATTTTGGTATTCGTAAATTTATAATTCCAAAGGATAACTTAAAAGAGGCTATACTCCTTGGTAAGGGAGAGATCTACCCTGTAGAAAGCTTAATTGATGCATACAATGTTATATTAGGTAAATTAGATTATTTTAAAGATACTATTATTAAAAAAAAAGAAATCATTGATAATCTTGATTTTGCTGACATTATGGGACAAGAGAGTGTAAAAAGAGGGATAGAAATAGCAGTCTCAGGAGGTCACAATCTTCTTTTATTTGGACCTCCAGGAGTAGGGAAGTCTCTAGCTGTATCTAGAATACCATCAATACTTCCAGTTTTGACAAAAAATGAAGCCTTAGAAACAACAAGAATATGGTCTTTAGCAGGTAAGCTTAAAACAGAGTATGCAATTATTGATACCCCTCCAATAAGGAGACCTCACCATGGAGCTTCCTTAGAAGGAATGGTGGGGGGTGGAAAACTTAATAGACCAGGGGAGATTTCATTAGCTCATAACGGATATCTATTTTTAGATGAAATAGCAGAATATAAAACTACAATTATCCAGAGCCTTAGAGAACCATTAGAAGAGCAGAAAATAAGTTTAAATAGAGCTTCCCTATCCACATGGTTTCCTGCAAATTTCAGACTAATAGCAACCTCCAATCCCTGCCCCTGTGCTAATCTTGGGAAAGAGGATGGAATTTGTATGTGCTCTGAGAAAGAGATAAGAAGGTATTGGAAAAAGATGGGAGGGGCGATTATGGATAGAATAGATATTAGAATACCTGTTAATGCCATCTCTACAAAGGAAATGTTAGGTGTAAAGGGAAGAGACTCTAATGAGATTAGAGAGAATGTAGAGAGGGCTGTAAATATTCAAAGAGAGAGATTTAGGGATAAGGAGTATAGTTGTAATGCAAGAATTACTCCGGGAGATGTAGATAACTACTGTTTATTAAAAGATAGTACAAAGGAGGCTTTTATTTCTGGGGCTAACAAACTATCTCTATCATCTAGAGGGTGCCACTCAGTACTTAAAATTGCAAGGACAATAGCTGATCTCGATGGTTCTGCTAATATTTGTGAAAAACATATTTTAGAAGGTTTTACATACAGGAGATATGGGGATGAGGATTATTATTTTAACTAGGAGTAATATTATTGTGTATCTTAAAGGATAACTTTAAAATTATAATTATAGCGCTATATCAAAACATCTATTATATTATTAATATGGATAAAGAAAAATATAAAGAAACAAACGTTATTGGAATATGTGTTGGTGAGACATGTTCTTCAAAAAACTCAGATGATATATTATTAATGGTAACTACAATTCTTGGAGTAGGACCTGGGGAGACAACCCCAGATAAGCGATTTAGAGTCGAAACAGTCCCATGTATGGGTAAGTGTAATAGTGCTCCAAAGGTTGTTGTTAATGGAGAAGTTCTTGTAATGCAGACCGCAGAGGATTTAGGTGTTATATTATCAGATCTATTAAATTCCTAGGGAACGAATATATCTAGATATAGTGAAGTATAATCTTTTTATACTTACCTCTGTAATAATTTTAATAGGCTCAGTTTCAGGATAGTGCTCAAATAGGTAGCTTATATCAGTTAAGCTTTCAATTGCCTTTTCAATGCTTGTTGAGCCATTAAGATAACTTTTTAATTTCTTAAATGCAAATAGGATTTTATTCACTTCATCCCTGTATAAATCCCCATAATTTAACTGCTTTATATTAGAGTTATAGTTGTTAATTAAAGGGGCTTTTTTCTTATTTATTTCATTATAAACAATTGCCTTGTCTGCATGTTGTACTCCTAAAGTCATACCTGTTGTTGTTAAATCATATACTCTATTTGAGCCTAGTAATAACTCTTCTGCATGCTTAGAATACTCATATAAAATTGGGTCCGTAGTTTCGTCGTTATGTGATTTATTTTTTTTTGCAAAAGTTCCTCTTTTTAGGCAGCTGCCAAAATTATAGCCAGAGTTAATTTTATTCATTTTTATCAGTGTTGATAGATGGTAGGGAGTTCCTTTACTATGGGTTTTTCCTAACTTATATGAAAAATCTAAACCACTTAAAAAAATTGAGTTTTCTGTTATCTGCATAGCAATATAGATTGCTGTTATTCCAACAGATCCTAGGGGAGGTATAAAGTCCTGATCTGGGTTTAACTTCTTTATTTTCTCTAATAATAATGAGTTTGAAAAATTTGTTATTGTTATATATCGATTCCCACTTAAATTCCTTAAAACTGCTGGGTAGCTTGAAAGATCATAAATAATATCAATTTTTTTATCCTTAGCACCATAAAAATCTGGAAGATTGAAAAATTGCCCCTCTAACGCTACAACCGCATCTGGAGTAATATTAACTTCAAGAAGAATCTGAAGTGCAGTATCTACACAGAGTAGAAATATCTTTTCTCTAATATCTTTTAGCAGTGAAAGTGTCTGTTCAGTAGACTCACCAGCTCCAATTACAACTACAGGCTTATCTGTTTTTAAATTAGAGAAAGGTTGTGCTTTTTCAATATCTTTTAAATTTTTCAAACAGTTTTTTATCCATAACTGTCCCATCTGAGTTAGCGTATATCTATTTTTCCAGTAGTTATGTTGCTGATTTATAAGAATATTAAAAAACCTATCATAAGCTGTTTTATAAAGGGTATATCCACCATTTAATGTAACTAATTTACATCTTTTAAATTTAGATAAGTCTATTTTACTAATTATATTTAAAAAATCAAAGCCATTTGATATAGGATGTATTTCTTCCGGTCGATTTGTTAAATTTAATAGATTTGGATCAACCTCGATATTTACTATAATTGAACTCTCTGGTAATTTATTTTTTAATAGATCGTAACCATAAAAAAGTAGGGGAGAAGGCATTAAATATATGCATTTATCATCTAATTCTAATGATTCAATTATTAGTCTAGGTTGTTTTGTAGGATCAAATTTAGAGTATAAAAACTTATTTTTATATTTTAAGGATAAACCCTTACCTGTTTCAATAAGTAAGGGTTTTTCATCCATCAAGATTAGATTCCTTGATTTATTTTTAGAATTTCAAAGTATCCAGTATAAAAGTTATCTACATACTTATCAGATTTTAATATTAAATCCTCACTAACTTGGCTTTTGTAATTTAATAGAGCTCTATCCAAAGATGATAGAATAAATTCCTGTGTATTTGTATCATCAACTAACTCTTCTTTTAGTTTAAATACTGAAATAGTATCACCTAATACAATAGGTTCTGATAGTGTATCGTTTTCTAAACTAAAAAGTGTCGTAAAAAAGTTATCATTATTTACAGCCCTAGAGAATATAGAGTTTTGACTTACTCTATCAATTGAAGTTGACAATAACTGCTCACCACCAAAGTTAATTGAGAACAGACCTGTAGACTTAATCTCTTTACCTAAAGCAGCTAACTCATTACTTGTATTAGAATTAATTTTATCATAAAAGTAATCTTCAATAATACCTCTCTCAAATGAGAGCATATAAGATCTAATATTTGTAAGATCTTTGAAGTCAGGTTTAACAATCTCACTATTAAGTGTTAATAAAATTACACTTCCATCTTTTTCAACAACAACTGGTAAATCTCCAACCTTGCTGTTTAAAAGATCATCACTATTTGTAATTCCGAAAATTGATTCTAGTTCATACTCATATGTAGTTGAGCTCATCTCACCATTGCTTGTTTTAAAATTGTCAGTTGAGTATGACATTGCTAATTCACCAAAAGTGTTTTCGTTATTTTTTAGTTTATTAATAACTTCATCAGCTGTTTTCATATCTTTTACTGTAATTCTAGAAAGAGATAGTTCTGTAAACTTCTTAGGATTTGAACTAGCATAATCTAATACTAACTCATCTGGATAATCAGAGTAGTCATAAGTAATATAGTCAAAGTTTCTTTTTTTGTTACTCATTGATGAGATAAACTCTAAGTACTTACTACTTCTTTTCTGTTGGATAATAGTGTGGTACATCCAACTCTCAACCTGCATCTCTCTTTTAATGTTAACTCTAAGTTCCTGTTTTTTTGCCTCAGTTGTATTTTTAAATACAGAAGGACTAAATGAACCATTAACATTGTAATAACCAGAGTTTAATACTGCATTGTCAAGTTGTTCTTTTGTGATTAAATAACCATTGCTATTAAACTCTTCGATAGCAGCAGCTTTAGTTACAGCACGTTTATACGCAACTTGAGCTAATCGAGGATCCATTGTATCAGTACTATTGTTACTTAAAGATGCAAGTTCTTGTCTAAATGGGGTTTCTTTTAGAAAACTAAATGTTATTTTTTCGTTTCCATAAGAACCTAAAACAATATCAGATGTTTGAGATTGTCCTAATTTACTTAACGCAGGAGAAAGTACAAAACTTACTACTACAATAAGTAGAATAACTATAGATCCAATAAGAGCACCTATGTTTCTATTGTTATTTTTCTTTTTAAAATTATCAGTTTTTGAAGCCATTAAAAATAATCCTTATATTATTGTTTCAGTACAAAAAATTACCACGAAAGTATTTGGTTGTCAACAATATAGATAATAACATAAAAAATTGTTTTAAACCTATAACAGCATAGAAAGAGATTCTTTTTTTTGATATTATTCTTAAAATATTAAGTATTAAATTAGGAGTTAGTTTTGATTAGTTGTAGTAACGTGTCCCTTGCATTTGGAAAAAGATCACTTTTTAAGGATGTTAATATAAAATTCACTCCTGGTAATTGTTATGGTTTAATTGGTGCAAATGGTGCCGGTAAATCAACATTTCTTAAAGTTTTATCAGGTGAACTTGAGCATGATTCTGGAGAGATAAACATAACTCCAGGTGAAAGAATGGCTGTTTTAGCTCAAGATCATTTTGCTTATGATGAATTTACAGTATTAAACACTGTTATTATGGGTCATGAGAGACTTTACCAGGTTATGTCTGAAAAAGACGCAATATACGCTAAAGAGGATTTTAGCGATGAAGATGGAATAAAAGCAAGTGAACTAGAAGGTGAGTTTGCCGAGTTAAATGGTTGGGAAGCCGAGAGTGAGGCTGGAATTCTTTTATCTGGTCTTGGTGTTACAAATGATATGTACGATATTAAAATGAAAGATATGGATGATACTATTAAAGTTAGGGTTTTACTTGCCCAAGCTCTTTTTGGTAATCCTGATATACTTTTATTAGATGAGCCCACAAACCATTTAGACATAGAGTCTATTAAATGGTTAGAGGACTTTTTATATCGTTTTAATAATACTGTTATTGTTGTATCCCATGATAGGCACTTCTTAAATCAAGTTTGTACTCATATTGCAGATATTGATTATGGAAAAATTCAGATCTTTGTAGGAAATTATGATTTTTGGTACCAAACAAGCCAGATAATTTCTAAGCAATTAAAAGATCAAAAGAAAAAGGCTGAGGATAAGGCTGCAGAGTTAAAAACTTTTATTGCCAGGTTTAGTAGTAACGCCTCTAAAGCTAAACAAGCTACAAGTAGAAAAAAGCAGCTTGAAAAGTTAAACATTGATGATTTAAAAGCATCTTCAAGAAAATTTCCTTATGTAGCATTTAAACCATTAAGGGATGCGGGGAAGGTTATATTAGAAGTAGATAAACTAACAAAAACTATTGATGGAGAACTTATATTTGAAGATCTATCCTTCCAAGTAGGAGGGGATGATAAAATTGCCTTTGTTGGTCCTAATAACCAGGCGAAAACTGTTTTATTTCAAATTTTATCAGGTGAGTTAGAACCTGACTCTGGAGAGTTTAGATGGGGGGTGACAACTTCCCAATCCTATTTCCCAAAGGATAATACATCGTATTTTGATAAAGATATAAATATGACTGATTGGTTAAGACAGTTTTCTAAGGAACCAGATGATGCATTTATTAGGGGATTCTTAGGTAGAATGTTATTCTCTGGGGATGAGTCTTTAAAGAAAGTATCTGTTTTATCAGGTGGTGAAAAAGTTAGATGTATGTTATCTAAAATAATGTTAGAAGAGTCTAATGTTTTAATTATGGATGAACCTACAGCCCATCTTGATCTTGAGTCTATTACTTCATTAAATAATGGTTTAATTGAGTTCAAAGGTGTCTTAATGTTTAACTCCCATGACCATCAGTTTATAGAGTCCATAGCCAATAGAATTATAGAGTTTACTCCAAAGGGTATAATTGATAGAAAGAGTTCTTTTGAAGACTACCTTAATAGTGATATTGCTTCTAAAATGAGGGATGAAGCTTACTCCGACGGATCTCATAAACTTTTATCTATATAATAACTATTAACCTCCCAACTCTGGGAGGTATTTATTATTACTATCTATTTTAAATTATCTTCAGTCCAGAATGGTTGTTCTAGATTATTATCATTAACCTTATAATGGTTTATATAACCAACAGCAACTCTTTTCCCATACACTTTATCATCTAATGCAAGATAAAGCCTATATGGGCTGTCTATCCGATTTATTGTATCTCTGTCTATAAAATAACTACTGTTATCTTCCATCTCTATCTTATACAAAAGAGTAGGTATAGTAACGATATAGTCATTCATCTCTAAATCTAACTCTTTAATATTTACTTCTCTCTCTAGGATCTCTAATACTTTCATTATTATATTAGTGAGGTTCTCAAACTTTGAAATATAATCAATTGATAGACTATTTAGATCTAAATTTTCCATAATACTTGTAATTACTAAAAGATATGAGTTGTAAAAATCAATATTAGGTTCAATATAGTGGTTTGGTCTACTAAAATCTAATACATCAAAGGTAATATCAGTTGGATCAGTCATAATTTCAACATTTTCATGAGGTTTATTATCAAGGTTTTTAGACTTAATCCTTGTAAGCAGGGTGTGGGATGTAAATAGTATTTTCTGGTTCCATTTACCCTTTTCAGCAAAAAAGAAATCCCTGTTTTGTTCAAAACTAAATATAGATTTTAATAAGTTAATAGATCCTGAATATAGGGATCTGTTATCAAGTGTTATGGAGTCTTTTATATTTTCAATAACTTCCTCATACTGATTATAATATTCATTATGCACCTCTGTCTGTTTAATTAAGCTCTTAGATACACTACTGCCTATAATAGACATAAAATCTAGGGGGGTATAATATTTTATGTTGTTTATTCTATTACTTATTTCATCATCATAGTTAAAAGCTCTTCCAAAAAATCTAAAGTTTTCATTGTAGAGTTTATGGGAAATAATAAAGTCATCCATATTTGATTTGTTATCAATCCAGCTAGGAAAAATAGAGAAGATATAGTCATCTATAAATTGTGTAGTACCATTAAAATCTAAGTCTTTACTATCCCCTAATAGATATCTAATATCCCTATTAATGTTCTGCCATAATAGTCGTAGATCACTGTTCTCATAAACTATTTTATTAACTAACATTAAGTTCTCTGGTTTTAAGCTACTATTTAATAACCAGATTATAGATTTGGAGAATTTACTCTCCCTCTCAAATAGGGTGTAATCGAAACTATTACCTAGAATTGGGGATGTAGTTTTACTTTTTTTACTCTCAATTAAGTTTAATTCATCCTTGATTATTTGCTTCTTAACTTCTGACATATCTAAAGTAATAAGAAGGGTTGTAAGTTCAAAAAGGTTAAGTGTAGAGTTTAGTAGATTTGTATAGTTATTATGTAGTTTATCATCCTGACTCTCATATTCCTTTAAAACTCTAATAAACATACGACTTAACTCTAATATTTGGGGGTCTAAAACCTCTTTGCTATAAACATAGGTTAGATTATCAATTATGTTAAAAAGTGTTGTAGAAAAGAGATCTGTTGTAATAAATGTAATATTTGATCTATCTTTTAGGTCCTCTTTGTAATGATTTAGAATAGACTTCTCTGTATCTAATTTCTGGAAATCAACTCTATTTATCGATAAGTTATTTAAGGTTTTATTGGATAAATTATAACTTCCACTATAGGGTATAAAAGTTTCTGAGCTTATCTCTTTTGTATAATAATAAGAAAGTTTTTGAGCATCTAATTTATTATTTATATCCCCATGTAAGTTAGCACCCCAAACAATATAGGGTTCACTATTATACTCTGTTAAGTAAAAATAGTTTGTATCTCCCTTAAATTTAAAATAGTTTTCTAAAATTGTATCTTCTAACATTATTGTCTTTTTTATTGGAAGTATTGTTCCTATCTCTATTGTTAACTCTTCTTCTAGGTTTTTTATATCATCCTTATTATATATGTCAATATTTTTATATAAAACAGTTTTCTTATTGGCTACAACTGCATAGTGATCTGATTCAAAATTTACTTCATCAAATTCACCCCACTCAATTTCCTCATTTATAATATTTAAACTTAAGGGTTTTTTATCGATTTCAGGGCTCTCTTCTTTCTCTTCAATTATTTCTGGCTCTTCTATTGTTGGTATTGTTACTTCTATAATCTCTTTATTGATATCACTTTTACTATTTGAGCAAGAAAATAGTAGTAGAACTAAACTATAGAAAAATATCACTTTAATTTTATTCATTATAAATTCTCCATTTTTTATAATATACTATGTAATCCTAAAAGACAGCAACCTTTCTGTACCGTGTAATATTTATAGATAAAATATATCTATAAATATTTATCTTTTGTTGACAAGTATTGATAAAATTTTATAGAATAAAACAGGAAAGAGGATAATTATGGTTAATAGTGAAATAAAGCTTTGTATGGGAAGTTCATGTTTCTCCAGGGGAAATAGCGATAATTTACAAAAAATACAGAACTTTATCGAAGAAAATAGTGTTAAATGGGATATAAAACTAGTTGGAAGTCTTTGTAGTGGTGAGTGTAAAACAGGACCAAATATAACAGTTAACGGTGTTTTGTACCAAAATGTAACCAATGATGTAGTTGATGAACTATTAAATAAACTGATTAAGGATGAAGATCATGTCTAAACTTAATCCAATTTATACAGAGATTACTGAGTGTAATGATTGTAATAAGTGTATTAGAGAGTGCCCAGTAAAAAGTATTAAGGTCAAATCTGGCCACGCTTTTATTGAGCCTGATCTATGCATTCTATGTGGACACTGTACTAGAGTCTGTCCTAGAGGGGCTAAGAAAGTCAGAAATGATTTAGATTATGTTAAATCCTACTTAAAGGAAAATCCTAATCAGAGGGTTATAGCTTCTGTTGCACCCTCGTATCTATCTGAATACCCTGGAGTTACTTTTGAGAAGTTAAATACACTATTTAAAAAACTAGGCTTTTATAGGGCGGAAGAGACAGCTATAGGCGCCCAAATTGTCTCTAGATATATAGATAACAACTTATTAGAAGGTGTTACAATATCCAGTGCCTGTCCAGTAACTCTATCCTATATTAAAAAGTATAGGACAGAACTATCTAAGAGTATATTAAATGTAGACTCTCCTCTTCTTGCCCATTGTAAAGAGTTAAAATCTAAAGAAGATTGTAAAATAGTCTTTTTTGGACCCTGTATAGGAAAAAAATCAGAGGCTGATAATAATCCAGAGCTATTACTTAGTGCTTTAACATTTAAAGATTTAAATAAGTGGACAGAGGATGAAGAGATAATTTTAGAAGACTTGGAAGAGAGTTTCGTTCCAAAAAGAGGAACTAATGGCTCTTTTTATCCTATAGAAGGGGGAATGATAAAGAGTTTTAAGAGTAAAAATGATCTAAGATTTAGTTATTCTGGAATAGACTCTATTGTTAACTCTTTAGATGGTATAAGTTCACATGATAAAAACCTATCTGGTAGTTTTTTTGAGTTATTGGCATGTGATGGGGGGTGTATTAATGGTCCTGGTGCAAGTTGTCATAGTCAAACCGCTTTAAAAACTATAAAGGTTCTCGAAGGTGCATCCAATAAACAAGAAAACGCTAAGAGAGATGTCTCAATTGTTAGGGATTGGAGGGTTGATGCTATTACTCAACTAAATTTCTCAGAAGAAGAAATTCGTAATGTAATGAGAAGTGTAGGTAAGGTTAAAATTGAGGATGAAATAAATTGTGGTGCCTGTGGTTACTCAACTTGTAGAGAGTTTGCCTTAGCACTTTTAGAAGGAAAGGCCGAGACTAATATGTGCCTAAATTATCTAAGGAAATTATCTGAACAAAAGGCTAACGCTCTTATTCATACAATGCCCTCTGGGGTAATCATGGTTGATAATAACTTAAAGATAATTGAGAGTAACAGCGCCTTTGCATCTCTAATGGGTGAGGATTGTTCTACTATTTACAAAATAAATGAGGGATTAAATGGAGTCTCTCTAGATAAGATCCTTCCCCAGTTTAGACAGTTTTCCCAGTGTTTAAAAAGTGGGGCAAACTCTGAATCTATTATTAGAGTAAAGGATAAAATCATTAAATGTATTGTTTATCCTGTTGTTGACTATCTAGTTGTTGGAGGAATTTTTAGAGATATAACTGAAACAAGATCTCAAAGAGAGAAAATAATATCAAAAGCACAGGAAGTTTTAACAAAAAATGTTTCTACAGTACAGCAAATTGCTTTTTTATTAGGTGAAAATGCCGCTGATAGTGAAGTTATGCTGAATTCAATTATTGAATCCTTTGGAAAGGTGGATGATGATGAATCCAGCCTCTAGTTTTATTGAAGTTGTACATAAACAGATATGCAAAAAGGGACAATCTGCTGTAGGAGATACCATATTATCAAAGAAGGACCAAAAAACAGGTAGAGTTGTTACTGTTTTATCCGACGGTTTAGGTAGTGGTATTAAGGCCAGTGTATTATCTACTTTAACAGCAAAAATGGCTCTAAATACAATTGAAGCCGGTGTGTCTGGAGTTAAAGTGGCAGAAACCATATGTGCAACACTTCCTATTTGTAGTAATAGAAAAATAAGTTATGCAACATTTACAATTGTAGATATCTCAAAGGATAACTATACCCATATTATTGAGTATGATAATCCTAAATATCTACACTTTAGGGGAAGTAACATACTTAGTTGGTCCAGGGAAAAAACCCAGTTTAAAAGTGGAGCAAGTAGGAGAAATAGTCTCTATTTTTCCCAGTTCAGTACAGAGCCTGGGGATAGAATTATCTTTTTCTCCGATGGTGTAAGTCAATCTGGATTAGGTTCAAGAAAATATCCCCTAGGGTATGGAGATAGTGTTATAGGTTATATAGAATCACTAATAAAAGAAAAAGAGGATATATCCGCTAGCTCCTTAGCGGATAAAATCACAAAAAAGCTCTATTAAATGATAATTTTCATTCGAAGGATGATATATCCTGTGTTGTTATTTATTTTAGGAAACCTAGACTCGCTATGCTTGTAACAGGACCTCCTGTGGATCCTAAAAGAGATAGAACTTTAGCTTCAAGGGTTACATCATTTAAGGGTAAAAAAATTATATGTGGTGGAACTACAGCCAATATTTTAGCCAGAGAGTGGGGTAAGGAGATCTCTGTACCATTAACAAATATTGATAGATCCATGCCCCCTATGGGAATTATGGACGGTATTGATCTGATAAGTGAGGGGATTATTACCTTGGGTAAGGTTTCGGAGTTTCTTGATACAGAAATACCAGAGGATTGTAACTCTAGAAACCCCGCATTATTAATTGTTAAAGAACTTCTTAACAGAGATAAAATAACATTCCTTATAGGGACTAAAATAAATGATGCCCACCAGGATCCTAACATGCCTGTTGAGTTAGAAATAAGAAGGAATATTGTAAAAAAAATTAGTCGGCTCTTAAAGGATAAGTATCTAAAAGAGACAGAATTAATATTTGTTTAAGTAAGGAGATTATTATGATAAAAGTCAAGGTTTGTTGTGGAACAAGTTGTTATATTATGGGGGCATCAGAACTAATAGAGATGGATATGAATAAGTTTAAGAGTGTGGAATTAGAGGGGACAACATGTATGAACCTTTGTCAAGACATAGATAAAAGACCTCCATATATAAAAATAAATGGGAAAGTCTATTCTGAGGTTACACCCAAAAAATTAACAGAACTTTTAGAGGGGGAGTTCTATGATTTATAATAACGCTATTCAGATTAAAAGAGACATATTATATAGAACTTCATTGGCTCTACTGAATTCTGATCTTGATAGGTTAAATAGAATTCCCGTAGAAGCAGCTCCAAGAAATCTAGAAAATATCAGATGTTGTATTCATAAGGATAGAGCAGTTATTAAATATAGGGTAATGGCTGCTCTTGGGTACTCTATTGAAGATGAAATTGATGAGATTGAACAGTTATCATCCTACGCTTCTAGGATCGATGTTTATAATAAGGCTGATAAAAGAATTCTAACAGTTATTAAGGATGCATGTAGAAGTTGTAAATTAGGGCATCACTATATTTCCGATGTATGTGTTGGTTGCGTTGCAAGACCCTGTACAACTATATGTCCAAAAAATGCCATAAAGGTCATAAATGGTAGGTCTGTTATAGATAAGGGGCTTTGTATAGATTGTGGAAAGTGTACTACTGTTTGTCCATATAATGCGATAGTTAAGGTGCCTGTACCCTGTGAGATATCTTGCCCAGTTGATGCACTTAAAAAAAATAGAGAAAATATTGCAGAGATTGACCTTAATAAATGTATTAGTTGTGGACGTTGTTTAAAAAGTTGCCCCTTTGGAGCAATAACAGAGAAGAGTCAAATACCATATATTATTAGTGAGTTAAAAAATGGCAGTAAAATTAATGCTTTAATAGCTCCTTCAATTATTGGTCAATTCCCAGGTGAATTATCACAAATTAAATTAGGAATTAAAAAACTTGGGTTCCATGATGTAATTGATGTGGCTGAATCTGCAAGTATTGTAGCCCAAAAAGAGGCAAAGGAGTTTATAGATAAGGATTGTATAATGACTTCATCATGTTGCCCATCCTATATGGAGTGTGTAGACAAACATCTGCAAAATATGAAAAGTAATGTTTCACATACAGAATCCCCTATGATACTATGTGGAAAGAGTATAAAAGATAGTGATGATAAAGTTATAAACGTTTTTATAGGACCCTGTCTTGCTAAAAAGGTTGAGGCTAGTAAAAGTGATTTAATAGACTATGTTCTTACATTTGAGGAGTTAGGAGCACTATTTATGGCTAAAAATATAGATGTTTTATCCCTTAAATCTAATGAAAGCTCTATTAATAAAAGTGGATATAGGTTTGCTTCCTCTGGTGGTGTTTTAACTGGGGTTAGTCATGGTGTTAGAGATTATGGGGTCTGGATCAAAGGTGAAGCTCTAAATGGTTTATCAAAAAAATCCATAAAGAAATTAAAGGTTTTTAATAAAATACCCCATGGATTTGATTTTTTGGAAGTTATGGCTTGTGAAGGAGGCTGTATTAATGGCCCAGGTGTCATAGTCTCTCCAGATATTAGCAAAAAGAAACTAGAGGAAATATGCAAAAACAGATAAAAATACCACTTCCCACTCTTAAAAGGTACTCTAAGTATCTAATGGTTCTAGAGTCTATAAGTGATACATGGGTCTCAACAACTCTTTTAAACTTATATACAGACTCACTACCTATTACAATAAGAAAGGATTTGGCATATTTATCTATAAAGGGTACCCCTCAAAAAGGGTATCCTAGGGTTAAGTTAATAAAAAAAATTGAAAAAATTATTAGAGGAGAGACTACTAGGGATTTAATACTTATCGGATCTTGGGGATTAGGGGATATTATACTAAAACAACCTAAAATATATTTAAAAGAGTATAACCTACGGGTTTGTTTTGACTATGTGGATAATAAGATTGATGGTCTAATTCCAATTTATCCCATGGAGAGATTAAAGGACCTAATTCCTAGATTAGGTATAAAAACTGCTATTTTTAGTATTAATAGTGATAAATCAGATAAGGTTCTCTCGATCTTAAAAGAAACAGGAATAAAGGGGATAATAAATATTAATCAATCAATAATAAGTGTTGATGATTCGGTTAAAATCATCAACTACTCATTAATAAATAGTGTTCATGAGTTAATTGGACACATTGAGTCTTAAAATATTTTTGAAACTATTTTTCTGTCAAAGTAAGGGTTCCATCCCACTTCTCTTGGTTACTGTTTTTTATCCTGTTTATCATAGTTATATATTTTTGGGAAACAGGATCTGAAGGTATTTCAGAAAAATTATCAATAGCTTCATTAAAATTAGAGTTGTAAAAATGATTTAAACCAATTAAAAAACGGTCATATATTTTATCATTATAATCCTCTTTTAACATAGGTTCATATACAGTAATGCTTTCACGTTTTCCTACAACCCGAACCTTTCCTAACTCTCTTACAGGAAAAACACTATTTAACCTGTTATAGGTTGATTTACTAATCATGGTATATGTTCCAAACTGTTTATTAACACCTTCTAGTCTAGCTGCTAAATTTACAGAGTCTCCTAACATTGTATAATCAAATCTAGTATTTGAACCCATATTTCCAACAATAGCATCACCTGTATTTATACCTATTCTCATTTTCATTATATGTCCTGTTGTCTCCTTAAAATATGGACGTAACTCTTCTAATTTTTTTTGACATCTAAGGGCTGCTCTAACTGCTCTAATTGCATGGTCATGGTAATCAATTGGTGCATTCCAAAATGCAATTATTGCATCTCCCTCATACTTATCAATAGTTCCTCCCTCATCTAAAATAATATCTGTCATTGCTGTTAAGTACTCATTTATTAGTTTTGTTAAATCCTCAGGACTTAAACCTTCTGAAATTGTAGTAAAACCTTCTAAGTCAGAAAAAAATATAGATAACTCTTTTTTCTCACCTCCAAGTTTTAGTTTACCAGGATCTTTTAGAATGTTTTCAATATAATCAGGTGAGAGGTATTGTCTAAAAACACTTTTAATAAATCTTTTTTGTTTTCCTTCTGTTGCTAAATTAAAGATACCTGAAGTCGTAAGTGTTATTAAAATCGATATTTCAGTATAAAATAGAGGGTACCAAATATTATTAACATAGAGAATTATAGATAAAACAATTGTACTACCAATAAATACCAGATAAAAAAATATTCCTTTTTTTATATCCTGATATTTTGTATATAAAAATCCTGCTATGGAACAAAGAAGTAGAGTTAGTAATATTGATAAAAATATATTAAATTCAGAAATAAAGTCATCTGTTAGTAGATTATCAAGCATTGTTGCATGAATTTCTACTCCAGTCTCTTTCCCAGATATTGGAGTTGCTCGTAAGTCTAATAGACCTGCAGCCTTATAACCAAAGAGAACATGGGAATCCTTAAATATTGATAAATCTATATCCGATTCCTCCCCATTTAGGTAGGAAATTTCACTATTTATAATTTTTGCTGCATTTATACTCTTATATGTTCCAGAGGGCCCTCTAAAGTTTAAAATAGCCTCACCTCTATTGTTAATAGGAATTACTTTATCATCAATTTTTAAAATACCCTTTTTAATTGAAATCTTATATTTTTTATCCATTATGTAAGAGGCTAAGGCGTGGGAAGGTATAACTTTATTATTATATAGATAGAAAAGTTGACCTCTTCTATATGTTCCATCACTATCTGGTTCAATTTTAACATTAGCTACAAATCGTGACTTGTTTAGGACTTCTGGGATGGTCTCTGTAATTGAGTTAAAAATATCAATATTTGTGCTTTTTAAATCTAGCCACTCTTTTAGACCATCAATCACAATTTCACCGGTTGGAAGGGATATATTATCCTTAGTCGGTTTGTTCATTAAGGTTGTAGATCCAATGAAAATATTACTATCTTCTATAGAGTCCCCAAATGCACTGTCGTCCCAGACTCCATGTATAGATGCTTCAGTATATAGAACATCAAAAGATATGGATTTAGCCCCAGCTCTACTAACACTATTTATTATTGTTGTTAGTACCTCCCTAGGCCAGGGCCAGGGGAGGCCTTGCTCCTGCTCTGCCCAATCTAAACTAATTTGATCAAGTAGTATTAATACCACATTATCAGAGGCCTTCTCATTATTGGATAATAGTTTAACTCTACTGTCCCATGTTAAATTTTCAAAGGAGTCTAAACTACCTGTTAACCAGAGTAGAGTGGATAGTAAAACTGATATAAATGCAATTATAATACCTCTGTATTTTTTTACTCCCACTATAAGTTCCTTAGATTCTCTATAAATCTTCTGTTAGGATCTATTTTTTTACCAAAACCATTAATATCACCCTCTTCCTTGAGGTTTTCTAATCTGTCCTCTGGGTCAGGGTGGGTTTTTGCAAAATCTAAGCCGTTGGGAGTTAGTACTTTAGACATATTTTTTAAAACTTTACTAAGAGCATAAACGTCATAACCGGTTCTTCTTAAAATATCTATTGTCATTAAGTCTGCTTCTAATTCAAACTTCCTAGAATAACCCGAATTGATTAGTGTGGAGGTTATATCCGCTAAAGAGTCTTCAAATAGGGTAGTTAGCTCTGCGACCTCTTTACTTCCAAACTCTTTTAAGGCACTACTTCCTAAAATCGTTACAAAACTAGTTACTCTTGATTTTTTAATAGCCTCTAAACCGTGTTGTAATACTACATGGCTTATCTCATGGGCTATAATTGCAGCTAGTTCATCCTCATTTTCTGTTAGTTTTATTAAACCTTTAGATATAAATATATGACCACTTGGTGCAGCAAATGCGTTTATTTCATCACTATCTAATATTAGAATATGATAACCTCCAAAGGTTTCAGGCCTAGAGGAGTTTAGGGATAATAATTGTCCAATTTTGTTTAAATACTCTGTAGATTTAGTATCATTATATACTGAGTATTGGGATAATATTATTGCTCCTAATGATCTACCTATATAATACTCCTCCGATGGTGTTATATCTTCAGCAGCCTTTGCTCCAGCCTCAGCTGATTTTGAAATAGAGTCAACCTGGGAGTCTGATAGGTAACCGATCTCTCCCATAAGCTCAGCTATAGGGCCAATAGTAGTACAGGAGAAAAAAAATGGAGTTAAAATAAATAGTAAGAGTACTCTTTTCATTATTCTAAACCTCCAATATTTAAATTATAACTATAAGAGAAGTCTATAAGAGATTCTATATCTACTTGATACTCTTCCATCTGATCGATCCAGTAATAATCCAAATTGTTTTGTGATTTATAGTTCTCCTCTATTTCACTATTAAAGCCTTTCCCTGCTAGGGCAACTTCGCTACCTGAAACTCTGTCTTCTATTTTACTATCACTCTTTTTAAGTATTAACTTTTTATCACTTAAGGCGGAGTTATGGATCCAACCCTTGTTACTATTAAATCCTATATAAGACCAACCGTTTTTAGTTTCGTAGATTGCTACTTCATCTGTATAGTTAAGGGTAAATAGAATTTTCCCTAAAAAACTAGGACGCTGCCTAATCTGTGCGCTCTTTACAGTTATATTTTTATATTCTAATTCATCAGAAAATATGTTTACTACACTTATTGATAAAATTAGTATTAAAATTATCCTTTTTAACATTAACTTAGCTCCTTATATATTATAAATAATAATCTATTATTAAAATTATTAAACCACTATTTTCATTTATTAACAATTAGGATAAAAAAGTTAATCTACCCTTTATTAGTAGTAATTATTAAAAAAAATGTTGTAAAAATACGGTTTAGCTCCATATAATAATAGTTGGAGGATCTGTATGGTTGAAATTTTAAGTAGAATACAGTTTGCCTTTACAGTGGGATTTCACTTTTTATTTGTTCCACTTAGTATTGGCCTAATTTTTTTAGTTTGTATATATGAATATAAATATTTAAAAAGTAAAGAGGTTAAGTATAAACACTTATCTGAGTTCTACGGTGATATGTTTGTTATCAATTATGCTTTTGGAATTGTTACTGGAATAACAATGAGTCTACAGTTTGGTACTAACTGGTCTGCCTATTCTATATATATGGGGGATGTTTTTGGTGCTCCATTGGTATTTGAAGCAATGATTGCTTTTTTTCTAGAATCAACCTTTACAGGTTTATGGATATTTAAGAAGAACAAGATGTCTAATAGGTTAAGGTTTATAACTGTTCTTCTCATTTTTATTGGAACTAATTTTTCAGCTCTATGGATTATTACAGCAAATGGTTTTATGCAAAATCCTGTGGGATATGCATTAGCCGCGGATGGAAGTAGAGTTTTAGTTGAGAACTTCAAGGAGATAATATTTAATCCATACGCTTGGTATATGTTAGTTCACAATAATATTTCAGCAATTCTTCTAGGTTCATACTTTGTTCTTGGTATAGGAGCATATAGATATCTTAAGATTGATAAAGAATCACAGGAGGCTAAAACCTTTGAGTTAGGCTTCAAACCAGCTAATATCCTATTAGTGATTACATCCCTATTAATGCCTGCTGTAGGATTTTCTTACTTTAACTACATAGTTCCTATTCAATCAACAAAGATTGATGCAATTAGTGGAGGCTCTCCATTTGTTACTATAAGCTTTGGCTTAATGGTTGGACTTGGAACATTTTTCATCTTTTACTCAATATATACCCTTATATTTTTTAAAAGATTTATGAATTCTCCAGTTATGCAGAAGTTTTATCTATGGACTTTTCCCCTACCATATATAGCAATACTTGCAGGATGGATAGTTGCAGAAGTTGGACGACAGCCCTATGTTGTATACGGATTAATGTTAACTAATGATGCTGTAAGTAATGTCCCTGTAATGCAGGTATGGTTCTCACTTATTACTATCTTTGTTATGTATGCTATTTTAGCCGTTGGTTGTATTTATCTTATTAAGAAAAGAATAACCTCACCACTTGTGAAGGAGGAGTCTCTATGAATCATGAAATATTAGCTAATATTTGGTATTTTGTATTAGTTTTAGTTTGGAGTATATATTTAAGCCAAGAGATGTTTGTTACTGGGGTTGGAATGTTAAGTTTAACATTCAAAGTTGATGATATCAGTTTTAAAAAAATAAATGAGAGTGTTGGTACATTCTGGGATGGAATACAAGTCTGGTTAATAGTTGCTATAGGAGGACTATTTGCAACATTTCCAAAAGCCTATGGCCTAACCCTCCAAGCCTTATATATTCCTATCTTTCTTCTTCTTTTTTCTGTAATATTTCGTGGCACATCTATAGAATTAATTTATAAGTCAGATGATTCTAAGTGGCAAAAGTTTGTTAGTAAAATCTGGGGGATATCAAGTTTTATTCTTATATTTATAGAGGGAATATATTTAATCAACTTAATTGTTGGCCTACCAATTAAAAATCAACTAATGACCGAGAACTTTTTAACAATATTTTCTAGGGCATCCCTGTTAATGGGATTATTATTAGTTCTATCCGCAATCTCTTTAGGTTATACATGGATCAAACTTACCCTAGGAAGGGATTTCAAAATAATTTCCAAAGTATCAATTTTATGGATAAGTGGAGCGGCAGTTTTTGTTGTAGCTCTAATATTCTTATCTTTAACAAATGAGTATAAACTATTTGAAGTTGGTCTTTTTTCAACAAATAAACTACTTTGGATAATGCCTATAGCTTCAATGATTCTTTATATTCTACAATTTGTTTTCCATCTTTTAGAAAAATATGTTCTTATGTTCATATCCATAGTTTTAGGATTATCCCTAGTTTTATTTAGTGGTTTTACTGCATCTTTTCCATTTATTCTTCCTTCTACAATTAGTTTAAATGATGGTTTATTAATAGTTGATGCAGCATCTTCATTCCATACTTTAAAAATTATATCTGGTGTATCCCTTGTATTTTTACCTATAGTTATTGGGTATCAATTATGGAAATATATTAGTTTTGGGAGAAGAATATAATGAAAGTAATTCTAAATAAATTGCCAGTTTCACATCTAAAAGGTGAGCTTGATAAAACAGTTAATGATTTTATTAAGGTTTTATTTGTTTTTGCTGGTTTATCTATTATATATAATTCATTTAATGATTTAGCCTATGGGATTAAGTCTCTTTTAATATTTTTAGTTAGTACTCTTATCTGTAGAGAGACTGAGATCTTATTTGTATCTCAGAAGTTAGATATTCCAAGGTCAGAGGCTAAGGAGTCTCTGGTTACTACAAAACCTGAAATAACTGCTATAATTTATGCACTGTTGTTACCTGTAGGAACACCACTTTTTGTAGTAGCAGTTGGAGCTTTTATCAGTATATTTGTTGGGAAGATGGTTTTTGGTGGTTACTCTTTTAACGTTTTCAACCCAGCTATAATTGGTAAACTTTTTGTATCCCTATCCTGGCCTCTATTAGTTACATTAAACTTTTCTAATAGCTTTGATAACTATCTCCTTGAAATTATCTTTAAAAGAGATTTTTCTGAAGAGATTCTATCTCCATTAATGCAGTTACAGGCTAATGGTATTGTCTCTTTAAACAACATGAGCTCTATAAAAGAACTACTCTTTCTACCTAATAATGGAATGTTATTCTCTATACCATCAATCTTTTTTATATTAGCAATAATATTCTTTATTGTGCGAAAAACATTAGATCTTAAACCACTACTTTTTACTTTTGTTACAACAACTGTAATGTTAAGTGTTATAACTCTACATTTTAATCTAACTATCAATTATATCCTATTTAATATATTAGCTGGTGGGTTTTTATTTGTATCTATTTTTATGATGACAGATCCTTTTACAAAACCATTCTCTAACTATGGTTTAATGTTCTACTCTTCCATATTCTCATTAGTATTTATATTAATAAGATTTCTTGGAAAGGATGCAGACGGGGTTTTTAACGCCCTACTATTTGCCAATCTTTTTGTTCCACTACTAAATAAAAAAACTACTAGTAAAAAGCTAGGATTAAATAAGAGCAGCTTTATTAGTGGAGTTATTTTGATCTTAATACTTTTGGGATCAGGTCTGTTTGTTAATAACATTCTTGATCAGAGAATTTCTGAAAATAAAATAGTGGTGAATGAATATGTTAAAAACTAGTCTAAAGTATGGTGGTATTTTGTTTATAGCCGCATCTATTTGTGCTCTTTTTGTATCATCAGTATTTGTAATTGTTGATCCAATAATCATTGAGAGACGAATAGAGAAGGTTCGTGATAATTTAAATAGTATTTTTTCTAATACAACCTTTGAATATAAGGATATATCAGCGGAGTATGATCTAGAAAGAGTATCTAACTGTGACTCTCTATATCTAGTTAATCTAGATAATAATAGAGTTAATTATGTTTACGAGATGAGCCCTGAAGGACGTAATGATAATATAATATTTTTAATAGCCTATGATAGTGATGGTAATGTAGTAAAAATTCAGTATGTTCAGATGCGGGAGACTAAGGGCCGTGGTGATAAAATTACTAAGGATAACTACTTAGATAAAATATATAATCAGAACGCGTCTGAGATGGAAGTTGATATGATTACAGGAGCTACTTACTCCTCTAGGGCTATGAAAGAGAGTATTGAGTCAAGCTCTAAACACTTGATAAGTGAGGTTCTAAAATGAAAAATTATTCCGCAGATTTATATAGGGGGATTGTAAAGGAAAACCCTACCTTTGTTCTTTTTTTAGGAATGTGTCCAACCCTAGCATTAACAAATAATCTAAGTAATGCCATTGGTATGGGGGTAAGTGTTGTAGTTGTTTTATCTATTACTAATACACTAATCTCCTTAATAAGAAAGATAATTCCAGGGGATATACGAATTCCAGTCTACATTACAGTTATAGCATCAGTTGTTACTGTTTTAGGGATGTTAATGGAGGCATATCTACCCGCTTTATTTGAAAGTCTTGGTATCTACCTACCATTAATTGTTGTTAACTGTATTATTTTAGGTAGGGCAGAAGCATTTGCATCAACAAATGGAGTTATGGACTCCTTTATGGATGGAATTGCAAGTGGTCTTGGTTTTTTATTAGGTTTATCAACCCTTGCTTTTTTTAGGGAGTTAATAGGAACTGGAGCAGTTGAGCTTCTTAATTTTAGGATTATTGATGCAGCCCATGCACCTGTTATATTTGTTCAATCCTCAGGAGCTTTTTTAATGTTTGGTTTTATTGCATGGATGATAAATACTATTAAATTAAAAAAAGAGAAGGAAGAGAAACTTAAAAAAGCTCTACTTATAAAAGAAAAAATGGAAAAGGCTAAGCTTGCAAAGGAAGCTAAGGAAAAGTTAGAGAAAGAGAGTAGTGATAAGGTAGATAAAGATGAATAGTGTTGTAGGTTTAATATCAATTGCATTTAGTGCATTTCTAATTCAAAATATAATTTTAACTCAGTTTTTAGGTCTATGCTCATTTTTTGGAGTAGGGAATAAGGAGGAGTCAGCCCTTGGTATGGGGTTAGCGGTAACTTTTGTTATAACCCTCTCATCAATAGCAACATACTCCCTATATATATTTGTTTTAGAACCATATAATTTAGAGTTTTTATCCACCATTTCATTTATTCTTGTTGTTAGTGGCTTAGTTCAATTTGTGGAGATGGTAATTAAAAAGTACTTCCCTGGACTATATAAAAGTTTAGGGGTATATCTACCATTAATAACTACAAACTGTGCCGTTTTAGGTGTTGCACTTCTAAATATTGAGAGAATAGATCTTGATTACTCCCTAGGTATGAATTTTCTAATTATGGTTATATTTAGCTTTTTTACTGCAGCTGGATATGCATTTGTAATATATCTATTCTCTCTAATTAGAGAGCAGATAGGTAAAACACCTATACATGCAGGTTTAAAGGGTGTTCCTATTGCATTAATAACTGCCTTTGTAATGGCTTTAGCGTTTAATGGTTTTGTAGGTATGTTTTAATGAGAGTTTTTATTGGTATATTAGTAGTTCTATTTCTAATTTCCTTCTACTTTATCGGTTGGAAATTAAATAGACGTGAGAAATTACCAGAGGAGATGAAAGACTCATTTAAAAAGTGTGATGGATGTAGCAGCACTGGATGCGGTATAAATCCAAGTCAGAGAGGTGATAACGATGAATAGTATTATACTTACAGCGGTAATAGTTATAGGAGTTGTTGGACTATTAATTGGAGTTTTATTAGGAGTTGCTTCAATAATATTTGAAGTAAAAGTTGATGAGAGAGTTGTGGCAGTATATAACGCCCTACCACACTTTAACTGTGGGTCCTGTGGATACCCTGGTTGTGAAGGTATGGCTAATGGTCTAATTAGATCTGAGGTTCCTATAAGTAATTGCAAACCTTCTAAACCAGAAGGGAAGCAAAAAATAAAGGAGATTCTAGATTCATATGGTATTAAGAATAGATTAAATTAACTTAGTATTTTTTAATTTAATAATACTTAAGATATAGAAAAACAGTGCAAAAACAATTAGATATAATAACATGATTGTATCACTAATATCTGTATCATTAATTTTTATTGTTAATCCATAAATATCCGCATAATTGTCATATATATCTTCAGGAGCATTTTTAAATACTTTATTTATAGCTCCTGACATATATGTCCTACGAATTAAAGTAACACTATGTGAAGTTGGTAGAGAATTCATTACTCTCTGTATACTACTGCTTAAAACTCCTATAGGAATATAGATACCCCCTAGAAATCCAACAAATGTTCCAACAATAGTACTTAAAAGTCCAAAGGCATTTTGGCTCTTCATAAATAGACTTATATAAAAAAACATACTACTAAAAGAGATTATTGAGATTGAAAACAGACTAACTAACTGTAAGGTTTTAATAATATTAAAAAATTCCCCACCATTTAAAATAACATAGATCTGCCCAATAATAAAATTTAGAAAAACCATAATAAATGATGTAATCCAAGAACTAATTAAATAACTTAAAGCTAAAATGTTTCTATTAATTGGAGATGTATAAAAATCGACAATTTTACCATTCTCCTTATCCTTAATTAGAGTTCCAAGGGAGGCTAGTGGAACTGTTATAGTTGAAACTGTTAAAATACCAGCCATAATCCAACTACTTGTTAACCAGTTTAAACCAGGAATATCTCCAACACTCCGGGTTAGATCATTTATCTGCATATTTCCAAGGAATAGTATATACATCGCAATTATAATTATTACTGATAAAAAACTAAAAAAAACAGAAGCTTTATCCCTTAGATATAAAAGTAGATTCCTCTTAACTAATTGTATCAACATTTTCATAACTCTTTTCCTATATTTTTTCCTGTAACATTTAAAAAGACATCATCCATATTTCCCTTAATTATTTCAAACTCATTAATATAACTTCTATATTTATTTACATAAGAAATACCTTGAAAAGAGTCCTTTAATATTATATTGATTGTATCATTCATTAAATAGAACTCTGTATTATCTTTTTCTAATTCACTTATTAACTCTTTAGAGTAGAGTAGTTTTAATCTATCATTGGAGTATTTTTTTCTAAGCTCTTCACTGGAACCTACAGCTAATATACGTCCCTTATCAATAATCACTACTTTATTAGCGTCATGAACTTCTTGCATATAGTGGGTAGTTAAAAAAATTGTAATATTTCTTTTTATTCGTAATTGATTTATCAGTTCCCAAATATCTCTTCTACTTTTAGGATCTAAACCAGTAGTTGGTTCATCAAGAAATAGTATTTTGGGCCAATTTATTAGAGCTCGGGCTATATCGGCCTTCCTCTTTTGCCCCCCAGATAGTTCCCCATACTTCTGGCCATAGTAGGACTTAATTTCTAATAAAGCATTTAACTCATCAACTCTAGAATCTACTTCCTTAGAACTTAAACCATAAAATGAACCTCTAACATGTAAGTTCTCTCTTACTGTTAATAAATCGTCTAACATTGAGTTCTGAAATACTACACCGATGGTTGCTCTAATTCTATCATCATCACTACCTAAAATGTTATCAGCTACCTTTACACTACCTGAGTCAAAATTAAGCAGTGTTGAAATAATGTTTATAGTAGTACTTTTCCCAGCTCCATTTTGCCCTAAAAAAGCGAATAAAGAGTTCTCTCTAACTGTAAAAGTTAGATCTTTTACCGCCTCAATGTTTCCATACTTTTTATTAAGATTTTTTACTTCAATTATATTCATCTAAATAAACCGCTATAAAATATTTTTTAATTCTAAAATAGATAAAAACTGAGCTTGATACTCAACCTTATACTTCTTTTTCATTAGGTTATTTATCCCACGGATATGGCTTATTGCACTATATCTTAAAGTTGTAAAGAGATTAATAAACTCTTCATTTGTAGAGGTTTCTAATAAATCATTAATATCACTTATCATTAAATCTTCTAAGGTTGCAGCAATTCTTAACGCTTCATACTCTGAATCATCATATTTTTGACTAAAATCTGAATATAACTTGGATATATATGGACTAGAATACTCTCCTTTTTTAATGCTTTTTATTGGGTTTTTGATAAGATATTTATCTAATAGTTTCTCTATACTCTTATAATCTCTATCCTCTACTAATTCAATACTAGAAAACAGTTGAATATTCCAAATTTCGTGTAGATCATTATATATGTCCTTAGAGAGTTTTGTAGATTCTAAAAGCCATATTAATCCATCTTCCTCCTGTTGACTAATTGGAAGAAGTGCAAATAAGTTAGTTGAAAGTGATATTATTATTATCAAAAAAATATTTTTCATTTTATCCCCTCTTTGTATGTTAAGTATAAACACTAATCATAAAATCGTATATACAGTTAGGTTAAAACTATTTTAAGATATCTATAAGCTTATCTAACCCTCTCTTTAAATCTTGAGCTTCTGATATTGTAAACTTATCTTGAAAGTTTTCTAAGAGTTTAATAGGGATTAAGCAAGCTTTATTCTCCATCTCTTTTCCAAACTCTGTAAGTGATACAATAATACTACGTTCATCCTCTATATTTTTTTCTCTTGTTATAAGTCCCTTTGATTCTAACCTTTTAAGCAGAGGTGTTATGGTATTTGTTTCAAGAATAACCCTTTTCCCAATTGCAGTTACAGCTAGAGAGTCCTCTTCCCACAATACTAACATAATCAAGTATTGGGGGTAGGTTAGGTCTAACTCCTTTAAAAGTGGTTGGTAAATTTTAGTAATTAATCTTGATGTGGCATAAAGTGGAAAACATAGTTGATTATCCAATTTAAGCTGTTCGTAACCAGACACTAATAACACTCCTTAATAATTATTCTTTTTTAAGTATTTTGTTATCTTATCAGGTGTATCTGTTGGTGCAAACCTCTTAACAGGGTTCCCTTTAGAGTCAATTAAAAATTTTGTAAAGTTCCATTTAATATTTCCTCCAATAACTCCAGGTAAACTCTCTTTTAAATAATCAAATATTGGATGTGTATTGGGCCCATTTACATCAATTTTTGAAAATAATGGGAAAGTTACACCAAAGTTTTTCCTACAAAAAGCGTAAATTTCCCCTTCATCTCCAGGTTCTTGATGGCCAAATTGGTCACAAGGAAAACCTAGAATTATAAAGTCTTCATCTTTTTTTTCTGTATATAGCTGTTGCAAACCATCATATTGAGGTGTAAAACCACAATTACTTGCTGTATTAACAATTAATACAGATTTACCTTTGTACTGTTCCATTGATACATCATTACCGTTTATATCTTTTGCCTTAAAGTCGTAAAAATTATCTTTCATTTCAATCTCCAATTAATTCAATTTAGTTAAATTATATCGTGCACGATATAAAAGTGCAACTTAAAAACAATAAAAAAAGAAAAATATTAAAAATAAATTCTTCACAGTTTTATTACTGAACCCTCTTTTACTCCAAAGCAGTCTATTTTTTTGCCACTATTAATAATTACTTTCTGGTATTTTAGAACTAGTTCATCTAACTCTTTATCAGTTCTATCTGGATCATGATGGCAGAACCCAAGAGCTTTTACATTTGATTTAATGGCCAATTCTACTGCAGAATCATATGTAGAGTGTCCCCAACCCTTAGTTGTATTATAATCATCTTCTGTATACTGTGCATCATGATATAGGAGGTCAGCATCTTTACAAAAATCAATAAATGTCTCTTTACTTGGACCCTTAGGATGATGGTAGTCAAGTTCATTATCTGTTAACAGGATGAATATTTTACCATTCTCTACTATTTTATATCCAAACCCACCATCTGGATGATTTAAATTAATTGACTCAATTTTTATTGGGTCATCTTTAATCATTTTAGGTTTTCCTCTTTGGAAATTAAAATTTGCATTTAAAAGATTGAAGTTAACAGGAAAGTAGGGTGGTTCCATTTGATGTTTTAAATACTTTTCTAGGGACTTCTTTGCATATTTTCCACCTCTTACATAGATGTTATACTTACTAAAATAGGCGGGGGTAAAAAATGGAAATCCCATTAGATGATCCCAATGGGCATGGGTTAAAAGAAGATGTATATCCTTTCTGTTTTTATCTTCTAAAATTTCTTTTCCTAAAAGTCTTATTCCAGAACCAGCATCAATTATTATTAAGTTATTCTTCTCTGATCTAATTTCAAAACAAGTTGTATTTCCACCATATATATGTGCTTTATTTCCAGGTGCAGGTATTGACCCTCTAGTACCCCAACATTTTATTATCATTTTTAGCCTCTATATTAATGATATGGGAATTCTTATTAGTAATCAATTAGCTTTCTATTTCTTTTTTAATTTGCTATTACCTTAGTAATAAACTATATTTTAATAAATATTAGAAATATATTGACCTTAATAGTAATTATTACTAATATGTATTTGTTAATAAGGAGAAAACTATGAGTGAAATTAAAGAACAGGGCTTTGTTAAATTATTACTAGATGGTAGTGTTGCAACACTTCACTATTTAAAAGCAGGAGATAAGATTTTATCTCTAACCCAACAAGGTAGTAAAAAAGTTGATTTGTTAAAAAAAGATAATTCTGCTAAATTAGTTGTAAACAATGATTCTACAAATATTATTGATAGTAAAATTACAATAAACGAAAATAAAGATGATGTAAAAAAACTTTTTGATGAACTTCTTGGTTTAAACTTTACCCATTACAAAGAGTATAGTGATGATCTAGTAATTCTAGAGATGTCTATAAACTAAAAAAAACTGGATTTATATCCAGTTTTTTTTATATCTCTTTAATCCATTTTTTACTTTTAAATCTAAGAAGTAGGTGGGTTGAGAAGAATATAAACGATATAATTTCTGCATACCAGATTCCCACAAGGCCAGTATTAAAGATATTAATAAATATAAATGAGGATGGAACAAATATTATCCATAATCTTAATATAGTATTTAGCATAACAACTTTTGTATCACCTGCGCCCCTTAATGCTCCTGAGATTACTATTTGAATATTAAGTCCCAACTGGTTTATAGCTAAAAATAGCATTACTGGGATACCTGTGGTAATAACTATAGCTTCATTTGAGAATATTCCGATAATAGACGATGGGAATATAATAAAAAAACTTGCCATAATTACCGCCCAAATTAAGCCTAGTAGAGTAGATAGGTAACCTATTTCAACTGCCTTTTTTGAGTTCTTCTCGCCTAAAGATTTTCCAACAAGGGTTGCGGTAGCTATGGACATTCCGACTGCTGGCATAAAAGATAGTGACTCTATCTGTATCAATATTCTAAATGAAGCTTCGGCTACAGTATCAAGTTTTGATACAATAACACCTAGTAAGACAAAGGATAATTGCATCAGAGCTTGCTCTATAGCCCCTGGTAAACTTATATTCCATAGAGGTTTTATTATATCCTTATTAAGTAATAACCTAAACTTTAGCCTAAACTTACTATCTTTAAAGTATAAAACATAAATATATAGAAATGTAGCAATATACCTTGATCCTGTAGTGGCCCATGCTGCTCCAGCAATACCCAACTTTGGGAATGGTCCAATACCAAGTATTAAAACATAGTTACCTATAATATTTATTATATTTGCAATACAAGTTATTATCATAGGTGTTTTTGTATTACCGGAACCCCTTAATGTCGCAGCAAAGGAGAAGGACAAAAACATTGGTAAAAGACCAATTAAAATAATCTCAAAATATTTTACTGAATCTAAATATACTCTCTCTGATACATCGTATATTCCAAAAATTATTTTACTAAAAAGTAAACCAATAACAGTCATTATAAGGCCTAAAAATAGATTTAGGGTTACATTTTGAACAGCAACATCCTTTAACCGTTTAAAATTTTTCTCTCCATAGGATCTAGAGATTAATGCTACAGCTCCTGTATTGAATGATGAGAATACAAAAATTAGAGTAAAAACAATCTGGTTTGCAAAACCAGCAGAGGAGAGGGCCTCTTTTCCAATAAATCGGCTTAACATAATAGTATCTGCAACACCTAGCATAGTGTTTAAAGCCATCTCTATAATTGCTGGGAGGGACATTGCTAATATCATAATTAAAATTGTTTTTTTTGAGAGTAAATACTCTTTCAATTTTTCCATTGAAGAATATTAGAGTATCTAGTTTGTTTGTTAAATACCTATTTAGTAGTATTTTTAAACTAAATGAAAAAAAGTAATATAACTTAATTACAGTGTAATTTTTTTTAAAATAAATAAATTGTGCGAAATAAGGATTCGGGGGCAATTGTTAAGTTTGTTTTAAGGAGTAAGTTATGATTAGAAATATATTAAAGAGTTTAGAGTATTTAGTTCTAAGGTGGTATGCAAAGCTTCATCTTCAACAAAATAGAATGTTAAAACTATATAAGGATGGTGGGATTACTAGGGATATTGCAAATAGAGAGCTACGTTCAATCTATAGGCTTATGAGGCTCTCAAGGTTTTTTGAGAATAATATTATTATACTTATGTCAAAATTCCAAAGCATTACAATTCAGAGATAGACTAAGGGGAATCTTTATAGTAATTTATTTATATGGCAATGATTAAAACAGAGAAAGAAATTAAAGAAATAACAATAATGGCAGATTTAATTACTGAATTAATTAATAAAAGCTTATCTTGGGTTAAACCAGGTATAACAACTTTTGAATTAGACAAAAAAATTGAGGATGAGATGAATAAAATGGGGGTAAATGGTCCATGTAAGGGTTATCATGGATTTCCCTGTGTTAGTTGTCTATCTGTAAATGAGTCTGTAACCCATGGAATCCCAGATGATAGAGTACTATTAGAAGGAGATATAATTGACATTGATCTAGTTATTGAGAGAAATGGTTATTATTCAGATTGTTCAAGAACTATAGCTGTTGGAAAGATATCTAGTGAGGCTCAAAGATTAATAGATGTTACCGAGGAGTGTTTATATAAGGGTATAAAGGCTGCACAACCGGGAAATACTCTTGGAGATATAGGGTTTGCGATACAGAGTCACGCCGAATCCAATGGATACTCAGTTGTAAGAGAGTATTGTGGGCATTTTATCGGTTTAGATATGCATGAGTCACCATCTGTTACAAATTATGGGACCCCAGGGGTTGGAGAAGTTTTAAAACCAGGTATGATATTCTGTATTGAGCCTATGATAAACCAGGGGCGAAGAGCTATCCGTGATAAAAATTGGGTTACTAAGACTAGGGATGGAAAACTTTCATCTAGATGTGAGCATATGGTACTAATAACAGAAACAGGTAATAAGGTTTTAACAAAACATATAGAACCAAAACTTTAATTATTTTAATATAGGATATGGAACTTTTTAATTTAAAGGGATAATCTTAATCTATGAAAAGTAGAAGTTTGAAATCCCTTTTAATAATATTATTAGTATCATTTGGTCATTTTTGGCATGATATATTTACGGCATTTGTAATACCATTATTACCAGTTTTAAAAGATAATTTTCAACTGGATTACCTCCATGCAGGGTGGATATTAGTCGCTGTGAGAATACCATCACTATTAAGTGCAAATATTGCAGAGTATGCCGAGAAACATAATCCTAAATGGTTTGTTATTTTTTGTCCTTTAATTACATCTATATCCATATCCTTATTAGGTTTAGCACCAAATTTTTACATAGTAATGGGTTTAGTCTTAATATCAGGAATAAGTGCTGCAGGTTTTCATGTGCCAGCACCAACTCTTTTAAAAAGAAGTGCTCCTAATAGAATAGGGATGGCTATGACTGCTTTTCAAATAGGGGGTGAGGCTGCAAGAACCCTAGGACCAATAATTATTGTACTTATACTCTCAACTATTGGTTTTAAAAATATGTTTATTCTTATACCTGTTTCCATGCTTGTAAGTCTTGGATTTTATCTCTCATTTAGAAAAGTTGATATATCTCTGGATATTAAAGAGAAGAAAAAAGGTTCAATAATAGAGACATTTAAGGATGGTAAACTACTTTTTATCTTAGTTGCTGGAATATCTGTTCAAAAAGCTCTAATTTCAACAATTTTTAAAAGTTTTCTTCCCCTATATTTACAAAGCCATGGAGAATCACTTCTATCTGCAAATGGAGCCTTAGCAGTTGTTCAAGGAGCTACTGTTGCTGGTGTCATTGTTTCTGGTATAATGATTGATAAAATAGGTCCCAAAAAGATTTTATATGTTATTTTAACTGCTGCAACTATTTTTGTTACAATGTATATCTTAATTCCAAGCCTACCATTATACCCAATGTTGATTTTAATCGGTTTTTTCTCCTTTGCTTCAATGCCAGCTATATATACTCTTATTCAAGGTCATGGTTTTGATTTTCCAACAACTGCTAATGGAATATTTATGTCCCTAAATTTCGGAATAACATCCATTTTATTGATTGTTGGAGGTAAGTTGTCAGACCTATTAAGCATTGATACTACCTATTATATTTTAGGTTTATCTACCTTAATCGGATTGCCACTTCTTCTGCTTTTAAAGAAAACTAAGGTTAAATAATGAGTGCGCCAAGCTAAGCTAATGTAAGCAAGCTGGACAATCCAGCACGTGTAAAGGTTAACCACCAGCACGGAACTGAACCATGAGTATAACGAGGTAACGAATTATGCGAAGCCATGGGAAGGGCAGTTTATCAGCCGCAACGCAAGTGAAGGTATCGAGCCCCGTAATTATCCATTTTGCACAGGGTCAAGGGTTTCATTTCCTGGAAGCCAGAATCAGTACATGCGTAAATGGTGAGTGTGTATATGACGTGTCGGGGTCTAAGTCCGTTAGCTAAGTAAACGAACTGTTTATATTGGAACCCCAGAGAACCGAAGCATTCCAAAAGGAAGCTTTCAAGGAGCCGAAAAAGTGACGCGGAAGTATGATGTTTCGGTAGTCGGACTAACTCATAGTAGAGGTGTAAATAGGGTAATGCCTATTGAGTTTCTGGTTATAGAAGCACTCGAAGGGGTTAGCAGTTTAATGCAGAGAGAGGAGGTCTATCATGCAATACACTGATATTGGAGAAACTTGGCAGAAATTATCTCTCATAGCTGGTCATGCCCGAAGAGACTGTAACTTTCAATTTACGAGCTTAGCTCATTTGTTGAATGTTGAATATCTTCGGGATTGCTACAATAGTCTGAACAGGAATAAGGCTGTAGGAATTGACAACGTAAGTTGGGATGAATACGGAAGAAATCTGGAAGTAAATCTAGAGCAATTGGTTTTAAGGTTAAAGCGTAAGAAATATAAGCCTATACCTGCAAAACGTGTATATATTCCAAAGAGTAAGACAGAAAATCGACCTCTTGGAATATCAGCTCTCGAAAACAAGATTGTAGAACGGGGAATTACATGGAAACTTGAAAGTATTTATGAACAGGATTTCCTTGACTGCTCTTATGGTTTCCGTCCAGAAAGGAACGCACATCAGGCACTTAAAAAGCTTAATGATCAAATAATGTTCCAACCCGTAAACCACATTGTAGAGGCAGACATAAAAGGATTTTTTGATAACGTGTCACACGAAAGACTTATTGATTTTATTAAAATTAGAATAAACGATACATCTTTACTGAATCTTATTCAAAAGTTCCTAAAAGCTGGTTATATCGATGAAGGTTTGTTAGTTACAAGTGATTATGGTACTCCTCAAGGAAGTATTTTAAGTCCAATATTAGCTAATATTTTTCTCCACTATGTATTGGATATGTGGTTTGAAACAGTAGTTAAGACCCACGTTAATGGTTATTGTGAAATAGTGCGTTACGCAGATGACTTTGTTTGTATGGTGCGCTATTCCGAAGATGCCAAACGTATAGAAAAGGCGTTGAAGAATCGTTTTTCTAAATATGAACTGGAACTACATCCTGATAAGAGTCAGAATATTAGTTTTGGTCGATTTGAGCGGGAGAATGCAAAAATGCAGAAACGTCGGACAAATACGTTTGATTTTCTGGGTTTTACACACTATGCAGACAGGTCAAGAAAGGGCTTATTTAAATTAGGCAGAAAGACCAGTCGTAAGAAATTTGCTGCAAAATGCAGGGAAATGAACCAATGGTTAAAAAGCATCAGAAATTTAGTGAAAACTAAAGAATGGTGGAAGATTCTTGAATCTAAACTTCGAGGTCATTTTCAATATTATGGAGTAAGTGAAAACTATGACAGCATAGAACGATTTTATAGAAACACTTTAAGATTGGTAAGGAAATGGATGAATAGGCGTAGTCAAAAACGGTCAATGAACTGGGAGAAATTTTATGCCTACCTTGATCATTATCCCTTACCAGAACCTAGAATAATACATAGATTTTACGTGTCACCTGTAAGGTGAGTTTTACTGAAGAGCCGGATGTGGGAAATCTACAAGTCCGGTTCTGTGAGGGGCATTGAAACTCCTTACTTAAAATAAAAAGGAGACATATTATGTCTACTCTACAGAAAATTATATATTTACACGGTTTTGCATCAAATTCAAACTCTAAAAAAGGCTGTTTTTTAAAGGAGTTTTTTGGGGAGAGGGTTATATGTCCAAATTTAACAAGTAAGCCCACAGAAGATATACCATTAATAAAAGGGTTATTGAGAAAATATCAGTCTGCTGTTATTGTTGGCTCATCTCTAGGTGGTTTTTATGCCGAATATTTTAGTAACTTAAATTCATTAGATACACTTCTTATAAATCCATTAACAGATGTAGCCTTAATGGAACCATTTATTGGACAACATAGCTATTTTGATTCCAATGATTCTTTCCAGTTCACCCTTGAAGACTTTATATATATGAAGGATATATCTAGATTTAAGGATATTGGTTCTGGTAATAAGATTATTATTTTGGCAAAGAATGATGATAAAATTCCATATATCGGTTCAATAAAACATTATAATAACATTAATGAAAAGATCGTATTATATAACTATGGAGGTCACTCATTTAATGAAAGGAATGAGATTATTGGACATTTAAATCAACTTATTAACTCCAAATAGATCTATTGAGCTATTTAATTTCAAACTATATAATGATTTTATATGACTGAAATTAATAAGACATTTGAACTCCTTAAACAGGTTTATAAAAGAGATTGGTATAAACTATTTAGAGAATTAAAACGAATTGAAAAGAAATTTGATAAAAACGATTTAAATAGGGTTCTATCTCAGATAGAGAGGTCTATTGAGTTTAAGAAGAGTCGAATTATAAATAAACCAAAAGTATATTATAATGAAGAATTACCTGTAACAAAACGAAAAAAAGAGATCATAGAGACAATAAAAAATAATCAAGTGGTTATTATCTCTGGGCAAACTGGGTCTGGAAAAACTACACAGATACCTAAATTCTGTCTAGACGCAGGTTGTGGAGAGAGTGGTATTATCGCCTGTACTCAGCCTAGAAGGATAGCTGCCATATCTGTAGCAACAAGATTAGCAGAGGAGCTAAAAACTCCCCTTGGGCAGGATGTTGGATACAAAATACGTTTTGGGGAAGAGTTTTCAGATAAGGGTTATATTAAAGTCTTAACAGATGGAATGTTATTAGCAGAGACCCAAGGTGATCGATTTTTAAATAACTATGACTGTATCATTATTGATGAGGCCCATGAACGAAGTTTAAATATTGACTTTATATTAGGAATCTTACGTGACTTACTAAAAAAACGTAAGGATTTAAAGGTTGTTATAACCTCTGCTACTATTGATACTGAGAAATTTTCTAAAGCATTTAATAATGCCCCTGTTATAGAGGTAAGTGGAAGAACATTCCCTGTAGAGGTAATATACAGAGAACCAGAAGCTGAGGATCTAGAGTCTAGTTTTGGTGAAAGGGCTGCATCTGCTACAACGGAACTTATAGAGACCACACCTTCTGGTGATGTTTTAGTTTTTCTACCTACAGAACAGGATATAAGAGAGTGTATAGAAAATTTAAATAAAAACTTTTTGGGCAAGATGGAACTTCTTCCTCTATACGCTAGGCTTACCCAGTCAGAGCAAAAGGCTGTTTTTACAAGAACAAACAAGAGAAAGATAATAGTTAGTACTAATATTGCAGAGACATCATTAACAATTCCTGGAATAAAATATGTAATAGACTCTGGTGTTGCAAGGATTTCCCAATACTCCCACCAAACAAGAACAATGGGGCTACCAGTTTCTCCAATATCTAAAAGTAGTGCAGATCAGAGAAAGGGACGGTGTGGTCGGGTAGAGAATGGTATCTGCATTAGGCTTTACTCAGAAGCAGATTATAATAAAAGATCACTGTTTACCCCTCCAGAAATACAAAGAACTAATTTAGGGGAAGTAATACTTAGAATGATATCCCTAAAACTAAGCGATGTTAAAAGTTTCCCATTTATCGATACTCCTCCAGCTAAGGGTATAAAAGATGGATATGACCTTCTATTAGAACTTGGAGCAATTAAAAAACATAGAGATAGTTGGGTTTTAACCTCTGATGGTAAGATAATGTCAAAATATCCAATTGATCCCAGGGATTCTAGGATGATTTTAGAGGCTAAAAAAGAGGGCTGTGTTAAAGAAATTTCAGCTATTGCTGCAGTTGTATCAATACATGATCCTAGAAATAGACCAAAGGAACAAGCAAGTCAAGCTGATGAAAAACATAATAGATTTAAACACCCAGAATCTGACTTTTTAACCCTTTTAAATATATGGAATGAGTATCAGATAGAGTTAAATAAAAGAGCATCAACAAACGGTAAAATAAAAAACTGGTGTAAAACGAACTTTATCTCCTACAAAAGATTGAGGGAGTGGCGTGATATATATAATCAGATTATTACACTTAATAAAGAGAATAATATAACAATTACATCTCTCCCCCAGGAAGATTGGACAAAAAAAGAGCTTAATAACAATTATGGAAGAATTCATAGATCTATTTTAACCGGGTATTTAAGCACTATAGCCCTTAAAAGAGAGAAAAACTTTTACAGATTAACAAGGGATAGAGAGGGGATGATCTATCCAGGATCAGGACTCTTTAATAATGGAGGAGAGTGGGTTTGTTCCTTTGAACAGGTTAAAACAAGTAGACTATTTTTAAGAACAGTTGGAAATATAGATGTAGAGTGGTTAGAGAGATTAGGAGGAGAGCTTTGTAAAAGAAGTTACTCAGCACCATATTACAGTACTGAATTAGGCCAGGTTAGAGCCCTTGAAAGGGTTACTCTTTTTGGGTTACCAATTGTATACAATAGGGATGTGGACTATGGTCTGTATAATAAAAATGAGGCTACAAAAATATTTATTCAGACTTGTTTAGTTGAGGGAGAGCTTACTCCAAAACAGAGAAAGGAGTATAAGTTTTTAGACTTTAATCTCTCCTTAATTGAAAAAATTAGTAAAATGGAAGATAAACTTAGACTACGAAATATTTTGGTAGATTCAAGTGCAATTGATACATTTTATACTCAAAAAATAACAAATATATCATCCTTAAATGAATTAACATCACTAATTAGGAAAAAAAGTGGGGATGATTTTTTAAGAATGAAGGAAGAAGACCTATATACTTCAATACCCGGTGGACTAAATGAGTTTCCTGATACATATACCCTAGGAGACTCTACATTTAAAATTGATTATAATTTTGATCCAGGGAAGGAGTTAGATGGTGTAACTATTAAAGTTCCTGCTCGTGTTGCTATGGATGTCCCAAAAGAGAAATTGGATACTGCAATACCTGGTTTATTAAAAGATAGAATAACTGCTCTAATAAAGGGACTTCCTAAGGTTTATAGAAAAAGATTAATTCCAATAAACTCTACTGTAGATGATATTATAGAGAATATGGAAGTTACAGATTCTAATTTGCATTTACAATTAAGCAACTACATCTATAGAAACTGGAGATTTAATATACCTGTAGGTGAGTGGGATGATAATAAACTCCCTGAATATTTAAAAATAAGAGTAGCTATTATTGATGAAAAAGGTAAAGAGATAAAATCCTCCCGGGATGGAGATATTTTATATGATGATTATAGCAAAAGGTTAAATAATATTAAAAAAGTAAAGCAAGCTAAAGAGGAGTATGAAAGGACTAATATCACAACTTGGGACTTTAAAGAGCCTATAGAAAAAAGTGTTATTATAAAAGGCATAAAATACTATCCTGGTCTTAAGGTAAATAGTGATACAGTAAGTTTATTACTTTTTAATAGGGAAAAAGAGGCTTTGAAAGAGCATATAGAAGGAACATCCCTGCTTATTATTAATAGATTGAATAAACAGTTAAAAGCTATCAAAGAGGATATTTTATTAACTAAGGATCAGTCTATGATCACTAACTATTTTGATGGAGAAAAAGAGTTTTATAAACAGCTATTTTTTAGATTAATAAAAGATTGTGTAGATAAAAACATTCGTAGTAGATCAGATTTTGAGTTATTTGTAGAATCCCTCTCTCCAAGATTGTTAGAACTCTCAAAGGAGCATATTAGTAGAGTTATACCAATATTGTATGAGTATAAAAACGTAAGAGAGAGTCTATCAAGAGTTATTGATAAATTAGGTAATAGGGGAGAATCCTTTGTCGAGGATATTAATAACGAACTTATAAGGTTGATGCCTAATGATTTTTTAATAAAAGCAGAAAATTATAACAGCCTATTAAGATATCTAAAGGCCCTTAATGAGAGGATTAATAAAGGACCTCTAAATTTAATAAAAGATAGGGAGAAGAGGGATATTATTCTATATTATGAACAAAAGTACGCAAAAATATTAGAAGATCTATCCCCTGCAGCTTCAATGGAAAAGTTAGAACTAATGAGAGAGTACACTGTTTTATTAGAAGAGTTTAGAGTCTCTGTATTTGCAGGTAATATTAAGATTCCAGTAAAAGTTTCAGAAAAAAGGCTTCTAACCATATTGGAGCAAATAAATTTAACTATTTGACCGATTTTATTTATTAATGGTAATATAATTTAAAAAATAGGATTTAATAATTATGAAAATTTTAGTCGTAGATGACTCAAGGATAATGAGGAATATAGTAAAAAACTCATTATTAAGTGATAAAAAAGCAAATCATGAGTTTGTTGAAGCGGACAACGGTGTTGACGCGTTTAACATTATTGAAAAAGAGAACATTGATATACTCCTTGTAGATTGGAATATGCCCCACTTAAACGGCTTGGATCTAGTAAAGGAGTTAAGATCCCTTCCTAAACACGCTAAACTCCCAATTATAATGATTACATCAGAAGCTGCTAAATACAATGTAATTGAAGCTGTAAAAGCCGGTGTTAACGATTACATGATAAAACCAATTAAAGATGATAAATTATTAGAAAAAATAGACCAAGTTCTTGAGTCAGTGAAATAGGGGAGATTATGGACACAAAATATATAGAACCATTTATAGAAGCTACAATAAATATTTTTAAGGAGTTTTATGGGGAAGAACCTATTTTAAAAACTCCCTTTTTATTTGATAAAAATGAAGATCTAGGTTGGGATCTATCTGCAGTTATTGGAATAGCTGGAGAGACAAAAGGTGTTATTACACTTAGTTTCCCAAAGGATCTTATAATAAAGTTAACCGAAAAGTTAGTTGGATACCCAATTGAGGATTTAGATGATGATGTAGTAGATTCAACAGGAGAAGTTGTTAATATTATAGCTGGTAACGCAAAAAAAGGTTTAGAGCAGTTCCGATTAGTAATTTCTCTTCCTTCTATAGTTAAAGGGAATAATCATAAAATTGCATGGCCTACAAATCATAACATGCCTATTATCTCTATTCCTTTTGAAACATCCATGGGTTTATTCCATGTTTCAGTTGGTTTAGAAAATATAATAAAATAAATTAAGGTGGCTATCCAATGCTAAAAAAAATCTTGCTCTCACTAATATTTAATGGTTTAAAGGAAGATTCTGGTTTAAGAGATAAATCAAGAAGCGCTGTTTTAAATAGTATATCATCAATTGGTATAATCATTCTCTCTATTTTTGCTATATATGATGTTTTTAAGGGTGAAATAATAGTAACTGTTATTACAGCTTCCACTGCTTTACTTATAGCTGTATCAATGGTTGTAGTTGGTATAACTAAGAAAATTAGTATAGGTACAACATTTGTAAGTTATATAGCCTATCTATTTTTCTCCCTACTTTTGTACTCCCATGGGGCAGAAAAAGCTGGATACTTTTGGATGATGTTATTTCCATTAGTATCGATATTTTTCTTAGGTATTATACACGGGTCTATATTAACATCTCTTTTTAGTATTAGTTCATATTTTATAATGTTTCATATACCAAGTCTAAAAGGTTTAGAACTTATACCAGAGATGGCTACAAGGGCATTAGGAGGCTATGTTGGAGTATCTTTTTTTACTGTAGCTTTTGAAATAATTAGAATAAAAGCCTTTGAACAGTTAGAAGTTACAACAAATGACCTTGTTGAGAAAAGAAGACAGACTACAATGATCTTAAGTAATGTAAAACAGGGGATCTTTTTATTAGATAGTGAACTTAAACTTGCAGATGAGAGATCAACATATTTTAATGAACTTTTTGGAGAGCCTAAAGATAATCAATCATTTTTAGACTTAATAAAAGATAAATTACCACAAAGGGATTTTGTTGCAACAAAGGATTATTTAGAGCTGTTTTTTAACAAAACTGTTAACCCAACACTTTTAAGCTCTATAAACCCTATAGATAAGATATTGATGAATTTTTCAGCTAATAGTAGTGATATATCCCAGGTTTGGTTAGAGTTTGATTTTCAAAGAATTAAGTTAAAAGACGGTGCAATACAGATATTAGGTCTATTTAAGGATGTAACAGAGAGGGTTTTACTTGAAGAGCAGCTTGAGAAAGAAGAGAGTGAGAGTCTTAAAAATATGGAGAGTCTATTTCAGATTATTCATGTAAACCCTGAATTAATGGATGAGTTTTTAAAGGATACTAATGATGAGATTAATAAGATAAATGAGCTTTTAAAAGTAGAGTCTGATGATACAGGAGAGACTATTAATTATATCTTCTCTTTAGTTCATAGTATAAAGGGTAATGCTCTACTTTTAGGTTTAAATACGGTAGCAAGTAAATTACAAGATTTTGAAGAGTATATTAAGGAGTTAAAGGATACTAATCCAACATGGAGGGAGTTGTTAAAACTAACAGTAAATCTTGCAGAATTAAAACATGATATTAATCAAATAAATGATTTAATTGATAAAATTGTCTCTTTTCAAAAAAAGGTAGGATCTGATGTAAAAAATAAGAAATATATTTTTGAGGAGTCTTTAAAAAAATCCCTAAATAGGTTAGGAATTGAGCATGGGAAAGAGGTCGAACTAGATGTTACAGAGTATGATAATGATTTGATCCCAGAAAAGTATAGACGTCTTCTAAAGGACTCTATTAACCAGTTTATTAGGAACTCCCTTGCCCATGGTATTGAGGATAGGGATGAGAGAGTTAAAAGATCAAAGGATCCAGTGGGCAAGATAAAATTATCATTAAATAAGGTTGGAGATAAAATAGTCTTTAGTTATATGGATGATGGAGCAGGATTAAGTATTAATAATATTAAAAAAGCTGCTATAGAAAAGAAAGGATTTCCAGTTGAAAAAGTGAAAAATATGACAAGTTCAGAGGCTGTAAAACTTATATTTCATCCAGGCTTTTCCACAAAAAAAAGTGTTAATAATCTAGCTGGACAGGGTATTGGTATGAGTGTTATTAAAAATCATGTAGAAAGTGTTGGAGGAAAGTTAAATATTAAGTCTTCAGCAGGAAAATTTTGTGAGTTTAGAATAGTATTGCATGAGTAATGAACTAATACTATTATTAAAACCATGAAGAGAGAAGAAACAATAAAGTTAGCAACATATATAATCAATGCTATTAATAACAAAAAAATGATACCGTCTAATCTTTTTAAAAGTATAAGTAGTATCATATCAAACGACCCAGGACCCACTTATAAAATATTTTTAGAAATATGGAAAAACTCTAATAAGGGAGATAATCGCTCTATTGATTATCCCCTATTATTAAGTAGAGGTTTTAATAACGATATAACCACAGAAGAGCAACTATCAACTTACTTACCAGAAGAGAAAATATTAATAAATAAGGATATTTTTAGAAATAATTTAAAAGGAATTGATCTTTTAAATATTGATAATTTAGAACAGAAGAGATTGATTGATGTTTTAAACAGAGAGTCCATTGGTTTAAGTAATAATGATGTTTTACTCTATTATAATCTTCTAAAAATAAATCAGATAACAAAATCAGAAAGTAGTACAACTACCAACTCAGAGAGGGATTATGCAACAGAGCTTTTGAAGTTAACTACTAAGAATTTTAATTTAATACCAACTAATGTAAAAAAAATAAATGGTGGTAAAGAGATTGATGAGAGTGAAATTATTAAGTATTTAAATGACTCGATTAATAAAAAGAAGTTAAATCCCCAGGTTTTAGCAATCTGTTTAGGATATAAAAACAGTAAGTTTATTAATTTTTTTATAGACTTTTTAACCTTTGTAAGTAAGCAGAGAGGGGAAGATCCCCAGGACGTATTCTGTTATGCAGGGCTTTATATTTTACTAAATGGTGCTAATCAATCCCAATTGTCAAATCTAAATATAATATCAAATGTAGAAGCTTTTATTAACGATAGAATAGGGCGAGTACGGTCAATATATTATGTAACAATACTCTTTGTGCACACATACAATCTTGTTTTAGCTGCTCAAGTTTACGAAATATCTAATAAGTTCAATAGTATATCCCTAGATCAAAGACTTAAATTAGAAAAGTTATACAGTAGTGATACTAGAAGAAAAATGTTAGTTACAAACGCCTTTAATATTGCATCTAGAAAGATATCAGCATATAAAAATGAGTCTATAGAGGTTTTAAATACCTATAAGAAGTTTAAGGGTGTAAAACTAGATATTATTACAGCAAAAGACTTATTTGAATATAATTATAGTAAATAGAAGTGGGGATTTAAATATATGTTAGTAGAACCAAGAGAGAGCTTTAAAAAGGTAATAAAAATTTTAGATGCAATTAATCCATTTTTAATAATAATTTCAATAATTGGGCTATTTTGTGAATATACGGCATTAAAAGGCTTTGTTCTTACACCTAATAAAGTGATATCTGTAATTTTTGTTATAGATTTTGCTATACGAATGATCTCTTTTAACCCTAAGCTATATTTTTTAAATGGTTATGGGTGGGTAGATTTATTAGCTAGTTTACCAGGGATCTTTTTCTTTTTGGATAACACACCTCTCTTATCAATATTTAAAATAATTAAGGTTGGACGATTCTTTAAAATAATTAGAATATTACGATTTTTAAGGGTTTTTAATTTTTTAAAGAGAATGAAAACAGATTCAGTGTGGGTTCAAGACAGAATTATGAAAATAGGTGTATCTATTGTTATGATCTATGTAGTTGGAATTATTGTAATTGATAACAAAGTAGTTACATCCCTTGTGGAGAGAGAAACTAGAATTTTAGAGGCACAATATTATGGTGTTAACTACAGTGTAGGGGATTTAGTCGATCTAAGAAATGATATACAGTTTTATACTATTGACTCCGTAATTTACTATCCAGATGGTAGTATATTAAACGACCATACTAAAGTAATAAACCTTCTTAAAAGTGAATTAAATAACTATATTGAGATCAACTTAGGAGAAGGATTCTTTACTACAAAAGACGGAATTAAACTACCAAATAATGGTGTTGTCATAAGTCAAAATAAGGTTACCCAGTATGAAAACTACATAATGTTAGCCTTATTAACAACACTTCTTTTAATATTAACACTTATAATCTTTTATATGGGCTACGTTTTTGCTAAGGATGTACAGATTTTACAATTGATTATTGACTCTCTAGAAGCTAATGATACTATGCTTTTAAAACAGGAGGCTGAGATCTATAGGGATGAAAATGGGGAACTAAAAGTTTTAAACAACGAGGATGAGATTATCTCTCTATTAAAGGCGTGTTCAAACTATGTTAGTGAAGAGTCCTATAACTCAGGAGATGTTTTAATGGATTTAACAAATTATGATAATATAAATAGTAATAATAGGGATGGGAGTGATATAGAGGGGTTAATTAGCAACTTAGAGTACAAAATTGGAGAAAATAACAACTTAATAGTTGAAGATACTGTAAAAAGACTCACTCCGGCAATTATTAAGTATATAAAAAAAGAGTTAAAACATTAAATGTCTTAACTCTTATGCCACCAATGAGACTTGAACTCATGACACAGGGATTTTCAGTCCCCTGCTCTACCGACTGAGCTACAGCGGCATTTACGAGTATATTTATATTAAAATCTTACAATTTAGTCAATAAGTATTGTAAATAAATTGAACTAGTATGTAATATGTCTATATGAATCAATTTAAACGAGGAATAAAGGCATACCAAAGTGCAACAAAGGATAACAACCCTGAAGTTGATGAAATAGATGACAATAACTATACACCTGATCAACCTAAAAGAGATGGTTTAATAAAAACTGTAGTCAAACCTATAAAAGATAATAAGTATCAAAAAGTGGCTAAACTTCTTCTTGTTCTAGGAAAAGAAGAGGCATCAAAGGTTATTAAACACCTACCTCCAGAGGAGATCGAATTGATCTCTATGGAAATTACAAAGATTGACAGGGTAAGTAAGAGTGAAGCTTCTAAACTATTAGAGGAGTTTGGAAAAAATAGCGATCTATTTAATAGAAATCAAGGTGGAATAGAGACTGCTAGATCTATTCTTGTAAGTGCTTTTGGACAGGAGAAGGGGAACAAGATACTCTATTCAGCAGTACCTGATAGTGCAGATAAACCCTTCTCATTTTTAAATGATTTGGACTTTAGACAGAGAATGTTAGTATTAAGAAAGGAGAGTGCATCAGTTTTAACAATAGTACTAAGTTATCTATCACCTAAACTTGCATCACCTATAATTGAATCCCTTCCCCCTGATACCCAAAGGGATGTTGTAAAAAGACTCTCAAAGTTAAAACGTGTAAGTCCCCAGGTTATTTCTATAATAGGAGAGAGTCTAAAAGAAAAAATCAAGTTATTAGGTAATAATGAGTATCAAGATATTGATGGTCGAGGTACATTAGCTGATATTTTAAAACATATGGATAGGGATTCTGAAAATAGTATATTAAGTAAAATTGAAGAGAGTGATCCATTTCTTGGGGAAGTTATTAGGGACAGATTATACACTATAGATATTATCTATAATATTGATACCTTGGATTTTCAAAAAATAATCAGTGAATTATCAGATACGGATCTTGTCTATCTAATAAAGGGAGAGTCCACTGAGATACAAGCTAGAATTTGGTCAGCTATGTCAGAAGGACGAAGAGCTCTTGTAAAAAGTGAGATGGATTTAATTGGTTTAATAAAAAAATCTGACGCTGATAAAAAGACAAAAGAGTTTATTGAATTAATTCATAAAAAAGAGGCCGATGGAGATCTTAGAATACTAGGGGAAGATGATTGGATCTATTGATAAAAAAGTAACTTTTATTGTATTATTCACTTTATGAAAGCAGATGACTTAAGAAAAAAATATATAGACTTTTTTGTATCAAATAATCACAAAGAGATTTCTGGAAAATCATTGTTACCAGAAAATGATCCAACAGTACTTTTTACTACTGCAGGAATGCACCCCTTAGTACCCTATATTCTAGGTGAGGTTCATCCCGCAGGAAAACGATTAACTAATGTTCAAAAGTGTATCCGTACAGGTGATATTGATGATGTAGGAGATGCTACACATCTAACTTTTTTTGAGATGTTAGGGAACTGGTCTTTAGGGGATTACTTTAAAAAAGAAGCAATTAATATGAGTTTTAATTTTCTAAAAGACGTTATAGGAATAGATATAAATAAGTTATCTGTAACTGTTTTTGAGGGTGACAATGATGCACCATGTGACAACGATTCTATTGGTTATTGGAAGGAGTTAGGCCTTCCTGATAGTCGTATATATAAACTCCCAAAGGGGGATAACTGGTGGGGTCCTGCTGGTCAAACAGGACCATGTGGACCTGATACAGAGATGTTTATCGATACAGGTAAGGAAGTGTGTTCTCCTGAGTGTATTCCTGGCTGCGGTTGTGGTAAATATTTTGAAATATGGAATAATGTATTTATGCAGTATGATAAACAGGAGGATGGTTCATTTAAACCTCTTGCAATGCCATGTGTTGATACAGGTATGGGTGTAGAGAGAACTATAACTATGCTACAGGGTAAAAAATCCGTATATCAAACAGAACTATTTATACCTCTAATTGAAAAGATAGAGGAACTAAGTGGTGCTAAATATGGGGAATCAGAAGATACTGATATGTCCATAAGAATAATATGTGATCATATAAGAACATCAACCTTTATTATTGGTGATGAGAAGGGTGTACAACCATCTAACGTAGGTCAAGGTTATATTTTAAGAAGATTGTTAAGAAGAGCTATTCGTCATGGTAAAAAACTAGGTTTAGAGGAAAAATTTATCTCTAAACCTGCAGATATTGTAATTGATATGTATAAAGATCAATACCCTGAGTTAAATGAAAAGAGAGAGTTTATCTTCTCTGTATTAGAAGCAGAGGAGGATAAGTTTGGTCTAACCCTTAAAAAGGGTGAGCAGGAATTCTCTAAACTACTTCCTAATCTTAAAAAGAATCCAAAATTAATAATCCCTGGTAGAGTTGCTTTTACCCTATTCGATACCTATGGATTCCCCCTAGAGTTAACAGAAGAGTTAGCAAAAGAAGAGGGGATGACTGTAGATAGAGATGGTTTTGATAAGGCCTTTGAAAAACATAAGGAGTTATCAAAACAGGGTGCTGATAAGATCTTTAAAGGTGGAATGGCAGATGACTCTGTAATGTCTACTAAATATCATACTGCAACACATCTTCTGCATAAGGCTCTAAAAATTGTTTTAGGTGACCATGTAAATCAGAAGGGAAGTAATATTACTTCTGAGAGATTAAGGTTCGATTTTAGCCATCCTGATAAAATGACTAAGGAAGAGATTCAAGAGGTTGAGGCCTTAGTTAACAAGGCTATAGAGGATAAGTTACCAATAACAATGCAAACTATGACAGTAGAAGAGGCTAAGGATCTAGGCGCAATGGCTCTATTCTCCAGTAAGTATGGTGAGCAGGTTAAGGTATATAAAATGGGTGATTTTAGCCTAGAAGTTTGTGGTGGACCACATATTGAAAACACTGGAGATTTAGGTGTTTTCAAAATTAAAAAAGAACAATCATCATCTGCAGGTGTTAGAAGAATTAAAGCTGTTCTTCTTTAATAATATGTTTATATTGAAATAATAGTGGATAGGGTATATTTTTATTTATGATTAAAAATATTTCCCTATCCACATCTCTATCCTATAAACATAATTGGGATCCTATCTACTCCATTGAAATTACAAAGAAACTAGATTTAGACTACATTCAGATATTTTTAGGGGATAACTTCTTTATTGATGATCAGTTAGGGAAAAATATTAACCATAGTTATACTAATTCACTTAATTTCCTACTCCATGCCCCTACTTATTTAAATAGAAAAGCTTTGAATCCTGATCTTTTACACGTTGTAAAAAGTATTAAACCTCAAAAAAGTCTTGTAGTTTTCCATCATGACTATACTGCGCCTATAAAAGATATTTTAGATATTGTTAAGACCTTGAATAACCATGGTATCACACCTCTATTAGAGAACTTCTATCCACTAAAATGTGATATTTTAAAGTGTATAGAACACTATAAAGAGATTATTTTGCTATTTAAGAGGGAGAGGTTACAACTCTATCCTCTACTTGATATTCCAAGGCTCTTTATCTCTTGGATCTCTTCTAAAATTGACCCTATGTATAAAACTAAGGAGCTATTAACTTATATTAAGTTTTTAAACTTGCCCCTCTATCTACACTTAATTGATACATCCGATAGTGATCAAAATAGGTCAAGTTGGACTTCTTTAGGTTCTGGAATTATTCCTTATAATGAACTTTTTGACTTTATAGAGGAACTAGGGCTAGATATACAGATTGCTGTTTTAGAGTATGAGGAAGAAGATCATTTAAATAATAGCATTAACTATTTAAATAGTTTGTAGTTTTATTTTCACATAAAAACTTGACGAACAAAGATTTCATGTTTAATATGTTTTATAGTTATTTTCACGTGAAGAAAATAAATGATATAAAATAAATCGGGGGAGTAGAATGAAAACTGTTAGAAAAAATGGAGACTTTGAATTTAATGAATATGATGAAGTTGTAATAAAAGAGGATATAAATAATAAAACTAGGGAGCCTTGGCTAATGCTTCTTGCTAGAAGAGAACAAAAACCTACCGATGCTCTTTGTTGGGGACTAACAAATAATGGGACAGCATTTGCCAGGATTGGAACTCAAGAGGGGGACATTGTTAATGGATTTGTTCATGAAGACCCATATAAAACTAGAATGTTAGGTCCATATACATATTTTTTTGAGGAGACGGGTTCTTATTTTACAAATACTTGGTACCCAACTTTAAATCGGGAGCAGGAGTTAATAACAACATACGGTTTTGGTTATGTAAAATACTCAACAAAATATAATGATATCTCTGTTAATACCACATGCTTTGTTCCAGATGATTTTGATGCTATGGTCCAAATTATTAAGGTTAAAAATAACTCTGATAGGGATAAAAAGTTATCGATGTTTAGTGTTAATCCTATAAATATTGGTGATGCAAGGGAGATTCAGTTCTCAGGATTTAATACACTAATGATGGGTGGGGCAATTGTAGATAAAGATGTAAACGGAACAGTATGGAGATACGGTTATGGTCGTGAGTTTGAATCAGACGGAGAGAAAATTAACTATATGTTTGGAAAAGTTGTAGTCCATACATCATCCTTAAAAAATAACCAGTGTGCAACAAGGTATGATGAGTTTGTTGGTCACCACAGTAATACAATGGCTAATCCCCAGGCAGTAGTTGATAATTGGGAACTACCTAATAGAGATGCCCACGAGTTATGCTCTGCTTTATCAACACTTAAAAATGAGTTAACTTTAAATGCTGGGGAAGAGAGAGAGATTGTTTTAGTAACCCTCTGCTCATCAACAGAGGATTACTACTTAAATAAAAAGAGAGATTTAAAAAACTACCTTAATGATATTTTACAACCTACAAATGCTTGGGCAAAATTTAATCAAGTAAAAGAGGGTTGGAGTAAAAAAATAGCAATGTTACAGATAGATGTTCATGGTCTGGATCAGGAGTTGAAACCTAGTTATAAATGGCTACAATATCAGTGTGAAATGGTTGCTTTATTAAATAGAATGAAGTCTAGATTCCACTCTGGTTTTGAGTATGGTTATGGTTTTAGAGATATTCTTCAGGATCTATTAGCCCTACTACCATACAGTCCTAAACAGGCTAAAGAGCTTATACTTTTTACAGCTAAACAGATGTTTTCCGATGGATTTGTATATCATAATTTCTTTGTATCAGCTGAGGGGAATAAGGACTTTGTAACTGCAGATGATCCCCTATGGCTAGTTTATGCAACTTGTGAATATATTAAAGAGTCTGGGGATTTTGCCATATTAGATATTAGTGTTCCCTATATTGATAATAGAGAAGATACTCTTCTTAATCATTTAATTGTTGCTGTAGAGAAGGTTTATAGATGTTCTGATCAAGGGCTACCATATATGTTAATGGCAGATTGGAATGATGATCTCTCTGGGCTTTTTACCCATACATCCACAATGGCTGCTCAACAACTCTATAAAGCTTTAAATGATTTGATCGATTTGTTTAACGTAAAAAAAATTAGGTTAGATCTTGTTGAAAAGTATAAAGAGTGGACTAGAAGTATTAAAAATTCTGTAGAAAAGAGATGTATTGATGAGAAAGGTCACTACATAAGAGCTTTAGCACCAGAGGATTATAAGCAGGTATTGAATTCCCTGGATATGGGGTTATCAAAGTTAGATTTAACTGAAATTGAAGATGAGATAAAGGGAATTGGTGAGAATGGACTTAAGGATATGGGGAGCTCTAAAACCGATGGTTTTACATTCTTTGAACCAATTGCATGGTCTGGATTCTCAGGTATTGCTGATAAAAGTAGATTTGATAAATGTAAAAAATCCTGTGAAGAAGATTTAGAGGATGTCTATGGTATCTCAATCTGTCAAGGAGATAGGGTTATGGTAGAGGGTGGACTTCCTGAAGATGGGCAGGCATGGAAGAGAAATGCTCCAGGTAAAAAAGAGAATGGAGGGGAGTTTAGACACCTTGAATCCTGGTATATAGCATCTCTATGTAAATTTGGGTATGGAGAAGAGGCCCATGACCTATATATTAAAACACTTCCATCTGTCTGCTCCAAGGATGACCCATATCAGTACGCTGTAGAAAGATTTGTATACCCTGAGTACTGTTCTGGACCTGCATCTAATGACCACGGGAAGGCTGGCCACACTTGGTTAACAGGAACAGCCCCTACAAGATTAGGCGTGTTAATAGATTGGATATATGGGGTTAGACGAGCATATGATGGTTTAATAATTGATCCCTGTGTTACATCAAAGTGGAAAAAATTCTCTGCAGTTAGACAGTATAGAGGTTGTAGGGTAACTATTAATTTTGAAAACCCCAATGGTAGTAATAAGGGTGTTAAAAGTATCAATGTAAATGGTAAGAAAATAGAGGGGTATACAATACCTAATAGTTACTTTTCAGGTCGTGATCTTTTAGTAGAAGTTGTGATGGTATAGAGTGTGAACGAGTTAAATAAGATTATAAACAGTTTAGCTATACGAAATATCTTTGTTTTAGATATATCCCAAATAGATAAGAATCTTGATACAACAAAATTTAGTAAGATTGAGTATGAGTTTTTAAAATGTATACTGTTATCAAGCTATTTAGAAGAGTATAAGTATCCTGTTATATTAGATATTGGAAAGATAATAAGGATCTACCCTATGTTAGAGGGGAGTTTTTCTCAAAAAGTAGAAAAAACTATACTCCAATCTAGGTTCTCTTTTTTAGGTACAGATGGTTTAAGAGGTAAAGTCTCCATAAAGGATATAAAAGATCCTATATCCTCTTTTATTAATGATAATTTAATATCCCCAGAACTTATTGAGATAACAACTTATGCTTACTCTAAAATGTTATTAGATTCTAAAAGAGTTACAATAAACAGTTTTGCCTGTATAGGTAATGATGGTAGAGATATTGTTACTAATTGGAAGTTAAATAGTGCTATGATAGCAGGGTATAATAGAGCTGGTATTAGGGTATTGGATGTTGGAGTAATTCCAACTCCATTTATTCCATATAAAATGTTAAAAGAGGAACTACATTGTGGTTCTGTTTTAACAGCAAGTCATAATCCAAGTAATCAAAATGGGATAAAATTCTTTCTAGATGGTAGTAAAAACCTCCCTGAGGGTTTATATGGAGACTACTCTTTTTCAGCTTGGATCTACAAATTATACATTGATAAGTCAGAGGAGAGTCATAGGGATGAGATTGAATATAAAAGCTTAAATATTGAGGCCCTGGAGCTTCTAGACACTATTTTACCTATAGATATATACCAGAAACTAAAGAAGTCTATCCTTTTATTAGATAGTGCTTCTGGTGCTTATTTTGACCTTTCTAGGAAATTTTTAAAGAGAAAAGAATTAAATTTTATAAGTATAGACCCAGCTCCTAAGGGGTATAATATTAATAAGGGCTGCGGAGTTGCGGAAATAGAGGGTCATGGGACATTTTTTAGAAATGAGTATAATAACTCAAACACTTTAGTAAAAAAAATGTTTGATCTAGGCTGTAAGTCATCGGATCCTATCTACGGAATAGCCCTAGATGGTGATGGTGATAGGGGATTTGTCCTACTATATAATAAGAATGATGATAGTGTAGTTGTATTAGATGGAGATAAGTGTGGTTATTTAATTGCAACATACCTTTGTCATACTGACCCTAAAAATTTAAACAAGGATTTTATAACAACTGTAGAGTCAGATATAATGACTTCCTATTGGGCTTCTAAAAAACTAGGCTTGAACTCTAAAATAGTTAGCGTAGGAGATAAATGGATCGGTACATTTAAAGATAGAGATCTACTCCTTGGATTAGAGTCTTCGGGACATCTGATACTTCCATTTATATTTAAAAACTCCAGAGGTAAAGAGGTTTCTCTTAAGTCTGGCAATGGATTAATTACAACTCTTTTTACAATTTACGCCATAAATACCCTTGGTTTAGATACTATCCATGCTTCAAACCCCTACGATGAGGGGTCTAGTCATACATTCTACACATATTTTGTAAATAAAACTCTATTCTATCCAAGCAGTGATATTTGGAATAAAGATAAGGATCTAATTCTAAGTAGAGTTAAAAAATTAGATAGAGGTTATAGTGTAGAGTTTGAATCGAAAGAAGATAGTAGTATGTTGTACGCCTCAATCTACTTAGATGGAATAGTTATAGGCTCTATGTTTTGTAGAAATTCAGGAACCGAGGATAAAATAGCTGTCTATATAAAGTGTAAAAAGGAGTATTTTGAGGATCTTAAACCAATAGCAGAGGTTATTAATAGAGTTCATATTGAGAAAATGAAAAATAAGCAGAAGATAGAGTATAAGGTAGAGAGTTTAATTATTAATACTATTAAACAAAATAAAATTTTATTTATTAAAGATATACCCCAATTACTACAACATGAAAAGAAAATCCAAGTTAGTGAAAATGATATAGATAGTATAATTTATGCCCTTAAAAAAGAGGGTAGAATTTTGATTGAAAATAGCTATGTAAAGATAAAATAGGAGAGATGAATGAACAAGTACGGCTTTTTTACCCCAGATGATAAATATAAAATAACAAATCCCTACACCCCGGAACCCTGGCTTCACTACTTAATACGGGTAAATCAACCAGGGACTGAGACTTTTTGTAGTGGTGTAACATATACAGGGGGTGGATTTGATGTTCGTGGTACCCATGAAAATACATTTGTAGATACAAAACTACACCTTAATGACGAGGATAATATGGGTAGGTATATCTATATATATGATAGGGATGATAAGGATCTATTTACAACTACATGGCAACCAATAAGAAAAAAGAATCAGAGTTTAAATACTACACTAGAGTTTGGGAAAATAACCTTTAATAGTGAATATAACGGAATAAAAACAACTCAGGTGATGGTTGTTCCAGAAGAGTTTGATGGCTGGATACAGAATGTTACTATTAAAAACTGTAGCGATAAAGTTAAAAACTTGACCCTTTATCCCTTTGTTCCAATACATATGGGGGATGCTCTAGATAGGCTTCTTGCCGGTGATAATGACGGTTTTTTTGGTGGGTCATATTATGACTCAGAGTTAAAATCAATTGTATTTCGTAGGAATCATGGAATATCGATTAAGGATAATAGGGATGATATTAATGGAATGCTTGGAAATGTTGCTATCTTCCACTCTACACTTAATAACAAGAGCACAAAGTATGATACAAATCTTGAGAACTTTTATGGAAGCAGGTTTAATAACCAAAAAAATCCAGGAGCAATTTTAAATGACTCATTAAAGTCGGAAAATACTCCCTATTTAAGAAACGCCTGTGGTGTTTTTAAAAATGAAGTGACTATTAACCCAGGGGAGAGTCTAGAATTTGCAGTAACCTTAATATCTGGATCTACGAATGACTACTATAATAATGGTAAAAAAGAGTTTAAAAGGTATTTAGATCTAATACACAATGGGGATAAAAGAGAGTTTATGATTAAAAATGTTGTCTCTTGGTGGGAAAAAACACTAAATAGACTAAATATTTACTCTCCTGATGAAAAAATAAATCATGGTTTTAAGTGGCTGCAATACCAGTGTGAAATTGTATATATATTAAATAGGATGAAGTCTAGGTATCATACAGGATATGAGTATGGCTGGGGGTTTAGGGATATACTTCAGGATATTCTATATACTTTTCCATATAGGGGTATGGAGATGGCTGGAGTTTTAAAACATATATCTACCCAGATGTTTAATAGCGGGAAGACCTATCATAATTTTTTTATAGATCAGCTAGGTAATAGATCCATAGAAGCATCTGACGACCCTATATGGTTTGCAAATGCAGTTGTTAAATATTGTAAAGAGAGTGGAGATTTTAATTTTTTAGATGAAGTTACAGATTACGCCGATAAAAAAGAGGGTCTAGGTGATTTTAAAGGGAGTATTCTTGAGCACTGTATAAAAGGGTTAGACTCTGTTTGGGCAGACTCTTCTCCAAGACATCTACCATATATGAAGGATTGTGATTGGAATGATGACCTTAATGAAAATAGAAAAGGAAGTGGCCCGAATAGAGATGTTGAATCTGTAATGGTTGCCCAACAACTATATTCAGGCTTAATTGATATGGCTAATCTATTTAGAGCTTCAGATAGAAGAGTAGAGTTAGTTAAAGAGTACGAGGATAGAGCATTAAAAATTAAGAATTCAATAAAAGAGTACTGTATGGATAAGGAGGGTTATTTTAAAAGAGCTCTCTTTAATGAAGAACAGGAGGCTGATCTTGGTTCATCTGAGAGTGAGTTTGCTAAAATATTTTTAGAACCCCAGGCCTTTGGTATTAACTCTGGAGTAGCAGATGAAGAACAGGGGCGTAAGTCACTAGATGCGGTTAAAAAATATTTAGACTCAAAATGGGGTGCTATGCTCTGTTATCCTGTGTATTCAGACCTGTCGGAAAATAAAAAGCTGCCAAAAAGAACATGGAATATAGAGAAAGAGCCTCCTGCAATGAAGGAGAATGGTGGGATTTTTATGCATTTAAATGCCTGGTTAGTACAGTCCTACTGTATGGTTGGACAAGGTGCTGAAGCTGTTGCCCACTACCAAAAAAACCTTCCGGAGAATATGAGTGCTGATCAGGATGTATATAAGTCTGAGCCCTATGTATACCCAGAGTATGTTAGAGGAAAGGGGATAGATAGTCATGGGAGAGGAGGCCATACTTGGTTAACTGGAACTGCACCAACAATGCATATGGCATTAACAGAGTACATTTTTGGTGTAAGAGCTGATTATGGTGGGCTTGTTATTGATCCCTGTGTAGACCCTAAGTGGAGTAACTTCAAAATGGAGAGAAACTTTAGAGGAGCAAGATATATAATTAATTTCACTAACCCTAACTGTGTGGAAAAAGGGGTTCGAATGATATCTGTAAATGGTACAAATATTAGTGGTAATATTGTTCCGCCACAAAAAGAAGGATCAATTAATAAAATTAGTGTAGTTATGGGTTAAAAAAGTATAACCTAAGTATTAGTTACTATAGCCAATACTTAGGTTTATATATAAAATCTATCCCATGCCTAAAATAGAAGAGATAGATTTAAGTCTAATATCAAACTACTCTACAGAAACCTATAATTCTGTTTGTTCTTTAATCGAGAATAATATGTTAGAAAAGTATCTATTAGATAGATATCCTAATTATCACTCTATATCTAATAATAAAGAGTTACTTCTCTATGCAAAACAGTTAAAAAATAGGTATCTTAAAAAATCCCAACCTCTTCATAAAGTATCCTATGATGATAGTATAGATAGGGTTTATAAGGCCTTAGGATTAAATAGTTCAAAATCTTTTTCCCATGGAAGAAAAACAAAGTCTGTAATTGAGATTAGAATTTCATCTATATTTAAAAAGTGTCCAGATGAATTTCTAAAAATGATAGTAGTTCATGAATTAGCCCATTTAAAAGAGAAAAATCATGATAAGAAATTCTACTCCCTATGTCAAAATATGGAGTCAAACTACTTTCAATTAGAGTTTGATTTCAGATTATATTTAATACAATTAGAGATGGAGTAGATACAGTAAATCATCCCTATTCGCTTATTTATAATAACATATATAGGAACACTCTTCTTCTGCAATTACATCAAATGTTTTATTCTCATAAACTTGGAAAGATCTGTTTTTTACTATAGTTTTGTACTTCTCTTTACCTGGGAGTTTAACCTTTAATCTACCTGATGTTACAATCATAATCTCCTTTTTCGTTGTAGAGAATTGATACTCTCCCTTTTCCATTACTCCTACAGTTGCAGGGCCCTCACTTGTGGTTAATGATATGGATTTAACTTTTCCTTCAAAATACTCATTAGTAATTAACATATATATTCCTTTTGAAACAATAATATGTAATAATTTTATACTAAATAGAGTTTGTAAAATAGTAGTTTTGGAGGTCTTATGATAAAAGTTCTGTTTGTCTGTCTTGGTAATATATGTAGAAGTCCAACTGCAGAGGGAATATTTAAAAGTATAGTTTCTGATTTGGGATTAGATTCCCAGTTTTATATAGATTCAGCAGGAACCTCTGCCTACCATGTAGGAGAAACACCTGATGTTAGAATGAGAAGGGCTGCCCAAAAAAGAGGTTATGAGTTAAATTCAAACTCTAGGCAGTTTACAACAGAGGACTTTACTAATTTTGATCATATAGTTGTTATGGATAAAAGTAACTTAAGGGATGTTCTATCTCTAGATAAAAGTAACTTGTATAAAAACAGAGTATCATTAATGACAGACTACTCAACAAATTATAGAAATAGTGATGTACCAGACCCATATTATGGTGCAGATGACGGTTTTAATATTGTTATAGACATATTAGAAGAGTCCTTGAAAGGGTTTATAAACTCTATTGTTTAGTTTTAAAGTTAATAAAAAATATATGGATAGGATATATTATCCTATCCATGTTATTAAAACTACTCTTTAGGAGCGTAGTGACTAAACTCCATTGCAAAGGTACCACGTCCTTGGGTTTGACTTCTAAGGGTTGTAGTATAACCAAACATCTTAACAAGGGGTGCTTGAGCTTTTACATGCTCATGGGCAATTTTACTCTCCATGCTATTAACAATACCACCACGCTTTGTTAAACCACTAATTACTTCACCTACATAGTCTGCAGGACATAGAACATCAAGGTTCATATGGGGTTCTAATAAAACTGGTGCTGCTTTTCTAAAGGCGGAGTCAAAACCTAGTGCTCCAGCTGCTTCAAATGCTGTTTCACTTGCCTTTAACTCATCATAATTAACATCAACAAGTGTTACTTTAATATCTACTGTTGGGTAACCCATTAGGGAACCAGCTCCAAAGGCAGCTTCTACTCCATTTTTTATAGACTCTACAAGATTTAGAGGTAGTTGATTTTTCTTTAACTCAGAGATAAATAAATTACCTTCACCTCTGGACTGTGGAGATATTTTTAAAGTTATATCTGCAAAGTTCTCTTTACCACCTAGGGTTTTCTCAAAAATTTCATTGTGAACAACTTCACTTGTTACTGTCTCCCTGTAGGATACTTGAGGGTTACCCACATTTGCAGCTACTTTATACTCTTTTAGAACCCTAGTTACTAAAACATCTAAGTGTAGCTCTCCCATCCCTGATATAACTAACTGTCCTGTTTCAGCATCTTCTGCAACTTTAAATGTAGGATCCTCTCTTTTTAAATTCTCAAGAGCATTTTTCATCTTATCCTGATCACTAACTGTTTTAGGTTCAATAGCTACGGATATTACAGGTTCTGGGAACTCCATCTGTTCTAATAGTATTTGGTTACCCTCTGTTGTTATTGTATCTCCGGTCTGTGCAAATTTCATCCCAACTACTACAGCGATATCCCCTGCACCTACTGAGGATATCTGCTCCGATGAGTTTGCACTCATTCTTAGAATTCGTCCAATTCTCTCTTTCTTCTTTTTATTAACATTATATACAGCAGTTCCTGATTTGAGTACTCCAGAGTAGATACGAATAAAACATAGTGCTCCAGCATCCTTATCCTGTTGGATTTTAAATACAAGACCGGCAAGGTCACCCTTAGCAGATCTCTCTATAAGTATATCCTCATCTTTTTTAACACTATGGGCTTTTACCGGCTCTAACTCTTCTGGAGCCGGAAGGAAGTCAATTACACCATCTAAAACAGGTTGAACTCCCTTGTTTTTAAGGGAAGAACCTACAAAAATAGGAACTATAGATTGATTAATTGTGTTCTCTCTAATAACTGATTTTAATAGCTCTATAGGAACCTCTTTACCTTCAAGGTATAACTCCATTATCTCATCAGAATATACACCTAATTCATCAAGTAGTTTCTCTTTCCACTCTTCAGCTTTTGCTAACCACTCATCTTTAATAGGTGATCGAGTAATAACTGAACCATCGCTCATTGAGTCCCATCTTAGCTCTTCCATAGTAATTAAATCTATATTCCCACAGTATGATGACTCCTCTCCCATTGGTATCTGAAGGGGAACAGGTGTTGCTCCTAACCTAGTTTTAATATCTTCTAGAACATTATAGAAATTTGCACCGATTCTATCCATCTTATTTATATATGCAATTCTTGGTACACTGTATCTATCGGCCTGGTGCCAAACTGTTTCTGACTGGGGTTCTACGCCTCCAACAGCACAAAAAACTCCTACTGCTCCATCTAAAACCCTTAAAGATCTCTCTACTTCAGCAGTAAAATCAACATGCCCCGGTGTATCAATTATATTTATTTGGTGGTCATGCCAAAAACATGTAGTAGCAGCGGAAACTATTGTTATTCCCCTATCTTGCTCCTGTTCCATCCAATCCATTGTTGCATTACCATTATCTACTTCACCAATTCTATGGTTCTTACCTGTGTAATAGAGAATTCTTTCGGTCGTAGTTGTTTTACCGGCATCTATGTGTGCCATAATTCCAATATTTCTTGTTGTTTCTTCAGCCATAATAGTTGAATAATATCATAGTTATGCTTTCTAATTAATAGAGTCTGTACAAATATTTATAACACTTTTATAATGGGTATATGAATGAAACTATATTTGATAAAATTTTGAAGGGAGAAATCCCATCTACTAAGATTTACGAAGATGATGTTGTATACGCTTTTAAGGATATTAACCCAATTGCCCCAATACATGTATTAGTTATACCAAAGGAAAAGATCCAAAGGTTTAGCGATTTTGAGGAGCAAGATGTTGTTAAAACTGGGGAGTTTATTAAAAGAGTCGCAGTTGTAGCAAAAGAGTTAGGTTTAAATAAGGGTTATAGAGTAATTTTTAACAATGGAGAAGAGGGTGGACAGGAAGTTGAGTATATCCACGCCCATATTATAGGTGGGAAACAATTAACATTCCCAAAACTCTAATACTACTTTTTTTTATATCTATTAAGTCTATCTATCTCTTCTCTAATTCCCCTCTACAAGATGAAATTAACCTATATAGGCAGGAGAAGGGGTTAAATACATTGGTTAGTTCAGAGAACCTACTTAGATCATCTAAGAATCATCTAGATTATTTAGTAAGTAGGTCAATTATTACCCATAAAGGTAAGATGGGTGACTCCCTAGAGGTAAGGGTCAAAAATACAGGGGTTACATCGTTTTATTATGGGGAAGTTGTAGGTTATTCCACATCCCTAGATAAGTTATTAGATAGCTGGATCGATAGTGAGCCCCATAATAGGGTATTATTAGATCAAAAGTGGAACTTTATTGGTATTTCTAACTATTTTAATGGTAAATCTTATATCTCTGTAGTTAATTTTTCTTCTGGAATATTAGGTTCAACAACAATTAAGTATTTTGATGATAAAATTATACTTAATGGAGTCTATATTGATAAACCAAATTTTAAGGGAGACTTTAAGATTATAAGTAGTTTATTTAAAGATAATCAGTTTGAAATTGAGATTATTCCAAATAAAAAGAGTTTTTTTATCTATGTTTATGATAGTTCTAACAAATTAACAGACAGAGTTGATGTTTTTTTAAAAGATACTATTGACCAATTATAAGATCTTATGGTATTTTTCATCTCGTTGATTGAGAGATATACAAATCAAGGGCGAATAGCTCAGTTGGGAGAGCGCCTGCCTTACAAGCAGGATGTCGGGGGTTCAAGTCCCTCTTCGCCCAAAAGTCGAACATAACGACTCTAAAAAAA